>NZ_JBDUVF010000003.1:0-478785 GCF_039938935.1 Acinetobacter sp. WA-87 | reverse complement strand
ATTTCGCTCAAATAAACTTCGAGTAATTTAAACCAATCAATCAATGAAAATTATTTCGATTAATCAATCAGTAAAAATCCACACAAGTTGTTCTTCAATTCTCTTAATGATCTTCTTCCTGGTTCGTCACCAGCAAGCTAGGTCGGCTATATTACTCTTAATCTCTTAAAAGTCAACAGGTAATTTCGATATTTTTTAAAACTTATTTTCTAAACCACCTTATCATCAAATTCATCACTTAAAGCAACCAACTTAATCACAAGTAACTGTTTTTCAACAAGTTTCTATCTGCATCACCGCCGATGGATGTGCATTATAGAGCATTAAGATCCCTTTGCAATACCTTTTTAAACATTAGCGCATCAACAGTTCGCTTTTTGATCAAAAATGGTAAAAATATTCATTTTTTATATAAACATGGTTGTAAAAGCAGCAATTTATCGAGTCTTTTTTCATTCTGGTTCTTCTCTTGCCATCTTAAAGGCCGGCAATCGATATATTCACAATATCCACCCTCTCCCTGAAGACACTGATCATTCCAGCTTAACTGGTAGCTGAAACTTCCTATATATCCAGCGGCCAATCCAAATTTATAATCACCACGACTTTCAGCATAGAGCTCAAAAATAACTTTTCCATTTTTTTTACATTGCCAAGAAAACTCTCGAGGTAAATACATTTCTCTTCCAAATGGTGTTTGAACTTTTGGATAAACACGGTAAATATGAAAATTAACTTCTTCAGTAAAAGTTAATGGTTCTTTACCTATTTCTTGGATATCTAAGCGTGAACACAAAACGATATTCCATTGGTTTCTTATTTGGGTCAGAGTGACTTGAGTTTTTTCATTGAGATTAATCACTTGATATGTATAAAAACATAAAGATAGAAAGGGTAAGTGTAATGCTCGAGCATGTTTAAATCGCCCTAATCCACTCACTTCATATTTTTGCCCTTTATATAAGATTTCACCTTCACAATGACAAAGAACTGTCCAATAGTCTGATATTCCCCACTGCAATGCAGATGAGTTCAAAATATTAGAAGGAGTTTGAATAACTAAATCACAGCTCATCTCAGAATCCACTCGTTTAAGATGAATTTGAGGAATTTGCCATTCAATAAGATCAGTTTTATCAAATTGGTAGTAATTAGGATTAAGCTGACATTGTCTTCGAACTGAATAAATTTTTAAGTGATCTACACTGTGTAAACTACTACTGACCAATACTGTTGCTGTATCAATCGCAGAAGTCACAATACTGTTTGCGTTATAACAAAGGGGAATTCTAGGCTGTCCAATCAGGCTAATATAATTAAAATAACGAAGTGGCGCAGGTAAGTTAGGAAGGATTAAACCTTGATAAACAACTTTGAAAAAGCCTCTAGAAGGCTGATATACAACGCCCCCATTTGAGTTGAGGCCCAGCTGCTGCAATTGATTTATCTGATTCATCAACTTCGGCATACTGAACCTCATATAATTTATGTTCTGATAGTCTCGTTATTTTTTTTAGCTAATAGTGTGGTAACAAAGCCCGATAGAGCATAGATAATTGAAACAATCAAAATACCCATTGGGATATTATAAGTGATTGCTGCAAAAATCAGTACTACTGGCAACATAACTACAAAAGGAACACGCTTACGGTCCATTTGCTTAAATGAATAGTATTTAATGTTTGAAATCATAAGTAGTCCAACCACCACCATGATCACCGAATTAATCACTTGAATCGCAATATCACGCAAATCGAAAATGAATGGGTAATCTCGCGCAACCCATACAAGTGAAATAATAATAATTGCAGCAAGTGGACTTGCGATACCAATAAAGTAACGTTTATCAACTACTCCAATTTGAACATTAAAACGCGCTAAACGGAAAGCCGCACAAGCAGTATAAACAAAACAGCAAGCTAAACCTATACGGCCCAAATCATGCAGACTCCAGCTATACATTAGCATTGCTGGCGCTACACCAAAGGCTAACAAATCTGACAATGAGTCATATTGCTCACCAAAAGCACTTTGCGCACCGATTGCTCTGGCAACTCGACCATCTAACCCATCTAACAATGCTGCTATAAAAATGGCATAAATTGCTTGAGTAAATTCGCCATTCATACTCGCAATGATGGAATAGAAACCAGACAACAAAGCGGCTGTAGTTATTAAGTTAGGCCAAAGATAAATACCTCGACGCTTTACTTTTTGTCCTTCCGGATTATCTTCCTCTTCAACCACTTCGAACGTAATCCCATCAAAAGAATGTTCATTATGAGTTAAATCTTGCTCTGGTTTAGGCGCATTTGTCATTATTTTCTATTCCAAACATGTGCATTGATTTAGATTAATTATTACTCACCCACTAACCAGCGTACAGCGGCGTGACCACCCGTTTCTTGCATACGTAAGTGAGGGAATAACCATTGTAGGGCTTGATCGGCTTGTTCAGAGAACTGCCAAGGCGGGTTGATTACCAATAAACCACAACCATTTAGACCTACAGGAGTGTCATCTGGCCATACACAAATTTCACAAACTAACTGACGGCGAATTCCTGTTTTGAACATTTTCTTTTCAAAACGCTCAATCATCGCTCGGTCTTTAATTGGATACCAAACTGCAAAAACGCCTGTTGGCCATTTCTTATGAGCTTGTTGTAACAATTCAACTAATTGCGGAAAATCTTTACGTTCTAACTCGTATGGCGGGTCAATCATGACTAGACCGCGCTTTTCCTTCGGTGGAATTACACCAAGTAAGCCTTCATATGCATCGCGCTCGTGCAAACCTGCACGTTTGTCATGAATGTTATGACGTAATTGCTGAAAAACATCACGTTGCATTTCAAATATAGTCGCTTTATCAATTTCGCGCATACCTTGTAATGCAAACCAAGGAGAACCAGGATAACTCCCCTTACCTTCTTGAGAGCGTAGTTCTTCAACAAGTTTTAAGTATTGTTGAATTGCTTCAGGAGCTTGGCGCTTTTCCATTTCTGAAAGCTGAACAAGACGATGAATACCTGTTAGGAATTCTCCTGACTTTTGCGCAGGTGCTTGAGATAAATCATATTTTCCTGCACCTCCATGCGTATCGATATAACGATAAGGTTTATCTTTGGCATTTAAACGATTAAGAAGCTGTAGCAAAAGCACATGCTTCATAACATCTGCAAAGTTGCCCGCATGGAAATGGTGACGGTAATTCATGTTGACTTTAATTCCTCAATTCAACAAATAGTTTAACATGAAAAAAATATTCTTTCGTAAGGTTGTGATCATCTAAAATAGAGCAGCTTGATATTTTACGATCTATTCGAGGTTATATGCACTATCACTCGCTTCCTGATTCATGGAATCTGGATCAAATTTTAGATGATTTAAATGCACATGGTTTTGCAATTATAGATCATGCTTATTCAGATCAATATCGCGATCAGGTTGCCAATGAATGTAGCCACCATATGGATGAATTCAGAGAAGCTGGTATTCAAAACGGCGTGGTAAGCAATATTCGGAGTGACCATATTCTATGGATTAATGATCAGCTTCCGATTGCCCAACAACATATTGAAACCCTAAATTTATTATCGCAAAGTCTAAATCAAGCATTTTATTTAGGAATTAAAGAGGTAGAAGCTCATTTCGCCTGTTACCATGCAGGTGAATTTTATGCATTACACCGCGATAATCCTCAGCAAAAAAATGATCGTATTATCTCTAGTGTTTATTATTTACACCCTGAATGGCAAGAAGACTGGGGTGGACAATTAAGGTTACAAGATAAAAATGAAAATTGGCATATTGTTAAACCTGAACCTAATCGGTTAGTTGTATTTCAAAGTAACTTATTGCACGAAGTTTTAGTTTCCAAACAGCAGCGCTTATCAATTACAGCATGGCTGCGTAGTGGAAACTCAATTTGGGGTTAGATGAGTGCTCTTTAAATTTCTCAAATGACCCCGATATAAGAGCTATTGATTAAAAAGGGCGAAGGCGTATGTCTATTGAAACAAAAGCAATTGTGACCAGAATTGGTGAAACAGACCAACTCTATTTAACGGAAAATACGCCTGAGCTTGCTTTGGAACGTGCAGATTTACGTATGCAACTCGCGATGTTAAGCCGCGTTCGCCAAGAGCAAATTCATTTTTTGCAAGAGGCGATTGTTTTGCTCGAACAAGCTCGCATTGAATATGATGAGATGCCAATGAATTTATATTTAAATTTATCATTGCATTTAGCTAAAGCGTATATGATTTATTTTGAATTAAATAAAGAAAAGCGCTTTGCACTCATTACTCAGCAAATTTTGAAACCACTATCGCATCATGAGCATGCAGATATCTATTTCTTCTTGGCTTATGCTTCGGCAGCACAAGAAAAACCTGCCCTCACTCGGCATTGGCTTACTAAATATGTATCTACAACTCAATGTGATCTTGAGCTGGTTCATGAACATCCGGTATTTCATCCAGTACGCCATGAGTCATGGTACAAGGATTTATTAAAACGAAAAACTCATTAAAGTATGAATTTTAAAAGGCCTGTTGCTAATAAACAGGCCTTTTTATTTTGCTATTTTTTGACACTATCTTCATGTAACTGTTCATTGAGCTCATCAATGACGACAATCCACTCATCATCTTTTTCCCAATGACTTTTTAAAAAATCACTTTGTCCTTTTGACCAAAAAGATGCTTCATGTAATTTCTGTTCAGCAGGCAATTGATGCGTTTTGATGAAGTTTTCAATACTCGCCTCATCAGCATCTAATCCCAATTGTTCAAATAAAAGTTCTAATGTCGGTTGCTGTTCAAACACTGTTATTCTCCTATAACTTCTTTTCCATAATCTAACAACTATAGGGTTTAGTTGCATATCTATGTCTATATTTTCTTGTTGTTTTTTGTGTGTAGCTATAAATTTTCAAACATAAAAAAGCACCCTACAAGAGAGTGCTTTTTAATTCATTAAAATAATGAATTATTTTACCATGTCAGCAATTGCTGCACGTTCTTCTTCAAGCTCGTTTAGAGTGAAGTTGATACGCTCACGGCTAAATTCGTCAATTTCTAAACCTTGAACGATTTTATATTCACCGTTTTCAGTTGTTACAGGGAAACCGAACATAACGCCTTCAGGAATACCATAAGAACCATCAGATGGAATACCCATAGTTACCCACTTGCCGTTTGTACCAAGCGCCCAATCACGCATATGGTCAATTGCAGCGTTAGCAGCAGAAGCAGCAGAAGACAAACCACGTGCTTCGATAATCGCAGCACCACGTTTACCAACAGTTGGAAGGAATACATCTTTGTTCCAAGCTGGATCGTTGATCTTGTCTTTTAAGCTTTCGCCGTTTGCAGTTGCAAAACGGTAGTCAGCATACATTGTTGGAGAGTGGTTGCCCCAAACTGTTAAGTTTTCGATGTCAGCAACAGCAACACCAGCTTTTTGAGCAACTTGAGTCAACGCGCGGTTGTGGTCAAGACGTAACATAGCTGTGAAGTTTTTCGCTGGAAGATCTGGAGCAGATTTCATTGCGATATAAGCGTTAGTATTTGCAGGGTTACCTACAACTAATACTTTAACGTTACGGCTAGCAACTTCGTTCAAAGCTTGACCTTGGCCAATGAAGATTTCACCGTTAACTTTTAACAAGTCAGCACGTTCCATACCAGGACCACGTGGACGAGAACCAACTAATAATGCATAGTCAGCATCTTTAAATGCAACTTTAGGATCATCAGTCCCGATCATGCCAGCCAATAAAGGGAAAGCACAGTCATCAAGTTCCATCATTACGCCTTTAAGCGCTTGTTGTGCTTTTTCAACTGGAACTTCAAGCAATTGTAAAATAACTGGTTGATCTTTACCTAGCATTTCACCGCTTGCAATACGGAATAATAAGCTGTAACCAATTTGACCTGCAGCGCCAGTCACGGCAACACGAACGGGTTGCTTCATGTAATTGTCTCCAATGAGTGTCCTTAATCGGGCTAAATAGCGATTCTATCTAACCAAATCATCATAAACGGCAAAGATTGTACTCTAAAGAAGTTGCAGATGCATGTAAAAGCGACTCATTTTCACCAAAAGTCTGATAGAAAATACAAATTAATCTTTACAAATAGATTCAATGTATGGTCAGCATTTTTTTATGAAATGGTAGCTCGTTTAGTAACTACCTTTAATTGTAATTTCACTTGGACAATTCGAGACAACGTGATTTGAACACTGTTTATATTGGCCATTTACGGTGTAACAGACTTTAACTTCTGTAAGAACAACATCCGAACGAGATAACTGGCAATTAAAACGGATACCATTTTGAGGCATGCTTGGATTAAGCTTCGTAAACTGCTGACGTAATGTAGATTGTTGCATTTCTACATTGCTAGAACTTGTTAAATTAGCAGGTATTTTTAACCGCTCGGCAAAGTTAATAATCGTACGGAAATATTGACTCGCATTCATAGGAACACAGCCACCGACACTTTTCCAAAGCTGCACGCGAGCATTATTGTCTGGCATAACGCGAGCAACAACTTTAGCTTGTAATGGTGATAGTGCAGCAGAACTTTCTGTTGAACAGTCAGTTCGGGTAGTTTCTGGCATTAAGCCAGTAATTGTAAGTGAATATCCTTCCAGACATTTACGCTGCTTCTGTTTAGAAGGATCTAACGAACAGACAGCAGGCGTCATCTGTACATGCATGACATAACCTTGCACGTTAACAGGTTCCGCATGTAAAACAGAACTCATCAATCCAATGCTTGCACAGATCAACCACCATGCAAGTTGTGATATTGATTGAGGTCCTAAATATCTATATTTCATTTAATTAAAACTTGGTTATGCCAATTAAAAGAATGTTCCATCATTCATCATCTAAAATTAAGGTGATGACCGCATTGGAATGACTTTCATACGCTGTATTAATGACTGAGCGCCTTGACCTAATACCACTCCATAGTGTGTCGCATTCGTCATGACATGCTTAACGTAATCTCTTGTTTCAAGCAATGGAATGGTTTCCGTATACTGATCAGCCTCAATCGGTTGGTAATCTGGTTGCCAACGTCTTGCACGATTCGGACCAGCATTATAACCCGCTGTCGCTAAAACAGGGTTATTGCTTAACTGACCTTGAATCATTGATAAATAAAATGTTCCATAACGAATATTGGTATTCATTTCACTCAACGCCGCCGGATTATATGTCTCCCCCATCTGACGAGCAATCAACTTTGCTGTATCAGGCATAATTTGCATCAGGCCACCTGCCCCCACATGGGAACGTGCCGAGGTAACAAACCGACTTTCTTGACGCATTAAACCATAAGCCCAAGCTGGATCAATTCCAGCATTGTAACTATGACTTACGACATTAGTCTTATGTGGGGTGACATAACGATAGGTATCATTATGTTTATTAGTTGTACGATCCGCTGCATAAATTGCACGGTCATACCAACCCATATCATGAGCACGCTTTGCAGCAGCTAATAGTAAACCATCATCATGTTGAAGATAGGCCTGACGGACTGCCCAGTTCCATTCGCGATTTGTATAAGTCGGATTAGCGTTAATACGTCTCAGAGTAAATGCACGGTTAAAGTGAATATTTTGATCTAAACGGCGCAAATCACTTGCAGTTGGCTCATCACTATAAGGTTGATGATTATAGCGTACACCTAAACGGTCTTTTGCAAGTAAGTTGTGATAATCATCACCACTTTCAGCGAGTTTCTTATAAATACGTTGTGCCGTATTTTTAGAATTACTATCACCACGCTGTTCTGTCGCACGAGCTAACCAATATTGCCAGCGATCTTCTTGCTTCTGTGAAACCGACATACTATCAATCGCACGAATTAAACTTTCCCATGCGCTAAAGCGAATTGCTTGTCGTGCATAAATTTCAGCTTCTTCAGGGCTTAAAGGGTAGCCATAACTCGCATCAAAGTATTGAAGAACTTCTCGGTTAAAATTATTTTTCATGACCGTAGTTCCGCCAATATAAGCTACGGTTCGATATAGATATTTTTGTACATTCTCGGGAGTGCCTTGTGCTACTCGCTGCACATTTGCAAACGCATTTCCCAAGTCATTATTCGCAAGACGTCCCAATGCAAAAATCAAATAAGCATAATCAGCATCATTAGTTTTTGGGGCAGTCCACAAATAGTTAAGCGGATTTGCTTGAATCTGGTTAAGCTGAGCCAAAGAAAGATTTATTCCTAAACTTTGAGCAGTAGCAAGTGCCTGTCCAGATAGACCAGAGCGTAGCTGTACCCACAGACGTTGTTGCTTATCTTGAGTACTCATTAATGGACTAGAAATCATCATACGACCTAGCCCAACACATGATTCTGGTTGAGATTCTGTTGCCAACCAAACATCTTTATATTCAGCAAATACTAATGCATCACCACTTTTAGCTCTCACCTGCGCTAAAGCACAATTTTCGGCTGGATCAGGGTTAGACACATAAGATAAAAGTGGTTGAGCAGATACAAAGTCAGCTTGTTTTACTTTTTCTTCTACGTAATCTGCTGCAAGCTTTTCTGCCATAGCAGATTGAGGATAGCGCTGGGCAAAACTTACAATTGACGTTGGGGATTGAAAGCCTAAATTACTGTTTAGTTTCCAATATTCAGGGTAATAACCCAATACATCATTTTGCATTGCTGCCTGATATTGGTCTAACAAGGCGGTATTACCACTATTTGCGGCATTTAATGCATCATTAAATTGTTCTTCTGCTGCATAAGACAATGAACAACCAAGTAAACACACAGCTCCTAACCAGCTACGATGTGCATATTTATTTTTCATCACACGACTCTTGTTTGATGAGCTCTTTTTACCTGGTCTCATAAATGCGCTAAACCCTGACTATCCACCTTTAGGCATAGTTTAATTATTCTTCGTGCATTCTTTTGTTGTGTTATGTAACTATCTGATTCGACATCATTAAAATTTATGTCATTTGTCTCCATAAATCATGTGCAGCTTATGGCAGTTATTGTTATCTGTCCGGCACAAATACTGCTATAATGATTGGTTTGACCCGTTTTGGGTCATTTTATTATTTATCTAGATCGATCTGTTAGGAGCCTGCATGACGGTTCAAACCTTCATTCCCAATGGTGCCAAAGCTGCCTCAGAAAACACTGTTACCCAGCCAACGCACACCACTGATGTTTCAATAAAAAAACTTTATATTGAAACTCAAGGGTGTCAGATGAATGAGTATGACAGTCACCGTATGGCAGACCTTTTAGGGGATTCTCACGGCTACGTTTTAACGTCAAATCCTAATGAAGCAGACATTCTGCTCATGAATACTTGCTCTATCCGTGAAAAAGCGCAAGAGAAAGTATTCAGTGAATTAGGCCGCTGGCGCAAATTAAAAGATAAAAATCCTGACCTTGTGATTGGTGTGGGTGGTTGTGTCGCATCTCAAGAAGGTGACAATATTCAAAAACGTGCTCCTTATGTGGACATGATTTTCGGCCCTCAAACCCTCCACCGCTTACCGCAAATGCTTGATCAGCATAATGCTCAAGTAGAAAAACCCAAAAAAGATAAAATCAAACTGGTTGATATTTCTTTTCCAGATATCGAAAAATTCGACTTTTTACCTGAACCACGCGTTGAAGGCTTTAAAGCATTCGTTTCTATTATGGAAGGTTGCTCTAAATATTGTTCCTTCTGTGTAGTGCCATATACACGTGGTGAGGAAGTTTCTCGTCCTCTAGATGATGTACTCGCAGAAATTGCTGGTCTTGCTGAAAAAGGTGTCCGTGAAATTTCATTGCTGGGTCAAAATGTAAATGGCTACCGTGGTGAAACATTCGAAGGTGGCATTTGTACCTTCCCTGAATTGTTACGACTCGTTGCAGAAATTCCGGGTATTGGACGACTACGTTATACAACTTCACACCCACTTGAGTTCTCTGATGAGCTTATTCAGTGTTATGAAGATTTACCTCAAATGGTTTCACATTTACATTTGCCTGTACAAAGCGGATCTAACGATGTTTTACAGGCCATGAAGCGAAATCACACTATTGATGTGTATATCGATAAAATTGCCAAGTTACGTAAAATACGCCCTGACATGCATTTATCGAGCGACTTTATTATTGGATTCCCTGGAGAAACTGATGAAAATTTCGCAGAAACACTTCAGTTTATCAAAGACTTAGATTTCGACCACTCATACAGCTTCGTTTACTCAAAACGTCCTGGTACACCAGCATCAGACTTACCAGATACAACACCTGAACACGTTAAAAAAGAGCGTTTAGCCCAAGTTCAAAAAGTGATTAAACAGTCTAGTATTGAAAAAACTGACGCAATGCTTGGCAAAATTGAACGTGTTCTCGTTGAAAAAGTATCTGATCAAGACCCTAATATTTTATTAGGTACCGCAGACAATACTCGTCTAGTCACTTTTGTAGGTGATGCTTCATGGGTGGGTCGCTTTGCAGAGATCGAGATTACTGAAATTAAAACTTTAAATTTAGTTTACGGCGAGCTCTTGAATCTTGAGCCTGACGTGGCGTAATGTAGAGGTATTCTAAAGTCTACTGAAAGGTTTTCTCTTGACTGCAGCGATTCGACGTACCGTAACATTTCCTGAAGTTTCAATGGAACGTTTAAAGAGCATCTTGGGTGCCTATAATGGGCACCTTAAGCAAATTGAACAGCGTTTAGATGTCAAAATTACTCATCGTGGAGATGTTTTTCACATAGATGGTGAGATAGATGCTGTTGGGAGAGCCGAAGCACTATTGCAGCGACTCTATGAAGAGTCTGAGGTATCCCAGCAAATCAGTGCTGACTTGTTGCATCTACTCATTCAATCTTCTCAAACCGAGCGTAATTTCGAGCTGGTTGGTGAAGAGATGGATGAGCATGATGCACCAATGGATGTCTATTTCCAGACTCGAAAAGGCCGTATTAATCCGCGTGGTGCCAACCAAAAACGTTATGTACAACGTATTTTACAAAGCGATATTTCTTTTGGTGTAGGCCCTGCTGGTACAGGTAAAACTTATTTAGCAGTTGCCGCAGCCGTAGATATGCTCGAACGCAACGAAATCCAGCGGATTTTACTTGTACGTCCTGCGGTAGAAGCAGGAGAAAAGCTCGGTTTCTTACCTGGTGATCTTACTCAGAAAATTGACCCATACCTACGCCCTCTTTACGATGCTCTTTACGAAATGCTCGGCTTTGAAAAAGTTGCCAAACTAATCGAGCGTCAAGTGATTGAGGTTGCTCCTCTTGCTTATATGCGTGGTCGTACTCTTAATCATTCATTTGTAATTTTGGATGAAGCCCAAAACACAACACCTGAACAAATGAAAATGTTCTTGACCCGTTTAGGTTTTGGCTCTCGCGCAGTGATTACAGGTGATATTACCCAAGTAGATTTACCTCGAGGCCAACAATCTGGTTTGGCACACGCTCTTCGTGTACTTGAGAATATTAAAGAAATTCATATTACCCGTTTCCATTCTCGTGACGTTGTACGTCATCAACTTGTTCAAAAAATTGTTGAAGCGTATGAAGGTTGGGATGGTGAACAACAGCGTCTTAATGCTGAAGCACGTGCTGAACGTAAAGCACGCCAAGAGGCATTAGTTGCTGAAAACGATACAGCAGCAGACTTGCAACATCAGGATGCCTAGGGTCTGTTGAATATTCAAAATTGGATTGCGTTGTCGGCTAAAATTGAGCAGGCAAGGCATGAAATGATGGGAAGGGTAAACCCCTTTCCAAGTTTCATAACGTAGTCTGAGATAATTTTAGCCACAACCCTTCGGGACAACAGCGTTTTTTGTTGCTACATCGTTGTGAACTATTCATTTAGAATACCTAAATTTCATAGTCCACGCCTTGTATCATCTAAAAATACTCGATGTCGCAACCATCTGTGAATGTTTAACAGCCCCCTAAGGATTCACTTTGAAAATCAGTTTAAGTTTACAACAAGACTTTCAATCACCTGAGTTAGAGCTCAAACGAGCTCAACTCAAAAAAATTATTGAGACCACTTTACACCACGTTGGCTACAAAGAAGATTGTGAAATTGGTATTGCCTGTGTTGATTTGGAAGAAAGCCATCAACTTAACTTGCAATATCGCGAGAAAGATAAACCCACTAATGTTCTCTCATTTCCAAGCGATATTCCTGAAGAAGTCCTACCTATGCTTGATGCATTACCGTTGGGCGATTTAGTGATTTGTATTCCAGTGGTATTACAAGAAGCTTTGGAACAAAAGAAAACTGCACAAAATCATTTTGCACATCTTTTAGTACATGGTGTTCTGCATTTACTTGGTTATGACCATGAAACAAGCGATGAAGATGCCGAAGAAATGGAAGGCTTAGAAATTGAAATTTTAGCTAAACTCAATATTGCTAATCCTTATCAGGAATCATAAATTTCACTTTTAAACGATTCATAACAGAATCAGTTTTCTAATTTATTTTTAAAATGTGGATATCCTACAAGTTATCCACATTTTTCATTAATGTACCTCAAATTCAGCTTCAGCTGGATCAAAACGCCAAGTACGAATAATACGTAGCTCAGAAATATCTTTCATATTGCTATCAAAACGACCAAATGGCGCACCACGACGTACAGAAGCTTTTGCAGCTTCATCTAAAACTGAATGTCCTGAACTTTCAAGTAAACGAATTGCACGAATGCCCCCTTGAGCATTCAAAATCACCATAAGGCGAACTTCACCTTTTAATTGTTGTTGTTTAGCTTCTTCTGGATAATAACGATTACCGTAAAGCTCCACCTTTTCACGGAACTTATCTAAATAAGCTGCTGAAGCATCTTTCTTGGCTTGAATACCATCGACTGTTTTTATTTTTTGTTGACGACTGAAATCTTGCTGACGTTGTAAATATTGAGCTTCTAGGCTCGCGACCATTGCAGCTTTAGCTTGAAACTGGCTTTCTAATTGCTCAAGTGCTTTCTTTCTTTGACTCTCCTCAGCTTGTTTCTGCCAGCTCAACACAGTCATGAGTACTTTTTCTTCAAACTTAAGTTCTCTTTGTTGCTGTACTTTTTCTAAAGTTTCTAACTGGGCTTCTCCCGTTGAAGCATCAGTAGTCATAGGTGTCGGAGAATTACTAGACATCCGATGAGCCTCTCGAAAAGTTCCTGAACCTTGTTGGTCTGCTTGCGCTAAAAAATCTGCATGCTTAACAGCATCCTCAGTAGGACGAATAGATATAGCGATTTCTTTCGTGGATTGCTCTGACGGCGCAGGCATAGCAAAATGAATCAGCAGCACAAGAGTATGTAGCAAGATTGCGAGTATTATTGCAACAATAAAGACTCGGTCTTGCCACCAATAAAGAAAAGGCTCTATAGGAAGACTTCTTTTTTTCAACATAATCTTAAAAGCATATAAATGCCTTTTCCCCACGGTACTGATACCGAACAAAATACAAACTGATATTCAAATATGGATAAAAGTGTGATTCACTTCAAATATGAGTTTTTATCCATTTTCATTTTGTGAAAATGTATCAATTAAATTTGTTACACTGCAATATCAAAACGTGTTTTTAACATAATAAAGAGTGTGTTGTTTCTTTAATAATTCATCTTCTGGAAGTTCTTTTATGCAAACGCTATTTTCCTCACTAGTCAAACGTCTTCATAAAGTCTACCGCAAAGCTGAAGCCTTCATTGAGGAAGAAAGAGATTTTACATTGTCGCAAACTTTTCTAAACGCGACATTAGAACGCTATGTTACCAATAATGTCGAATTTCTAGATGATTTGCATACAGACCTTTATCATGATTGGTTAAGGCTTTATGCCACAATGCATGTCAAAGGTTTAGAGACGACTTTATCTGTCGACTTAAAACTGATTCAGATGGAATTTAATAAAGAACAGCAACTAATCGTTTTTGAACAGATTAGTAATACACAAATAGTAGAAGCTAAATATAAAAATTTCTGGCAAAAAATTGCTGTAAAAGCTGCTATTTTTTACTATCACAAAATTCTAAAAAAAGATCCTTTGGGCATGATTTTGGAACGTTTTAACGTAGCCCAAGAAAAAGATGATCTTATCTTCCTAGACCTGAACCGTTGGTTCGGTAAGAAAGCCAGTATTATTGAAACATTAGGCAAAGTTCATATTAACTATGCGCGGGTTCGTGAAGCAGAATTGGTCGTCTTTGGTAATGTGAACCTTGCAGCTTTACTTTTCAAAGATCAAGATGACGATTTTGAAGATGAACTAGAAGACTCTGAGATTACGCCAATACAGCAAAAAGATGCATAACAACTGTATGAGCTAAAGAAATTTGCTGCTAAAAAACACAAAGAGATTACATATTTAGCATAAATCCTGATTTTTTCTCCATGATCAACAGGCATAATATGCAAAAGTCATAGATGCATCAGCACTGACCTTTCAGTCTGTACAAGGATATTTACTTATGGCAACAAAATTTCTGAAATCATTCAGCATCGCAACTGGTATTTCGACAACTTTGCTTATTGCAAGTTTCTCTAGCCATGCACTTGCCATGAGCCCATTTCAGGCAAATTATCAGTTTACCTATAATAATAAAGGCATGGGTTCAGCAACACGCGCACTTAGTCAACAAGGAAATAACTGGACTTATCTATTCACTGCAAAAGCAGGTGGAATCGCTTCTGCGAGTGAAACCAGTAAATTTAGTTTTGCTAATGGTAAAATCGGTTCACAAAGCTTTAGCCGTACCAGCAAAATTTTAATTCATAACAACACTATGAATATTAATTTTAACCCTGGTAATAAGACAATTAGCACTAAGAAAGATGATAAAGCACGCTCATTTGCTTGGCAGCCAGGCGTACTTGACGAGCTAAATGCTGAATTACAAGTCCGTGAAGATTTAAAAAATGGTTCACTTAAATCTTCTTACCCTCTTGCAGATGCAAAAGAAGTCGAAAACCGCCGTTTTGTAAAACAAGGCAACGAAAAAGTTAAAACTTCTTACGGCACCTTTGATACGGTAAAAGTAGTTTTAGAACATGGCAGACCAGATCGCAGTACAATTTTCTGGTTAGCACCTAAATTAGACTACTTACCAGTTAAGGTAAGCCATATTGATGGCAAAACATCTTATGGTTTGTTATTAACAAGTTATAGCGGTAAAACGAATTAAAGCTTGCATTTTTTCGGATGCTTTTTAAAATACGCATTTGCTTTAAAAGCATCCGTCTAGAGGATTCTCCCGTGCACGCACTAGAACAGAAAATCTTAACAGAAGGTATCGTTCTATCTGATCAAGTGTTGAAAGTCGACGCTTTCTTAAATCACCAAATTGACCCTGTCCTCATGCAGCAGATTGGTAAAGAATTTGCCGCTCGCTTCAAAGATGCAGGGATTACCAAGATTATTACCATTGAAGCTTCAGGTATTGCGCCAGCAATCATGGCAGGTTTAGAGCTTGGTGTACCTGTGATTTTTGCTCGCAAATATCAATCGCTCACTTTAAAAGACGATTTATATCGCGCCAAAGTATTTAGTTTTACTAAACAAACTGAAAGTACCATTGCTATTTCAAACAAGCACATCAACTCAAGCGATAAAGCTTTAGTCATTGATGACTTTTTAGCAAATGGTCAAGCTGCACTTGGTTTAATTGACTTAATTCATCAAGCAAATGCAGAAGTTGTAGGTGTCGGTATTGTGATTGAAAAATCATTCCAACCTGGCCGTGATTTATTGCTTGAAAAAGGTTACCGCCTTGAATCATTAGCGCGAGTTAAATCACTTACTGATGGCACAGTAACTTTTGTTAAAGAATAAAATTGTTTTAATAAAAAAGAGCGGATTTCCGCTCTTTTTTATTACTATAAAAATTAAGAATGAAGTTTTTTTACGATTTCACCTAAACGCTTACCTTGCGCTTCACATAAAACCTTTTCATCTTGACTTAAACCTTGGTCATGACGTGGACCACTCACATGGCTAGCACCATAAGGCGTTCCGCCTGTTTTCGTATTTGATAAGGCGGGAATAGAATTTGGTAAACCTAAAATCATCATGCCATGATGAAATAACGGCGGTAACATTGTTAATAAAGTACTTTCTTGCCCACCGTGCATTGAACCAGAAGAAGTAAAAACGCAAGCAGGTTTATTATGTAATGCACCATTGAGCCAGAGACTTGTCGTTTGGTCCCAGAAATATTTCATTTCACTCGCCATATTACCAAAGCGAGTTGGAGACCCTAGTGCCAAGCCAGCACAATTAGCTAAATCCTCTAAAGTACAATAAATATCGCCTTCTTCAGGAATGCTCGGTTCAGCCTCTGTTACAACTGTTGCAATATTAGGTACTGTTCTTATTTTTACAGCAACCCCAGCAGACTCAACACCATTTGCAATAAGATGCGCCATTTCTTTAGTAGAACCATATTTACTGTAATAAAGCACAAGAATGTAAGGTTGCATCGCTTTCATGAATTTTGTTAAAAAGAACACTATACGGTATTTTTTATTTTTTTGGCGAAGCCAATTCTATGAAATTTTAGAGGTGATTGATTTTTAAGGGCAACAGTAACAAATATCGGTAAAAGCTTTTTACGATGTTTTGTTACGATGATACATACGGAACTTTCAGAATACTTTTTATTCTTTAAGTTAAAGTTTACCCATATCAACGATAGTGTTCTCAACCGAAGACACTGGTGAATATCAATCACCCACATCATGATTAAAAAAATCGGGATAGATGACGCATGTTAGAACGTTTTTTGAAGAGACTTCCTTTTTATAACAAGACCTGGTTTCAATTTATTTTATTCGTGATTAAGCGTTTTGAAGCTGATCGCTGCCGAGAACAAGCTGGCGCTCTCACTTATACAACTCTTTTTGCTGTTGTGCCGATGCTAACAGTATTTTTAGTTATTATTTCTTCAATTAAAGCGTTAGAACCTGCTAGACAACAGTTACAGCACTTAATCTATAGTAACTTTTTACCTAAAAGTACTATTGCATTTGATAAGGCACTCAATGCATTTACCGAAAAATCCAGTAATTTAACTGTAATTGGTGTGCTGTTCCTATTTGTCACGACAGTTTTAATGCTGACAACAATTGAAACTGCCTTCAATCGGATATGGAGAGTGAAAGAAACTCGTAGTGGCATTGTAGGTTTTATGCGCTACTGGACCATTATTTCGCTTGGCCCTATTATCTTAGGTAGTGCTTTCGTTATTTCATCAACCGTTGCATCAATGAACTTATTAAGTAATAACTTTACAGGTTATCAACTTGATGGCGCCTTTCTACTTTGGCTCATTTCTTTTGTTCTTACTGTTTTGGGATTCTTTATTTTATATTGGACCATTCCCAACCGCACGGTCCCGTTATTTTCAGCAGCAATTGCCGCCTGTTTAAGTGCTGTATTATTTGAAATACTCAAAAACTTATTTGGCTTTTTAATGTCCAACTTCACCAGTTATGAAATCATATACGGTGCATTTGCGGCAGTACCTATTTTCCTACTATGGGTTTTCTTATCTTGGAATATTGTTTTGCTTGGGGTCGAGGTGAGTTTTGCCCTTACCGCTTTCCATTCAGGTAAAGAGCAAAAAAGACATCCAGTACTCATGCTACTCGATATTTTAGAACTCTTTTATAAAAAGCAGAAACTTGGTGAAAGTGTAAGTGATAAAGAAGCATTGGGTATTTTAGGCCGCGGTGAGGTTGGCCGTTGGCCCGCTTATGTCGTCTTACTTGAAGAGCAAAATTTAGTTAAACGCACAGATAAAGATGAATATGTTTTAGTTCGCAATTTATCTCAAGTCGACTTCTGGAGCTTCTTCACTGCATTGCCTTATCCACTTCCCCTACGTCTAGATGTACTCAATGTGCATGACGATGACGAATGGATGGAAAGAATTGGCCCTGCACTAGTTGAATCAAACGACTATTTAGCTGCAAAGCTCTCTATTCCACTTTCAACGATTTTTGAAGAGAAATAATATACATGAACAACAGGGTTTAGCCTTTGTTTGGTTGGCCCTGTTTTAAGCTCATAATAATGATTCCTGATAAAACCAAAATACTTCCAGCTACAAATTTGATTTCTAATTTTTCATCTAAGAACAACACACTAAAAAGCACACCAAATAATGGCGTCAGAAAGGAAAATACGCCTAAACGTGAGGCTAAATAATTTCTTAATAGCCAAAACCAAAGTAATAAACTTGCAAAAGATACAATCAATGTTTGAAAGCTCAGACTTAAAAATGTCAATTTCGTAAGATGAATTGTGGTTTGATCTGTCGCAAAAGCGATTAAGATTAATAAAATGAAACAACCCGTGAGTTGATAAAACAAGGTTTGCGTTGCTGGGGCTTGAGCCAAAGAAGATAAGCGAACAATAATAGTGCTTAATGCCCAAGCCATTCCCGCCATAAGTGCATATAAATCACCCAATAAAACTTGCACTAATGCTGCGCCATTTAGAGTTGTAGCTGTCGGATAAAATGTAATAATAATTCCCATAAAAGCCAAAGTAATGCCTGCCCACTGCGCTCGGTTCAAGCGCTCAGTAGGAAATTTCCAATGAAGTCCCAATGCGACAAAAATTGGAGCGGTATAGAGTAAAACTACAGTATGGGAAGTTGAGGTGAGTTTTAAGGCTTGAGTTACGAAATAGAACTCTAATGAAAAAAATAAAGCAACAAGCGCACCAGCTTTACATTGTTGATAAGAAAATAGATGGATAGAACTATCACGCCACAATAAAGGCAATACTAAAAGTGCAGATAATCCAGAACGTAAAGCAATTTGCATAATCGGCGTAATATCTGCAGCCGCTATTTTTAGAACCACTTGTTGAAGTCCTAAAATCATGCATAAAAGCACCATTAAAGCCGAAGCTCTGGTATCCAGATTTTTGCGCTCGTCCATTTAATACCTTTATTTATAGCGAAAAATCAGACTATAGAACTGTCGTATTTGCATGATATAGTGAAAAACAGACAAGCTATTTGCATTTTCAGGCAATTTTCATAGATGAAAAAATCAGCTCAACGTGTGCAAGATTTTCTAGAAATTCCCGCTCACAACTCAATTCCTGATTTACTCTGGTTTCGTGTGCGAAATGCGCCAGCAGAAACGGTTTATCCTCAACATGCACATGCATGGGGTGAATTTATTTATGCTTTTAGTGGTGTACTTGAAGTTAATATTGATCAAATCAACTATTTAACGCCGCCACCTTACGGGATTTGGCTACCACCTTATACCAAACATAGCGGAATTAATCGCAATGAAGTAACCCATGCAACCTTATATATTCATGAAAGTCTGTGCCAAAAGTTACCGCAGAAAGTAGGAATATTATTAACTTCACCGCTTGTACCTGCGTTGTTAGACCACTTAAGGCAATATCATCAGGATGAAACTCAAGTTGAATATTTACGTCTACTTCAGGTTCTATTAGATCAACTCATAGAAGCTGAATTGGTCGGTAGTTATTTACCAACAACACATCATCCAGCCTTAGCAAAAGTTTTAAATGATTTACACCATAACCCTGCCGATAACAGTACTTTGCAAGAACTCGCTGAACGTATAAATATGACTGAAAGGACTTTGGCTCGTTACAGTCAAAAAGAGTTAGGCATGTCTTTACATGAATGGAGACAAAGATTAAAAGTTATGAAAGCAATGACTATGCTTAATCAAGGAAAAACAATTGAAAGCATCGCTTTTGATTTAGGTTATGCCAGTGCATCAGCATTTATTTATATGTTTAAACGCTGGATGGGATTTACCCCAGACCAGTTCCGAAAACTCTATCAATAACTTAATGTCGAGTGCAATAAAAAACCCTATTATCAGTTCAATAATAGGGTTCAAAACTTAATGAGCTAAATCAAATTATGCTTTAACAAAAGTTTCCCAAACAAAATCTTGAGTAGCACCTTTCAAAGTCATTTTTAACTGATCGCCAGCATTCAATGGCCCTACACCTGCTGGCGTACCTGTCATAATGACATCGCCCGGTTCAAGTGAAAACACCTGATTTATATCAACCAATAAGTAAGCAATGTTAAACATAAGCAAGGCTGTATTACCATCTTGACGTAATTCATCATTTATATGGAAAGTAAACTTAGTATCTTCCCAATTGGTAATTTCACTTACATCTACCCAGTCCGCAAGTACACATGAACCATCAAATGCTTTTGCTCTTTCCCAAGGCTGGCCTTTATCCTTCAATTCATTTTGCATATCACGCAAAGTTAAATCTAACCCTAAAGTTACCGCCCCAATAGCTTGCAATACTTTTTGCGGATCAGTTTCGCCTTTTAGTGGCTTATCAATACGTAAAACAAATTCGCATTCGAAATGGCAACTACCCCAAGATGGATTCCACGAAATACCTTCATCTAAACCAATCAAACTACTTGGCGGTTTGATAAACAATACTGGTCGTCCCGGCATTGCATTGTTCAGCTCTTTTACATGATCGGCATAACTTCTGCCCACGCAAACGATTTTTGAAGGACGTGTATTCATGAGGCTTCCTTTATATTGTTGCGACTAATAATTCCAATAACTTATTTCTTAAATGTATTTTCAAATACGGTTTGATCTGAAGCTTGAGCAAAAGCACGTTTAGGTACAATAATGACCGTCTTATTTTTTAGCTCAAGCATATAAGTCAATTTACCTATGGCAAAAGTTTGTACGTCACCATACTGTACAACTTGTTTACGACCCGCAGCATAAAGTTCAAAATAATCCTGATATAAATCGATTCCCTGCTCACTCTTACCAAACTGATAACGTACAAACTGACGTTTAAACATCATTGGTAAAAGCCAATAGCGCATTAAACCTTGCATAATTAGGAAAAAAACACCTAAGGCAACATAGTAACGACCAACACCTGAGAAACCTAAATAAAGCCCCCAAATAATGATTGCAACACTAATAACAGGGGTTAAAAAACGGCTGAATTGCTTCTTTCCGAACGTCACCAAGCCAAACCCGTCTTGAGACTCTTCTAAATTTAAATAATAACGTAAAGATAAAGCGCTTTTTTGCTCGGTCATCACAATGTGTCAATATTGAATAAATCGAAACTATTAGAGCATATTCATCTACGCTTTAAAATGAATCAAAAGTGATTTTTTATTTTTGCTCAACTTATAAGACTTTCAGTTGTGCAAGCTGCTTACTCGTTTCATATATAGAACATAGATTCATATTTATAAGGCTTATTTCCTATTCTTAAATTTATAGAATGCTTCTATTGTCTCTTTTAGTGGAATTCGTCATGTCTTTCTTTGCAAAACTATTTGGCTTAAATCAAAAATCGGCAACTCAAGAAGATGTGGCTGTTAAAGCCACTCAAGAACTAAAGCCTTCAAATGCAGTTTCTTTCTTAGAACTCATTAAGAACCGCCGCTCTATTTATGCAATTGGAAATAACTTAAGCCAAACCAACGACGAAATTGAAAAATTAATTCAAGAAGCAATCAGACATAGTCCTTCTGCATTTAACTCTCAATCATCTCGCGCTGTTATTTTATTTGGAGAGTCACATCACAAGTTTTGGAATATGGTTCTAGAAATTTTAAAAAGTATTATCCCAGCTGAAGCTGTATCTGGAACAGAACAAAAAATTCAAAGTTTTGCCGCTGGTGCAGGCACAGTTTTGTTTTATGAAGATCAGAACGTGGTTAAAGGCTTACAAGAACAGTTTGAAGCTTATGCTTATAATTTTTCAATCTGGTCTGAGCACTCAACAGCAATTGCTCAATTTGCAGTTTGGAATGTATTAGCTGAAAAAAGTATTGGCGCTTCATTGCAACACTACAACCCAATTATTGATGAGAAAATTAATACTGCTTTCAATATCCCAGCTGAATGGAAGCTAAGAGCTCAGTTAGTTTTTGGTTCTATTGAAGGAAATGCTGGAGAAAAAGCCTTTATTGATGATTCAAGCCGCTTTAAAACATTTGGCTAATCAATATTTTGTACTATCGTTTAGAGCTGGTTGCCATGAGCACCAGCTTTTTTAATAAAACTATAAAAAATAGGCACAAAAAAACCGCTATAAATAGCGGTTAATTCTTCAAGTGGTGCGCTCAGAGAGATTCGAACTCCCGACCCCTTAGTTCGTAGCCAAGTGCTCTATCCAGCTGAGCTATGAGCGCGTACTTGATGGAGGGCATTATACGCAGTTTTTCTATTTTAGAAAGACATTTTTCATCTTTTTGTCATCAAACGTCTAGTTCTTAGCCATTAGAAAACACAAAGGTATGATCTCGCTCAGGAATGTAGTCTGCTTAGCTATGAAATCGGTTTGAAATATTTTTTTTCAATTAAAGTTCTTTACGACTACACCTCAATTTGGGCATTTTGGCCAAATGAGTAAAAATAAAAGTATAGTTTTTTAGTCAGGATTATATAAATAAAATATTTCTACCTAACCATAAATATTTTTATTAGCTAGTTTATTTAGCTTTAATATTTATAAAAAATAATCAAAAAAAGAGGAAAAAATACATTGATCTTTAAACCATATATTATAAAAAAAATTATTATTTTTATGTCTAAATCAAAGTGAATATCTAATTGTCAAAACATTATAAGTATCAAATTATTTGAGTAGAAATATGCATTGACACTTTTTGAGATGTACCCAATACTAATTTTTAATTATTGAGAAGCATATCTCAATAATTGCCTAACGTAATAAATAAATACTTACTTAAAAATACATAAATATACAGGAAATAGACCATTATGTTCTTATTAAAAAATCTAGTAACTTCGATATCAAAAGTTACCCAAGACTTGGGTAATATTATATCGGTAACCCCAATTGTAAATACAGGTTCCTCTGTTAACGTTAACGTTTCTGATATAAATATTGCTACAGGAAATGTTTCAACATCAGGCTTACTTTCTAATGTTGTTTCAACTGTAACCAATACCGTTTCTCACACAACAGGCTTAGTTTCTGGTGTAGTCGGTACCGTAACAGGTGCTGTTGGTGGTGTAACTGGTGGCGCTACTGGCGGCAATCCAGTTGGTACAGTAACTGACATCCTTGGCGGTGTGACTGGCACTATCGGCGGCCTGACTGGTGGTTTAACTGGCGGCGTGACTGGTGGCAATCCCGTCGGTGCGGTAACTGATATCCTTGGCGGTGTAACTGGCACTATCGGCGGCCTGACTGGTGGTTTAACTGGCGGTGTCACTGGCGGCAATCCAGTCGGTGCAGTAACTGATATCCTTGGCGGTGTGACTGGCACTATCGGTGGCTTGACTGGTGGTTTAACTGGCGGTAATCCAGTCGATACAGTAACTGACATCCTTGGCGGTGTGACTGGCACTATCGGTGGTTTAACTGGTGGTTTAACTGGCGGTGTCACTGGCGGCAATCCAATCGGTGCAGTAACTGACATCCTTGGCGGTGTAACTGGCACTATCGGCGGTCTGACTGGTGGTTTAACTGGCGGCGTGACTGGTGGCAATCCAGTCGGTGCAGTAACTGATATCCTTGGCGGTGTGACTGGCACTATCGGTGGTTTAACTGGTAGTATTATTGGTGGTGGTACATCTCCTATTTCTCCAGTTGTTGATGTAGTTCAAGGCGGCATTGATATTCTTCAAGGCGTTGAAAGCTTAAAAACTGGTATTATTAATACAGCAATTAATACTGTTGCTGACACTGTAGTTGGCGTACTCCCTCAAACGGAACATCCTGTTACCGATATTGCTCATCTTGGCACTCTAACTTTTGAAACCTCTCGCGATACAGTCAATGGCGCATTAGAAACAGTATCTAATTTAGTAGGTGGCGACATTCAAGGAGCTACTCAATCTGCAACAGGTATTCTTGGGACACTTGTTAATAACGGTTCAACTGCAACAGGCATTTTAACTGACATCCTTGGCGGTGTGACTGGTACTATCGGTGGCTTGACTGGTGGTGTTACTGGCGGCAATCCATTTGGTACTGTTACTGACATTCTTGGCGGTGTGACTGGTACTATCGGCGGCTTGACTGGTGGTGTTACTGGCGGCAACCCACTTGGTACTGTTACTGACATCCTTGGCGGTGTAACTGGCACTATCGGCGGCTTGACTGGTGGTGTTACTGGCGGCAACCCACTTGGTACTGTTACTGACATTCTTGGTGGTGTGACTGGCACTATCGGCGGCTTGACTGGTGGTGTTACTGGCGGCAACCCACTTGGTACTGTTACTGACATTCTTGGCGGTGTAACTGACACTATCGGCGGCTTGACTGGTGGTGTTACTGGCGGTAACCCACTTGGTACTGTTACTGACATCCTTGGTGGTGTGACTAGCGGTATTATTGGTGGCGGCACATCTCCTATATCTCCAGTAATTGATGTGGTCCAAAGTGGTATCGATGTTCTTCAGGGCGTGGAAACTTTAAAAACTGGTATTATTAATACAGCAATTAATACTGTTGCAGACACTGTAGTTGGTGTGCTTCCTCAAACGGAACACCCTGTTACCGATGTTGCTCATCTTGGCACTTTAACTTTTGAAACGTCTCACGATACAGTGAATGGTGCGCTTGAGGTTGTATCTGATTTAGTGGGCGGTAATATCCAAGGTGCAACTGATCATGCAACTGGTATTGTCAACACACTCATTACAAATGGTACAACTGCGACTGGTATTTTAACTGACATTCTTGGTGGTGCGACTGGCGCTATTGGTGGCGTAACTGGTGGTGTTGGTGGCGATAATCCACTCGGTGTAGTTACTGATCTTCTTGGTGGTTTAACTGGTGGCAATCCACTTGGTACAGTTACCGATATCATTGGTGGCGTAACTGGCGGTACAGCTGGCAGCAATCCTATTGGCATCGTAACAGATATCGTGGGTAGCTTAACTGGTGGTGTTACTGGCACAGGTAGCTCAGATGTGATTTCTGGGCTATTAGGCGGATTAACAGGTAACTTAGGAGGAGTAACTTCTACAGTATCAAGCGTAACAAATACGGTTCATACTTTAGTTCCTCAATCATTACTTACTGATAATTTCTTAGATAGCTCTTCACACACTCTTTAATAAAATTAAATAAAGCCACTATTTATAGTGGCTTTATTTTTGTATATATTTTTAAAGATTAATTAATATTAATTCATTTCCTGCCATTTATAATATTTCTTATGCGCTAAGCCTAACATCGGATAATCATTAGGAGTATCACCATAAGCATAAATAGTAGAATATTTGGTTAAATCATATTTATTTTTTATTCTATTTACTTTTTCTAAATAACCACAATCACCATTAATAAAATGACCAGTCAAGACACCATTATGTATCTCAAGTTGATTACAAATAACATCTAAGTTTAATGACTGACACCAACTTTCTAAATAAACCCCTAACGAAGCAGATACAACAACAACCTGATCCCCTTGCTGTTTATGCCAGAGAATACGTTCTAGTGCATTTTCACGAATACAGGTAGGAATTACTTTATTAGCAAACTCTTGTCCTATATGTCTCAGAGAATCGGCATTATAACCAACATATCCCACCTGACAGAGCTTGGTCCGTATAGTTCTATCCGTTACCCAGCCAAACTTATAGCCCGCAATATAAGGTGCAAGTCGAATACCACCAAGTATTTGAGTTTTTCTGCTCAAAGAAAATTTAAGGAACAAACTAAAAGTATCGTTATGGGTTATCGTGCCATCAAAATCAAATAAAGCCAGATTCATTTATGATTATCTCTAATATAATTAAAAAGTTATAAATTTAAATTTTTTAAAATTACTAAATAGCAGACACAAAAAAACCGCTATAAAAGCGGTTAATTCTTCAAGTTGGTGCGCTCAGAGAGATTCGAACTCCCGACCCCTTAGTTCGTAGCCAAGTGCTCTATCCAGCTGAGCTATGAGCGCGTAACTTGTGTGCCTTTCAGCGATTCGTTCTATTTTACTTGGTGCGCTCAGAGAGATTCGAACTCCCGACCCCTTAGTTCGTAGCCAAGTGCTCTATCCAGCTGAGCTATGAGCGCATTAAGTAAATGGCGGTGAGAGAGGGATTCGAACCCTCGATACCAGTAATAGGTATGCTTCCTTAGCAGGGAAGTGATTTCAGCCACTCATCCACCTCACCGGAACGAGCCGCCATAATACAAACTAAAACCCTATTGTTCAAGTCATCATAGTGAAATTTTCTTGTTTTTTAGTTCAATGAATTATTTTTTAAGCAATTTCCTTATTATTTTCATCTTTTTCGATCAAACGCTTGTTAAGATAGATATTATTTCTTCATTAAAATACAGTAGTGCATACACATTATTGCAAACCTAAACGTGCAGTTCGGGTCTGCATGACTTATGCTAAACTTATCTGCCAAGCGTGAAACCAAAAGACATGACAAAAAACTGGGCTGACCCCGAAGCGAAAGCTGAAGCTGAACGTTATGACAATCCGATTCCAAGCCGTACTCTTATTTTAGATACATTGGAGCAATTGCAGACACCACAATCCCATGCAGAACTTGTTGACCATTTTCATATTCAAGACCAGAAAAGTATCGAAGCTCTTAGTCATCGCTTAAGTGCAATGGTTCGTGATGGTCAAATCATGAAAGACGGGTTTAAGTTTCAGTTGGTGGCAGACCAACCCACTTATGAAGCGACTGTCTATATTAATAGTAAAGGTTTAGGTACCGCTCATATTGACGGGCAAAATGACCTTTTACTTCCTGAACGTGAATTACGCTTAGTCTTTAATGGTGATCGGGTTCGAGTTCGACAGACATCAGTAGACCGTAAAGGTAAACCGTGGGGTTTCATTACCGAGGTTCTACAGCACCGTGTAAAACAGTTAATTGGTAAATTGTCTATACACGACGGTGAATACTTTATTCAACCTAATAATCCAAATCAGCACCAACCGATTCCATTAGAAAAAGAATTAGTTGCACATGCCAACGCAAATGTTGGCGACATGCTTCGTATTGCTATAGATACCTACCCAACCCGTGAAGAGTTTGCAACAGCGCATATTATTCAATCTATGGCCGATAAAGCGGATACCGAAATAATTATCCCACAGACCATTCTTGAGTTTGGCTTACCTTACGAATTTCCAGATGAAGTTATAAAAGAAGCTGAAAGTTTTAAAGAACCTTCTGCACAAGACCGTGAAGGACGAGTTGATTTAAGAGATTTAGCGCTTGTCACAATCGATGGTGAAGATGCACGAGATTTCGATGACGCCGTGTATGCCGAAAAACGTCCAGGTGGGGGTTATCGCGTTGTAGTTGCAATTGCTGATGTGAGTCATTATGTACGTTTAGATTCAGCTCTTAATGAAGAAGCGGAAGAACGTGGTACTTCGGTTTACTTCCCGCATTTTGTTTTACCAATGCTACCAGAAGCATTATCAAATGGATTGTGTTCACTTAACCCGCACGTAGACCGTTTATGTATGGTCTGTGATCTAAAACTCTCTCGTACTGGTCGTGTAACGGGTTATGAGTTTTATCCATCGGTCATGCACTCAAAAGCACGTTTGACCTACACTCAGGTAGCGCAATACTTTGATGGTGCAACTGACGCAATTCCAAAAGATCGTGATATTCACAAATCACTCAATACGCTTTTCCAGCTTTATCAGATTTTGAAAAATTTACGTGCTGATCGTCATGCAATGGAATTTGAAACGATTGAAACGTATATGACTTTTGATGAGCTAGGTGGAATTAAAGAAATTTTGCCTCGCACACGTAATGAAGCACACAAACTTATTGAAGAATGCATGTTGCTTGCTAACGTGGCTGCGGCTGAATATGCATTAGAACATGATGTTCCAATGTTATATCGCGTACACGAAGCGCCTGAGTTCTCACGTATTCAGAAAGTAAAAGACTTTGTAAAACTTCTTGGCTTACCGTTCCCTGACCAACCAACTCAAGCAGATTATCAAAAAGTTATTGAGGCAACTAAAGACCGTATTGATGCACCAAGCATTCATGCCGTGTTATTACGCTCAATGATGCAAGCTTACTATGGCGCAAAAAATGCAGGTCACTATGGTTTAGCTTATGAAGCTTATACGCATTTCACCTCACCAATTCGTCGCTATCCAGACTTATTGTTACATCGCGCAATTAAAGCTCATTTAAAACAAAAGCCTTCCCCACTCTCTGGTGCAGCTTTAGACGATGCTGGTGAACATTTCTCTCAAACCGAACGCCGTGCAGATGAAGCATCTCGCAGTGTAACGACTTGGTTGAAGTGCCACTATATGCAACAGCACTTAGGTGATGAATTCATTGGTATAGTAAGTGCTGTCACTGAATTTGGCCTATTTATTACCCTTAAAGACTTATATGTCGATGGCATGATTCATATTAGCCAGCTTGGCGATGACTTCTTTATTTATGATCAAGCGAGTCAAAACCTTATTGGACAAAATCGTGGTCAGGTCTTTGGTTTAGGTGATGAAGTTAAGATTCAGGTTGCTGGTGTAAATCTAGAAGAACGTAAGATCGATTTCCAACTTATTCAGCAAGTCACCCATGCTGGACGAGTAGTTCGCAGTCGTGCTCCACGTACAACCAGAACATCAACCCAAGCAACTGAAGAAGTTTTTGGTAAACCGCCTACCGCTTCGAATGATGATGAAAAACCTGTCCGTAAAAAGAAGGAAAAAGGTAAACCAAGTTCATATACTAAAAAGTCTGGTAAAAAAACCACTACGAAAGCAGAGGCCAAGCCAGAAAAAGTAAAGAAAAAAGTAAAACCAAAAAAGAAAAAGTCGAATGCCAAGTCCAAGGCTGACTAATCCATAGGTTTTTACATTATTTATTATTAAGCTCCCCAAAATGGGGGCTTAATACTTTTAGAACGTTTATTTTTCAAATTAAGCTTGATTTCCTGCCTAACAATACCTACATCTAATACTATGTTTAAAAAATAATGTGGCTATTAGCAATGACTTTACAGCAAGCAACTCTACCTACTCCCCGCTTTGACCAAATTACATTAGATAATTTAAAACAAGACATTCAACAAGCAATTCAAGCAGGGCAAGAGTTCTTAAATACCCTTACGGCTGCACCATCCGAGACAGATCAGCAACTTGCCGTGCTTGAACAAATTGATGCACTTGAAAATAACCTTAGTGAATCATGGGGAGTGTTGTCACATTTAAATGCAGTGATGAGTAATGCTGAAACCAGAGAAGTCTATCAGTCGCTCTTACCCGCTTTAAGTGAATATTACACTCAACTAGGTCAACATACGGCGCTATATCAGACTTACCAACATATTCTTGATGGTCAGAGCTATACAACACTTAGCGCTGCGCAACAAAGTGCCATCCGCCTCGCATTACGTGATTTCAAGCTTTCTGGCGTTGCTCTAGAAGGTGAAAAGAAAAAACGCTATGCAGAAATTTCTGCACGTCTTTCGCAGCTTTCTTCTGACTTCTCCAACCACGTACTTGATGCGACACAAGCCTATTTTAAACCGCTTACAGAAGATCAGTTAAAAGGTCTTCCAGAAAGTAATATTGAATTATTAAAGCAGTATGGCAAACAGCGCGACCTTGACCAAGCAGTAGCGACTTTAGATTTTCCAGCTTATTTTGCAATCATGACCTATGCAGATGATCGCGCATTACGCGAAGAACTATATAAAGCTTATGTCACTCGTGCATCAGATCAGTCTGAACAAACTGAATTTGATAACAGCAAAATTATGGAAGAAATCTTGAGCCTCCGCCAAGAAATGGCAAAACTACTTGGTTTCAATAACTACGCTGAATATTCTCTTGCTAGCAAAATGGCTCCTGATGTCAAAACAGTTCACGACTTTTTAGCCGACTTAGCTGAGCATGCACGTACACCTGCTCTTCATGAGGTTGCTGAGCTACAAGCAATTGCCAAACAAGATGGAATTGACGAGCTCAAACCTTGGGATACGACTTACTATTCTGAAAAGCTTAAACAGCAACAGTTCAACTTATCTCAAGAAGCATTAAAACCTTACTTCCCTGCTCCGAAAGTCATTCAGGGCTTATTCCAGATTGTACAGCGCCTATACGGCATTAACATCGTTGAACGTGAAGCTCCTGTTTGGCATCCAGATGCTCGTTATTTTGAGTTAGAAGACCAAGGCCAAGTGGTTGGCGGGTTCTTCTTTGATTTATATGCACGTACTGGTAAACGCGGCGGCGCATGGATGAGCGGCTTCCGCTCACGTATGCAAACTGTTCATGGTTTACAAAAACCAATTTGCTATATGGTGTGTAATTTCACCCCACCTGTAGGTAATCAGCCAGCCTTACTAACTCATGATGAAGTTATTACCTTGTTCCACGAGTTTGGACATGGCTTACACCATATGCTAACTGAAGTAGATAATATCTCGGTTGCAGGTACTCACGGTGTTGCTTGGGATGCAGTCGAGTTACCAAGTCAGTTTATGGAATTCTGGTCATGGGATAAAGAAAGTCTTGATGTTTTAAGTGAGCACATTGAGAGCAAACAGACCTTACCTCAAGAATTACTTGATGCTTTATTAAATGCGCGTTTCTTCCAATCTGGTATGCAAACTTTACGTCAACTTGAATTTGCACTGTTTGATTTAACTATTCACACCAAGACTCCTGCGTTGAATAGCGAGCAAATTCAGCAGACATTAAATGACATACGCCAACAATATGCAGTAGTACCAACTGTTGATTACAACCGTTTCCAACATAGCTTTAGCCATATTTTTGCAGGCGGGTATGCGGCGGGTTACTACTCTTACAAGTGGGCAGAAGTTTTAGCAAGTGATGCATTTGACCGCTTTGAACATGAAGGTATTTTCAACACTCAAACAGGTAAAGAATTCCGTCAAGCAATTTTAGCTGTAGGTGGGAAAGATACTGCTCTTGAAGCATTTGTCAATTTCCGTGGTCGTGAACCAAAAATTGATGCATTGTTACGTCATCAAGGTTGGACGAACGACAACAAAACCGCTTAAACTATGGGCCTAAATTGATCGTGTGGTTAGGGTGATAAAGATGAAAAAACGTTTCATTGCTGGGGCTAAATGTCCAAAATGTGAAGCCATAGATCGGATTGTCATGCTAACCACCGCTGAAGACGAATGGATTGAATGTATCGAATGCGGTTATAGCGAAAATCGTCCGACTCATGTTGATGAACCGGAAACACCTGCTATACCTGATGAAGTTGGAGTAATACAGTTCAAGCCTCGTCGTTCTGACTAAAGGTCTTAGAGATGCCACTACAAAGAAAACAAAACTCAAAACTCTTGTGGATTTTAATTGGGGGCTTAAGCATTCTGGCAGTGCTTTTTTTCGCAGCACAATGGTTTTTTAAAAAAACTGAATCGCCAGCACCGATAGTCGATCCTCATCCTGTATCGACACCAGCTCCTGAAAAACCTACAGCACCAGCAAGTTCCGTACCTGTAGCTCAACCGCAAACTGCTAGTTCTCAGCAGCTTGTGAATGAAGATGTGCTCAAACAGCCTGTTCCAGCTCAAGAATCTTTAGCAAAAGAAGAAGTTTCTAAGCTCAATGATATCAACCATCAATTACAAGATCAGGAAGCGACTTTAAAAGCTCAACATGCTGATGCAGATCAACTTATTAAGCTAAAAGAAGAGCAAGTAAAACTGCTCGAAGCTCAGGTTAAACAACAATAGCTTTTGCCTAAATCTAAAGATAACGTAAAAAAGCTAGTTCACCTTGAACTAGCTTTTTTTATTAATTAGAAACTGGCTTATTTAAAAACTCACCATAAAAAAACACCCCCTTAAAGAGAGTGTTTTTAGTAGGTTATACATTTAAAACTATTTGTACCAACCAAAAAGTTTCAGTACTAATGGAGCATAAGTTACCAATACCAACGATGAGAACAAGACAATAATTGGTAATAACCAGCGTTCATATCGATAATAGAAACTTGTGTATTTCTCTTTCGCTTCCACATCCGCAGCATTGACCTCATCATCCCCAACGGATAACCGTGTTAATAGATGGTTTAAGGCAACTGGTGGTGTTACATAACCAAATTCGAATGCAACCAATACAATCATCCAGAAATGAATTGGATGAATACCATTTTCGTAAGCTACAGGAGCAATCGTTGCTGCTACTAAAATTACAGCACCAAATGGATCTGTACACATACCGATAATAGCAAGTAACAATGCAATACATGCCAGTGATATATAGATACTGCCTAAATGAGTTGGTAATAACTCAACCACTTCAGAGCGCTCAATTAAACCACCTACACTTGCAGACAATGCCATCAAAATAATTAAGGCACCGATATGCCCAACGGTTTCTGATGTCGCAAAACGCAATGCACCACCAAAACCAAGACGGAACTGCGAACTATGCGGATCGTGTGATTGTAAGAACGGAGATTTTTTCTCATGTTCACGAACAATTGCTTCATGAATATTTAAAGCTGGTGTCTCTTTAGGCATCACCAATTTATCGTACAAGATCATCGCAATCAGCACGAGTGGCAGAATTACTGGTGCAGTAAATTCGTTCATTCCGGTATCTAATGCATATTTATAAAATGCAAGAACAACTACTGTAATTAAGATGTATGGAATAACGGGTACGAAAGCTCGTGCCATGCCTGGAAGTGCTACTTTCGGTGAGTTCACACGGAACTTTTCTTCTGCCAAGAAAAGAGATACACCTAAGAAAATAAATGCAGTTAACCAGAATACGTAAATACCATGTCCAAATAATTCATCAGATGTAACATGGCGACTGTCTAGCATGGCAATTAAAACGACCAATAGACATGGACGTACCACAACACCTAATGAACCTGACATTGCAGATACAGCAAGTGCATACTGACGGCGAGCACCTGCATTCCAAACTTCCTTATAAATAATCGCACCGGCCGCAATAACGAAAATCCCTGATGCACCTGTATAAGCTGTTGGTACAGCAGCAGCAATCAGAATTAACCAAGTTAAGGTTTCTGGTGCTAAGTTCCATGGACGAAGTACATTTAAGAACAAGTCCATAACACGTGTTTGTGTAAGCAACATACCTGCCCAAATAAATAAGGCAAGATTTAAGAAAATACCTGAGAACTCAACCAACAAACCAAGGTAAATCCCTTGCCCCATTGGATAGTCCATAAAGAATGTGAAGACAATACCTGTAATTAGTGCCATATAAGCATATAAAGGCACAGAGAGTAAGGCTAAGCCTATGTTACCGCCTTCACGTTTTGGCGGAGGTGAAACAAATAATTGATACAGACTAATTAAGCTCAGAACAACAAACAGAATCATCCAGATCCAGTAAATCGTTACTGTTTCATAAGTAGGTGTTACCCCAGAATTAATGACAGAACGATACTGACTAATCACAGAAAAACTTAGTAGTGCATTACCAAGCAACATAAAGAGAGAATACACTTTGTAATCAATTTTTGTTGCTGGATTACGTAAGCCAATATGGTGATATTTCAATGATGCAGTAATTGCAGAAATTAAAACCATAAAGACTAGTAAAATGGCGCGGTTCTCTGTACCAAATTTAAATATCCCGAAGAAACCCGTTTCAATCGTACGGTATGTACGTACTCCCGGATTTGCCTCAATATATTTAATAGTTTTATCGTAGGCCTTATATTTATCTTCACATTGCTGCTGTGCGGCTTGTAAGGATGCACGGACATCACTTTCTGAGGCAGCACCAAAGAAGCTCGCGAAATCATCAGATGCATTCGCTTTCATTTGCTCTTTTACTTGAGCATCAATATTTGGATTTCGATCACAAGATGGTTTTTCAGGCTCAGCACGCAAAAATGAATATTGCATGCCTATCGCAGGGTCACCATAAAGGCGCTCCCCGATACGTAATAATTGCCCGTGGATCATTTCCCCGGTACCAATTATCAGCGTCATTAATAGCAAAATGAGGATTACGAATGTTGAGATCCATTCGTTCCATATATAACCCAGCAGACCTAATCCAGATCTTTTTTCTTGATATTCTTGCATAAATATTCCAATTTTGTTCTCTCAAATCCCTCATAACAAAGGCTCTGAGTCATGCAATTTCCTTGGTCAGGGGTATCGTCCATCCCCTTTCTACCAATCCCTTTATTCAACGATCAAATTTGCATCAAACTTTATCAATAAAGAATGACTAAAATCTCTTTTTTAACAGTTTGTATTGTCAATCTTCCTACTTGAATCTCTGTATAAGCCAATAGCATCCCCCAAAGATCGCACCGCCTATCGCACCATACAAATGAGCTTCGGTTAAAACAGGACTACCAATTAATTGTGCAGTGCCCGTTTGTCCAAAGGTGTTTTCCCAAACCAGTTTGGCAATAATTAGTCCTAAAACTAACAATGCAAAATTCCGTTCTTTGCGATATTGCAAATAAACTAGAGCAACGGCTGTATACAACCCGTGAAGTACTCCAGATAGACCGGCATATGCATCGATATAAGGCAAATAAAAATAGAACACCAAGCTAATAAATGGTGGTAGAAGAAAAAGAAGAATTAAGATGTGCCACACTTTGGTATGTGGAAATATGAAGGGCAAACAAGCAAATGCCATCATATTTAAAAGGAAGTGAATCCACCCCACATGTACCCAATGCGCTGTCCACAAACGCCAAAACTCACCAAGTAAGCTTTCACGCCAATAAATAAAATAATCTGGAAATACTTGTAGACATGCAGAAACAGAAATGCACCCTGCGACCAAAAGCACTTTTTTATTGAGTACATGATCCTTCATAGCACACTCCTTTTAAAACTAGACTCCTTGCGATTAATACGAAAAATAAGTAGCAACGCAAGCAAGGAGTTAGTTTCTTCAGATCTTTTTACTGTGCAGTTGCTGAGTCTGCTGGAACTTCTGATGCAGCCCCACCGTCAAATAACTCATCCAGTTCTGCTGAACCCTCGTTTTTCTCATCCCAGAAATGAGACATACCACCATCACCTGTACGAACGCCCGTATGCTCAGTCCAATAGCGGTCAGAAATACCACGAACAATTAAACCAGCCATACTATCGATTAACTTAAAGTTCGGATTAACTGGTTTATCATCTGCTTGAGATGCTGCATAAGTTTTTAATGCATCACGGATTTTGGCATCATCACCACTTGCTTGTGCAGCTACAGCATAGAGTGCGTGAGACAAACGAACACCCTTTTGTTCACCGATTTGCACTGACTGTTTTAAAGTCTCATACGGGTCTGGCTTACCTTCATTAGCTCCTGGTAATAAAGTCCAGATCACCGCACGTGTTGCATTTGGTGCTCCCCAGAACTTTTGGTTATCAAGACAAACCATGCCACGTTCTACGATAGCAGCAATATCTTTCGGAACATTGACAGAACCACCTGAGTTAATGTCATTTGTTACTGCTTGAAGGCCACTGATCATTCCAAGTAGATATACAGTCTGATCGGTGTCACTACGCATAGTTGGACAAGAGTCACCTAAATGGTACTTATATTTAGATTCCCAACGATCAGCGAATAATTTATAGCCCGTATATTGCCGCTCTGCAGCAATTGCAGCCCAACGCTTCTGCGCAATACGTGCATCTTGAGCTTCTGTTACTTGTCCTGCTTTTGAAGCGCGCAAATAACGTAACTCCTGCTCTAATGCTTGGTTTTCCGCACATACACCTGAAGCAGCATACATTAAGACAGCAACACGAGTAGGATCTGCACCCATCCCTTTAGTCGACATGATTGCAGGAGTTAAGGCACTACCAGTATTACAAACCATTTCAGCATCTTGCATTGCCAAAATAGGTGGAACAACGTGTTTTTCCGTAAAACCTAAAGCAACATTTGCTCCGCTTTTCACGACGTATGAACAACCTGATAAAACTGAAGCTGCAAGAAAACTCATCGCCAAACCTTGGCTTATTTTTTGGACTTTAGACATCTTCCTGTCCTCGATGTAATTTGTTTTTTCCTTTTCAGATGTACATTAGCAGATGCATATCTTGAATAAAAGAGTAATTACTCTAATTGTAGCGCTTATACTTTGACACACTTCACAGCAGATAAAATTGACAGTTTTTCAGGGAAACAAAAATTTTAGGCAAAAAAAAGTAGCATTGCGACGGTTCAGCACATGCTACTTATTAACTGGGATAAGCTTTTAACGGCTTATATTATTGTTGTTCTATATAATCCTTGAGTAAAGTTCCTGCTCTTCCTACTACTACAGCCATAACAACTGCAATTAACAGAAACATCCACATTGAAATCTCCATGAGAGACCTCCTTACTACATTCGCACCCAGTAAAAACCGGACACTTGATGAAATGAATCGATTAATCAATTAAACTATTGACTGACCGACGACCTTTGCATCCTCTGTCTCTTAACTTTGCTAAGATTAGCTTTATTAAGATGTTCCCTGAGTAAAGTTCCTGCTCTTCCTATCACCACTGCCAGAATGATGGCAATGACCAAGAACGACCATGTTGGCATCTCCATTTGAGACCTCCGACACACTTTACGTTGGTGTTTGTACTTTAACCGATAGAATAATAACCATATTGAGAAATTGTCGGACAATTAGCTTTCTTGCTATTTTTTCTGTATTTTAACTAGACAATTTATATTTTCCAAATAGAAATAAATCTTAATTAATTGATTTTTAATATTTTTAAATAAATATACAAATGTAGAATTGTCTAACAATTAATAGAATTTTTCTAAAGTCTTAAGCTGTTTCCATTGAGATAAGGACATTTGATCAAACCAAATAACAGAAGTTAATGTTTTATCACCCTTAAAATAGACCACTATGAAAATCTGATAATCAATTATTTTTAAAATTTCTACACGAGAAATGGTTTGTTCTGAATGAAAGCTAAGTGACCATAATTTCTGATCTAAATAAGCAATTTGAACGAGCTGTGGTCGCTTTAAAAAGAAAATAAAACTTATAAATAATAAACAGACCGTAACTAACCACCAGAGTATTGGTATCAGCTGATAAAACAGAGCTGCTAAACATAGGCCAATAAAAAACTGAAATATAATCGAGAAACGGCTATATTTCAGTTTAAAATTCAATTGGTTGATCAAAACTAATCAGCCATGAACATAATGCTTTAATTTATGAATAAAATCACGTAATTCTGTACGCGGCGGTTCAGATACTTCCATAAACCAGTCAAGTAAATCAGGATCTTCCTGCTCTACTAATTCAGCAAACAATGCTTTTTCTGCTGGATCTGCCTTTAAATAATAATTTTTCACATACGGGTCAAAATAGACATCAATTTCCTTTAAACCGCGGCGTGCGCGATAAACTACTTTACGTTCTTCCAAGGTCATTTCTTCAGACATTTATTTCCCCATCTGCGTTGATAGTGCGCCTAGTTTACCTGATCACATAAGAAAGTTCGCTAAAAATCTCAAATTGACCAAACTTATCACTTCATAGCTATAAATGAGCATTCATCACATTGTTAGACCTAATGAGCTTGCCTTATGTTTAGACTCATAACATCAAGCCCAAACCAAGGAAGAAATACAATGCAATCTGGTGCTATTCGTCCCATTCCAAATATGTTACCTCGCCATCTATTTAACGAAGAACATGAAGCTTTTCGTGAAACGGTACGTAAATTCTATGAGAAGGAAGTTGTACCAAATACTGAGAAATATGAAAAACAACAATATGTGGACCGAGATCTTTGGAATAAAGCTGGTGCATTAGGTTTACTGTGCACCACTATGCCAGAACAATACGGTGGCTCAGGTGTGGACCGCCTATACAGTATGATTCTTATCGAAGAACAAGCATACGCAATGGACTCAAGTACAGGTTTCTCATTACATTCTGATATTGTCGCCAACTATATCAATAACTTTGGAAACGAAGAACAAAAGCAAAAATGGCTTCCGAAAATGGCAACTGGTGAAACAGTGACCGCAATTGCCATGACAGAACCAGGAACAGGCTCAGATTTACAAGCTGTTCGAACAACAGCCGTTCTTGATGGCGATGAATATGTCATCAATGGTTCAAAAATATTTATTACCAATGGCTATTTGTGCGACATGGCCATCGTGGTATGTAAAACAGGCAACAGTGATAAAGGCTCTGCCAATTTATCACTTATTATTGTTGAAGCTGACCGTGCTGGTTTTACTAAGGGTAAACCACTCAATAAAATTGGCATGAAAGGTCAAGATACATGTGAACTCTTCTTTGATAACGTTCGTGTTCCTAAAGAAAATCTTTTAGGCATGGAAGGCATGGGCTTTATTATGCTCATGAAAGAATTAGCCTGGGAGCGTATGTTGGTTGCAATTATCTGCCAAGCTGGTGCAGAAGCAGCGTTTGCACATACTGTTCAATATACAAAAGATCGTAAAGCATTTGGCAAGCCAATTAGTGCTTTCCAAAATACACGTTTCAAACTCGCAGAACTACGTACTGAAATTGATTTCTGCCGTACCTATTTAGATCGTTGTATGGAATTACAACTTGAAGAAAAGTTGAGTGTTGAAGCTGCCGCAGCTGCTAAATATAAAATTTCGGATATGTTCTCGAAAATAGTCGATGAATGTCTTCAATTACATGGTGGTTATGGTTACATGCTGGAATACCCAATTGCTCGTGCTTATATTGACCACCGAGCAAACCGCATTTATGCAGGTACAAACGAAATTATGAAAGAATTAATCTCTAGGACACTTTAATACCAAGCATAAAAAGGAGGCTATTTGCCTCCTTTTTTATTTCAAATCTTAAGACACTAGCTTTGGCTTACGTGTATTTACATCTGAATGTTTGTGAAAATGAAGAATACCATCATCAAATTTAGCATTTTGTAATGACTTTCTATCTTCAAGATAATTATTGGTTACTTGCCATGGAGCATGCTTACCTTGTTTTGGAAGCTCATGAGCTGCACGACTAATATAACCAGAAGACAATTTACCCATTACAGTATCTTCTTCCATTTCGTTTTTATTACCCGCTGGAATAACCTCATCATAGTTATTCTTGTCCATATAGTTTAATAGACGGGAAATATAATCAGCTGCAATATCAACTTTTAATGTCCAAGATGCATTCACATAGCCAATAATCATTGCCATGTTTGGAATATCACTTAGCATAATACCATTGTAAAGCATATGCTCTGATGAGTTGATTGGCTTACCATCAACTTTAGCTTGAACACCACCCATAATTTGGACTTGTAAACCAGTTGCAGACACTATGATGTCGGCATCAAGATGTTTGCCTGACTTTAATTGAATACCCGTCTCTGTAAATTTCTCGATCTGATCAGTTTCAACACTTGCCTTACCTTCACGAAGAATCTTAAATAGATCACCATCAGGGACTACACAAAGACGCTGATCCCAAGGATTATAAGAAGGCGTAAAATGTTTCATATCCACTTTACCCTTAAGCTGCATTTCAATTGCTTTTAAGAGTAAACGACGAACTGTTTTAGGATGCTTTTGTGACAATGCATAAATTGCGCGCTGCATACCAATATTACGTGCACGCGTAAATTTGTAAGCTGTTTCTTCAGACATAAATCTACGAGTTTTTTCATAAATGAAGTCAATAGAAGGAACTGTTGCAATATAAGTTGGTGAACGCTGTAACATTGTCACGTGACCTGCCCCACCTTTCGACATTGCAGGAACTAGAGTAATTGCAGTAGCTCCACTACCAATAATTACTACTTTTTTACCTGTATAGTCTAAGTTTTCAGGCCAATGCTGCGGATGAATGAGTTGACCTTTAAAAGCATCTTGATTAGGGAAAGTCGGAGCATAACCTTGGTCATAATTATAATAACCAGTACAACCTACAACAAAGTTAGCTACCCAAGTCTGTTGCTTTTTATTGCTATCCTCGACAACAACATGCCATTTCTTTGAAGTAGAATCATAATTTGCAGAAAGCACACGATGACCAAAGTGAATCTTTTCTTTTAATTTGAACTCATCAATTACTTCACCTAAATAACCTTTAATTGAAGCACCATCAGCCAGTACATTTGCTTTACACCATGGTTTAAAGTTAAAACCAAATGTAGACATATCTGAATCTGAACGAATACCAGGATAACGGAAAAGATCCCAAGTCCCCCCAAAAGATTCACGACGCTCTAAAATTTCAAATTGGCGCTGCGGAGAGTTTTTAGATAGATGGGCAGCAACTCCGATTCCTGAAATGCCGGCACCAATGATTAGAATATCAACTTGCTTTTCCATTTTATTTTTATACCCATTGTTGAGAATATGACTTTATTAAAGCACAATTTTGACAATACACAATGTCAAGTTTGACCGTTTATCCGTTTTTTTATGTCACTTGGGGACAATTTTTTATTTTTATAGCTTTTAAAAAATAAAAAAGACCGGCATAAAGCCGGCCTTTTTCGAATAATATCAATTATTCAGCTGAAGTATTCACTTCACGATCTACAAGCTCAACGTAAGCCATCGGTGCTGCATCACCAGCACGGAAGCCCGCTTTAAGAACACGTAGATAACCGCCGTTACGTTCTTTGTAACGAGGGCCGAGTACGGTAAATAATTTACCTACAGTTGCAGCATTACGAGTACGAGCAAATGCTAAACGACGATTTGCTACAGTATCGTTTTTTGCTAGAGTGATTAAAGGCTCAGCAACACGACGTAATTCTTTAGCTTTAGGAACAGTTGTTTTGATCAACTCGTGTTCAAATAAAGAATTAGCCAAGTTTTGGAACATCGCTTTACGATGGCTGCTTGTACGGCCTAATTTCACACCACTATTACGATGACGCATGGTGATAGTCCTACTTAATTAACGGCTACGATAGGCAAAACGGTCGTCCATACGAAGACTAGCTGGTGGCCAGTTTTCAAGACGCATACCGAGTTGTAAGCCTTTCGATGCCAAAACATCTTTGATCTCTGTTAACGATTTTTTACCAAGGTTAGGAGTTTTTAATAACTCAACTTCAGTACGTTGAACGAGATCACCAATGTAGTAAATATTTTCTGCTTTCAAACAGTTAGCAGAACGAACAGTAAGCTCTAGATCATCTACTGGGCGAAGCAAGATTGGGTCAACTTCTTCACGAGGTTCTTGAGCAACTGGAGTTTGATCTTTCTGAAGATCAACAAAAATTGCAATTTGTTGTTGCAAGATTGTTGCCGCTTTGCGGATTGCTTCTTCCGGATCAACCGTTCCATTTGTTTCAAGGTCGATTACCAGTTTATCTAAATCGGTACGTTGTTCAACACGCGCATTTTCAACGGTGTAAGAAACACGTTTAATCGGACTATAAGAAGCATCTAATTGCAAACGACCTACTGGACGTGTTTCACCTTCAGGGAAACGAGAATCAGATGTTTCATAACCACGACCTTGAGAAACTTTCAAGCGCATTTTTAATGAACCTGAAGCACTCAAAGTACCAATTAAATGATCTGGGTTAACCACTTCAACATTATGAGGTAAACGAAGGTCAGCAGCAGTAATATCGCCAGGACCTTGTTTCTCTAATGTTAAATAAGCTTCATTTTGATCGAACAGCTTAATAGACAATCCTTTTAGGTTCAGCAAGAGCTCGACGATGTCCTGCTGCAAGCCTTCTAAAGTACTGTACTCGTGCTCGACACCTTCTATCTCTACTTCAACCACAGCAGCGCCAGGTAAAGAAGACAATAGAATGCGACGTAAAGCATTACCTAGAGTGTGGCCAAAACCACGCTCTAAAGGTTCTAGAATCACTTTTGCCGAGGTCCCGCTTACCGCTTCGACCTTGATCGCTTGCGGAGTGAGAAACTCGTTTGCAGTACGCGTCATTATTGCTACCTCAAGGATTATTTAGAATACAATTCTACAATCAAGCTTTCGTTGATTTCAGCAGGTAAATCAGAACGATCTGGTGCAGCTTTAAACGTACCTTCAAGTTTAGAATGATCAACATCAATCCAAGCTGGAATACCACGTTGAGCAGCTAATTCAATCGCGTTTTTAATACGCAATTGTTGTTTAGCACCTTCGTGAACCGCAATTACATCACCCGCTTTAACTTGAATAGACGCGATGTTTACACGACGACCATTCAAAGTAATGCTACGGTGACTTACTAACTGACGAGCTTCTGCACGTGTAGAACCAAAACCCATGCGATAAACAACGTTATCAAGACGGCTTTCAAGCAATTTCAACAAGTTCTCACCAGTTGCGCCTTTAACACGAGCTGCTTCTTTATAGTAGTTACTAAATTGACGCTCTAACACACCGTAAATACGACGGACTTTTTGTTTTTCACGTAATTGTAGTGAATACTCAGATTGCTTACCACCGCGAGCCTGACCATGTTGACCAGGTGCTTTGTTAGCTTTTTTAGTTTTGACGTCAAATGGTTTAACGCCAGATTTAAGTTGCAGGTCTGTCCCTTCGCGGCGAGAGAGTTTGCATTTTGGACCAATATAACGAGCCATGAATGTTTCTCCTTACACGCGACGTTTTTTAGGTGGACGGCAACCGTTGTGAGGAATTGGAGTCACATCGGTAATGCTGTTAATCTTATAACCCACTGCGCCTAATGCACGAACCGCAGACTCACGACCTGGACCAGGACCTTTTACAAGGACGTCTAGGTTTTTCAAACCGTAATCTAAAGCTGCTTTACCAGCAACTTCAGCAGCTACCTGAGCAGCAAACGGAGTTGATTTACGTGAACCACGGAAGCCTTGTCCACCTGAGGTAGCCCAAGCCAATGCATTACCTTGACGATCGGTAATCGTAACAATGGTGTTATTAAAAGACGCGTGAATGTGTGCAACACCTTCAGAGACGGTACGAGTGACCTTCTTGCGTGTGCGAGTATCTTTAGCCATCTTTTAGCTTCCAGAAATCTTACTTTTTAATCGGTTTGCGCGGACCTTTACGGGTACGTGCGTTAGTTTTGGTGCGTTGACCACGGACAGGCAAGCTGCGACGATGACGAAGGCCACGATAGCAACCTAAATCCATTAAACGTTTAATGTTCATGGAAATTTCGCGACGTAAGTCACCTTCGGTAGGAACCTTAGCAACTTCTGCACGAATCGCATCAAGCTGTGCATCGTCCAACTCACGAATCTTAGTAGTTTCAGTGATGCCAACTGTAGCTAAGATATTCTTAGCAGTATGGCGACCGATACCAAAGATATAAGTGAGGGAGATAACAGCATGCTTGTTATCCGGAATGTTTACACCGGCAATACGAGCCATTCACTTTTCTCCAAAAAGGCAGTAGAGATAATCAACCGCCCCACAAAAATCTTGAGGGGCGGATATTAACCCAATTCGCCTACTGAAATCAACAGGTCTTGATTAGATTAACCTTGACGCTGCTTATGACGAGGTTCTGCGCTACAAATCACGCGAATAACCCCATTACGACGGATAACTTTACAGCTACCACAAATTTTCTTTACAGAAGCTTGTACTTTCATGATGAAACCTCTAAGTGCGCTTATCCCTTAGGATGAGCAGTCGTTTTTCTCATTAATGTTTGATTGTCATATTGATGAGAAGTTAAATGCGCTTGTAGCTGAGCCATAAAGTCCATAACAACAACGACTACGATAAGTAATGAGGTACCACCCAAATAAAATGGAATACCAAAAGAACTCTGTAAAATCATTGGCATCAAACAAATGACTGTAATATAAATCGCACCAATAAACGTCAAACGATTAAGAATATGATCTAAGTAACGAGCAGTTTGCTCACCTGGGCGAATACCAGGCACATAAGCTCCGCTGCGTTTTAGATTTTCTGATACTTCCTTAGGGCTAAATACTAAAGCCGTATAAAAGTAACAGAAAAAGATAATTAACGCACCAAAGAGCACCAAATACAAAGGCTGTCCAGGCGACAATACCAGAGCTAAATCTTGTAAGCTACGCTTAATTAAACCAGCATTCGGATCTGCACTACCTACCCATTGACCCAAACTAGCTGGGAACAACAATAAAGAGCTTGCAAAAATTGCAGGAATCACACCAGCCATATTAATTTTTAATGGTAGATGTGTTTGCTGAGCTGTAAATATACGACGCCCTTGTTGCTTTTGTGCATAGTTTACTGGAATACGACGCTGTGCTTTTTCAATAAACACAATCGCAGCCAGCACACCAAGAGACAAAAGACCAAAGATGACAAGACCAATCAAACTTGTTTGACCATTATCTACAGATGACACTGATTGCATAATTAATTTAGGCAAACCAGCAACAATACCTGCAAAAATAATCATTGAGATACCATTACCGATACCTCTTTCAGTGATTTGTTCACCTAACCACATTAAGAACATAGTTCCAGCGATAAGTGACGTAACAGCAGGAATATAAAATGCAAGACCCGTAGACAGAGTAATACCCTGACCAATTAAGCCTGCACACATACCTACTGCCTGAACCACTGCAAGTAATAATGTACCCTGACGCGTATATTGATTAATTTTACGCTTACCTTGCTCCCCTTCCTTTTTCAAGGCTTCAAGAGAAGGAATCACTGTTGACATTAACTGCACAATAATTGATGCAGAAATATAAGGCATGATCCCTAAAGCAAGAATAGACATTCGCTCTAAAGCACCGCCAGAAAACATATTGAATAGCCCAAGAATAGTTCCTTGGTTTGCATGAAATAAATTTTCTAACGCAGCATTATTAATGCCTGGTACTGGAATATGCGCTCCTAGTCGAAAGACCAGCAATGCACCGATTAGAAAACTCATCCGGCGAATAATTTCACGGTATTTCACATGAAATGGCTGACCTTTCATCATGTTGACATGACCTGAAGAACTAGGAGACATAGACACTCGAGATTACTCCTCGACTTTACCGCCAGCTGCTTCAATTGCAGCTTTAGCGCCTTTAGTCAATGCAACACCTTGAACAGTGAATGCACGAGTGATTTCACCAGAAAGCACGATACGAGCACGAATTTGATCGCGACGAACAACATTCGCAGCTTTTAAAGTTTCAAGGCTAACAATGTCGCCTTCCACTTTAGTTAACTCAGACAAACGTACTTCAGCAGTTTTTAAAGCGATTTGGCTAGTGAAACCGAATTTAGGTAAACGACGATAAATCGCTGTTTGACCGCCTTCGAAACCTGGACGAACGCCACCACTTTTACGTGATTTTTGACCTTTGACACCACGGCCACCAGTCTTACCAACGCCAGAACCGATACCACGGCCTAAACGACGGTGTTCACGTTTTGCACCTTCTGCAGGTGCAAGCTCATTTAAACGCAGAGTCATGGCTTATTCCTCTACACTAACCATATAGTAGACTTTGTTGATCATACCACGGTTAGAAGGCGTATCTTGCACTTCTACAGTATGACCAATACGACGCAGACCTAAACCTTGTAAGCAAAGCTTGTGATTTTTCAAGCGATGTGAAGAAGATTTAGTCTGGGTAACTTTAATCGTTTTCATGATTGATTACCCTTGAATTTCTTCTACTGATTTACCACGTTTCGCAGCGACTTTCTCAGGAGAAGTCATATCACGCAAACCTTTAAAAGTTGCGTTTACTACGTTAGCAGCATTAGTAGAACCATAACATTTAGCAAGTACGTTATGTACACCTGCAGCTTCAAGAACGGCACGCATTGCACCACCAGCGATTACGCCAGTACCTTCTGAAGCAGGTTGCATGTATACACGGCTTGCACCATGACGAGCATTCACAGGGTGTTGTAAAGTAGTACCAGCAAGGTCTACAGTGATCATGTTGCGACGAGCAGCTTCAAGTGCTTTAGAAATAGCAGCTGGAACTTCACGTGCTTTACCACGACCAAAACCAACACGACCATTACCATCACCCACAACTGTTAATGCTGTGAAAGAGAAGATACGACCGCCCTTGACAACTTTGGCTACACGATCAACGGCAACCAGCTTTTCAACAAGACCTTCGTTTTGTTCAACTTTAGCCATGATTAGAACTCCAAGCCGTTTTCACGAGCAGCATCAGCCAAGGCTTTGATACGACCATGATATTTAAAACCAGAACGGTCAAATGCAACTTTAGTTACACCAGCTGCTTTCGCACGTTCTGCGATTAAAGCACCTACTTTAGTAGCTGCATCTACATTACCTGTAGTACCGCTACGTAAAGATGCATCCAAAGTTGAAGCTTGCGCTAAAACTTTGCCACCATCTGCTGAAATAACTTGAGCATAGATGTGACGCGGAGTGCGGTTTACACACAAACGAGTCGCACCCAATGCACGAATGTGCAAGCGTGTGCTTTTCGCACGACGCAAACGGGATTGTTTCTTTTCGTTCATAAGAACCTCGCGCCTTATTTCTTCTTAGCTTCTTTACGAAGAATGACTTCATCCGAATAACGAACACCTTTACCTTTATATGGTTCAGGAGCACGGTATGCACGGATTTCTGCCGCTACTTGACCTAACAACTGCTTGTTTGCTGATTTCAAAATGATTTCAGTAGCAGTTGGAGTTTCCGCTGTTACACCTTCTGGTAAAGCGTAGTCAATTGGGTGTGAGTAACCAAGGTTAAGGTTTACAACAGTACCTTTAACCGCAGCTTTATAACCAACACCAACTAGCTGCAACTTACGTTCGAAGCCTTCGCTAACACCTTTTACAAGGTTGTTCAATACAGCGCGAGCAGTACCAGCTTGCATCCAAGCATCTTTCGATTCTTTAACTGGAGCAAGTTGAAGTTTACCTTCTTCCTGTTTTAGCTCGACCAGCGCATGCAGGTTGAAAGACAATGTACCTTTAGTGCCTTTCACTTCGACCTGCCGGCCGTTCTGAGTAACTGCTACACCATTAGGTACAGTTACTGGGGCTTTAGCCACACGAGACATGAGGAATCACCTATTAAGAAACAAAAGCAATAACTTCACCACCAACGCCCGCAGCACGTGCAGCGCGATCAGTCATGATGCCTTTGCTTGTAGAAACAATTGCAATACCTAAACCTTGCTTAACGCTAGGAAGTTTATCTTTACCACGGTATTGGCGAAGACCTGGACGGCTTACGCGCTTAACCATTTCGATAACTGGTTTGCCTTCGAAATATTTTAAAGTAATAGTCAAAGTAGATTTTGTCTCTTCTTGAGCAACTTCTACATTTGAAATATAACCTTCTTGTTGAAGTACGTTTGCAATAGCAACTTTCAACTTAGAAGAAGGCATAGAAACAGTTTGTTTCTTAGCCATTTGTGCGTTACGAACACGTGTTAGCATGTCGGCAACGGTATCTTGCATACTCATTTAGTCGCTCCTTACCAGCTTGCCTTAACAACGCCTGGTACATCACCTTGCATTACTGTGTCACGTAGTTTGTTACGGCTTAAACCGAACTTACGGAAGTAACCATGAGGACGACCAGTTAAACCACAACGGTTACGAAGACGTACCGGAGATGCATTACGCGGCAATGCTTGTAACTTTAACATCGCTTCGAAACGCTCTTCGTCGCTAGCATTTACGTTTGCAATCGTAGCTTTTAATTCAGCACGTTTTGCAGCGTATTTAGCAACAGTTTTTTCGCGTTTCAATTCGCGATTAATCATACCTTTCTTAGCCATATCGACCTCTTATTTGAACGGGAAGCCGAATGCACGCATAAGCGCACGGCCTTCGTCATCGGTGCGAGCAGTCGTAGTAATGGTAATATCCATACCACGAATACGATCAATCTTATCGAAATCGATTTCAGGGAAAACGATTTGCTCTTTCAAACCCATTGAGTAGTTACCACGACCATCAAATGATTTCGCAGAGAAACCACGGAAGTCACGGATACGAGGGATTGCGATAGAGATCAAACGGTCCAAGAATTCGTACATTTGGTCGCCACGTAAAGTAACTTTACAACCAATCGGCCAACCATCACGGATTTTGAAACCTGCGATAGATTTACGAGCAAGTGTAATTACTGGTTTTTGACCAGCAATTAATTGCATGTCGACTACAGCGCCATCTAATAATTTCTTATCAGTTGCAGCTGCGCCTACACCCATGTTTAGGGTAATTTTTGTGATGCGTGGAATTTCCATCACGTTCTTAATGCTAAGTTCTTCTTTTAACTTTGCTTTAAGTTCATCATTGTAACGTGCTTTAAGTCTGGCCATTGCCTTTTCAACCTATTACTTCGCTACCGCCACTGATTCACCATTTGATTTATAAACGCGAGTTTTCACGCCATCAATCACTTGGTAACCAACACGGTCAGCCTTCTGGGTTGTAGCATTTAAAATTGCCACGTTTGAAATATGAAGCGAAGCTTCTTGAGTAACTACACCGCCTTCAGCGCCAGTTACACGATTCGGCTTTTGATGCTTCTTCACTAAGTTAAGGCCTTCAACCTTAACGCGGTCTTCAGAAACAGACAATACAGTACCCTGTTTGCCTTTTTCTTTACCTGCGATCACGATAACTTGATCGCCTTTTTTAATCTTAGCCATGATTGCCTCTTATAGAACTTCAGGAGCCAATGAAATGATTTTCATGAACTGTTCAGTACGAAGTTCACGAGTCACTGGTCCGAAGATACGAGTAGCAATCGGAGCTTTGTTGTTGTTCAAGATAACTGCAGCATTATCATCAAAACGGATCACAGAACCATCTGGACGACGAATGCCGAATTTAGTACGAACTACAACCGCATTCATCACGTCACCTTTTTTAACACGTGCGCGTGGGATTGCTTCTTTTACAGTAACTTTAATAATGTCGCCAACAGAAGCATAACGACGATGTGAACCACCAAGTACTTTAATACATTGTACGCGGCGAGCACCACTGTTGTCTGCTACGTCGAGCATAGTTTCGGTTTGAATCATTGCCCTACTCCAAAACCGAGCATCACCGGTCACAATTTCGAAAGGCTCAAAGAGTACTCGAAATTGACCGATGATGCAACAAGAACGTCGAATTACTCAGCAGCTGCTTCAACTACTTCCACTAAAGTCCAAGCTTTAGTTTTAGAAATTGGGCGGCTTTCTTTAATGGTTACAACATCGCCAATTTTAGCAACGTTGTTCTCATCATGAGCGTGTAACTTAGTTGAACGGCGAATTGACTTGCCATACAACGGGTGTTGAACGCGGCGTTCAATAAGAACAACAATAGATTTATCCATTTTGTCACTTACGACTTTGCCGGTTAACGTGCGGACTGTTTTTTCACTCATTGTCCGTTCCCCTGTTTTTCGGTAAGGAGTGTCTTAATACGAGCAATTGTCTTACGAGCAATTTGCACTTCGTGCGATTTACCCAACTGACCAGTTGCTTTCGCCATACGAAGACGGAATTGGTTAAGCTGTTGCTCATCAAGCAAAGCTTTCAACTCTTCTACCGATTTTTCACGTAGATCTTTAGTTTTCATTACATTACCGTCCGAGTCACGATAGTGGTTTTAAACGGAAGCTTAGCAGCAGCTAAAGCAAATGCTTCACGCGCTAATTCTTCGTTCACACCTTCAATTTCGTACAGGATCTTACCTGGTTGGATCTGGCAAACCCAGTATTCCACGCTACCCTTACCTTTACCCATACGCACTTCAAGAGGCTTTTGAGTAATTGGTTTATCCGGGAATACGCGAATAAAGATTTTACCACCACGCTTAATACGGCGGCTAATAGTACGACGTGCAGCTTCAATCTGACGCGCAGTCATACGACCACGTTCAGTTGCTTTAATTGCAATCGAACCAAATGATACTGTACTACCACGATGCGCTAGACCAGTGTTACGGCCTTTGTGCACTTTACGGAATTTGGTACGTTTAGGTTGCAACATGGATTATTCTCCCTTGTCAGCAGCACGGTCACCGCGACGACCACGACGCTCTTGACCTTCACCACGACCACGACCACGTTTAGCTGGACGATCTTCAGCAGGAGCAGGGTTCATGACTTGTTTCATGCCACCTAAGATCTCGCCACGGAAAATCCAAACTTTAACACCAATCGTACCGTAAGTTGTTTCTGCACGCATAGTTGCATAGTCAATGTCTGCACGTAATGTATGCAAAGGTACACGACCTTCACGATACCATTCTGTACGAGCAATCTCTGCACCACCTAAACGGCCAGACACTTCAACTTTGATACCTTTAGCACCAGCACGCATAGTGTTTTGAACCGCACGCTTCATAGCACGACGGAACATAACACGCTTTTCTAATTGAGAAGCAATTGCTTCAGCAACTAAACGCGCATCTAAGTCTGGGCGATCAATTTCGTTGATACTTACTTGCGCTGGAACACCCATAATGCTGGTAAGTTCGCGCTGTAATTTCTCAATATCTTCGCCTTTTTTACCGATTACGATACCAGGACGAGCTGTGCTAATAGTTACTTTAGCAGCGCCTGATGGACGTTCGATAAGAATATTGCTTACCATCGCATTCTTAAGTTTTTTAGTTAAAAACTCACGAACTTGAAGATCTTTAAGCAAGTATTCAGCGTATTGTTTCGGATTCGCATACCAGTTAGCGTTATGACGTTTCACAACACCTAGGCGGATACCGATTGGATGAACCTTCTGACCCATATCAAACCCCTACCTTAACGGTGATGTGACAAGTACGCTTAGTAATACGATCTGCACGGCCTTTAGCACGTGGCATAATACGTTTAAGGCTCATGCCTTCATCAACGTAAATCGTAGAAACTTTAAGATCGTCAACATCTAAACTGTTATTGTGTTCAGCGTTTGCAATCGCAGATTCCAATGCTTTTTTCACTAAAACAGCAGCTTTTTTATTGCTGAAGTTTAAGATGTTTAAAGCATGCGCAACAGATTTGCCGCGAATAAGATCTGCAACCAAACGTGCCTTTTGTGCCGAGATAGCGGCACCGCGTAATTTAGCAGTTACTTCCATCATGACACCTATTAACGTTTAGATTTCTTGTCAACACCGTGACCACGATAGGTACGAGTTGGCGCGAATTCACCGAGTTTATGACCAACCATATGCTCAGTAACAATTACTGGAACGTGATTACGACCATTATGAACAGAGATTGTTAAACCAACAAAATCTGGAAGGATCATCGAACGACGAGACCAAGTTTTAATCGGCTTGCGAGAGTTACTAGCAACAGCCGCTTCAACCTTAGCGAACAAGTGCGCATCGACGAATGGGCCTTTTTTCAGAGAACGAGGCATTAGTCAGATTCCTTTACTTGACGCGACGGTCGCGAATAATCATCTTAGTCGTACGCTTGTTGGTACGTGTCTTGTACCCTTTAGCTTTTTGACCCCATGGGCTTACAGGTTGAATACCTTTGTTACGCCCTTCACCACCACCGTGCGGGTGATCAACTGGGTTCATCGCCATACCACGTACGGTAGGACGAACACCACGCCAGCGCGAAGCACCAGCTTTACCCAATGAACGAAGGTTGTTTTCTTGGTTAGAAACTTCACCAATTACAGCGCGGCATTCAACATGAATTTTACGCATTTCACCTGAACGAAGGCGAACAATTGCGTAAGAACCATCACGACCCAACAACTGAACAGAAGCACCAGCAGAACGCGCTAATTGCGCACCCTTACCAATTTTAAGTTCGATGTTATGAAGCGTAGAACCGATCGGCATGTTACGAAGTGGCAAGCAGTTACCTGGACGAATTGGAGCATCGTTACCAGATTGTACTTTATCGCCAGCACGTAAACCTTTAGGAGCAATGATATAACGACGCTCACCATCAGCATATTTCAACAAAGCAATATGTGCTGTACGGTTTGGATCGTATTCAATGCGCTCTACAACAGCTGGAATGCCGTCTTTGTTACGCTTAAAGTCAACGATACGATAGTGTTGTTTATGACCACCACCAACGTGACGAGTAGTAATGTGACCGTTGTTATTACGACCACCAGTACGTTTTTTAGCTTCAACCAACGGTGCGTAAGGAGCGCCTTTGTGAAGGTGGTCATGAACCACTTTCTCTACAAAGCGACGTCCTGGAGACGTTGGCTTACATTTTTGAATCGGCATAATTTTCGTCCTTATTCCGCTGCGCTTTCAGCGGTATCGCCCAAGTCAGCCATTTCAACATCTTGGCCGGCTTTCAGGGTGACGTATGCTTTTTTAACATCAGAACGACGTCCTAATGTTTTACCAAAGCGCTTAGTTTTACCTTTAGTAATAGTAGTGTTAACTTTAACAACTTCTACACCAAAAAGTTTTTCAACTGCTTTTTTAACTTCAAGTTTAGTAGCATTGATGTCTACTTTAAATACTTGAACGCCAACAGTATCACCTAAAACTTGTGCCTTTTCTGAGAAGACTGGTCCTTTAAGGACTTGATAGATACGTTCGTTGTTCATCCGAGTTCTACCTCAATTTTCTTAGCAGCAGCTACAGACATCACAACTTTATCAAACGCGATCAAGCTTACAGGATCGATTGCAGTTGCATCTACCACATCTACATGCGGAAGGTTGCGTGCTGCAAGATATAAGTTCTCATCTACAGCGTCAGTAACGATTAATGCACGAGCAGCATTTAAGTCGTTAAGCTTTGCAAGCAATTCTTTAGTTTTTGGAGCAGCAACAGCAAACTCTTCAACTAATACAAGACGATCTTGGCGAACAAGTTCAGCTAAGATACATTGCATTGCACCGCGGTACATCTTACGGTTTACTTTTTGAGACCAATCTTGTGGACGAGCAGCAAAAGTTTTACCACCACCAACCCAGATAGGGCTACGAATAGAACCCGCACGAGCACGACCAGTACCTTTTTGACGGAATGGCTTTTTACCACCGCCAGAAACGTCTGCACGCGATTTTTGAGCACGAGTACCTTGACGACCACCTGCTAAGTAAGCAGTAACAACTTGGTGTACAAGAGCTTCGTTAAATTCACGTCCGAAAGCAACTTCAGACAATTCAACAGCAGAGCCGGAAACAGTTTTCAAATTCACGGTATTTCCCCTCAGGCCTTGATGGTAGGACGTACAATTACGTCGCCGCCAGTTGCACCAGGAATTGCACCTTTAACAACTAAAACAGAACGTTCAGCGTCAATAGATACGATTTCAAGACCTTGTACTGTTACGCGTTCGTCACCTAAGTGACCAGCCATTTTTTTGCCTTTGAACACGCGTCCAGGAGTTTGGTTTTGACCTGTAGAACCTAATACACGGTGAGAAACTGAGTTACCGTGAGTAGCGTCTTGGGTACGGAAGTTCCAACGTTTAACACCACCTTGGAAACCTTTACCTTTTGATTGACCAGTTACGTCAACAACTTGACCAACTGTGAACAAATCAACGCCGATAGTACCACCAACTTCACGACCTTCAAGCTCAGCTTCAGTAACACGGAACTCTTTAACTAAACGACCAGCAGCAACACCAGCTTTCGCGAAGTGACCTTTCTGAGCGCTAGTTACGCGAGATTCGCGACGTTCACCAGTAGTTACTTGAACAGCTTGATAACCATCAGTTTCAAGTGTTTTGATTTGCGTAATGCGGTTTGGATCGACTTCGATGACTGTAACAGGTACAGAAACACCAGCATCTGTAAAGATGCGAGTCATACCACATTTGCGACCGACTAAACCAATAGCCATGTGCATAAACCTCTAAAAAAGCGGCCTAATTAACTAATCGTTAATTAACCGAAAGCCTTAACCCAAAGCGATCTGAACATCAACACCAGCTGCAAGATCTAATTTCATCAATGCATCAACAGTTTTATCTGTAGGTTGAACGATGTCGATCAAACGTTTGTAGGTGCGGATTTCGTACTGGTCACGCGCATCTTTGTTAACGTGCGGTGAAGTAAGAACGTTGAAGCGTTCGATGCGAGTAGGCATCGGAATTGGACCACACACTTGTGCGCCAGTACGCTTAGCGGTTTCTACGATCTCTTGAGCAGATTGATCAATCAGACGATGATCAAAAGACTTAAGACGGATACGAATTCTCTGGTTAGACATACCAGTAAACTCCAAGCCAAATATATAAAGAATCACCTTTGACGCATCTCACCCATTGGTAAGTGTCAAAGGCAGTGATAATCACTAAGGTCATGATCGATGCCACGACTGTAATGCACATTTACTACTTTCTTCGCAGTAAATGCCCTCTCATTGAGGGTCGCTCATTATAACGATTGTTTAAGTCTTATGCAATTCTCTTTTTCTATTTTTTGCTCAAATCCTGTTTTAGCTAGTCATTTTAGGTATTTATTACAAATTCAATCGCTTTATTTAAAAGCTGATTACCCTGTTCAAATTTTTTTGCCTCTGAATATTCAAGCTCACGTGTAGATTGCACATATTCCCCACTAAAAATTGAAAGTTCTTCCTCATTTTCCAAAAGAAGTTTTAGGGCTGCTGGGGTCATCTCTGGATGAAACTGAAAGCCTAGTACATTCTTTCCAATCTGATACATTTGATTACGACAAGCATTGCTCTCAGCCAAACGTATAGCACCTTTAGGTATTTCAAATGTTTCGCTATGCCACTGCATCACATTAATTTCTTCAGGCAAAGGAAAGCTTTCCTGAGGTAAGTTTGCAACTCTTTGCACTGTCGACCACCCAAGTTCTTGATAACGGTTACGGCTAACCGCTGCACCCAATGCATTTGCGATCAGTTGGCCTCCCAAGCAAAGACCTATAGCTGGCTTACCTGCCGCTAAATATCGACGTAGCCATCTTTTCTCTATTTTCAGCCATGGGTAATTTGCTTCGTCATTAACACTCATGGTTCCACCCATAACCAATAATAAATCAACTTCTTCAATTCGTGGTAAAGCTTCTATTTCAAGAGAACGATCAACTGGAAGTGCAAAAAACTCAGTAGAGCTAATAGTTGCATGATGAGCTTTTAAAAATGAGTAGCAACTTCCAAAACCTTCACCAGCAATATGTTGGAAATAGTGAACACGTAAATGCGACTTCATGCGCTTAAACCTATTGTTGTTAGAATGTTGATTAGATCTTTGCAAAAATAAAGCCAAGTTTTTAGTGAATGTTACAGCAGTAACGAAACATCTTAGAAATAATCAAAAATCTAGCGAATAAGTAAGTTTTCTCTTAATCTAATCTTATTATTTAAAGTACAGCGCCCTATGAAAAAGCATAACAATTTTCAAACCCAACTCATTCATGCACCACGAAAAGCACCTCAGTTTATCGAGACCGTGCAACCTCCCTTATTTCGTGCATCAACTATTATTTTTAAATCAACTGCGCACCTTTTTGATCGCCATTGGACTGACCCTTATGATTATAGCTATGGGACACATGGCACACCTACCACATTCACTTTAGCCGACAATATTGCGCAAATAGAGGGTGGTTTGTACGGCTTACTTGCACCAAGTGGTTTATCTGCAATAAATATAGTTAACTCTGCTTTTTTAGGAACAGGTGATGAAGTTTGGGTACCAGACAATATATATGGTCCAAACCTAGAGCATTTAAACTATTTAAAAGCACAATATGGCATCAGGGTTAAAGTTTATAATTCAATTGATGTTTCAACTTTTCAACCTACCAAACAAACCAAGCTTTTATGGCTAGAGGCCGTAGGCTCTGTCACTATGGAGTTTCCAAATCTTAAAGAGTTAGTAAAAAAAGCAAAAGCTCAAGGTGTTTTAACAGCTTTAGATAATACTTGGGGGGCTGGACTTGCATTTAATGCTTTTGATTTTTCTAATGAACATCTATCAGTTGACTTAACTGTGCATGCACTTACCAAATATCCAAGTGGTGGTGGCGATATATTGATGGGTAGCATTGTAACTCGCGATGAAAAACTATATCACCGCCTGTTCCGTACACATGCCACTCTAGGTATTGCTATCTCAGGAGATGATGCAGCACAAGTTCAGCGTAGCCTCGCACACATGTCACTACGATATGAACAGCAATCAAATAATGCGAAAACTTTATTGGAATGGTTAAAGCAACAGCCTCAATTTGCACAAGTTCTACATCCAAGTGATAAAGCTTCCCCAGGTCATCAATATTGGCAAGAGATTTGCACTACAGGTAAGAGTGCAGGATTAGTCAGTGTCATATTTAAACCTGATTATGATATTTCAGCTATACGTCGCTTTTGCGATGCTCTTAAGCTATTTAAACTTGGTTTTAGTTGGGGTGGTCCAGTTAGTCTTGTCATGCTTTATGATCTAAAAATGATGCGAAAACTTAAAAATACACATTTACAACAAGGTTTATTGGTTCGTTTGTGTATAGGTCTGGAAGATCCGCAAGATTTAATTCAAGATATCGAAAATGCGCTGAAATATTTGTAAAACGACAAGATCAACAGTGACTCACACCGAAGGATAAAAATATATGGGTACACCGATTGTTATTGCTAAAAATATTAATGACACCTCTAAAGAAATTGTTTTGCTTTCTCAATTTGCTAACCGGCATGGCCTAATTGCAGGTGCTACGGGTACAGGTAAAACAGTCACTCTAAAGGTTCTTGCAGAAAGTTTTTCTAGAATCGGTGTTCCCGTCTTTCTTGCCGACGCAAAAGGCGATGTTTCTAGCCTAGCAAAAGCTGGAGAGGCTTCAGATAAATTTAATGAACGCTTAAAGCTTCTACAAATTGATAGCGTTCCTTTTGCTGCCAATCCCGTTATTTTTTGGGATTTATTTGGGCAACAAGGCCATCCTATTCGAACCACTATTTCTGAAATTGGGCCAATTTTATTAGCACGTATACTCAATCTAAATGACACTCAAGAAGGTGTTCTATCTGCTGTTTTCCGCATCGCAGATGATCAAGGATTACTGTTAGTCGACTTTAAAGACCTAAAAGCCATGATCACTTTTGTGAGTGAACATGCAGCGGAATTTAAAGCTGAGTACGGCAACTTATCTCCAGCCAGTTTAGGAGCAATTCAGCGCAATTTGCTCGCTCTTGCCGACCAAGGTGGGGATCAATTCTTTGGAGAGCCAGCTTTAAATATTCTGGACTTTATACAAACCGATGCTAATGGCCGCGGCTATATCAATATTCTTGCTGCTGACAAGCTCATGAATACACCTAAGCTATATGCTACTTTCTTGTTATGGATGCTTTCTGAGTTATTTGAACAGCTTCCTGAAGTTGGTGATATGGATAAACCGAAACTCGTGTTTTTCTTCGATGAAGCTCACTTGTTATTTGATAATGCCAGTCAAGCTTTACAACAGAAAATTGAACAAGTTGTACGTTTAATTCGCTCTAAAGGTGTCGGTATTTATTTTATTACTCAAAATCCACTTGATTTACCAGAAAGTGTTTTGGGTCAGCTTGGTAACCGCGTACAACATGCTCTACGCGCATTTACTCCGAAAGATCAAAAGGCAGTAAAAACTGCTGCAGATACGTTTCGTGCTAATCCTAATTTCAAAGTGGATGAAGCGATTACACAGCTAGCGGTAGGTGAAGCCCTCATTAGTTGCCTAGATGAACAAGGTACTCCACAAATTGTAGAGCGTGGCTGGGTGATGCCTCCCTACTCCTCTTTTACACCGATTACACCTGAAGAACGAAAAACCCTAATTTCCCAAAGTATTATTACTGGTGTCTATGAACAAGTTGTAGACCGTGAGAGCGCTTATGAAATGCTCCAAAATAAAGTTGCTGAACGTGAGCAGCAAAAACAGGATGCTGAGCTTGCCAAAGAGCAAGAAGCTTTAGCGAAGCAACAAGCCAAGGAACAAGAACGTTTAGCACGAGAACAGCAAAAGGAAGAAGAACGTGCTGCAAAAGAACGAGCAAAACTAACTCAAGATATAGTGGGAACTTTTGCAAAAAGCGCTGCACGCACTTTAGGCGGCAGTACAGGACAGAAATTGGTACGCGGATTACTTGGCTCATTATTTGGAAAATAGACCATTTAAATCAGCACTTTATTTTAAGGGATTTTATATCCCTTAATTTTTTTATGGTTTTTATTAATAAAACTATTGCGATTAATTTTTATAAGATGTATTTTAAATACATCTTATAAAGCCAGATAATTAAGGTCTAGCCATGACTCCACAACAAATTGAACTCGTAAAATCTACTGTACCTGTATTGCGTGAACACGGCGTTACACTGACTACATACTTTTATAAGCGGATGTTAAATAACAGTCCTGAATTAAAAAATGTTTTTAACCTAGATGACCAGACAAGCTTACGCCAACCTCGCGCCCTCGCAGCGGCAGTACTCGCATATGCTGAAAATATTGAAAATCCTACAGTGCTTGCCAAAGCAGTTGAGCGTATTACCACTAAGCACGTAAGTTTAGATATTCAACCCGATCAATATGCAATTGTTGGAGACAACTTACTTCATTCAATTAGTGAAGTTTTAAATGTTCCATTTGAATCAGAACTGATTGAAGCGTGGAAACAAGCTTATTTACAGTTGGCAGATATTTTAATTGGCGTTGAAAAACAAAAATATGAACAGCTTGAAAGCTTAAAAGGTGGATGGGCTGGCTGGCGTTCATTTGAAATTACACAAATTGACCCACTTGAGTCTGGCAAGCGCTTTACGTTAAAAGCGACTGATCATGAAGATGTACTGACTAGCCCAGCTAATGCTTTTATTTCTGTAAAAGTACAAGTTCCTGAGCAACAACTTGAGCAACCTAAAGCATTTAAATTTACAGAAGCTCAGGAAAATAATGCGTACCAGTTTGAGGTGCAACCAGAAGAAAATCATACTGAATTTTCCGTTGCTAATATTTTACTTGAGCACTATAGAGTGGGTGACCAAGTACAAGTTTCAGCTCCTTTAACGCTCTAATATAAAAAGCTCTAGCCTGAAAGTTTTCTTCTTTAGACTTTCAGGCTAAGATGATCGTCCGTCAACCTTTAGTTTTTGGTGATCATGCAACTTAATAAATTTACCGATTATGCTTTACGAATATTAATGTACGTCGCTCGCCCAAGTGATGCACCGTATACGATTGCAGAAATCGCGAAAGATTTGCATGTTTCGCAAAACCATCTGGTTAAAGTTGTTCATTTCATGGGCAAGCAAGAATGGATTATTACCATTCGCGGCAAAGGCGGAGGAATTCGCTTAAATCCTAATGCACTAAACTCAAATTTGGGTGCAATTGTTCGTATATTACAAGGTGATAACCAAATCGTTGAATGCAATACACCACCATGTGTTTTACGCTCTCATTGTGGCTTAAAAGGAATTCTCGATCAGGCTTTAGAAAGTTTTTATCAAAGCTTAGACCAATACACGCTTGGAGAAGTCTTACAACAGCCGAGATCTGCTTCAAATACCTCTCCGATAGACTTTTTGCAAATCTAAACTTCGTAATTTTATTTATCTTTACAAGCAAGCTTACTGAAAATTAGCAAGAATAACCAAGCTCCTTTATACTAGGCGCGAGCCCTCTCATTTAAAAAGTTATTTTTTATGCGTCGTAGTGAAAAATCGAAAGACACCAAAGCCAGACTCGCACCCAAACAAAAGATCAGTTATGAAAAGAAACCAGATCCAGCGATCACGGAATATGCCGTACAATCTCTGAACTGGTTACACCAAGCTGAGTTTTTAATGAGTGCACCTAAATTGGCACTTTGTGTTGAAGATAGTGGCTACGAGATTGCTTTTGCAGGACGCTCAAATGCTGGTAAGTCTAGTGCTATTAATGCCTTAACCAACAAAAAACAACTCGCACGTGCCTCAAAAAAACCTGGCCGCACACAAATGATTAACTTCTTCAGCCTAGGTAATCCTGATCAACGCCTAGTTGACCTTCCTGGTTATGGTTATGCTGCCGTACCAGAGGACATGAAACGTGTATGGCAAAAAGAATTAGAGAACTATCTAATCCATCGTAAAAGCTTACAAGGATTAGTTTTACTTATGGATATTCGCCACCCTTTACAGCACTTTGACATGATGATGCTAGAGTGGGCTTATTCACGCCATCTATTTGTACATATTCTTTTAACTAAAGCAGACAAACTTAATCGCGGCCCAGCAAACAAAGTCTTGCTTGAAGTTAAACAACAACTGAAAAAAATGAAGCTTGATTTCTCGATTCAGCTTTTCTCTTCATTGAACAAACTAGGCTTAGAAGAACTCGCCAGTGTAATGGCTGGACGCTTACATTTTACGCTTGATCAAGAGCCAGAATTTGACGTTGATGCGATTCCTGAAGCAAGCGATGAGGATGCTGAAGAGTAAATCGTCATAACAGATACAATTTCTTTATCAAATTTATATTCAAATGGCCCCTATTGCTAAACACAAATGCAGGGGCTTTTTTTATACTCGTTATAACTTCATCGAGTTAAAAATCAGGACTAAATGATGAAATTGCTATCTTTTTTGAAGAATAAGGCTTTAGGTTCTTCTATTGATTATAAAATTCTTCCACGCAAGGTGAAATTTGATTGGAAAGACACGCCTGTAGACTGGATTCCAAACCAACCGTTTGCAAGTTACTTTATTAATGAAATTAATAATATCTTGCCTGCTGGAGAGTTCTGGTTCTGCCGTTTATATAACAAAGTTTTACCTCGCATTACCGATGAAAAACTTAAACAGGACGTTCAAGCATTTATTCGCCAAGAGGCTATGCATGCAAATGCACATACGTCTGCCAATAAAGAATATTTAAGTGCACGTAATATTGATATCCAGAGAAATCTGGACATTATGAATTATCTATTTACCACTGCTTTGGCAGATAAACCTTTTGACAAAGAAGTTCCTCAATTCTTGCAAGAGCAATGGGATTTATTCCGTTTAGGTGTTATTGCAACGGTTGAGCATATGACCTGTGTACTTGGTAAATATGCGCTTTACAACAAACGTTGGGAAGAATTAGGTGCAGATCCTGAAATGGTCGATCTGGTTAAATGGCATGGTTCTGAAGAAATTGAACACCGCACCGTAGCCTTTGATTTATATCGCCATTTGGGCGGTGGTTATATCCCACGTTACTATTTAAGCCTTGCAGTGATTCTACTGGTACTTGGATTATGGGTAGACGGCGCTGCACATATTATGAAGCAAGACCCTCGCTTTGCTGATGCTGCCAAGTCGAGATTTTTCCCAGCATGGGTTGCTGTAGAGTGGTATAAAATTAGCCGAAAAGATAATCAGGTTTTACCAAACCCAATCTGGCTTATTGCTCAGCAAATTGATTACCTCATGCCTTGGTATGATCCAGTTAAAGAAGGTAGCACTGAAGATGCGGTAAGTTATTTATCTCAATCTCCAGCAGCAAAAAGAGCCGAGCTACAAGCCGCTTAAAAATAAAAAAGCAGGATATAAATCCTGCTTTTTTATTGAGTGATCAGATACTGATATCTTTATCTTTGGTATATCGATCTACAACCACACTAATCATCATATCGCCCTGCACATTTACTACCGTTCTTACTGTATCGAGCAACCGATCGATCGGAAGTAAAATAGCAATTGCTTCGGCTGGTAGACCCACAGACTGCAATACCATAATCATGGTGACCATACCTGCACTCGGAATTCCCGGTGCTCCAAGTGATGCAATCATCGCAGTTAAACACACAACAATTTGCTGGGTTAGGTTTAAGTCTAGTCCAACTAAATTTGCAACAAAGAGCGCAGCAGCAGCTTCATATAAAGCTGTACCATCCATGTTAAGCTGCGAGCCTAGTGGAATAACAAAACCTGCCGTTTGAGGACGAACACCTAAGTTTTCCTGTGTACATTTCATACTCAGTGGCATCGTTGCCGAACTAGAACTTGTTGCAAATGCAGTAATTAAGGCTGTACGTGTACCTTTGAAAAAAGTCCAGGGGCTCATACGACCAACAATCCAAAGCAGTAATGGCAAAACAACAGCACCATGGAAAATAGTGGTTCCAGTTACCACAACAGCAAACTCTGCCAAGCGACTTAATACTGAAATATCTTCTGTCGCCATTAATTTAGCAAGTAATGCAAAAATTCCTAATGGTGCCAGTTTCATGACCCATCCAACCAGCATCATCATCATTTCAAAAAACTGATGACTCAATAAACGAATACTCTTAAAGCGCTCACCACCTTGAACCAATGCAAAACCGACAAATAGTGCAAATACCACAACAGCTAAAACATTTCCGTCGCTAAATGCTTTAAAGGGATTAATTAAAGTATTTTGAATAAAGTTAGTAAAGAAAGTTGCTGGGTTCAAACTATCTGGTGCTTGATAGCTTTGCATTGATGCCTGAAAAATTGAAATATCCACGCCTCGGCCCACCTCAAATAAATGAGCACAGCCAATACCCAAGATTAAGGCCAATGTGGTGGTGGTGATAAAACATAAAAATGTGATTTTCCAAACAGGACCTAGCTGTCCGCCTGCCTGTAAATTTGAAACTCCAACCACAATGGAGCTAAAAATTAATGGCACTAACAACATTTTAAGTAGCCCAATAAAAACACTACTCAATATACCCAAGCCATATAAACTATGCTTTACAAAAGCAGTATCAGGATACATGGTGAGTAGGAAGCCAAAGGCTAAACCTAAAATCGCGGCAATCAGAATTTGTGTATTTAAGTTCATATCAACGTTATTTTTTTCAGTAGGCAATACTTTTGCAAATATGACATGAGCTTGATTTTCATTCGAGCAATTTTTTGTCACATGCTTTGAATTAAAAATAAAAAAGCCATCTTTTTAGATGGCTCATTATTAATTATTGAGTTTCAATTTCCCTCAAACGGATCAAACCCTCTTGCACCGTACTACAAACGAGCTGCCCATTTTGCCACATACGGCCAAAGTTTAAACCGCGAGAAGCTGCGCTCACTGTGGCTTCCATGTCATAAAGCATCCATTCATCAGCACGAAGTGGGCGATGGAAATAAATGGCATGATCAATACTGGCACACTGCAAACTTGGAGAAATATAGCTTAAACCATGAGGTCTTAAAGCCGTAGTCATTAAAGTAAAATCTGAATAGAACGCCACAATTGCTTGGTGTAAAGCAATGTCATCTAGCTGTTTTGGAATGCGATCATGAGTACGGATATAGTGCGCATTAAACGGGGCTTCCGGCTGAGGCTGAAATGGATTGACTGGATCAATCGGACGAATTTCAACATGACGTTCACGCATGAAACTTGCACGGACATTCTCTGGTACGAAATTAAGAATCCCTTCTTTAAGCTCACTTTCTGACTTTAAAGTCTCAGGCGCTGGGTATTCCGGTTCTGAATGCTGGTAGTTCAAGCCTTCCTCAGGGTTGGCGAAAGACACCATTGCCGAGAAAATAACTCGACCATGCTGGATTGCCCGAACTTGACGGCTGACAAAGCTTTTTCCATCACGCAAACGATCTACTTCATAGATGATTGGAGCATTAATGTCGCCACCATATAAAAAGTAAGCATGCATAGAATGCGCAGGACGGTCGGTTGTATAAGAGGCAGCACGTAAAGCCTGACCTAAAACCTGACCTCCAAAAACACGTTTACCGACCAAATTACGGCTAATTCCACGGTAAATATTTTCTTCAAGCTTTTCTAAAGTGAGCAGCTCAACCAGTTCTTGGGTTAACGCATTCATGAGAGATACCTTCATATTGCAGGCAAAATTGGTATTAAAGGACAGATGTGTAGAATCTATTGTGCCATAAAAAACTATTTGTACATGGAACAATCAGTCAACTTCTGACGAACATTGCCCTTAAAACAGCTAAAAATACGATTTTTAACGATAAAAAATGCCAAAAGCATTATAATTTATAAGAAAGTAGCATATTGTTTTTTTTAATAAATGCCTCAAAATAATTACCCTCTGCATTTGGTGCCGGGATTTGTCTTTAAGAAGTAGGAGTTCTTATGTCCAAGAGTGGGTTTGGTCAAATGTATCGTCGGCTTTCGAGTAAGCTACTTGACCTCGTGGTAACACCACATGTTCTTGGGGAAGTTCCTACTGAACCAGTATCAGAAACAACAGAAACTGAAGCAAAGACTGAGCGCCAAAAAGTGGTGTGCTATGTCTTACAAAACCATTCTCGCAGCAATGCTTTGGTGGTGGATGGCGAAACTCGCCGTTTAAATTTAAAGCCAGCATTAGATCCGTTAGTGATCGGTTCTCATCAGGAAAAAGCATCAGTTTTATTTTTACAGCATAATGATGAAAATAACCTATTAAATCCCCCACCTCATGCTTTTCCACCGCGCTTAATTAAACTGATTGAAGTTTTACAGGCAAACCCTGAGCTCGACATAGAACTGGTTCCAGTAACCGTTTTATGGGGCCGCTCCCCAGATAAAGAAGATTCTTGGTTCAAGCTCTTGTTCTCAGATACATGGGCAACACCAAGTACAGTTAAGCAGCTTGTAAATATCGGTTTACATGGTCGCCAATCTTATTTGGAGTTCCATGAACCGCAGTCTTTACGTGACCTTGTTGAATATGCTCAACAGCATTATCCAAACCTTTCACCAGCGACTTATATTGTTAGTACTTTAAATGACTATCTTGACCGTCAACGTGAAGTGGTTTTAGGCCCTGACTTATCAGATCGCCGTAATGTCATGCAGTCAGTTGTAAAGTCTCGTGACGTGCAAGAGGCTATTCGACGTGAGAGTATTCGCGGCAAAATTAGCATGCTTGAAGCAGAACGTCGTGCGATTGGTTATGTCAATGAAATCGTATCTGACTACTCACACTCAGCAGTTCGCTTTGCAGATTTAGCATTAACACGCCTATGGACTCAGCTTTATGACGGCGTAGAAGTTCATAACTTTAGTACCGTTCGTGAACTCGCGAAAGATTACGAAATTGTTTATACACCGTGTCATCGCAGCCATATTGACTACCTATTATTGTCTTATGTGATTTATAGACGCGGCCTAATGGTTCCGTATATTGCTGCTGGTGACAACTTGAACTTGCCTTTCGTAGGTCAGCTTTTACGTGGTGGTGGTGCTTTCTTTATTCGCCGCTCTTTCCGTGGTAATGGTCTTTATACAACTGTATTTAAAGAATATTTATACAGCATTCTTTCTCGCAATACGCCACTTGAATACTTTATTGAGGGTGGTCGTTCGCGTACAGGTCGTTTATTACCACCGAAAACCGGTATGCTTGCCATGACGGTTCATAGCCATTTACGTGGCCGTACAAAGCCAATTGTATTTGTACCAACTTATATTGGTTATGAGCGCCTGATGGAAGGTTCGACTTACGTTGGCGAAATGCAAGGTAAGCCCAAAGAAGCTGAATCTATTTTTGGTATTGTTAAAACATTACGAAAAATTGAACGCATTTTCGGTAAGGTACACGTTAACTTTGGTGAACCCGTTTTTCTTGATGATTTGCTTAAACAGCATAACGCAGAAAATGTCTATATCGAGAAAAATGACGACCCAATCCCTCAAGCCGTTTCAGATGCTGTAAATAGCTCTGCACATGCAATTTTAGAAAACATTAACCGTGCGGTAGTCATTAACCCGGTTTCTTTACTCTCAATTATTTTGCTTGCTACTCCAAAGCATACTCTTGATGAAGAAATCTGTATTAAGCAGCTTGAAGCTTACCGCAATTTAGCATCAAATTTCCCATACGATCAGCGCACAGAAGTAACTCCGTTATCTGGCAAGGAAATTATTGCTTACGGCTTAAAGCTAAAATTAATTAAGCGTGTACAGCATGCACTGGGCGATATTATTGCGATTGAAGATAACCAAGCAGTTCTGCTTACATACTTCCGTAATAACATTTTGCATGCTTTCGTTTTACCTTCGTTGGTTGCATCGCTTGTTGAGCATAACGGTAAAATCAGTCGTGCTGATTTAAGTAATGTCATCTATACCCTTTATCCATTCTTGAAAGCTGAACTATTCCTTAAGTGGCAAAGCAGTGAGCTTAAAGAACAGATTGAACAATATGCAGATGCATTGGTTCAATCAAACCTTATTCATCAAGATGAAGAAGGTAACTTGATTAGCTCTGCACCAAACACTGAAGAGCACAATCAACTTGTTGTATTGGCAACACCTGTTAAGCAAAGTCTTGAACGTTATTACATGACTTTAGCTTTAATTACTCAGCGCGGTTCAGGCAATATTTCAGCAAAACAAGTTGAAGAATTAAGTCATTTGTTAGGACAACGCTTGTCTGTTCTTTACGAGTTTAATTCTCCAGAGTTCTTTGACAAAGCATTGTTCCAAAGCTTTATTAAAGTTTTAACTCAGCAAAATTACATCCGTACTAATGATCAAGGCCAGATTGAGTTTGACGATAATTTCCGTCAAATGGCAGCAGGCGCACAGTTAGTACTTGATGAAGTAACATTGCAGATGTTGCAGCACATCACGACCTTTACTGATGAAGAACTAAAAGAAGCACTTGAAGCAATGGCCTCTCAACAAGCGAAACGTCGTTTAAAACGTAAAAAATCTTAAAGTTTGACTCAAAATAAAAGGCAACTTAAGTTGCCTTTTATTTTATCGAGGCATTGAACACTCGAAGTAACGTGGATCATCAATACAGCGTAAGCGCTTCATCAATTCAACAAAGTAAGCATCGTAATATCCAGAACGCACATATTGATTGCGTATTTTGGCCACCATAATGTCATAGCTCTGCTTTTCGTAGAAAGAAACATCTACCCAATAGTAAGCTGGCAAATGATTTTCCCACTGTATCGCTCGATTCGTTAATAATTGACTATTTTGCGCAAACCAAGACCGAATTTTTCGGCCAAAATTGGCAGGATACGATTTAGGCTTAATAATTAGATTTACCCCAAAATAAGCCAATGGAAAGTTAATCACCTGAGTGTCTGGCCCAAAATCTTTCTGTAAGTTATATGGTAAAAGCCCATAAATCGGTGCAGGCATAATATCGATTTTGTTTTGCTGGAACTGAGTGATCGCATTGGATAAATCAACATAGACTGGCTGTGCACCTACACTTCTCACCAACGCCTGCTGTGGCGGATTATTGGCTAATACACCGACTCGTTGACCTCTAAGCTGTGCCACTTTCGATATTTTTTTGTTTTTCATGACCATATAGGCAGTTCCTACGGGAATCATACCAACTACTTCATAGTCTTGATTAATGAGTTTTTTCTCAATTGTCGGGTGATTTAAAAGCTGCAATAAATTTCGGGCAGTCCTGTTATTAGGTATAAGGCCTATACCTGAGCTACTTCCCATAAAATGATTGTATTGATACGTATTAAAGTTACTAGCTGCTAAACCTGAACATTTACCATCATCAAAGGCTTGAATGGCTTGCTGCTCTTTTTGATAGCTGACAACTTTGAATTTGACATTATATTGCTGAGCATATAGTCGGATGTCATTTAAACGACGCGTTATATCCCCTTGGGTGCCCATAGGATCATATGTACACCACAACTGATCCTCTGCCCAACTCGCAACAGACGTTGCACTCAAAATAAGCGCTAAATAAAATTTCTTCACTTTCAACATTTTTATCTTTATCGGCAATTTATTTGCCTCTTCAGGTATTTCTATTGTTATTTAAAGTTTAGTCTAAATTTTGATTTGTACCATGAGCATTTAAACATAATAAATAGTCATTAAAGCAAATTGGGTGTTCAAGTTGAAAACCTGTTTCAAATAAGTGTTTCGCATATATTTTTTTACCTGAAACATGAGCTGAATCTAAAGTAAGCAGCGGTAAGTCTAACTGACTCTGAAACCAAAGGATGACTTCATGTAACGGTACAGGGGCATTATTGGCAACAAGATAACTCTTATGCGGTTTTTCATAATCGGCTAAAAATGCTAAAAATCTTGCCAAGTCATCAATATGAATACGATTACTATAGTGAATATTTGGATAGGTTTGTGTGTTTTCAGCCATCCGTTTTAATCGATCAACCGAAGCACCATAAATCCCTGTGGGACGTACAATCACACATTGAGCTGGAAAGTATTTCTGCCATAGCAATTCCATATTATGAAGAATATGGCCTTGAGCATCATTCGGGTGAATCTGACTATCATCATCAATCGTTTCACCAGAATTTTCACCATATACCCGCGTAGATGACACCACAATTAATCTTTTGACCGGATGTGATTTTAAGGCCTGTCGAATAGGCTCAATACTATCCACGTAAGTATGATGATAACCTTGAACTGTACTATCGTCTGGAGAAAGCAAAATATAGACTACATCTACAGGCGCAATTTCACTTAAATCGAGCGTAAAAATATCCTGTATGAGGTGTGTCCCGTAAGGATCTATTTTTTCACTACGGCTAATTGTGGTAATTTGATGTCCTGTCTCAAATAGTTGTTTAGCAACACGCTGAGATGTTTTACCATAACCGATAAATAATATATGCATAGAGAACTCGTTGAGGGGACATGACTTCAGTCCATCAGTTACAAGGCGTTGGATCGGCTTCAGCAGCCCTACTCGAAAAACTAAATATTTTTACCACAGATGATTTACTGTTTCATCTGCCCCGTGATTATGAAGATCGCAGTACCATTATTCCTATGAATCAGTTGGTGGTTGGTCGTAGTTATTTACTCGAGGGTGAAGTCAAATCTGTTGATTTCCCTCCAGGTAAACGTAAATCTATGGCTGCATTAATACAAGATGAATTTGGTAAGGTGACTTTACGTTTTTATCATATTTATAAAAACTTAACCGATAAAATAAAACCTGGTAACCGTTTACGTATTTTTGGTGAAGTTCGCGTAGGTGCACGAGGACTTGAGCTTTATCATCCAGAAATTCAGCTCATTAATGAACACACGCCTCTGCCAAAAACGCAGCTCACAGCAATTTACCCGAGTACTGATGGATTAACACAACCTAAATTACGCGAATATGTTAAACAGGCGTTGAAGCATCATAGTGATGCACTACCCGAGCTGCTTCCTAAACAATATACAAATGGGTATGCCCTCAAAGAAGCCTTACATTACATTCATGAGCCACCTGTCGATGCCAATATGCTCCAATTGGCCGAAGGATCTCACCCTGCACAGCAGCGTCTTATTTTTGAAGAACTGGTCGCACACCAAATTAGCCTTCTCACACGACGGGCCTATATTCGTCAAATTGCCTCACCCGCTTTCCCAAGTAGTAAGGTACTGGCAAAAAAACTGTTAGAAGCTTTACCATTTCAAATGACCAATGCACAAAAGCGTGTATCCAAAGAAATTTTAAGCGACTTAAAACAGCACCAGCCTATGCTACGTTTAGTACAAGGTGACGTAGGTGCAGGGAAAACTCTAGTTGCGGCAGTTGCAGCATGCCATGCATTAGAGGCCGATTGGCAAGTTGCATTAATGGCACCTACCGAAATTTTGGCAGAGCAGCATTATTTAAATTTTAAACGTTGGTTTGAACCCTTGGGCATTACGGTCGCTTGGTTATCTGGCAAACAAAAAGGTAAAGCGCGAGCACAAGCTGAACAACAAATTAAAGAAGGTCATGCCGAACTGATTGTAGGTACTCATGCCTTATTTCAAGATAATGTTGGGTTTGCAAAGTTAGGTCTTGTTATTATTGATGAGCAACATCGCTTTGGGGTAGATCAACGATTGGCTCTACGTAATAAAGGCGCTGAACAACTAACTCCACATCAATTGGTCATGACTGCAACGCCAATTCCTAGAACATTAGCGATGAGCGCTTATGGCGATTTAGACACCTCAATTATTGATGAATTACCACCAGGTCGTACACCAATTCAAACAGTGACTATTCCGCTAGATCGTCGTGAAGAAGTGCTAAATCGAATTGCTACAAATTGTCGAGAAGGCAAACAAGCTTACTGGGTATGTACTCTGGTTGAACAGTCCGAAACTTTAGATGCTCAAGCCGCGGAAGCCACCTATCAAGAAATGAGAGAGCGCTTTCCTGAACTTAATATTGGTTTAGTTCATGGCAAAATGAAAGCTGATGAAAAGCAATCTGTCATGCAAGCATTTAAAAATAACGAACTACAGCTTCTGATTGCCACAACTGTCATTGAAGTGGGTGTAGATGTACCTAACGCTTCAATTATGGTCATTGAAAATGCTGAACGTCTAGGACTTTCACAGCTACACCAATTACGTGGCCGTGTAGGACGAGGTGCAAAAGCCAGTTTTTGCGTTCTTCTTTATAAACCACCACTTTCACAAAATGGTCAGGAAAGACTTTCGATTTTAAGAGAGAGTAATGATGGCTTTGTGATTGCAGAAAAAGACCTTGAACTAAGAGGTCCGGGTGAATTATTAGGAACCAAACAAACAGGTGATATGGGGTTTAGAGTCGCGCGATTAGAACGAGATGACCATTTACTGAGTCAAGCGCATTATGTTGCACAACAGGTTCTAAAGGACTATCCACAACAAGCTGATGCCCTCTTGAAACGCTGGCTACCTGAAGCGCCCCGATACGCTTATGTTTAAGTTGTTCAATCCTCAATATCTTTTTCAGTTATTGTCCCCTTGCCTGTTATGTGAAATAGGAACGCGGGGTAAGCACTCTCTTTGTAAAGAATGTTGGGAACAACTACCATGGCTTAACCAGACAGTTCAGCGTAATGATCAATCTGTTCTTGTGGCCTGTCATTATACCTATCCAATTAACCGCATAATTCAGCAGTTTAAATATGAACAAAAATTACATTACCAAACCTTACTTGCTGAAATTTTACAGCAGATAAAATTTCCTAAAGTACAGGCCATAGTACCTATGCCTATTTCTAAAGAGCGTTTAACTGAGCGAGGTTTTAATCAATCATTATTACTTGCCAAACTCCTAAGCAAGCAATTAAAAATACCCGTTTGGCAGCCTGTCCAACGCCTCAATGAGCGTTCACAAAAAGGATTATCTCGTCTCGAAAGATTTAAAAATATTGAACAGCAATTTGTTGCGATAACTCAAGAAAAACGGCGCTACCGTCGTGTGCTGATTATTGATGATGTGATCACAACAGGAAGTTCAATTTCCGCTTTAAGTCTGGTGCTAAAACAGCTAGGGTGCACATCTATTTATGCAAGCTGCCTAGCTGCTGCCTCATCTACATCATATTAAAATTATTAAATTGCAGATAAGTTTTGCTCACACCATGGAATTACTATTTCTTTGGTTAATGGCGCAAGTTTGGTTTCGGAATCATTAAATTTTATCCACTTCATTTCAGCAATTTCGGCTGCAATTTGTGGAGACTGTTTTAATCGAACCAAATATAAATGGCTAATCAGCGTATGATCTGGCTCATTAGCAGCTGCTGTCTCAAAACGCCCTATAAACTGTTGTATTACACACGGGCTGCCAACTTCTTCCAAGATTTCACGTTGTATGGCTGTTTCTGGAGCCTCATTCGGCTCCAGCTTACCGCCTACTTGCATAAAAGCTTGTGTATCACGCTTTCTAACCAGTAATAATTCATTGTGCTCATTTAAGATCACCGCAGCGGCGACCGTAATTATTTTCACCGATTTAACCTCGTTTATGGTTGAACATCTGCATTAGCCCATTTTGGAGCTGGTGGTTGATATTGTTCAAATTGTTGAAGAATATCCTCAATTTTATCCGAAGCGATCAATTTATCAGCGAATCGCGCTTGGCTAAAACCTTTATCTACAGTTCCTTGAACCATTTTAAGCAAATCTTCATAAAAGCCCGCTACATTTAGAAAAGCACACGGCTTTTGATGAATACCTAATTGTGCCCATGTCCATTGTTCAAAGATTTCTTCCAATGTACCTGCCCCACCTGGTAACGCAATAAAACCGTCCGACAGATCTGCCATTTTGGTCTTACGCTCATGCATATTCTCGACGACATATAACTTTGTCAGTCCGGGATGAGCTAACTCGCGATCGACTAAAGCACGAGGAATGACGCCAATGACCTGCCCACCGGCTTGCAAAGCACTATCAGCGACAACGCCCATTAAACCTGAACGACCACCGCCATAAACGAGAGTTTTACCTTGCTTGGCAATAGTTTGACCGGTTAATTGAGCAATTTGTTGAAAGATTGGGTCTGAACCTAAAGATGAACCACAGAAAATGCAAATTGAATTCATAGTATAAAAACCGTTTTATTGAACTGTCATGCTGACAAACTAGACTATCGACAGAGTTTTTTTTTGCAAAATAGTGTATTGGCAAGTGTTTTTCGGCAAATCCTTGTCTAAAATACACCCATCAATTTCCATCAGACTGCGTGAGGAAAAAAGACACATGCTTGAAGCCTTTTATGCCACAGAACGCGGAAGTCTGGAAGATGCCACCATCAATGGTGGATTTGATCTACATCCCGAATTAGTATGGCTTGATCTAATTGCACCCTCTCAAGAAGAACAACAATGGGTCTTAGATGCCTACGATCAGAACTTACCTACACTAAAGTCCCTAGAAGACATTTCTTCTTCTGCTCGATTCTACCGCGATGATGACGGTATTTTGCATATCAGCACCTATTTTTTAACGAAAAATAAAAATTATCAGGTCGATGGAGATGCTGAAGAGTCATCACATATGCTTGCCATGGTACAAACCGTAGCATTCATTTTACACAAAGATCGCTTATTTACGTTACGCGGTGAAAAGCTCGTTGCGTTTCGTGCATTTCGTGCTCGAGCTCGCCGTAATGACTATGAAATGGATTACAAAGATCCAACTTGGATTTTATTAGGTCTGCTTGAAGCAAAGCTAGATGAGCTTGCGGATATCTTAGAAGATATCCACAAGGATCTAGAAAAATACTCCACTGAGGTTCTTAATAACCATCAACGTGAGAAAATTTTAGACCTTGATGACATGATTACCCGCTTGGCTCAACAAGAAGATATGCTTGGAAAGGCACAACTTTGTTTAATTGATTTACGTCGGGTCTTAACCTTTTTATCTCGTCCACGCGCCTTAGGCAGTCACATCTACGATGCAGATATCCGAGAGCTCAGTGAAGATGTCCGCTCACTTGTAGAACATGATGCGTTCTTATTCCAAAAAGTACGATTCTTGCTTGATACAACGTCTGGGTTCATTAACACAGAACAAAACGATACGATTCGTCGATTCTCGATTTTACCAAGTATGTTAGCGCCGCCAATGCTGATCGCGAGTATCTATGGTATGAACACTGAAGTATTGCCTTTTGCTCATGGTAAAAGTAGTTTTATCGCAGTGCTATTAATTATTGTCGGCTTTTTTATTGGCCCTATCATTTACTTCCGCTGGAAGAAATGGATTTAAAATCTGCACTTATCCCCTATTAATTTTTATAAAAAAAGCACCTAAATTTAGGTGCTTTTTTATTTTTGGATGACTAGACCAAATGTAGGTCTTCTTGCAAATGGCAAGCTTGAATGATTTTCAGCATCTTCTCTGGAACATTTTTAAAATGTAAGCCAGCGTTCTGCGGAGTCTGACGTAGCCATTGGACTAACACCGCCAATGCCAACGTATTACCATGCTCAAGCTGTTTTAGATCGACTATTAAAGGAAAGCTTGTTTGCTTCTTAATAATTGCCAATCCAGCTTGGTATTGTTGCTCAGCATTTTCAAAATCGATTTTGCCTGAAACAACTAACTCTTGGTTAAGATACTGAACCACTCTTCACCTACTTATTTTTGTTTGTTCTGATTAACAGCAGCATCTGCATCAGGTTGGAATGTCGCAATTGCTTTATTCAAATCGCCACCATTACGTTTCACAGTTGCAGCAAACTGGTTGCGGAACTGTAACCCTAAATCAATACCAGAAACATTGATGTTACGGATTTTCCACTGTGAGCCTTTGTCAGCCAACTGGAACGACACAGGAATTTTGTCGCCATTATGGTTAAAGTCTAAAGTCACAACAGGGTTTTTACCTGCTGTCGCTTTATAAGGGCGCATGGTGTAAGTTTGGTTTGTGTATTTAGCAAATGCACTACCGTAATTCTCAATTAAAGTATTACGGAAGTTTGTTTCAAACTGAGCACGTTGTGCAGCAGTACTATACTGATTTGTCGCATAAGTACCCATCACAATACGAGTGAACGCTTGTGAATCAACATACGGGTCTAAGTTCTGACGTATGATTGATTTAACCAAAGCAGGGTTGTTTTGCAACTTGGCATGATCTGTTTTTAAACGAGCAATCAAACCATCAGCAACACGCTTAATAAAATCAGGTGGTGCTTCTGAAGGTGCAGCAAAAGCTGTACCAGCAATCATAGTAGACAAAATACTTGCTGTCAGGGTTTGTTTAAACAACTTATTCACCTGGAACCACTCCTTCAAATAATCTCTTACTCAACAAATGACGGCTGTGCGCTGCTGTCAGTACTTGCAGGAGCTTTTTCTTCTGCTGAGGATGATGAACCAGCGGCAACTTTACCTGCGCCACCACCAGTAATAAATTTACTAATTAAATCTTCTAAATCCATCGTTCCTTGGGTGTTAGAAATCGTAACACCACGTTTAAGGTAGTTAAGACCACCACCTGGTACGATTTTTAAATATTTCTCACCCAACAAACCATTGGTTGCAACCATTATATAAGCATCTTCATCAATACTGGTGATGGATGACATGTTACTGATCAGTTGCTGTTCCATTGTTTTTTGTTGCGCTGGCGTCGCTTGCGTATAATCAGAACTATAACGTAATTCGTCTAAAGCATTTTTTTGAACTTCTTTTAATTGCTGAGCATTAAAACTTGTCAGTTTTCCATCAAGGTCAAAAGTTACTGTAGCTAAACGTGTAACCGGATCAAGTGTAATTGAATCAACACGACCAATTGTTACACCGCTCATCGTTACTTTAGCACGAGGCTTAAGTCCGTTAACGTTGTCAAACTGAGCTTTCATCGTGTAGCCATCGCTCAAGTTTGTACCAACTAAACCACTTACTTTCATCGCTAAAAAAAACAAAGCAATACCGAAGATAATGACAAAAATACCTACGGCCAGCTCACTAGTACGTGATTTCATTAAATCCCTCCGAACATGACCGCAGTCAACACGAAATCAAAACCTAAAACACATAATGAAGAATATACAACCGTACGGGTCATCGCTGTCGCAATGCCTTCAGGTGTTGGATCACACGCATACCCTTGGAAAACTGCAATCCATGTACAAAGTAAAGCAAATACAATGCTCTTAATGATGCCATTTACAACATCATGGCCAAATTGAACATTATTTTGCATACCACTCCAGAAGGAGCCTTCATCAACGCCAAGAAAATCAACACCAACCATTTTGCCGCCAACAATACCAATCGCAGCAAAGATAACGGTTAACATTGGCAAACTGACTATGCCAGCCCAAAGACGTGGTGATACGATTTGCTTTAAAGGATCAACACCAATCATTTCCATACTGGCAAGCTGCTCACTTTGTTTCATTGAACCAATTTCAGCAGTTAATGCAGAACCTGCGCGCCCAGCGAATAGTAAAGCAGCAACAACTGGTGCAAGCTCACGTAGCAAAGTTAAAGACACCATAGTGCCTAGCATTGATTCGCTACCCACATTGACCAATATTGAGTAGCCTTGCAGTCCGAGTACCAGACCAATAAATAAACCTGATACCGTAATAATAAGTAAAGACATTACCCCTACACGATGCATTTGATAGACGAAACGCCCAAAACCACCCGATGAAGGTAATGAAAAAATAATCTGTAAGAGCATCAGTGCCGCAACACCAATCCCTCGAATCCGCTCAATAACGAGTCTACCTAACCAGGCAATCGTATTCATGGACGAACCTCGTTATCTAAATAAGCTTGATGGCTAAACTGGTACTCAACCGGACCTTCTGCCGAACCGGTTAAGAACTGTTTTACAAAAGGAGAAGCATATTTTTGCAATTCTTCCGGCGTTCCTTCCCCTTGAATCTTTCCTTCCGCTACGACATAAATGTAATCGGCAATAGATAAGGTTTCGGAAACATCATGCGAAACAATAATGGTGGTTAAATCCAAAGCTTCACGCAACGAACGAATGAGACGAGTTAAAACACCTTTTACAATGGGGTCTTGCCCAGCAAATGGTTCGTCATACATGATTAAATCTGGATCAAGCGCGATTGCACGAGCCAAAGCAACTCGTCGATTCATACCGCCTGATAACTCGGTAGGCATGAGCTGTTCTGTTCCACGCAGGCCAACAGACTCAAGCTTTAAAGCAACCAGTTCAGCAATCAAATTTTCAGAAAGCTTAGTATGTGCACGGATTGGAAAAGCGACATTTTCATAAACCGACATATCGGTAAATAAAGCGCCACTTTGGAAGAGCATTCCCATACGCGCACGAGCGGCGAACAATTCCTGACGTGACATTTGAGCAATATCTTTACCATCAAGCAAAACTTCACCCTGATCAGGAACAAGTTGTCCACCAATCAAACGTAATAAAGTCGTTTTACCTGTACCAGATGGTCCCATGATGGCCGTAATCTGGCCGCGACGTATATTTAAACTAATATTGTCATAAATGACGCGTTCCCCTCGATTAAAACTCAAATTTTTCACTTCAATGAGTGACTGAGTCGAGAGAGGAGTTTTATTATTCATAATGGCAATCATTCCTGCACTTTTATGCCCGCATACTATAACACTGAATTTTGGGAATCTTGTTGTAATTTTGACAAAAGCAAAGACAACTAAACGTATAAATATAGGTTAGTTTTTGAAGGGAATTTACTGATTGAGCACTTGGAACTGATCTACAAAATGGCCTGTTAGCAAAGCATAGGCAAAGTAAATCCCATTGCACAAAGCGAGTACAATAAAAAGATATGGCAAACCATGTTGAAGTAATAATTTACTCAACCATGTCAAAGATGCCATTTTTCGATTACTTTTACGCATTATTACAATTAAATTTGAACCACTTCACACTTTATTATTTTATAGCAAAACTGAAAAATAAAAAAGGCCAGTTTGTTAACTGGCCTTTTTTTAAATCTTTTTAAAGATTAACGGTCGAATTTACGACGTGGTTTGTCATCAAAACTACGACGTGGGCGATCCTCACCACCGAAGCTACGTTTTGGACGATCTTCACCACCAAACGATGGACGTTCACCACGTGGTTTGTCATCAAAGCTACGACGTGGTTTATCATTAAAACCACCTTCGCGACGTGGACGATCTGAGTTGAACTCACGACGTGGACGATCTTCGCCACCAAATGACGGACGCTCACCACGTGGCTTGTCATCAAAACTACGACGTGGACGATCTTCACCACCGAAGCTACGTTTTGGACGATCACCAAAACCGCTTTCACGACGTGGTTTATAGTCTACACGGTTACCACGGTTGTCATCATTTGAGTCAAAACGCGGTTTATCATTGAAACCACCTTCACGACGCGGACGGTCTGAGTTGAACTCACGACGTGGACGATCTTCAAAACCGCCTTCGCGACGTGGACGGTCTTCAAAACCACCTTCACGGCGTGGACGATCTGAATTAAACTCACGACGCGGACGATCTTCGCCACCAAATGGACGATCACCACGTGGCTTGTCATCAAAGCTACGACGTGGACGGTCATCACGACCACCTTCACGACGTTTGAAGTTGCTTTCGCCTTCAAAACGACGACCACCGCCAAAACCGCCACCACGACGACCATCACGACCACCGCCGTTGCCGCCACGACCACGACCACCACCATCACGACCTGAACGAGCAGGAGGTGGAGATGGCTCTAAGCCTTCAATTTCAGAAACGCTTAAACGAGCTTCTAAATATTCTTCAAGTGCACGAATCTTACCGCGTTCACGATAAGTCGCTAAAGTAATCGCTTGACCTGTACGACCAGCACGACCTGTACGACCAATACGGTGTACGTAGTCTTCGTGCTTCATCGGAAGACCAAAGTTAATTACGTGAGAAATAGTTGGTACGTCAAGACCACGAGCAGCAACGTCAGTTGCAACTAAGATCTTCGCACGGCCTTCACGGATACTACGTAAACGACGGTTACGTACTGTTTGTGGCATCGCACCGTGAAGTGCAACAACTGAATGACCTGCTTCTGCAAGTTCTTCAGCCAACATATCAGTGTCTTCTTGAGTGCTTGCAAAAACTACAGCTTGATCTAAGTTTTCATCACTTAACCAATGAGTAAGTAATTTTTTCTTGTGCTCAAAGCCATCAGTCCAATGCAATGTTTGCGTAATATCTGTATTGGTAGAATGACCAGTTTCAATTGCGATACGCATTGGATCTTTCATCATGCATGCTGCAAGACGAATAATACGATCAGCAAATGTTGCAGAAAACATTAATGTTTGTTTACGGTTAGCCGCTAATTCGCTAATCGCTTCTAAGTCTTCAGAGAAACCTAGATCAAGCATACGGTCCGCTTCATCAACAATTAAAGCATCTACTTGGTCTAATTTAATTTGACGACGGTTTACCAAGTCAAGTAAACGACCCGGTGTTGCAACAACAACTTGCGCGCCTTTTAACTGTTGAATTTGTTTAGCAAATGGCATACCACCCATAATTGCAGCAATACGAACACCTTTCATGTGACGTACAAATGCAATTGCATCTTGGCTTACTTGTTGTGCTAATTCACGAGTAGGAGAAATAACCAAAATATTTGGTTGAGTTACTGCTTTCATGCGTTCTTTGAACGGAACGAAAGTTTCTTGACCAGCCAAGTTATTTAATGTCGGCAATAAGAAAGCTGCAGTTTTACCAGAACCAGTCTGGCTAGAAACTAAAAGGTCTTTACCTTCTAAAGCTGCAGGAATAGATTGTTCTTGCACAGGAGTCGGGGTAGTAAAACCTAAACCTTCAAGCGCTTGTTGTAAGGTTTCATGCAAAGAAAATTCGGCAAAAGTTTTGCTCATAGAGAGTTTCACCCTAATGGGTGCTCCATTTTTAATAAGTACAAAATAGACATCGGCACAAAGCGGCAAAGCAAAATTAGCTGAACCTTATTATTCAGCGGCAATCCGAGTAACGACGATGTGGATTAAACGCACGCTTGATTACGGCCGAACCTGAAGAATCGCTGAGCGATCGGGGCGCAAGAAATGGTCCTCTCTATGGACAGCGTGCGCTTACAATGAATAGAACAGAATGTTCAGGTAATGAACGGAAATTTAAGTGCGTGGGCGGATTATAGCAGAAAGAATTTAAAAGTCATGTGTTTTAATCAACTTTCTTGTTATTTCTATTATTATTTGTATTTTACCGATCATTAAAAAGTTAAAACCCTCTATAAAAAGAGGGTCTTAACAGAGAAACTATTTCTAAATTATTTTGCAGCTTTGTCCCAAGCAGGAACAACAGTTTGCATTAATGGCTTTAACATTTTAAGTGAACATGCGATCACTTGACCATTTTCAAGTGAATCATTGCCACCACGAGCATCAACAACTACACCGCCCGCTTCTTTAATAATAAGCTCACCAGCAGCGATGTCCCATGGTTTTAAACCAAGTTCAAAGAAACCATCGAAACGACCAGCAGCAACATAAGCTAAGTCTAGAGCAGCTGAACCACCACGACGGATTTGAGCGCCCGCTTGAGTCACTGCTAATAATGATGCGAAATGTTGTTCTGCATAAGATACGATCTCACCAGCACGTTTAGCACGGTAAGGATGGCCTACTGCCAAGAATGTATTTTCTAAGCTATCTTTTACATTTACACGAATACGGCGTTGGTTCATAACCGCACCGCGACCGCGACTTGCAGAGAACAATTCGTCACGCACTGGGTCGTAAATTACGCCGTGCTGAGTAACGCCTTTATGTTGAACTGCAATAGAAATACAGAAATGAGGGAAACCATTAATAAAGTTTTGCGTGCCATCAAGCGGGTCAATGACCCAGCACCAGTCTGCATCGTGGCCTTTGCCTTCTTGCATACCAAACTCTTCACCTAAGAAGCTATGGTTTTTATAACTTTTACGTAATGTATCAATCGTTAATTGTTCTAAATAACGATCTACACGTGTTACCGGGCCATCAATGCCTTTCTCTTCAACTTGCAAATCGAGTTTATGACGATTTTGATGCGCTTTTAAAAGCTCTTGACCAACTGTTTGAGCCGCACGCGCAGCCATAACCACCATAGGTTCCATTGAACACCCACTACAAGAAATTTGAAGATTTTGACAAAGAATAATGCATAAAAGCGCGAACATTTTAGCAAATGAATGCGCTTTATGGGAAAAAATGTTTCAAAAATTTTGTGAAAGGCTTAAACGACCTGATTTTGCTTAAGCCAAGCTCTCTCAATTGAGTTCAAAATACCTTTCGTATCTAGACCACAATCTTGCAACATTTGATTATGTGAAGCCTGATGCAAGAATGAGTCTGGCAAACCTAAGTTAATGATAGGTTTAACAATTTGTTCTTGTGCCATAAACTCATTCACTGCACTACCTGCACCACCCATAATCGCATGTTCTTCAACTGTTACGAATAAATGAGTATGCTCAGCCAAGTCTCGAATGATTTGTTCATCAAGCGGTTTTACAAAGCGCATGTTTACCACACGCACACCTACATCATGTTTTTGTGCAAGTTGCTCACCAGCTTCTATAGCAACCATGACACGGCTACCAAACGCTAGAATTGTAATTTGCTCATCATTGTTTGCATTAATTTCTGCAACAATTTCAGCTTTACCTAATTCAAGAACCGTCATTTCTTTTTGAATTTCGACACCAACACCAGCACCACGTGGATAACGTACTGCGGCTGGGCCATTGTAGACATAAGCAGTATGGAGCATTTGACGACATTCATTTTCGTCTTTTGGCGCCATGATCACCATATTCGGGACAGTACGCATATAAGCATAGTCATAAGCACCAGCATGAGTTGGCCCGTCTTCACCCACTAAACCTGCACGGTCGATTCCGAAAGTTACATCAAGGTTTTGTAAAGCAACATCATGAATAAGCTGATCGTAGCCGCGTTGCAAAAATGTTGAATAAATTGCAACAACAGGTTTGAGCCCTTCGCAAGCCATACCAGCCGCAAGTGTTACAGCATGCTGCTCTGCAATGGCTACATCAAAGAAACGCTGTGGAAATTGCTTGGCAAATTTAACCATGCCTGAGCCTTCACACATCGCAGGTGTGATCGCAAGCAGACGTTCATCTTGAGCAGCTTCATCACACAACCACTCACCAAATACATCGGAATACTTTGGTGGAGTTTTGCCACCTGAGGTAGCATTTATTTTACCAATCGCATGGTAAGTGATCGGGTCTGCTTCAGCAGGAGCAAATCCTTTTCCTTTCTTGGTATAAACGTGTACTAAACGCGGTCCTTTACGTTTTTTGAGCGCGTTAAAAACTTGAGCTAATTGAGTAACATCATGCCCATCAAATGGACCAAAATAGTCAAAACCAATTGCTTTAAATAAATTATCTGCTGCATCGGTTGCTGATTGGTGTAAGCGAGAGTTATAAGTCCATTTTGGGTGTGGCTGAATGTAAGCCTCACCATGTTCATCTACATTGACTAAATGACCCTTTTCCCAAATTGCAGCTAAATGCTTAGCGAAGCCACCGGTACTGCAAGAAATTGACATGTCATTGTCATTAAGGACAACAATCAAGTCAGCATCATGTGCAACAGCATCATTCATCGCTTCAAAAGCCATGCCCGCAGTCATTGCCCCATCACCCACAATACATACCACTTCACATGGGTCATTTTGATAGCGACGTGCAAGTGACATGCCTAAGCCAGCAGAAATAGCTGTTGATGAGTGCCCCACTCCGAAAGTATCAAAAACTGATTCTTCTCTGGCAGGGAAAGCTGCTAAACCATTTTTTGAACGGATAGTGGTAATTTGTTCGCGACGTCCAGTCAGGATTTTATGTGGGTATGCTTGGTGTCCCACATCCCAAACTAAACGGTCATTTGGTGTATTAAAGCAATAATGCAGCGCAACCGTCAGCTCAACCACGCCGAGGTTAGCACCGAAATGGCCACCACTCTGGCCTGCTGCATATAAAATATATTGACGCAACTCATCAGCCACTTGAACCAGTTGGCTATGCTCGAGCTGACGTAATTGTTGAGGATGATCAATTGCATCTAACAATGGCGTAACAGGGCGTTGAGTTGGAATTTCGGTATACAACATATGTGGCAAAGCCTTTATAAGCCTGGCAAATCCTAAGCTGGGTCAAAATGGGTCGATCATACAATCGAATGAAGTCACCTTCAATCAGCCACATTTGCGAACGAGATCATGCAAAGCAGTCTCTCATACATTATGGGTATGGTTGGCAGATTATCCTGAATAATCTGACTATTTATCAACTATTATCGTCTTCTTTATACAAAAAAGAAAACCTTAGTGTGCAAAATGATTATGACAATTCGACCAATCTCCCAGCATTACGCTATACTTTAAACCGTTTTCGGTTAAAAGATGAGTTAATCTGTGCCTATAGAGTTCATTGCAACATCAAAACTCCCGACCGCTTTTGGTGAATTCAATATTTCTGTGTTTCAAGATCCAGCAACAGGTGAAGAACATGTGGCACTTTCTAAAGGGTTAGAAAATCCGCCAACAGGCCCTGTTTTAGTCCGTGTACATTCTGAATGCTTAACAGGTGATGCTTTTGCGTCATTGAAATGTGATTGTGGTCCACAATTGCAAGCGACTCAAAAACTCATCAATGAAGCAGGACAAGGCGTAATTTTATATTTACGCCAAGAAGGTCGTGGAATTGGTTTAACCAATAAAATTCGTGCTTATGCCCTACAAGATCAGGGACACGATACAGTAGATGCCAATTTACTATTGAATTTACCTGCCGATGCACGTCGTTACGATATGTGTAGCATTATGCTCGACCACTTAAAAGTAAAAGAAGTGAAGCTAATTACCAACAATCCTTTGAAAATTCAGGCACTCAAAAATCAAGGTATTAACGTTGTAGACCGTGTACCGTTAACCGTAGGTCGTAATCCTTTTAATGAACAATATTTAAAAACCAAACGTGAAAGAATGGATCACCTTTATCAAAAAGATGATTTTTGATTTCAAGGGTAAAGTTTAAAAACAATGTTTAAGGGATTTTTTCAAGATTTAGAAAAAATCCCTTACTTTTTTTATGGTTTTATGTTTTGATGTATTTAATTTATATCAATCATCTTTGAGGGTCATTATGCAACATCCGACTTCCACAGATATTCAACGTGTCCGCGAATTTCTCCTCGATTTACAAGCCCGTATTTGCGCTGGTTTAGAACAACAAGAAAAAGCTGGCGGTGGTACGGCAGAATTTATTATTGATGATTGGGAACGCCCAGAAGGTGGCGGCGGTCGTTCACGTGTGCTGCAAAATGGTACAGTGATCGAAAAAGGCGGCGTGATGTTTTCTCACATCAACATTAGCAAACTGCCCGCTTCTGCTACAGAAAGACATCCTCAAATTGCTGGTGCTAAAGCACAAGCGCTTGGTGTTTCTTTAGTTATTCACCCTAAAAACCCAAATATTCCAACCTCTCACGCAAATGTACGTTTATTCGTTGCAGAACGTGAAGGACAAGATCCAATTTGGTGGTTTGGTGGTGGTTTTGACTTAACGCCATTTTATCCAGATGATCAAGATGTTTTAAATTGGCATCAAGCTGCTTATGACCTATGTAAACCTTTTGGCAACAATGTTTACAACGAACACAAGCAATGGTGTGATGACTACTTTTATTTAAAGCATCGCGACGAACAGCGCGGTGTCGGTGGTTTATTTTTTGATGATTTAAATTGCTGGGATTTCGAAACTTGCTTTAAATATATTCAAGCTGTAGGCAACGGTTATTTAAATGCCATTTTGCCAATTTTCGAAAAACACCGTGAACAGCCGTATACCGAAGCTCAACGAGAATTTCAACTTTATCGCCGCGGCAGATATGTTGAATATAACTTGGTTTATGACCGTGGTACTTTATTTGGTCTACAAACAGGTGGCCGTATTGAGTCTATTTTAGTGAGCTTGCCTAACTTAGCTGCATGGTCATATCGTCCTGAGTGGGATGAAGACTCACCAGAGAAACGTTTAACTGACTACTATTTAAAACCTCGTGATTGGTTAGGCTTAAAAGAAAAAGTCGCTTAATTTTTTTGTTTTGGGGATTCTTTGGCTTCCACCCTAAAGAATCTCCTTTTTTATTTTTCAAGTTTTCTGACACTCTCCTAATATTTTTTCTTGTGCCAATTTGACTTATAGTGAGGCCTGCTGAATATTCAGTATAGGCTTTATTTGCTTCATGCCATTTTAAAATTTTGGATACAAGAATGACCAAACAGTTTGCAGTAATTGGCAACCCAATCGAACAATCACGCTCTCCTGAATTGCATCATGCTTTCGCTCAAAAAACAGGTGTTGATCTAGACTATCAAAAACGACTGGCCCCTCTCGACGGTTTTGAATCGAGCATGCGCAGTTTCTTTGCAGAGGGCGGAAGTGGTATGAACGTTACCGTTCCGTTTAAAGAGCAAGCTTATGCTTTATGTGATGTGTTAACTGAGCGTGCCCAAATTGCTAAAGCTGTAAATACGTTATGGATGGAAAATGGCAAATTGCATGGTGACAATACTGACGGTCAAGGCTTAGTTGCCGCAATTCAAGCATTAGAATGGAACCTTGATAATACAACTATTTTAATTTTAGGAGCTGGTGGTGCAACTCGTGGTGTTATTTATCCGCTTGTACAAGCTGGCGCTAAAAAGATTATGATTGCAAATCGAACTCTGGCTCGTGCAGAGCAACTCGTAGATGACTTAAAAACAGCAGTTCCACAAGCTCAACTACAAGCAATTTCCCTAAATGACTTAGAAGGGAATTTTGATATTGTAATTAATGCGACTTCTGCAAGCCTTTCAGGCGATGCTCTACAACTTCCTGAAAAATTACAATTCAAACATGCTTATGAAATGGCTTACGGCAAGCCATCTAGTTTCTTAGATCAAGCGAAACAACGCAATGTGCCTTATGCAGAAGGTTTTGGCATGTTAGTAGGCCAAGCGATTGAAGCTTTTTATATCTGGAATGGTGTAAGGCCAGACTTAAAAGATTTCTTATAAACAAAAAAAAGAACCTACTTAAAGTAGGTTCTTTTTTTATCTCATTGACTATTTTTTAGCAGCGACCATTTGCTTATAAACATCTCGGAAAATTTCATAATCAATAAATTCATTATGTTCAGGTTTTAACTTCTGAATTGTTTTTTCCGTAAGCTGTTGTTTACGAGCGGCCACATAAACGTTCCCTAAAATATCAGCGGTTTCTGATAACAAATGTTTTTCTTCAGCAGAAACACCGTTTTGTTTTTCAAACTCTAACTGATACTGTTTTGAGAAAAGTTGGGCAGGCTGTTTATATTGCTTCTGTAGTTTCTGCCAAGCTTCACGCCCTGCTTTCCCTTGCATGGTCTCTATTACAATATGATCTACAGCACGACCTAACTCATGGTCAAACTGCTCATCTTGCTCAAGATGATGCTTTTTCTGTAAAGCTGTAATACGTTCTAAAGCCTTTCCTTGAGGATTATAGGTATCTTCTTCTGAGAACCAGTAAGCATAAACCTCAGCAATTTCTTGTAGCTGCTGAATAGAGTAATACTTAATATATGACGGTTTTTCAGCAGTCAAATTGGCAATAAATACTGCTTTATAAGTTTTGTCATAGGCATGCGTTGCGTCATAGGTTTTATCTGCAAGTAAAGCCAGATTTGCATCTAGATCTTGTACGTCACTATGCGTGCCCACTGGATGCTCTAACACATCACCTTGACCGAGTTTGTCACCAAAGCCTTTAATAAAGTTTTCTAGCATAGAACCTTTACTTGCTTCAGCTACAGATTTAGCTTGTTTAAGCTGCTGCTGATCAATTGAGGTCGCTTTACCATAGTTTAAAATTTGCATATCAGCTTTAATATTGAAGCTATGTTTAAACTCGGCTGGCGTATAAGCAACATCATAAGCCATGTTTACTGCACGGCCTTTGTCATCTAAAGCCACATCAATCGTGATTGGATTTCTTTGCTTCGGTAAAGCTTGCTCAATCTCAACTTTATGTTTTAACCATAAAGCTTTGAAAGCTTCATCATTGATAAACTGGTTTTGGTTATAAGCTTCAAACGTTTGTTTTAAAGCGTCTCGGCGAGACTTAGTTTGAACTTTTTCAGCACTTGCAGCGCTCTGGTCTAGCACATCAATGCCATAAACTTGGCAATAATTAATATCACCTAAAGCAACAGGTTTCTTCAGTGTTTTTAATTCAATACATTGATCTTCAGTGAGAGTTACAACCTCTTCAGCTTGTGCATCTTGTACACCATCTGCAGCAGCTTCTTCACTGACATCTTCGTCTTCAGAAGCCGATGCATCTGCAGCTTCAGGAGCTTGCGCCGCCGCACTTAAATTATCTTCACCTTCATCATCTGATGAAAGAGCGCCATCAAAGTGTGCGTTGATTAAACTATATAGTTCCTGACTTACAGCAGCAGCGTCATCGGAAGAAACTTTTTGTTCTTCCTTATTAGTTGCTCCTTTTTTTGCTTCAGAAGCAGCAAGCTCAGTTGCCACCTTTTCTGCCATCTTTTCATTATCGAAGCCTAAAACACTTTTTTGAAGGTATTTATCATTGACCTGACCATACAGCTCAACTTCTAAAAGCAACTCTTCAATCGTAGTGTTCAAACGAATTTTATCAACAGCCCCAGCCTTACGATCAGTATCTGTCAGAGATACACGTTGTAAGTTTTGCGGGTCAGCCAAACGATATGACACTGCACTAGAAGCTTTAAGATATTCAATAAACTTCTTCATATCGACATTTTTAAAGAAGTCTTTATACTTTGAAAAATCAATGTAAGTTAAATTGTTTTGATTTTCTTTATTGACTAAATACGGCATTAAACCAAAGTAATTTACGTAAAACTTATAATTTTCTAAATCAAGCACCATTGGCAATTTTGCCTGAACCAATAGCGTTGGCTTTTCATATCTGGCAGTTAGGTTAAATGAACCCATTTTTTGACGATAATGAATTGAGCCGTCATAGCTAAATTGAAGATCATTTAATAAATTAATTAATACGGCATTTACTTTGTCAGAACGTGCTGATGAGATCAGTCCCAAATCACCTTGTTCATTTGCAATAGCCGCATAGAGGGTTTGTTTCTGTGCTTTACTTAAGCCAACCTTTTGCTCACGTAGGTACTGATCGACTTTCTTTTGTAATTCAGCATCAAGCTTAGGTGTATTTTCAGCTTTTGAATTTTGCTTTATTTGTGATGGATCAACCGTAATTTTAAAGTTTCCGCGATAATCATAACTTGGATATTCATACATCGCGTTAACGCTTTGAATAGCTTTTTGCTCTAAATTCGCAGATGCCAATTGCGGACGTACACTGTGTTGCGCACACGCCGTCAAGCCCAAACTAAATAAACATAAACTGAGATATTTTAAATGCATAACCTTTTTTAAAACCTTATCGCTTTATCTTTTCAGCAAAACTTGCTAAAAATAAAAAATTAGTTGTTTTTTCACATAAAAGTATAAGACCTGACTTTATCAGAAAATATAATTTACGGTGTATTTATTTTCGACAAAATTCGCTTTTCTGACATTCTTTTCGGGTGTGATTAACATTGTATTTTTATCATGCGAGTGAATAATCAAATCATCGATTGAGATAATCCCACAATGATTCAAAATTAGGATTAAAGCCATGCCAGCATATAAAGCTCCCCTACACGATATCCGCTTCTTAATGAATGAAGTACTAGATTATCCTGCTCACTATAAAACTTTATCAAATGGTGAAAGTGCAGATCCAGATACTGTAGATATGATTCTTGAAGGTGCGGCAGATTATTGTGAAAACGTACTGTCACCACTTAACCAATCTGGCGATGAAGAAGGTTGCTATTTTGACAACGGCGAAGTAAAAACGCCAAAAGGTTTTAAAGAAGCTTATGACCAGTTCGTAATGGGTGGCTGGCAAGGACTTTCTTATCCTGAAGAATTTGGTGGTCAAGGCCTACCAATGTCTCTAAACCTGATTAAATCAGAGATGATGGGTACTGCAAACTGGTCATTTACCATGTATCCAGGATTGAGCTCAGGTTGTATGAACACGATTTTGCAATTCGGTACAGATGAGCAAAAACAAACATATATGCCTAAACTTGTTGAAGGTACATGGAGCGGCACAATGTGCTTAACCGAACCTCAATGTGGTACAGACTTAGGCCAAGTAAAAACTAAAGCTGAACCTCAAGCAGATGGTACTTACAAACTCACGGGTACAAAAATCTTTATTTCTGCGGGTGAACACGATTTAACTGAAAACATTATTCACATCGTACTTGCTCGTCTTCCAGATGCGCCAGCAGGTACACGTGGTATCTCATTGTTTATCGTACCTAAATTCATGCCTACAGCAGATGGCGGTGTGGGTGAACGCAATACCGTAACTTGTGGTTCAATTGAACACAAAATGGGTATTCGTGCGTCTGCAACGGCTGTACTCAACTTTGATAATGCAACAGGTTATCTAATTGGTGAAGTAAACAAAGGTTTACATGCAATGTTTACCTTCATGAACACAGCGCGTATCGGTACTGCAGTTCAAGGTATTGCACATGCTGAGTTATCTTTCCAAGGTGCTCTTCCATATGCTAAAGACCGTATGTCTATGCGTGCGCTTTCTGGTAAGAAAGATCCAGATAAAGTTGCTGATGCAATCATTCACCACGCAGACGTACGCCGTATGCTTTTAACTCAAAAAGCGATCGCTGAAGGCGGTCGTGCAATGATTTACTATGCTGCGCAAATTGCTGACAAAATGACAGATGCGTTAACACGTGGTGATCAAGCTGCTTTTGAAGACTACGATGACAAACTTGGTTTCTATACACCGATCTTAAAAGGTTTCTTAACTGAACTTGGTTTAGAAGCAGCCAACCACGGTATGCAAGTTTACGGTGGTCATGGTTATATTAAAGAATGGGGTATGGAGCAAATCGCACGTGATGCACGTATTGCGACCTTATACGAAGGAACAACTGGTGTTCAAGCACTCGACTTAATTGGTCGTAAAGTGTTGCTAAGTTCAAAAGGTAAAGTAGTACGTGAATACACTGCTGAAATCTTAAAATTCTGTGCTGCTCACGCACGTAATAAATACTTACGTCGTTTTGCTTGGGACTTAACTAAGCTTTGTGCTCAGTGGAATACTTTAACAGTTCGTATCATGCTTGCTGCACGTAAAGACCGCGACATCGTGTCTTCTGCTTCTGTAGATTTCTTAATGTTCTCAGGCTATGTCATGATGGCTTACTTCTGGGCTCAACAAGCTGTGATTGCTTCTGAAAAATTAGAAGCTGGCAACGGTCAAGAAACCCCTGAGTTCTATAAAGCAAAAATTAAAGTTGCTGATTTCTACTTCGACCGTTTATTGCCACGTGCACAAGGTCATGCAGAATCGATGGTAACTACATCTCGCACACTTACTTCATTACCAGTTGAGCACTTTAGCTTCGACTACTAATGATTTGTAAATACTAAAATTAAAAGAGCGCAATTTATATTGCGCTCTTTTTTATTATATTAAAATTAACTTTATTCTTTTTTAAGGATATAAGCTTTTGTAGGAACAAAATAATTTTGCTCTAGAAACTCACGATTTTTACCATAATCACTATAAAAGAGTTTTTCTAAATTTACCGATAAAATTCTTTCTGAATCAATATTAAAGTAGAAATTCACATCTGATGCGGGGCAATGAATAATTAAATTATGTTCTACATTGTCTACTTTCCACGTTAAGTTAGGACACAATTGATTTACAACCGCACTTTTAGCACCATCTTTAGTACCTATACGTCCGTAATGAACTACATTCCAGTAGGCAGAACCATCAGCTAGTAAATTTAAAATATATTCAGCTTCCCCGTTCTCACAATCAGCAAAAGCATCTGTACAAGATATGCGAGTATGATAACGTCCAACATACTGTAACGATGAGGCCGACAATTTTTGTAAGTGGCCTTGTGAATTATTTGGTAGAAAAGTCCGACCAGCAGCAGCATCTAAAGTTGTTACTGCCGAGTTATTTTTTATAGCGTCATTTTCATGCTTTGAAGCTGTCGTGGATACACTGGAATGATCTTTCGATTCCGCATGGTTTACATCGCAGGCAGTTAACCCTATACCTAGGATAATCATTAAACCTAAATGCTTTATTACAAAACCAGACTGCTTCAAAGATATATACATCATTTAAATACGACAGCAATGTTACAAGTTTATCTTTAATCCAAGAACTATTTACCTATATAAATAAGATTTAGCCCTGAAAAAGTGCATTTTAGTTGATGTTTCTTTCATTCCTTTAAATCGTTTACATATTTTAACCATTTTTAGTTTTATTAAGACTTTAACTTGGTAATTCGATCTCCATATCTTTATTAAACAAGTGAATAAATGATTCCTTGTAGTTTATATATTTGAGGAGAATTAGATGGCCAATTCTGGTTTATATCGCTCGAACCGACAAAGCATGATCGCCGGTGTAATGGGCGGTATTGCTGAACGTTTTGGTTGGAACGCAAATTTATTACGCATTATTTTCGTATTGGTTTCGGTAATGAGTGCGGCTTTCCCAGGGATTTTAGTTTATCTCGTTTTATGGTTAGTCATTCCTAAAAGACAGCCTGAACAAGTCCAAGGTTATCAACAACCTGTTCGTACTGTACGAGAAGAACAAATACATTAAATAACTTAGTTTATTTTGGTCGCTACGGTTGCATCCCCTAATCAACCGTAGCTTTTTTTATTCTAAAATTATAGCTTTCGATTTAACTGTTGCTGTAATGCAGCAATCATATCTGCACGGCTAATCATTCCTATAAGCTTACGATCTTCAACAACAGGAATGTAGTTAAAAGACTTTTCAACAAAGTATGGCACTAAATCTTGAATAGGTTGGGTTGGTAGTACAGTAACCACTCGACGACTCATGATCTGCTTTACATAATGCTGCCAAGAGTTTCTTGGATCGGCTGCCCTTTTAAACCATTCTACGACTTCATATAACGCTAAAGTTCCGACCAAATGGTTTTCTGCATTGACCACAGGTAAACTCATAAGATTCTGTTGTTTAAACTTATCGAGTGCTTGGTGAATATCGTCGTCTTCATGCAACTTAATCACATCACGGCTCATAATATCCTGACAGATATATTGATTAACCATGCGTTCATTGGCATGTTCTTGCGCTTCTAAAATGATTCTTTCTAAGTCGTACTGGCTGATATCTAATAGTTCAGTGTGATGCTCTAATGCATACTCGATATCTTTTGGCTGAATCGACACCTTTTGGGTAGGTGTTGGATCTTTAGTACGTTCATTTAAATGTGCGGTAACGGGATAATGTCGCCCAATCAATCGATTGAAGAAAACAGCAAACCCAAGTAGCAGTAACGAGTTGAGTAAAACTGGATAAAGAATGAAATAAAAACCTAATTTATGGATGGCAGTACCACCCAGTACGGCCGTAATTGCAACTGCGCCACTTGGTGGGTGTAACGAGTCGGTGGTCATCATTAAAAAGATGGCAAGCCCGACAGCCACACTAAAAGCCGTAGTTAAATCAGGAATCCACTGTGCACAGGCAACGCCAATAATGCCAGCTAAAGTATTACCAACAATCACGTTCCATGGTTGAGCCAACGGACTGGTTGAAACTGCAAATAAAAGAACAGATGAGGCACCCATAGGCGCGATGTACCAAGCATTAATTCCACCCAGAACATACCAGCTAATTAAAGAAGAAATTGCTAAACCACATAGTGCTCCAATACCGCAAAGCAATCGCTCTTTTAGTGGTAAAACCTTAAAATTTGGTTTTAAAATCTGTAACCATTCTCGCTGTATAACACTCACAGTACACCTTTGGGGATATGCCGTTATTTATAACGGGCAAAAGTATACGCCGAAAGCCGTATAAAATGCATTTAAATTATATCTTTCAATGCTCAGAGAATTTTTTGAAGTTATTCTTACTATTTTAAAACTTTAATATTCCATCAATTTTTCATTTAAGTAGCGCCAGTAACGTTTTGGCAAATACTGCACATGAAGTTTTATATTCTGGCGTTCTGTAATATTTACGCTCTTGAAATAATCTTTCCAAAGCTGGTCATATAAAACTTCCTGCTCATCTAACTCAAGTTGAAAGCTTTGACTCATGCCATTTTTAAAATTACGGTCAACTTCAGAGGCTTCGAGTGAAACTTCATGTATTTCACGTAAATCATAATAAATTCCAAACTTACGTTGCTCGTCATAAATGAGCCAACGCTGATCTTCATAACGCCGTTTAAAATGCGGCTGAATAAGGGGTAAAACATTAAAATCAGGACGTACTAAACTTAAAAAAAGCTCATCTTTAGTTTTCTTAAACCGAATAAAAGCTTCCATGCGATGCTTTTCTCGCCCGACTTTTTTCGTCCACTGCGCAATCGCTAAAACACTTGGGTGCGAATAATCTTTTTCTACAGACGAATGACTACTAAACACATAAATACAATAATTAAATAAATGCTGATAGGCATCTAAAGATTCAGATAAATAAGCAAAATAAAATTGTTTTAACGAAGAAGATGAAAGCTTTTTTTGTAGCGCAGACCATACACGTTCGGCATGTTGCTCGTTATTTGCAACCTCAATTTTATCGGCAAATAAGCCATGCTGAGCTGCATCATTCAGGCAGAGTTTGACCTGTAATTCTTTAAATTGAAATGCACGAAAAACACAGCTTAGTAGCCCAACCATTGAACCATCAAAATAGTAAGCAACTTCCTCATTAAACATGGCTAAAACCCAAGGCTTAATTGTGGCGAGAGTTGCTGCACATATTTCGAAGATCCCTGCGTTAAAATCTGCTGTCGAATATAGCCAGAAGATAATTCCTTTTGGAATTTTGGACTGTCTTCACAGCGAATAAAGAATTTTGCACGCTGGTAGGCCACGCCTAGTTTTTTAAGTAAATCGATATGGATTTTTCCAAAACGGCGAGCCTGCACAATTTTCTTAGCCGATTTCACCCCAATGCCTGGTACACGCAGAATCATTTGATAATCAGCACGATTTAAATCTACCGGAAACTGTTCAGGATGCCTTAAAGCCCAGCTTAATTTCGGGTCTACATCAAGATCTAAGTTTGGATGTTTTTCATTAACGATTTCATTGACCTGAAACCCGTAAAAGCGCATGAGCCAATCGCTTTGATAGAGTCGGTTTTCACGAAGCAGCGGCGGTGCGGAACCCACTGCTGGCAAGTAATTATTTTCGGTATTAATTGGAATATAACCCGAAAAATAGACGCGCTTGAGTTTAAATTCCTTATAGTGCTTGTCTGCCATAAACAAGACATCTTGGTCTGACTCTTGATGTGCCCCCACTACCATTTGAGTGGTCTGCCCTGCTGGTACATATTTCGGTACATGCTTAATGATTTGTCGCTCATCTTTAAGCTGAATGAGCCTGTCACGGACTAAACCTAAATCTTTTTGTACTTCCTGATGTGATTTTTCTGGGGCGAAAGTTTTTAGCCCAATCTCAGTTGGCATCTCTAAATTAATACTCATACGATCCGCATATAAACCTGCTTCATGAATCAGTTCAGGCGATGCTCCCGGAATGGTTTTTAGATGAATATAGCCATTAAAGTTTTCTTCAAGACGCAACTTTTTCACGACTTGAAGCATACGCTCCATCGTATGATCCGCCGATTTAAAAATGCCTGAGCTTAAAAATAACCCTTCAATATAATTACGGCGGTAAAAATTAATAGTTAAGTCTACGACCTCTTGCACCGTAAATGCTGCACGCTGGACGTCGTTAGAGCGACGTGAAACACAGTAGGCGCAGTCAAAAATACAAACGTTACTAAATAGAATTTTTAAGAGAGATACACAGCGGCCATCTTCAGTATAGCTATGGCAAATACCCGAATGGCTAGCATCCCCTAGACCTTTATCTTTGTTTTTACGGTCACTGCCACTTGATGAACAAGACACATCATATTTAGCAGCATCAGCAAGAATCTGTAGTTTTTCCCGAATGCGATCAGACATATCAAACGACTCATTTGTGGCATCGTCTAAAAAATATCATGTCGCATTCTTAAATTTAATCTAGTGAAGTACGGTCAGCGTCATGAGATGACGTTTAAAATGAACTAGCTTAATTAACGTATTATTCAAGCTGCTTTACACGCTTTTCATACTCTTGCATAGGGCAATACGAATACATCGGTGAGCCAATGTATGAACCTGCATTATTACATTCCTGATCTACATAGGCTTTCCAAAGTCGCTGAGATTTTAAAATATCTTGGTAACGTTCTGGCTGTTTGTATTCTTCGCTTTGTGCATGAATTTGATCAATGAGAGCAACAATTTTTTCTTCATAAGTCTTTTTAGCTTTATCAGAACAACTATACACGACCATATTATTAATGCTTTCAAGCTTCATTTCTTTAATAGTCTGTTCTACACATTGATTGTACTCATCTTGCTCATCAGTTTCGGTTTGTGCGTATAACCACGGACTATAAAAAAGACTGGATAAAACAATAAGTTTGCAGCAAAATTTCAACATAACTTCTTCTCAGTTCTATAATTTTTAATATGCTGCAATATAACAAAAAAAACGATTATTTACGCACTTGCGCTTGCACCTATCCCATTGCTAAGTTTATCTGCCTTAGGAGTAATGACATTAAATGCTGAGTTCAACCTTTATTCGATTGGAGTTATTTTTCTAGCCCACTTCTTATTTTATTTACTTTTTTATGGCCTTCTGGTTATTCCTTTCACATATGTCATTTCATATTTACTCGCCCGTAAAAATCGTTTAAATCTGATGAGTATTTTCATTAGCGCAACTGTGATCTGGATTTTGATAAGCCCTATTGCACGTTTGTTTTTTGTCGGGTCATTTCCATCTCCTTGGTGGGATATTTATAAGATTTACAGTTTTTATCTCATGATTTTATTTACGGGCTTTTGCTACTGGTTAAGCTTGAAGTGGCTAAGCCGAAAACAAATAGGCTAATCGCGCATTCCTTTGATTAAGCCTTTGCCACTCCCCTACAAAATCCTTATACTTAGGGGCAATTTTTCTCATAAATTCGTGGATGCTACATGAGTCGCGCCATCTCGCATATTGATACATTTCAGGGTTTAATTCTTGCCCTACAAAACTACTGGGCCGAACAAGGCTGCGTCGTATTACAACCTTACGACATGGAAATGGGCGCTGGAACATTCCACACCGCAACATTCTTACGTGCTTTAGGGCCTGAGACTTGGAACGCGGCATACGTTCAACCTTCACGTCGTCCAAAAGATGGCCGCTATGGTGAAAATCCGAACCGTTTGCAACACTACTACCAGTTCCAAGTGGTACTTAAGCCAAACCCAGACAACATCCAACAGCTTTATCTTGATTCTTTAAAAGCAATCGGGATTGATACACTTACTCACGACATTCGTTTCGTAGAAGACAACTGGGAGTCTCCAACTCTTGGGGCTTGGGGCTTAGGTTGGGAAGTTTGGCTTAACGGTATGGAAGTGACTCAGTTCACTTACTTCCAACAAGTCGGTGGCGTTGAATGTTACCCAGTAACAGGCGAAATCACTTATGGTTTAGAACGTCTAGCGATGTACCTTCAAGGTGTTGACTCGGTTTATGACCTTGTTTGGACGAAAGGCCAATTTGGTACAGTAACTTACGGCGACGTATTCCATCAAAATGAAGTTGAGCAATCGACTTACAACTTTGAATACGCTCCAGTTGAAAAATTATTTGAACTGTTTGATTTTTATGAATCAGAAGCAAACCGTTTAATTGAAGCAAAACTTTCTCTTCCTGCTTATGAACAAGTGGTTAAAGCGTCTCATACCTTTAACTTGCTTGATGCACGTGGCGCAATTTCTGTGACTGAGCGTCAACGTTACATTTTACGTGTACGTACTTTAGCGCGTGCTATTGCACAAAGTTATGTACAAGCACGTGCAGAGCTTGGCTTCCCAATGGCAGAACCACACTTACGTGATGAAGTATTGGCACAGCTAAAAGCACAAGCTGAAAGTGAAGCAGCAAAGGCGGAGAAAAACTAATGAGCAAACATACTGTTTTATTCGAACTTGGCTGTGAAGAACTTCCACCAAAAAGCTTAAAAACATTACGTGATGCCCTAAAAGCTGAAACAGAAAAAGGCTTAAAAGATGCAGGTTTAAACTTCGCATCAATTGAAGCTTATGCAGCTCCACGTCGTTTAGCACTTAAAATTGTTGATATCGATGCTGCTCAGGCAGACACACAAAAGCGTTTTGATGGCCCTGCTGTTCAAGCAGCTTATGATGCAGAAGGCAAACCGACTAAAGCGCTCGAAGGCTTTATGCGTGGTCAAGGTATTACAGTTGATCAGCTTTCTACTTTCCAAGCAGGTAAAGTTGAAAAAGTTTGCTATTTAAAAGATGTAAAAGGTCAAAGCCTTGACGCTTTACTTCCACAGATTTTACAAACTGCATTAGACAATTTACCAATTGCTAAGCGTATGCGTTCTGCTGCAAGCCGCACCGAATTTGTACGTCCAGTGAAATGGGTTCTCTTACTTAAAGATGACCAAATTGTTGACGCGACTATTCAAGATCATAAAGCGGGTAATGTAACTTATGGTCACCGTTTCCATGCACCTGAAGCTGTAACTTTAGCGCATGCAAATGACTATTTAGCTGCTTTAGAAAAAGCTTACGTTGTTGCGAACTTTGAAAAGCGTCAAGCAACCATTCAAGAACAAGTGAAAAAGTTAGCTGATGAAGTGAACGCAACTGCGATTGTTCCAGCTGATTTACTTGACGAAGTAACAAGCCTCGTTGAATGGCCTGTGGCTTTACGTGCAACTTTTGAAGAACGCTACTTAGCTGTTCCTCAAGAAGCTCTTATTACGACAATGCAAGACAACCAGAAGTATTTCTGTTTGATCAATGCGGAAGGCAAATTACAGCCTTACTTCATTACTGTTTCAAATATTGAGTCTAAAGATCCGACTCAAATTATTGAAGGTAACGAGAAAGTTGTTCGTCCTCGTTTGTCTGATGCTGAATTCTTCTTCTTACAAGATCAAAAGCAACCGCTTGCATCTCGTAAAGAAAAATTAGCAAATATGGTATTCCAAGCACAGCTTGGTACGCTTTGGGACAAATCAACACGTATTGCAAAACTTGCTGTTGCATTATCTTCAATCACTGGTGCAAACACAGCCGATGCTGAAAAAGCTGCATTACTTGCTAAATGCGACTTAACCTCTGAGCTTGTTGGTGAATTCCCAGAACTTCAAGGTATTGCGGGTACTTACTACGCACGTATTGAAGGCGAAAACACTGAAGTTTCAGAAGCTTTAGGTGAGCAATATTTACCAAAATTTGCGGGTGATGTTTTACCTAAAACTAAAACAGGTACAACGATTGCTCTTGCTGACCGTTTAGATACGCTTGTTGGTATTTTCGGTATTGGACAAGCGCCTACAGGTTCTAAAGACCCGTTTGCACTTCGTCGTTCAGCAATTGGTATTTTACGTTTAATCATTGAAAATGAATTAGATGTAACAATTGAAGAGTTAGTAAATCTTGCACTTCAAGGCTATGGCGATATCGTTAAAGACCATGACAAGACTCGCGCTGATGCTGTTGCATTCTTGGAAGGCCGTTACCGTGCCAAGTACGAAGACCAAGGTGTTGCTGTTGACGTACTTCAAGCTGTTCAAGCACTTGCACCGAAGTCTCCACTTGATTTTGACAAGCGCGTAAATGCTGTTAACCACTTCCGTACGTTACCTGAAGCTGCGGCACTCGCTTCTGCAAACAAACGTGTTGCTAATATTCTTGCAAAAGAAGCGACACCAGAAGGTTCTGTAGTCGAAGCAAACTTGGTTGAAGATGCTGAAAAAGCATTATTTGCTGAGCTTCAAGCAGTTACCCCTGCTGTTGAACCATTACTTGCAGCAAAAGACTACACTGCTGCCCTTTCTAAGCTTGCAGCACTTCGCGCGCCGATTGATGCATTCTTTGATGGTGTAATGGTAATGGCAGATGATGCTGACCTGAAAGCAAACCGTTTACGTTTACTGGCTCAGCTACGTAACTTGTTTACTGCTGTAGCTGATGTGAGTGTGTTGCAGGGCTAAGATTATATAGAAATTAATTTTTGTATAATTAAGCTTTATTTAAAACCATGTTTCCGAACTAAACCGGAAGCATGGTTTTTTAATAGTTTTACCTTCTAATTTTATTCAAAATAATAAATTGATTAATTTATAAACACTCAATAAATAACAATTATTTACTTTTATTTCAGTTAATCCATAATTCAGCCAGCTTTAACAAATAATTACCTAACTTAATAAAGAATGATTGCAATGAAAAACTTAAACTTATTACTCATATCAACATTACTATTTACTGGATGTGCAACGACTAAATCGATTCAATATCCCGCTACAGGTAAACAAACCTCTCTTTCTGTTTCTTCAGAACAATTATCTTCAATGACTGAATCAGGTGCAGGTGATTACTTTGTAAAAGACAGCCAAATATTAGTTGGCGACTCTAGTAATGCTTCAGCCAGCCCAGTTTCTGGAATGTTTGGTCTTATCGGAGTAGGAGTCGCAATGGCAATTGATAAAAATGCAAATAGTTCAGCCATTGAAAAAAGCTCTCTCAATCAACCTATTAAATTTGACCAGCTAATACATCAAAAAATTAACGATTCTTTCGCGCAAAATAAAGCTGATCCAACAATCAAATTACTCAATTTAAATCAGGCATCTGAAGTTAAGATTGTGCCTTATTCACGTCTTTCTTTCCGTGAAAAGCCAATTGTAAAAGTAAATTTTGGTTTAAAGACCCAATTTAAAAATGCAGCCGACAATAATGCAGATACAAAACGCTTATATCACTATGTAAGTAAGGATCGTATTTCTTTATCTGAATGGGAAGCTAATAATAATTTATTATTTATGAAAAAAGCAGATCAAGCATTTAACGCTCTTAGCCAAGTATTCACTTTAGATTTACAACATCAATTAAATTTAAAAGCATTTGATGAAAACAAGCAAAAAAGCTGTAAAACTAATGCAGATACATCCTTAGTTTCTTTTATTCAAACTCCCGATAATTTATGTGTTGGCGTAGTTAAAACAAGCAAAGGCGATGTATTCGAAAATAGTATTTATATCGTTGAACAATAATAAAAATTACTAATTAATATTAAATAGAATAGAGAACTACTTAAGTTTAAGTAGTTCTCTAATGTTTTCAAACCAACTCTTTAATTTCTTCTAAACTTTTCGATGGCTCAAACCACATAAAATCATAATCAGCTACATCATGAATATAAAACGGATCATTTTTCATGATTTCTTCAACTTCTTGAATCGAAGAGCTTAGAACTAAAATCACCCCACCCACTCTATTTTCTCGGCGACCTGATGCCAGAAATTTCTTTTGCTCATAGTAATGATCTAAAAATGCGATATGTTCTTTTAGCACTGCATCAACTTCGGCTAACGGTTTTTTATAAGTTAAAGTAACAACAATCATCTCATTCTCTTAAAGCAAGTAACACATGACATAGCATTAATCTACAGATAGTTTAATGATCTATAGATTATTCGATAGTACGCCAATTCCCCCAATTCATCCACACCAAACTCCCCACAATAATCACTCCACCTAGCAGCACCATCATTGATGGTTTTTCATTTAAGAAAACAACGGCCAAACTCATGGCGACAATCGGCGAGCAATACAAAAAATTCGATGCAATCGTTAACGGCATATTTTTAAGTACATATCCCCAAAGTACATAAGCCATCGCACTTGGGAAAATACCCAATAAGACAACCGACATATTTGCTTGCCACGTAGCATGTGAAATTTCACTAGGTAAATGAGCGCTATAAAATAGTAAAGGAATGGTCCCGAACCAGATGATGTAGCACATCAAGCTCAAGGCATCATAGTTTAAAGCAAATTTCTTATATAAATTAAAGTACAGACCCCACGCAATTGCAGCTAAAACAATTAATAAACTATAAGGGCTAGGTACACCAAAACCATGATCTCCACTAACCACCAACATGGCGCCGCAAAGTCCCAGCAAAATACACAACCACTGTTTGAAACTAATTTTTTCTTTAAAAAGCAAAGCTGAAATAATAAAAGTGAATAGCGGAATAGATTGACTCAAAATACTAGATGCAACCGCAGTCACATACTGCTGTCCGGTATTTATAAGTAAGTGATGCAGAGTTACAGAGAAAAATCCTAATACAGCAAGCGCAGGAACATCTTTCCACTTTAAAGGCTGAATGCCTTTTTTCATAACCAAAAGAAGTAAGAAAACCGATGCAATCAAAAAACGGAGCAAGGCAATATGCTGTGGTGTATATGAGTGCAAGGCACTATGCACACCAATAGGTGAATAGCCCCAACAAAAGACGGTCACAGCAATACATAAATAGAGCTTAAATACGGGAGGCTGGGTTTCGGCAGCAAGGGAAATTGCCATGTTAAATCTACACTAGTGAAATGGAACTCTTTCATCATATGCGCATGGATAGTTGAATAAAATTAACTTATATTGAGTTTAATATTCATTAAAAGTGAATGATAAAACATGGATATCACTCAGTTAAAAATGTTCCAAACCGTGGTTGAATGCGGAACAATGGCAAAGGCATCAATGCAACTGCATTGTGTACCATCCAACATTACGACACGGATTAAACAACTCGAAGAAGAACTCGGTGCACCGCTGTTTTATCGGGAAGGAAAAAGTTTAAACCTCACTCCTTCTGGTGAAATTTTTCTTAATTATTGCCATAAAATTTTAGCGCTATGCGATGAGGCAAAACGTAGTATTCACCCAGATGCACCGCCTTCTGGCCCACTCAAAATTGGAGCGATTGAATCGTCTGCCACAACTCGTCTGCCTAGCTTACTTGCGAAATATCATCAGCGCTATCCAGAGGTTTCCATTCAAATTATTACTGGCACATGGAAACAGCTATTAGTTGATATTTCTCAGCATAAACTCGATGGTGCAATTGTCGCGGGTAATATTGAATTTCCAATGTTAAATAAGCTAGGTATTTATCAAGAAGAAATTATTTTAATTGCCCCAGAATCTTTCGGTGAAATCCACTGCCAAGAAGATTTGATTGGTAAGGAAATTTTTATGTGGACGGAAGGCTGCCCTTACCGAGCTGCTCTTGAAGAATGGCTTAAGCTTAAAAATATTTCGCTTCCAATTACGAGTATTACCAGTTATGCCACCATTATTGGTTGCGTGAGTGCAGGCTCTGGTGTGTCTTTAGTGCCGAAGAGTCTTTTTGAGCAATATAAAAATTTAACCAATATTCGAGGCTATAAATTTGAACATCTTGCCTTTATGCAAAACCATTTTTTCTGGCACAAAAATGTAAGTAATCACAAAGCGAGAGATATGTTTTTAGAATTGATTAAATCTGAATTTATCGTTTAGGTTTTTGCCTGAAATAAACTATGCATGCAAAAATCTATGCTTTATATAAAATTGTCATGCATAAAAAGCATAACCAAATTTCAGAAATTTAAATTTTATACTTATAAAACAAATACTTTAAATTAAATTAATTTTTGATTTAGAAATAAAATCTGCATAAGCCATCCGCTTTTTGCAATGATCCTAATAAAAATACGCTCATTCTAAACCTATAGAATTTTTGAGTCGCTCAACATGAATAAAGCAATTGGAATTTTAGGTGGTATGGGACCACAAGCTACGATTGATGCTATGAATAAAATTATTAAAAATACACCAGCACATTGTGACCAAGAACATATTCCTGTCGTTACAGTTTCTATCCCAGATATACCTGACAGAACTCAATCCATTATAAATCATGATGATAAACCACTCGAGAAAATGGCTGAATATCTTAAAATATTAGAAGCAGCACAAGTCGGTTGTATCATTATTCCTTGTAATACTGCTCATTTCTGGTTTAACCAACTGCAAAAGCGTACCCAAACTAAAATGATCAGTATCATTGAGTCTGCGGTTCATTTTATTCAAGATAGTCAAATTGATGAGGTGTGTATTCTTGCTACATCTGCCACAATAAACACCGAGCTTTATCAAAGCCAGTTTATTGAAAATAGTATTGGTTTCTCTACTCCTTCTGCCGAAATGCAAAATAAAGTAATGCAAAGTATTTACCAATACAAAGCAGGAAATATTCAACAAGCTAGAGAAATGATGAAGGAAGTTATTAATTTTTACACTAAAAAGAGAAATATAAAATTCCTGTTGGCTTGTACAGAAATACCTCTCATTTTAGAAGAAAGTATTGAGGCTTATCCTGAACTATTCATCGACACAACCGACGTACTCATTAAGAATGCGATTGCGTGGTATCAAAACTCCCCCATAGAAAAAGTTGCATAGCTAAATGAAAGATAATGCAACTTATGCATAAAATGGTTTAGGCAATTGTCCAATCAATTGCCTTCATAAAAATCCATAAACTTTCAGAAGCTGTATTGAGCCTCGCACTACTACGATATAAGTAAATATCTACAGACAAGACTGAATCTTTCAAAGGTACAATCATAAGTTGTTTTTTTTCAAGCTCATCTTGAATACTGTAATCGGGTAACCACCCCACTCCATATCCCCCTTTAATCATGTCTTTAAGCAGTAAACTCATTGAAGACACAAAGTTTGTCTCAAATTTATCTGAATGATGCTCTTGTAGAAACTTATTTACTTTTTTACCCATATAACTATCGTCGGTGTAATTCATGAGCGGAACTGAAGCATCTTCGAGTGAATATTTGGGACGACCTAAATGATTAGGTGCAGTGACTAAATAAAGCTTTGCTGAAAATAGTTTATGGCACAAGAACTGTGGATTCATAAGATCATCATCATAAAAAGATGCGATAAAGTCACATTGACCATTTTTAAGAGAATCTACGGTTTCATTTACGTTAATGGCTTCAACATGAAAAATCTTTTCTTGGTAGTTTTTTAAATTTCCTAAAATTTTAGGAAAAATATAACCTGCCAAAGAGTGCGCAGACGCAATAGTGACTTTACTTCTAACATGATTGTCACCTTTAATTCGATCTATATTGAACTCAAAATCATCTAGCAAATTTCTGGCGTGCAGAACAAAAAGCTTACCCTTTTCTGTGAGCTGTAACGGCGAAGTTTCTCGGTCAAAAACCTCGAATCCCAAACTACTTTCTAGGGCCTGAATACGACGACTTAACGAAGATTGTGAAATATTTCTAATATCAGAAGCGATTGTAAAATTTCGGTATTTTTCTAGAATGATCAGATCATATAACCATTTTAATTCTATATTTTGTATCACCTGAAGCTCCAGATCATTCTAGGAATTTAGATAAGTTGTTTAAGTATATTTGAAATGATGATTTATCGTAATCAAATCGTATGGGTTTTATCTCATTGCTGCACAAGGTTTATTTTTAACAGTAAGATCAGCACTTGATATTTTGACAGTCATTGGGGAGTTTGAACCAAATGAAAACCTTAAAAGTTTTATGTATTGCAAGCTCTATATTGGCTTCATCGACGCTTTTTGCTGAAACGACACAGCCTCAACCTACAAATGAGACAACGTCTAAAGCTCAACCTTATGGTGATAATCCAAGTTTAGGTCGTGTGTTGTTATATAAAACAGGAAAAGGCATACAAAATCTAGGGAACTCTATTCAAGGTGCTTCTGAAAATACGTCAAATAAAATTAGTGAAAAATGGCAAAGCACTAAAGAATTTACAGCTGAAAAATCAGAAGTTGCCCAACAAAAAGTAGATACTGCAAAAGCATATACTGAAGAGAAAATAGAACAAGCTAAACAAAATATCACCAGTAGCCGAAATGGTGAAAACATTCCGATCGAACAAGGTGAGTTAAGTAAGTCTAGTACGACGACTAATTAAAATTGAGTCCGACGAATAGCGCGATTACTTCGCGCTCATAGAAATGTATACGTTTAAAAAGAAATACTACCCATTACAAAGAGCTAGGAATCTGCCTTATGAATAGTCAAAAACTTCTCTTTTCAACACTATGCTGTATCGCACTATCTGCATGTGCAACTACTAAATCTGTTTCTTCTTATTCTCAATCAAAGGTTTTAGAACAAGACACCAATATTGAAGCTTATCCAACCACCACAGGTAATGTAGCCAAGCTCATTAAACATGATAAGCAGGCCTGCATGATCGAATTTACGGGTTACTTAGGTGGAGGCCAAGTCACTGAGCACTGGATTTTTAATAATAAAGGCCTGATTTCAGCTCAATCATTTACCGAACAATATCCCGACTCATCTGGCATACTAAGTCAAGCCACCAACTCGACAACAAAAAGCTCGACCACTTTTAATATTCAAGACCCAGCAATTCAAAATAATTTTAAAAAGCTCCAAAGCAATTTTAGTAAAGCCAATTTAGCAAAATGTGATTAAAGATTTTCCATAAAAAACCCGTTGCAGAGGCAGTTTTCTGCAACGGGCCATAGCCATTCAAATTTCTTGGACCTAATAAAAAATTATAAATCTGCTATTTAATTAATGGTTAAACCATTGGTTGCAGCCAGTAAATCAATACGAGGGAAAACCAAGCGTGTTCTTGGGTCAGTAATAGGTTTACCCGTAGTTTTTAAACGATTAATCGTCTGATCGATAGTTTCAGTTGGTGTCACACTATTTGCTCTTAATAGTGCAATTGCGCCAGCAACATGTGGTGTCGCTTGGGAAGTACCGCCCATAGTGTAGCCACCTGCTGTAATCATTGCCCCTGGAGCCAGTAAAGTCACAAGACGTCCACCGTTACTAAAACATGCTACTTTGTCTGCTGCTGTAGTTGAGTCAGTACATTTCAGTGGATTACCCCATGATGCACGACCAATATTACTATCATATACTGCGCCAACTCTTACAGCACCAGCAACACAAGCAGGTGACGAAATTCCATCAGGGAACGCATCATTACCAGATGCTACTACGGGGACTACGCCAGCAGCTCGTGCATTTGCAAATGCTGTTGCATAACTACTATTGCTACATTCAGATGTGAATTTCACACCAGGAACGCCAAGGCTCAAATTGATCGCTTTAATATTGTAAGTTTTAGCATTATTTACTGCCCAGTTAATACCCGCAAGGATATCGCTATCATAGGCTGAATCTGATCGAAAAACGTCTATTCCAATAATTTTTGTTTTGGTAGCAACTTTAGACACAATCGCTGAAACATTACTACCATGACCATTATCATCAAGTGAGCCATCATCTGGAGCACTATCAAATGAATAAACGACACGACATGTACTTGAAGGTGTATTCACCGCCGTACAGCCAAAATCCGAATGCAAATAATTTACCCCTGTATCCAGCACAGCAACACTCGAACCGGTTCCATTAAAACCTTTAGTATTGGCCTGAGGCTGATTAATTAAAGGCAGACTTTCCATCGTCGTAGGCTGATTGATTCGGTTTGGATATACAGCCTTAACGTTTGGGTCATTTAGTAAATCAACTAAGGCCTCTCTATTACTAACTCTATAAAAAGCTAAGGGCAAATTATTGTAGTCCCGAAGTACTTGCACCCCTACACCACGATTAAACCTTGCCTGTAAGTTCTTTTTATTTGAAGCAATATAACTTCGCCGTTCCAAACCTGAAGCCACGCTTTCCGTAGGAATATTATATTCAACAATAAGATCATTAGACTCATTGGTGACCAAGGCATCTAAATCGATTTTACCCTGAGACACTTTTTGTTTTGCTGCCTGATTTAGCTGTTGTTTGGCTCCCTTAGAATCCAAAGGAAGAGCGAAAGCTGTTGTACTTAATATTGTAGATAGACCTAATAGTAATAACGTTTTACTTTGCATTATTTTTCTCCGTAGTTCTTTGGTAAAGAACATTTGAACGTCTAGTATTTCTTGGATAAAGAAAACTAGATTATTTAAAGTGTTTTAATTTCATTAGCAGGATCTTTTTCTGGATCAATCGGTTGAATAGAAAGATCACTTTTTGTGTCATATAAAGGAACAGTATCTGCGGATACTGGTTTAGGTTGAGTAGAATTTAAAGATACATTTTTAGGTTGAACAGGCTCCTTAAGTTGGGAATGTAAAGATGAAGTGTCTGATTGCGATGGATTCGACTTGTGCAAAGTAGAATTCATCACATCTGATGCACCGCTTGATGGCTTAAAATAGAGAACAACGGCGACTAAGCCGAGTAATACGACAAGGGAAGCAATAATTTTCATCATTTAAGATCTCTGTTTTTTTGTTTATAGACATCTCTATTTATTTTTGATTATTCGAAATAAAGCGCTATTTCTTGGGATATATGTCATGTGAAATTTCATTTCATAAAACATGTAAGCCCGAGGAACACTAAAATTCTTTTTCCCGAATAAACAAAAATACTGTTCTGCCCTGTGCATTTATATTTCTGGCAGAATATGGTTCAAAAAAGTGCCAAAAAGCACTTTATTCTCATAATAAGCAATAACTATGCCGTTATCTCGATTAAAAAAAGAAAAGGAAATCTTCTTTATAGATATAAAAAAATGGTCGTGTTGAATAAGTTTAAATATTTGTATTTCTAAAAAATGAGAGAAGTTATTTTTTATTAGCTTTTTAAACAGTCAAATATCGATATCTATTTCACTTTATTATTAATATTTTCTTTTCTCCACAATTTCTCCCTCATCTGTTTAGTGACTGTAATACTGTTGTAAGGTTTTGATGAAGTCTATTCCTAAGCAAAGCAAGGTTTGACTATGATGCGATTGCGTTTATGAAATACCTCACTAAAAAGGTATATTCTTTGAAGGATATCGCAATGAAAATGATGAAAACAGCTATCGTTACTGCAAGTGTTCTTGCTTCTGCTTCTATTTTTGCACAAAGTGCGGGCATTAATGCAGATGCTTCTGCTCAAGTAAATGTACAACCGGGTGGTCTTGTTAGTGGCGTAGCCAACACAGTCAAAAGTACTGCACACACTGTAGGTAGCACAGCAAAGTATGCTGGTCATGTTGCTGCTGACACTACAGTTAAAGCAACTAAAAAAACAACTGGAAAAGTGACTGAACTTTCTTCTAAAGCTGCAAATGGTACAAAACACTTTGCTACGGAAGCTGCTACAGGTACTAAAAATGTAGCGACTAAAGCTGCAAACGGTACTAAAAATCTAGCCGTTGAAGCGAAAGCTGATACCAAAGCACATTTAAATGCGGTAAAAACTAAAGTAGCAGCACATGAAGCTGAACAAAAAGAGTTTACTGCTGAAAAACAAGCTAATGCTCAAGCACGTGTAGATGCAGTTAAAGCTCGCGTAGCTCAAAATCAAGCTGAGCAAAAAGAATTAGTGGCTGACACTAAAGCTGATGCTCAAGCAAAATTAAATGCAGCTCAATCAGCGCACGCGATTAATGCTCAAACAGGTGTAAACGTTGGTGTTAATGTTGCCCCAGTTGGAGTTAGTGCAAATGCAAACTTAAATGCAGGTGCTCAAGGCTCTACCCAAAAAACTGAAAAGAAATCTTTCATGAAAGGTCTTTTCGGTACTAACTAATTAAAGCTAGCAATAAAAAAGGGCTATCAACTGCCCTTTTTTATTTACTTTAAATCAGTTATTTAAAGAGTTTCAGTTAAAACCAAACCAGCGCGCAAACCAATTTTCACATTTGGGTTTGGAAATAAAATCCAGACTTGATCTTGCTCAACCACATAATTACCAGAAGGTTGCATGGTAATGATTTCACCTTTCGTAAATGTCGAAAAGTTTGGAGCCTCAGCCGATAAGTTCATTTGAAAATCTTCATCTTTTTTAATTAAAGAATCAGACACCTGAAACACTCGAATTTTCGATTTATGTCGCGTCGGTAAAACTTGTTCAGAAACCATATGACGAATGACTTCATCAATTGCAGCAAACTGACTTAAGTCATTTTGTCCAAATGGCAAGGCTTTACCTAACTCTAAGGTTGCGCTCGCTGCTTTAAAGCTCTCGCTGGTAAAATGTGTAAATGTTTTACCTACTGCATTGTGATAAACCAAAGCATCTAAATCGGCTGCTTCAAGACTTGCTGTTAAATCAGCATCATAGCCATGCGTTTGATAGGGAAATAAAGCAAACGTTGGTAATAATGAAGCACGAATTGCTGTGTGCAAATCATAGTGATAGCGCTTAGCATTACTCGCACTTTCCTGAAAGAAAGTGGCCACTGCCTGCTCTAAAACCGCAGCTCGCTTAGACTCTTCTGTTACAGGTAGAGTTTTATACCCACCACAAAACATTCGGTTTACATCGTCATATACATAGCGCTTGCCTTGGCGCATTGCATACGGATTACCCAACACAAGCAGCAACCTCACAGCAAGGTTTAAACGCCCTGCAAATAAATCGGTGCAAAGTTGAGACAACAACTCAATTGGTGCTGTTTCATTACCATGTACCCCTGCTGACAGTACGACAGCTTTGTCGTACTGTGCATGTGGCGTACATTCAAGAAGTCCTTCACCTAGCCAACGCCAAGAAAAGTTTTCTTGCTTTCCTTCGCGAGTTGTAGGCTGCTCACCCTGTAAGGTTAATGCTAGAAAATCTTGCATGTCACCTCCTCATTATTTTTGGAAAGGATAAACCGAACCCAAACCTAAAATTTTGGTGAGTTCATCAAGTGCCATACGGCTTTCCATAAGCAGGTGCGGATCTGCTAAATCTTCTTGCGCTAAACGATCGCGATAATGTTTATCAACCCATTGATTGAGCGTTCCAAACAATTGATCATTCATGAGAACTTTTGGATTTATAGCATTTAATTCGGTTTCGTTCAAAGCCACACGTAAACGCAAACATGCTGGTCCACCACCATTACGCATACTTTCACGCAGGTCATATACCTGAATTGCATCAATTGGTGTGCCCATTTGAATCATATCGTTCAAATAGCCCCACACTGCTGCATTTTGACGAGATTCTTCTGGCACAACAATCGTCATACCGCCATCTGGACGAGTCAAAATCTGGCTATTAAATAAATAAGTAGCCACAGCATCGTCTACAGTAACGCGGTTTTCAGGCACTTCAATCGAAATAAAGTCTTCACCAATGCTTGCCATTTTTTGACGAATTTCAGTAAAAGCCTGATCTTGATTTAAAAAAGCATGTTGATGGTGGAATAAAACCTGTTGGTTACTTACTGCGATCACATCGTTATGGAAAACACCCTGATCAATTACATCCGGATTTTGTTGAACAAAAACCGTATGTGCATCATCTAAACGATGCAAACGTGCAATAGCTTCACTTGCCTCGCGCGTTTGACGTGCTGGATAGCGCTTTGGTCCCGGTAAGCCATTATTTAAATGTTGTTGACCATAAACAAACACCTGAATACCGCGCTTAGCATAATCACCACCTAAACGATTGTGATTTGCTGCCCCTTCATCACCGAACAAAGCCACTTGCGGTAAAGCTTCGTGGTGTACAAAGTGACGCTCATTTTTAAAGATGGCTTGTAAAACTTGGCTTGTAGTTTCAGCTTCAATTGAACGGTGAAATTTATTGTTCAGGTTAGCCGCAGTAAAATGCACACGCTCATCTTGGCTATCAGCCGAAGGTGAAACTGTCGCTGCATTTGCAGTCCACATTGGAGAAGCTGAGCTTAAAGATGATAACAATTCAGGTGAATGACGCATGGCTTGAGCCACAACACTAATGTCATCTCCTGTAAAACCTAAACGGCGTAACATTGGAACATGTGGACGTTCATGCGGAGCAAGTACACCTTGTTTCATTCCCATATCAGCCAAGGCTTTCATTTTTAATAAGCCTTGTTTCGCCGCTAATTTTGGGTTCGAGGTATTATTGCGGTTTTTGGTTGATGCTTCATTACCAAAAGACAAACCCGCATAGTGATGTGTTGGTCCCACTAAACCATCGAAATTTACTTCATATCCTTTCATTTTTTCTTTCCCTAGTGTTTAAGGCAACACAATCCCTGGAGATAATTTTTCTGGCAAACTTAAGCTTTCACTTTCAAGTGAAGCCATTGGCCAAGCGCAGTAGTCAGCAGCATAAAATGCACTTGCACGGTGGTTGCCTGAAGCTCCAACACCACCAAATGGTGCGGCACTTGAAGCACCTGTTAATGGCTTGTTCCAGTTCACAATACCGGCACGTGCTTCAATGAGTAAGTCATCAAACAGTTCACGTTTTGGAGAAACCAAACCAACTGACAAGCCGAAACGTGTTGCATTAGCAATTTTCAATGCTTCATCAAAGCTGTCATAACGTTGAATGGTCGTAAGCGGGCCAAAATATTCTTCATCTGGAATACCAGCCACACCTGTTACATCAACAATGCCCGGAGTCAGTAGCGAACTGTCTTCTTGTGGACGAGTCATTGCTAATAAACTTTTTGCACCCAGTTCAAGTAACTTTTGCTGAGCATTCATCATGTTTGTTGCAGCAACTGATGAAATTACACCACCCATAAATGGCTGTTGTTCATCGTTCCAGCGACCCACTTTCAAGTTCTTAGCAACCTCAACAAAACGTTGAATAAATGCATCACCTTCAGCACCATTTTTTACCAAGATGCGGCGCGCACATGTACAACGCTGACCTGCCGAAACAAATGCAGATTGAATAGCCAGATTAACTACAGCATCGACATCAACAATTTCATCAATAATCAATGCATTATTGCCACCCATTTCAAGTGCAAGAATTTTCTCAGGCGCACCTGCCATTTGCTTATGCAAGTGATAACCAGTGTTTGCACTTCCGGTAAACAGTAGACCATCGATTTCATGTGAAGCAGCCAGCGCTTCACCAGTAGTACGACCACCTTGTACCAAGTTCATCACGCCATTTGGCAAACCAGCTTGTTGCCAAAGTTTTACAGTTTCTTCAGCAGTCCAAGGTGTTAATTCACTTGGTTTAAATACAACTGTGTTGCCCGCAAGTAATGCAGGAACAATATGTCCGTTTGGTAAATGGCCCGGGAAGTTATATGGACCAAAAACTGCAAGTACACCATGTGGACGGTGACGTAAAGATGCCACACCATCTGCCATTTCAGTTGAGCTTTCGCCAGTACGCTGGTGATAAGCACGAATCGAAATCGCAACTTTGCCAATCATAGATTGAACTTCAGTTAAGGTTTCCCAAAAAGGTTTGCTAGTTTCTTGGCTAATGACTTCTGCTAAATGTTTTTTATTTTCTTCAAGCAGCTTTGCAAACTTTTCTACAATCGCAACGCGCTCAGCAAGAGGTAAACGTGCCCATGTAGGAAACGCTGTACGTGCAGCTTGGCAAGCTTTCTCAACATCAACGGCCGTAGCTTCACCACCTGACCATACAGTTTGGTTATCAACTGGATTTGTTTTTACAAATGTTGTACCGCTGCCTTGTAACCAGACACCGTTTATAAATAAAGAGTTTGACATCAGGATACTTCCATAGGATTTAGTGATAACACACGAACAGCGTGGCCTTCTTGTACACCGAGTTTCTCAGCTTGTTCATGGGTTAAATTTAGAGTGCTATCTACGAGATCAAACTTCATTAACATGGCTCGATAGTCGTGATAATTATCATTGGCAACAAGGTATTGTGTTTTACCTACCGTTGCGTCATTTGTAATTTTGACAGTTAAAAATTGGCTTTCTTTTACTGCGCGCAACTCATCAATATTGGCTTCAATCGTTGGGCCTGCATCAAAAATATCGACATATCCTTGATAACGTAAACCTTCAGACTCAAGCACATGATAAGCAGGCAGAGTATGTGGATGCATTTTTCCAATTACTTCTTGCGCGTCTTTTGGCAAGAGGTCTACATAAACTGGAAAACGTGGCATAAGTTCCGCAATAAAAACTTTTTGACCAATTCCACTTAAATAATCTGCTGTGGAGAAATCCATATTGAAGAAATGGTGCCCAATCGCATCCCAGAAAGGCGAACATCCATTTTCATCAGAGAAACCACGCATTTCAGCAATGAGTTTTTTCTCGAAATATTGCTTAAAAGCAGCAATAAACATAAAACGGATTTTTGATAAAAATTTACCGTTTTGATTCTCACGACGTTCTGGATCTAAAAATAATGTACAGAGCTCACTGCTTCCCGTTCTGTCATTACTTAAAAATAATGTCGGTAATGATTTGTAGACATTTAATGCTTTTGAAGCGTGAACTTGAGTACCCACGTGAAAGTTGTACCAAGGCTCAATTAAACCTACAGCAACCTCAATTGCACTTACCCCAATAACACGTTGAGCTTCTGTATCTTCAAGAACAAACAAATAACCTTGTTCGCTCTTATGGACATTACCATTTAAAGTATTGCGAGTACGTGAAATTCGAGCCGAAAGCGTATCCATATTTTGTGGCAAGGAAGTCAGGCCAACACCTGACTTACCTGCTAATTTATAAATATCTTCAAGGTCTCGAAACTCGGCATGACGGACAATCATCATGGCTAGCTTTCCTTTTTTTTATTTAGCCAACTTTGCCAAAGCTCTTTTTAAACGAGCAATCCCTTCATCAATGTCCTGTTCAGGAATAATGAGAGATGGAGTAAAACGAACCACGTTTGGTCCAGCAATTAAAGCAAGTAATCCTTCTTCGCCTGCCCAAGTCGTAATGTCTTTTGCTTTACCAGCATATTCAGCTTTTAATACGCAACCAATCAATAATCCTTGACCACGAATTTCATCAAAAACTTGATATTCAGCATTTAAAGTATTTAATGCATCAAGGAAATATTGATGACGGTGTTTTACACCTTCAAGCACTTCTGGTGTATTAATAAACTCAAATACTGCGCCAGCAACAGCACTTGCCAACGGGTTACCACCGTAAGTCGTACCGTGCGTACCCACTGAAAAATGCGGAGCAAATTTATCAGTTGTTAACATTGCACCCACTGGGAAACCACCGCCTAATGCTTTTGCAGTGGTAAGAATATCCGGAGTAACACCTGAGTTCATGTAAGCATAAAGTGAACCTGTACGGCCTACACCTGTTTGTACTTCATCAAAAATAAGTAACGCACCAAACTCATCACACAACGCACGCAAACCTTTTAAAAATTCGATGTCAGCAGGAATAACGCCGCCTTCGCCTTGGATCGGTTCAACAATCACGGCACATGTTTGTTCGTTAATGGCTGCTTTTGCAGCTTCTAAATCATTAAAGGCAACATGGTTAATACCATTTGGAAGTGGTGCAAAATCTTGTGAATATTTTGGTTGACCACCCGCCGAAACGGTAAATAAGGTACGGCCGTGGAACGCATTATTAAATGCCACGATGCCGCTTTTCCCTGCCACACCGCTGTCGAGCCCAACTTTACGAGCAAGCTTTAAAGCTGCTTCATTCGCTTCTGCACCTGAGTTACAGAAGAATACTTTATCTGCAAATGTATTTTCAGTGAGTTGTTTAGCAAGGCGTAGAACTGGTTCATTGGTATAACCATTGCCGACATGCCAAAGTTTTGTTGCTTGTTCTGTTAAAGCATTTACTGCCACTGGATGTGCATGACCTAATGCGTTTACTGCAATCCCGCCTGCAAAATCGATATATTCTTTATTTTCTTGATCCCAAATACGTGAACCTTCACCACGTACCGGAATGAAATTTGCCGGTGCAAAAACTGGAACCATCCAGTCATTAAAGTTGCTTCGAGTTACAGAAATTGGCTGTTCCATGCTTACCTCAGTATCTATTTAATTTATTTAATCTGTCTTACTGTCTTTTATTTAATTTATTTAGAAAAAGGGACTGAGAAAATAACTCTATAACATCCTTTATATTTACTCAGCCCACTTTTTCTAAAAGGTAATTTCCTCAGATTAGCCTGGGAAAATACCGCGTTCTTTACGAGCTTTTAAGATACGCTCACATGCCAAGATGTAAGCTGCTGTACGTAAAGTACAAGCATTGCTGTTTGCTGTATTCCAAACGTCATGCATAGCTTGAACCATCAACTTGTCTAAACGCTCGTTGATTTCTTCTTCGGTCCAGAAGTAGCTCGCCATGTCTTGAACCCATTCGAAGTAACTTACAGTTACACCGCCGGCGTTACATACCACGTCAGGAACCACAACAATGCCACGCTCAACTAAAATATCTTCAGCTTTAGGATAAGTCGGGCCGTTCGCACCTTCTAAAATCAACTTAGCTTTAAGTTTTTCAGCACGTTCAACTGTGATTTGACCTTCTAACGCAGCAGGAATAATGATGTCTACATCTGCAGTCCAGAAATCTTCATCAGCAATTGCTTGCGCGCCAGCGAAACCACCAATCCCACCTTGGTTTGCATTTACGTGTTCACGTAATGCAACAAGATCAATACCGTCAGCATTGAAAATTGTGCCAGTGTGATCTTGAACGTGAGTGATTTTTGCTTTTGATTCAACAAACAAGAAAGCAGCTTCACTACCTACGTTACCAAAACCTTGAACAGCGATTTTCGCGCCTTCAATTGGCAAATTGATTTTTGCAGCTACTTCGCGACCTGTAACGAATACACCGCGACCAGTCGCTTTAACACGACCTAAAGAACCACCTAAGTGAACTGGCTTACCAGTTACAACACCAGTTACTGTATAACCTTGGCTTGTAGAGTAAGTATCCATCATCCAACCCATGATATTGGCATTTGTACCAACGTCTGGAGCTGGGATATCTTTTTGAGGTCCGATAATGTGACCGATTTCAGTCGTATAACGGCGAGTTAAACGTTCTAATTCACGATTTGAAAGTTTACGTGGGTCAACACGGATACCACCTTTAGCACCGCCAAATGGCAAGTTCAAAACAGCAGTTTTAATTGTCATCCATGCAGATAACGCCATCACTTCATTTAAATCAACGTTTGGATGGTAACGTACACCACCTTTACCAGGACCACGAGACAAGTTGTGTTGTACACGGTAGCCTTCAAAGTGCTGAATAGAACCGTCATCCATTACGATTGGCACGTCAACAATAAGCGCACGCTTTGGACGTTTTAATGTATCGATAAACTCAGCTAAGTGGTCTAAGTACGGAGCAACACGGTCAATTTGTGCCAAGTAAGTTTGCCATGCATCGCTATGTTCGTTTACGTATGAAAGATCTGACATCTTTTTTCCTATTTACCTATACAGACTCAGATGTGATAAATCCGCAGTCTTTATTATTCAGCAACCAAAACCTTGCAATAACAATGTTTTGATTTATTTATAAAATCTTCAGCCCTTTTAAAGCTTTAGACCCTTTAAATTCCATCTTGTGATATCAAAAGTACGATTTACTTTTATATATCGATATCTTTTACAATCTTTCTTTTGCCTCATCTGCTGTTTATAAAAACGTCTTTATAAAAGCAAAAGTCCACCACAACCAACTCAAACAAGCCGATTGGAAATAAGTACAAAAGAGGTGATACAACCGTTTGGGAGTTAAAAAGAACTCAGGTTCATAAACCGAAAAACCATAAGTCCATAAAATTATTTTTGACTAATCGATAGATCCCTCCATTAGTCTTTTTAAATAAAAATTGTTCATTAATACTGCAAGCTTTATATCGGCACTCAAGCAGATAATTGATGCTTTCATATAGACATAAAATCTTTAAGTAAATATAGCACAGAGCAAAGTAATTTAGAACATTTTAAAATAAACAAGCAGAGAAAAAATAATCAATTTCTCATCTTTTTTATAATAAAAAAGTAACCAATCTAAAAAACACCTTTAACCATGATCATTTTATTTTATGGAAATTAAAAAAATATTAAAATTAAAAATGATCAAAAAATTACCATTTAATAACAATAACTTAATTAACAAAAAATTTCAAAAAACACTCAAAAATTGCAGAAAATTTCATAATATTTTTTTAGTTTGATTTAATTTAAAACAAAAAATAAAATATAAAAGTTTCTTCAATATTAAATAACCATGTTAAACATATACTTATTTAAAAACTTATAATAATTAGCTATTAATAACATTCCGACAAATGGTTAATTCATGAATCATTATTTGATTTTTTTATTAAAATAAAAAAAACATTTTTAAAAAAAATACATAAAACATCAGGACCAAGCTTAATTTTCAGAAATAAAAAGGTCCCTTGAGGGACCTTTTTCAACTAAACCAAGCTTAGTTCTGAGCAATCTCTTTCTTACGATAAAAGATAAAATAACTGAGATAGCATAAGACGATAAAAATTAAACAACAAACGAAACCAGCTTGCATTGATGGGTCAAATACCATACTCACACAGGTAACAATACAAAATAGACCACCTACAATTGGAGTCAGTGGAAAAAGTGGCGCAGCGAAACGTAAATCTTTTGCTGTTTTGCCTGCCTTATACCATTGTCTACGGAAGTTAAATTGTGAAACGCAAATTGCGATCCACACCACCACCATTGTAAAAGCAGCAACACCTAGTAAATTTTTGAAAATTGTTTCTGGCGCAAACTGTTCTGAAAGTAATCCGGGAATAGCACCAAACATGGTCACAATAATGGCAACAATAGGTGTTCCAGATGGTGTGAGTTTAGCGAAAATTTTAGGTAATTGATTTTTTGCTGAAAGCGACCACATCATACGTGAAGCAGCAAACAAACCAGAGTTAGCTGCAGAAAGTAGAGCCGTAATAATTACGAAACGGATAATATCTTCTGCATACGGAATACCAATATAGTTAAATACCGTCACAAATGGACTACTGCTCACATCATTTGCATTAAGACCTGCAAGATGAAATGGAAGCAAAGAGCAAATAACAACAATTGTACCTACAAAAAATATAAGTAAGCGCCAAATTGCTGCATTAATTGCTTTAGGAACAGTCTTCGCTGGATCTTCTGCTTCACCCGCAGCCACACCAATAAGCTCAGTTCCAGAGAAAGCAAAGTTTACTATCAGCATGGTTGTGAAAATTGGAAATAACCCGTGCGGAAACCAACCTTGTGCCGTTAAATTAGTAAATAATGGCGCTGTTTCATGCCCGTGATAAGGAATAAAACCAAAAATCGCGAGCAATCCCAAAGTAATAAAAACAATAATTGTTATAACTTTAATAAGAGCAAGCCAAAACTCAGATTCTGCAAATAAACGCGTTGAACTAATATTAAGGAAAAAGACGAGTCCACCAAAAAACAAAGTCCATGCCCAAACAGAAGTGGTAGGAAACCATTCCTTAACCAGTAAAGCTGCGGCAGTGAATTCAGTTCCTAAAGTAGCAGTCCAAGTTAGCCAATATAACCAGGTGATCATATAACCTGTGCCCGGACCAATATAGCGTCGTGCGTATTCACCGAAAGAGCCCGACTCAGGCACATGAACCGCTAGCTCACCAAGACAGAGCATAACGGTGTAGGCAATCAGACCGCCCAAGAAATAAGAGATAATTGCGCCAATTGGGCCTGCTTGAGAAATTACGTCGCCAGACCCTAAAAAAAGACCTGTACCTATGGCACCGCCAAGGGAGATCATCACCAAATGTCGAGTACTCATTGCTCGTTTCAAAGGTGCAGAACTTCCATGTTGCGATGCATCATTATTCCGATAATTTAATGATTGCATATAAAAAACTGTAACGACAATTTAGTAAAAAATCATTTTAGGAGAAAAAAATAAATATGCAATTATCTTTGAATAGTGAAGCTATTTTAAGCACACCTTCCCATTTTAAATAAAATATCAATGAAAAACAGCACCTTGACAATTATAAAAGTATTAATTGTATTTTAATTAATCCTACACTATTTCTTTAATTTATATAAAAATAAAAACCATTATTTTTTAAATATAATAATTTTTCACTTAATTTATCATGACTACTTTTAGTCCTATCTTTATTTAAAAATCAATCACACTATTTATTTAAATAATGACTTTTAATTTCATATACAAATAAATTAATAAAAAAATATTTTTTGAGCAAAAAATAAAGCCCAAATTTGAAGGTTTGGGCTTTATTTAAGCAATAAGGTAAATTAAAAACGGGTCAGTACAAGTTGTTGCGATGGTTGAACTGAACCTTCAATGTAGTCACAAACACCTTGTTCATCACAATCTAAATTGAATTGCTTATAGCTCAATGCAAAAAAATCAGAATATTGTTTAATGACAAATGGACTCATATCCGAGCTTAATGCATCACCTTGTTTAAATAATTTAATAATTTTTCGGTCATTCATACCTAACAAATAAATTTCATTATTTAATTCAATGTGTGCAACTCCGGTCTGCTCTGCCACAATCGGAATCAGATACGATGTATTTGCGAACAACACATCTACAGCATAGCTTTCAAGTTTTAAATTAATTAAATTGAATACTAAGACTGTACCAGAGTGAGTCTGCAAGCCTTTGTTAGAGCTTACAACTTGCTGGCTGTACTGAATTTTAATTCCAAGTTTTTGGAAGTCTTGTTCAGTCGCCTGCTTTGTTTTTACAAGACTACGTGTAATGGCTTGCTTGAGCGGGTTATCTAAATAACGCTCATCTAATTGAAAATCATTTTGACGTAAAATTTTCAATAACATACTGTCATGATAAGTCAGCACATTGGCAAGTACATTACGGTAATAGAATTTACTTTGTTTTTTAATTTTACGAACGTGTTGATAGAAATATGTTTCATCAAATTCATGTTCAATAAAATCATGTAAAAGACTTGAACTCGCCAATACAGATAGAGCTTCATGTCCTGTAAAAGGCAAATGAACCGTATGTAAACTTGGCAATATTTCTTTTATTTTTAAGTAATGTTCACGATCGACGGCAAAGTAAGGGTCATAAACAATAATATATTCACGACTTGCATCTATATCTTGCTGCTGAATTTGCATGTCTTTATTTGCGACAGCATCAAAGAATTCAGCATAACGTCGGTCTTCAACTTGTTCAGGGTCAATTGAATATTGAGGTACAAAAGCAACGATTCGATTCATGTTTAAAAGATTCGAATATTTGATTGCTGCATAGCCACCCATTGAGCCGCCATAACCTACAATATTTTTAAAACGCTGAATAATAGGCAAAATGGCTTTAGCCATTTCAACCATACTGGCTTTTGGGAACCATGATTTTTGTTTTGGCATAATCCCAATAACATTGTATTGGTACTTTATTAGAGACTTTTCAGCATTGATAGATAAGCCACTCGCTCGGGTAATCAAATCGCCAAAAGAGAGAACTAATGTATTAGAATCGCCTTGTAAAAAAATGGCTCTAATGTGTTCGTCTTCAAAAATAATTTGCTTATCCATGCTCACACCGAAAGAAAATTTACTCCCACATATATCGTCAAAAATGAAACAAAATAGGTGTTTTGCCAATTTATGATTGCGGAGTATCTTATTTTATAGATGCCAGTCAGATTAAAAAGCGCAAAATATGACACAATCCTTACATCCTGCCGCTCAAAAAGGCTTCAGCTCCGCTGCGGAGCTTTATCAGCAAGTTAGACCGAATTATCCAGCAGAAATAGTCAGTTGGCTGCAAGAACGCCTCCAAATACATGAAAATTCTACTGTTATTGATCTTGGCTCAGGCACTGGCAAATTCTTACCCTACTTAAAACAAACCCATGCAGATATTCTTGCAGTAGAGCCAATTGGCGAGATGTTACAACAGCTTCAGCAAGCCTATACTGATATTAAAACTTTACAGGCATTTAGCCATGCTATTCCGCTAAACGATCAACAAATTGATGCGGTCATTTGCGCTCAATCTTTCCATTGGTTTGACAACATGGAAACACTGACTGAAATCCATCGAATATTAAAACCGCAAGGACATTTGGGACTCGTATGGAACCAGCGTGATGAACGTACGAACTGGGTAAAAGCCTTAGCAGATTTTTTGCTACCCCTTGAAGGTGATACACCGCGTTACCATAGTGAAAACTGGAAAAAGGTTTTTGAAAATCAAAATTTATTTAGTTTTGAAAGCTTAGAAACTTTTTCGCAATCACAGCATGGTACTGTCGAACAAGTGGTGAGTAAAAGATTACTCTCTACAAGTTTTATTGCAGCAATGACCGAAAAAGATCAATTACAGCTCAAAGCTCAGTTTGAAAAAATTGTTTATGATTTTACAGGGCTAGGCCCACAAGATCAGATTGATTTTCCATATGTCACATATGCATATCACTTTCAGAAAAGTACGTCGTCAAATCATAGAGAATAGGTTCGGTTGAAAGCTATGTTTAAAAAAACGCCTCATATCATCTTAATGTCTTTGCTCAGCTCTAGCCTATTATTGACTGCTTGTAAAAAAGCAGATGAGCCAGCAAAGACCGAACAACATCAGACAAATTCATCTACTGATCAGGTGATGGAAAAGCTCAATGAAAGACCTGTTAAAAAATTCGCGGCCACTGCTGACGATGCGCATGACATTGCATTATTAGAGGACTATGACCGTCGCTTTACTGAAATGAGCGATGAAATGGAAACTGAGCTAGAAAAAATGCATGCAGCAGGTACACTCACCACAGAGTTTGAACAGAAACGTACACTTGATAATGTTCGTTCAGCATTAACTATGTTAAAAGATCTCGACTTAAAAACTGAACAAGGTCGTTATATTCAAGGCTTGCTTTATCAGTATTGGGAAAACCAAGAAAAACATATCAATGATAAACAAGCCAATAAAGATGAACAGGTCAATCAACTGGCTGACTACTTACAAGCACAGAACCAGTTGAAATACTGGAAAGCTTCGCAGCAGCATTAATTTTATAGCGTGCAATAAAAAGCCTTCTGATTAAGAAGGCTTTTTAATTTATATATTTTGTTTTTCAACCCAGTGAATTGCTTGAACACGGAATAACTCACACGCACCATCACCTGTATCAGTTGAGGTTAAAGATGATCGCCAAACTAAATTTTTGTCTTTAATTTCGACCAATTCACCTTTGAGATAAACCAAGTCACCGCGTTTAACTTGTTTAATTTGTTGAGCAATCTCAGGGCTCGCAGGAATGATGTGCATATTAGACACCATTTGCATCGCTTGCTCAGCAGGTACTGGAAGCTTACTCATTTTCCAGTTCAAATAGCGGTCATACTGTTTAACTGAAATAGTACGAGCAATATCTGGTTGAGCAAACAGTCCCCAGCTTACCGCATAATCAATCGGTGAAAACTTAGCTTGTTCATCATTTTTATAAATTTTTGAACCTAAAATTCTAAAGTTGCCTTGAAATGGTTGTAACACAGAAATTGACTGATCTTTTTCAATCGGTAACAGACCATTTGCAATGTTATATTCACCAGAAGTAGAGGCCGTCGAAGCAAAAGCTGAGCTAATACATAAAGAGGCCAATAAGCCTATCATTACATGTTGTTTTTTCATCGCTTTATACCTCAAATATTGCTAGATCAAATACAGTAGATCTCTAATTTATGGTAGCGCTAAGCGATGAAAAAAATATCGGAATTTAGTAACAATACAGATCAATTTCGTCTATTTTTGTGCCTAATTAAATAGGTTGTTAATCTTCAAAATCAATTCGTAACGTTTCAAAACGAACCTTTCCTTCTTTTATTGCTTGAGCAATTGCCTGCTGCCCTTTGGTTAAACGCGCTCCCCCACTTTTTATATCAAGTAAAATAATCTGGATATCCTCGGCAGTCCCGTCCCCATCTCGAAAATCGGTATAGCCATCAAAAATAACGTAATCAACTGGATCACCCAAGAACTTGGCATCACTTGGTAAGTATTGAAACTCAGGTAAAATCGGCGCGAATTGTTCTGCCATTTTACCTTTTAATACGGCGCGGCTTGTATTCACACTTCTCTTTTGTGCTTGTGCTAATGCCTGTTGATGCTCAAGCTCTAACTCCGCAATATATTGCTCGTATTCGGCCTTAATTCGACCATTACGGGTATTTGATAAAATGAATGTAGTAATAATAATACCAATACCAGCACCTATAAGCATGGCTAGCCATACGGACATAAATTTTCCTTAACAAATACATATCATCGCGATAGATGAGCAATCATATCTAAAATTACGGAGTAGCTTAAACTTTTGTCAAAGGTGGTCATCTACTTCGCATAAAAAGATGCTAAGGTATAAAACATAAACACATGTGCTGCTGAAAATAATTGGATTTATGAAAACGATACTTATTGCAAATCAAAAGGGCGGATGCGGAAAAACCATGACAGCCATTACGTTGGCAACAGCTTTGGCACAAAAAGGATATAAAGTAGCATTAGCAGATTCTGATAACCAAAAATCTTCTTTACAATGGTTGAAGCAACGTCCAGAAAATGTAGCTGCGATTCAAAGCCTAGATTGGCGTCATGAAAAATCGATTGGCGATGCGCCTAAAAATTTAGATTATTTAATTATTGATGCACCAGGCGCTCTTTCAGGCGATCACGCTGAGCAGTTAGTCAGCGAAGCTCATGCCATTATTACACCACTTCAGCCTTCGTTTTTTGATATCGATAGTACACGTCGTTTTCTCAAGCATTTGCAAGATATTAAGCGTATACGCAAAGGTAAGGTACAAATTTTACTGCTTGCAAATCGAGTTAAACCGAATAGCGCCAGTTCAAAAGACATTCAGCAATTTTTTGAAAAAATCGAACATGAACCAGTCGCTTGGATCGCAGAGCGTAGTGCTTATGGCAGCTTGGCAATGCAAGGTTTGAGTGTGTTTGATAAACCACAAAAAAACTTTATTGCAATTCAAAGCCAGTGGCAGCCACTTTTAAATAAACTGATTGAAGATAAATCTGAGTGGTTCTAAAAATAACTTTTTATTTTTGCTGAGCAGGAATGTGTACATTAGCATTTCTGCCTAAAATTTGCCTCAGGTCATTTTTCAGTTAATATGGCCTCACCCTATTTAAAAAATTAGAGAATTTTTGTTCGTGCATCAATACGCTCCTACTTTACAGCGCGTTTTATTGTTTGGGTTGTTTTTTATCCTGATGTTTTTAGGATTTAACATCCTGAAGTACTTTATTGTACCTGTAGTTTGGGCTGCGATTATTGCCTACATGACTTGGCCTATTTATTTAAGAATCCAGCGTTTTTTTGGTGAAAACCGCCATAATTTGAATGCCACATTGATGATTAGCTTAGTCATTTTAATTGTTGGCGTTCCACTCACATGCGCTATTTTTATTTTGCAGCACGAAGGCCGTAATCTTTATTTCGACTTGCAACGCCAAGTTTTTTCGGGCCATTTAAGCGTACCTGACTTCATTAAAAACTTACCTTTTGTCGGTAAAGAAATAAGCCGAACACTAAACGATATAAATACCGACCCCAATAGTACAATTCAAAGTATTGCAGCTTGGGTTCAAAGCCATTTAAGTTATGGTCGCGTATTACTCAATGAAATTAGTAAAAATATCATCAAACTTGGTTTCGCAATTTTAACGCTTTTCTTCTTTTATCGTGATGGTCACACCATTTTAACTCAAGTAAGTAAAGCCTTAGAAATGGTGATCGGTCCACGTATTCATCATTATCTAGATACAATTTCAGAAACAACTCGTGCTGTTGTGTACGGTGTGGGTTTAACTGCGATTGCTCAAGCTGTGCTTGCTGGATTAAGTTATTTCGTAGCGGGTGTACCAAATCCAATGGTACTCACGATTGCAACATTCTTATTAGCACTCATTCCTTTCGGTACTCCTGTTTCCTATTTAGGTGTTGGCCTATGGTTGTTCTCTCAAGGGCAAACTATGGAAGCCATTGGCGTAGTTTTATGGGGTGTTCTTATTGTAAGTAGTTCGGACAATGTGATTCGCCCTCTTGTGATCTCTGGTGCAACCCAAATTCCGTTTTTACTCATTATGTTTGGTGTATTAGGTGGTATTGCGAGTTTTGGTTTAGTTGGTTTATTTATTGGGCCAGTTATTTTAGCCGTTCTATTAGCGATTTGGCGCGAATGGCTCCATGAAACCATTGATCCTGAACCAATGCCAAAAACCACTATGATTTATGATTCGGATGATGATTTACCGCCATCTCAAAATTAAGCCAATGATTTAAAAATGTTTCAGGATACAAAGTGACTATTTAAATTAACTTGTAGGCTTAACGAGCCTTTGCTTGAATAAAAAAATCAGCTTTATATCTATAAGGACATCCAATAATGCCATTATTAAATAAAATGAGTGCAGTATGTGCACTGACAGCCTTATTAACAGTCGGTTGTAGCACGGTCAGCAAAACTGTTTCAGATACGACTCATGCATTAACCACAATGCACACCAAAAAAGTAGTCGATGTGAATGAAGTAACAGCCAATGGGATTGGTAAAAAAATCGGGACAATTAGCTTTCAAGACAGTGATAAAGGCCTGATTATTACCCCTGCTTTAGCAGATTTACCAAGCGGTACTCGCGGTTTCCATATTCATGAAAATGCATCGTGCGAACCTGCTGTTAAAGATGGAAAACCAGGTGCCGCTTTAGCTGCGGGTAGCCACTATAACCCTAATCAAGCACCACATCATGGTACGCCAACTACAGGACACTTGGGCGACTTACCAGCATTGGTTGTTGATAATAATGGTGTAGCTACCACCGCTGTTATTGCACCACGTTTAAAACTTGCTGACATTCAAGGCCGCGCCATCATGATCCATGCTGGCGGAGATAACTATTCAGATTCTCCTCTACCTTTAGGTGGTGGCGGAGCACGAATTGCCTGTGGCGTAATCCAATAACTTATTATTTTTATATTGTGGGTATCTAAAAAGATATCCACAATTTTGCTATTTTATTAAGCAGTTTAGTTCACTTAATTATTATAAAATCTTAAAAAATTAACTGACTTTTTTAGATAAAGCGCATAATATTTTTCAAGTAATAAAAAATTTAAATATCCCTAGTCACGCCCCCTATCATTTAGAAAAAAACCGTGAATTATTTGACTCAAATATTTAATCGTTTTAAAGCGAATTCAATTTTAATTTACTGTCTGCAAATTTTAATTGTACTTACAGGCACAACTTTAGGTTTACTGTGGTTGAGCCATAACGAGCTCATCGTTCCTGTAACCTTAGGTGCGATTGCCGCTGCACTTACCGATTTTGACGATCGCTTAAGTCTCCGTTTACGTAATCTGCTCTATGTTTGCATACTCTTTTTTACTGTCAGCACTATTCTTGGTTTTTTAGCACCTTATAAACTTTTATTTATTTTATATCTTTCAATTTCAAGTGCTGGTTTAATTTTATTGGGAGCCTTAGGCCAGCGCTATGCCACCATTTCTTTTGGTACGATTTTACTCTCGATTTACAGCATGTTTGGTTTAGGAGAATATGCTCACTGGTACCAACAGCCTACTTATTTTGTCTATGGCGCACTGTGGTACGGCCTAACATCTATTTTATTTTTTCTTTTAAAACCAACACTTCCTTTACAAGATAAGCTTTCGCAAATTTTTGAAGAAATATCTGCCTTACTTCAAGCTAAAGCACGCTTGTTCGATCCTGATAATAAAGAAAATGTTGAACAGCTTTTATTTGAATTATCACTACAAAATACGCAAGTCGCGCAAAGTCTTAACCAAATACGTAGTTCCCTGCTAACTCGTCTTAAGGCATCACGAGTCAGTAATAAAAGTATTTACTGGTTAAACCTGTACTTTTTTGCCCGCGATATACATGAGCAGGCCACCTCTAACTATCTACACTATGAACATATTCAACAAAATTTTAGCCGTAGCGATCTCATTTTCCGTTTTCAGAAAAATCTCCGTTTACAAGCTCAAGCTTGCCATGATTTAGCACAATGTATTTTGCATAACCAGCAATATCAGTCTTCTCAAGAAGGACAAATTGTTTTAAACCATTTGGAAGGTTCTTTAAAAGACTGGATACAACAGCATCCACAAAATTTTGAAGTTAAAAACTTAAAGCTGATTTTTAATAATTTAAAAGGCATGCATGAACAGTTTGAACAACTTCAATATGCTCAACCGTTTAATGAAACGCTCAGTCAAAACAAGCAAGATCATCTCAATTTACTTGATGATGATATTCAAGATTTTTCTGACCTTGTTTTAAAAATTCGCCAGCAACTGACTCCACAATCGGCTCTGTTTAGACATGCAATACGAATTGCCGTTGTGTTTGCAGCAGGTTACGTCATTTCACTGCTACCTTTCGCCCAGCACGGTTACTGGATTTTGCTCACCAGTTTATTTGTTTGCCAAATTACTTACTTTGCAACGAAAAGCCGTTTAAAACTCAGAACAATTGGAACCTTACTTGGCGTTTTATTGGGTATTCCTATTTTGTATTTTGTCCCAAGTATTGAAGGTCAGCTCATTCTTACCATTATTTGTGGAGTTAGCTTTTTTTACTTACGCCAAAAGAAATATGCACTTGCAACACTGATGGCAACCTTGATGGTATTGCTCATTTTCAACTTAAAAGGCGCAGGTTTCAGTATTATTTTACCTCGCCTAATCGATACGTTATTAGGCTGCTTTATTGCATGGCTTGCTGTTAACTTTATATGGCCAGACTGGAACTTCCGTAATATTCCAAACAATATTAAAAAAAGTAGCCAAGCCACACTGGATTATTTCAATGTAATTGTTCAGCAATACCAACATGGTAAAAATCAGGACATTGAATATCGCAGAATTCGCCGTGCTGCGCATAACGCACAAATTGAGCTGTCGAATATGATTTCGAGCTTAAGTGCTGAGCCCAATCCCAAACCAGAGCTGATTCATTACGCCTTTCGCTATCTGGTTTATAGTCATAGCCAGTTGAGTTATGTCGCAGCATTAGGTAGCCAAAGACAAAAAATTGAGGATCAACAGGTATTACAGCTCTTACTGGATTGTCAGCAAATTCTTAACCAAAGTTTATTTGAACAAACTTCTGTTGATTTTAATTTTCTTGAGCAAACTTTGAAGCAAATTCAAAGTCTAACAACTCACGAACACTTTTCAGAAAGCTACACTCTTGTTTTAAAACAAATGAGTTTACTATTAGAAACCTTGCCTGAATTATTAACCCTTAAAGGCAAACTTTTAGAACAAGAGATTAAGTAAAATAAAAAAATACCGGAATTTATATTCCGGTATTTTTTTAATGTAAGTCTTGGGCAACTCTTTCCTGCATTTCCCGTTTTAAAGCTAAACGTGGCTGAGTAAACCACAGCGCAATAAATGCAAAAGCAGATAAGACAAAAGCCCATAAATGAAATTGAGTATAGAGATAACGCACCAGCTCAATCATTGCAAAAAAGCTCGTCATCAATAGCATTGAAACAGCGGCAGCCACAGTTCCTTTTGATACTTCAGATGACATCAGTGCAAAACGGTACAACACTGAAAAGCTAATTCCTTCACCAAAGCAAATGAGTGTCATACCCGTAAGCAAACAAGGAATTAAATAGGTTTGCCAGACAACGCCTAATATTAAAATGAGTGTACCAGTGAGCATAATCGGTAAACCAATTAGGACTGTTTTACCTAAAGCCAAACGGTCAATAATTTTAATTAAAACGATGTTACCAACAATTAAGCCTAGAAATACCGGGAATTGAGCTAAACCATATTGCACACTGGTTAGCTTGAGTTCATCAACCAAAATAATTGGTGATAACGCAATCCAAAGCATAAGCGGCATACCTACAAGCGGCAGGGCGAGTGTTAAACCAAGGAATTGCCGATTGCTAAACACTTTTTTAAAGTCATCAAAAAGATAGCTAAAAGGTTGTTTAGTTACACTCACCTTCTGACTCGGCATTTGTTTCTTTAAGCCAAACCAACTTAGCAGTGCAAGTAAAGCAATTGCCACAAAGCCCCAGTGCCAAGACACATAATCAATTAAAAATGCGCCAAGTACAGGTCCGAGCAAGGGTGCAAGCAATGAGATATTTGCCATGAGTGCCATGACTTTAATAGCATCACGCTCGGCAAAATTTTCTTGAATCGCTGCATAGCCCACTGCTGAAATTACACTTAGACCAATACCTTGTAAAAAACGTAATGTCAGAAAGTGTTCAATTTGTCTTGTTAATAAAATTAAAAAACAGCACAAGGCAAAAAATAAAACACCGGCCAAAAGAACTTTCTTACGACCTAATCGATCTGATAAAGGCCCAAGTAACCATGCAACAGATGCACCACCTAATAAATAAAATGACATTGAAGATGGTGCCCAAGTTGCACTCACACCAAAATCTTCAGTAATTGCCAACATAGCTGGCTGAATCAGGTCATTACCAATATAAACCGCAAATTCAAATAGCACTAAAGCTAAAGGAAACATCAACGTTGTACGGTTCAACGCTGTCGTTTGAATATTATTCATGAGTTGTACACTTCAAAATAGCGGCCAAAATGTCTCAGCAACTACATATTGAAATAAATAATGTAGTCATCACGATGACAGTATGGTCAGTCAATCTTTAATTAAGTTTTTATATGCCGTGAGAGTGCATGTTTAGAATGTGAAACACCGTATTCACAAGGTGTCTAAGACAAGAAAAATGTATGACGTGAGATTCGGTAATTTTTACCATTTGGCTTAATTTCCGGATGACACAATATCACTTTTTATATTGATCAGCAATCGGACAGTTTCATCCATTTAAAATTCTATATTTTGCTTAGCATCAACTCATTTTTATATTGTGAATAACCTTAAAGTTATCCACATACCTGATAGAAATTCTACTTTAAGGACAAGGATTGACTTGGAAGTCTGTTGTCTCCTGCCCTTGTTTACATTGATAACTTTGTTTTTTATTTACGATTTTCCAAATGGTCTGATCACGTTTTAATAAATATTCGGTACGTGTTTTTGATATAGCATCTTCACTAGGCACAGTTTGTAAAATAGTTACTTGTGCATTAGAAGCATCATCCAAAGCATTCATTTGTTGTGAAATACTTAAATTACTCGCATTATTTAAAAGGTTTGGTTGATCAATCAAAACTGCTTGTATCGGACTATTGGCTTGGGGTGTAGGCGGGTTTGTATTCGGTGTACATGCGCTCAGAATCAACAAATTACACACCATGAGTAAACCAATTTTTTTCATACTCAACTCCACCACAACTTCACGTTGATGCTAAAGGCTATAAACAAATTTTTCCATTCAACTTTGTAAAGTGTTTATGTTTAGAGTGAAAAATTTAATAATTGTTTAATGCATAATTCATGATTTTTAATCAATAATCTTTTTCCGATTACTGCATTTTTCTCTAAGAGTAAGTTCACTAAAGTATGCATCAATTTAGGAATTTAATTAGAGTAACTTTCATGAGCAATATTTTAGTGATTAATGGTGCCAAACAATTTGCCCATTCAAATGGTGAATTAAATGACACTCTCACGGCTTTGGCAACGGACCATCTCACTGAACTAGGCCATGATGTTCAAGTGACCCGTACAGATAGCGACTACAATGCAGAAGCCGAAGTAGAAAAATTCTTATGGGCAGATGTCGTAATTTACCAGATGCCTGGTTGGTGGATGGGTGCACCGTGGACGGTAAAAAAATATATTGATGATGTATTTACGACAGGCCACGGCTCACTATATGCAAATGACGGTCGTAGCCGCTCTGATGCTTCAAAAAAATATGGTTCAGGTGGCTTAATTCATGACAAGAAATATATGCTATCACTCACTTGGAATGCACCTATGGAAGCATTTGATGATGCTGATCAGTTCTTCCACGGTGTGGGCGTAGATGGTGTTTATTTACCGTTTCATAAAGCCAATCAATTTTTAGGTATGAGCACGCTTCCAACTTTCATTGTAAACGACGTAATTAAAATGCCTGAAGTTGATCGTTACGTTGAAGAATATAAAGCACACTTAAACACTGTATTTGCAGCAGCTTAATCAGGAGAAAACCATGCTTACCATTATTGCAGAAATTCGTACTCAATCAGGTGGACAACATCGCCAAAACGTATTGGATACTTTTCAAAAAATCATTCCAACTGTTTTAGCAGAAGATGGTTGCCATGGTTATGAACCTTTAATTGATCACAAATCAAATGCAAGTTTCCAGACTCAAGAGCCTGACACGATTGTTATGCTAGAAAAATGGGAAAGTGTGGCTCATCTTGAAGCTCATTTAGCTACACCTCATATGCAAGCGCATCATGCAGCCGTTAAAGACGATGTCGTTGATGTCAAAATTAGAATTTTAGAAAGCGGCATATAATTTAACCCATAAAAAAAGACGATATATTTATCGTCTTTTTATTTTTAAGAACAAAGTTGGGTTTGGAACCCTCTAGAACCTTTCCCTCGTGCACATTGGTAGCTTGTTTGCTTATTTTGCAATTGCCACTTTTCATCGACCAATTTAAATGAATATTCTGTTCGAATTGCTGAAACAGAATCATCCATTAAACCTGTTTGAATGACTGTAATACGAGAAACTGTTGGAGACTCTACTCGGTTAAATACTTGCTGAATTGAGGTATTGTTATGCTCTTTTACAATCTCAGGTTGAGCTTTAAGAACTTGTTGCATCGGGGTTTCCGAACCTACAAAAGGAATCAACTTACTGGTCGTCGCACACCCAGTGAAAAGTCCAACACAAAGTGCTGAAATTAAAAATAAACGTTGCATTCTTATCACCAAAAACAAAAGCCATAGCTTTATGATGCTATGGCTTTGTCGGTTACTCTGTAGAAACTATGTAGTTCTACAAAATAGATCTATTTAAAGATCAAATAATTTACCTATTTTAGGCTATTGGACTATATAGCGGTTTTGCTCTTAGTCTCTTACCCTTGCTTAATCATATTCTGATGGGATAGCAAACTTGTAAATACTAATAGTGAGTAGCATAAATACCAGTTTGTAAAATAACTTTTAGACTAAATTAATAAGTCTATAAAATGTTTTTCACTTTCCTAAAATAGTATTTAAAATTTTAGAGAATAAATGTACCTCTCCAGAACCTTGAATATCTACATTTTGTTTGATTAAAAAAGCTCTTGCCTCATTGTCTACAATATAGGGATAAAACTTTGCATTTTGAAATGATGGTTTTAATTTTTGATAAATTTTATCTGACTCATCACTAAAATAAATACTTGGATAACCAACTTTTTCAACATCACCTCTTTCATTGACTAATAACTCTATCGTAAGCATTCTATCTTTCGAATCCAATTCAGCAGAACTAAATTGTGGAATATGAGGACCAACACGGTATTCAGGTGTATTTAATAGCCTTTTTCGAATAGATTTATTACCAAAATCAATATAGTTATATTGTTCCCAATTACAATCAGAATTTCTTTTTTTATCTTCTCCAATAAGTGAGCCATCCTTTGCTCGTACAGTCATTGTCATCACACCAGAATTTACTTTACTAAAAATATTTTCATTTAATACGCGACAATACATCATAAATAAAATATTAGACAACGGATCAACATATTTGCTTGAGGGATTTTCCAATGCTGTATTTGATTGAGCTTTCAATAGAATCACATTAAAATTTATGTCTAGGATACCAGCACGACTCATCGTTATTTTAAAAGCATTAGGGTTAAGGTCTAGCTCTCTTTCACCTTTTCTATTTTTTAATTTTTCATTTATTTTAGATTTATTTATTATTTTATAATTTTCATCTAGAATTCCTTCTTTAACTAAAATTAAATCTAATTCTGACGGTTTAATATTTATCTCGCCTTTATCCGCCCATAACACTTGAAATTGTGTAACAGCCAATAAACATAAAATAATTTTTTTTAACACTCTATTTTCCTTAATCAAAAAATTTTTAATATAATGACAATTAATATTATTTTAATAAAAAAGCGCATCTTTCGATACGCTTTTAACAGAAATTCTTTTATTCAATCAAGTATTAAAGATCAAATAATTTACCTGGGTTCATCAGACCATTTGGGTCAAATACTTTTTTCAATGCCTTCATATATTCAATTTCTTCAGGTGAACGTGAATATTCTAAATATGGCTTTTTCGTCATACCTACGCCATGCTCAGCAGAAATTGAACCATCGTATTTTTTAACGGTATCAAACACGTATTTATTCACAACCTGACATTTTGCAAAGAACTCATCTTTGGTTAAGTTTTCAGGTTTTAAAATATTTAAGTGCAAGTTACCGTCACCGATATGACCAAACCAGCAAATTTCAAAATCAGGATAGTTCTCTTGAACAATTGCATCAATCTCACGAATAAATGCAGGTACATGAGTAATTAATACTGAAATATCATTTTTGTATGGGATAAATGGTGCGATTGATTCAGAAATATCTTCGCGTAAACGCCATAAGCTTTCTACTTGGTCAAGGCTCTGGCTCATTACGCCATCAAGCACCCAACCCTGTTCCATACAATGCTCGAAAATTTCCATTGCTTTATCAAGTATCGGCTCATATGGTGCTTCAAACTCAAGCAATACATAGAACGGGCATTGAGTTTCAAATGGACGTTGTACATGTCCGTGGTCTAAAACTTTTTGCATTGCAAGCTCACCAAAGAACTCAAATGCTGTTAAGTCGATATCTTTTTGGAACGCATGTAATACAGGCATTACTGCATCAAAATCAGGAACACCTAACACTAAAACTTGTAAGTTTTGTGGTTGACGCTCAAGTTTAATTTCTGCTTCAGTCACTAAACCTAAAGTACCTTCACCACCAATAAACAAATGCTGTAATGCATAACCAGTGGCATTTTTAACCATGCCTTTGTTTAAACGTAAAATATCGCCTTTACCCGTAACTACCGTTAAACCAAGTACCCAGTTACGTGTCATGCCGTATTTAATGACTTTAATACCACCAGCGTTAGTACCAATATTACCGCCAATCTGGCTAGAACCTGCTGATGCAAAGTCCACTGGGTAATACATGCCTTGTTCTTCTGCATAGTTTTGCAATTGTTCAGTCACAACACCAGCTTGCACTCGAACCATACGGTCTGCTGGGAAGAATTCAAGAATCTGGTTCATTTTGTCCATGCTAATGACAATTTCACCATTGGTTGCTACTGCACCGGCAGAGAGACCAGTACGACCACCAGATGGTGTAATCGCAACATTAAACTGGTTCGCAAGCTTCACAACAGCTTGAACTTGTTCAGTGGTCGATGGGAAAACGATGACCGATGGGTTCGGATTAAAATGCTTGGTATGATCTTTACCCCAGTTTTCGAGACTATCAGCATCAGTTTTAATACGGTTTTCACCGACGATTGCTGTTAATTGGGTAAGTAACTCAGGTGTTAAAGCGACTGGAGCATTCATCGTTTGCAGACCTAGCAAGAAGTAAACTATGGTGGGACTATGACTTCATATTTTCAGGGTTCTCACCTGAGCAAAGCCATAATGTTCAAGGAACGTCTATATTCTACATGTAACCACACAAGCGATAAAGTTCAGAATAGAGATACTGTCACTACAAAACATGTTTAACGCGAATAAATGCTTTTTTATAAAGCTTTTAGAGAAAAACAACTTTAAATAATATTCCAAGCATATTTTAAAATGTTCGACAAGCCATAAACGGAAGTGATTAGACATAGATAAAATTGCCATAAGGCAATGGTATAAACGAAATATCTATAGCGCTGCCCAGTATGTTATTATACCGCCACCAAATTTGGCCTTTGTAGCGGAGCCGTAATGAGCCAACATCTTTCACTACCTAAAGATAAAATCCGTTTCCTTTTGTTAGAAGGCGTTCACCAAAACGCAGTCGACACTTTAAACGCTGCGGGTTACACCAATATTGACTATCGTAAAACTGCTCTTGAAGGCGAAGCGCTTAAAGAAGCAATTAAAGATGCTCACTTTATTGGTATTCGTTCGCGTACCCAATTGACTGAAGAAGTTTTTGAAGCTGCAAATAAATTGATCGCAGTAGGTTGTTTCTGTATCGGAACAAACCAAGTTGATCTTAAAGCAGCAATGGCACGTGGTATTCCTGTATTCAACGCACCGTATTCAAATACGCGTTCGGTTGCAGAGCTTGTACTTGCTGAAACAATTCTTCTTCTTCGCCGTGTTCCTGAAAAATCGGCGGCTTGTCATCGTGGTGGTTGGGACAAGTCTGCTGTTGGTTCTTTTGAAACTCGTGGCAAAACTTTAGGTATTGTGGGTTACGGTTCCATTGGTTCTCAACTTTCAGTTCTTGCTGAAAGCATGGGTATGCATGTGATTTATTATGATGCAGTCACTAAGTTACCAATGGGTAATGCTCGCCAAGTTGGTTCTTTAGATGAACTTTTAGCAACTGCAGATGTTGTAACGTTGCATGTACCAGATGTTCCGTCTACACGTAACTTCTTCACTAAAGAACAATTTGCGAAAATGAAAGAAGGCGCGATCTTCTTAAATGCTGCACGTGGTACATGTGTAGTCATTGAAGATTTAGCTGATGCGATCAAATCTGGCCATATTGCTGGTGCAGCAGTTGACGTGTTCCCTAAAGAACCAAAAGCAAATGGTGAAGAATTCCAATCTCCACTTCGCGGCTTGGACAACGTGATTTTAACGCCTCACGTTGGTGGTTCAACGATGGAAGCGCAAGCAAACATCGGTTTAGAAGTTGCTGAGAAATTTGTTGCTTACTCTGATAAAGGTATGACACTTTCTGCAGTAAATTTCCCAGAAATCGCGTTACCATTAACTGCTGGCCAACACCGTTTACTACACATCCACAAAAACGTACCGGGTGTATTGTCTAAAATCAACAACTTGTTTGCTGAACAAGGCATCAACATTTCTGGTCAATCACTTATGACTAAAGGTGACATCGGTTACCTTGTTATGGATGTTGACGCTTCTGCTTCTCACGAAGCTTTAGATATGTTGCATGAAGTTGAAGGTACAATTCGCGTGCGCGTATTGTTCTAATACGAACTGTAAATGCAAAAGCCACAGCAATGTCTGTGGCTTTTTTATAGGTATTTACATTATCATGTGAAAAGTATACCAATCGATCTAATAATAAAATGTCAATTTCAAGCCAGAAAACTCAGCTACACGCTTTGGGCTTTCTTATTCTTGCCATGTTAAGCGTTCAAAGTAGCGCATCCTTGGCTAAAGTCCTATTTCAAAACTTTCCCGTACTTACTGTTTCCGCAATGCGATTATGTATTGGAGCATGTATTCTGGCTTTCATTTTTAAGATCTGGCGAATTAATTTTAGTCAGGTTCGATGGAAAGCAATTTTAAGCTATGGCTGTGCCCTTGCTGGTATGAATGCACTTTTTTATCTGTCTATTGAACGCCTACCAATTGGTATTGCGGTTGCTTTTGAATTTATTGGGCCATTAAGCGTGGCTTTATATCATGCACGACAAAAATACGATTTTGTTTGGGTAAGTTTTGCGATTGTTGGGCTTATTTTATTATTCCCTTTTAATCAAGCACATGGTCTAGACTGGATTGGAGTTTTGTTTGCAATGAGTGCAGGTGCTTGTTGGGCACTCTATATTATTGCAGGACAAAAACCTTCTGGTATTTCAGGTAATCATACTGTGTGTTTAGGAATGTCTGTGGGTGCATGCATCTTATTACCCATTACCTTTTTTTCAAGCTCGATTGGTCAAGTGATAGAACTGCCTTATCTATTTTATTTTATTGGCTTAGCAATCTTAGCCAGTGCACTTCCCTTTTCCTTAGAAATGCTTGCATTACGCAATTTGACACCATTAAGTTTCGGAACACTGATGAGCTTAGAACCCGCAGTCGCAGCATTGTCTGGTTTCATATTCTTAGGTGAGTATTTGTTATGGAATCAATGGCTAGCTCTCGCAACCATTATTATCGCTTCTGTCGGCTGCACCATAACCACCCAAAAAGCCCGTCAGGAACGCGAAAAAATCGCAGTTTAGTTGGTTAAGAAGTGCCAGCTAAAATGCAATGTTGGCTATAATTGATCGCTATTAATTTTAAGTATCAAATGAAGCACTAAGGTATTTCCATGCAAAATCTTCCATTTATTGCTGTGCTATATATGATTTTGTCGATGGTTTCATATCAAATCAGCGCCTCATTTGCCAAGCAACTTATTGCAGCTTTAGATCCTCTGACAGTTACTATTTTAAGATTAAGTTTTGCGACTATTATTGTTGCTATCATGTTCCGTTCGTGGAAAATCTGGTCTCGTTTACCCTATCTAAAATGGCGCGATTTATTAATGTATTGCGCATCTTTAGGGCTAATGAATATTTTATTTTATACGTCTTTAGGAAAACTACCTCAGGGGATCGCGGTAGGCTTAGAATTTATTGGACCATTAGGTCTTGCTCTACTTTCGATTAAGCGAAAGAGTGACTACATTTGGGTAGCATTTGCTATGTTAGGCATTGCGCTCATGGTGCCATGGCAAGACCCAACACAACACCACTTTTCCTATGTCGGTGCTGCTTGTGCACTGGGTGCAGGTCTATGTTGGGCCTTCTATATTTATTTTGGTCAAAAGGTCGTGACCCAAAATATAGGAATGCACGCCTTAACAATTGCGATCGCGATATCTGCGCTTGCCTTATTACCAATTGGTATTTGGTATAATGGCCCAGCATTACTTGAAACACAGTATTGGGGCAAAGCCTTACTTATTGCGGTTTTAGCGACTGCTATTCCATATGCACTCGACTTAATGGCCCTCAAACAACTTAATAAATTAACTTACGGCACCCTAACAAGTTTGGCACCCGCATTAGCAGCATTAACGGGCTTCTTATTACTTCATGAAGAAATCAGTATGCTGCAATGGGTGGCTTTAGCTTGCGTAATGCTCGCTTCAATTGGGGTTACTCTAAGAAGTACTAAAACAGCATCATAGATATAATCCTACTACTGTTTTTTATACTTCTTATATTCCTTTAAATATTGATTACCAAGTTTTTCTTTTTCACTATCTTTAAGAATTTTTCCAGCTTGCTGAAAAAATCTATGTTCCTCTTCTTTTAAATGATGATGAACTTTTTCACTCAACTGTTTCGCAGTTGCCAACCAGCTTGGGCTACTCATATCCGTTTTTTCAAGTTGCTCAACTAACTCATCCATTTCATGATGTTCAGATAAAGCATGTCGGGTAATATCTAAACCGACATCATCAAACATTAAAGGAATATATAAGTAACGGTCTTCGGCAACCGAATGGGCATAAAGTTCATTTTTTAATGCATCAAATAATTCTTTTCGTTCTTCGGTTAAACCATGTGTTTGGACTAATTTTTCAGAAAGGTTGCGTTGATTTTCATGGCTTTCTCTTAATGCTTCGAAAATATTCATTCTCTTCCTCATTTTTAGCTAAAAAATCTTTTTTATTTCAATGCTTACATACGTTGAAATTTATATGGTTTCCGTAGCTTAAAATAAGACTATTTTTTACACAGTTTTCTTTCTAGTAAATTTCTGTAATGATTTTTATATTTCTAATTTCAAATGATACATAAAAGTATGAACTGCTGTTTTAAAATCAGTTCATACTTTTCATACTATTTTAGCCAGTCACAAACATCTGATAACCCAAACGGCAAATTAAGATACTGACCAAAACTAAAAAGATAATACGCACAAAACCGCTACCGTATTTGAGTGCAGTCCGCACTCCAACAATAGAACCTAATACGTTGGCTGCCGCCATCATTAAACCAATATGCAAAATAGCGTGACCCGTAGGAATAAAAAAACTCAACGCTGCAAGATTGGTCATGAAATTACCAATTTTCGACAATGCCGAGGCATGCAAAAAATCGACTTGTAAAAAACGGATAAAGAAAAAGATAAAGAAACTACCGGTACCTGGTCCAAAAATACCGTCATAAAAACCGATTGCCAAACTACCAATACCCGCTAGAACAAGCATTTTCGTAGTGATTTTCTGCTCGGTATGAACTTGTCCAAAGTTCTTTTTAAGTAAAGTATAAATCGCAATTACAATCAGCATTACAAACACAAATGGACGTAAAACCGATTGGGGAATAAGTGATAAACAGGCTGCTCCAGCAAATGAGCTAATGAGAGCACAAACCGCAATCACGGCAAGAAGCTTCCATTGCAGTTTCACTCGTTTTGCAAATGTATAAGCCGCCGATGCAGTACCAAAAATCGATGAAACTTTATTAGTACCAATCACCGTTGCAGTCTGCATGGTCGGGAAAGTGCTCATAATACCGGGAATCTGGATGAGTCCGCCGCCACCCACAGCAGCATCAATCGCTCCCGCAGTAAACGCAAAAAAGATCAAACTAAGGATAACATCCCATTCCATGCCCATGCTTTATACTCTACATCTACTACAAATTTAAGATACGCTTAGGTACCAACCGCTTTTTATCAGTAATTTCGGCTAACCCTAAACAGCGCTCACCCGAAAAAACCAAAACTTCTGCTTCCGCAGAATAATCAATATTGCTTTCTAAACCGTTGCAAAAATATTTTTCACGTCCCTCAGGAACTTGAATTTTCAAGAAATGGTCAACTGGTGCATAAACTGGTAATAACAATGCTTCTCTTTGCTCTTCGTTTAAACTTTCCAAATATTCAATGGTATAACTTGGGATCAACTCAAAATGTCCTGTTTGAGTCCGATTCAGCATTGTTAAATGCCCGCCACAGCCAAGTGCTTCACCAATATCTTCACCGAGTACACGGATGTATGTACCTTTAGAACAGGTTACATCGAGAGTGATACTATTTTCGGTAAACTCGACTAAATCTAGCGCATAAATCGTAACCGGACGCGCTTCACGTTCAATTTCAATACCTTTTCGGGCAAGTTCATATAAAGGTCTACCTTCTTTTTTCAAGGCAGAATACATTGGAGGAACTTGCTGAATATCGCCTCTGAATTTTTCTAGAGTTTGCTCAATAAGCTCTTCTGTAAGAACAGGAACAGGACGCTCTTGTAAAATATCGCCCTCTACATCACCGGTTGTTGTTGTTTGCCCCAAACGAACAGTGGTTTGGTATCGCTTTGTAGAATCCAGTAAATAATGTGAAAATTTAGTTGCCTCCCCTAAACAAACGGGAAGTAAACCTGTTGCTAATGGATCTAACGCACCAGTATGCCCTGCTTTTTGGGCACGGTATAACCAACGTACTTTTTGCAAAGCGGCGTTTGAACTTAGGCCTAATGGTTTGTTTAAAAGAAATACACCACTGATATGGCGACGAGAAATTTTTTGATTTTTTGTCGTCATTTTTACTGGGACACAAAGCTAGAGAAAAGTGCCGACATGTTAGCAAATTCGGCAAGATATTTTCAGAATATTTAGGTGCGTTTTCACTTATTTTATGGCACATTATTAATCGAGTAAAAAAACAACAAATTAAAACTTAAGGAAGATATCTTTATGCAAAGGATGCAGAAAAAGATATTGTGGTGTGTGCTTGGATTTTTTATTTTAAGCCTCATTGCATGTGTATATTGGCTGAGCCCAGACTCAAAAAGCGCCTCACATCAGTTTAATAAAGAGGAGCCAAAAAACTTAGCAGGCACTTCTCAAACCTCTTTAAATTCATCGTTAAATCAAAATGTTTATTCAAGCAAAAGTCAGCAAGATACCCAAGTGAATTGCCAGCTAAAAGTTGATAGCAACCAACATTTAGTTGTGAATAGTCAGACACGCGACTGCTTTGAATATTTTATTACGCAGTATGGCGAAGGGAATTTACAACAAGTTAAAAATCATTTTGAGAAATTTATACAAGATCAGTATTTAGAACCAACTCGCTCACAAATAATTGATTTATGGAATCGTTATTTAAAATACCGTGAAGAACTTGCACACATTCAAACACCTCAATCTAAACAACAAGATCAAAGTTATTTTCAAAAAATTTTTAATTCAATTCAAGATATCAGAAAGCGCTTCTTTTCAGCCTCCGAAATTGAAGGCCTCTTTTCAACAGAAGACGTTTATCAGAACTACACATTAGATCGTATGAAAATTCTGGAAGACTCATCTTTAAGTGAAATTGAAAAGGCTCAAAAGCTCAAAGAACGCTTTGAACAACTACCAGCAGATTGGCAACAAAACCTGCAAGAGCTATCAAAACTTGATGATTTACATACCCTGACCAAACAAATTAAAGCCCGTAATGGCTCAGCAGAGGAACTGCGACAAATGCGTACAGCACTTGTTGGAGCTGAGGCAACACAAAGATTAGAAACTTTAGATACACAGCGTAATGCTTGGCAACAGCGAGTTACAGGCTACCTAAATCAACGTGATGAAGTGCTGAATAGTAGTATGAGTGATAGCGCAAAAAATCAAGCGATTCAACAACTACGCCAACAACAATTTAGCTCTTCACAGGAACAACTTCGTCTTCAAACTTTTGAAAAAGTCCATGACAAAGGAGGTGAATTACCATTTAGCTACTAGGCTTTTCTATTCCAAAGTTAGCCAAATCTTAATCCAGCAGCAAAAATAAAGCTGCTGCTCATACAAAATAAAAATAGTGAGTAAAAAATGAAAAGGAACTTAATATTTTTCTGTGCAGCAATACTCTCAGGACTGAGTGTTTCAGCAACCCACGCTACAAATGCAGAGCAAGTAAAAGGCTCATTTGTCTACTCAAATTATGCCCAAACTAAATATCCATTGGTTTTTAACCATGGTATGGCTGGTTTTAGCAGAGTTGGGACAGATACACTTGGCCTGGACTATTGGTATCAGATTCTTCCTGACCTTGCTCGTAATGGAGGAAATGTATGGGCAACAAGGGTTTCACCGTTTAACTCAACCGAAGTTCGCGGAGAACAACTTGCCCAACAAGTAGAAGAAATTATTGCCATTACCGGGAAACCTAAAGTCAACTTGATTGGACATAGCCATGGGGGACCAACAATTCGCTATGTCGCTGGCATCATGCCAGAAAAAGTTGCCTCACTTACTACGATTGGAGCACCTAACAAAGGATCTCCAATGGCAGATGTCATATTGAACGTTGAGGGTACTCCTCTGTCAAAACTGGCAACACTAGTAAATTGGTTTTCAGCAGCAATTACTTGGGCAGAGGGTCTCGATCCAACAAGTTATCCGCATGATTCATTAGCAGGTGCTCACAGCTTATCTACTCAAGGTTCTGCACAGTTTAATGCTCAATTCCCTATGGGTATGCCTACAACTTCTTGCGGCGAGGGTGCTTATCAAGAGAAAGGTATTTATATGTATTCATTCTCAGGGAATAAAGCGCTGACCAATCCATTAGATCCTTTTGATATTGCATTAACTGGTAGCAGTTTAGTTGTCGATCCATTAGGAGATAATGACGGTTTAGTTTCTAGATGTAGTGCCAAATTTGGTAAAACTATTCGTGATGACTACAACTGGAACCATTTAGATGAAGTAAACCAAGTGCTTGGTATACGCTCTATTTTTGCGGCCGATCCTGTCTCGGTTTACCGTCAACATGCCAACCGTTTAAAACTACAAGGACTATAATTTTTAAACAAAAAAAATGCGCCTCTGGGCGCATTTTTTACTCGGTATAAGCTTACGCTTTACGAGCTGGTAATTTTTCACGAATACGTGCAGCTTTACCAGACAAGTCACGGAGGTAGTAAAGTTTAGCACGACGAACGTCACCACGACGTTTCACTTCGATTTTAGCAACAACTGGTGAGTGAGTTTGGAATACACGCTCAACACCAACACCGCTAGAAATTTTACGTACTGTGAACGCAGAGTTCAAACCACGGTTTTTCTTAGCGATTACAACACCTTCAAATGCTTGAAGACGTTCACGATCACCCTCTTTTACTTTTACTTGGACAATAACAGTGTCACCTGGTGCAAAAGCAGGGATATCAGATTTTAACTGTGCATTTTCAACAGCTTGAACTAAAGGATGTTTACCACTCATTGTGGGAATCTCCAATATGTGCGGAGTCAGAAGAGGTCTGAGATTCCGCTGGGGATAGAGGCTAAAGCGCATATCAACCCGTTTATCTTTCCCTTTACGACAATATGTCTATAAAGAGCCTTTAAATATACATAAAACTATTCATGAAATAGACTTATGCTTTAACTCGAAGCAATGCTTCTCGTCCTGTTTTAGAACTTTCGTTCCTGAGAACAGCAATTAAAAATTACCACCATTCTCTTTTATATCTTTTAGCCATTTTTTTTGTTGCTTAGTCAACTCAAATTTTTCAGCCAACTCTGGTCGGCGCTCTAAAGTTCGTTGATATCGCTGCAAAAATCGCCATTTTCCAATATTAGCATGGTGCCCTGACTTTAAAATTTCAGGAACATCCAAACCTTCAAAATGGTCTGGCTTAGTGTATTGAGGACAATCTAAAAGACCATCTACAAAAGAATCCTGTATCGCTGATTGCTCATCTGACATTACATTCGGCAAACGGCGAATAATACTATCAAGCAACACCATGGCAGGTAGTTCACCACCAGATAAAACATAATCTCCAATTGACCATTCCTGATCAACATAATGCTGGATCAAACGCTCATCGACACCTTCATAACGTCCACACAATACAATCAAGCCGTCATAATCGACAAACTTCTGTACTGCCTGTTCATTTAAAGTTTTGCCTTGTGGAGACATATACACCACAGGTACATGAACACACCCTGCTTGCGAAGCAAGTTGTTTGGCATGGTTAATTGCTTTTGCTAAAGGCTCAGCCATCATCACCATACCGGGACCACCACCAAATGGACGTTCATCCACTCTTCGGTAACTCCCTTCAGCAAAATCACGTGGATTAATACAAGTTACTTGTACAATGTCACGCTTTGCTGCGCGTCCGCTAATCCCGTACGCTGTAATCGCTTCAAACATTTCAGGAAAAAGCGTAATGACTGCAAAAAACACCGCAGACTCCTCTATTTTCCTGCTGCGTTAATCCTTAAAGAAGGATTAATAATCTACGCCCCAATTGACGTAAATGCGACCAGCTTCAAGATCAACGCGTTGCACCACATCTTTATGCCAAGGAATCATGCGTTCTTCTGAATCAATGCTGTCTGGTGTAGCGCGTACAACCATCACATCATTAGCTCCAGTTTCAAATAACTCATGAATTTGCCCTAAGTTAACTTCCTGTTCATCATCATCAAGCCCTAACACTGTTAAGCCTTTTAAATCTGACCAGTAATACTCATCTACATCTGCTTTTGGCAGTTGAGACTTAGCAATCCAGATATTAGCGCCAACCAAGTTTTCTGCTCCAGTGCGATCACTCACACCTTTCAAAGCAACTACTAGGCCTTTGCCATGTGGTTTCCAACGTTTTACATCTATTGTTTGCCAACCTGCCTTGGTCTCAATGTACCAAGGCAGGTAGTCAAACATGTTGCTCATAGGTTCTGTATTGGAATACACCCAGAGCCACCCATTCAATCCATAAGCTGAACGTAACTGTCCAATCTGAATACGATCTTCGGGAACATTCTGTGTTGGTGTCATGGGCTACCTACTACAATAATTATGCAGTAGCTTTTTTAGCTTGAGCAGCTAAAGAAGCAACACGTTCTGAAGGTTGAGCACCTTGAGAAACCCAGTGAGCAAAACGGTCTGCATCTAAACGAAGTTTTTCTGCTTGACCTTGTGCAGTCGGGTTAAAGAAACCGATACGCTCGATGAAACGACCATCACGTGCATTGCGGCTATCAGTCACAACGATTTGATAGAATGGACGTTTTTTTGCGCCGCCACGTGCTAAACGAATAACAACCATGATAAAAGCCTTATAATTCTTACGGATTATCCCTGCGCCGACCATCGGCAACACTTCAAACCCCTTTCATAGAGGGCGACATTCTACGTGATTTTCGCCCTGAAAGAAAGATTAAATTTTGAGTTATCCGCAGTTTTGAATTTAAATTATTCTGTCCAACTTGATGAAGCCGATAGTGCACAATCTGTAGCACCTTTTGCCCAAAATTTTTGCCCTTGATCATTTAAGCAAATAATTCCATCACCCGCTTGTGAACTATTAGAGATTGGTGTTGCCGTAAGCACCCATGTCGAATCATTTAAAGTAGCAAAAGCTAAAGTATATAAGGCTTTCCCCTGAAGAGGACTCACATTAGAACCATACATTGATTGTATAGTTGCATCTGAGGGGTAACGTTCATTTACTATTTTTTGAGACTCTAAAGTTTGTGCAATATTCATCAGTTCAGATTGAACAGCTGTACGATTCACCTTACGTAAATATTGTAAGTACGAAGGAATAGCTATGGCTGCTAAAATTGCAATTATCACTACTACAATCATGAGTTCTATTAAGGTAAAACCATTCTTCACTACCAACTCTCACTATTTGTTTCACATGTATTACATGTAGTCGTTCCACCACAATCATTATCAACAGCAGTAGATGTTAAGCTCTGGCAACGTAAACCTGAATTTTTAGCAATAAAATTAAGATTTCTAGAATCTGTTGTAGTCGCTCTAATCACCCATGTCTGCCCATTTGCAGCAGAACTCGTTAATAAATTACCTGAAGCTGTGTCGTCAGTAATCTGAATCGTATAACTACCCCGTGGTAACGTTACAGATGTAGTCGCAAATCCCCTATAGGTAAAATTTTTTGATTTATGTCGTTCTAATTGCTCTACCAATTTTAGAATTTCACTTTTGGTAGCAGAAGCAGTCGCTCTACGGGAATAACTTTGATATGAAGGGATAGCAATTGAAGTAAAAATAGCGACAATCACTATGACAACCATGAGTTCAATCAAGGAAACACCTTGATTGAACCGTAAAATAAAATATTTATTCATAAGTCATGCCTTAGCGATAACGCTCATACCAGCGCGTAGGAACTAAATGACTTGTACACTGCCACTCGCCCGTTCCACTCTCGTTTCCAGACAGTTGTAATTTCCCACAACTATTAGTCACTGGAGGCTCATCTATTTTTGGAACAAATGCTATGCCACGAATACCTGAACCAATTACGTTTTCATTACATTCTGAGGCTCCCACTGGGCAATTACTGCCAGTTTTTGTTTGAATTCCACTTTTATTCTCTTTATTTTGATCAACTGATCCATCAGAATTAAGACAGGCGCCAAATGGTAAACAGTAAGTCTGCCTATCTGTTTCACCTACTACACGAGGTAAACATGGGTCTGCCGCTACAATACCAGTTCCTTGTGGGTCATAAACAGGCACAATTAAAGTCCCTGTAACTGCCATAGGTTCTTCAAATGCTTTTAGTCCACCTTTAATGCGGAAACTACCATTGGCTTTCTCTGTACCATCACTCTTACTAGACAATGAGCGATACCAACCTCCTTGCCCTACGCCAGTATCAGGAAAGAAAATCTTAGCCACACTTGTTTCACCTGTTCTCAGAATTTGTGGATTTTTTCTTAAGCCTGTCCGTGTAATATCTTTTGTTTCAAGTTGGTTATCAGTTAAAGACATTAGATCCTTTTTAATAAAGTCTTTATCGATAATTCCATACACATTGTTTACAGGTCTTGCACTTAATGCTGTGCTAGGTGACATCTTCTCACGCCCTGTAAGCGGATAAACATCTAACGGTGTACTACGATCACCTGAGGCAATACCTACAGTGATAAAAGTATTGCTGCCATAATCATGTATAGTGACTGTAGGCGGCTCATAAAAACGTGGTGCATTTCCACCTGTGTAATCATTTCCGCTATCATATGTTGTATCGTTTGTTGCTAGATTTGCCAATCTCACAACCCGTATGCCAAAACTACTATAAGTCGAATTAGTTTGTGTTTGATTATTATTTAGATCTACACGAAACACTTGTCCACCCAAATCGCCAAAATACAAATGATCTACTAAACCATCGCCATCTCGGTCTAAAGTACTAATACGGCTAACAATACTATGCTTCATATTAATGTTATCATTACTTGAACCTGTATCACTGGTCCACCATAAACGCTCTCCGGTTTTAGCATCTATAATATAAACAGCATTTCCTTTTGCTTTTCCATTCGTAAAGCAAGAGTTACTCAAGGTTATGTTTGGGTTTTCATAACATTGATCATAGCCACCACCAACAATCATGACCCTTTTAATAACCCCGTTATAACGAATATTTGCAAGTACGGGCTTAGACCAACTCTGCCCCATACGATTATAATTCGTTTGATCTGCCCCTACTCTAAAAAGTAGTTTTGGTGAAGTAGGGCTTAATACATTCAAGCCATAATAACTACTCCCCCCCATTCGCATACCACCATAAATATTCATTTGCTTTGCAGTCACTTTCGAAACCGCATCACTACCACTTCCTGAAGTAGTAATACTGTATGCAGGATCGGATACCCAAGCTCCATCCATACCCTGAGCAGGTGCTGTAGCATCAGTTTGACCAACCACTAAAGCTTTTGATGCGATAGGATCACTTAATATATCAGCAGGAACAAAAGCCATTTGTTCCACACCAGTTGAAGCATTTACAATATGTAAACCACCCTCCATCGTTCCATAGAGAATAGATTGTTCACGTGCAGATGTTAAATTACCATTTCCATCTAATGTTCCACTATAAGTAAGCTGTACTGGTAAAGAGTGAATACTCCCACCCATCGATAAATACGGTTCATTCGATGTAATCAAAGAAGAAGGTAAAGTCGCTGCACCAATGTCAGTTGAGTAACCTAGATAATTCAATATTTTTAATTTTAAGCTAATTGGAAAAGCTTTTAGAATATCTTGTCCAGTCGATGGATCAAATTTACCTAAAACATAACTTGCTGTATTTGCCGGTGTGTCAAAAGGGTTTGTATTTACAGCAGGTGCAGCAGGAATTTTCAGTAGATTCGTATTTGTAGTTGATATTTTAGTTAGACTTCCATCTGTTGCAACAGCAGAAACATCTGTAAAAAAGTTGCGTATTTTATTTTGTGCTGCATAGTAGTATTTAGTGATATTCCCCGTCTCATTCACTACTTCCGATTGTCCTGCAATTGGTAAAGGAACATTCGAATATGAACCACCCAAAAAGACTTTACCCCCATCGTTGTAATTCGATGTATTCCAATAATCTTTAGTTCCAGTTCTAAATGCCCCACTTGCGTTATAGACCAATCCACCAGAATTTGCCTCAAAAGCACCAGCAGTTGTGCCCGATAAAACCACATGATATTTTTTTAAGTTACCTCTCCATGTTAAATAAGCATTTGCTGGATCAGGCTCAAAAGCACGTAAGTATCCATATTCCTGTAAATTTTTAGGATTTAGTGCATCATAAGGTACGGAAATCGCACCAGTAGTAAGCGGTTCTAACGGAACCTTGCCTAAGTTACTAATAAATGCAATAACGCTATTCGTTACACCTTGTGCACTTTGGGTGGGGAAAAAACCTCCATTTCCATAACCAGGGGGAGCGACTGCATTTGTGGTCTGATTCGGCGAACATTTATCATCACTTTTACGATCAGATTGGGTTCTCGAACTTAAACGACAGGCATTTTGTACATCAGAAGAACTTAAACTAGAAAAGTCACTACCAAAACCAACAAATGCTGTTTGAATAGAAACTCCAGCCGGGTTTTTTGTTTTATCAAATAATCTTTTTGCAAACTCCCCCATACAAGCCCAACCAGAGTCTGCTGTAGTGTTAGACAAACCTCCAGAGCAATTAAAATCTACTCCCAAAGTACTCCCTAAAGCGTTCGACATTACACTTGCCGAACGTGTATCTGTTGTTTTATTCGGCTCACCATCTGATAAAAAGTAAATACCCTGCCCATCACAACTCTGACGATCGGCCACCGCAGGCAAAGGAGAGTTATATTGACTTTGATCCGTATTTTTAGATCCACTAATAGATTTATTGAATCCGCTATCTAAATTATTAATTGTTATTAAACCTGTTTTTTTATAACAGGTGCCTGATAACGATTGCCACCCAATATTTGCAGTACATGACGTTTGTTGCAATCCTGTTATTACAGGGGGATTACTTAAAGATGAACTATCCCAACTATTACATGTTGTTCCTTCTGTATTCCATTCTGTACAAGCATTATAATTCGTTATTACTCGACCTCGTCGGTCATATGTTACATATGAAAAATATATGGGTGCATCTATCAAATTAATATTTTTTAAAGTCGTTGTACCCATCAAATAAGCAGCAGCTTCCGCATACGCATGTGCTGAAGGCGTATACCCACCAGCAGTTAAACTGGCTACAGCTTGTTTTAATTTATAACGCTGAGAACCTACAGTGTTTAAAGTACTCGCATCCCCCAAAGGAGCAGCAGCCACCAAAATTTGTCCAGTTCGACTATCACCATCTGCAGAAAAATTTCCCAACCCGACACGTGTATCATTTAAAATAGGATTGTCACTGGCTAAAAAAGCATTCATACCATTTTTAAGCATGCCTAATCGGTCTTCACCATAAGTATTGTTAGTCATACTTCCTGATGTATCCAACATCATTACAATGGTTTTTTTACCAGCTGTAGGGGATGCATAAATTTGTAAATCACTTGCATGCACAACAGAACTTGTTACTAACCATGTAAAAGTAACCGAAGTCGAACAGATGGCATACCATAAATTATTTGGCTTAAAATTTTTCAATTCTAGTTTCACGATATTCCCCGTTATGAACCTGGTGCCGTAATTTGAGTTAGTTTATTGGTATAATTAAATTCTTGAACTTGCGTGCTATAAGGCACGTTATGATTTGCCAAACACTGTGCCAAGGTTTGTTTCGCCGTTAATGCGGTATCAAAATTGTCACTAATTCTTGCTGAACTTGTGCTTAAGCAATCAGCTTGTAAGTTTGCTATAGAGTTAGATGCGTACGCTGGTAAAAAGGCAGTGGTAATAACCCGAATACGTTGAGTAGAAAGCATACTTTTAGGTAATTGTGTACCTTCAGATACATTTGTCCCTCGAGGTAAATTTGAACCCGGAACATCATTAAGGGCATCGGTTGGGATACTGACAGCAACTTGAGTGACTACCGCTTGGCGGCTACTCCCATAATCACTTGTTAAATCACAAAAACCTACCACTCCGCCGTCTTCAACCTGAGCATTATCAGCACTTCCTGCACGAAGCAAACTTGCTCCGCGAGTTTGAGCAAAATTTACAGATGTAGAAGTTGGCTTATAACAAAAATTATATTCTGCACCAGGGTTACTTTCATTTGCTTTCAGTGCTGCACCAATCACATTGGTAATATTAGTCAATGTGGTTGGGTTCATCTGTACAATAAGCTCCAAAGGAGTATCTGAAGATTGAAAGTTTAATTGACCAACTTGGCTATTAGTAGCCACTTTTAAAGAAACAATAGCTACTCTTATTGCTAAAACACCTACAGAAATAATGACTAATAAAATGATAAGTACAATAATAAGTGTGGCACCTTTTTCTTTAGATCCACCTTTAATATTCTTATAATTTAAATTGGTCATAGTGTTTCCCCCATTGCATTGCGTAGAGCAATCGTTATGTTATACGCACGACGTAAGAAACGAGTTGTATTATCAGAGGCATGTACGGTTTGATCTAACATAAGAAAAGACTTCGCTGGGTCTATTGCTTTGTTTTTGGCATTATTAGTTGAGCGCGCTAAGACTGATATTTGTATTGAAAGAATTCGTGGTGGCATCACAGGTGGTGTAGTATCTCGAGCAGCCTGTGCAGCAGCACGGTATTGAGGAATCGTATAATAAGCAAAATTTCCAGCTGCATTTTTTGCACCAAACAGCACATGAAAATGATCTATACGGGGCAATATAATTTGACCCGCATCCCCCAAACCAGTAATAGTGGTAGGTTGAGCTGTGGCAACAGTGGAGGGAGTATTTGCATCACATGCAAGTGCATAATCTTGCTGGGAATTACCATTACTGTCCAAACGTAAAAAATAACGTTCTACAACAAGATCACCCGCTAAAACATTTACGCCTTCACAGTTTGTCATATTAGAAGGAGCAATGAATTGAATAGTAAGCTGATCACTTTGCACAGCAGCATTTGAACTATTCTGTATATTTGAAAGACCTTTCCAGTGATTACTCACTGTACTCACAGTATCTCCTGCGCCACGACTTAGCAGTGTGTCCGCAATATAAGTATCTGTTCCAACTTTAGGGACAAAATTAACATTATTCTTATTGCTTGCGGTTGAGCCAGTTAACACAATCCCCCCCCAAGGAGTTGTATCATTTAATTGCGGATTAACTACATTACCAAAATTTATCAGCCGTATATCCCGTGCAATGTATTCCAAACCAAAAATACCACTATCTTGGATTTCAGCATTTGCCTTTTGTAATCTGCTCGATAAAAGCCCCCCAATAAATAACTGTATTGCAGCAGCTACTAAAATTAAGCCTAAAGCTAAAGCAACTATAAGCTCAATCAAGGTAAAACCTTGTTCTTTACGAGAAATGAAGGACTGAATCATTAATATGCCTCCATCATTAAACAAGTTGAGTTAGTTTCGTAAACACCGTTACTACTCATACAATTTGAAACATCAACACTAGTAGTCGTTCCATTTGTAGTAATCACTGGCACTGTTTTTCCCCAAAAAACAAACAGACATTGCCTCTGCTGGGCCATTGTGTTTGTAACACCTGGACAATTTGTCATTGTGATTTTCATACCCAATCTATCAGCATTTTTTGCTGCTTGATAAGCATCAAATTGGGCAAGTTGAGAAGGTGTACAAACTGCATTGAAACACAAAGTAGGAGCCGTCGTGTCAGATGAATAATTAGTATAGCTACGAACAAATGCAGGATATTGAGCAACTTGAGTACTATTTGTACGAATATTCTCTGCTAATCCCCTCGTAATCATAATAGCTTGGGATTTACTTAACGCTTCAGAAGATGCATCCATAGCTCTTAGCTGCAAAGCAACATAACCTAAAATTCCAATAGCAAGTAAAATTAAAGCAACTAAAACCTCGAGTAAGCCCACCCCAGCTTGAGCTTTTTGCTTATGGTACTGCACTAGCATGTCTCCTCAGCTTTAAAAACTAAAGCTCCAAGTTTTGTAAGTATAAAATTTTTCTTTTTATTTATTTTTGAATTACAGATAGATATAAGTGCATCCTGATTAATATTACTTACCATCCCATTTGAATTAAAAATTAAGGTCGTCGTAACTAAAGAACTTTGTGTGCTATCAGCAGCTATATTTTTTAGTGTTATAGTATTATAAGAGGTAGGTTGCCAATTTAATGAGATTGTCGTATTAGTGGCTGTTGAGTTCAAATTAACAGAAACGTTCTGACGACTAAGTACAGCTTGACTTTTCGCCTCAGTTAAGGCGTTAATTAAGTCTCTTTGATTAGTATCTAAGCGTTTACTTTCTAATAAATTTGACATTGATGGTGCAGCTATTATTGCAATAATAGCCATAACCGCAATTGTTACCATAAGCTCGACCAGAGTGAAACCTTCTTGCGGAATACTCCCCCTCATCTCCATAACCCCAAATAAACTTAAAAATTTTTATTTCTATATAAATTTTACGTTTTAGTTTTACAAAACGAATACAAACCAGATAAAGGGTATAAAAAAACAGATAACTGTCACATCACAATTATCTGTTTAACTTTTTAAAATCAGTATGTTAAATAAGTCACATTTTATGCTTGTGTCACATGAATGCGTAATTCTTTAGGAAGACTAAAAGTAATATTTTCTTCACGTCCTTCTAACTCTTTAGGTGCCTGAGCACCCCAGTCTTGTAAACGTTGAATGACTTGCTTAATTAAAATTTCTGGAGCTGAGGCACCAGCTGTTACACCAATTTTACAAGTTTCATTGAACCATGACTGTTCAAGCTGATCAGCATTATCGACAAGATAGGCAGCTTTCCCCATACGTTCAGCAAGTTCACGTAAACGATTCGAATTTGATGAATTAGGTGAACCAACTACCAATACGACATCACATTTTTCAGCTAAGTCACGTACCGCATCTTGTCTATTTTGAGTTGCATAACAAATATCATCTTTACGTGGCCCTTGAATATTTGGGAATTTCGCACGCAATGCATCAATAACTTTCGCTGTATCATCAATAGATAAAGTCGTTTGTGTAACAAACGCAAGTTTATTTGGATATCTTACCTGCAGTGCTTCTACATCAGCCTCATCTTCTACCAGATAAATATCCCCACCTTTTAATTTGTCATATTGCCCCATCGTACCTTCCACTTCAGGATGACCTTCATGACCAATTAAAATTGCTTCCGTTCCTTCACGAGCATATTTAGTGACCTCAATATGCACTTTGGTAACTAAAGGACAAGTTGCATCGAAGACTTTTAAACCTCGACGCTCAGCTTCTTGTTGGACTGCTTTTGAAACACCGTGTGCACTGAAAATTACAATTGAGTCATCTGGCACTTGGTCCAGCTCATCAACAAAAACCGCGCCTCTTTGACGCAAGTCATCTACCACAAATTTATTGTGTACAACTTCATGACGTACATAAATAGGAGGATTAAAACATTCCAAAGCCCGATTGACGATTGCTATGGCTCGATCAACACCGGCACAAAAACCACGCGGATTAGCTAACACAATTTCCATAACAGCCTCAAAATTAATAAAACAGGGGAACTTCTCTTAAATATTTGCAGTTAAAACTATTCAGTTTAAACGCACGGTACACTACAATAGCGAAGATATTTTATCATATCAGGAAAAATATCATGTCGGGTCTATTGTTTGTCGTTTCTGCTGCATCAGGAACGGGCAAAACATCTTTGGTGAAAGCCCTACTTGACCGTGTAAGCAATTTACATGTTTCAGTTTCGCATACTACCCGAGGTCAACGACCAGGTGAATTAGATGGTGTTCACTATCACTTCACAACAAAAGATGACTTTTTAGACCAAGTTAACCAAGATGGATTTATTGAATACGCTGAAGTATTTGGTAACTACTATGGCACTTCGCAAGCAACCGTAAAACAACAGTTAGCTCAAGGACATGATGTCTTGCTTGAAATTGATTGGCAAGGTGCAGAGCAAGTACGTAAGCTGTTTCCTGAATCTAAACAAATCTTTATTTTACCGCCTACTCAATTTGACTTGCGTCAGCGTTTATCTAATCGCGGTACAGATTCTGTTGACGTGATCGAACATCGTTTAAGCTGTGCTGTTGAAGATATGCAGCATTATACGAACTTTGACTACATCATTATCAATGATGATTTTAATAAAGCCTTACATGAGCTTGAAGCTGTGATTACAGCGAACCGTTTAGTGCTATCTCAGCAAGCAAAAAGACACCAAACATTAATTCAAGACTTGATTACTCCTCAACCAAAACAGGAATAACTTGAGTCTAGAACGAAAGCCTTTTATACTATTTAGTCTGTTCAAATTTACCATTCCAGAACGAGAACTTTTATGGCACGCGTCACCGTTGAAGATTGTTTAGATCATGTAGACAACCGTTTTGAGCTTGTGCTCGTTGCAAGTAAACGTGCTCGTCAATTGGCACGTCAAGGCATGGAGCCAACTGTAGAATGGGATAACGACAAACCGACAGTTGTTGCTTTACGTGAAATCGCTGTAGGTCACGTAACGAAAGAAATTCTTAAACAACGTGAGCAAGATTATCAAACTTCGAGTCTTGATCTTGCCCTTTCTACAAACAGCTTGAATTTAGAAGGTTTTTCTTTCTAATTACTCCTGTTTCTATAAAAAAACCATCGTTTCTTTGCGATGGTTTTTTATTTGGCTTCTTCATATTTAAAATATATTGGCAAAAACAATTATTTTCATTGAAAAAAAAATACACTTTTTCAACCGAAAAAATTGACAAGTTCCGCAATATGCTTTTCATTAAGAAGTAGATAGATTTAGTTTTTTAAGCAACAGAAAAAGGGTGGTCTATGCCAGGCGAAGAGGTCAGCCAAGCCAAGCAACAGCTCAAATTAATTATCGAACCTTACTTATCCGTAAGTGAAGTCGAGAAAGTGCTTGCTGCCTGTGATTTTGGAGATCTGGCACACACTGGTATTACACGTAAAAGTGGTGAACCCTATATTTTACATCCCATTGCTGTTAGCTGTATTTTAGCTAATATGCGATTGGACGCTGAAACTTTAATGGCAGCCCTTTTACATGATGTCATTGAAGATACTCAATATACTAAAGAAGATATTACTGAGCGATTTGGCCAAACTGTTGCAGAGCTAGTTGATGGCGTGACCAAGCTAAGCCAATCAAGTGATAAAGAATACAACAAAGCTGCGTCTTTCAGAAAAATTCTACAAGCAACACTACAAGATCCACGCGTCATTATTATTAAACTAGCCGATCGCTATCATAATATGACAACCTTAGGTGCTTTGCGTCCCGATAAACGTGCTCGTATCGCGCAAGAAACTTTTGATATTTTTGTACCTATGGCAAGATTAGTCGGCATGAATGAAATGGCTGATAATCTTGAAAATTTATGTTATCAAAATCTTGATTTAGATATGTTTGATAACGTCCAGAATGCATTACTCCAAACCAAACCCGAACGATGTAAATACCAAAGCATTTGGGAACAAAATCTAGCAGAGCTTCTGCACAACTACCATATTCAAGGCCGTATTAAAAAGAAAAATAATAATATTGAACTATTACGCCATTTCGTCAAAAGCGAGATGGATTTACAAGAGCTTACCCATAGTCATGCCTTTGAAATTATTTTACAGTCAGTTGCCGACTGTGACCGTTTATTTGCAGCATTAAAAGAAAATTTTCAAGTTATCGAATACCAAGACCATATTCGACGCCCATTACCTGGCGGCAATCAATCTTTATTGATCAAGCTTAAAGGCGAAAAAACTACACTATCACTCACCATTCAAACTGAACTCATGCGTAAAGCTGCCCGTTTTGGTGTGGTATTAGGTGAAAATGCGCCGCAAACTTGTCGTTCTGCCATTCAAGCATCAATGCAGAACTTAAATACACTCATTGACGGTGAATGTGCTAAAACAACTTTTAATGATTTATTAGATTACTTACATCAAGAAAAAATTTGGGTTTACACCCCACACGGCCAACTACACGAATTACCACAAGGCGCAACGGTAGTTGACTTTGCTTATTCAGCAAGCCTTTTCTTGGGTAACCATGCAGTAGGTGCAAAAGTTGATGGTGAAATTAAACCACTTTCAACTCCCCTAGTCAGTGGACAGGTGATTGAAATCATTACTGATGTTTTAGCAACTCCAAATCCGGACTGGTTAAGCTTCATTAATACTCAAAAAGCCCGCCGTGCGTTACAACATGTACTCAAAGATCAAGATATTGAAGAACAACGTTTAGTGGGTGCACAGGCACTTTCACGAGCATTAAAACTCTTTAACCGTTCAATCAATGATCTTTCAGAAGCAGATTGGCTAGATCTTTTACAATGGCGTCATATTGATAATAAAGATGCATTATTTGAGCAAATCGCAGTTGGAGACTTACTTCCTCAACTCGTAGCCAATCATTTGTTTGCAAATGACAAACATCCACAAGTAGAAAATTCAGACCGATTAATTCAGGGTACTGAAGGCATCGATGTTAAATATGCTCACTGCTGCAATCCAGTTTTGGGCGATCTCATTCAAGGTCACTTAACACGCCGTGGATTAATTGTGCATCGTATTCGTTGTCATAATTTACTGCATGAACAGCATTTGCATCCAGAAAATATCATGCCGCTTCAATGGAAAGCAGATGATGTAGATGATGTACGCTTTACTGCCTACCTTGCGATTTATATGGCTATGAATGATGAACAGGTATCAGACCTTATCTATCAATGCCGTAAAAATAATGCAGGGGTAGAAATGGTACATTCCAACGAGCAACGAACTTTCTTCAATATTGTGGTGAACAATCGTAAGCATATTGCAAAAGTTATTCGTGATTTACGCATGCACTACGGATTCCCACGTATTGAACGCTTAGATGCCCCAGCTCCACAGGCGGAAATTTCCAAAGTTAGCTAAAATTTGTTCTGCTTTACTAAAATCTAACTTTCCAAAATCACTTAATTAATTAAATCGATGATACTTTTGTCAAAACGTATCATCGATTATGATGGAAAAAGATTTAATCAAGGAGAACCAAATGTCCCGTCAAGTCATTCATACTGAAAATGCCCCTGCTGCTATTGGCACATATTCTCAAGCCATTTTAGTAGGCAACACTCTCTATCTATCAGGGCAAATTGGTTTAGACCCATACAGTATGGAACTTGTAGAAGGCATTGAAGCTCAAATTCGCCGCGTATTTGACAACCTTAAAGCAGTTTGTGAAGCCGCAGGTGGCTCACTTGCAGATATTGCAAAACTCAATATTTTTCTCACTGATTTATCTAACTTCCAACTTGTAAACCAAATCATGGGTGAATATTTTGCTCAGCCATATCCAGCTCGCGCAGCACTTGGGGTAGCAAGTTTACCCAAAGGTGCATTAGTTGAAATGGACGGCATTGTTATTATTAATCAATAAGATAACAATTTAATTCTTAAATATTTAGTGAAAAACGTAAATACCACCGTGCTTAAAAATCTGGACAACTCTCAGATTTCCGCTTAGGTGGTATTTTTTTATCCAAAATCCCAATAAAGATAAATGAGATTTTAAATGAATTTCATTGACAAACGATAATAATTATCAATAATATCAATTATCGCATTTATATTTGGGGATCACTCCCATGTACGTTTGCTTGTGTCGTGGCATTACAGATCAAGATATCAAAGACGCTATTGAAAATGGCGCTGAAAGCTATCGTGAAATTCGTGATTTGCTTGACCTTGGTACTTGCTGCGGACGCTGTGCACCAGAAGCACGTGCTATTATTAGTGATGAATTAGCTGAAATTGCTGCACGCATTTCGGTAGCTGCATAATAAAAATTAGTATTTAACAGTTAATTATTGACTCCTCCACCGCTTTTTGTGGAACGTTCATTGTTCCTCATTCAAGCGGTTTTTTTTGGAAGGAAATTCACCTTTACCAATATTGTGTTGTTTTTGATTGCGATTTTCATTTGCTGTTCTATAAATTACTCGCCATCTCCATGATTGTTCACTAAAATGAACTCATAGATTGCCTTAATTGGATTAAGGCAGAAATTGTTTTGGAGTAGCTACAATGAAAGGCAATCGTGATGTAATCAATCAGCTTAACCAAGTGCTGTATCATCATTTAACTGCAATTAACCAATACTTTTTACACTCTCGCATGTTTAATGACTGGGGAATTGAACAACTCGGTTCTGCTGAATATAAAGAATCAATTCGTCAAATGAAGCATGCAGATAAAATTATTGAACGTATTTTATTTTTAGAAGGCCTCCCGAATCTTCAACATCTAGGTAAATTATATATTGGTCAACATACAGAAGAAGTTCTGCAATGTGATATTCGCAAAGTGAAAGAAAACATTGAAGCTATTCAAAAAGCAGTCGCTTTAGCTGAAACAGAACAAGATTATGTAACGCGTGATTTAGTACAAGAAATTCTAGAAAAAGAAGAAGAATATTGGGATTGGTTAGACACTCAAATTGACCTTATCGGTAGCGTTGGTATCGAAAATTATATCCAGAGCCAAATGTAATCTTGCATAAAAAAATCCCCTTGTAGTGCAAGGGGATTTTTTTTATTTATCTTTTAATAATTCCGAAAGTGTTGTGTGCTGCCCATAAAGGTGCTGCAAAATAAATATTTGTTGCTCTGCTTGATCTACTTTTCCATTGTAAGCAAGTAACTGAGCATATTTACGCAAATTATATGGAGTTGCTTTGTTCTTCACAAAATTTCCCCATTGAACTAATTCTGCTTCAGATAAAGTTACATTAGGATTAAGTGCAATCCACTTTAAACGTTGATCAAATTGAGTTAAAACAAAAATTCGATCGCTTCCCATAAACTCAGCATTTGGCTGCTTGTTTTTAAATAGTAAGTTACTATTCATTACATATACGTTGTAGTCGCGCCAAATTGCGATTACAAGCATCAAGCTTATGACCCATACTAAACGTAAAAGCTGTTTACTTAATACAACGCCTTTCAGTATTGGAGTCTGTGCTTGAATTACACCCAATAAAAAACCACATGTCAGCAAGAAATAAGCATAACGCTGCGGAAACTCTAACATCGCATGAATAAGTACTGTACAGACCATCATAAACGCGATAATTGAGATCGTTTCTTTCGCTTGTTGATTTAACCAAAACAACCAACCAACAAACAAAGCAATCATTACTGTAGCAATTGGAATACCATTCCAGACGATTAAATCCAATAGCACATTATGAGCACTATTGAACCATACATGCACTGTCCCAAATCGGATACTATCAATGCCTGCTACGCTAGTCTGACTCCATCCATAACCAAACCAGGGATGTTGAGTGATAGCATGCAATATTTGCATCCATATTCCAACCCGCTCATGTCCAGAACCTGCTCTAGCAACTAATGTACTAGTTTCTGTTATTTCTGTATTTGTAGATAATTCAATAAATTTAGTTAAATAAGGTAAAATTAGACCTGCGATCATAAAAAAACTAAAACACCAAAAAATGCTCTGGATTGCTCCAAAACGTTTTTGTTTTTTATACTTTTTAATCACCCAATAAATAAGTAAAAATGGAACAACAATCCAAGAGGTTCTTGATTGACTCAAGGCAACTGCAAATAAAATAGTCAGTGCTGATGGAAAAAGTAGCCAAACTGATGCTTTATTATTTTCATATAAAAATAAACAACCTATTAACCCCATAAGGAGAAAGGTTGCCATATTATTAGGTTGGCCAAAATTTCCGTATGGACGGTTACCTATTAAATGCAGCATGTGTGCAAAATGGGTATCAACGTTTAACCACTGACAAATTGCAATAACGCTCGTTGCAACTGAAACAATAACAGTAAGTAAACTAAAACCTGTAAAAATCTCATCTCTTTTTTGTGGCTCTAATGATAGGTTATAACCCGCTACAACCATAAACCAGAAGCCTAAAAAATAAAGTGAACTTAACAAAGCTGTACTAAAATCAAAAACTAATCCCAAAGCCCACTGCACCACTGGAATTAAAGCAAATGGTAAAAGCAATAATTGTGCACGCGGAATTTTAATATTTTGATGAAAAATAGCAGCTAAGACACTTAAACCTGCTGCAAAAGTACTTATCTCACTAGAGAACATCACCCAAGGATTATAGTGAAATGGAGACAACCAAGCAAAACCTAATAGGATTGCAGCGAGGAATAAGAAAAATACTTGCATAGTAAGGCTAGAGACTAAAACTTGAGAGAATTATACATGGAAGAGAATGATAAGGACTAAGTTCCACCTACACTCCACTCATTAAATCTCTTACTTTTATATGCTGATTTTTCAACCTACAATCTCAACAACCCGAGCTTTAATTCACCAACAACAACCATATCAAAAGCTATTAAATAACTTTTAAGATATAAAGTTATTTAAATTACTCTTTTCAAAAATTCTGATCTTTTTAATTGCGATCTTTAGTTAATTTTTTATCTTCCAAACTTTCAAATAAACTCTGATATGCGACTTTTTCACCATACATTACTTCTAATATTTTTAGTTGTCTTTTTGCCTCAAACTCATAACCATTATACGCCAATAACAATGCATATTTATGGACATCATAAGATGTAAGATAAGTCTTTACCATATATTCAGCAGCGATTATTTTTTCAGATGAAACTTTCATTTTAGGATATTGAGCTATCCAAGCAGCCCTAGCATCGAACATATCAAAAAAATATAACTTATATGGTAAATTTATCTCATTTTTAGAGTTATTCATTTCAGCTGTCTGACCTGCAATAATATTATCCCAAATACGATTATATTGCTGATAAATACAGAAGGATCCTATGATACTTACTAAAAAAACAATTCTAATAAATACATAAGATAGGCTTAACTCTATGTTTTTTACATAAGACAAAGAAATACCGAAAAACAATGCCACCAAAAATAAAAAATAACTATAATATAATGGGTATTCAAACATTGAATGAATACCAACAACAGATATCATTATACTAACAATAAAACTTTCAATATTAATAACATTTTTTAAAATTTTAATATACAAATATAAAATATAAAATATAATTAATAAACCAAGTGGGATACCACACCAAATTAGTAAATCAATAAATAAATTATGTGCACTACTTGCCCATTCTTTAGCTGGATATTGATCAATAATAGAAAATTGAGCTGCTGTGGTTTGATGCCATCCATAACCTCCCCATGGCCTCAATAACAACGCATGAAACATCTGATTCCATATATTCAATCGCTCATAACCTGATGAAGCTCTTGCAACAACGGAAGCAGTCTGTGTAACAACAAAAAAATTTGATAAGATAGAATTTATATAGGGTAAGAACCAAACACACAATAAAAACCAGCATAAAAAGCAATAGAAGGTTTTATATTTGAGTTTAAAATTGTATTTTTTGATAAAGCTTAGACTTAGATAAAAAGCTGTTATAAAAAATATATTAATCCAAGCTACTCTTGACTGTGTTAAAGTAATGGAAAAAATACAAACCACACAAATAAAAATTAAAAGAAAATTATTAAACCTTTCTTTCTCAAATAAATACCAACCAGAAAGTACACTTAAAATAAGAAATGTAGATAATTGATTTGTCTGTGCCAAATTAGCATAAGGCCGGTTTCCATATAGCTCTGCAATCCACATATTATTTTTATCTATGTTCAACCATTGAACAATAGCAATAAGGCTCGATAAAAAACCTACAAACATAATAAGACTTGTCAAGATGAATAGTAAGTCATTTTTCTTATTATCATAAAACTCATTATATACTTTTTCAGGTAATGAAAAACTATATCCTATAGCAACAGTTAACCAGAAATAAAATATATAAATAAAAGATAAAAAGGCATTACTAAAGTAGAATACTTCACCAAAAAAATAATTAATCAAGGGAATAAAAGATATAATCAAAATAGGAATAATTATTTTTGGAATATACAGTTTTCTTTTAAAAAATACTGGAAAAACAAAAATTATAGAAATAAAACCAAAATATTCAGATAAAAAACTTGCCCAAGGTCGGAAATGGATAGGATTAAGAATTGCTAAAGCAAAAAAAAACCAGAAATTAAAATAGAATATTTTTTAATCATAAAAACTTTCATTATTGGAAGGAAAGATAGAGCTATCTTTCCTTTTTTGAATTAATTTTGAGTATTATTGACAAGTTTTTGGTTTAAATTCAGTGGCTACTGATGTAGAACAACTCCAGCTACCAATAGCACCTGATGTTGGGTTGTCTGCTGTACGAGTCCAAGTAATTGTTTTAGTCTGAATCGCTGATGTACCTAACAATGCACATGTAATCGTACTTGCACCGTCTGTACCACTTACACTAACTGTAATAGCAGAACAGCGTTTAGTTGAGGCTTGAACACCTAATCCTGCTGCAGTGGTAATTGATCCAGAAATACCTTCTGCTAATTTTGCTTCAGCATTTGTTTTAGCAGGACTAATTTCTGCAAGCCCCGCTGCAACTTGCGAACGAGCAATATAGTTTTGATAAGCAGGAATCGCGATTGCTGCCAAAATACCAATAATCGCAACCACGATCATGAGTTCAATTAATGTAAAACCTTTTTGTGCATTCATAGCCTTTTCCCCAAAGATTGTATGTATGTTTTTATATAAGCTTTTTGAGCTATAGAATATATTGCAGCAACTATGCCAACTTTTATTTTAATTTAAAAACAATAAGTTATAATTTATAACAATTAAACCCCAGGGTATATTAGGCAAATAATTGACAAAAATTGTCACCATAATTTTATTAGGATTGAATCACTAATAAAAATTACTTCACATCCTATTTCTTTTTTTTACTCTTTAATGTGACAAAAATCTCTTTAAAAGCAGATAAATAGATGACAATTTTTGTCAGCCACCATATTTGGAATAATTTTTAAAAAAGCTGATTTTTTAGGTAGATAAGCTAATTAATAATAATCGGTGCATTGCCTAATTCATTATTTTGATCTGGCATATTCTCATCGTAAAAACGTGACATCACATCACCAATTTGCTGAACCCCAATTACTACAGCTTGTAGATACTGTTTTTGTTTGAGCTGCTGCACAATAGATTCACAAATCTTTTGCCAAACTTGATCAGTAGTTGCATTGCTGATACCGCGGTCAAATATAATTTCTACTGTTCGCTCACATAAATTTAAATAGAGCAGCACACCGCTATTAAGCTCAGTATCCCAAACCCCAAGTTCTGCAAATAATTGTTGTGCCCTCAAACGTGTATTTTGCCTATATGCTTGTGAACAAGGAATATGCCCTTCTATAACGACCTGAATTTCACCAACATGACCAATTTCAGCTTGTCGTACTGCTTCGGCAATCGCTTGTTTATCTTTTTTACTAAAATAGCGACTACTAGCAGGGAAATAACAAAGATGCTTAAACCAACGTTTCAAACTTGGCTCTACATATTCCTCAATTTTGGGTTGAGTAATAATGTGTGTTGTTTCTGATGTTGTTACCATGACCCTGAAGCACCTCCACCACCAAAACGACCTCCGCCGCCGCCATAACCGCCGCCTCCACCACCAAAGCCGCCGCCTCCGCGTCCACCCCCACCAGAACCACTTAAAATAGCCTGTAAAATAAGTTGGGCTATTGAGGTAATGAGTAAAAAGAAAATACCAAATCCAAGTAATAAACTAGTAACCAAGCCAGCACCGTTTACAAAGCCTGCTACTGCTGCAGCAACACCTGCTGTAGAAGCACTAAGAGGTCGACCTACAATAAACGAACCTACAATTCCAGCAATCAGAATAAACAATGCCATCGTCAGCGTTGTTTGTTTGGCTTGTTGTTCTTCGGCAGCTTGATGTTGGCGCTCTTTTAAATCTTGGGCAGCTTGCTGAGCAACTTCTGGATCTAGATTTAAAATTCTTGTAATTTCATCGATACCAGCATTTAAGCCTTGTGCATATTGGGCTTGTTTAAAGTAAGGTGTAATTTGATTTCGAATAATTCGGCTTGCAACGATATCTGGCAATACACCTTCTAAACCATATCCAGTTAGAATTTGTATTCTATGATCATTAATTGCAACTGCGATAAGCAAACCATTATCACGTTTACTTGAACCAAGTTGCCATTTCTCACCGACACGCAAAGCGTAATCAAAAATATCTTCTTGGCCCGTAGTCGGTACAATCACGATACCTATTTGTGCCTTACCTTGCTGATATAAATTTAAAATTTTCTGGTTAAGTTGCTGCTTTTCAGCTTCACTTAAAATATTGGCTTGATCAATGACAGGCTGATTTAATGTAGGTAAACCACGAATTGATTCACCATCAGCCATGTCATTCGCAACTTGAGCTTGAGGCGCGGCACTTGAAGCAGCCTGCTCATTTACTTTAGGCTTCGATGCTTGAGCTTGCTGCTGTTGAATAATTTTACCTGCCACCACCGTGTCAGTTTCATCTATAGCAGTGGCAATATTATTCTCACTCCAAGCCGCACTCTGAAACAGAACACTGCAGCAAAGCACCATTAAGGTAATAACGAATACCTTAATTTGCTTAGACTGAAGCAATATCGTATTTCTCATGCGGCACTTCCTTGATTTAAATTAATCAAAAGAAACTTTTGGAGCCTGTTGAGCCGATGCTTCCGCAGAGAAATTAGCTTTCGGATGCATACCAATCACTTTTGCTGTTACGGCTTGCGGGAACTGACGGACATAAGAGTTATAGTCCTGAACAGTTGTAATATAACGATTACGTGCCACAGCAATTCGGTTTTCTGTACCCTCAAGCTGAACCTGTAATTCTTGGAACTGAGTGTTGGCTTTTAAATCTGGGTAATTTTCTGAAACAGCAATAAGTCGAGATAGTGCACCTGTTAACTGGCTTTGTGCTTGTTGATATTTTTCCAGTAATGCTGGGTCTTCTAATACTTCTTTATCAACTTTCAAACCTGCAACATTTGCACGTGCTTGAGTGACTTCTGTTAATACTTGCTCTTCATGTTTAGCATAGCCTTTAACCACATTTACAAGGTTTGGTACCAAATCTGATCGACGTTGATATTGGTTTTGTACTTCAGACCACGCCGCTGTTACAGCCTCATCTTTGACCTGTAAAGTATTATAGCCACAGCCGGAAAATAGTAAGGTGCTTGCAAGTGTTGTCGCGATTACCAGTTGTTTAAACGTTTTCATCGTCACTTCATCCTCAAGTTTTTCTTTATATTTTTAACCTCTTGTCTCGATTGTATGATGAATTTGGCATTATTGTGTTGCTTTTATTTTATAAATTTAAAAAACCGGATCTTTAAATCCGGTTTTTATTTTAGCTTGGTCGTTGCATTGTTTCTTCTTGGAAACTTGTCATTTGATATTCACCAGCCAAATAGCTTTTCCAGTAATCGACCATATGTCCATAATCTGTTTGACTCGGATGAAAGTCCTTTTTGTAATAAGCAAAATATTCAGGTGTAAGTTGTATAAGCATTTTAACAAGCAAATATACGCCAAAAATATTTCCACCTATTTTAGGCAAGCTTTTCCATTTATCTTGCCAAAATAAACGAGTTGTTCCATAGAAAGCGAGACTTGCAAATCCTGTAGTGACACTACGCATTAATAATCGGCGAATACGGTCATCACCATAGACATGTTGATAGACATCAAATGCAACTGAACGATGTTCAATTTCCTCAATAGCATGCCAAACCCAAAGCTTTAGAGCATCTTGATCCAAAGTTTTTAGTAGTTCGGGATGCTGTAAAATATATCCACCAAGCAAAGCCGTAAAATGCTCAAATGCACATGTCAGTGCCAGCTGTAGCTTAGGTGGAATTGTTCTTAAATATTTATCACGTTCATTTAGCCACGCTTGAAAACGATCCAAATTATAGTCTTCACGGCGCCAAGCCTCATTAAATTCACCATGCGCTTTCGAGTGCATTGCTTCTTGCCCAATAAAAGCTGCAATTTGTGCCTGTAGTTGAGGGTCTGAAACTTTGTCGCGCACATTACGCACACTATTTACAAAAAACTGCTCTCCTACTGGAAATGTTGAAGAGAGTGCTGTTAGAAAATGAGACATTAAAGGTGAGTTCGCAAAATAATAGCGCTTGATTGCTTGAGGATTAAACTCAAGGCGACGTACTGTAATACCCAACGCTTTTCGACGATTTAAATATGATTTTTCTGACGTCATACCTGCGATGTTCATACTCAACACCTACTGTATTGAAGAAGGAAGCTTTGAGTATGTCTTGGGATTTAAGCACTAAAAAGGGCAAAAAAGCTTATTGTATTTGCCAAAAATGTCAAACTGACTAATTGGAGACAATAAAAAAGCCTACTTGAAGTAGGCTTTTTTGAGTGATTTAACAAATTAATTTATTAAACACCAAGGTAATCTAAAATACCTTCAGCGGCTTGACGGCCTTCCCAAATCGCAGTCACGACTAGGTCTGAGCCACGTACCATATCACCACCAGCAAAGATTTTCGGGTTTGATGTCTGGAATTTGAATTCTTGCTTTTCAGCTGCAACAACACGGCCTGAACCATCAAGATTGATATTCACATTACCAAACCAGTCTGCAGGGCTTGGACGGAAACCAAACGCTAGTAAAACTGCATCGGCTGGTAAAACTTCTTCAGAACCCGGAATTGGTTCAGGGCTACGGCGGCCACGACTATCAGGTTCACCCATTTGCGTAGTTACTACTTTTACGCCTGTTACTTTGCCATTTTCACCAACAATCTCGATCGGTTGACGATTGAATAGGAATTTCACCCCCTCTTCGTAGGCATTTTTCACTTCACGTGCAGAACCCGGCATGTTGCTTTCATCACGGCGGTATGCACAAGTTACATCGTGAGCACCTTGACGCAATGAAGTACGGTTACAGTCCATAGCGGTATCACCACCACCTAGAACAATAACTTTTTTACCATCTAAGCTAATGTATTCACTTGGATCTTTTTCCCAACCTTGGCAACGATTTACGTTCGAGATCAAGAAATCAAGCGCATCATAAACCCCATCAAGGTCTTCTCCAGGGAAGCCACCCTTCATGTAGGTATAAGTTCCCATACCCATGAATACTGCATCATATTCTGCAAGTAATTCATCAATAGTGACATCTTTACCAATTTCAGTATTTAAACGGAATTCAATGCCCATACCTGTGAAAATTTCACGGCGGCGTTTCATGACATCTTTTTCCATTTTGAATTCTGGAATACCAAATGTCAGTAAGCCACCAATTTCAGGACGTTTATCAAATACAACTGGCTTAACACCACCACGAGCTAAAATATCTGCGCAGCCTAGACCTGCTGGGCCTGCACCAATAATTGCAACTTTTTTACCTGTCCATTTCACATGTGACATGTCTGGGCGCCAGCCCAAAGCAAAAGCTGTGTCATTGATGTATTTTTCAGCATTACCAATGGTTACTGCACCAAAACCATCATTTAAAGTACAAGCACCTTCACACAAACGGTCTTGTGGACAGACACGACCACATACCTCTGGTAAGGTATTTGTTTGGTGACAAAGCTCAGCAGCTTGGAAAATTTGACCTTCAGCAATCAGTTTTAACCAGTTCGGAATGTAGTTATGTACTGGGCACTTCCATTCGCAATAAGGATTACCACAACCTAAACAACGGTGAGTCTGATTAGTGACTGTTTCCGAAGTAAAAGGTTTATAAATTTCCACAAATTCTGCTTTGCGGACAGTAATATCTTTTTTCTCTGGATCTTGGCGTGGTACATCCAGAAATTGAAAGTCATTATTTAGGCGTTCTGCCATGTCTCTCTCCGTGGGTAGGCGCGGATTTCACTGTTGCCCGCACCTGCCTATGTCTTTGCAGTCGTGGAATTATTGTGGGTCAGCTTGTGTAGTTTTCAAAAGCGATTGCAAGTTAGCAGCTTTTGGTTTTACAAGCCAGAATTTACGGCTGTAGAAGTCAAACTCATTGCGGATTTTATAAGCCCAAGCACTACCTGTTTCTTTGATATGCTCATCGATAATACGCAATAAGAACTCTTTATGATCTTCCATAGATTCTGTTGAAATACGATTTAAATCAATCAACTCATGGTTGTAGTAATCTACGAAGTCATTATCAAGGTCAAGTACATAAGCAAAACCACCAGTCATGCCCGCACCGAAGTTATGACCTACTTTACCAAGTACAGTCACAACACCACCTGTCATATATTCACAGCAGTGATCACCCGCACCTTCGATTACAGCAAATGCGCCAGAGTTACGAACTGCAAAACGCTCACCCGCTGTACCTGCTGCAAAAAGCTTACCGCCAGTTGCACCGTACAAACAGGTATTACCAATAATTGCTGTGTTTTGTGTTTGGAAAGGTGAACCTTGTGGTGGGAAAATCGAAATACGACCACCCGCCATACCTTTACCTACATAGTCGTTTGCATCACCCTCAAGACGGATGTGTAAACCACCAGCGTTCCATACACCAAGTGACTGGCCAGCTGTACCAGTTAAGTTCATTACAACTGGATGTGCTTCCATACCCAAGTTGCCGTAGCGACGAGCAATTTCACCCGATACACGAGCACCGATTGAACGGTCACAGTTCACAACATTAAAGTTGAACTGACCACCTGCACTTGACTCAATTGCAGGAAGCATTTCTGCAACCATTTTCTCAGCCAATACACCTTTATCGAATGGTGCATTACCTTGTACTTCACAGTACTGCGCTTTACCTTCAGCAGAAGGATGTGAAGTTAACAGTGCACTTAAATCAAGATGCGCATGTTTTTCAGTTTCACCAGGTAATACTTCAAGCAAGTCCACACGACCAATCAAGTCTTTTAATGAAGACACACCTAATGCTGCCAACCATTCACGAGTTTCTTCCGCAATGAAGTGGAAGAAATTGATGAGCATTTCTGGCTCGCCAATATAGTGCTCTTGACGTAAATGATCTTGTTGAGTCGCAACACCGGTTGCACAGTTATTTAAGTGACAAATACGGAGGTATTTACAACCTAAAGCGATCATTGGTGTTGAACCAAAGCCAAAGCTTTCAGCACCTAAAATTGCTGCTTTGATGACATCAAGACCAGTTTTTAAACCACCATCAGTTTGTACACGCACTTTTCCACGCAAGTCATTTACACGCAGTGCTTGATGCGCTTCACTTAGACCAAGCTCCCATGGCGAACCCGCATGGTGAATTGATGAAAGTGGAGATGCAGCTGTACCGCCGTCATAACCTGAAATGGTAATGAAATCCGCATAAGCTTTTGCAACACCCGCAGCAATTGTTCCTACACCCGGTTCAGATACCAACTTCACAGATACCATGGCTTTCGGGTTAACTTGTTTCAAGTCAAAAATTAACTGAGACAAATCTTCAATTGAGTAAATGTCGTGGTGTGGCGGAGGTGAAATAAGTGTTACGCCCGGTACTGAATAACGTAAACGTGCGATTAAGCCATTTACTTTACCACCTGGTAACTGACCACCTTCACCCGGTTTTGCACCTTGAGCAACTTTAATTTGCAATACTTCAGCAGAAGTTAAATATGCAGGTGTTACACCGAAACGACCAGATGCGATTTGTTTGATTTTCGAGTTACGAATTGTGCCGTAACGAACAGGATCTTCACCGCCTTCACCAGAGTTTGAACGACCACCGATCGTGTTCATTGCGATTGCGATTGCTTCATGTGCTTCTGGAGAAAGCGCACCTAAAGACATCCCAGCCGAGTCAAAGCGAGGCAAGATATCTTCAACTGATTCAACTTGCTCAACTGGAATTGAATTGGTTGTTTTTAACTTAAATAAGTCACGAATAGTCGCTACTGGACGATTATTCACCAACTCAGCATATTCTTTAAAGTCTTCGTACTTACCAGAGCGAACCGCTTTGTGTAATGAGTTAATCACATCTGGGTTAAACGCGTGGTACTCTTTATCAAATACGAATTTAAGCAAACCACCCTGATCAATTGGTTTACGGCTTGACCAAGCTGTCGCTGCTAATTTTTTCTGGTCTTTTTCGAGGTCAGCAAATGTTGCACCTTGAATACGACTTGGAACACCTAAGAAACACTGATCTACCACTTCAGATGATAAACCTACTGCTTCAAAGAGCTGACCACCACGATAAGAAGCAACGGTAGAGATACCCATTTTTGAAAGAACTTTTAATAAGCCTTTCTCGATACCTTTACGGAAGTTTGCTTGCGCATGGATTGGGTCACCTAAAAGCTCACCTTTAGCAATCAAATCATTGATCACGTCGTACGCAAGATATGGATAAACTGCGGTTGCACCAAAACCAAGTAGTACCGCAAATTGATGCGGATCACGTGCAAAACCAGTTTCAACCATGATGTTTGCATCAGTGCGCAGACCAGTTTTGATGAGGTAATGATGTACCGCACCTGTTGCAAGTGCTGCGTTTGCTGGTAATAAACCTTGGCTGATATTTTTATCTGTTAAGACAATTAAAGTTTTGCCATCACGAACTGCTTGCGCCGCTTCTTCACAGATACGTGTAATCGCAGCTTGCAAACCTTCTTCTTCAGCATAGTTTAAGTTGATATCAACTGCTTCATAACCCGGACGCTCAATGCTACGGATTTGCTGCATTTTTGAATTTGACAATACTGGACTAGAGATGATGATACGATCAGCATGCTCAGGGCCTTGCTCAAATACATTCTGTTCACGACCTAAACAGGTCTCTAACGACATTACAATTGACTCACGTAGCGGGTCAATTGGTGGGTTTGTTACCTGTGCAAACTGTTGACGGAAATAATCTGTCACGTGGCGTACTTGACGAGACAATACAGCCATAGGTGTATCATCACCCATAGAGCCTACTGCTTCCTGTCCACTTTCAGCGATTGGGCGTAGTAACTGGTCGCGCTCTTCAAATGTCACCATAAACATTTTTTGAGCTACTTTTAATGCCTCACCAGTTAAACCTTTATCAACAAGTTGTTCTTCAAGTTCTGGGTCTGCTTTTAAACGAATTGCATGATCACGTAGCCATTCGCGGTACGGACGCATGTTTTTCAAATGCGTACTCACATCTTTAGTATCAAGTACTTTACCTGTTAGGGTATCAACTACCAAAATTTGACCCGGACCTACACGGCCTTTAGAAACTACATCTTCAGGTTCATAGCCCCAAACACCGATTTCAGATGCTAAGGTGATGTAATCATTTTTGGTAATTACCCAACGTGCAGGACGTAAACCATTACGGTCAAGCATACAAATCGCATGACGACCATCTTGAATAACAAGACCGGCAGGACCATCCCAAGCTTCCATATGCTTAGAGTTGAACTCATAGAATGCACGTAAGTCTGCATCTAAAGTTTCAACATTTTGCCAAGCTGGTGGAACGAGCATGCGTAATGCACGGAATAAATCCATACCGCCACCCACCAAAATCTCAAGCATGTTATCTAGGCTTGAAGAATCTGAACCTGTGCGGTTTACAATCGGATTAAGCTCAGTAAGACCAGGTAATAATGGGTTTTCAAATTTAGGCGTACGTGCCAATGCCCAGTTACGGTTTGCTGTAATGGTGTTGATTTCACCATTATGCGCAAGGTAACGGAATGGCTGAGCCAAAGGCCAACGCGGTAATGTATTTGTAGAGAAACGTTGGTGGAATACCACAATATGCGATTTTAAGCGCTCATCTGCTAAGTCTGTATAGAACTCAGCAATTGCCGCAGGCATCATCAAGCCTTTATAGCTAATGACTGTTGAACAAAGCGTAGTCACATAAAATAACGGATCTTTTTGGAGTTGTTGTTCCGCACGGCGACGCGCCAAGAATAACTTACGGTTAAATTCAACCTCAGTTACACCCATTGGACAGTTCACAATGACTTGTTCAAAAGCTGGTAAAGATTGAAGCGCAATTTCACCTAATGCATCGTTGTTTGTAGGAACGATACGCCAAGCAAGAACACGTAAACCTTCTGACTCGATTTCTTTCGTTAAAATATTTTTAGAGTGCTGTGCTAATGCTGGATCAATATTTAAAAATACCGTACCCACAGCAAAAATTTCACTGAGTGTAATATCACTTAGTTTTTTTGCTTCATCACGGAAAAATTGCTTTGGCATCGCCAATAATAAGCCGCAACCATCTCCCGTCTTGCCATCTGCGGCAATACCACCACGGTGCGTCATGCAACTTAAACTGTGAATCGCGGTTTCTACTAGATGATGACTTGATTCACCCTTCATATGGGCAATCAGTCCAAAACCACAGTTATCCTTAAACTCATCAGGCTGATATAAACCTTGAGCGGGAGCTACAGTATTAGGCGATGGCATGTGCATAGCGTACCCTTCTTTCAATAATGCTCTTTCGAGCGTCAAACAAACAACTTCTTTTTGCGATAGTGCCTACCGATGATAGTTAGCTCAATGTTTCGCAAATAAAAAATTTTGGGCTGATAAGCCAATATACGCTGTTCCATTTTTACGTACACTGGTTTTTGCTAGAAAAATGTTTTGACTTATTTCGCACTCTTTTAAAGCAGTTCGACCCCACGACTCTGCATAGAATTCACTTCTTAGAGGGCTAAAATAGTTTGCAGCACATTAATAAGCACAACAATAAAGCAAAAAATGTGCCATATAATAAAAATTAATCTAAGTACTTATATTCAATATAAATATATCTATTTTATTCGCGTTATCACACCAAAAAATGACTAAATATGCACCAGATATGGTCAAAAAATATTATTAGATTTTATTTTGCACTAATATTGTGCATATTATTGAGCAAATTATCTCCTTTTGCTGCCCTTATTTGAGGCATTTTTATTGAATATCGTTTGAACGTGTTTGAGCTGGCTTATTAGGTTGATCAATATTTGAATTCGATTGTTGTACATCCACTACATTTCCTTGAGCATCACGGCGAACAATAGTGGTCTTAGTGGCTGAATTGGTTGCAGGAGCTTTCGGCTGAACATTAACTGCGGCATTAGTTGATCCAGCCATCAATAATGATTCATCAATTGTAGGTAGAGCGGCTGGACGCAGACGAACCTCATAAAGCTGATTATTCCCACCTTTCATCTCATCTGCACCCAAATCATTGACCAAAGGAGCATAACTTGAGAACTGTTGTGGCTGAGGCTTAATAGACTCAGGCAATTGTAGGTTAATCTGTGTTAACTGTTGAATTGCATCGTCTGAGCGTTTAAAGGTTCCATAAACCAAAACATACTGCTCCGCTTGCTGTTCACCACTTAAACGAAAATAAATAAATTTATTACGATCACTACGATTTTTTAAAAAGTTTTTAATGATGTCTTCATCAGAAGCTCTAAATATCTCAAGCGTCCATTGTTTTTTATTTTCGTTAATAAATTTCGTACCACGAAACTCTGGTTCATGCTCACCAGATGCAACTGTACGAGTTGTTAGATCAAGTGGACGAACTTCATCAGCTAAAGCACCCAAGTTAGGTGTCGTAGCAACTTTCTCTGGTTGAATTTGAACAGGCGCATCAGAATCAGCTGACTTTTCAACTTCAACCAACTTCTTGCTATCGGTAATTACCCAAAAAATAAAAGCCAGTAACAAGCAGGCAATACCACCAACCAACCAGATATATTGTTGAACATTCTGCCAAAATGTACGTGATACAGTCATGCTTTACCTTATCTATTATCCGTGTTGATTTGCCAAAATAGCTTGTTTCATCAATTCGACATCAAAGTCTTTAGTAATGACAGCTTGTCCAAGTTGTTTTAATAACACCAAACGTAATTGCCCATTGAGAACTTTTTTGTCATGCGCCATGTATCCAAGGAAATCATCCAATGGAATTTGTGGACATGATATCGGCAAATTCGCACGTTGAATGATTTTTTTTGTACGTGCTACATCTTCAGTTGAGATCCAGCCCAAACGTTGTGATAAATCTGCCGCCATGACCATACCAGTTGCGACAGCTTCACCATGTAGCCAAGTACCATAACCAAGATATGACTCAATCGCATGACCAAAAGTGTGGCCTAAATTAAGTAAAGCACGTTCACCTTGTTCTTTTTCATCATTGGCAACGATACGCGCTTTGTGAGCACATGAACGATAGACAGCTTCTGCAAGTAAATTAGCATCTCTCGCAACAAGTCCATCCATATTTTCTTCAAGCCATACCAAGAAATCGACATCACCTAAAAGAGCATATTTAATCACTTCAGCTAAACCTGCTGAGAGTTCACGTTCTGGCAATGTATTGAGTTGTGCCATATCAGCCAGAACAACTTGCGGCTGTTGAAAAGCACCTAACATATTTTTACCAAGCGGATGGTTGATTCCTGTTTTTCCACCAACACTTGAATCTACTTGTGAAAGTAATGTGGTAGGAACCTGAACAAAGTAAACTCCACGCTGGAAACAAGCAGATGCAAAACCAGCCATATCTCCAATCACACCGCCACCTAAAGCTAAAACGGTACAATCACGGTTAAAACCAGCTTCAAGTAATGCATCAAAAATTAAATTTAGATGTTGAATATCTTTGTATTTTTCACCATCAGGCAAAATACAAGTCGCAACTGTTTTACCTAAACTTTTTAAAGCTTCCTGATAGTGGCTTAAATATAAAGGCGCAACCGTCACATTACTGACTATCATGACCTGTTGACCATGAATATAAGGCTCTAGTAATTGTTTCGGGTCAAGTTGACTACCAATAAAAATAGGATAACGGCGTTCGCCTAATTCAACATGTAATGTTTGCATGAATTTATAAAACCACTAGTCAGTTTGTCTATTTTAGCTTGTTCGATAGAATAAGTTGCAAAATCTTTTGTGCAAGATCACGTGCAGCGCCTTGATTCGTTTCAATCGTATAATGTGCAACTTCACGATACAAAGGGTCTCTGATCTTTAATAGGTCTCGCAATTTCTGTTCAGGATTTTCAACTTGTAATAATGGTCTGTTTTTGTCGCGGTAGGTTCTTTGTAATTGTAATTCAACAGGTGTATAGAGATAAATAACTATTCCGCGTTGCTTTAAAAATTGTCGGTTAGGCGCTTGGGTAATTGCCCCACCACCTGTTGCCAACACCAACGCTTTACGTAAGGTCAGCTCATTTAAAACCACAGTTTCACGAGTTCGGAACCCAACCTCTCCCTCTTTTTCAAAAATCCAAGGAATAGTTGCCCCTGTCTTGCGCTCAATTTCATGATCACTATCTAAAAATTCACGCCCTAATAGTTCTGCTAAATGACGTCCAACGGTTGTTTTTCCTGCCCCCATGGGCCCTACCAAATAAATATTTGGTAGGGTTTCAAACGCTTTGCTTGGCAAGGCGCCACCTATTTCAATTGCTTTCATTGAAAAATATATTAATGATTTCTCGCCAAAGTGTCATTAACAATTCGTGGTGTTACGAAAATCAGTAACTCTTGTTTATCATCAGACTTTACATCTTTTCTAAATAAACGCCCAACCAAAGGAATATCCCCAAAGAAAGGAACTTTAGTTTGGGTATTTGTCGTTGTTTGCTCGAATACACCACCTAAGATGACGGTTTCTCCGTTATCAACCAGCACATTGGTATTAATATTATTCTTATTCAGAATTAATTCACCATTTGGTGCCTCACCCGCCACAGAATCCTTAGAAATATCTAATTTCATTTGAATCTTGCCATCAGGTGTAATACTCGGAGTAACATCCAGACTTAAAAGCGCATCTTTAAAAGAAGTTGTTGCTGTTGAGCCAGCAGCAGAATTTGTTGTAGTCTGATATGGAACTTGTTGACCCGTTGCAACTTTTGCAGTTTGTTTATCGGCAGTCATCACTTTAGGCGTTGAAATTACTTCACCATAACCATCAGCCTGCAATGCTGATAACTCTAAATCCAACATGAAGTCTGACATACTAATTAAACTAAAAGCTATGCTACTAGCTCCAGCCGACGTAACGCCCAAATCAACATTTAAATTATCTGGTCGTTCAATTGTATATTTTCCATTACTATCAGGATTTTTTAGGTTCCATAAAGTTGTTTCACTACCACCTACCAACAAACTGTTATTACTATTCACCCCTTGCGATAATATTCCCCACTTAACGCCAAGTTCTTTGGTAAACGATGTAGAGGCTCTCACAATACGTGCTTCAACCATAACCTGCTTAACTTTTACATCAAGCAAATCAATCATTTTACGAATTTTATCAATATTTTGTGCTGTATCATTTACAATCAAGGTGTTAGTACGTGAATCAGCTACAGCACTACCACGTGAACTTAATAAGCTCTCCAACGCAAGAGCATCTGAAGTGGCTGTATGATTTGCGGCTGCTCCTTTTACATCTCGAGAATCTTCGATTATTTTTAGTACATCACTCGCTTTCGCATAACTCAAGCGGATATAATCTGTTTGAATTGGAGCCAACTTAATTGTTTGGGCTAATGCTTTTGCCTGTTCATCCTCTGCTTTGATTAACTCAGCAACTGGAGCAATCCAAATCACATTCCCGTTACGTCTTTTATCAAGATTTTTCGTCTTTAAAATAATATCTAGTGCTTGATCCCAAGGTACATCTTTCAAGCGTAGCGTGATATTACCTTGCACACTATCCGCGGCCACCATATTAATGCCTGTAAAATCAGCAAGAAGCTGTAAAACACGGCGTACTTCAATATCTTGGAAATCTAACGAAAGCTTATTACCAGAATAACTTGGTGCTTTATACGAAGCCGGTGTGCTTTTATCTTGTGGACGTTTTAAGCTAATCGTGAGCTTATTTTCAGCCTGATATGCCATATATTCATAGCTACCGGATGACTGAATTGTGATTACACCAGCATCTTTATCATTGTAAGCATCGACACTTGAAACTGGCGTTGCAAAATCATTTACATTTAAACGACGTGCTAAATGTGTCGGAATCTTTGTACCTAATGTTCTTATAACAACTTTACTGCCTTGTTGTTGAACATCTACAGGTGTATTACTTCCCAAAAGATCGACAACAACTAAACCTTCTCCCTGACTACCACGCTGAAAGCCAATATTTGAAACACCTTGTGGTTGTGCGGTAGCTGCAGGTATCGGCTTATTCGTTGTTTGAGCTGAATTAATTTTTAGAATGAAAGTATTGCCTTCCACGCGCGTTGTAAAAGCACCAGCATCTTTTAGATTTACAGTCAAGCGTGAACGCACATCATCTGAAGTCACATCAACGGAACTTGCTTCATTCGTTGCAACAGCAATTTTAGACTGCTTTAAACTTTGTTGCGCCTTATCAAAATCTAGTATTAAACGCGAAGGGTTTTCAAGTTGGTAAGCTTGTGGCTGTGGAGGCAAACCATTAAACATGACTCTAATTTCTGTACCCTGACCTGCAATTTGCGTTGGTACAATATTGGTCATGCTGACCTGTGCAGATGCAGCCTGCATAATTGCAATCGCTACAGCCCCCATAGAAAACTGACGGAATACCTGATTCATTGTCTGACCATCCCCAATTAAATAATCTTTAAAAATACTTTTTCGTTGTTATTCCCTAAATATTAGGGTGCAGGCCCAATCAAGACCAATGTTCTCGGTCTTTCCACATAACCTTCTCGACCATCCGGCACAATCTCGACCAAATCAATCTGGGTCGGACTAATCTGGGTAATACGCCCCTGATTCATACCCATATAGTTACCCACTTGTACTCGTTCAATTTGCTGATCTGGTGTCTGGATTAGAGCTAGCATTTGACCACGATTATTACGCATGCTTCCTTTCATAGTTAAGGCTTCAAGCGCATAATTTTCTAGTGGTTGTGGCGCACGTGAAAAATTCGGATAAACCCGTTTCCCAGCCATAATTTTGAGTTCTGCAGCCAGTGAGCTCGGCATAAATGGGCTTTTTAATTGATGGGCAGCATAATTAAATTGTGGTACTGGAGTAAAAATCGGTGCTGGTTCAATAGGGAGTGGTGGCTGATTACGTATACTTGCCATTTGCTGATTAACTGTGTCAATTCTTGAATCACATCCTACAAGAACGGCACAGGCCAAAACATAAAGAGTAATTTGCTTAGCTTTCATTATAACCCCTCTATTTCGACTGAGCACTAGAGCTGGTTGCAGATGATGCTGAAACCTTAACTGATTGTGCAGGTTCTTTTGTTGCTCCTACATATCGATAGGTTTTCGCCTTAATAGAATAATTCAGTACAGGAATATCTGATTTACTATCTTTAGGAGGAGCAGCCTCTACAACGAAATCATGCATAGTCACAATACGCGGCAAAGCAGCAATACTACTCACGAAAGCTCCAAAAGCGTGATAATCTCCTGCAGCCTCAATTTCAATTGGTTGCTCAATAAAAACTTTCTGCTTAACCTCATCTTGTAAGCGAATATTTTTAAATTTCAATCCAGACTTCACACCCGTCAAGTTGATATCTTCAACTAAACTAGGAATCTCTGTTTCTTTAGGCAATTGCTCTAATTGTTGATTAAAATTTGCCTGCATATCTTGAAGCTGCACTTGATACTGTTGCAAGTTACGTAATTTCGAATCTTTTTCTCGAAATTCGTTTAACAAGTTACTTTCCTGAGCTTGAGCACTATCAATTGCTTGTAGCTTGGGCTGAATAGCAACAAAATAGCCCAAAGCTAATACAGCAAAGAAAATAAAAATCCAGCAAGTAATTTTTACAGATATAGGCCAACTACCATAGTTGTTCATATCGAGCGTATTAAATTGTTGAAGAAATTTATCGAGATTAAATTTCTTTTTCTTTGAAGCTGCTTGCTCTAATGATAACTCTTGAAGTTCATCTTGACTCATTTTGCTGCCCCCGTATCTTTAGCTACGGCTGGTTTATCAGCATTATTATCAGCTGTGGTCACGCCCATTTCCCCTAAATCGAAAGTCACAACAAAACTACCGTAATGATCTTCTACCCTAGGAAGAAGAGAACTCGCAGGCTTATCTTTTTTATCTTCAGTAGCCAAGAAAGAGTTCATAAAAGCATTTCGATACCAAGAAGATGCTTCAAGATTACGGAGTAGTTCAGCTACCGTATTTGGACTTTCAGCTTTACCTTCAATCGTAAATTTATCTCCAGTTCTGCTAAATTTCGTTAAATACATTGCAGATGGCATGACTCTGACTAACTCATCAACCAGTCTTACTACGACTGGACGCTGACTCTGTAAATCTTGAATCAATTTCATACGCTCAATGATGGCATCACGTTGTTCTTGTAAACCATTTAATGCTTTTAATTGCTGATCAAGGTTTTGGTTAGTACTTGTAATAAGTTGATTTGCTTGTTCTTGATCATCTAATTTATGATCAAAATAGAACCATCCCCCAAATACGGTTGTAATTCCCAACACAACCACCCCAAAGCATAACGTTATAAATTGTTTTTTTCGTTGCTCCCTCAGCTCTTCACGCCAAGGTAGTAAATTAATTGTTGCCATTAATCAAAACTCCTTAAAGCCAAGCCACACGCCACCATTAAAGATGAGGCATCATTTTCAATTTTTTGAACGTCGACTTGAGGAGAAAAACCCATCTGTAAAAATGGATTGGCAATAGTGACACGGTAACCTAATTTTTGCTGCAAAAGCTTGGCAAGACCTGGAATATTCGCATTGCCGCCTGCGAGCAGAATATGGTCTATTTCGTTAAACTGAGATGAAGAAAAGAAGAATTGTAAAGAGCGAGCCGCTTGCTGAACTACGGCATCTAGAAACGGATCTAATACTTCAATTTCATAGTCATCTGGTAAAGAACGATCTTTTTTCGCTCGACTTGCCTCTTCTAAAGACAAACCATAACGACTTTGAATTTCAAGCGTAAGTTGTTTTCCGCCAAAAACTTGCTCACGGGTATAAATAATTTTGCCGTTTTGCATGACAGACAATGTTGTCATGGTATGGCCAATATCTAAAACCCCTATCGTATTTGCACCCATAGGTAAGCTATCAGCAAACACGCTAAATGCGCGCTCAACAGCATAACTTTCAACATCAGCCAATTTAGGATTTAAATCTGCCAACTCAAGAACCTCAACGCGTGTTTCTACGTTTTCCGTTCTTGTTGCGACTAAGAGTACATTTACACGATTTGAATTCGCGAGACGGTCAGGTAGAACCTCAAAATCTAGGCTCACCTCATCCAAAGGGAACGGTATATACTGCTCCGCATCTACACGAATCTGAACTTCACGTTCATCATCGCTCATATCCGCATCCATCTCGATAGTTTTATGAATAACCGTCGATGTAGGAACAGCAATTGCAGCATTTTTAGTTTGGGGATTTGCTAAGTTAATCGCCCTTTCCAATGCTTCCGCTACTGCTTCTGGATTTAAGATATTTTTTTCAACTACACTGTTTTCAGGTAAAGGCATCAAAGCGTAGCTTTCAACCCAATATTTACCGTTCTTGACAGAGAGCTCTAACAACTTAACAGAAGTCGAACTAATATCGACGCCCATTAACCCCTTATTAGGTTTACGATATAACCTGAGCACACTATTGTCCTATTATTTTTTTATCCCCAAAAAAAATTACAAACCAACAATCTCGGTCTTTATTTTTACACGGATACAATATCTCATCTAACAATCCGCATGTCTAAAGGCTATACTGACCACAATTAGTTTGTATTCGATCTTATTAAAGCTTACTTATCATGAAAAAGCTATCCAGTTTGGGCTTCGTGCGTCCAATTTTTTTGATCATTATTATTATCTTAGTCTCACTTCCGATGGGATTTTATGGCATGTATCTCTATATTGCCCCAACCCTCCCGGAAATGAGTTCATTAAAGAAAGCACCACTTCTAAAACCATTACAAGTCTATACAGCCGATAATCAACTTATTGCTGAGTATGGTGGTAAACTTTCGATACCGGTTGAATACAAACAAATTCCTCCTGCTTTTATTCATGCATTTTTAGCTGCAGAAGACTCATCTTTCTTTGAGCATAGCGGTATTAGCTTTAAAGGTTTAGGTCGTGCTTTAAGCGAGAGTGTGACTGGTTCCGATGTGCAAACTGGTGGCTCTACCATCACAATGCAGGTCGCAAAAAACTATTATTTAAGTCCCGAGAGAACGTTAAAACGTAAACTAACAGAAATCTTTTTGGCTCGGAAAATTGAGCAAAACTTATCTAAAGAAGACATCTTAAGTCTTTATGTCAATAAGATTTTCTTGGGGAAAAATGCGTACGGTATCGCAGCAGCAGCCAAAATTTACTATAACAAAAGCATTAATGAACTCAGCATTGCTCAAATGGCAATGATTGCAGGTTTACCAAAAGCGCCATCCAAATATAACCCTGTTGTTAATCCTGAACGTGCACTTGAACGCCGTAACTGGATTTTAGGCCGTATGTTACAACTCGGTTATATTTCTCAAGCGGAATATCAAAAAGCTGTGGCTGAGCCTATTAATTTGAATATGCCCAACCGCGACTTAAATAATATTCATCCATATGCTGGTGAAATGGTTCGCTCAGAGCTTGTAAAACATTTTGGTGAACAAGCAATTGACTCAGGTTATAAGGTTTATACGACCATTAATGCCCAACGTCAGGCTATTGCAGAGAAATCTGTACAAGATGGTCTTGAGGCTTATGACAGACGTCATGGTTGGCGTGGCGCAGAAGCACATGATAAACCTTTAAGCCAATTTAGAGCTTATGCCAATACCTACCCCGCAGAAGTGACTAAAGTAAATAGCAACTCTTTTGAAGCTTTAATGCAAGATGGTTCAACCGTCACTGTGCAATGGTCTGGTATGTCATGGGCCCGCCCCTATCGCAATGCAAACAGCGTAGGTGGAGCACCTTCACGTGCATCTCAAATTGTTAAAGTGAAAGATATTATTCGCTTACGTCCAAATGAAGCTAAAACTGCATGGTCGTTAGTTCAAGTACCAAAAGTTCAAGGCCAGCTTATTGCAATTAATCCAAATGATGGCTCAATTGAAGCGATTGTTGGTGGCTATAATTTTTATCAATCAAAATTTAACCGTGCTTTGCAAGGCTGGCGTCAACCAGGTTCTACCATCAAACCATTTCTTTATGCTTTGGCACTAGAGCGCGGTATGACACCTTACACCATGGTCAACGATAGTCCGATTACCATTGGCAAGTGGACACCAAAGAACTCTGATGGTCGTTACCTAGGCATGATCCCATTACGACGTGCTTTGTATTTATCTCGTAATACTGTATCTGTAAGACTTTTGCAAACTGTAGGGATTGAGCGTACTCGCCAATTATTCATGGATTTTGGTTTACAAGAAGATCAAATTCCACGTAACTACACTATTGCCTTAGGTACACCTCAAGTATTACCAATTCAAATGGCAACGGGTTATGCAACCTTTGCAAATGGTGGTTACCGTGTTCAACCGCATTTCATCCAACGTATTGAAGATGCATACGGTAAAGTTATTTACGAAGCTAAACCAGAATATGCATGTATTCCATGTATTAATGCACCTGAAACAACAGATGATGCTCAAGCAACCACACCAGATGATCAAGTTGTTGAAGTGACCAATAAAGAGTTGGAGCAGAAAGAAAAAGCAGCAAAACAGCTTAATCTTAAACAAACAGATAAAAATAACAGCCAATATCGACAAGCTCAGCGCATTTTAAAATCAAGCTCTGCTTATGATATGGCGAATATCTTACGTGATGTAATTGAGCATGGTACTGGTCGTGCTGCACTTAAAATTGGCCGTAGTGATTTGGGTGGTAAAACAGGTACAACAAACGATGCAAAAGATGCATGGTTTGCAGGTTTTAATGGCAAATTAGTCGCTATTACTTGGGTTGGTTTCGACCAACCAACGACACTTGGTCGTCGCGAGTATGGTGGTATTGCCGCATTACCAATCTGGATTAACTTTATGGATCAATCGCTTAAAGGTACTCCAGCTTCTTGGGTTCGTTTAGAGAAAGATGCTCAAGCACCTATTTCTCGTGAAAAACAAGATGTCGCAAGTGAAGTTGGCGATAAGAAAACATATCGCGCAGCGCCACCATTGGCTCGACCACTTTATCGTCCTGCACCGCCACAGCCTAAAAACACTACCAATGACTTCGATGACTTACCAGGCGAAGAAATTGTAATTCCATCTAAGGCAGCGCCTCCAGCAATGAAGCCTGCACAAGGAGCAGCACCGAAGCGTGACAAAGATGAATTAGAAAACTTGATTAACCAAATTGAGTAAAATAAAAAAGCCATCGTTAGATGGCTTTTTTATTACGCTTTTGAAAAAGATAGATTTGAAAAGATGCCGTTACCTCTAATTGAGAGTGCTGCTCTAACTGCATTCGACGCTCTGGAGAGGCCTTATATGCATATGGCGTCATAGCGATTAGATTTTTTAAAGCCTCTTGGTCAAGTAATAAAGGGGCATCTATAGTTTGCTGTTCTTTCAACTCAAATAAATCTTGCAGTTGTTCAACAAACTTTTGCGGTGTGTGCGGATTGACCTGCTCAAACAGTGCCTCACGCATCGCATATAAATGTTCAGTTGCAGGTGTGACAACAATTAAACATCCATCATCTTTTAGCACACGTAAAATTTCTGCTTGTGGAATTGGACTAAAAAGGCTGGTACACACATCCATACTTCGATCGATTACCGGCAAAGTCGCTCCTGTACCGACAACCCAAGTCACGTTGTGATTTAACTTTGCTGCACGTTGTACAGCATTTTTCGCAATATCTACACCTACACACTGCTCAACAGCATCTTGCATTGCACTTGTGTAATAACCCTCACCACAACCAATATCGAGTACTGATTTAGCTTTAAGCTGCTTTAGCAAAGCAACTACAGCTTGCTGTAAAGGTTGATAATAGCCATCCTGTAAAAAGGCACGGCGCGCATCTACAGACTCTGGAGTATCTCCTGGATTTTTACTGTGCTTATGTTGGACAACATGTAAGTTTACATAACCTTGTTTTGCAATGTCATAGCTATGACCCTGATCACATCGCCAAGTTTTATTTACCAGCTCTAGTCTTTGACGACACACAGGACACATTAAATTTTGCATAGTCACTTTTAATTATTCTCTTGTTCTTTTTGTTGTAAATAAGCCTTTGCGTGCAGTCCGACAAATGTGCGGCCTGCATTTGTTCCAGAAATCCATTCATCTACATCAAACAAATCAAATAAACCAATTTTAATTAAAGTCGGAATCGCAATTTTTAATTCCTCTTCAATTTGGCCTCGCTGCCCTGCATTATACAAATCAATATTATGCAACATCGTCGCTACTGTTCCAGTTTGTACTTTACTACCATCTTTAAGTACAACTTGAGGTAATACTTCCCCATCACTAACCACTTTTTGGTTAATTACAGATAATTGGTCTAGTCCAACAACCTTTGTCATTTACCACTCCAATAAAAAAAGCCAGTAGAAACTGGCTTTATATTGACACCAAAATAATTTCTAGCGCAATTTTAAGGTCATTAAGCCTAATACGACTAGTATAATCGTAATAATCCAGAACCGAATAACCACTTGAGTTTCTTTCCAGCCTTGTTTTTCATAGTGATGATGTAAAGGCGCCATCAAGAAGACGCGCTTATTCCGCATCCGTAGCGACCCAATTTGCAGGAATACCGAAATAGCCTCCATCACAAAAACACCGCCCATAATCGCAAATACGATTTCTTGGCGCACCATCACAGCAATTGTTCCAAGCATTGCACCTAGAGCTAAAGCACCCACATCACCCATAAAGACTTGCGCTGGGTGTGCGTTATACCAAAGAAACGCCAAGCCTGCACCAATCATGGCAGAACAGATTACAACCAGCTCTGAAGTATATTTCACATATGGAATATGCAAATAATTAGCAAAACGGATGTCACCAGATAAGTAAGCAAATACACCTAAACCTGAAGCAACCATAACCACTGGCATAATGGCCAAACCATCCAAACCATCAGTTAAGTTAACCGCATTAGACGCACCATTAATGACTAAATAAGTGAATACAATAAATGCTAAACCCAAAGGAACAATAGAAAGTGGAATAGAAAGATTCTTAAAGAAAGGAATCAATAAATCCAACATATTTGCAGTATGTTCTGCATTAGATTGTTCAGTTGCAATTAGATATAACGCAATACCAGCACCGAGTGACGCAATAGAAGTCCAGAAGAATTTCTTACGAGCAGGTAAGCCAGCATTGTCTTTGTAGCGGATTTTAATCCAGTCATCTGCCCAGCCAACCGCACCAAACACAACCATCACACCAAGCACAATCCAAACATACGGATTAGATAAATCAGCCCACAACAGAGTACTAATACCAATTGAAAGCAGGATTAGAATCCCACCCATCGTTGGTGTACCCATTTTTTTGGCATGATTTTCAGGAGCAAACGAACTTACTGCCTGACCGTATTTTAACGCTTGTAATTTACGAATCATGATCGGTCCGAGAACCAAACCAATGGTCAGTGACGTTAATACACTGAGTAAAGAACGTAATGTTAAATAACGAACGACTTGAAACGAACTGTGATAGCCCGCAAGTTGTTCAAACAACCATAACAGCATTTAAAGTTTCTCCATCAAATCAGCCATCAACGTTTCCATATGAGTAAAGCGAGAACCTTTAAACAGGAAACTCATGGACTGGGGTTGATGTGTTTGGATTAGATTGATTAAAAATGGAAGCGCCTCAGCTTGAGTCTGAAATGCTTTCAATTTATTAGAATGAAGGCCTGCACCTTCAAGAGCTGCCGAGGCAAACTGCCCAACTGCAACAATATGGTCTAAAGGAAGTTCTGCAAGATCTCGACCTAAGTCGTGATGCTCTTGCCAACTACTATCGCCAAGCTCTCCAATATCACCCATCACCATGACTTTAATGCCATTTTGCTGAAGTAATACTTGTGCCGCAGCACGCATAGAGGTTGGATTGGCATTATAAGTATCATCAATAAATAAGTAAGGCGCTTTTTGAATAAAGTTCAAACGACCTTTAGCACCTTGTGCTTGCTCCAAACCTTTTACAATATCTTCTAAGCTAATTCCTAGCGCTAGAGCAAACGCTACGGCTGCCGTTGCATTTTGTACGTTATGCTCACCCGCAAAAGGCAATCTTACGAGGCTAGTACCTTGAGGTGTATGTAGCTGAAAATTGGCAGACTGTGGTAGCAGCTCAACTTCTGTAGCAAATACATCACCACCTATACCAAAGGTAGAAATTTGATGATCTTTGGCTGCTTCACGAATCTCGGCAGTGAAATCGTCTTGTTGCGGAACAATAGCAACGCCCTGAGGCAAAATATGACGATAGATTTCCGATTTAGCACGGCAAATGCCATCACGTCCGCCGAACTCGCCCAAATGAGCAGTTCCAATATTTAAAATGCCCGCGACATGTGGCTGAACGAGTTTTGATGTGTAATCAATTTCACCTTGATGATTTGCACCAAGTTCCATCACCGCGTATTGATGTTCCTTGCGAAGCTCAAGCAGCATCATCGGCACGCCAAGGTCATTATTTAAGTTGCCTCGCGTAATGAGTGTAGGTGCTAAACGTGACAGTATGCTTCCTAGCATTTCTTTTGTGGTAGTTTTGCCACTACTTCCCGTTAAAGCAATCACTTTCAATTGAGCATTCTGCTGACGGCGATAACTACCAAGTTGCCCCAAAGCTAAACGAGTATCAGCAACCACAAGCTGAGCAATATCAACATCTAATGGACGTTCAACAACAGCGATTTGACAACCATTTGCTGCAACTTGTGCAACGAAATCATGTGCATCGAAACGTTCACCTTTTAGTGCTAAAAAGGCGTCCCCACTTTCTGCATGACGCGAGTCAGTCAAAATACGTTTAATTTCAGTTTGAGGGATCTGGTCTTTATGCCAGTAACCCTGTGTTGCCTGTTGTAATTGTTGAGCTGTCCACGGTTCCAAAGGCACGGTACTGGTGGTTGAAGTATGCATAATTTTTCCTATTGTGCAGGGTAAGCAGCATCTACCGTATGATGTTGTGCATCAATCGCAGAACGCACTTCAACCACATCATCAAACCAGTGACGCACACCATTAATTTCTTGATAATTTTCATGACCTTTACCGGCAATCACCACAATGTCACCAGCTTGAGCTTGTTCTGCAACAAATTTAATGGCTTCACGGCGGTCATGAATTTCATGCATACGGTGCCCTGAAAAATCGATTCCTTGCTTCATGTCAGTAAAAATCTGTTCAGGGTCTTCTGTTCTTGGGTTATCTGAAGTCAAAATAACTGGATTTGCACCATCTAAAGCGGCTTGAGTCATAAGTGGACGCTTACCACGGTCACGGTCTCCACCACATCCAAATACCGCCCAAAGCTGATTAGAGACATGTCGCTTTAAGGTCTTAAGCACTTGAATTAATGCATCTGGTGTATGTGCATAATCGACTACAAACAATCGCTCATCATCACGAATGACTTGCATTCGGCCTGGGGCACCAACTAGTTTAGGAACAAAATTAACTAATGCTTGTAAATCAAAACCAGCTTGCTCAGCAGCTATGAGCGACGCAATCAAGTTTTCAACATTAAAATGGCCTAATAGCGGACTTTCTACCGCAAATGAACCTTGCTGACACATCAAATTAAAGGTTGCACCAGCCAAGCTATAGCTTAAATCGGTGATGTAATAATCGGCTGTATTTTGAGTTAATGAATAAGTCAAAATTTTAGGTTGTGCAGGATTATTCTGAGCAGACTTAATCATTACATCTGCATGTGCATCATCTAAATTAATAACAGCAATTTTTAATGAATTAAATTGGAACAAACGAGCCTTTGCTTCTGCATAAGCTTCTAAAGTGCCATGATAATCAAGATGGTCACGACTTAAGTTGCTATAAACAGCAATTTCAATATCACAGCCATTTAGTCGCCCCTGCTCAAGACCATGCGAACTCGCTTCTAACGAAGCAAAAGTTGCACCCTGCTTAGCATAAGCATGTAATTCATTTTGCAATTGCAGAGCATCAAGGGTGGTATGCGTAGAAGGAGTCAAGTCTGGCAAAATACCATTACCAGTCGTCCCCATCACTGCACAGCGCTGCTGTTGTGAACTAATTAACTCAGCAATTAAGCGAGAAATAGTGGTTTTACCATTTGTCCCTGTTACAGCAATAATCCTTAATGGTTTAACTGTATCAGTCTGTTGTAAATAACGTTTTTGCCACTCACCCATACGCTGGCGCACATCAGGGCATACCCACTCATTTGCAACACCTAATTCGGTTTCACTAATTACAGCAAGTGCCCCATTTGCTAAAGCTGCTTCAGCAAATGTACGTGTTTTTTCAGGTTGGCTATAACTGGTCAAAGCAATAAAAATTTGGCCTGTTTCGATTTTACGACTATCTAAACCAAAGCCATGAAATGGCTGGTGAGGCCATTGTGCATCAATCTCGATTGGATTAATTTCTTGAAAAGAAACAGTCATAGCTTACCTGCGAGTAGGATTCTGTGGAGTATTAAGTGGCTTATCAAGTGGTACGTTCATTAAACGCAGTGACTCTTGCATAATACGAGCAAAAACTGGTGCAGCAACCAAACCACCGTAGTAACGACCTTGTGGATTCTCCACAACCACGATAACTGCTAAACGCGGGTCACTAATTGGTGCAACGCCTGCAAATAAAGCACGATATTCACTATTTGAGTAGCCTTTACCATCCGCACGTAATTTATGAGCGGTACCTGTTTTACCACCTACTCTATACCCCGGGATATTGGCCTGTGTCGCCGTACCACCTGGCATAGTCACTTGCTCAAGCATTAACAAGACTTGATCAGCAATTTTAGGATTTAAAACCTGCTCACCTTTAGGTGCCTGATCCAATTTATGCAAGCTTAATGGCATTTCGACGCCATGATTTGCAAGCATCGCATAGCCTTGTGCCAACTGAAGAATAGTTGCGTTTAGACCATAACCATAAGCCATGGTACCAATTTGAGAAGAGTTTAATTTACTTACAGGAAGTACTAAACCAGCACTTTCACCCGGGAATTTCACTGCAGAACGTTTACCAAATCCAACACGCTTAAAGAAGGTCGGCAATGTCTCTTTCGGAAGTGATAATGCAATTTTTGCAGAACCTACGTTTGATGACTTAATAATGACACCAGTTACAGTCAAAGCCCCGTAGTTATGGGTATCACGAATCGTATGCCAACCCAGACGCATTGAGCCGGGTGAAGTATTTACAATTGTATTCGGCGTATATTGCCCAGTTTCCAAAGCAGATGAAATCGTGAATGGTTTCATGGTTGAACCCGGCTCGAACATATCGATCGCACCACGGTTACGCATAGCATCTTTATTAGATAAGCCATTCTTATCATTTGGGTTGTAAGATGGCCAACTGGTCATTGCTAAAATCTCACCAGTTTTAACGTCAACTGCAATTGCAGTTGCTGAACGTGCATTATTCGCAACGCCTGCGGCCGTCAATTCACGATACATAATATACTGTAAGCGAGAGTCGATACTTAAAGTGATGTTCTCACCCGGCTCGCCCTCACGGATTACTTCAGAAACTTTTAAGCGATTACCGCGCTTATCACGAATAATTTTTTGTTCGCCATCGATGCCAGAAAGCTGTTTATTCAACTGCATTTCCAAGCCCTCAACACCTTTTCCATCACTATTGGTCAAGCCAATAATTTGGGCATTCGGCTGTGGTTGCGGATAATAGCGTTTGTAAGTTTTCTCCGCATAGACCCCTTGGAAGTTGCCTTTCATAATAAGGTCAGCTTGTTGCGGTGGAACTTCTTTTTTCAAAACTAGATAGCGAGAACGCGGACGCGCATTCATCTGCTTTTTAAGATCAGCACGATCAACACCAACTACATCGGCAAGCTCATCTAGGTTTAAATTTTTATCAGGTAACTGGCGTTTTAATTTACGATTTTTTGGATCTTGTTTTAGTTCAGCCGTAATTTGATCGTATAAATGTTTGGTTTCAAAATAATCACGCGGATCCATCACAATTTTCATGATTGGACTACTAATCGCTAAAGGCACACCGTGGCGATCGCTAATCACCCCACGCATAGCTTCTATACGTTCGGTACGCAAAATATTGGCATTGGCCTTATTTTGTAAAAAGTCCTTATTAATGATTTGAACATAAAATGCACGCGCAATTAATACCACAAAACACAGTAGTACCACTGCCCAGAGCAGATAAAACCGCCACATATCAAAGGCAAGACTTGGTTTTTCCGAAATAGACTGCTGTTTTTTTCGTGTTTGCTTTGTTCGCTTATCTACCATACAGCAAGGCCTTACTTATTGTGCTCTGGAGTCATCGGTAAAGAAATTACCACCGTTTCTGCAGCAGGTGGCGAAAACATTCGTAATTGTGTGACAGCGCGTGTACCAATTTGAGCAGTAGCACCAAACGTTTGCTGCTCAATCAATAAACGTCCCCATTCAGCATTGAGATCGTCACGTTCACGCATATAAGAGCTTAGCTCTCTATAATCATGACGATACTCAAACACCTGTAATACCACCATCATGGCACTGATAAAAACCACTGCCACCATGACTGCATACACTACGAATTTTTTGACCACTTTTTTTCCTGTGGTTTCGATTTCATCACTGCTTTTCATTACTCGCCTTTTTGTTCCAAGCGTTCAGCAACCCGAAGCCATGCACTACGTGAACGTGGGTTCGCTTTTACTTCTTGTTCACTCGCACGAACCCGCGAAATTTTCTTTAATCTTCTCGTATCAATCTGCTGCTCTGGCATACCCCAACCAGAATCCTCGGCCAAAGTTGATTCTTTTTGAATAAACTGTTTTATCAAGCGGTCTTCAAGCGAATGGAAGCTGATCACCGACAAACGTCCTTTTGGTTTAAGCAAGTCTACAGCTTGCGGCAAAAACACTTCAATATCATCCAGTTCTTTGTTAATAGCAATACGGATGGCCTGAAAAGTACGCGTAGCTGGATGTTTATGCTTTTCCCATTTTGGATGAGCTGTTTTTACAAGTTCAGCCAATTGTGCCGTAGTATCTAATTTTCCGGCTTGTTTAATTGCTTTCGCAATACGTCGACTATATCGTTCTTCACCGTATTGATAAATGATATTAGCCAATTGTTCTTCTTCAATTTCAAGTAACCATTCAGCAGCCGTCAAGCCTTTAGAATTATCCATGCGCATATCTAAAGGGCCGTCTTGCATGAAACTAAAACCACGTTCTGCTTGATCTAATTGAGGAGAAGACACCCCTAGGTCAGCCATAATCCCATCAACGCTTTGCACCCCAATTTCCTGCATTTTTTCTTTAATTTCAGCAAAACTTGCATGAATAATGGTAAATCTTGGGTCTTCTTGTGCTAAAGCAGCCGCAACTTCCAGAGCTTGAGGGTCTTTATCAAAGGCATATACTCGAGCATTTTCATCGAGTTTAGACAATAATAAGCGCGTATGCCCGCCTCGTCCAAAGGTTGCATCGATATACACCCCAGTTGTGCGATCTGCCAATAAGCTTTCAACGGTCTCAAAAAGTAAGACAGAAATATGCGACATAGGAGTTAAATCATAGCGTAAAAATGTAACTGCACATTATCACCTTGTTTATGATGAACACCAAACGGCTTTTTGTAGGAAAATATTAATTTTTCATAGAGAAAACCGTTTTCTTGGCATTTTTTAAGCAAAATAAAAAAGCAAGCTAACCTTTTCAGGTTCACTTGCTTCAATATTAAAAGTTTAAGTAATTTTTAAACGACTACTCTAGCTATATTTATCTTTACTATTTCCCTTCATAAATCTGATCGAAGATGGCTCCATTGGCAAAGTGAGTTTGCTGAGCTTTTGCCCACCCACCAAAAACATCATTAATAGTAAATAATTTAATTTTTGGAAATTGTGCTGCATATTTTGCAGCGACCTGAGGATTACGTGGTCGGAAGTAATGTTTAGCGGCCAACTCTTGTCCTAAAGGTGAATATAAAAAGTTAAGATAGCCTTTTGCTAAAGTACGGTTACCGTCCTTGTCGACTGTTTTATCTACAATCGCAACAGAAGGCTCTGCCAAAATTGAAATGGATGGATAAACAATTTCATATTTATCTTTATCAAGCCCTTTAGTTGCCAATAGTGCTTCATTCTCCCAAGAGAGTAGAACATCTCCAATTCCGCGCTCAGCAAATGTAGTCAGCGAACCACGTGCCCCAGAATCTAACACTTTGACATTATGATAAAGTTTTTTAACCAGCTCTTTTGCTTTGGCATCATTTCCACCTGGCTGTTTTAAAGCATATCCCCATGCAGAAAGATAAATCCAGCGTGGTGCTCCCCCCGTTTTCGGATTAGGCGTAATAATTTCAACGCCAGGTTTAGTTAAGTCATTCCAGTCACGAATATTTTTTGGATTACCTTTCCTAACCAGAAAAACAACTGTAGATGTATAAGGTGCCGAGTTATTAGGAAACTCTTTTTGCCAGTTCGGCTGGATATATCCGGCTTTAACAATTTCATCAATATCATTCGCTAAAGCCAAGGTCACCACATCTGCTTGAAGGCCTGTCGCTACAGCTCGAGCCTGTTTCCCAGAGCCACCATGGGATTGTTTAAAATCAACGTCTTGACCTGTACGTTGCTTCCAGAATTTTCCAAAAGCCTGATTATATTCTTGGTAAAATTCACGGGTTGGATCATAAGAAACATTTAAAAATGTAGTCGCAGCCTGTACTGCACTTACGGCTAACCCCATATATGTAGCGACCGCAATTATTGCTATTCTTTTCATTTATAAAAACCAATTTCATTTTTAAACTATACTATATTTTTATGTTTTCATTTTTCCATCAAATACTTATAACAATTCAAGGTTTACTAATCACTTTAAACGATATAATTTCTGCTTAGTTTTTATTCATATTTTAGAAAAGTTTTGTAATTATTCTTATAGTTTATTTATAGTCTTCACTTTATCTACACATTAATTTGTTAAATAATGAGACGTAATGGATACAGATAGGCTACATTTAAAAGATACCAAGGTGAAATAAAGGTGTTTTTTGTAAAAAGTGTGACATAGTTCTACTTTTTTATTAAAATTTATGTTTGAATCGTAGCGTTACCGTAATTTACATTTGGTTAAACTCAAAAAATAGACGAAATGTACGTACTGAGGGGATGAGTAAAAAATGAAAACTAAGTATGGAAAAGCTTTGAGTTTGGGTTTGGTGCTCAGTTTTGCATCACAATTATCTGTTGCCGCAGCACTCAAAGATACACCGAGCAAAAGCGTTTCTGACCGTCAGTCTTCGCTTATTGAAAAAGCGCTAGACCAACAAAAACGTAATACCATAGCCTTACCATCTACAGATGATGAGCTAAAAGTACTTAACACAATTCGTGTAACACCTACTCAAAATTTTCTTGCAGCACAGCATGAACGTTTTTCACGTTTTGTTCAGGCAATATTCCAGCCGCATACCTCTTAATATTTGAAACGCCCCCTCAACGTTTCAAGTTAAGCCCAGTCTGTCGTTAAATAAAAACGTCAGAATACTGGGCTTTTTCGTTATAATAGTTTCAATTTTTATTTTGACCCATAATCTATGAAAGTTCGTACTCGTATTGCACCTTCTCCTACTGGTTTCCCTCATGTTGGTACTGCCTACATTGCCTTATTTAACATGTGTTTTGCGAAACAACATGGCGGGGAATTTATTTTAAGAATTGAAGATACTGACCAACTTCGCTCTACGCCAGAATCTGAAAAAATGATTTTAGATTCATTACGTTGGTTAGGTTTAAACTGGTCTGAAGGCCCAGATGTAGGTGGCCCTCATGCACCTTATCGTCAATCAGAACGTATGGGAATTTATAAGCAATACGCGTTAGAACTTGTTGAAAAAGGTCATGCTTTTTACTGTTTCGCGACAGCAGAAGAACTAGATCAAATGCGTGCCGAGCAGCAAGCTCGTGGTGAAACACCAAAATATGATGGTCGTGGTTTAAAGCTTTCTCAAGAAGAAGTTACTCGCCGCCTTGAAGCAGGTGAACCTCATGTCATTCGTATGAAAGTGCCAGAAGAGGGCGTATGTAAATTTAATGACTTATTGCGTGGGGAAGTAGAAATTCCTTGGGCACAAGTCGACATGCAAGTCCTTCTTAAAACAGATGGTTTGCCAACTTACCATTTAGCCAATGTAGTTGATGACCATTTAATGGAAATCACTCATGTATTACGTGGTGAAGAATGGCTTCCATCTGCGCCAAAGCATCAGTTGCTTTACCAATACTTTGGTTGGGAAATGCCAACACTTTGCCATATGCCATTGTTACGTAACCCAGATAAATCGAAGTTATCTAAACGTAAAAACCCAACATCAATTAATTACTACCGCGATATCGGCGTTCTACCAGAAGCCTTACTCAACTATTTAGGCCGTATGGGCTGGTCAATGCCAGATGAGCGTGAAGTATTTACCCTGCAAGACATGATGGATCACTTTGATATTCAACGTGTATCTTTAGGTGGTCCAATTTTTGATGTCGAAAAACTCAATTGGTTAAATGGTCAATGGATTAAAGGTTTAACACCGGGCCAATTATTAGACCGATTACTTACTTGGAAAAGTGATCGCAGCACTTTAGAAGACATTGCTGCGGCTATTCAACCACGTATTAATTTACTTTCTGAAGCTGTGAATTGGGCTGGTTTTTACTTTAACCATATGCCACAAATTACAGCCGAAATGTTTGAAAGTAAAAAATTGACTCAAGAACAAGTTCGTCAAAGCTTACAATTTGCAATTTGGCGTCTTGAAGGTCAATTTACTTGGAATAATGACACGGTTAGCCAAACCTTAATGGACTTGGCAAATCAGATGGGTATTAAATTACGTGACTTTATGCCAGCGTTCTTTATTGCAATTGCTGGTTCAACTAGTTCAACACCAGTGATGCAATCGATGGTTACGATTGGCCCTGATTTAACCTTTGCTCGCTTACGACATGCATTAGAAATTGTGGGTGCACCGAGCAAAAAAGAAGTAAAAATCTGGGAAAAGCTCAATGAAAGCTTAAAACTGCCGAAAAATGAAGCAACTAGCGAAGCTTAATTCATTTTTTTGTTGACGTGTGAGCGCATTCACCCTAATATTGCGCTCACACAAACTGGGGCCATAGCTCAGTTGGTAGAGCGCTACAATGGCATTGTAGAGGTCAGCGGTTCGATCCCGCTTGGCTCCACCAAGATCCTTTGTGTTTGCCTCATCAAGTCCCTATCGTCTAGAGGCCTAGGACATCGCCCTTTCACGGCGGTAACCGGGGTTCGAATCCCCGTAGGGACGCCATTTTCTATTAGAAAAATTCATTTTAAAGACTCTTTCGTCACCTTCCTGTCTATTCTTTGACACCTTCTTGATTGCACATTTGTCTATTTTATCTAAAATAGCGTCTTTCTCAAATTCTCTCAATGTGTATGTAATATGCAGCCATCTGACAATCAACTAGATGCTCAGCATCAGAACAGTACTGCACCTTTAAAAAGAGCCATGAGTACTCGCCACCTTGTGATGTTATCGCTCGGGGGAGCAATCGGTACTGGTTTATTTTTGGGTTCAGGGGAAGTCATTTCACAAACTGGACCTATTGGCGCAATTATTGCCTACATTCTTGGGGGCGCGATTGCTTACATGGTTATGCTCTGTTTAGGCGAGCTGGCTGTCCACATGCCTGTATCTGGCTCTTTTGGTGCATATGCTCAAAAGTACATTAGTCCAAGTACAGGTTATATGATTTCATGGATGTATTGGCTAACATGGACAGCAACGCTAGGAACCGAGTTTACTGCTGCTGCTCTACTGATGCAGGAATGGTTTCCACAAGTCTCAATGTGGATTTGGACTCTCATATTTGCAGTGACGATTTTTGGACTCAACATTAGTTCAACTCGAGTATTTGCTGAGTCTGAGTTCTGGCTAGCACTGGTTAAGGTGGTAACTGTTATTGCATTTATTGTGCTTGGGTTATTAGCCATTTTTGGTTTAATTCCTTTTCATGGCGCTCAAACTGCTCCTCTATTTAGTAATTTAACTGCCCAAGGCTGGTTCCCACACGGTTTCCTTCCCATTTTTACGACCATGCTGATTGTGAATTTTGCGTTCTCTGGAACGGAACTGATTGGTGTGGCTGCTGGCGAAACTAAAGATCCTGCTCAGAATGTTCCTAAAGCGATTAATGCTGCGATCTGGCGTCTTCTTATTTTCTTTGTCGGCACCATTATCGTGATCAGCGCATTACTTCCTTTCCAGCTTGCAGGCTTAAGCAGTGAAAGTGTAAGTAGCAGCCCTTTTGTTACTGTATTTAATTATATTGGCATTCCATATGCTGACGACATCATCCGTTTTGTAATTATTACTGCTCTACTTTCAGCTGCCAATTCAGGTTTGTATGCAGCATCACGCATGATGTGGTCTTTATCAGAACAAAAGCTTCTTCCAAGTGTATTTTCAACTCTTTCAAAAAGCGGAACGCCTATTGTTGCTTTAGTAGTAACTATGTTTGGTGCAATTCCCGGTTTATTGTCAGAACAATTTGCACCTGAAACCATCTTTAAAAACTTACTCGGTGTTGCAGCTTTCACCATGGTTATTGTCTGGATGAGCATCTGTTTAAGTCAGTTCAATTTCCGTAGACAGTGGTACCGAGCTGGGCATACAGTTAAAGATTTAAAATATGCTGCACCATTATTTCCTAGTGTCCCAATTTTAGGTTTTCTTTTCTGCTTTATTACCTGTTTAAGTATGGCAGCGGACCCTCAAATGCGAGCTGGTTTTGTAGGTTGCTTAATTTTTACTGCTTTATGTTATGTGAGTTACTTTATTTTTTATCGTGACAAAGCTTAAGTGCTTGTAATTAAAAGTGTAGCAAAAAGCTACACTTTTTTTTGCCTAGACACTGGCTTTATAGAACCTACCGTTGTAGATTAAAATTCATATTAAAAACAATTCTTTGCCTACAATGAAAATTATATTTATCCACGGGATGAATCAGCAGAATTACACAGCACATAGCTTAAAGGAGCATTGGCTAAAAGTATTTAAACTGGGCTTAAAACAATTACATTGTAGAGTTAATTTAAGAGATCTACATATACATATGCCATTTTATGGCGATTTAATGACGAAATATCAATTATCCAATCAATTAGACCTAAACACCTTACTTCCAAAATCTTTTAACTTTCACCTGCCTATCCACTTAAACCACCAACCCCCTACACTTAAGGAACATACTCCTTTTGTTCCTCAGCTTCCGCTTTCCCCAGATCAACCAGCAGAAAGCTTATCAGAACGCCTATATCTAACCTCTCAGTTAGTAAAAGACCGTGTTCTTAAGGAAATGGTGATCCTTCTAAATAGTTTTCCAAAACTACACGAGAGCTTAATTCAACAATTCTTAATTGAAACGTACATGTATTTATCAAATCCTGATTTTATGCATGAAGTTCACCAAAGAATTTTAAAACAAATTCACGATGATGAAGACTGCATTGTAGTTGCGCACTCTTTGGGTTCTGTGATTGCATTTCACTTATTATCAGATCCGGCTTATCATTTTTCAGTACAACGCTTTGTGACCTTAGCTTCACCACTTTCTTTTCGGGTAATACAAAGTAAACTCCCTATTCCGATTGAACGACCAAAATGTCTCAATGGTGATTGGTATAATTTCTACTCAAAAGATGATTTTTTAACAGCTTTCCCATTAAGTGAAGCACCTTTTGATTTTACCCCACCAATTATCAATCAAGAAATTTTTACTTTTGCCAACCAGCCTCATGAAATTGTTGGTTACTTACAGCATCATGAAGTTATCAAAGCCATTATTGAACCTTTTCAATAAAAATAAGCTATAAATGCCTATATTTTCTACAATTTGAGTTATTTTTAAGCGCTTGACCGTTTTTTTTAATATTTCTTCATAAAACTATTTGACACTTTTATTAAATCGACCTAATATACGCCCACCTCTGAAACGTCCCTATCGTCTAGAGGCCTAGGACATCGCCCTTTCACGGCGGTAACCGGGGTTCGAATCCCCGTAGGGACGCCACTAAATTCGAGGAAAAGCAAAGACTAATTATCTTTGTCGAGAATTTAGGTAAGCAGTTTACTGCACACAGGTAACTAGCCTCATATAAGTCCCTATCGTCTAGAGGCCTAGGACATCGCCCTTTCACGGCGGTAACCGGGGTTCGAATCCCCGTAGGGACGCCAAATTCTAAAAAGCCACTGCATAATGACAGTGGCTTTTTTCTTATCTAGACGATAAGAAAGCTGATCATCAACCAGCTTTCCATCATTTTAATTTAATTCGCAATTCCAACTTGAACTTCAAGACGACCTGATTGAACTCGCAAACCTTTTATTTCGAACTGATCTACCAATTGCTGTACAAGCTCACGGCTTTCTCTCAAAATATTAAGTCCCGGTAAAATACTAAAGTCGGTTAAGTTTAAAAGCTTCTCGACCATCCATGAACGGTTATTAATGAAGTCAATAAATCCGGCCTGTTCAAGGTCAATAAACCACATACGGTGACCATCACGCTGAATGCCTGGAATATCACGAATCAAATGATTAATCAGCGATGGTATAGGCAACATGTTAATCACTTCAAAACCAACTCGTCCAATTCGACGCACAGCCCAATTCGACAAAGTTCCCCCATGACGAATTTGCACATCTAAACTTTCATCCATTTGGCGTAAGCGTAAAAATTTTTCTTGCCCAATTCTGCATTCCAACACACGGAAATCTAAACTAAGTCGATATATAAAACGGTGATAGTGTCCATCTATTTCAACCTGAAATCGATCGTTCCCACACTGAACTTTAATATCATCAATTTCTGAACGATCTATTCGTTTACGAATTTGACTGTTTAACAGCATTTCAGGCAAATATAAATTCAGCGTGCTTTTACCTAAAAAGGTACGTGCCATGATTAAGGCAACTTGCCGCGCAGTTTCGCTCGTTTCAGACACCATGTCTCTAACAGTTCCAGCTGCCAGATTGGTCATGCCAACAACTCCTCTCTTTGTATGAGTTGTTACATGGTCTAAAGCATCTAAAGCTGCATCTGCAACCTCTGCAAGATTACGTGTCGTATCACTAGCAAAGCCAACTGCATCATGAGCATGTTGCAAGGTCTTATGCAACAATCGACGTGAGAATGACAGTTTTATAGGGTCAGGGGCCCCTGAAACTGTTGATGTCGTTATAGGCTCCGACTTATTGTCATCTTCTTGACCCAAGTCCTTCTCCTTTTTATATTTCTTTCGCATCCTACTAATAAGCTTTTCAGCTCATTTCCAGTGTTGAATACACTTGGTTTTTATCTAGATTAGCATGCTCTACAGTATTATTTTAACTTTTATGTGTACGCATAAATCATCATTTTTTCATATACCCTTGTTTCAAAAAAGTATTTTATATCTCATTTTCACGCCACTTTTTAAAAAGCCTACAATTTTTTTCCTTTCTTTGCATTTCCGTTAGAATAGATTCAAATTTAATGTGGAGCTGTCATGCAATATCGTTGCCCTCAATGTCAAAGTGTTAAAATTATGCCTGTAAGCCAAGGTGTTAACAGTGCCAAGCCTGTTGTGCCTAAAAGCTTAGTGATTTTAGTTCCTGCCATTTTTGTACTATTACTCTTGGTGGTGATTAGTATTTTTATGTGGATTTTTGGCAATGGTGCAGGCACTTCTCTACAAATTGCAACGGTCGTTGTTTTTGTTGTGACTTTAGGGGCAGGTTTTATGTTCTGGCGTGATCTGCCTGACTTTAAATTGTCTATGCAAGCATTTATGCAGTCACAGAAACACTGGAAATGTCGTGACTGCAATCACGAATGGGAAATTTAAAAAAGTATTCACATCAGCTTAGTGCTGATGTGAATGTTCTTTAGCAGTCTCATCATGTTCATGTGAAGCATGTTGAGCAATATGCTGGCAATTGATCTCGGCATCATCTTCAATTTGCAATGTCACTTCGCCAATACCATGCTCATGGGAAAGCATTTCAACAGCATCTTGATAAAGCTTAGTACGGTCAGCTTCAGGCGCAAATAAGTGCACAGTTAAATGGATGTTTTTAGAAGTAATTGCCCATACCTTGAGTTGGTGAATACTTTCAACACTATTTAAAGACAGTAAATCAGCACGTAACTTTTCGATATCGACTTCTTCGGGTACACCTTCGAGCAAAATATTGATACTTTGTTTAAGTAAAACCCATGTTCTTGGTAATACCCAAAAACCAATCAGTACCGCAATAATCGTATCGACCCAGTACCAGTTGGTAAAGTAGATCACAACTGCACCAATAATAACGCCAACCGAGCCTAGCGCATCACTCAAAACCTCTAAATAAGCACCTTTCACATTTAAGCTGTTATTGGCACTCGACATAAGGATTTTCATTGAGATGAGGTTAATCACCAAACCAATGGTTGCTACAATGAGCATGCCCACACTTTGAATTTCAGGTGGCTTAGAGAAGCGGATATAAGCTTCATATAAAATATAAATCGCCACCACGAAAAGCATAAGCGCATTAAATAATGCAGCGAGAATTTCAAAGCGCTGATAACCAAAAGTACGTTTATTATCAGCTGGACGCTTCGCGATCTGAATTGCAACCAAAGCAATTGCCAGAGCAGCTGCATCGGTAAACATATGCGCAGCGTCAGAGAGTAACGCCAAACTTTGCGTGATTAAACCAGCAACGACCTCAACAATTAAAAATGTTGAAGTCAGTGCTAAAGCAATCATTAATTTCTTAGCATTACCTTCAGTCACTACAGCATGACTATGATCATGACCATGTTGTCCACCCATTTTGCGGACTCCTTATTATTTATCTTTATGGAGAGGTAAAAGTAACAATAGATACATTTTACTTTTACCTCTTTCAAACACTTTTTTGAATTGACGCTGTCATCAAAAAAGATATCTCAAAACGATGACATTATGAATGCTCAGCGTTTTTTGCTTTGCTTTCATTCATCCATCGGTAAATCACTGGTAATAAAACCAAAGTTAATATCGTAGATGAAATAATGCCACCGATTACGACCGTTGCCAAAGGTCGTTGTACTTCTGCTCCGGTTCCTGTCGCCAAGGCCATCGGAATGAAACCAAGTGAAGCTACGAATGCTGTCATTAATACTGGACGTAATCGTAATACCGCTCCTTTCCAAGTTGCCGCATGAACATTTAAGGTTGTTCTTAGCTCTTTAATAAACGTGAGCATGACCAGACCATTCAATACAGCAACACCCGATAAAGCGATGAACCCAACCCCAGCAGACATGGAAAGTGGAATATCCCTCAACCATAAAGCGACTAGTCCACCGGATAAAGCGAAAGGAACACCACTAAATACCAGTAAGCTATCTTTAAAATTGCTAAATACAGCCATCAGTAACACAAAGATCATGATGAGTGCCATAGGTACGACGATTTGCATTCTTGCAGTAGCAGAAGCAAGATTCTCAAACTGTCCGCCATAGCCTAACCAATAACCGCTAGGTAACTTTTGCTGTGATAGCTTGCTTTGCATTTCTTGTACAAAAGACCCAAGGTCCCGATCACGCACATTTGCTGTCACAACAACACGGCGTTTACCATTTTCACGACTTACTTGAGCAAGGCCTAAAATATTCTCAACCTTTGCGACGTCTTGTAACTGAATCAGACCTCCATTTGGTAAGCGAATCGGTAACTGAGCTAACTGCTGAGGCGTACGCATGTTTTCCTGCAAACGAATCACAAAATCGAAACGTCTATCGCCCTGTAAAATTTGCCCTACACTCTGCCCGCCAATACTGGCAGCGACAATATCCTGAATCGATTTAACTGATAATCCGTATTGGGCAGCCAATGCATGATCAACATCTACATTCAGTAATGGTAAACCGTCAGTCTGTTCAACTTTGACTTCACTAGCACCTTGAATACTACGTAATTGTTGAGCTATTTTCTCCGCTTCCTGATTGAGGACCTGCATATCGTCCCCAAAAACTTTCACGCCAATATCACTTCGTACACCTGAAATAAGCTCATTAAAACGTAGTTCAATTGGTTGTGAAAATTCACTGTTATTACCAGGAATCTGGTTCACGAATTGCAGCATTCTGGCACGCAATTCATCTATTGTTTCTTTAGGGTTTGGCCACTGATCGTGTGGTTTTAATAGCACGATACCATCAGAAATATTAGGAGGCATCACATCCGTAGCAACCTCGGCCGTTCCTGTTCTTGCAAAAATGGCTTTAATTTCGGGAAAAGCTTTCAATAACTGCTTTTCCACATTCTCCTGAATCTTAAGTGATTCCTCGATACCAGTACTCGGTGCACGCATGAGTTGCAATGCAAAATCACCTTCACTTAACTGAGGCGCGAACTCACTTCCTACTCTTGTTGCAACTGCACTTGTTAAAATCAAGATGCTGACCGCTGCTGTAACGACAACATATCGGAAGGCATATGCTTTATCGAGTAAGCCTGCATAACCTTTTTTCAAGGTCATCATCCAACGGCTTTCTTTTTCCTTCACTTCACCCGTAACAAACAAAGCGACAGCAGCCGGCACAAAGGTCACAGATAGAATAATTGCTCCCAATAGCGCTAGGACAACGGTCATTGCCATAGGATGGAACATTTTTGCTTCTACGCCTGCCAGAGCAAAAATTGGTAGGTACACAACCATAATGATGATCTGACCAAATATTAGTGGGCGTCGTGCCTGTTTAGCTGCAAGGAAGACCTCTGTAAAACGTTCTGAACGTGTTAATAAACGACCTTTTAAATGCTGTGCTTCAGCTAAACGCCGAATACAGTTTTCAACAATAACAACTGCCCCATCCACAATGATCCCGAAGTCTAAAGCTCCTAAGCTCATGAGGTTAGCACTGATTTTTTGTTCTGCCATACCCGTTAAGGTAAAAAGCATTGCCAAGGGAATAATACAAGCGGTGATTAAAGCGGCGCGAAAGTTTCCTAAAAAAATGAAAAGGATAACAATGACTAAAATCGCCCCTTCAATCAAATTTTTGGCTACCGTTTTAATCGCTTTATCTACGAGACTACTACGATCATAGACTGTTTCAATCACAACACCCTGAGGGAGTGATTTTTGAATTTCTTGAACTTTCTGATCAATCGCTTTGGCAATTGTTTTACTGTTTTCCCCCATCATCATCATGGCGATACCTAAAACAGTTTCCTGCCCATTATAGGTAGCACCACCAGTACGCAAGTCATGACCAATCGATACTGAGGCCACATCAGCAACCCGTATAGGTAAACCGTTTTTAGTTGCGACCGTAACGTTCTGAATGTCTTGTATCGACGTCAGCATACCCGGAACACGAACTGTGAGTTGCTGACCATTCTCTTCAATAAATCCAGCACCGCGGTTTTCATTGTTATTTTGAAGCACATCTTGTAAGTCGGTGAGTGGAATCTGCAACTGCTGTAACCGCGTCAGATCTGGTGAAACCACATAGGTTTTGTTATATCCACCAATACTATTAACCTCGGCTACCCCTTGTACGCGTTGTAACTGAGGACGAATAATCCAGTCTTGAATTTCACGCAGATCCATCGCGCTATAGGCTGAACCATCTGCTTTTTTGGCATTTGGCTCTGCTTTTACCACCCATTGATAAATCTCACCCAGTCCAGTTGAAATTGGAGACATTTGTGGATCAATGCTATCGGGTAAAGCACTCTTAGCTTCTTGTAAACGCTGGTTAATCAGCTGTCTTGCCCAGTAAATGTCGGTACCATCTTTAAAGATAATCGTGACCTGAGAAAGACCATATCTGGAAATTGAACGAGTCTGTTCCAGATTTGGAATACCAGACATGGCATTTTCAATCGGATAAGTGATCCTTTGCTCAACTTCTGGTGCCGTAAAACCATTGGCCTGACTATTGATTTGTACCTGCACATTGGTGATATCTGGCACGGCATCAATTGAAAGTTTCTGGTAGCTATAAATTCCAACACCAATCCAAGCAATAACAAACATCATGACCCAGATGGCATTTTTAATTGAAAACTGAATGATCCGATCAAACAAACCTTCAGCCTCTGGCAAATCAGGTTTATTAATGTCCATGCTCAGCCTCCCCTTTTTCAAGTTCGGACTTGAGCAAGAAACTACCTTGAGTCACATATTGCTGCTTTTCAGTAATTCCGGATTTAACCTCGACCCATTGTGCATCTGAAGAATAATTGCCTAACTCTACGGTAACTGGAGCGAAATGAATTTTGTCCTTCTCCTGTTTTGCAACAAAGACCACATTCTTTCCATCAATCTGTTGTACCGCTGCCTTGTTAACCCGTAATACCGTCGCTGCATTATTTTGTTTCAGTAACACGTTGACCATTAAGTTAGGACGTAATTCTTTTGAAGGTGTCAGCACCTTGGCCCGAACCTGTAATCGACCAGTTTGACTATCCGCTTCTGAAGTTAAACTTTGTACCTGCGCTTTGAAAATATTGTTCGTTTGCAGTGATTTAAATTCAATTTCCTGATTAGGCTGAATATTGGTATTTGTACTTGGTAACACAAACTCAACCCATAGTTGATCTAGGCGATCAATCACAAATAATTGTTTTTCAGGGCCAATTTGCTCACCAATGACAATATCTTTATTACTGATTACACCACTTAAAGGCGCCGTTAAAACATATCGACCGCTACTTGAACGATTCGCTCCCAAGGCACTTAAACGGCTATTTGCAGCCTGTACCTGAATTTGTGCCTGACGATAAGCATTGTAAGCACGTTGATAATCTTGACGTGCTGAAACACCCTGTTCCCACAATTGCTTTTCACGTTGATAATCTTGCTGAGCTAATGTGAGTGCTTCTTGTGCCATGCTTAAGTTAGCTTGTTGATCGACCAAATCTGGTACAAATAAAGTCGCAAGCGCTTGCCCCTTTTCAACTTGTTGTCCCAGCGCAACATTTACGCTATCCACTCGTGCAGAAAAAGTAGAAGAGACATGTGCTTGCTGGTCTGTATTTACGACAAGTTTGGCAGGATAAGAAAGACTCTGCTCAACTTCTCCACGTCCTACTTGCTCTAACTTCACACCATATTCAACCAGTTGCTTAGAAGTCAGATTTAAACTTCCTTCCTCTTTTTCAGACTCACTATGGCCTGCTTCACCTTCTGTATGTCCTTCTTCACTTTTCTCAGTATTAGGCTGTTTTTTCCCTGAGAAAAATAACCAAGCACTTATAACAAGACAGACTATCAGGAGCAAAATAGCAATAAGCCATTGGTTTTTCATTTTTTTAACTGACATTACTCTGCCCCTCCAACTGTCGGCAACTTATAAGTGTCTTGCCATAAATTTTGATTGATTTGATTTAATGCATCTCCAGCCATCACCATATTAGGATCGATCCCGAGAGCTAAACTTTCTGCTTCAATTGCTTTTTGCCAAGCAGATTTAAGTAGTTGAACTTTTTTCAACCTTTGTTCTTGTAATTGCAAGGTAGATTGCTGAACATCAGTAATTGCAAATTTACCGACTTTGAAACCAAGCAACATTTTCTCCTGTACCGTTTCTGATAAAGGAATCTGCTGTTCATTCATCAAGTTATATTGCTGCTTTAAACCAGCCAACTCGTACTGTAAGGTGCGTATAGAATCTAAGCTTTGCTTTTTATAAAAACTTTGCTGCTGGGCAATTAAGTCAAGTTTGCTTTGAGCAATTTTTAGGGCATATTGTTGACGATTAAAAATGTTTAAGGGAACTGCAATACCTACTCGAATCTGATTTTCAGTACTATTTGTATCTGCAGTTTTACTACGAACTACACCCATATTTACCGTAGGCGTAGGGCGATTTTTTGCTTTTAAATAATTAATTTCAGAATTTTGCTGTATTGCTTGAAGCCGCATGGACTGTTCTAACAAATTCTGTTTTAAGTATTGATCGATATCACCTTCATTTTTTAAAGGCCATGCACTTTTGATATCTGGACGTAAGGTGAAGTTATCTTCCGTCTCACCCCATAAGTTCGCCAGTTTTCGTTTGGCACTACTCAGTGATAATTCAACTTCTTGATATAAACGCTGATTTTCAACATGCGTCATTAAAGTCCGGTCTAAATCAACCTGAGCAATACTGCCTGCTTGAAAGCGTAAACGCGTAGCATCAAGAAAGTTTTGACTTGTTCTTAACTGAGCTTTTGCAACCTCATGTTGAAGCTCTAAAATTGATACTTGTGACCATAAATATTTAACAGCCAGCTTCAGTTGAGCATCATACAGAACCTGATTTAGCTCAACTTGATTTTGCTGAACAGTTGCTAGTTTTTTTGCCGCGGAGCGTACACCAAAAATATCTAGCTTTTGGGAGATCCCAAGTTCAAGCTCCTGATCTTTTCCAGAGTTAAAACCCGTTTGCTGTACTGAAACAGTAGGATTTTCCCATAGCTGGCTCTGCTTGATATTACTGTCTACAATATCTTGTTGAGCTTGCCAAATTCCTGTTTGAGTCTGAAACTGCTTAACCTGATCTAACACTTGGTCGAACGTTAAAACATTCTGTACGCGCTGCGCTTGAGTATTCTCAGCAAGATTTTGATTTGAACTAGCAGCAGTTGTTATCACACTAGCTGAAAGTGCAACAGCAACAACTAATGATTTAAGTACCCAAGAGGAACTCAGACTAACGAAACGTTTTTCGTATAAAAAAATAGACATAAAATAACCCTATGAAATAAATAATATTTCTGGTGGGCTAATTTTCGGCTACCCCACCTATAGCAGGGTTAAAACAGGAGGCGGATCTTGTTTAGAGATATGAGGGGACTTATAAGAATTGGACCAATAGTATTGTTGTTTGAGCTCAGATGATCGCATTAACGGTGAAACAATTTTTTCTTGCGCTTCTACAATCACAACATGAAAACATGAAGGTAAATGATCATGATGATCAGACAAGTTCAAAGGAGCTTTGTGAGTGGTCCCTGCGACGTCAGTCTTTTCAGTATGGCCATGCTGTGAAATTTCATAATTCAACGCTGCATGATGACCAAAATGATGCAATGCTTTTTCCTGATTTTCATGGGCGCAGAATGCCGCTGCCACATTCCATAAACTTTGGAATATGAGCAAACAGAACAAGACGGACATGAAAAGTGCAGAACGTGGCAACAGCACACCATTAAACTAAAAAGTTGAACAAGGGCACTATAGCAGGCTCATCGCATGTAATAAAATTACATCTCTGAAGGCCAACACAGAAACAATACCGAATAACTTGGATTAAAGATAAATAAGCCATTAAAAATGTTTATCTTTATAGCTAGAAAGCTAATTATTAAATAATTAGCTTTCTGCAAAAATAAAAATTATTTACGTTTACATGTTAAATGATGATTCTTACTTTTTTCTGTTTTAGCTTTTGTTTCTTGCTGAGACTTAATATTCTTTTCGAGGAATATTAATCCTCCATCAGCATGAGCCAAACTCGTTGAAAGAAATAGAACCATCAAAGCCGATTTTATATTTAATTTAATTAACATCATAATCACCTAATCTAAATATTCCGAATGTATTTAAGGAGTTAATCCTTAAATACATATAATTTTTTGCATGCCTCGATTCATCAATTCAGTACAATCTTCCGATTCTTTGAAAAGCATGCACATTTCACTTTTCTACTAAAACCAACTAAATAATGAAGGAAGAACACCATGCGATCGCAGCTCATCAAAAAGTTGGACCAACGCAGCAATCCAGATAAACCAAACGACTTGAGTCAAAAAAAGACGAAAATGCTTTGGTGAGACTTGATAAAAATCTGGTTCTTTAAAATTCTGGAAACTGAGTAAAAAACGGGGAATTGTCTTTACATAATCTGTATATGCTGTTCCATATTTTTCACTTAAAAAAGCTTCTTCTTGACTAATGACATAATGGTAATAACAGAAGAAATAAAGCGTGAATAATATGGGAAAAATGAAAGTCTCAGTAATCAACATGATTCCGAGTCCTCCCAAATAGCTAAACAGATATAGAGGATTTCGACACAGAGAATATGGGCCGTCAGTCACTAACTTGGCATTTTTAAATCCGGAAATGTAAAGACTGCACCATATTCTTCCCATTACTCCGATACCAACAAATAGCCATCCAAAAACCCATAAGATATGTTCTACAAATGCCGCCTGAAAATGCCATTTGCTAAAACTTAAAGCGAGAATAATAGCCAAAACAAAACCAATAACTCTGGAACTCACAGTTCGAACACGGGGGGAAAATAAAATATTCATTTCCATAATCCCCCATCACTGTGAATACTCAGAGACAAGGTAACTGTTTTGTTTAGATGATATTTCTGTTCTTCAGAAAAATTTGATGGAAACTTATATTCTGCCTTTTGATTAGAATAAAGACGTGAATATCTAAATGAGTAATCCACATAGAGGACTACCGTGCCTTGTTTACACATACAATTAACCCTTTGAAATAAATAAATTTCTAGTGGGTTATTTTTCGGCTACCCCACCTATAGCGGGGTTAAAACAGGAGGAGGATTTAAGTCTCCAAGATACGGAGACTGATAAAAATTAGACCAGTAATAGACTTGTGAACGCTCATGTACATATACAACAGGTTCTTGAGCCTGTTTGGCGTTATCAGTCATGACTACATGAAAACATGAAGGTAAATGATCATGATGATCTTGCCAACTTAGTGGAGCATTATCAGAATTTTCTACAATACCAACATGTTCAGTCTGCATATGGTCTGAAGATTGATACACATTTAAATCTGCATGATGACCAAAATGTTGTAATGCTGTTCCCCTATTTTCATGCACACAAAATGCTGCTGCCACATTCCATAAGCTTTGGAATATAAGCAAACTAAACAAGACGGACATAAAAACTGTAGAACGTGCCAACGGTACACCATGACGTAAATTGCACAAAGTCACTATAGCAGGCAATCTACATGTAATAAAATTACAGAATCTTGATTTATAGGTTCAGTTCTTGTAAATCAAATTGTTCCTAAATTTTCTTTCGTGGCTAAAAATCTAAAAATTAGGATTTCAAAAAAATACTGCCTAATTGTAAAAACTATAAATGCAGCTTTTATATCCTTTCACCTCAATTAGTTGCAAACAGTAAGTTTAGCAAACTACTAATACCTTAAAAGCCGAGCGGATAATTTAAAAACTTTAAGATCGCATTACAGCAAAAAGATGAAATACGTTTAAACGTGTAACACGTATGGCACTTTATTCTTTAGCAATGGCATTTGATGTAGTCATAGTAGCACCCTCTCTTATATGATCAGATTTAAGAGGTGACTTTAATAAATAAGAGTTTGATTCATAAAAACAGAAAAACCAGCCCTTAGGCTGGTTTTTCATTTACGGATAATTAACCCGTAATCTTTTTGTATTTCGTACGTTTTTGAGATGCATCTTCGCCTAAACGTGACTGACGGTAAGCTTCATATTCTGCATAGTTACCAGTGTAGAATTCTGGCTGTTCGTTCTCAAACGACAAGATGTGCGTTGCAATACGGTCAAGGAACCAACGGTCATGCGATACCACCATTACCGTACCTGGGAACACAAGAATTGCATCCTCAAGCGCACGTAAAGTTTCAATATCCAAGTCGTTCGATGGCTCATCCAGTAAGATCACGTTTGCGCCCATCTGTAAGATCTTCGCAAGTTGTAAACGGTTACGTTCACCACCAGACAATTCACCTACACGTTTTTGCTGATCTTGGCCTTTAAAGTTAAAGCGACCAATATAAGCACGTGATGCGATTTCGTAATCACCAATTTTCAGGATATCTAAACCGCCAGAAACTTCTTCCCAAACGGTTTTATTGTTATCCAAGGTATCACGAATCTGACCTACGTAAGCCACTTTAACCGACTCACCTAAAGTCACAGTACCCGTATCCGGTTGCTGTTCGCCAGTCATCATACGGAATAAAGTGGTTTTACCCGCACCGTTTGGACCAACGATACCCACAATAGCTGTTGGAGGTACGGTAAACGTTAAGTTTTCGTACAACAAACGGCCATCGAATGATTTGCTGATACCTTCAACTTCCACAACTTTATTACCCAAACGCGGGCCAGGTGGAATATAGATTTCAGACGTTTCATTACGTTGTTGGAATTCTTTAGAGTTAAGCTCTTCAAAACGTTCCATACGTGCTTTGTTTTTCTTTTGCTGACCCTTCGCATTTGAACGAACCCATTCAAGTTCTTTTTTCAATGCTTTAGCAAAAGATTCTTCTTGTTTCTGCTCTTGTTCTAAACGAGCATTTTTCTGTTCTAACCAAGAAGAGTAGTTACCTTGGTAAGGAATACCATGCCCACGGTCAAGCTCCAAGATCCACTCGGCAACGTTATCAAGGAAATAACGGTCATGCGTAATCGCAACGATTGTGCCAGGGAAATCTTTCAAGAAACGCTCTAACCAAGATACAGACTCTGCATCCAAATGGTTCGTCGGTTCGTCAAGAAGAAGCATGTCAGGCTTAGAAAGCAATAAACGACAAAGCGCTACACGACGACGTTCACCACCTGAAAGTAATGTTACATCTGCATCCCAAGCTGGAAGGTTCAAGGCATCTGCCGCGATTTCAAGCTGGTTATTTAGGTTGTGCGCATCCCAAGCATGGATAATTGATTCTAATTTTTCCTGCTCTTTTGCAAGCGCATCAAAATCTGCATCTGGGTCTGCATATTCTGCAAATACCTGATCTAGACGTTCTAAAGCATCTAAAGCTTCACGTACGCCATCTTCAACGTTACCACGAACGTCTTTAGTTGGATCAAGTGGCGGCTCTTGCTCTAAATAGCCGATTTTAATTCCAGGTTGTGCACGAGCTTCACCTGAGAAATCTTTATCTACGCCAGCCATAATACGAAGCAAGGTAGATTTACCCGCACCGTTCAAACCGAGAACACCAATTTTGGCACCCGGGAAAAATGATAAAGAGATGTCTTTTAAGATTTCGCGCTTTGGCGGAACCATCTTAGACACTCGGTTCATCGTATAAATATATTGGGCCACGCAGGACTCCTCAATTGAAAAACCAACAGATCGCAATGAGCGAAAAATAGTAGCTATTATATGCTGAACGCGGCAAAAAAATAAGGCGTGATTGAGTTTAATCGGTTTTTATGACTGATAAATGTCGTCAAAATTGTTTCCTGATATAAAAAATGCATGACCTTGAATCATGCATTTTTCATTTATCAGAATGCGGAGAGTTGAACTGATTTACATAGATTTATTTAATGAAATTATTGACTAATAAGTTTTTAACATCATCTACCCGACCCGACATTAATGCTTTAATTGCATAGAGTGAGGTTGATGAAACCTGATTCAGGTTAGGATCTGGCGGCATTACCAGTTCCATCGGATTGGTATGAACATCGAGTAAAGCTGGGCCATCATGTTTTAAAAAACTTTCAACTGCCTGCTCCAACCCGTCGCCATGCTTTATTGTTTGCCCATGCAAACCAATTACACTAGCAAGCTGACCAAAATCAGGATTGAGCAAATCAGTATAATGGTCAAGCAATCCTTCAACTTTTTGTTCAAGCTCTACAAAATTCAACGAACTATTGTTAAACACCACAATCTTGATTGGTAATTTTTCCTGAATTGTAGTGAGCAGGTCGCCCAGTAACATGGCTAAGCCACCATCTCCACACAATGCAATAATCTGGCGATTCGGGAATGCTTTTTGTGCTCCAAGTGCTTGTGGCATGGCATTGGCCATAGTGCCATGTAATAAGCTGGTAAAGGTTCGACGTTTGCCATTGACGTCAATATGTCTTAATACCCACACCATCGGTGAACCACCATCTCCGAAGAAAATTGCATCCTGATCTGCATAGCGGTTGAGTAGCGAAACCAGATATTGTGGATGGATCAGCCCATCTTTACCTACCCGCTCTTCTTTATGGCGTGTTTCATCACTCTGATGTTTCAGCGCAAGACAATGATCTAGAAAGTCACGTTCATGACGTGTTTCAAGTAGTGGCAATAAAGCATCGAGCGTCGATGAAATTTTACCCACGGCGCCCAATGTAATTGGATGGCGTCGACCCAAATGAGTCGGATCAATATCAATTTGCAAGATTTTGGCATGACTTGGATAGTACTGTGCCCATGCAAAATCGGCACCCAGTAAAATTAGTAAATCACAATCCATAAGGGTGTGATAACCCGCTTTATTACCAAAAATACCTGTCATACCCATATTGTATGGATTGTCATATTCGACAAAATCTTTGGCACGTGAAGTATGTGCTACGGGAGCTTTTAACTTCTCTGCAAAAGCCACCAGTTGGTCATGCGCACCCTCACATCCTGCCCCTGCATAAATTCCAATTTTTTGATGCTGTGAAATCAGATCAACAATCTGTTTGAGCTCAGATTTACTCGGCAAAATATCGGGATCTGTTTGGCGTGGTACAAAAGGTAGACCTGCTTCAGCTGACGCTTCACTGATATTCGCAGGAACAATGACCACGGCGACACCACGCTTGGTCAGTGCAGCCTGACAAGCCATACTCATAATATGTCTGGCTTGTGAAGGTTGGGTTATTTCTTCACAGAAAACCGAATTTTTGGCATAAACCGATTTAAAATCGACATATTGTGGAAAGTCGATAAATCCAGCCATCTCGGTGGAAATCTGGCTGGCAATCAAGATGACTGGGGCACGATTACGATGCGATTCATACAAACCATTAATAAAGTGCAGACTCCCTGGTCCACAAGATCCTGCACATGCTGTTAAGTGACCACTGAGTAAAGCATCCGTACCTGCTGCAAAGCCACCAACCTCTTCGTGGCGTACATGAATCCATTCAATTTTACTCTTAGACATGGAGTCGGTGACATGGTTTAAGGTGTCACCTACAATACCGTAGCAACGTTGAACACCTGCTTGTTCCAGCACCTCAATGATAATGTCAGATACTTTTTGAGTACTCATTACTTCACTTCTCCAGCTTTTTTATCATGAATTGAATTACTTTTGCTTTTTATAGTGTTCTTGCAAGGTTCAGACTGCCAGTAAGTTTTTGTGGCGTTCTCTCAACATCATGTAAATTTAATTCAGTGATCTGAAAAAATTAAACTAAGTTCTTTTATGCTTAAAACTGCTGAACTTTACATAAAAACATCTAAATCATGCATAAAGAGTATGCTAAAAAATCTGGATTATTCTTTGACCACTTCGATGATAACAATGTCACATACATACCGAGACGAAACCTTAGCCATTCACGCAGGCTACACTCCTGAAGCAACAACCAAAGCGGTCGCTGTTCCTATTTATCAAACCACTTCTTATGCCTTTGATAATACACAGCATGGTGCAGACCTTTTCGACTTAAAAGTACAAGGTAATATTTATACTCGTATTATGAACCCCACCACTGCTGTACTTGAGCAACGCCTTGCTGCACTCGAAGGAGGCATTGGTGCTTTAGCTTTAGCATCGGGAATGGCAGCCATTACTTATGCCATTCAGACCATTACTGAAGCTGGAGATAATATTGCTTCTGTCTCAACTTTATATGGCGGTACATATAACTTATTTGCCCATACACTACCAAAACAAGGAATTGAAGTTCGCTTTTTTGATTATCAAAAGCCTGAAAGCTTGCGTAATTTAATTGATGATAAAACTAAACTTGTCTTTGTTGAGTCAATTGGTAACCCGCTCGGCAATATCATTGATCTAGAAGCAATTTCAAAAATCGCCCATGAATATGGTGTACCTGTCGTTGTCGATAACACGGTTGCTACCCCTGCTTTATTAAAACCATTTCAATATGGCGCCGATATCGTTATCCATTCGCTTACTAAATATATTGGTGGCCATGGCAATAGTATTGGCGGTGCAATTGTCGATAGCGGTAAATTTCCTTGGGGTAAATATCCAGAGCGTTTTAAAGTTTTGAATACACCAGACCCAAGTTATCACGGGGTTAATTATGTCGAAGCTTTAGGTGAGGCTGCCTATATAGCACGAGCTCGTGTAGTGCCATTACGCAATACAGGCGCAGCTATTAGCCCGCTCAGTGTTTTCTTAATTTTACAGGGTCTAGAAACGCTTAATTTACGGATGGAACGCCATACTGAAAATGCACAGAAAGTCGCGGAATATTTGCAAAATCATCCAAAAGTAAAATGGGTCAATTACGCAGGCTTAAAAGATCATCCACAACACCAACTTGCGCAAAAATATGTAAAGGGTAAACCTTCTGCAATTTTATCCTTTGGTGTTCAAGATGGTCGTGAAGGGGGTACTCGCTTCATTGACGCTCTACAGCTATTTACTCGTCTGGTGAATATTGGTGATGCGAAAAGTCTGGCGTGTCATCCTGCAACAACCACTCACCGCCAGCTTAATGAACAAGAATTAAAAGCTGCCGGCGTAAGTGAAGATATGGTTCGTCTTTCTATCGGTATTGAACATGTTGATGACCTGATTGCCGACTTAGAACAAGCACTTTCAACTGTATAATTTTTAAACCAATAAATAAGCCTCTGGAATATAGAGGCTTTTTTATTTTCATTTGATTTAATCCTTCACAATAATTAATGGATTAGGGTAATAATTTAGAGTTTTTACTCTAAATAAATTGTTAAATTTCATATATTTACATACTAGACAATTTTTATACATCTATTAAGATAGGGCAATATTTAGGAGTTCATCAGGATGAACCAACGGTTGTAAAAAATAAAAATTACATACCGGAATAAATAGCCCCTGCCCCTACTTAGGTAAAATGCTGTGAATAAAAAATTAGAAGCTCTGTTCCAAGAAAAGGTACAAGGTAAAGTCATTTTAGTGACAGGTGCCTCAAGTGGAATCGGTTTAACGGTTTCGAACAAACTTGCTGACGCTGGTGCGCATGTTTTACTGGTTGCCCGTACTCAAGAAACATTAGAAGAAGTGAAAGCAGATATTGAAAGCCGTGGCGGTCAGGCATCAATTTTCCCATGTGATCTTAACGACATGGACATGATTGATCAGGTTTCTAAAGATATTTTAGCTTCTGTTGATCATATTGATATTTTAATCAATAACGCAGGTCGCTCTATTCGTCGTGCTGTTCATGAGTCTTATGATCGTTTCCATGACTTTGAACGTACCATGCAATTAAACTACTTTGGCGCTGTACGAATGGTGCTTAATATTTTGCCTCACATGATTCAACGTAAAGACGGTCAAATTATTAATATTAGTTCAATCGGCGTATTAGCAAATGCAACACGCTTCTCTGCTTATGTCGCTTCTAAAGCTGCGCTTGATGCATTTAGTCGTTGTCTTTCTGCCGAAGTTCATGCGCATAAAATTGCGATCACATCAATTTATATGCCTTTAGTGCGTACCCCAATGATCGCACCAACCAAAATTTATAAATATGTACCAACCCTTTCACCTGAACAAGCAGCTGACTTAATTGCTTATGCAATTGTGAAACGTCCAAAACGTATTGCGACGAACTTAGGCCGTTTGGCGTCTATGACGTATTCAGTCGCGCCAGGCATCAACAACATGTTTATGTCGATTGGTTTCCGCCTGTTCCCAAGTTCTGATGCAGCAAAAGGCCAAAAAGCTGAGAAATTGAACTGGGCACAAAAAGCTTATGCACGAATTTTCCCAGGTGAACATTGGTAATTTGACATATTAAGATGAGTTAAAAATAAAAAAGCGCTTCTTAAGAAGCGCTTTTTTATTTAGGCTTGTTTACGCATCTAGAAATTCAACATGCCCTGTTTTAACATCGTAAATCGCACCAATAATTGCAATCTCACCACGGTCTAGCAGGTCTTTAAGTACTGTGCTGTTATTAATAATATATTGGATGTTGTAGTGAACGTTCATTGCTGTCACCTGATTAATAAAAGCTTTGTTTAACTCACGTGGTTGCATAATGTCATATACGCTTTCTACCGAACGCATGAGTGGTCCAAGCACATATTGAATATGCGGCATTTCTTTCACATCAGAAACTTGTTTTTCCTGTAACCTTAGCTGACATGCACTGGTCACTGCTCCGCAGTCGGTATGACCTAAAACTAAAATGACTTTAGAACCTTTGGCCTGACAGGCAAACTCAAGTGAACCTAGTACTTTTTGACCTGCGATATTACCAGCAATCCTTAAACTAAACAGATCACCAATACCCACATCAAAGATCATTTCGGTAGGCGCACGTGAATCCATACATCCCAAAACAGCCGCAATTGGGTGTTGACCTTCATCTGCAGTGACACGGATTTGACGGTAAATATCACGTTGTAAACGTTCATTTTTTACGAAACGTTCATTACCTTCTTTAAGTAAAGTAACCACCTGCTGCGGACTTAATTTACGCTGTAAATCTCTAGTACTAATGTAAATATCAAGAACTGCATCATCTACTTCTTCATAGTGCTGTTTAAACCCTATAAGCTTCAAATCAACCTGACGCTTAACTGCCGTTTCATTTTGATAATCTTGAATGACCTGATATATATCGGGATCAATCGAGTCACATTGAGTCGCATCAATAATCAACTGCTGATCTTTATGAACATGTTCCAATGCAGAAATGAGCGCTGAACGATTAAGAAAAGTCACTTGTGATGGAAGCTCAATACGGGTCACGATTCCGTGTAAATGCTTTTCTTTATAAACACGAACGCCTTTATTGAAGTTGCCATATAAAATAAACGCACTACTGGTAAATAGACCCACCAAAATTCCGGTTAATAAGTCTGTCAGCAAGATTGCAACAAGGGTGATAATGAAAGGTAAAAACTGTTTCCAGCCTTTTTGATAAAGCTGTTTAAATAGCTTTGGATGAGTCAGTTTAAAACCAGTCACGATTAGTATCGCTGCAAGTGCAGACAATGGAATCATATTCATGAGTTGAACAAAGAATAAAACTGCTAGTAGCAATAATATGCCGTGAATAATCGTGGAATATTTACTACGTGCGCCTGTATTTGCATTTACAGAACTGCGGACAATGACTGAAGTGACTGGCATGCCGCCAATTAAACCTGAAACAATATTGCCCGCGCCTTGTGCCCACAGTTCACGATTAGGTGGAGATGAACGCTTTTGAGGATCAAGTTTATCTGCGGCTTCTAAGTTTAGTAATGTCTCTAAAGACGCCACAATCGCGAGTGTAATTGCTCCGGTATAAATTAATGGTTCAGCCAGATAGCTAAAGTCTGGAAAAACCAATACCTCTTGCGGCGCTTGCAATATGTTTGGTAGTTGAATCAAATTATTGGTTTGTACTGCCCAAGGCGAGCCGATATTCATTAACACAAAATTTAAAACTGCTGCAATGACCACAGCAATTAAAGCCGAAGGTATGGCCAACTTTTTAAGTGGACTATTATCCCAAGCTAAAATTAAAAATAAACTCAGTAGGCCAATAAGCGCTGCGCCAGCGTCAAAGTGCTGAAGAAAAGTATCAGGTGTAGCAGTCCAAACGTTTTTCCATGAAAAGTCAGTCAGCCCAAATAAATATGGCAACTGAGTCACAATCAGAATAGCACCAATAGCAGCCAATAATCCTAAAATGACGTTGTTTGGAATAAAGTTAGCAAAGAAACCTAACTTAAATATTCCAAATAGAATTTGTAAAATTCCTGCAAATACAATACACAATAAAAAGGCGGCATAGTTGCCGCCTAATTGATCTAACTGTACAAGGATGACCGCAGTCAGCCCTGCTGCTGGGCCAGAGACACTGATGTGAGAACCACTCAGTAGGCCAACAATAATTCCACCAACAATCCCGGCAATAATACCCGAAATGATTGGAGCGCCTGAGGCTAAGGCAATACCCAAACATAAGGGTAACGCCACGAGAAATACGACCACTCCCGAGAGGAGATCGTTTAAATGAAATCTATTTTTCAGTTCTAAAGCCGGCATAAAAACAACCATTTATAATATAAAAAAACAATCAATTTTTAATGTAACTGCCTGAAAGTGAGGAACTTACTTCAAGGCTTTGTCGATATTGTCTGACAACTGAAAAGGGTTAAAGTTGAGTTATGCTATAACGTTGTATAGTTGATTGTAGATTTCACAACGTTTTTGTTGATCTTAAGATTCACCTCATCTTTACCACTGCGATTTCTGAAAAAACGAATTCCACGCTCTCTAAAGCAAACTACAAAACAATAAAAAACCTCCCGTTTGGGAGGTTTCTTTAGGTCTTCTAAAGGCTCTTATTTAGAACCTTTAATTCCTGCTTGTAGTAACAATGCGCCAAAACCACCAATTTTTTGCTCTTGTGGTTTTTCTTGTTTGCTACGTTGTGGACGCTCAACCTGATCTTTACGTGGTTGTTGAGGACGCTTACCTTGTGGTTTACGCTCAGAACGCTGTTCATTATTTTGCTCACGACGCGGTGGACGCTGTGCTTTAACAGGAGCTGCGCCTTCTGCGCGCATACTCAAGTTCACACGGTTACGCTCAGCATCAACTTGCATCACACGTACTTGTACAATCTGACCTGGTTTAACTACTTTATGCGGATCAGAAACAAACTCATTTGCTAATTCAGAGATATGAACTAAACCGTCTTGATGTACACCAATATCAACAAAGGCACCAAAGTTTGTGACATTGGTAATTACACCTTCAAGCTGCATGCCTTCAGTCAATTGACCCACTTCAGTGATATCTTCGCGGAATTTAGCAGTACGGAACTCTGGACGCGGGTCACGACCTGGTTTTTCAAGTTCAGCTAATACGTCTTGAACTGTTGGCAAACCAAATTTGTCATCAACAAATTCATCAGCTTTTACTTGGCGGATGATTTCGGTATTACCAATAATGTCTTTAACTGTCGTCGCTTTCGCCACAACAATTTTCTCAACAAGACCATAACTTTCAGGGTGAACAGCAGAAGCATCTAAAGGTTCAGAGCCATTTTGGATACGTAAGAAGCCGGCCGCTTGTTCAAAAGTGCGCTCGCCTAAACGAGGTACGCTTTTCAACGCTTGACGGTTATCAAAACGACCATGCTCTTTACGGTATTCAACGATTTGCTGAGCAATCGCTTTGTTTAAACCTGCTATGTAAGCCAAGATTGCTGGTGAAGCAGTATTTACATCAACACCAACAGCATTCACACAGTCTTCAACTACCGCATCAAGTGTTTTTGCCAAACCAGTTTGATTTACGTCGTGTTGATATTGACCTACACCAATCGATTTCGGATCAATCTTCACAAGCTCAGCAAGTGGGTCTTGTAAACGGCGAGCAATAGAAACTGCTCCACGAATTGAAACATCAAGCTCTGGAAGTTCTGCCGAAGCAAGTTCACTTGCAGAGTAAACAGATGCACCTGCTTCGCTTACAGTCACACGTGTTAATTTAAGGTCTGTGTTTGCAGCCATCATTTCAGCAACTACAGCTTCTGTTTCACGGCTCGCAGTACCGTTACCAATCGCAATAAGCTCTACGTTATATTCACGACACAAACGAGCTAATTCAGCAATTGAACCTTCTTTGTCTTCTTTAGGCGCAAATGGATAAATCGTGCTATGAGCAAGTACATCACCTGCATCGCTTACGACAGCCAGTTTTACACCCGTACGAATACCAGGGTCAACACCCAAAGTTGTACGGCTACCTGCTGGGGCAGATAACAATAAATGACGAAGATTTTCAGCAAATACTTGCATTGCTTCTGCTTCAGCAGCAAGACGTTTTTCTGTTAGCAATGAATGCTCGATTTGAGGACGAACTTTACCTAACCAGAATAATTTTGCAGTTTGCTTTAAGAAATCTTGGCGAGTTTGTGGCTGAACTTGATCAAGGTTGTATTCAGTTTCAATACGCACCAAAGGTGCATCATCTTCACCATCTACTTTTAAGCCAAGTACGTTTTCTTGACGGCCACGTAACATTGCCAATAAACGATGAGAAGGTAGTTTGTTTAAGCCTTCAGAGAATTCAAAGTAATCGCGGAACTTTTTACCAACTTCTTTCTTTTCTTCAGAAGCAACTGTACTTTTTAATACTGCTGTTTTTGCAAAAGTTGCTTTTAATTCTGTAGTCAGCGCAATGTTTTGTGCCCAGTCATCAATCAGAATATGCTGAATTGCATCTAACTGACTTTCAACATCTGGATATTCTTCATGACTAAAACCAGCCAATGCTTCTGTCGGGTCAATTTGTTCTGCAATAATTTTTTCAGCGATTGGTCCTAGACCCGCTTCTTTCGCCTTGAAAGACTTACTCGTACGCTTAGGACGGTACGGTGCATAAATTTCTTCTAAAGCATTTTTTGTTTCGGCTGCATTCACCCGCGCCAATAAGTCATCATTCAATTTATTCTGTTCTTGCAATGACTGAATGACCTTTTCACGGCGCTCATATAAATCACGTAAATACGCTAAACGAGTATCTAATTGGCGTAACTGCGTATCATCTAAACCTTGTGTTACTTCTTTACGGTAACGGGCAATAAATGGAACACTGGCACCTTCGTCAATTAAGCGGATGGCAGCTTCTACTTGGTTTGGACGTACGGCAAGCTCACTTGCCAACTGCTGAACTAAGTCAGTCATCGTGTTTGATCCCACAAGGATAAAGTTTAAAAGCAATGATTATAAAGACCAAGCCCATAAAATCCACACTTGTTTGCGTATTCAAAACGTTTTTTTGTATTGACTATGAATTTTTCACATTCTTATCTTAAAAAAACTCTTTTAAAACCTGATCTATTTGTCATTCTACTTTTCAAGTCAAACTTTATTTAAAGATAGGAGTTGTAGCAACTCTTCTAGCATCCAATTAAATTTTTTAATACAAATTACGAGAAAATGAACATATTGATACATGGCTAGAAGGTTTAAAAACTTCATTTTTCTTCTTTTTATATATAAATTTTGAACCTATCATCAATAAAACATCTAGCAATGCTTGTAAAAACTAAAGAATAAATGAATAGAATTTTTTTAAATAATTTATTTGAAACAAATATTTATTAAAATTTAATCGATAAAAATCTAGCGAATGATTGAATATTTGGTTTTTTATCGCGGGCTTTGCTAAATTATGGGCATAAGATGTTGTTTTTTGGTTTCAAGCACCTACGAAAATTGTAATTTTGAGCAAATTGATACATAGTCTTAACAAGAACATCGGCATTATACTGAGGGCTTGCTGGCAATAAGCCTGAGCGCCCCAATAATATATAAATTATGACTTTAAAAGGGAGTACATCATGAGTTTAGTTGTACCTGCTGAACATCCTGAAACCGTACATAACGAAACGGATCGTGTCGAGCGCATTTTAGTAGTCGATGACGATGTGCGTTTACGTACCCTCTTGCAACGCTTTTTAGAAGATAAAGGCTTTGTTGTAAAAACTGCCCATGACGCTTCGCAAATGGATCGTTTATTACAACGTGAGTTATTTTCTCTTATCGTTCTCGATTTCATGTTACCCGTTGAAGATGGTTTAAGTATTTGCCGACGCTTACGTCAGTCAAACATTGATACTCCTATTATCATGTTAACTGCTCGTGGTAGTGACTCTGATCGTATTGCTGGTCTAGAAGCTGGTGCAGATGACTATTTACCAAAACCATTTAACCCTAATGAGCTTCTAGCACGTATTCGCGCAGTATTACGTCGTCAAGTTCGTGAAGTTCCAGGTGCTCCAAGCCAACAAGTTGAAGTAGTTAGTTTCGGCCCATGGTCTTTAGATCTATCTACACGTACGCTTACTCGTGAAGGTCAAATCGTTACATTGACTACAGGTGAGTTTGCGGTATTGAAGGCTTTGGTACAGCATCCACGCGAACCATTAACACGTGACAAACTCATGAACTTGGCTCGTGGTCGTGAATGGGGTGCAATGGAACGTTCTATTGATGTTCAGGTATCTCGTCTACGTCGTCTGATTGAAGATAATCCAGCACGTGCGCGCTACATCCAAACTGTGTGGGGCGTGGGTTATGTGTTTGTTCCAGACGGTGCTGAATAAGTTTGAGATAAAATAGAGTGACTTTAGAGCCAATTCCACCACAAAACTTTACCGATTACGTTACGTACTCAGAGCGTAAACGGACGAGGTGGGAACGTTTTCTCGACAAGATTAAGCCACGTTCTGCTGCCATGCGTACCACTATTTTGGTACTGCTGGTGGTGTTCTTTAGCCTGTTTATGTCATTGTGGTTTTTTTGGCGCACTCTCTATTTACCAGAAATTCAACAACATGCCCGTTATCTGGCTGTTGAACTAGAACTGGTCAATAACCCCAATATTCGTATTTTACATGGTAATAACGAAGTTGATATCGATACCTGGTTACGTAATCGGGTTGGTATTGAATACATAACCGATCCTAAAGAATATCCTAGTGTCCGCGATAAAGTTATTGCCGAGTTTTTTACTAATCACGTTGAGCAGAAACTAGCCAATGAGATTGGCACTAAGGACGTTACGGTTTACTTCCAATTTAAACCAAGCCCTCGTATTTGGATTCAAACTCCTGAAATGCATGGTAATTGGGTCCGTGAGCCTCTAAAAACATATGCAAACTATAGCCCTGAACTATTAATTGGATGGGTTGTGGGTGTTCCTTTAGCCTCAGCCATCATTATTTTGATTTTGGTTCGACAAATGAACCGCCCTTTGCGTCGTTTGCAAAATGCTGCCAATGAATATAGTAAGTCAGGAACAGCGCCTTACCTAGATACCAATCATGGTCCACTAGAAATTCGCCAAGTAAATCAAGCCTTTAATCGCATGGTATATACGCTTGATCAAACCGAGCGTGAACGACGGATTATGTTGGCTGGTATTTCACATGATTTGCGCACGCCCCTTACACGTATTCGTTTAACAGCAGAAATGTTGCCTGATGAGTTTTTTCGTGAAGGCTTGGTGTATGACGTAGATGATATGGATGCGATTTTAAATCAGTTCATCTCGTATATGCGCGACGGTTCAGATGAAGAATTAAAAGACACCAATATCAATATGTTATTGCAAGAATTAATTGTTCAGTTTAAACCGCTTGATATTCGTTTCGAGATGCAAGATGTACCGATTATTCCTGCACGTAGCCTCTCATTAAAACGTCTGATTGCCAACCTAATTAATAACGCAAAGCGTTATGGTGCAGAGCCAATCGAACTCAGTGCAAAAGTTGAAAATGAACATATTTTGATTACGGTGGCCGACAATGGTGAAGGCATTCCTGAAGACCAAATTGAAGAATTAATGCAGCCTTTTGTAAGAGGTAACTCTGCTAGAACCATTCAAGGTAGTGGTTTAGGTCTTGCAATTGTTAAACGTATTGTCGATATTCACCAAGGTGAGATCCAAATTCATAACCGTGAACAAGGTGGCTTAGAAGTTATTATTTCGTTACCTATCCCAAAACCAGCGGCTGAAGAAAATACCACGACAAATCCGTTAGAAAAAATTAAACAAACTTTAAGTGAGCGCTTTTAATTTGATCGAATGATCATTTAAAGCGCTATTTTAATTTTTTAAAAAATATTTAAAATCAATTAAATATAAGTCATAAAAATAAATTATACCCACATTTATTTAAAAAATTAGACCTTAGCCTAACACCTATGCACTTTTCATTTTTTCATAGCTAAAATCCCGTATGTTTTGACAATATTGAGGATGTCCAATGTCTTTAAGTCGTATTCGCCTAGCTTCTCTTCATGACAAGGTCATCAGTGCTGAACAAGCTGCGCAATTCATCGAAAATGGAATGACCGTTGGTATGAGTGGTTTTACTCGTGCCGGTGAAGCTAAAGCTGTTCCACAAGCACTTGTAGAGCACGCAAAGAAAAATCCGTTAAAAATCACATTAATTACGGGTGCTAGCTTAGGTAATGACTTAGACAAACAACTCACGGAAGCAGGTGTTTTATCTCGTCGCATGCCATTTCAGGTAGACAACACTTTACGCCGCGCAATTAACAATGGCGAAGTCATGTTTATTGACCAACATTTGTCAGAAACTGTCGAGCAAATGCGTAACCAACAACTTAAACGTCCAGACGTTGCAGTTATTGAAGCAATTGCAATTACTGAAGATGGCGGCATTATTCCAACAACTTCAGTTGGTAACTCTGCAAGCTTTGCTATTTTTGCCGAAAAAGTGATTGTTGAAATCAATACCTCTTTAAGCGAAAGCTTTGAAGGTTTGCACGACATCTACATTCCGACTTATCGTCCAACACGTACGCCAATTCCATTAACAAAAGTGGATGAGCGTATTGGTACAACAGCAATTCAAATCGATCCTGCAAAAATTGTAGGTATTGTATTTAACGATACACATGACTCTCCATCAACAGTCACTCCTCCAGATGATGAGACTCAAGGTATTGCAAACCACTTAATTGCTTTCTTTAACAAAGAAGTTGCAGAAGGTCGTTTACCGAAAAACCTTGGTCCATTACAAGCAGGGATTGGTTCTATTGCCAACGCTGTATTAACAGGTTTAAAAGATTCTGATTTTGAAGACCTCATCATGTACTCAGAAGTACTACAAGACTGTACTTTTGAACTCATTGATGCAGGCAAAATGAAATTTGCTTCTGGTAGCTCAATTACCCTTTCAGCGAAATGTGGCGAAAAAGTTTTTGGCAATATCGAAGCTTACAAAGACAAATTAGTGCTGCGTCCGCAAGAAATTTCTAACCACCCTGAATTAGTTCGTCGTTTAGGCATTATTGGCATTAACACTGCGCTTGAGTTTGATATTTACGGTAACGTGAACTCAACTCACGTATGTGGTACAAAAATGATGAATGGTATCGGTGGTTCAGGTGACTTCGCGCGTAACGCACACTTAGCGATCTTTGTGACTAAATCAATTGCTAAAGGCGGCGATATTTCCTCTATCGTGCCAATGGTGAGCCACGTTGACCACAGCGAACACGACGTTGATATTTTAGTGACAGAGCAAGGTCTAGCTGATTTACGCGGTTTAGCACCTCGTGAACGCGCTCGCGCTATTATCGACAACTGCGTACACCCACTTTATCGTGATGCATTAAATGACTACTTTGACCGTGCATGTGCCAAAGGTGGACATACTCCTCACTTACTTCGTGAAGCATTGTCTTGGCATGCAAACTTTGAAGAGACAGGTCAAATGCTTCAAGCAGCACCAGTTGCAAAATCAGCTTAAATCACTGGTTTAATTCAAGCACTCCTTCGGGGGTGCTTTTTATTTGTTTAAATTATTAATAAACACTGCTCAAACTCATATTTTTATTTTATCTTTTCAGCACATCAAAACAAAAAGTAGAAATCCGCATGTTCATTATTCGCCAATTTACAAATGCAGATCTGGATGATGTCGTTAATTTATGGGAAAGCTGCGGTCTCACCCGCCCTTGGAATAGTCCTGAAACAGATATTTTCAGAAAAGTTTCACAACAAGATGATTTATTTTTAGTTGCTATTAAGGATGAGCAACTCATTGGCACGCTCATGGGCGGTTACGACGGTCATAGAGGCTGGATTAATTATTTAGCTGTTCACCCCCACCAACAACGCTTAGGCATCGCTACAGCGCTTGTACAGCAACTTGAGAAGCGCCTCATCGCTCGTGGTTGCCCAAAACTTCAATTATTGGTGCGTAAAGATAATTTGAATGTATTGAACTTTTACGAACAGCTCGGTTACGACGAAGTAGAAGCCGTGTGCTTAGGCAAACGACTCATTAATGATAGTCCTCACGAGTAGAGACAAGTTTTCAGTTGAGCCATTTTTAGAAAGTAAAGGTAATATTGGGGATAACCCTATTTGCTTGTGGATAAAATGAGATTTATACACAGGCACGATCTTCATATTTTTATTAAATCAGCAGACATGAAAAAGCCCCATACTTTGAAGTATGGGGCTTTTTCGAATATGGTGGCGAGACCCAGGATCGAACTGGGGACACACGGATTTTCAATCCGTTGCTCTACCTACTGAGCTATCACGCCGATGGCCTGTATTAAGCCGTATCTCAGGACAATAGTCAACAATTATCCTGAGTTTCTGATTTAAATGGATATTTTTTATACTTAAAAAAAATCCCTGATGGGATCAGGGATTGAAAACACAAATAATGGTGGCGAGACCCAGGATCGAACTGGGGACACACGGATTTTCAATCCGTTGCTCTACCTACTGAGCTATCACGCCGAAGTGGGCGTATTAAACAATGTTTATTAGTTACCGTCAAGTAACTTCCGCATTTTTTGTAACAAGTGATTATTTTTAAATCACAGTTACAGTAAAAATAGGCTTTTAGGTATGTAGTTTACCAATATGTGCTAAACAACGATGGATAGCCCCACATCCCGGTTCAAAAGTTTTAACGCCATTTGATTCTTCTATACGGCAAGCTTCTTCAACTAAGCGCTCAGCGACACCACGACCACGGTTAGCAGGATGCACAACAATATATTCAAGAACCTTGCTTTCACCTTGTCCTGAAGACCAAATTGCACCTATAATTTTGGTGTTAAATTCCGCAGTGTATAGCGTGGTATACTGCTGTAAATCTTGTTCAAGTTGTTCAATCGCATCGTGCCCGTCACCAAACTCCGGACTTGTATCATACAAACGCTCAAGCTGATCACGAATCTCTGAATTATCTAGAGAACTATAAGCATGTACGGTAATAGGCATTGATTAACCCTCCTGAGCAAACTATGATGCTGTCACGAATTCGTCACAGCGAAATTGTCGTTAACATCCAATCATTTTTGACGTTTTTTTGAGGAACGTGTCCATGACGCAACGTATCAGTGAAGTGGTTAGAAATACCAATGAAACCAAAATTCGAGTTCGTTTAAATCTCGATGGTACTGGTCAAGGCACACTAAACACCGGAGTTCCATTTTTAGACCATATGATTGATCAAATCAAGCGACATGGCTTATTTGATATCGATATTCATTGTGATGGAGACCTCGAGATTGATGATCATCATACCGTAGAAGATTGCGGTATCACGCTTGGACAAGCTTTTGCACAAGCTTTAGGTGATAAAAAAGGTTTAAAACGCTATGGCCACTTTTATGCGCCGTTAGACGAAGCTTTATCTCGCGTAGTGGTAGATTTATCTGGTCGTCCGGGTTTATTTATGGATATTCCATTTACTCGCGCACGTATTGGTACTTTTGATGTGGATTTATTTTCCGAGTTTTTCCAAGGTTTCGTAAACCATGCGCTTATGACCTTACATATCGATAACTTGAAAGGTAAAAACAGCCATCATCAAATCGAGAGTGTATTTAAAGCACTAGCTCGTGCTTTACGTATGGCATGTGAAGTTGATCCACGTGCTGAAAACACGATTGCATCGACAAAAGGTAGCCTCTAATGAGACGTATCGCGTTACTTGATTATGGCATGGGCAATCTACACTCAGCAGCTAAAGCACTTGAGCATGTGGGCGCTACAGTCGATGTAACTAACGACCCAAAATTAATTGCACAAGCCGACAAAATTGTTTTCCCAGGTGTTGGGGCAATGCGTGACTGTATGCAAGGCATGCGTGAAGCAGGTATTGATGAAGTCGTACGCAATGCTGCTTTTAATAAGCCAGTTCTTGCGATTTGTGTAGGAATGCAAGCCTTACTGCAAAGTTCTGAAGAAAATGGCGGTGTAGACGCATTAGGTATTTTTGACGGTGTAGTAAAGCACTTCCCTCAAATGGAAGGTTTGAAAGTCCCACACATGGGCTGGAACCAAGTTCACCAAATGGACCCAAGCCATCCAATGTGGAACAACATTGAACAAGATGCTCGCTTCTACTTTGTACACAGTTACTATGTTGAACCGAAAGATGAAAAGCTTGTGGCTGCAACATGCGAATATGGCGTGAACTTCTGCACAGCAATTCACAAAGATAATTTATTTGCGACTCAATTCCATCCAGAGAAAAGCCATACTGCTGGATTACAGTTACTTAAAAACTTTGTGGAATGGAATATTTAATTTCACGAAAGCTTTAAACAGATCAGGTCTAGATGGCCTGATCTTTTTTTTTATTTATAATAATAAGCAATCATTTATAGAATGATATTTTATTCAACAAAATATTGAATATTTATACTTTTAAATAAAACCAAATGATCAGGATAAACACAATGAATTCACCTTTTGAAAATCAGCCACTTCAGCAGGATTCACCCTTTAAGGCGAATGGGCGTTTTGGACGACTCTCTTACGCTGCTTGGACATTCTTATTTACACTCGTCCTCGTTATAGCCTTTCTGCTTATTGCTTTTACTTTCGGTCTTACACAAAATGAGGGCACCCCAGGTTTTACTGCGCCAGGCATCATCGCTATTGCCATTCTCTATATTGTCGGTATTTATATTAGCTTCGTATTTACTATTCGACGTTTGCATGACCGTAATAATACCGGATGGTTATCTTTACTCATGCTCGTACCAGTCGTGAACATTGGCCTTGCCATTTATTTATTCTGTGCAAAAGGAACTGAAGGACCTAATGATTATGGACCAAAGCGTCCAACGCCAAGCTGGGAACGTGTTTTAGGTTGGATCTATATTGTCATTATTCCACTCGCATTTGTTTTCGGAGTTATTGTTGCAATGATGGTCCCGAGTTATCAAAGTTATATCGAAAGAAGCGAAAGTATTGAAATTGGTACACCATCTCAGTCTCAATAATTTTTAAAGTTTCGTAAAGCCTAGTTCTCTAGGCTTTATTCATATATAAAGGCAATAGCTCAATTTATTTGTACGCTGTTAAATATGTCCGAAGCCCCGTCCCTCCTTGATAAAGCCTCTATTCAGCAGCTTCCACTTTTTAAAAATCTTAACCACCAAAATATTGTGGTGATTGAAAATATTGAGCAATGCAAAACTATTGAAGAAGAATTAAAAGCAGCGATCTTTTTAGGGTTTGATTCAGAGTCTAAACCGACATTTCGGGTAGGTGAGGTCTCGACGGGTCCACATCTGATTCAGCTTGCCACAGAACATAAAGCCTATTTATTTCATGTCAATTCATCAACTTTAAAGTTTTTGCAGCCTATTTTGTCAAACCCTCAGCAAATTAAAGTCGGCTTTGGTCTTAAAAATGATAAGCACATTTTTCATAAAAAAGGCATAGAGCTTGAAAGCTGCGTTGATCTTGCTAAAGGTTTTAGTCACTTTGGTTTTACTCAGCAAATGGGTGTACAAAAAGCCGTAGCACTGTTGTTTGGACAGTATCTTTCAAAGTCAAAGAAAGTCGGAACATCAAATTGGGCGCAAAAACCACTTACACTACAGCAAATCAGTTATGCAGCCGCTGATGCTTATGCAGCTCTACTGGTATTTTTAGAGCTTCGTAAACAAAACTTATTGCCGGCTCACATTTCACAAACGATTCAAACCGCACTTCACGCGTAAAGTTATAAAAGTCTTTTCTAAGGCTTAGCGATTGATCAATACTTTGCTAAGATGTGCACAATTTCATAAACATGATGAAGCAAGGAGCGAAAGCATGCTAATCATTCCAGCAATTGACCTGAAAGATGGTAAATGTGTGCGTTTAAAACAAGGGCGTATGGAAGACGATACCGTTTTCTCTGACGATCCGGTTGCAACTGCCCAGCATTGGGTAAATGAAGGCGCACGTCGTTTGCATTTGGTCGATTTGAATGGTGCTTTCGCAGGTACGCCTATCCATAAACCTGTGGTTGAAGCAATTGCTAAAGCTCAGCCAGAATTACCAATTCAAATTGGTGGTGGTATTCGTTCATTAGAAACGATTGAACATTACTTAGAAGCTGGCGTGACTTTTGTCATTATCGGGACTAAAGCAGTTCAAGAGCCAGAATTTGTAGAAGAAGCTTGTAAGCGCTTTGCAGGTCACATCATTGTTGGTATTGATGCCATGAATGGTATGGTTGCAACTGACGGTTGGGCTAATGTTACTGACGTGAAAGCAACTGACTTAGCAAAACGCTTTGCAGATGCAGGCGTGTCTAGCATTGTTTACACAGACATTGCTCGTGACGGCATGATGCAAGGTGTAAACGTTGAGCAGACTGTCAACTTGGCTCAATACTCAGGCTTACCAGTGATTGCTTCAGGTGGCGTAACTAACCTTGATGACGTTCGTAACTTAAAAGGCAAACCAGGCATTTTAGGTGCAATCACAGGTCGTGCAATTTATGAAGGTACTCTAAACCTTCGTGAAGCTCAGCTTTTGTTAGATGAAAACCGTCTTTAATTTTTAAGATGTAAAAAAAGAGCCTGTTTAGGCTCTTTTTTTATTTTAATCATTTCTAATTTAATAGTTTTTCTAAATCGATCACCTCATCTGCCAGTTCCATTGCATAGGGTGAATGCGTAATCATAATCACGGACGGAACAACTTGCTGAATATATGCAAGTATATCTTTTGCAGTATCTACATCTAAAGCTGCGGTCGGTTCATCTAATATGATGAGTTGTGGGCGTGCTAAAAGACCTCGAAGGATACAAATTCTTTGCTTTTCTCCCCCTGAAAAATTCTTATAAATTTCAGTTAGATCATCATCGAGCGTTAACTCATGCTTTTTCAAAATATGCGATAGTTTAAACTGCTCAAGCATCTGAATTAAGTAAGAATCTTCATATATATACTGAGAGTTATAAACCAAATTATCTCTTAAAGAATAAGGGAAAATAACAGGTTGCTGGGCAACATAGACCACTTCATCAAAAATATGCTTAGAAAAATTATGACTAATATCGATATTTTTATAAAAAAGCTGCCCTGACTGAATCTGATATACCCCCATTAAATAATTCATCAGAGAAGTTTTACCTAGCCCTGTTTGCCCAATCACGACATACGTTTTATTAGCCAAAATTGTTAAATTAAAGTGGTCTACTGCTCTTTTTCCTAACGAAAATTTGGCATTTATAAATTGAAATATGACTTCGGAATGTTGAATGGTAGATGACGTATATTGCTCTTTCTTAAGATTAAAATACTGTCGGTATTTTGCTAAAGCCACAAAGTTGCCATTTAACCGCATCAAACTTTGGGAAACAGCCAAAAATGGATTGGTGAGCTGAATAATATAAGTACTTATCAATACGAAAGCCCCAGCTGTCAATTGCTTGTCAGTTGAAAGAAATACAGTAAATAACATAAAAATAAGTAAGAATAAAAAGATCATAAACAACTGAGAAATCATCAATAATCCTATTTTCTTATTCCTATCTTTTGCCGTTGTGATATATAAATTTAGAGTGTCATTAAATTTCGATAACTGAAACGGCACTGCATTTTTTACTTTAATTTCATAGGAGTTAGATATTTGATGTATTAAATGACTATTCACTAAATTGTCTTTTTCATACATAGCATCGAATAGTGAACTACTTCTTTTATTTATATAAAAGGAAACGATAAAAATAATAATAGCGACCAATAAAAAGCTAATACTGAAAAGTAAACTAATGGTCGTAAACAAAACCGCAAAAATCATTACCAATTGGAAAATAATTGGTCCTAAATAAAAAGTTAACGTTAAATTAACCTCACCAAAAGCAGTACTTCCTCTTTCAAGATCACTCATTACTGTTCCAGCCTCGATTTGATCTTGTGCATCTTTTTTTAGATTTAAATAATTTTTTAAGCCTGCAGAAATTAATGATCCTTTGAAATCGACCATCAAATAAGCCCCAAAAATATTTTGCGTCCAATGGCATAACTCATTGACTAACCATGCGGTCGCGTAGGCAAATACAAGTAGATATAAAAAATTAAATGGGAGCTGAATATTGAGTAAAAAGTTATATTCGTGTGCAGAATAATCGATAATAATTTTTAGCAAGTATGGTAATAAAGTCGTAAAAAATGCTGCAAATACCACTAATAAAAACATAAGAAACATACTACTTCTTTGTTTCTTATAGTTTTCTTTAGAAATATTCCAGATAAATTTATAGTTCTGAATATCTTGCGAACTTAATAAAAACTTCATTTCTCTATCTTTTTTCTGTTAAAACGATTTAAAAATAATTTCATTACACAAGAAATATCATAACTTGTCTTATTTATTGTTCTTCATGTTTTTTGTTTAAAATTAGATTTTCAAATTTTTAAATAAGATAAATTCACTATATAAAACCAAATTCTTCATATAATTTTGAAAAGACTTTAAAGTTAATACACCACATTACGAATAAATTTAAGCACTTGATTACCACTATTAATATAAGTGTAAGTTACTGAACTGGCATATATAATTGAAGAACCGGCAGCTATGGTTTTTGAGCTATCTGCAAATTGTATGGTTAGCTCACCTTCTAATACATAAATAAGTTCTTGCCACCCTTCTGGGTCTGCTTCAGCAATATAAGACTCCCCTACTGCCAAAGACCATGTCCAAAGCTCAACTTGACTATGGGATGGAACTGAAGCCAGTAAAGTTGCTTTGCTTTCTTCTTTTTCGCCTTGCCAAGCAAGTACATTAACCAACGCATGTTCTTTATGCTCTGGTGCACTTACAATCGTTCTAAAGTTTACGCCCAACACTATCGCAATCGCATCGAGCTTAGCTAGGCTGATATTGACTTGTCCTGTCTCTAAAGCAGCAATAGTACGTCTACTTACACCCGCCTGGTCTGCTAATTCCTGTTGGCTTAAACCACGCTCATCTCTTAATGAACGGATATTTGTGCCTACGTGCTGTAAAACGGTACTCGACTGGCTCATAGAATAGGTTAGCAAAGAAAATTTGAGCAATATATTGCACAAAACAGAAGAATAGCGCAATATGTGCAGTATATTGCACAATTCATTCTAATTTTGAGTATGTCACCAATTTCTTTGAGTTCAAGCAAAGCCCCACAGTTAGCACTCGTTTTGATTACTATGATTTGGGGCGGAACATTTCTTACAGTGCAATATGCACTGAATTTTACATCGCCTATGTTTTTTGTAGGCTGCCGCTTTGCTGTAGCAGCACTAACGTTATTGCTTATTTCATTCAAAAGCATGAAAGGCGTTACGTTAAAAGACTTAGGTGCTGGTAGTGTGATTGGTCTAGTCATTGTGGGCGGCTATGGAACTCAAACAATTGGCCTGCAAACCATTCCGAGTAGTGAATCGGCTTTTTTAACGGCACTTTATGTTCCGCTTGTTCCTATTTTAATGTGGCTCATCTTTAGAAAGACACCACATGCCATGACTTGGGTGGGAGCAGCTCTAGCTTTTACTGGTCTTGTTTTATTGACAGGGAATGGTTTTGAGCAAATTTCATTAAGTTTTGGGCAGCTTTTAACAGTACTCGGATCACTTGCGATTGCTTTAGAAATTATTTTTATTAGTTACTTTGCTGGAAAGGTAAATTTGCGCCGTGTAACCATTATTCAACTTGCTGTCGCGTCTCTACTTTCGTTTGCAGTTATGCCTGTGGTGGGTGAGCATACGATTCCAGCATTTTCATGGCCGCTTGTACTCCTTGCTGTTACATTAGGTTTAGCAAGTGCACTGATTCAATTTGTGATGAATTGGGCTCAGCGTATGGTTGATCCTTCACGTGCTGCGATTATTTATGCAGGAGAGCCTGTTTGGGCAGGAGTTATTGGCCGAATCGCAGGTGAGCGATTACCAGTTATTGCTCTTTTTGGCGGTGCTTTAGTGGTGTTAGGTGTTTTAGTCAGTGAGTTAAAACTTAAGTTACCCATTAAAAAAACTAAAAGAATTCGAGAATAAAAAAAGAGAGCTTAACGCTCTCTTTTTTTATCTATTATTTTTTCTTTAATAAAATGCAGGGCTCGTAGTATTCAACTGTCGGCATTGGATCATAAAAAGGATGGAGCAATGCTTTCCATTCCTGATAAGCCTCAGACTTTCTAAACCCTTCGGTATGATGCTCAATCTCATCCCAAGAAATCATTAAAATATAATGATGTGGGTCAGTTGCATGTCTAATGAGTTGGACAGCATTAAAGCCTTCCATTGGATAAACAATATGTTTTGCCTGCTCGAATGCTTTAAGAAATGCTTCACTTTGCCCAGGCTTTATACTCAAATGCACATGTTCAATAATCATGATTTATTGATACATCGGACGATTGTCGTTTAATGCAATCAAACCGCGAATTGCACGATATACGATCCAGATCCATGCCGCTGTAATCACGCCCACACAGAATACGGTCGATGAGATCGCAACACCTGCAAATAAATCGGTATTTTCATCTGTAAAAAACAAGAAAATAAATGGTAAAAAGGCAATAATATTCCAAGCGAGATACCACCAGAATGTTCTGATTTGCCAAGTAAAGTGACTCGCAAAAATTGAACCTTGTACATCAGAACGTTTTACGTAGTTAATAATTAAAGCAATAATCGCAAGTAAGCCGCCCGTAAAAATGGCAACAATATAAAGTACATACAAAATAAGTGTTAAAGTACGATTTGGATCTTGGTCGATAGAACTATTCATTTTTATACCTCTCAAGTTTAATAAAACAATTTACTTTTATGATCCCCGCAAAACGTTTAAAGGAGAAATTAGCCACAAAATCAAAAGTAAATGAAGGAATATGGTACAAAAATAAATCTTACGAAATGGTTGTTTTTGTGTTTTATGTCGCAGTTTTTGTTGTGCCCACCATGCAGCTGGCCAACCGCCTAAAAAGCTCACAATATGTAAAGTCTGTTCAGGAATACGGCGATTGCCTAGTTGTGCGGCTTCTTTATCTTGTGAATATAGCCAATAACTTAAGACATTCATCATTAAGATAAACAATAAGGTATAAGCTGGCAGAACATGGATAAAACTCATAATGCCCATTAGAACAAAATAAAATACGATGACCATTTGCATGGCAGACCATGGTTTTGCCTGAAATGAAGATTCTGTTTTTGCTGACTTTGAAGCTTTACGCGTTTGTGATGCCTTCAAATAAGTGACTTGCTGGGCACGGAAGCGACCTCGCTCATCTAAAATGACTAAATACTCTAGTGCACAACCAATAATTGGCCGAGGTCCGGGGCGTGCAAAATCTTTGATATGCAAAAAGACTCGCTCTTTTTCAGCATCGTCCGGCTGAATAAAGCCATAACCTTTTTCGTCGAACCATTCGACTAAACGCCCCTGATCTCGCATCTCTATTCCTTTTATGCTTTTACATGACTTAAACGGTCTTGCATCATTGCTCGCATTTCTTGCGGATCTTTTTGCAAAATGTCGTCGCCTGTACGTCCTTCTTCTTTATTTTTTTGAGCAACTTGCAAACGCATTGACCAAAAACGGCATGCTGCCATTGCTAAGAATACATCTAAACATTCCAGTTCATCTGAAGTAAGCACACGAACTTTTTGGTATGCCGCTAAGTAAGCTGCCACTTTGTCTGAGTTTAAATGCGCTGCTGGATATTCGGTACAAAAATCATTGATGGTAATCGCAATATCAAACAGCAATTCATCTTGATTTAACTCGTAAAAATCTAAAATACCTTGTAATTGATCACCTTCAAACAATGTATTGTCGCGGAATAAATCTGAATGAATAAAACCTGTTGGTCGGTTTGAATACTGTGCTGTTTTTGCATTAAACGCTTGATAGACCTGCTCAAGCAAAGCTTGGTCATCTTGAGTCATATTTGGTTTAAGCTGCTCTGCAACACCTGTCCAGTATTGATGATCACGGCGATATTCACGTTCAAGCGGAAAGTCTTCTAAAGCCACATGCAGTTTCGCCTGTGCATCTGCAATTGCTGCAACTTGTGCTACTGTGGTTTGCATGGGATGGTGACCCATGAGACGTGGTGCAATCTGTGCAGGCTTGTCTGCAATCACGTGAACCGCTTGCCCGCTATGTTTTAACGGTACAGCAACGGGTACATCATGAGTCCCCAATTGTTCAAGTACAGGAATAAGTTCACCTGCCCCTTGTGCATCTAACTCTTCAAACACGGTAAGTACATACTGTTTGCGGTTTACATCAACCAGAAAATAATTGGTGTTTTGAATACCTCCCTGAATTGGGTTCAGCTCCAACACCTCTAATCCATAAGGTGCAGCAAAGGCGCGAACTTCATCTAAACTCAACGGGGTATAAACCGACATGGAAAACCTGCAAAAAACATCTGTGAAGTTTGATAGAATACCTCTTCCCTCCATGAAGGTGTAGCGCCTGTGTAGGAACTTTCACCAACGGCGATTATTTTTGGAAAAAGCTATGCTTGCTAAACGTATTATTCCTTGCCTAGACGTTGATAACGGACGCGTAGTTAAAGGCGTTCAATTCCTCGATATTCGTGATGCTGGCGACCCTGTTGAAGTGGCACGTCGCTATAACGAACAAGGTGCAGACGAAATTACTTTCTTAGACATTACCGCTACACATCATGGACGCGATACCACTTACCGTACTGTTGAACGTATGGCCGAGACTGTATTTGTGCCATTAACTGTCGGTGGTGGTGTCCGTAAGGTTGAAGATATTCGTGCGTTATTAAATGCAGGTGCAGACAAAGTGAGTATTAACTCGGCTGCCGTATTTAATCCGGAATTTGTTCAAGAGGCTTCACAGCACTTTGGCGCGCAATGTATCGTGGTTGCAATTGATGCCAAAAAAACTGGTGACAACAAATGGGAAATCTTTACTCACGGTGGCCGTAAACCAACAGGTATTGATGCCATTGAATGGGCTGTGAAAATGGCTGACTACGGTGCGGGTGAGTTACTCATTACTAGTATGGATGCCGATGGTACTAAAGCAGGTTACGATATTGCCTTAATGCGTGCCATTAATGACCGCGTGACCATTCCAACGATTGCCTCAGGCGGTGTAGGTAACTTACAACACCTTGCAGACGGTATTTTACAAGGTGGTGCAGATGCGGTATTGGCTGCAAGTATTTTCCACTTTGGCCAATATACCATTCCAGAAGCTAAACAATATTTAGCTGATCAAGGCATCGAAATGCGCTTGTAAGCTTATTTATCATTAAAGGGGCAATATGCCCCTTTAATTTTTTATGCAGCACCATCGACCGAATTTATGTCGCTAACGAGTTTAGGTCTTTCTTTTTTCTCGACCCATTTTGCAGGAAAGATTTTTTCTACTGCTTGAGACAGTGGTTTAGCAAGTGCAGTCGGTAATCGTATACCCAAAGGGTTTTGTTCTTTTAAATCTGCCGAAGACACCACACGTGTTCCCATCACATAATCAAACCAAGGCTTAGTCACACACCAATTAGCATCTTGATTAGAGTTCATGTGGTGGTCGTAATGCCACGGAATTTTACGCTTTGCCCAGTCAGGCTCTAAATGTGCACGGCGATGAATATAATAATAATTACCAGCACTGTACCAAGCTGCAAGTGCCATACCTTTTGAAAATGGATAGAAAATAGCACTTGAAACTGTTGCCACTACGGCAAGAGAAATTAACTCATTTTTAGTTCGCCAGTTGCCAACGCCTTCCACATAGCAATCATCATGAAATTGCTGTTTGCGTACTTCACGATGGTGTGCCCAATGTGACTCCATGCTTCTTGGCACTGGGCTATAGCGCGGTTTTCCAGCACGGTGTACGCCATGCAAAATATATTTGTGTGCCACCCATTCAAATGCATTTGCAACCGCAATTCCGGCAATAAAACCTTTTAACATCACCTAACTCCTTTTTCTTTTTATTGAGCATATAAAATTCGTTATGCTAGGTATTGACCAGAATTTATGGTTTCATTGACAAATCACGACAAGAAAGAGGTGGTCACGGATGCCCCAACTAAAAAATTATACAGGCTCGGTGTATGGAGGGCTGGGACATCTATTAAAAGCTTATTGTGAAGCGAATGGATTAGCTATTCCTAAACAATTAGAACACATTCAAAATCTGGAACGCTTTGACTACGTCGTTTGGCGCGACTTGTTAGAAGTGATTTATAAACTAGACCCGAAGCCCGGTTTAGGTCTAGAAATTGCTAAATATGTTCAGCCCAAACACTTAGGAATTATTGCTTATCTCGCGCTCTCTTGCGATAACCTAGGTGAAGCCTTAATTCGCTATCATGACTTTCACCGTCTGATTTATGACGGTAGCCCATTAGTGGTTGAGCTATATGAAGAATATGCTTCTATTCGCTGGGAGGCGACTGAACTACACCCTACTCAGCTTACCGATGAAATCGCGATTGCGCTGGTGATTCAATTCTTACGTCTTTTTATGTCTCATGAAGGTGTACATGTACATGAGGTACATTTCTTAAATACTGCCCCTAAAAATATCAGGGTTTATGAACAATATTTTCAATGTCCTGTTCGTTTTAGCCAGCCGCGTACAGAGTTACTTATTCCAATTACCGAAATTCATAAACCCCTTAGCAACGCTGACCACACTCTACAGCAGTTATTGGTTCAGCAAGCCCAAGCACTGTTAGAACAATTACCAAATTCGACTCAACTCGATCAGCGCTTACAGCACTCCATTTTAACTGGCTTACAAAAGAATCAGTACCAAATTGAATATATTGCGGCTCAATTAGGCCTATCGGTTCGCCAACTCCAACGTCATTTACAACAACAAAACACCACCTTTCAGGAGCGTGTACAGCAAGTGCGCTTTATGCTGGCAACCGAGTATTTAAAAGACCCGCATTTAAGCTTACAAGAGATTGCACTTTTACTTTGTTACTCGGAACAAAGTGCTTTTCAAAGAGCTTTTAAACATTGGACCAATCAAACACCCCAACAATGGAGAGATCATTTTTTAGACAAAGAATAACCAACCAAAACTTACAAATCTTTTCTTGATTAAAACAACACTGAAAACAAAAATTTCATATAGTCACATGCTTAATTTTTTGTGACATATTTCACACTAATTAAAAAATAGATCAATAGATGAGTAATCACAATGAATAAATATTTTGCTGAATTCTTAGGTACGTTTTGGCTAGTCTTTGGTGGTTGTGGTAGCGCTGTATTAGCCGCAGCTTTCCCTGAACTTGGTATTGGCTTTGCAGGTGTAGCCCTTGCCTTTGGTTTAACCGTACTCACTGGTGCTTATGCTTTAGGGCATATTTCTGGTGGACATTTTAATCCCGCGGTGAGTGTCGGTCTTTGGGTCGGCGGTCGTTTTGATATTAAAGATTTAATTCCTTACATCGTTGCACAAGTAGTCGGCGCGACTGCTGCTGCATTTGTTCTTTATATTATTGCTCAAGGACAAGCTGGCTTCACTGGTGTAGGCGGCTTTGCTTCAAATGGTTTTGGTGATTTATCACCAAATAAATTTGGTTTAGGTTCTGCTTTTATTATTGAAGTGGTCCTTACTGCTTTCTTCTTAATCGTTATTTTAGGATCAACACATGGTCGTGCACCTGCTGGTTTTGCGCCTATTGCGATTGGTCTTGCATTAACACTTATTCACTTAATCAGTATTCCAGTGACAAATACTTCGGTGAACCCTGCACGTAGTACAGGTGTTGCATTCTTTGCTCAAACTGGTGCTTTAAGTCAGTTGTGGTTGTTCTGGGTAGCACCGATTTTAGGTGCTGTGATTGGTGCGATTATTTATAAAGTGGTTGCTGGAGATAAAGATTAATTCTTTATATCTATAGCCTTAATCTACTATCGCGGTGGGTGACATGGATGTCACCTGTTGAGCAGGGGTACACGGAAGTGCCCTCTGCTCAACAAAGCCTTTTGCTTACTTTTGGGCTTTCAAAAGTAAGAAATGTCTATACAACCTCACTAACACCTAACCGGGTACTAAAGACTGTATGGCAACATGACTATGCTCAACATCACACATAGAATGCATAAATTATAAAAACGGATTATTCACTTCTTGTTCAGCTGGTCGTTCAATTTTCTCAGGCAATTCTTCTTTTTCCAAAGCTGCAACCACATCGTTTAAAAAGCTCTGCAATGCCTTTGCCTGCTCTAAGCCGACTTTGTCTTTAGTAATTTGCAAATTGCCATAAATGCTCACGCAATCGACATCATTTTCTAATGTTAAATCTTCAATTGAAGAAGACTCTGTACCCTTTTCAAATGGCTTAAACATAAGTGTGTCTCGTTGTTATATCTTCACAGTGTAATACGATCAATTTAAAAAAAATCAATCAAAATTAAAAGTGCCGATAAAATTAAAAAAGCGCCCATCAAGATATTAAAATATTTCAAACGGTTGCCTTGGTTTAGCACCACTGAAAATTTATCACCGCAAAATCCCCAAAAGAACAAACACACATAACAGGTGAAAAAATAAATAACGATAAAAATCGGTAACGCCTGCGGGTTTTCAATGCTGGTAAACATGGTTATACCCGATACACAAGCTAACCACGCTTTAGGGTTAAGCCACTGTAACAAGAACCCATCTTTAAAATTGGGAATAATGATCTGTTCGACAGGATCACTTGAAATAGAAATATTTGCAGCAGAAAGAATAATTTTAATCCCGATATAACAAACAAAGAGCGTTCCACAAATCGCAAGAATTTTTAAGACAACTGGAAATTGAGTTAATACACTTTGCAGGCCAAACGCCATAAAAATCAAAAGCAAAGTAAAACCAATGGTAGCACCTGAAATATACGGAACTGATCTTTTTAGACCGTGATTTAAGCTGGTCGATAAAATGACAGTATTGACGGGACCCGGGGTAATAGACATAGCAAAAGAAAAAAGAAACATCGAGGCAAACATTGTTATTGTCCTTATTCGAATAAATGGATAAACAGACAGATCTGTATGCTCATCTTATTGTATTGAATAAGAACTGTGCAACAATGTTTACATGCGAGTTATTTAATGATTTGCAAGAAATAGTTCACCAAGGCTTCTACTAATTGTTTCACAATCGCCTTTCTAGTTTCTTCATCAATACTTGGAACTTTTGATTCCATAGGTTCAGAAGACGTACTTTTTTGCTTTTTAAACTGATCTTGTAATGCGTGAATCTGATCTTTAGTTAAATCTTGTTCACACTGACTTTCTCCGTCCCAGTGTAAATAATCTAATTTCTGATTTGGCTTAACTTGGCTAGATGTTAATGGCAGACGATAAACATTACGTTTTTGTTGTTCGGTAAGTTGAGGAAATAAGTTAATTCCTAACTTTTCTTCCAAATAACAAACACTCACGACCTTAACCTGCTGCGAGTTGTTATTTGGTGCATAGTAAGCGCCAATTGCACCCGTTTTAGGATAATAAACAGCTTTATATACGGCGCTTGGAACAATAACACCACGCCCAATCGTTTTGAGTCGTTGACCCTCAAAAATTGGTCCCGTCACAATATAGGCATCTTGCTTTTGCTTAGTAACCACAGCACGTGTAGCGTCTTCAAGCTTACGCCAAACTTCCTGATTATTTTTAGGGGCCTGCGGAACCATATTACTGAGCGAGAAGCTATCGTACTGCGAGTCTTTAGTTGGCATATCACCATTTGGGGACATGTGCCCACGGTCATAGCCTGAGCCACGATAATCGCTTAACAATGAACGGTGACGCTCAGGAACACGTGTTTCTTCGTGGAAATTATCTTCACGTTTAATTTTAGTGCTTAAACGTTCTGGACTTAGATATTCAGCTGACCATAACGGCGTTTTAGACATACCCGAGTACAGAACATTGAAGCCATTAAAACACAGCGCATAACTGTCTTTTTTTAAACTTTCTTTATTTAGGGCAGGTGGAACTTCACGATAAAACTGATTTAGACAAGTCGAGTTAGTACTTAAAGGCGAAAACCATTGTGAAATTTTTTCACCGCCAAAAGCGATGGCAAAGCTTCCTGCTGCCACTCCGGCAAGTACAATTTTGCCAAAATGCTCGCTTAAAGAAAAATCACCAAAGATGCCTGAACTACTTTTTTTGCTTGCCATGTTTCTATCAATACCACTGTCCACACGCAGCTTAACAATCCTGCTTTTTTAAGTATATCGCTTATCTTTCAAATGGTTAAAACATGGTCATCTTTTTTGTAACTCCATTTCCCCTTACGTAACAATCTGTTGGGATTGTGAGGAACTTTCACTATTGAATTGGGTTAATTGCGTATCTTTCATTGAAAAGCCCTTATGCCTTATGACATGGTTAGCTCCACAAATTTGGATAAAAATATAAACGGAGTCCATTTAATGATCCATTCAAAGATTATTGGTATTGGCGTAATTGCTGGACTGTGCAGTATGGCAGCCCTAGCTGAACCTGCGGTCCAACCAGGTGAAACTTTAGAAAGTTTGTCTAAAGTAAAAGTCACTACAACCGTCAATGGCCAGCCTGGCTCTATTAGTGATTTAGTGAATAGTGGGAAAGTACAACCTGTTTCTGCTCCACCAACAGGTGCAGCCCCTACGGGTGCTCCTATACCAGCTGATGTACCTCCTGCTCCTCCAGCAGATGCACCACCAGCACCTCCAGCGGGCGGTGATATGGCTGCTCCAGCGCCACAAGACCCAAATACTCCACCGCCACCAGCCGACCCGAACCAGTCTGCGGACCCAATGGCAAAAGATGGTGCTTTACCAGCAGATGCACCAATGGCACAAGCTCAATAATCGGAGCCATAAAAAAACCAAGACTTATGTCTTGGTTTTTTTATTACATCAAATTTTATATTTCGATTTGACTACCTAACTCCACCACACGGTTGGTTGGAATTTGGTAGAAGTCACTCACCGGACTGGTGTTACGCTGCATCGAAATAAACAGCTTTTCTCTCCACGGCGACATACCATCACCCACCGAATGAACAATACGATCGCGCGAAATAAAGAAGCTGATATGCATTAAGTCGTATTCAAGACCTAACTGCTCATAAGCTTTCATGAGTGCTTTTGGCACATTCATTTCATCTTTAAAGCCGTAGAAAATTTTAATACGGTAGAAATGTTCAGCTAAAGCTTCTGTCGTAATACGTTCTTCTGGTGCAACAAAAGGTACATCTTCAATCACCACAGTGACCAGAATATTACGCTGATGCAGTACTTTGTTGTGCTTGATGTTATGCAACATGGCATGAGGTACAACGTTTGGTGTACCTGTCATAAACACGGCATCACCCGGTACCCAGTGCACGCTATTACCAATACTTTTCACAAACAAGTCTAAAGACAATGTGTCATGTTCAAGTTTAGCAAAGGTAAGCTCACGACCGCGTTTCCATGTCATTAAGATAGTGACTGCAATACCACCAATGAGCAACGGCACCCAACCGCCTGACAACACTTTAAGTGAAGTTGCTGCGACTAAAACCGACTCTAAAATGAAGAATGGAATAATCAGTAACACCACTTTTGGCCAGCTCCATTTCCACGCCGAGTAGATAAAGATGGAAACCAAAATCGTGTCACAGAGCATGGTTAAGGTTACTGCTAAACCATAAGCACTTGCCAAGTTTGAGCTGGTTTTGAAAATCAGAATTAAGATAATAATTGCGATTAAAAGTAACCAGTTTAAGAACGGTACATAGATCTGACCTTCTTCAGACTCAGAGGTATGTTTAATACTTAAACGTGGTAAATAACCCAATTGAATCGCTTGGCGAGCAAGAGAAAACACCCCTGAAATTACAGCTTGAGAGGCAATCACTGTTGCCATAGTCGCCATAATAATCATTGGGTAAAGTGCCCACTGAGGAACCAGTAAATAGAACGGGTTTTCAATTGCCGCAGGGTCACGAAGTAACAATGCGCCCTGTCCTGCATAGTTTAAAACCAAGCATGGCAACACCACAAAGAACCACGCAAGACGAATCGGAACTGGTCCAAAATGTCCCATGTCGGCATAAAGTGCTTCACCACCTGTCACAGTTAACACCACAGCACCCATCACAAAAAAGGTCATGACTGGATGATGATAGATAAACTGAATTGCCCAATGCGGGCTAAACATGCCGAGTACAATTGGTGTTTGAATAACGCTATGAAGGCCTAATGCACCTAAAGAGATAAACCACACAAGCGTAATTGGACCAAAGAACTTACCTACAAACGCAGTACCATGTTTTTGCACTAAAAACAGCGTAATGATAATGGCAATTGCAATTGGCATAATGAACGGGTCAAAAACATTGGTTGCAATAGACAATCCTTCGACCGCAGACAATACCGAAATTGCTGGGGTAATAATACCGTCACCAAAGAACAGTGATGCCCCAATAAAGCCAATGGCAATCATGTAGATTTTTTTGTTGTCGGCAATTTTTGCTTTACGCAAATTCAATGCGAGTAAGGCCATGATACCGCCTTCGCCATTGTTGTCTGCACGCATGACAATTGCGACATACTTGATGCTGATAATCAGCATTAAGCACCAAAAAATAATGGATAAAATTCCTAATACGTTTTCAGGCTGAATTCCCAAACCATGGGCAGCATGGAAGGACTCTTTCAAGGCATAGAGCGGACTCGTTCCGATGTCTCCAAAGACCACCCCAAGAGCTGCCAAAGCCGTGGCAGGCAAGGTCGCTTTTTTGGCCGTATTTTGCATTGTGTAATTAAACCAATAGATTTTTAGCGCAATCTTATCACCTCTATTATTTTTTTTCTGTAATGCTCGTCTTAAATCTTGGCAGAACCTGATTTTTTAGTTACTATCGCACGCCTTGGTGAGGTGTCCGAGTGGCTTAAGGAGCACGCCTGGAAAGTGTGTATACGTTTGCGCGTATCGAGGGTTCGAATCCCTCTCTCACCGCCAGAATTTGGATTTAAAGAAGCTTAAACTTAATCGGTTTAGGCTTTTTTATTGGCTCAAACATTAAAAATAGCCAAAAAAATATTGATAATTTTTATATCCATCACAACGTCTAAATTTAAGTAAATATTTAAATTCGTTGCGTGGTAGATAAACAAAACTTATTTGTTACTACGCCTGCCTATATGGATGATCAAGCGAGTTTAAAAGATATCTTTTTAGGTATTACAAGCTTAGTTAATGCCATGACAACTTTGACAAATTAAGGTATTTGATTAGGGATAGAAAGCTCTATCCTTCTCTAACCACCAGAATACAAATTTTAAAAAAAACTGAAATTTAATAGCTTTAAGCTTTTATGCCGTTTGCTAGAACCCCATTCCGCCGTATATCAAAAATTCGACAGTATCTGAAATAAACTATATCTAAGTAAATTGGCAAAGTAATCCAACTAATTTTCAACGAAACCGTTAATATAGCCTCGCTCATGTTCCCAATATTAGTGTAATCAGCATTCAGGTAGCAAATGCCTGAAATAGTGTTATGCAGCAAATTTGTATCTTCATACAGAAATAGCTATCTTATTAATTCTTTAGCAATACATAGCCTTAATTTCAGGCAATTTATAAAAGGCGAAGAAAGATTATGAGTACACCTACAGCCGGACAAAGCTATATTGTCAACGCTAACACAAAGGTAAGCGTCAATCACCTTATGTCAAAAGGAACTTTTGAGTTTGTTAATCAAGAGAAAGATGAATTAAAAGTACTTAAAGGTTCTTTTAACACCGCTAACAATACTTCAAATATTATTAGCTATGAGATAGAAGGTTATCCAGATAAAAAGATTCCCCCTGAAATAGTAGAGATAATGAAGAGTAAATTTATTCTAACTGTACCAGAAGAATTTCAGGAGTAATTCATAAAATTAATGGGCGGTGATCACTACGAATACCGCCTACTCTAATATCTTGAATCATCAAATATAAGACTTAATTTTTAAAATATTTTACTAACTAAAGTTTAGCTATTTTATCACCTATTTATTTTACAAAAGCTTTTTACTCTTATAATTACTCGAGTTGAAGATCATAGACTTATAAGTGATAGAAATATAAAGTTATCGTCTTTAAAACTATATAGTACGATTAGGGACTTCTCCCTAAAAGGCTATATTGTAGAATTAAATAAATATGACCTGACCAAGGCAAATTTGGACAATAATTATTAATATGGAGAAAAATTATTGCTCAAGAAATCGGTTATAGTATTGTACATCCAAGTAGAGAGATTATCGAATTCTACCTATAAAATATAATAAATTATTAGACTGAATAAAAGCTGCTATAAAGCAGCTTCATTATTTTACTTAATCTAATAACTTTCACACAACTCAGACCAATTGATTATTTTTTCTGAAATCTCTTCAGAAGTATCTCCTTCTACTAAATCAATTTTTTCACAACGTAAACTCCAACGAAAATCTTTAATTATTTCAATTCTTTTTTCTTTATCAGCTTTAGACATGATTTCTAAATTTTCGTCATCAGGAGATAACATAAATAATTTAAAATCACTTTTGTTTTTTGTAAACTTTTTAGTAAATGAAATATTATTCAAAGCTTTAAGACAGTTTATTTCAATTTTTTCAGGTGTTGCATAAACTGAAGAAATTAAATCACCAACTTTATTTTTACCTTTAATATTAATTGCTATAGGCAATTTTCTAAAACCAATATCCTCGTCTCCAATAGGTTCAATATTATCTGAAAATATATCACTATAAATTTCACCGAGTTTGTCTTTAACATATGCTCTTACATCAGCATGAAATTTTGAGGTTTTAACTGTTCTAAATATTTTTCGACCTTTAGAATTACTATGCGGATGAGATAATGGAACTGTTCTATACAATAAATCTTCAATAATAGAGTCAATCGACTCTCCTTGGACAAATCCTCTTTTATCTATAGTTAATTGACTTGAAAAAGAGGTTTCATAATTATGATTTAAAAAATCGTCAAAGAGTTCAATACAGCTTTTTATATATGAAGCATTCTCTACACCAAAAGCACATTCTACTCGTCCAAAATCTTCAATAAATTTGGTAAACACTATTCCATCTAGATTTACCAACACCCCAATTGCTAACTCTTCCATTGTGACTAAGTCAGGCTTAAAGCGAATATGAGACCACTTTGCTCGAATAAGCTTTTCTGGTTGGTTTCTTTCTTTAAGAAATCTATTCTCAAATTTTTTAAAATTCATTTTAATACCTGCTATGCATACTGAGCTGAAGTATCAAGCCAATGATCGCATTTTTGATCAAGATTATTAGATTGGACAGCAGATTCCTCCAAGAAATCTTGCAAGACTTTGCTTACTTTTTGAATTGGTTGAGGAGGTAGCTTTGTATCAACTTCTTCGGAATCAATAAATTCATCAATTAAGGCAAAAAGCTCTTGCTTAATTTTTTCCAAACCTATTATATGCTTTTTCTTAAGTTCCGTTAATTCTGATAATAATTCTTGTTTCCAAAATAATCCTTCATCAAATTTACTTCTGTATATCTGAGTATACCACTTCTGGAATGGACCATTTATAATTCTAGACTGCATAATATCCCATGCACTCCAATTATCACCATATAAAATTCCGCCGTGATCAATAAGTGTAAATGTTCTATTTGGTAATTCTAATAGATTCCCTAAGTTTCTATCATCATTTGCTAACCAGTCATCACACAAAATTAAATCTGGCAGATGTTGCCATTTTTTAAGCGATTCCTGTAGCTGATTTGATAAATATTGTTTGATCTCAGGATTCTGCTGCTGCGTTATCTCAATGCGTTTATTAATACCATTTGTATTTGTTGTTACCCACGCAAGGACCTCTCCTTTATACTTTTCGAGTTCTGATGCATCTTTCCATAATTCAGGATTTTCTGTTTCAGAAATTTGATATTGTAAAAAACCGCCTAAATCAGGTTGTGGAAGATCTAATGAACGGATTATCAAGAATCCAATAGCTTCATTCAATAAGGCTCTTTTTTTATCATGTTTATAAAACTTAACAAAAGACTCTCTACAGATCCCGTCATCCCAAATGATTTCTGCGACATGTGTACCTATACCCATACAACCATCAACAGCAGGTCGAAGAAACTTTCGATAACAGGAAAATGGTAAATATTGCAGAATTTCACTCATTGATTAACCTCATAGGAAATTTAAAATCAAGGTATTGTTATTTATAAAATATTTAAGTATAAATAATTTCGTAATTTAACATTTTTATTTTTCTACTAAAAGAAATATAAACTTAATTAAAAGATAAAATAAAAATCTATTTTCAAATTATTCACTAAATATAATAAGAACTCTCATCATGAGAAAATAAAATTAATCTAATCAACGATAAGTAACTTCGCACCATTTAAGCTAAAAGACTGATGTGGCTCTGAATTGTCTCCGACTTGATAACTCATGCCTGACGTTAAAGTAAATGTTCGCCCATCTTTCAATCTACTTTCTAGCTCACCTTCTAGGCAAAATAAAATGTGCCCTTTTTCACACCAATGGTCTGCCAAATAGTTTGCAGAGTACTCGACAAGTCTTACTCTTATTTTATTTCCTTCTTCACCAAAAAATTGGGTTTTCCAATAAGCTTTTCCTGTTTCACCGCTATATTCAGTGACTTCAATTTTTTCCCAGTTTGTAATTTGAAATGGAAAAGGCGCGATATTCATAGTTTTTCCAGAGACGTATTATTGTATTTTCAACTTATAGACAAAATTGGTTTTTGCAAACGATTTAAAAATCTATTTCTTAAGGTCCACTACCTAACTCAAAAAGAAGTCCGTTAGATTTCCCTAATCAACCTTAATCCAAATCGAACACTTCTAATGACTCTACATAAGGCAAAATAAGATATTCATGATGAGATAAATGTTGTTCTAGCTGGTGATGCGTTGTTTGATTGAATTGATAAAAGCTGCTCAACTCATTAAGTAATTGAGGCGTTTTATTTGCATCAAATTTTGGTGTTTTCATAAAGAATAATAAGCTTGCCCCTAAACCCACATACTCTAAGCCATAGTTTTGATCTAAATGCTCAATCAAGCTAAAAGATTCAAAAGGGTTCAAATCACAACTAAAATATCCATTGAGGCATGCTGCAAATTTTTGAGTTTCAGTTTGACTATTGACTAACTTTACTTGAATAACATCATCTAAAATTTTGTCGGGTTCAGCATTGATCTGTAGCAGAGTTACTTGATCTTCATCGCTATAGTTAAGTTTTTTAGGCAAGTTATTAAAGCCTATATAATTTTCTGGCTTTAATAATTGTTCTATATGATATTGAAGCTCTAAAGGTCGAGTATTTTCCCAACTTGCTGCACTGTCATCTTCAACGAATTCTGTAGTATCAAAATAAAGCCCATCTCCCATTGAAGCATGCATGGATGTGTATTCACATTGCCCAATATCTTCTAAAAGTAATAATACTTTTTTAGGTAAATGCTTATGCTTAATTTCTGAATATAAGTTAACGACATCGTTCCATGAGTTTATTTCACTGATTGTTGCGTAGCATATTAATTCATGAGCATCATCAGTTATAAGGGAATTTTCTTTTTCTTTAATATCAAGAATAGTCATAAATTTTTAAATTTAATCTATATTTAGCGGACATTTATATCATAAATAAATTGTATATTTAACTTAAAAACTTAATGTAATTTTTTAAAAATCTTCTATATAAGAAGCCCAAACTCTCAAGTTTAGGCCTCCTCTTAAAACTTACTCAGACAACGCTAATAACTTCTGAACATACTGAACCGCATTATCCGCTATGTCTTGTTGAGTCGGAACATCGTCATCTTCTGATGGATTTGTGTCTATACCATAAAATGCATGAAGCGGCTGATAGTCTGCCCCAACATATAAAGCCGTTAGCTTAAATGGAGTAAAAATTTGCTCTAAAGAAAGGTTATATCCACCATACTCTGAATAAACTTTTTCTTGCACACCCGCAGATAAAGCCAACATAAACTTTTTATTTTTAAGCTTATCGCCTGTTGAACCATACCCCCAACCATAAGTCACAACTTCATCAATCCATTGTTTCAAAAGCGGTGGACAGTTAAACCAATACACTGGAAATTGAAATACTAAATTTTCATGTTCTTCAACCAGTGCTTGTTCTTTAGCAACATCAATCACACCGTCTGGGTAGGCTTGATAAATTTGGTGAACCGTAAATTGGTCTGGGTGTTTTTCTAGTTCTTCTACCCATCTTTTATTTACAACAGATTGGTCTATGTGAGGATGGGTAACAATGACTAATGTCTTTTTCATTATGAAAACACTCTTATCGGAAAGTTGATAAATCGATTATAGAAGTGTGCTTTCCTAAATATAAGTACGGTAATTTATGTTATATACTATACTAAAAGATAGTGTAGATTTTAAAATGACTGAGTGCATTCCTTCATATACACCATTAGAAGATACGGGTTTTGGCTATACCCTTTCTTTGATTAATGGCAAATATAAAATGATTATTATGTATTGGCTGTATGAAAAAAATGTCATGCGTTTTAATGAAATGCAACGCTGCATCGGCAATATTTCGTTTAGAACACTCAGCAATACACTTAAAGAATTAGAAAGAGATGGACTGATTACTCGCAAGGAATATCCTCAAATTCCGCCAAAGGTTGAGTATCGACTTTCAGAAAAAGGGCAATCTTTAATTCCTTTGTTAGATATGATGTGCCAATGGGGCGAGCAAAATAAGCCGTCTTAGTTTTATAGACTTGAAGTGATACTAAATATGAGAAATGAATTAAGAGAAATTTTTATTAAGGGATGCGACGATAAAATTGAAAAGAAGGGAGACAATGTTGGTCTGTCTTTTTACGCTTTTTTTAAAAATAAGAATGATAACCCTGAATTACTGATGGAAGCAGCGCATTGGTGGATTATGGAGCATAAGCTAGATCACTTCGAGAAAGCAGTTAAGATTAAACAATTAGTTTTGAGTAAAAAATAAGTAAATAAGGTAAGCTTAAGAAGATTTTTGAGATAACCAAATATTTTAATAAGCTAATACCTTTACTATTAAATTAACCACGATCAAACAAGTCAGTAATCGGATCAATATCAGGTTTATTAATTGGATTTTTTCCTATTGGATCTCTATTACTATCTTCATTATTATAAATTATATTTTGATTATTACTTTCAATAGCACCATCAACATCTATATACAAAAGAATTTCACTTATTTCATCATCATCAAACTCTACAAAGAAATCATCTTTTAGTACTGAGGACAAATAGTCTACAATTATATCTTCAGAATAGTCATCTATACTATAAATCCCATCAAAAATATTAGCATCATTTGCCATGGTAGATATTTCATGACACAAATATTCGAAGATATCCTTTTTCAATTTCTTATAAAAGTTATTCTCTTTTTTCAACTTAAGTTTTTTTACAATAAAACTTAAGTTAGATAAGGAATAATAATCATTTGAATCAATATAAATTAAGTCATTTTCAATCAAATGCATGAATTCAAATAAATCAACTATTCCATTTTCAACTAGCCATAAAATAAATTTACATGATTGCACATTAGCGCTATCAGCAGTAAAGAAAAATTCTTTAACAGGCCTAAAAAAATTAATTATTTCATTTTTATTTATTAAACTATTTAAAGCGATATAGGAAAAAATTTCCCAAAATTTTAAATCATACTTCTCCTGTTTAATCTTAATATTTAAAAAATCTCTTAAAACAGAATTAATATTAGAACTATCTTTACTCCTAGAAATTTCAATTAAAGTTTCAACAGCTGTAATATTATCTGAAACTCTCAACAAAGATAAAAGATAAGAATGATTTGAAAAATAATTTAAAATAATAAAATCTGCTATAGAAGGGTTAAAAAGATTATAATATACACCACTATAACCTATATTTCTATTAACCAAAGAGCCTGTTAATGCTTTCATTACAAATTCAAATCTTTTTATAGGACCATAATTTTTAGACGTAGATAATCTACCATATACTTCCTGTAATTTATTTTCATAAAGACTATTTCTATTTAAAACTATCAATGCAACAAGATCTTTAGATAGCTCATCAATTTGCCTATCAAAAACATTTCCCCATATTTGTGCTGGATCTTCTAATATAGATTCAATGTAAGACCAATAATTTTCTGCATTTATATCCTTCAGCCTTTGAAAATCTGTTATAAACGAAATTAATCGTGGATTATAATTTTTATGATTTATTATTTTCTTATAACGCTCATCTATATAAAGCTGATCTATAAAATCCTCGGTTAATTCAGAAAAAAAGATATGGTTATACAATATTTTCGCTTTATCTAAATCTTTTAAATTACCAACAATTAACTCAAATTCATTTTTATCAATATTCTGCACATCAAATGCAGTACTTATTCTTTTACCTTGATTAAGAATATTTGTTCTTGTTGTCAAAACAAATCTTTTTGTTTTATCTTTTTCAATTCTTTTAATTAATGAGGCAGTTTTAGAATCTTCCCTATTATTAATAACCTCTAAATAATTACTACCTAAAAAATCATCAAAATAAAAAATTTGACACACATCTTCCTTATAAACTTTATCCACATCTAATATAGTATCCTCAATGTAATAAAATTCAAATTTATTAGCCATATAGAATCTACATATTTGATCTGCCAAAGTAGTTTTACCAATCCCTGGTAAACCAGAAATAATTATTGTTCCCAATTTATCAAGTATTTTTATGGCCTCATTGTGATTATTGGTTATTACATATTTTGTAGATTTTTCGTTTATTTCATTTATTTTATACTTACTACTTCCAATAATATCAGCATTGATAATAGACTCTAACACTGTTACGCTTGAAAACCATAACTTATAATGTAAACGCTCAATTTTTGGATACTTTTTTAAAATGTCATTTAAATCTTCTCTTCCAAAAATTTGACTATCTTTATTTATATAATCTCCAAAAATAGATTTGATTTTTATTTTATTTTCTCTTGAAAGCGGCAAAGATGTAACTAAAAAGTAGTTCTGAGGATTCAATTTTTTTACTTTTGTTATTTCTGTTGTCATTAATGATTTAATAAGAGCATTTACACCTGTTTTTATCCAATGTTTACATTGAATTATTTGCTCACCACCATCAATATTAAAAAAACGGCCGTCGACTCCTCCATCTTTTCCCGCCTTGAAACGTTCAATTCTCTTATTAAATTCTGCTGAGAGTAAATCTACAACTAGTTCTTCAAAATCTTTATCATTAAGCGTATGAAAATCGTAGTCTGCCATTTTTAGAATTCATTTACATTTTTTTTATAATAAAATTAATACAAGCTAAAGTATAGATTATTTATAAAAATCAACTTTTATAGTCAAAAGCCCAACTCCCGTCGGGCCTTCCCCCCATCAAACCCTTTTTAAAAAATACTCAAGCAAGGCATCTCTTTCCCTTTCTTCATCTGAACTTAACAGCCCCAGAATTGTGCCATCAATCATAAATACAAAAATTTCCGCTTCTGCATAGGAAACTGTTTTTTTGTTTTCCATGAGCAAACAGAAAATTTCATTTTTAAGCCACCGCCTATATCTGAGTGCGGTTTGATACGCATTTGGATAAAGCTTTTTAATTTCAAAAATCGCCTTAAACAACAGGTAATACGCACTTTTTAAGTCAGCATGTAAAAGATAAATTTGCCTGAGTTGATCAGACAAATCTGCATTTTGATAAAACTCACTCACCACACTCACTTTCTCTTGTAACTGTTCTTTTTGCGTGACCAAACACCTTTCAATAAATCTTTCTTTAGAGTGAAAGTAGTTGTAAAACGTGCCTTTATTTATTTGAGATTCGGCAATAATTTGGTCTACTCCGACCTTATTAAAGCCATATTGTTTAAATAAATCTGTTGCTGTATCAATCACATGTAATGCTTTACGTGAAGCGTCTAAATTTTTCATGTATACCGCTTAAAATAATTTTTTGTTGTAAATAAAAGAGATAGAAATGCCGTCACTCTTAAATTGAGCGCTAAATACAGGCATGCAGAAGCCGCACAAAAATGGTGTGCTCGCCTATCTCGGGTTTTATTGTTGCTATGATTTTTTAGTCGTAATGACCTATGGCTTAAAACCTAGAGTCGGTTAAACCGTTTTAAAGACCAGTTGGGTATAGAGTCAAAGATTTTGGCAATGGTTGCCAATGAGAGAGATGAAATAGTACGCATAATGGCGAACTCCTTGTGTATTAAAGAAGAACTACCACGATTACTGCTAAATAATGGTGGCAGAACGAAAGGGGTTAGCAGACTGGTACACAAGGACCCAGCACGCGCAAGCGCGTCCCCCTCCGTCCTACCATAGAAAAAAGGGGGACGTAAGGATCCAGTACTGAAAAGCAAGCTTTTAGTACTCTTGTGTAAAAGGGTCTGCTAAAACCCACTGGCAATGTGGCCAGCAGGCAAAGGATAATCCGCGTGTTTTGGAGTGTCAATGTGATATTGGCTATTCATTTATAAAGATTATTTTTATTTTTCATTGGCATAGTGATTTAACAATATATTTTCTTAAAGTTTAGTTTGTCTAGTCATTTCATTGTTAATTTATCATTCATTTTCAAACCGCTTAAATGAACCGATTGATCACGCTATAAATAAAAGCTACAGTAAATAAAGTTTGAATTTTATAACTTTAAATAAATTGATAACGCATACAGGCAAAAACATGGAAACCATACATGATTTTTATCGCCGCTTTTCTTTAACCAGAGATAGCGATTACTCGGTTCCATCGACTTCGTTTGGACATTTTAACGTGTTCCAACGCGATGCCTGCTCGTTCCTCACGCCTTATAGCCGCCGCGATTATTATAAAATTTCACTGGTTTTAGGCACAGGCGAACTTCACTACGCCAACCGCTGGATACGAGTCGACCGCCCTGCTTTACTGTTTTCAAACCCGATGGTGCCATATGCATGGGAAATTAATTCGCCTGAACAAGCAGGCTGGTTTTGTCTGTTTACCGAAGAGTTTGTAAACCAAGAATCAAGACAAAGTTTTTTAAAAGACTCACCGCTGTTTAAAGTCGACGGCGACCCGCTGTATTTTTTAAATGACCAACAAGTTGAAGAAATTTCATTTATTTTCAAAAAGATGATGACTGAAATAAATTCAGACTATATTCATAAATACAATGTTTTAAGAAATTATTTGCACCTAATTGTGCATGAAGCCATGAAAATGCAACCGACCCAACAGTTTGAAAAACATAGCAATGCTGCTGTTCGGATTTGCCATTTGTTCTTTGAATTATTAGAGCGCCAGTTCCCCATCGACTCGCCCCATTTTCAGCTTAAACTCAAAACTGCAAATGACTATGCCTATGGCCTGTCTGTGCATGTGAACCATTTAAACCGCGCTGTAAAAGAAGCCACAGGTAAAACCACCTCTGAACATATTAGCTCGCGCATTACGCAAGAAGCCAAAGCGCTGCTACAACACACCAGTTGGAATATTTCTGAAATTGCCTATAGCTTAGGTTTTGAATATTCAGCGTATTTCACCAACTTCTTTAAGAAAAATACGGGATTTTCACCTAAAAAGTTCCGTGAAGACTGTGTGGCCTAAAAACAGATTGTTTGAATTTTATAATTATTGGTTTGAATGTTATACGTCAGTTTGAGCCAAAGCATTTTATAGTTTTTCTACTCAAGTGATTTTGCAAAAAAGAGTGTGAAAAATGAAATATAGAACTTTAGGACAAACAGGCGAAAAAGTATCAGCACTTGGTTTAGGTTGCATGGGAATGAGCTTTGCCTATGGTGCATCAGACGACACACAAAGCATTGCCACTCTAGAAAAGGCATTAGACCTCGGCATTAACTTTTGGGACACTGCCGACATGTACGGCAACGGCGCAAACGAAGTATTGCTCTCAAAAGTTTTAGAAAAAAACCGCGACAAAGTGTTCTTGGCGACCAAATTTGGCTTCCGTTATAAAGAAGACAACCTTAACCCACAAAACTCTTTAGAGTCTTATATCGACGGTTCTCCAGAGTGGATTAAAGTTGCGGTCGAAAACAGTTTAAGACGCTTAAATACAGACGTAATTGATTTGTATTATGCACACCGCATTGACCCAAATATTCCAGTTGAAGACACCATTGGCGCAATGGCTGACTTGGTGCAACAAGGTAAAGTTCGTTACCTAGGACTTAGTGAAGCGTCGGCGGAAACCATTCGTAAAGCGCATGCAATTCACCCAATTGCAGCGGTTCAACACGAATATTCATTGCTTACTCGTGAGCTGGAAGACACGCACTTTCAAACCATTCGTGAGTTAGGCATTAGCCTTGTGCCGTATTCACCGCTATCGCGTGGTTTAATCACCAATACGCTTGATGTGAGCAACTTAGACGAAAGTGATTTCCGTCGTCAGTTACCACGTTATCAAGGCGATAACTGGAAAAATAACCAAAGCTTGGCACAAGCATTTAGCGACTTTGCTCAAAGCAAAAATGCGACAGCGGCTCAACTGGCTTTGGCTTGGATTTTGGCGCAAGGTGACGACATTATTCCAATTCCAGGTACGCGTAAAATTGAGCGACTTGTAGAAAATGCAGGTGCTATAAACCTTTATTTAACACCAGCAGATTTGGCAGAAATTGAAGCGATTATTGCGAGATACCCAAACATGGGCGCACGCTATAACGCTCAGCAACTTGCTGCAGTGAACCACTAAAATCTAAGCCATAAAAAAAGTCCGACTCAGTGTCGGACTCTTTTTATTTAGTCTTTGCTATATGTGCCTTGTTGGCGTCCACCGTCCCAGATCGCGTCTAAAGATTTATCTGAAATCGTTAGGCTTTCAGGGAAAATACTTAAACCCTTTTTAAATTTAGCTTCTGGTTTTAAACCAATACAGTCACCGTTTTTCCACCATGTGCCTTCGGCATATTGGTCCAACGCACCCACTGCAAGCATCCATTTAAACTTGCCATCTGGCTGAAGTAAAAGTTCCGAACCCACTTCCATCACGCCATTTAAATAATAGTGCCCACTCCACGCCTCATCGGCTTTTTGGAATTTCACTTCTTTGCATGTGCTAGTTGGCTCTGCATAAATGTGAGCAGAAAAAATAACCGTCGAAAGAAGTATTAGAGGTGCAAATATATTTTTCATTATTTAGTTCCTATCGTTTTTTTATTTTCCAGACTCAACTTTTAAATACGTTCCATCCGCATATACATTATGCCCAAAGCCACAGCCCGAGTTACCCTCGTTTTGTTTGGCTTGAATATAATTTCCTAATTTCGCGTTGGTTTTAAAGTCGAGTTGAATGCGACAGTCTTGATCTTTATAGACGATTTGCTTTTTATTGCTCGGCATTGTGGTCCCAAACTCACCCATGTTCGGGCCGTAAATTAAGCTTCTAAGTCCCATATATAAACCGGCATAGCTGATTGCATATTGGCCCTGTTTTCGACTTACCGTAATGTGATCCCACTCGCCAAAACCTGAGTAACGGACATACTCACCTGACAGGTCATTTGACGCTTTAGGTGCGGGTAACTGTTGAAGATTAAACAGGCTCGACTTTGATTTTTCATCGAGCATAAACCATGCTCTCGCCCACAGTGGCCGACCCAGTTTGGCATAGGCTAAGCCCACGTTATTGTTGGCAACTTCAATATCTCGGTCAGTAAATTTAACTGTGGTTTCATCTTCATTGGCTTTACAAAATGCAGTCCAAGAGGCTTGACTTTGGAAGTTTTCGAGCGCTTTTTTATATTGTTTTTGGTCGTAGTTTTTCTTACCTAAGCTCGCGTATTGCTTCACTTTATTACAGCCTTGTTGTAATTCTTGTTCAAAAGAAAACTCTGCATGCGTGACCGCCAAAGTCGAAAGTGTAAGAACCGCGCAACCTGAAATAATAGATTTAATCATTTTTAAAATTCTTTAATAATTAACTAATTATATAATATGAGTAAGTTTTATAAATCACAATTCTTTGAAACAAAAGTCTATTAGAATGCTTTTAGTCTTAAATAAAAATTTATTAAATCAATTCAAAATAAATCATTGAAAATACCAAGCATTAATTGGTTATTTTTGTTGAATATTCATCCAAAAAATATTGTAGACTTCATGCGTAAAACTTAGGAAGAATTATAAGAGTGAATAATCTTGTTATTGGAACCCTATTTGCACTTTGTGCAGCAGCTTTAAATGCATCTATTGGTGTCATTAGTAAATTACTCATGCATAGCGGTTTAAACCCACAAGATATTGCCTTTTTAAAAACCATTATCGCGTTTTTCTTTTTAAGTGTTTTTTTATTTAAAGTGCCTGTGAGCCAAAAGATTGCCTACATCAGTAGCACTCCAAGCAAGCTCAGTGTTTTTACTCAAATTGCCATCTGTGCCTTTTTAGGGATTTTCTCTTTATTCTTTTTTGAAACCATTGCCTATAACCATGGTGCTGCCGCCAATGTGGTCGTGGTACTTATGGCTTCGGCTGCTATTTCTGCCCTATTTTTTGGTCGGTTTATTTTAAAAGAAAGCATCTATATTCACTCTCTTATAGGAACATTATTAGCAGTTGCTGGTATTAGTATCATTTCGTGGAAAGGTGAAAATAGCCTTTTAATGCTGATTAATGCTTCTATTGCCGGTACGGGTTATGGCCTATTTTCAGTTTTAGTTAAAAAGTTCAAATTAAACGGCGGGCTGTTTCTAACTAAGTATTTATTGCTCTTTGGCAGCGTTTATCTTGCCGTTCCGTTTTTAATAAACTTGCATAGTATTCATTTTAATACTGACATTCTTTTAGGTTTGATTGGTTTAGCTGTTCTGCCAACCATACTCGGCTTTTTCTGTACCACCAAGGCGTTGTCTTATATGAGTGCAGCAAAGGTACAAGTCACCGAGCTTTCCGAACCTATTTTTGCAGCGCTTATGGCTTGGGTTTTCATTCATGAGCAGCCGACTTTGTCGTTTTTATATGGTGCAATCTTTATTATTTCAGGCATCTTTTTAATGAACAGAGCGCCGAAATCAAACTAGCCAATTTCATCTATTTCATCGGCGTGGTGACAAGCCACTTGCACCACACTGGCAAAGTTAATCGCCATTTGTGAAGGGGCATGTTTTTTATAGGCAAGCCCTAAACCCACCGTAGGTACAGGTGCTTTTAAAGAGCGATAAGCCACCCCCTGTATTTGCAATTGTTTAGTCGACTCAGGTACCAAAGACACCCCTAAGTTTGCTGACACCAACGATAAAATCGACACAATTTGCGGGGCGTTTTGTCCGATTTTCGGTTCAAAGCCACGCTCATGACAGGCTTGTTTAATCGCATCAAAAAGCCCTGCACTAATGGATGGTGGCGAGACAATAAAATCAAGCTCTCGCAGTGTGGTTAAATCAATTTCTTGCGTTGAATCATCTAAACTCAAAGACTCGGAAGGCAAAGCCGCAATGAGTGGTTCTGCTAATAATTCTTGAAGAATGAGACTATCTGGAATGTTGCGTGGTGAGCGAATAATTGCCACATCTAAACGGTCTTCAAGCAATAGGTCGATGAGCAACAAGGTATTGGCTTCTTCAAGCTTTAAATCTACTTTCGGATATTGCTGCTGAAAATAGCGAACGCATTTAGGAATGAGAGGGTTCAGCATTGAAGTACCTGTAAATCCTAATCGTAGTTGACCTACTTCGCCATTTGCCACTTGTTTAACAAGGTTGGCTGCATCTTCTACACGCTGCTGTACTGGCTGAATCGCATTTAAAAAGGCAAGCCCCGCTTCGGTCAGCTCCACCCCATGTGGTGAACGAATAAATAAATCTGCGCCTAATTCTTCTTCTAAGTCACGTATTTGCATACTTAAAGGCGGCTGGCTCATGTTTAAACGCTGCGCAGCTCTGGTAAAGTTTTTTTCTTCTGCTACTGCTAAAAAGTAGCGTATATGTCTGAGTTCCATTGCTATATATAAAACATATTATGACCTATTGTTAAATATATTAGAAAAATACCCTCTAAATTGCTAATTTTAATTCATCGAATTTTCTCGATGCAGCATGCCCTCAAGCACTGCTCTTTCTTTCTGTCATGGTCATGATATGAGCTCTTCATCTACACCCAGCACTTTAAACACAGAAGCGACTTCTCTGCTTTCACGTGAGTGGATTCATAAAGGTACTAAAGCCTATAAGCATGCAGGTTTCGCTTTGTTCCTTGTAGGTTTTGCCAGTTTCTCACTGATTTATTGTGTACAGCCGTTGTTGCCTGCATTTAGCCAAAGTTTCCAGATTAGTCCTGCGAGTAGCTCTTTAGCACTGTCATTAACGACTGCCTTTTTAGCCATTTCGATTGTGCTATCAAGCGCGTTTTCACAAGCGATTGGTCGTCGTGGTGTAATCTTTACATCGATGCTATGTGCAGCAATTTTAAATATTGTCTCAATGTTTACTCCGAACTGGCACAGTTTGCTGATGGCACGAGCGTTAGAAGGTTTGCTGCTCGGTGGTGTACCCGCAGTGACAATGGCTTGGATTGCCGAAGAAATTGCACCTGAACACTTGGGTAAAACCATGGGGTTGTATATTGCAGGGACAGCCTTTGGCGGCATGATGGGCCGTGTCGGCATGGGCATTTTGATTGAATATTTTTCATGGCGCACCGCTTTAGGTTTGCTGGGCGCAATCTGTTTTATTTGCTCAATTGCCTTTTTAAGCTTACTCCCTGCTTCACGTAATTTTGTACAGAAAAAAGGGCTGAATTTAGGCTTTCACATGCAAATGTGGCGTGCTCATTTAAGCAATACTAAATTATTACGCCTGTTTGCCATTGGTTTCTTGCTCACCAGTGTGTTTGTGACCTTATTTAACTACGCGACTTTCCGTTTAAGCGGCGCGCCTTATTCACTGAGCCAAACACAAATTAGCCTTATTTTCTTGTCGTATAGCTTTGGTATGGTGTCTTCATCGTTGGCAGGTAGCTTAGCCGATCGCTTTGGTAAAAAAACCATGATGATGAGTGGCTTCGCGCTCATGATTGTGGGTAGCCTCATGACTCTACTCAGCTCACTTTTTGGCATTATTATTGGAATTGCCTTTATTACCACGGGTTTCTTTATTACCCACTCACTCACCAGTAGTTCTGTGGGTGCTGAAAGTAAACAAGCCAAAGCCCATGCGAGTTCTCTGTATTTACTTTTTTACTATATGGGTTCAAGTATTGTCGGTTCGGCAGGTGGTTGGTTCTGGTTACACGGTGGCTGGAGTGCGATTGTCGCTTTAACGGTTGTATTGTCAGTATTGGGAATATTTTTAGTGGTTTATACCGCACACGCAAAAGCACATTAATGAGTAATTTAAAGGAAAAACACATGTCGAGTTTATTTGTTTATGGCACTTTAGGTCCCGGCCGTCCTAATGCCCATATACTTGAAAATATTGGCGGACAATGGTCGGAAGGCTGGGTAAACGGAACCCTACATCATGAAGGTTGGGGAGCAGATTTAGGCTATCCGGGAATTGTACTCGATGATAGTGCTAACCAAGTGCAAGGCTTTGTTTTTAGCTCAGAACATTTAGATGCTAACTGGAAATTACTGGATGACTTTGAAGGCGAAGAGTACGAAAGAGTGCCTGTCCGCGTCACTTTAAATAGTGGTGAACATGTTGATTCTTTTATTTATATGTTGAAGCCTTAGGCCATTTTTAAAGCTCAAACGCATAAGCGCTTAAAAATTGATAGAAAAAATTCAAATGCTCATTTTTTGGCTTGTATTTTTTTTAAGAAACTGTAAAATTCACTCCACATTGCCGGCATAGCTCAGTTGGTAGAGCAACTGACTTGTAATCAGTAGGTCCACAGTTCGAATCCGTGTGCCGGCACCATCATTAAACCTCATGAATATTTGATTTATGGGGTTTTTTGTTGTCTGTAGGTTTTATATTCTGGCTTGTGAATCTATTATCCTCAGTGTGAAATAAATTCTTTAATAAGAAATGAAAAAAAGCCCAACATCCTGTTGGGCTTTTTTCGTATTTCGTTACTAGGTATACATCCTGTAATACCTCACGTCCTGATGCTTAAACTTATTATTGTTGTTTTACGTTTCGGAACTTCCTGTTCCTGATGAGTTCATCATAGGTAATTAATAGAGTTCTAAAAAGACGCCAATTTCCCGAATGTATGTACGAAAAAGCGTACATAGTGCTTTTAAATTTAAAGCTTAATTTGCCTATATTTGAAAATAAAAAAAGAAAATATGAATTTATGAAGAAGTTCAGTTCATCAATTAAATAAGAAAACACTATAATGAATCTATTAATTTACTTCTAAAATATATTTAAAAATAACAAGGAACGAGATGTCTACTCTACCATCAAATCTTTTTCAACCTTTAGTGATCATACTGGCATGCCTTATTATCATTGCAAGTAAAATGCCTCAGCTAAAATTTAGAAAAACTATATTATTTTTAGCCCTTGGCAGTCTTACTTTAATCTGTGCTTTAGCAATATTTAGCTTCTTTAATTAAGCCTTATTTCTTGCTCTTCTCTATCATTTTTTCAAAGTGTTTAAGGTTTGGGTTCAACGTATCCCAAGCGTAGGCTTGGCTCACAAACACCTCTGCTCTAGGCTCATAAAGACTTGGGTCATCAAGCGTACCTGCACGTATTGAAATCATTTCAGGGGCAATTTCAGGTAAGCCAAAAAGCTGAGAACCACATGTCGGGCAAAATGCTCTTTTAATGGAACGGCCAGAAGAACCTACGGTCTCAAAATATTTAAGCTCGCCACTTACTTTCAATTCAGATTGGTGAAAAAAAGCGATTGGTGCATATGCTGAACCTGTGACTTTTTGGCAATCTCGACAATGGCAATTAAAGCTATAACGTGGCGCTGCTTCACTTTGGTAGCTCACAGCTCCACATAAACACGATCCTTGATATTTGGCTGACATGGCTCATCCTATTTTTTTATTGCTGTGATTTGAATATAACGGACATACCCACTTTGGTAGAGTTGCTGGCATAACTTTGCAGTCATTTGAATTTTAAAATTCGCCAACCCTCGGCTATGAGATTGTCCTTGTTGTTTTTGAATATACTCTGAAAAACCTAATAATACTTGTTCAGATAAATCTTCAATTTGAATATCTGTAAAACCGTGCTGTTCCAAGCTCGTTCTTATAATTTGTTCAGTTGGTACAGCATTCCAAGTCACGTCGGCTGCTTTAAGTAAATAACGATACTTTTGTTCTTGCAGCATTGTCATGTTTTGACATGATTCAGCTCGCATTAAGTAGTGAAAACCTAAGCGTGCATTTGAATTTAAAACGGGAGTGACCGAATCTAGAAATGAATTTAAAGAACTGTGGTAAGCCGCATCAATGCACATCACTACATCGAAAGCTTGTTTGAATTTAAATTGTTTTAAATTTAAAAATGAACCGCAAAAAATCTGACTGATTTCAGGAATAAGGTTTTGAATTTTATTCACACATTGAGCTTGTAGCTCAACGGCACTCATACTTTTGGGCTGATAGTGCTTTAACCAGTGCAACAAACTTGCACCCTGTCCGCAGCCTAAATCGAGTAAATAATCTTTTGAATTTAAATTGACAGCTTGTGCCAAATGGTCGGCCAATTGGCGACAAGCTTCAGGATAGTTTTGGGTATTTTTCCAAAAACCCAAATTTGTCCAAGCAAGCTCTCCATCATCCCCTAAACTTGATGCATCAATGGCATATTTATGGGGAATGAGTCGAGAAAGAGCTGCTCGAACTTTTGTTTTCACAATTTTAGTAGCCGAGTTCTGGAGCAACTTCAACCTGAGGTTTTAAACCTACAAATGGTAAAGGTGCACCTAAAATTTCAGCAATATGCATTGCAGAAGTCACGGCTGACTCTAAAATTGGCAAGCCATCACATGACCATGAACCACAGTAAAATACTTTACGATTTGGTTCTAAATGACGTTGCTGTAACTCTTTGTTTAGAGCAATGGTTTGCGAGTCTACAACTGCACGCGTTAAAGTCACTTTTGAAATGATTTTTTTAGGGTCAATATCAGTCACTGGACGCCAAGTTTGGAATACAGGATTTTTACCTACAAGTGATGGTTCAACCGCATTCATCCAAACTGTAAACTGCTGACGAGTAAACTTACGATCCATCATATAGCTCAGCACTGACCAGTCTTTACGGCGTGGCGGCATGACTGTCGCATCGGTATGAATAACCAAGTCACCTTGCTCAAAACGGAACTGTTTAAGCAGGTTCATATCATCTGCAAACTGCTCACGGTTTAAGAACTCTTCAATCTTAGATGTTGGTGTCGCCACAATAACGCGGTCATATGTGCCCTTATCGCCTTGCGCATTTTCAACCAGTACTTTTTCGCCTTGTTGCTCAACTTTCTTAATTGCCGAACCACTATGGATATCAATGCCTTTAATTAAGCTGTCTACAAATGCAGGTGTACCGCCTTTCATACGCAATAGCATGTCGCCATCAGTTAAATGACGCAAAAACTCAAGAAGGTTTTTTGCAGGCCAGTCACCAATTGTTTTTGGGTTACATGTACAAATGGTATAGAGCACTGGCATCACTACACCGTGCCAGAATACTTCTTCTATGTCGTTCTGATTAATAAATTCAGCGAGAGTAATATCTTGATTTTTAGATTTGAAAAACTGGTGGATCGCAGTTTTTAATTGCAACATCCCTTTCACAAGACGCCAGCCATACTGCTGGATGCCTTTACGGTTATTGATAATCGGGAAATTACCAATACGGCTACGAGATGTGGTTAACCATGTTTCAGTACGATCTTCAAATAACCAGCTACAAGACATATAGGTACGAACTGGGAAAGTTTTAATACCTAAGTGTGCAGCAAGGCTGAGTGTATTTTTCCATAGATGCGGGTTCATAACACGCAATGGCGCATCAATAATCCCACCATCGAACTCAATGCTATGGCTATCCATTCCCCGGCCAGGAAGTGCTTCAAATATCGTGATTGTATGTCCTGCATCTTTCAGAATTCTTGCTGCTGCAAGTCCTGCCATTCCACTACCAATAATTGCGATATCCAAAATGATGTCCCATTTTTCGAGAATTTTTTTGATTATCACTCATACCTAAAAAAAACACCGTATTAAAAACTACCAGATTTTTATTTTTTACATGAATTTATACAGAAAAATTTTCTCTGATGAATGCAAATTTATTTATAAAACTTTACAAAAGAAAATAAGTCCATAAAACTTTATATTTTTTAAAAATTTAAAAAAAATTCTTTTAAATAAAATGAGATAATTTAACTAAATTTATATCAAATATTTTACAAAACACTCATTTTACGATATCATGCCACCACAACAATGAGAACTAAGTCACATAAAACAATGCCCAAACAATAATGATATCTATCATAAAAATAGAAACTTTACAGCGAAAAAGCCCGCTATTCACACTTGATAGCGGGCTTTTTATTACTTTGCTTGAATAGCTAATTAAGCTCAAATAAACAATTTATGCTTCTTGCATGAGAGAACCAAATTTTCCACGATTAAAATCATTAATCGCTTCCATAATCTCGGCTTTGGTATTCATGACAAATGGACCATAACCTTCGATTGGTTCATTGAGTGGTTGGCCAGTCAACACTAGGAATTTAGTGTCTTCTTCGGCATTTAAACTAAACTCAACACCTTCACGAGATAAAATCGCAACGGTTTTACCTTCAAGACGGTTGGTATCATTAATGACCACAGCACCATCTAAAACAACAACAAGTGTAGTATGTCCTTCAGGCACATAAAGGATGTGTTTTTGGCCTTTGACTAACTTACCATCCCATACGTTTAATGGGCTAAAGGTCGTTGCGGCACCTTTTGAATCTGCATATTCACCCGCAATCACACGTAAATGACTACCGTGCTCATCTAGCGCGATGTCTGGAATTTCTTTCGCTTCAATTGCTTGGTATTTTCCAGGCGTCATTTTTGAATGAGCAGGTAAATTTACCCACAATTGCACCATTTCAAACAGACCGCCATGCTCTGCAAATTCAGGAGAATGGAACTCTTCATGTAACACGCCTGCACCTGCAGTCATCCATTGTACGTCACCCGTTTTAATGGTTCCGCCGCCACCACTTGAGTCTTTGTGTGTAACTTCACCTTGGTAGGCAATCGTCACGGTTTCAAAGCCACGGTGAGGATGCGACCCGACACCTTGTTGTTCGGTGGTTGGTGAGAAGTTATAAGGCGCTGCATAATCCAGTAACAAAAATGGGCTTAGGGTTTGGCCTAAACGGTCATAAGAGAACAGGTTATATACAGGGAAACCATCACCAACCCAATGCATGTGGTTATTTTGATATGCACCAAGAAATTTCTTCATCTGATCTCTCCTATATATGTAGGATTTTCTTGAACTGGGATTGATTTTACGCCTCAATAATTGCAGTTTATAGATCAGGTTTAGCAACACATTATTTCATATATGAGACAATCTTAAAGTTTGAGGTACGCTTCAAAAGATCGTCCTATTTTTAAAATTCTTAATCCTATTTTTTAGACTTAATCACGACAACAAACTCAACTAGCATAATTTTAGGCACTAACGACCTACTTAATAATTTTTAATTATTTATTTTGATAACATGAGGATATAAAAATGGCTCAAGATTACGTCCGTTTAGACAAGGATAATGCTGCGGTTCTTTTAGTTGACCACCAAGCTGGTTTACTTTCTTTAGTTCGAGATATCGAACCAGATAAATTTAAAAATAACGTATTAGCGCTTGCAGATGCAGCAAAATATTTTAACTTACCGACTATTTTAACGACCAGTTTTGAAAATGGTCCAAACGGTCCTTTAGTTCCAGAATTAAAAGAACTTTTCCCAGATGCACCATTTATTCCACGCCCTGGTCAAATCAACGCTTGGGACAATGAAGACTTCGTAAAAGCAGTTAAAGCGACAGGTAAAAAACAACTGATTATTGCAGGTGTGGTCACTGAAGTTTGTGTGGCATTCCCTGCTTTATCTGCACTCGCTGAAGGCTTTGAAGTGTTTGTGATTACTGATGCTTCTGGTACTTTCAATGAATTAACCCGTGATGCTGCTTGGGACCGTATGTCAAAAGCAGGTGTTCAGCTGATGACTTGGTTCGGCATGGCATGTGAGTTACACCGTGACTGGCGTAATGACGTAGAAGGCTTAGGTGCTCTCTTCTCAAATCATATTCCTGATTACCGCAACCTGATGACCAGCTATAGCTTTAATACATCGCAAAAATAAGCTGAATTGCCAAGATTAGAGTGCTTAAGCGCTCTAATCTTAAATTTAAATGGATTGATCTGACATTGATAAGCTCTTTTGATGATTTTTATTATTTCTATTTAGTCGTAAAACACGGCGGCTTTAGTGCGGCCAGTGAAGCCGAAAATATTAGTAAGTCCAAACTCAGCCGACGCATTATTGACCTTGAAAATAAATTTAATGTTAGCCTCATTCAAAGAACAACCCGCCATTTTAAAGTGACCGATTTAGGCCAAGAGTTCTACGAAGAATGCTGCAAAGTCATTGCTCAAGTTGAATGTGCAGAAAACGTTTTGTTAAAGCAAAAAAGTGAGCCTCAAGGAGTAGTAAAAGTCAGCTGCCCACCTTTAATGATGCATTTTCAAATTAGAAAAATTTTAAATCAGTTTTTAAAAACCTATCCAAAAGTTGAGATTGCTCTTGAGCTGACCAGCCGTCGAGTAGATATTTTGCACGATGACATCGACCTCGCAATTCGAACCAATTTCGAACCCAATGAAGATTCAAATTTAATTGTTCGGGATGTAATTAAAACCGACCACTGTCTAGTGGCTTCGCCTGAATTATTACAAGGCCGTACCATTGAGCATTATTCCGAATTACAAGACTTTCCAAGTATTAGCTTAGGTACTCAAAAGCAAAATTATATTTGGCATTTATGCAATATTCGAAATGGTGAATCAGTTGATGTGCCTTATCAACCACGAATCAAAAGTAATGACTTGGCAGGTGTTTACTATGCCGTGATGGATGGTTTAGGCATTGCCGATCTTCCCTTTTTAACTGTCGAATCTGAAATTCGTAAAGGCACACTTGTGCATATTCTTCCTGACTGGAAGTCGAATATTGGCATGCTACAACTGGTTTATGTGTCTAGAAAAGGCCAACGTCTGGTGGTCGAAAAACTCATTGAAACATTGATTGAAGAACTCAGGCGTTTGCCCGAAAGCCATGAAGGGTATTTGCCGACTTAAATAAAAAAACCGGTCATGAATGGGCATGACCGGGTTTTTGTGAAACATCACATACAGCATAACTGTATGTTTTCGTTCAGAACAAAACGAACTCGCTTTATTCCTTACTCAGATAAGTCTACGCAGAGATATTTCATTTCGACATATTCTTCGATGCCGAATTTTGAACCTTCACGACCTAGACCTGACTGTTTTACGCCACCAAACGGAGCAACTTCATTTGAAATCGCGCCCGTGTTAATGCCGACCATACCGTACTCAAGTGTTTCACCCACTCGCCATTGACGAGCTGTGCTTTGAGTAAATAAATAAGCAGCTAAACCAAACTCGGTATCGTTCGCCATCGCCACTGCTTCCTCTTCAGTTTTAAAGCGGAATAGTGGTGCAAGCGGACCAAAAGTTTCTTCTTTAGACACTTTCATGTCTTGCGTTACGCCAGTTAAAACTGTTGGCTCAAAGAATGTGCCGCCTAGTGCCGAGCGTTGACCACCAATACGAACTGTCGCACCTTTCTCAGTTGCATCTGCAATATGAGACTGAACTTTTGCAATCGCATCTTCATCAATTAAAGGTCCTTGAGTTGAACCTTCTTGACGGCCATCGCCAACTTTAAGCTTAGACACAGCTTCAACCAAACGCTCTGCCAATGCATCATAAATACCGTCTTGAACATAAATACGGTTCGCACAAACACAAGTCTGACCACTGTTACGATATTTACTTGCCATAATGCCCTGAACTGCTTGTTCAAGATTGGCATCGTCAAATACCACAACTGGCGCATTACCACCGAGTTCAAGTGAAAGCTTTTTAATGGTCGGCGCACATTGTTGCATCAAGATACGGCCAACTTGAGTTGAACCTGTGAAGCTTAACTTACGAACAATATCGCTTTCGCATAGAGTTTTACCGACTTCAACTGCATCACCACTAATGTTAATTAAAACATCAGCTGGTAAGCCTGCCTGTAACGCCAATACTTCAAGTGCATAAGCGGTTAACGGCGTTTGCTCTGCCGGTTTAACCAACATTGAACAACCCGCAGCAATCGCTGGGCCTGCTTTACGCGTAATCATGGCAGCTGGGAAGTTCCACGGCGTAATGGCAGCAGTAACACCAATTGCTTGTTTAATCACGAGCAGACGTTGATTTGGCAACGTAGGTGTTAAGACTTCACCATCAATACGGCGAGCTTGCTCGGCAAACCAGCGTATGAACGATGCTGCATAACCAATTTCACCACGTGCTTCTGCCAATGGTTTACCTTGCTCAGCTGTTAAAATTTGAGCTAAATTTTCTTTGTGCTCAAGCATGAGGTTGTACCATGCCAATAACACATCAGCACGAGCCAAGGCAGTTTGCTTTTTCCAAGCAGCCTGCGCTTTTGCCGAACGGTTAATTGCAGCTTCAACCCCTGCGCGGTCATAGGTTTTTACCCATGCCAAAGTTTCGCCCGTAGCAGCATCATTTACCTCGATATAGTCATTTGATGCAGGTGCTTCTAACGCAATATCAGGATGTTTTAACAAATACTGCAAAGTATTTTGAATCATGCAGATTGCTCCGTTGCTTTTGCACTACCTGCTTTGAGTGTTGCAAAACCTTGTTTCAAAATATCAAGACCTTGACGGAATTGCTCAGCAGGAATGGTTAATGGATATAAGAAACGAATTACATTACCGTATTTACCACAAGTAAGAAGTAACAACCCGTTTTCCATTGCATAGTTTTGTACAACTTTTGCTTGTTCAGCCGTTTCAAGCTCTACTGCAACCATTGAACCTAAAGCACGAATATCAGTTACGACGTCGCCTGTTGCTTGCTGAATATCTTTAAGGGTAGCGACTAACTCAGCACCTAATTCATTTGCACGGTCGCATAAGTTTTCTTCTTCAATCGCATCGATTACCGCGTGCGCAGCTGCAACCGCAATCGGGCTACCTGCGTAAGTACCGCCTAGACCACCTGGGTTTGGTGCATCCATGACTTCTGCACGGCCTACAACACCCGAAATAGGGAAACCACCGCCCAAGCTTTTCGCCATCGTGATGAGGTCTGCTTTAGTCTCGTAATAGTTCATTGCAAACAATTTACCAGTACGCGCAAAACCAGATTGCACTTCGTCAGCCACAAGTAAAATGCCGTGCTTATCGCAAATTGCGCGTAAACGTTTTAAGAACTCAGCTGGTACCACATTGAAACCGCCTTCACCTTGTACTGGCTCAAGTACGATTGCCGCAACATCATGTGGTGCAATATCTTCACTGAAAATATCTTCAACGCTTTCGATCGCTGCATCTACTGAAATACCTTTAGCAGGTACAGGGTAACGTGCGTGGAATACACCCGCTGGCATTACACCAAAGTCACGTTTGTAAGGTGCGGTTTTACCTGTCATTGCCATCGTCATAAATGAACGACCGTGGAAACCGTTACCAAAAGTAATAATGCCGTGACGACCTGTATAAGAGCGAGCAATCTTCACCGCATTTTCAACAGCTTCTGCACCTGTAGTGAAAAAAGCTGACTTCGCAGGACCAGCAATTGGCGCACGCTCATTAATACGTTCAGCCAAAGCTACATAGCTTTCATAAGGTGTTACTTGATAGGCAGTGTGCGTAAATTTAGTAAGTTGCTCAGTTACTGCTGCAATCACTTTAGGGTGGCGATGGCCTGTGTTTAAAACTGCGATACCACCAGCAAAGTCGATAAATTGGTTGCCTTCCTTGTCCCAAAGCGTGGCATTTTCAGCTTTTTCCGCATACCACTGACACATCACGCCTACACCACGTGGAGTTGCTTGCTGTTTACGTGCGTTAAGTGCAGAATGTTGATTATCCATTTGATTCCCTCATATTTTCATCATCAGTTGCAGCTTTGGTTTCTTGCATCCTGTGCTTAATTTTCAGGGTGCTTTACAACGACTGCCTATGCATGTAATTTCGCTCGTCTGACGCCAACTGACGAGAGCCACTTTTTAACTGTAGGAGAGAGCCAATTGCGTAGTTTACTTGGAGATCATTTGCTACAACGACTCCAACAGGACACTGAAGGGAAACTACATCAACGCCTTTTCCGTTGCCTGCGTGGTGCCATTATTGATGGAGTCATCCAGCCCAAGACTCGTCTACCTGCATCACGTGACTTAGCTAGTGAAATTCATGTTTCTAGAAATACAGTGCTTACTGCCTATGAACAGCTACAAGCTGAAGGCTACTTAGAAGCCCGTACAGGTCATGGCACATGGGTTGCCGAAAAATTACCAGAGAGTTTTTTAAATACTCAAAATAAGAAAAAAGCGGTTTCAAGCCCGAAAGCTCAAAGCTCTTATGCCCTTTCGCAGCGTGGTTCTAACTTATTAGGCTATGCAGCAGCGTCGCCACACCAATGGGGAGCTTTTGTGCCGGGAGCACCCGATGTAACAGAGTTTCCACATCATATTTTTAGTCGTATTCAAGCACGCCTAAGCCGCGAACCGGACATTAACCGCCTGATTTATAGCAACGCTGGTGGCTGTATCGAGCTTCGAAGTGCTTTGGCAGATTACTTACGTGTTGCACGTTCGGTTCAGTGCGATGCAGACCAGATTATTATTACCGAAGGCATTCACCAAGCGATTGATTTGGTCTCGCGTGCACTGAGTGATATTGGTGATCGAATCTGGCTTGAAGATCCCGCTTATTGGGGAATGCGTAATACCTTACGGATTAATGGCCTCGATATTCAACCGATGCCTGTCGATGCTGAAGGTATTATTCCTGAAGAAAATCCGGCAAAGCCGCCTAAACTCATTTTTGTCACACCATCACATCAATATCCGCTGGGTTCACATTTAAGCCTAGATCGACGACGTAAACTGATTGAAATTGCACGCCAGCATAATAGCTGGATTGTAGAAGATGATTACGACAGCGAGTTCCGTTTCTCAGGTCAACCGTATCCGTCTTTACAAGGCTTAGAAAATGATGCACCTGTGCTCTACATGGGCACATTTAGTAAAACCATTTATCCATCTTTAAGAATTGGTTATTTGGTCGTACCTAAACCACTTTTTTCACCATTACGCATTGTGGCAGCCGAGCTTTATCGTGGGGGCCATTTGCTTGAACAAAAAGCCTTAGCTGAATTTATTCGTGAAGGTCATTACGAAGCGCATATTCGCCGCATGCGCCTACTCTATGGCAAACGCCGTGACTACTTGGTGAGTTTAATTCAACGTTACCTTGGCCCCGAATTTATTCATGAATATGACGAAGCCGCAGGGTTACATCTAGTTTTAAAACTACCGAACGCTTGCGATGATGTTGCGATTGCGGCGACTGCGCTTGAACGCGGTGTTAAAGTTCGACCACTGTCTCAGTACTACATGCAGTCGCATGCACATGCAGAACGTGGATTGCTCATGGGCTTCGCTTGTGTAAATGAAAAAGATATGGTGATGGCTTTTGGTGTGTTACTTCAATGCTTACGTGAAGCAGGCGTACCTACGCTAAATTAAAGATTTTTCCATATTAATAAACAAAAAGAGCCTCACAGTGAGGCTCTTTTTTATTTAAAAATTTAAACTAACTTTTCTTCATGGCTATGAGTTAAATGAGTTGCTCTACGCTCTTTACCCCAACCTAGTTTTTCAGACAGCAAACCGAAGAACACAATAATGCCGAACAATGCCGTAGTGTAAATCACTTCTTTAAAATATGTACCTTCAATCAGCATGGTAAGAATTGCACCAATAATTGCAAAGATCACCACGTAAGTTAAGTAAGGGAACATCCACATTTTAAAGTCAATTTTCACGCCTTCAGCTTCTAACTTTTTACGCATACGAAGCTGAGAATAAGCAATCGTCAGGTATACATACAGTGTTGCTGCACCTGTTGTTAGCATGAAAAAGTCATACACATCCATACTCTTGGTTGCAGTTAAAACCACAGCAATTACAGAGAAGAAGCATGACACAATCACGCCCACCCACGGACTACTTTTACTGTTTACAGAGCCAAAGCTTTTCGGTGCATCACCACGTTTAGATAATGAGAACAACATACGTGAACACGTATAAAGCGCTGAGTTAAAGCAGCTACATACCGAGGTTAGAACCACAAAGTTTACGATATGGCGCGCACCCGGAATACCAAGCGCAGACAACGTAACGCTATAAGTTCCCCAAGTCGAATCTTTCAAAAGTTCATTGTTGTGAGGAATTAAACATACCGCCACAAACATTGAACCGACGTAGAATAAAATAATTCGCCAAACCACTGAGTTCGAAGCCTTACGAATTTCTTTAGATGGGTTTGCAGACTCTGCCGCTGCTACAGTCACAATTTCAGCGCCAATATAGGCAAACATGACCCCAAGTAAGGCGGTAATAACGGATGAACCGCCATTAGGCATAAAGCCTTGAGAGGTTAAATTACTGATACCAGATGCAGCTGGATTACCCCAAGGCCACAAATGCATGATGGCTAAGCTACCAATCACCAAGAAGATCACAATCGCAATCACTTTGATGAGAGCGAACCAGAACTCGAATTCACCATAGTTCTTTACGTTCTGCAAATTGACTGCAACCAGTGCACCAATGACGACAGTCATATAGACCCAGATCGGTATAAACGGGAACCAGTTATTTAAAATTTTACCTGCCACATAAGCTTCCCACCCCATGAGCATTGCCAGCGTACACCAGTACAACCACCCAATTGAGAAACCTGCCCAACGACCGATTGCGCGGTCCGCATAAGTTGAAAAAGAGCCACTGTCGGGGTTTAAAACGGCCATCTCGCCTAGCATACGCATGATGAACCAAACGAGTAGTCCACCTAAAGCATAGGTTAAGAAAACCACAGGACCTGTGTTGTAGATGATACTGCCTGAGCCAACAAAGAGAGAGCCACCAATAACCCCTGCTATCGAGATCATGGTTAGATGGCGTGATTTGAGTCCATGTTTTAAACTTTGGGAGTGATTGGCTTCAGAACCATTTTGATGAGCTGCCATATCATTTTCCTTAATATATGGAGGATATCGGCTAGACTCGGAAATCCTCCGAAGCCAAAAAATATCCCCTAAAAATTTAGCCGTTTTGCTCAATTCCTAAAACAGAAAATTCACTGAGCTTATCCGGCGCTTCCGTATGCATACTTCCAATGGCTTTAATTTGTCGTTTCGGCACTCAAGAAACGAGAGCCATTTTTGTAATAAAAGAGAGAGCCAATTGCAAAATTTATACGCAAAATTGGCCCTTTTTATATTGGATGAGGGTAAGTAATTTTTAGTTTTTATTTTAATGAGCTTGAAATTCTTTAGTTTTGTTCAGAAATTAATAACGCCTTTGTTCCTGTTTCCAAGGCTCTAAATATATGCTTTTGATCGGCTGGATAACAAATATAGTCTCCGACGCCAAGCTCAACTGCCTCATCAATTAAACCCACTAAAGCTTTGCCTTCGACCACAATAATATGTTCTACAGAACCAACTGGATGCGGCTCTGACAGTCGGTCTTCACCCGGCTCCACAATCAATAAATATACATCACGGCGCGCATGCGGTGGACAAGTCGCCAACAAAATTGCTTTGTAATTGGCAATCTCAGAACTCACTGTTGGCCCATCGCCACAGCGAATCACTTGTACCTGATTACTTGGTTCTTCCATCAAGCGTGCAAATGGAATATTCAGTGCAACACAAAGTGCCCATAAAGTTTCAATACTAGGATTACCTTGCCCTGCCTCTAATTGTGACAGTGTAGATTTAGCGACACCTGCACGACGAGCAACCTCTGCCAATGAAAGCCCTGCTCTTTGGCGTTCACGCGTTAAACCTTTGGCAATAATTTCAATTGGCTGAGACATTCACCGCACCCGTTCTATAAAAAAAACGATCGTTCGTTTTGACAAAACAATCAGACTTATTCATTATAATGGAAAATCGTTCGCTATATCATACTATGTCCACATACGCTCTCATTAAGAAACTTAGTAAAGACACCACTCGCTCGATTTTCTTTGTCTGTCTAGCAACCAGTGTTGTCGGTATGTCTTTAGGTTCACTCGCTGCAAGCTATGGCTTAGCACTCTGGATTCCGCTTTGCCTATCTGTCTTTGTGCTTGCAGGAACTGCTGAATTTATTTTTATTGGATTCTTGGCTGTAGGTGGTAGCCCAATTGCGGCTGCGATTGCAGGACTACTCGTCAATTTAAGGCATCTGCCTTTTGGTATTGCGGTCAATGAACTAATCCGAGGTAAATTCTCTCGATATTTCGGGGCTCATATCATGAACGATGAGAGCGTTTTGTTTGGTATGGCACAGCCTGATTTTGAAACAAAAAAGGCTGCTTACTGGCTATGTGGTATATGCATTATGCTGACTTGGCCACTTGGTGTAACGGCGGGTTATTTCATTGGAAGTGCTATTCCAGACCCGAAAACATTTGGCTTAGATGCAATTTTCCCTGCCATTTTAATTGCACTGACTTTTAATGCTTTAAAGAATAAATCTACACGAAAAGCTGCATTTGCAGGGTCAACTTTAGCGCTGATGACTACACCTTTTTTGGCCTCAGGACTTCCAATTCTGATTTCGCTTTTTGGCTTGATATGGGGTAGAAGGAAATGAGTCAACAGTTACTTATTATTGTAGGAATAGCTCTACTTGCACTTGGAACGTACAGTATTCGTTTTGCTGGCTTTCACTTAGGTGCCAAGTTTTCGTTTTCTGAAAAATACCAAGTTTTACTCTCAAATGGCGCAACCGTTTTGCTCTGTGCCATTGCGGTGACCACTACATTTTTTGAAGGCCAACATTTCGCAGGTTTTGCGCGTATATTTGGTGTTGGCTTAGCACTGTTCTTGGTTTGGAAAAAAGTACCGCTGTTATTGGTGATTTGTTTGGCTGCTGTTGGCACGGCAGTTCTACGTTTGCTGGGAATTGAATAATAAAAAAGGCGAGATAAACTCGCCTTTTTTGAAACTTTGATTAGAATGGTAAATCATCGTCTAAATCAGCTGGTGCAGACGCTGGTTGTTGCGGCGCTTTAGGAGCAAATCCACCACCTTGCGGGCTGTTGCCACCATTACCGAAACCACCTTGGCCACCATAACCACCGCCATTGTTTTGACCGTAGCCGCCACCTTGGTTGTTATTATTTTGATAACCACCACCTTGTTGAGGTGCGTTAAAACGTGGTTGATTAAAATCATTACCGCCAGCGAAACCTTGTTCACCTTGTTGACGAGCATCTAACATTTGCATCTGGTCGCCACGGATTTCTGTCGTATAACGCTCTTGGCCATTTTGATCTGTCCATTGACGTGTACGTAATGAACCTTCAATGTAAACCTTAGAACCTTTACGTAAAAACTGCTGAGCAATTTCCCCTAAACGGTTATGCAAAACAATACGGTGCCATTCTGTTTGTTCTTTACGTTCACCTGTATTTTTATCAGTCCAAGATTCACTTGTCGCGATCGAAAATTGGGTCAACGAACCCCCATTTGGAAAAGTTTTTGTTTCAGGATCACGACCCAAAGTACCAACCAAAATAACCTTATTTACACCACGCATTAGCTGTCTTCATCCTATAATTTCTATGTTTTACTTTATAAGAGTTATGCTTAAATGGCTACCTCTTTACCAAACAACTGCGTTAAATCACGTCGTGCAGCATCATCAAGAGTCTGTTTATCGACTTTAATATAAGCAACCTGCTGGTCAGGCATCACCACAACTTCTTCAATACCACGAATTGCCAATAGCTGTGTGGTCCACTCATTCACCTGTTGCACTTGCGGTAATGGCAACACAATAGATGACAGATACCGCGGCTGAGCTAAACCAAAACTAATTAGCAGCCATATTATAGCAATCCCTGCTAAGACACTCCATCCAATCGCAGTATTATGTAACATCAATAATTGACCACCTAGCGTGCCACCAAAAAAAGCACCTAAGAACTGGCTACTGGCATTTACACCCATAGCGGTAGCTTTCGACTGAATTGGAGCAGACTTTGACAACCAAGAAGGCAATAAAGCTTCCATTACATTAAAGGCAATAAAGAAAATACCTAAGCCTGCGAGCAAGACATATTTAGACTGATAACCAAATATGAGAAGCAGCAACCCCACAATAATGCCTGTAATTGCCGTTAAGAAAATGCCTCGCATTTTGCGGTATTTTTCAGCCACGATAATGCTCGGAAATGCAAAAAATAAACTAATCACCAACAGTGGCAAATACACCAAGCCGTGGCTAGCCAGAGGGATATGCGCAAACTCGATCAGCTGTGAAGGCACATAAATAAACATGGCTGTCAGCAATAAATGCAATGCAAAAACCGAAACGTGTAAACGGTTTAAATCACCCATTTGAATGACTTGCTTAAGCTGCGCCATATAGCCTTGCTGATAATTACGATGATGGCGGGTCACTTTAGGTACAAGCAATAGCATCGAAATCGCGATTAAGCCCATAATTGTGGTCACAAAGAATAGACCAGAAATACCGACAAGACTTGTGAGCCAAGGCCCAAGGCTAAACGCGACAACAAAAGATAAACCAATACTCATGCCCATAGCAGCCATGGCTTTAGTACGCTGCTCTTCACGCGTCACATCAGCTAAAAGTGCCATGACCACTGCCGAAACCGCACCAGCGCCAGCGATGGCACGGCCAATAATGACGCCATAAATCGTGTCAGATAAACCCGCAATTGCACCACCAATAGCAAAAAGCAATAAGCCAAAGACTACAAGCGGTTTACGGCTAAAACGGTCAGCCAGCAAGCTAAATGGAATTTGTAAAATCGCCTGACTTAGACCATATACACCTACGGCCAAACCAATAAGTGCCGGAGTCGCATATTGATATGACTGCCCGACTACAGAGAAGACAGGAATAATCATGAACAAACCCAACATGCGTAGCGCAAAAATACTACTTAAAGCAAAAGTTGAGCGGCGTTCCAAAGCATTCATCATATCAATACACGTTATCAAACTAGGCAAATTATAAGCCGATTCGTTTCTAAAAATACGGGAGAGATGATTTAAAATAACGATTTCGGCTTAAAAAAATAAAGAGGCATTTAGCCTCTTTATAATATCGAACTTTACTGAAAATTAGCTTAAGGCGACTCTTGCTCGCGCTTGGTATATTGAATTGAAGCAATGACAGCCCACACAATAAACGCTACACCAATTAACCCTGTGACCACTTCAGGTACATGCACACCCGTACCGCTTGCAATCATAATGAATGCTAAAGCACCAATTGCATAATGTGCACCATGTTCCAAGAACACGTAAGCATCTAGCGTACCTTTTTCAACAAGATAAACAGTCATTGAACGAACAAAAATAGCACCAATCGCAAGACCCAGCATAATCACAACAACATCGCTGGTAATTGCAAATGCACCAATCACACCGTCAAAACTAAATGATGCATCTAATACTTCAAGATATAAGAAACCGCCTAAACCAGCTTTAACCACACCAGACGCAGCACCCGAGCCATCTTGTAATACAGCATTACCATTTTCATCAATTTCAGGCTCACCACCTAGCAAGTGACTTAATACTTCAACGCCAATATAAACCACAATGCCCCAAATACCGGCCATGGTCACGGCTAAACGTTGATGATCATCTACATACCCTGCCATCACAATTAAAGCGATTAAAGCAAGGAATACTGACATTGCTGGTACGCTAGCCAAACTCGTAAGTTTAGATTCAAGCCATCTAAACCAATGCGTTTCTTTTCCGTCATCGAAGAAGAAGTTTAGGAAAACCAACAACAGGAATGTTCCACCAAAAGCTGAAATTTCAGCGTGGTGCGCCATTAAGCGCTCAGAATAAGTTTTCGGATCATTGAGTGCCAGTTTTGCAACTTCAATTACCCCCATATCTGCGGTTACAGCAACAATCACAACAGGGAAAATCAAACGCATACCAAAAACGGCGATTAAAATACCCACCGTTAAAAAGATCATTTTCCAGAACGGATCCCAATTACGCAAAACCGATGCATTCACGACAGCATTGTCAAAAGATAAAGAAACCTCCATTACAGCTAAAATTGCGGTAATGGTTAAAGCTTTAAGCATGGTAGACACGCCAGCTTCAGGCCCATGGGTAAAACCCCAATACGCGGATAGTGCTAAACACACCACCGTAAAAAATATCGAAAATCGGAAATGCTTCATGGATCAGACCTATACCAAGAACTAAATTTAATCTTTCTTAAAACCGCGGTTATTATATCGATAATTAATCACAAAACGATGTTGTTTTGTGCCGTTATTCTCTTTACTTTATCCCTCTGTTTAATAAAGAAATTTATAATTTTCAATTAACTGGTTAATCGTATTAAATATTTTCTTTCGATATATCTATTATTATTATTTTTGTATTTTAAAATTGATTTAAAATCTGGTTCAGCTGTCTTATTTTAAATGGAATGAATTTATGCTTTTTTCTCAAGAACTCTGGCAACGTAATTTAAATTTATATCAAAAAATTCTCGACCTGCCTTTTAATCAGGAACTTGCTAGCGGTACTTTAGATAAAGAAGCATTTTGTCATTATGTTATTCAAGATGCTCAATATTTAGTGGCGTATGGGCGTGTACTTGCTGTTGCAGCAGCTAAAGCATTTGATGCTGACGATATTATGCAGTTCTCTGATGCCGCAAAAATTGCAATTGTGGTTGAACGTAGCTTACATGATGACTTCATGAAAAACTTTGGCGTAAGCAAAGAAGAATTTCAAAATACACCATTAACCTTGGCAGGCCATCATTATACTTCATTTTTAACCGCAACGGCTTGGTCAGAAAGCTACCCTATTGTACTCGCTGCCCTTTTACCTTGCTTCTGGATTTATGCCGAAGTTGGTAAAGATATTGTAAGCAAATCAGTTGCTAATAATCCTTACCAAGCATGGGTTGATACCTATGCTGGCGAAGAGTTCCATACGGCTGTTCGTAATGTGATTGCAACCGTAGATAAAGTCGCAGCACGTTGTGATGCAGACACACTAGAAAAAATGCATGCAGCCTATACGATGGGTGCAAAACTTGAGTGGTTATTTTGGGATAGTGCTTACCATCAAAGACAATGGTTAGGTTTAGACCATATTTAAAACTTTAAAAGAATCGATCAGTTTGTTCATACCTGATCGATTCTTAATAAAATGCGAGATAAGTATGTATATCGGCGAATTAGCATCTTTAACTGGAGCCACTCCTAAAGCCATTCGACATTATGAAAAATTAGGCTTACTACCAGTCGCAAAAAGAAAAGGCAATTATCGTATTTATGAAGAGATTGATGTCAAATCAGTTAAGATGATTCGCCTTGCACAAGCAGTAGGATTTAGCCTTTCTGAGCTTTATGAATTGTCAGCTTTAAAATATAAAAATAATCGCTTTCCGGTAGAAATTGCGCAGCAGCTTATTCAAAAAAAGAATCAACAAATTATTGAACAAAAAGAAGCATTAAATCGTTTGCAAGTAGATTTAAAACAACTGGAAGATGAGATTATTGAAACTTATATTACCAGTAAAATTTCTGCTTAAAATGATGCATAAAAATGTAAAAATAGCTTTTGAATTTAGCGCTTGACTCTGTCCTTAGGGACAAGGTTTATCGTAAGAACTTCATGTATTACGGATAAATAAAATGAGCGCTCATCTTTCTACATTTAAAAATTCAACAGCATTAATTACAGGCGCATCTTCAGGAATAGGTAAAGCGTATGCTAAAAAAATTGCATCTTTAGGAATCCACCTGATTTTAACGGCACGCTCCGAACAAAAACTAAATGATTTAGCCGATGAACTGAGAAAAAAATATAGCGTAAATGTTGAGGTGATCGTTTTAGATTTAGCTCAACCCAATTCAGCTCAGACCTTATTTAATGAAGTGCAGGCGAGAAAATTATCGGTAGAAATTTTAATTAACAACGCAGGGTTTGGTAAATGGACCAAGTTCCTTGATCAATCGCTTTCTACCTATCAAGAAATGATTACACTTAACATCAGCAGCGTAACGTCTTTATGTTATCTGTTTTTGCCACATATGCTTTCGAACAAAAAAGGCATCATGATTAATATTTCATCGACAGGTGCCTTTCAACCTCTCCCTTATATTGCTGTTTATGGCGCAACTAAATCTTATGTTTTGCAGTTTACTGAAGCACTTGCAGGGGAATATGGCACTTCGGGTGTTAAGTTTATCGCTGTTTGCCCAGGCAATACCGAAACCAATTTTACTCAGGTCGCAAATGCCGATACCAGTGGAATGAAAAGCTCTACGGTAGATGATGTTGTCTCTGCCACAGTTCGAGCATTAGATAAAAATAAAGCGACGGTTGTAGTGGGGTGTAGCAATTATTTAACGTCTCAATTGCCACGAATTCTTTCCCGCAAAAAAATGATTAATTTAGTTGAAGGCATGCTCAGAACGCGTGTTCTTGAGCAGTCATAAAAAATACTTCAATTTAAAAGATTAAGGGGTTTCTCTTAATCTTTTAATGCTGAAACAACTGCCACCCATAAATTAAACCTGCCGCAGCGACCACCCAACATAAGGTTGCCAAGCCCAGACACGACCACATCGACACGCGTGTTGCCAGCATGTAAACCGCAACTAAATAAATGGCATAAGGAATAAGTGACCATAGACCAAACAGAGCCGTTTTTTGTAATGCTTCGGCTCCTTTTTGCTGAAAAACAATCACATGAGCAATCAAAGCAAAGGTAGGAAAAAGTGGGACTAAACCTGCAATATAAAATGCCTTACTTTTCGATAAAATCGAAATAATGAGGACAACCCCAGCCCCCAACATACATTTTAAAAATAACGCCCACATGTGCCGATCCTACCTGATCATTTCCATAACAAAACGCTGTATTGTGCGCTTTTTAAAGAAAATTAACAGCGACTAAAGCAATCAAAGCTGGAACTGCCTGAATGTAAATAATCTTTTTACTGGCAGTTAGACCACCATAAATACCTGCAATGAGTACACAACCTAAAAAGAAGTTGGCAATTGATGTGGCAAACGGTGCATCAGCCAATAAAGACCAAAATAAACCCGCAGCTAAAAAGCCATTATAAAGACCTTGGTTTTGTGCCATCACTTTGGTGAGCTTTGCTTTTTCAACATTATTTCCAAAGGCTTTCATGCCATAAGGTTTGTCCCACAAAAACATTTCTAACACTAAAATATAGACATGCAATAGTGCGATAAGCGCAATCAATATTTGTCCGATCATATAGTTTTCCTTTTTATTTTAAAGATATGAAAAAAGATCAGTCTCTCGACTGATCTTTTAGTGTTTTACGGTTTTAACAATACTTTGCCTTGTCGAGCACCTTGCGTTGCTCTTTGGGCAGCTGTTTTAATCTCATCAAAACTAAACACACCTTCTACAGGCAAGATTAATTTTTTCTGAGTCGCTAACGTTAATAACTCAACAATCAGTTCCTTTTTACGTTCTGCTGGCATTTCTTTATTGACCACACTCGCCCAGAACCCTTTTACTGTCGCTTGTTTGAAAATCAAATCGCCAGATGAAATCTGCATGGTTTCACCAGTCATACTGCCAAACGAAACCAATAGACTATTTTCACTGAGTAAATTCAGCATTTCACCACTTGCGCTGCCACCAATCGAGTCTACACCAGCAATCAGCGGTTGGTCACCGTGAAGTTGCTTAACCTGCTCTTTCCAGTTAGGTTGATCAGTCGCAACAACATGTTGAATACCTAATGCTTGCATCTCGGCAATTGCATCGGTACGACGAACCAGATTAATCACTGGTAAACCACGTGCCTGAGCAATCATGGCAACTGTTTTACCGACTGCACCATTTGCTGTGTTTTGAATCAACCATTGACCCGGTTGAACATTTACAAAGTCTAAAAGCATAAGCGCACTAATTGGCATACCAATCAGCTGCGCTGCTGTTTCATCGTCAATTTCATTATTTAAAGGAATAAGGCCTTGAGCTGGTGCAATAAAGTATTCAGCCCAACTTCCATGTACAGCCGCAACTGCAATACGCTGCCCTATTTGTACATGAGTAACGCCTTCACCTAAGGCATCTACAATACCAACGCCTTCACTACCACCAATCGCAGGTAGGGTTGGCTTATAACCATAGCTTCCGCGTACCGTCCATACATCATGATTATGAATTGGAGACATGATGGTTTTAATACGCACTTCGCCTGCTTTCGGTTCTGGCTTTGGCATATCCGCCTGCTCTAAAACGTCTACAGGTTCGCCAAAATTACGATGGATAATACTTCGCATGCTTTATTCCTCTATCGGTTTTAAGAGTTGTTGGGTGGTTTCTAAGGCTAGGTGTAAATGTGCTTTGTCTTGCGACAATTTTGTGAGTAAAGCAGCACCTAACAATAACTGATACATGACTTGCGCAGTTTTTAAAGGCTCAATGTGTTTTGGAATTGACCCTTCTTGTTGCCCATCTTTGAGTAGCAAAGCCAAACGTTGCGTTAGTTTGTGCACACCGTCATTCAAAATTTGGCGCATATCTTCTGATAAGTCAGAAACCTCTGCTGCCAGTTTCACAATTAGACAATTTTCAGCCCAACTACCGTTTACCGGATCATCAATCCATGCCTGCCATAACGCCATTAACCGCGCATGAGCACTTTGCTCACTGTGCTGCCAAAGTTGTTCTACTCTAACTTTATAGTCAGCCATGTATTGCTCGAGCAACGCACAGCCGAATGCCTCTTTCGAAGCAAAGTAGTGATAGAACGAACCTTTGGGTACGTCACAAGCCTTTAAGATTTCTTGCAAACCAACACCGACAAAACCTTTACGTAGTACCAGCTCAAAACTGGTATCTAAAATGTGTTGTCGCGTGCTTTCGCTTTTGTTTAATCGTTTCATGAACACATCATAGACAACTATTAGACCAGTCGTCTAGTAAAATTATGTAGCTTGTAAAAATATGCGAGAGTAGAAATGTAGAGTGAGGAATGTTAAAAATACAATCTGCTTATTTAAACAAATTTTGTCGATTGTCGTTTAACCGTCACAATTTGTCGCTTTAAATCATTTTGTACTACTTGAACAATTTTAAATCGTTATCATATAGGGTCTGTTGTTTATAAATAGCCATATCTCCCTGTGACTAAACAAACAACACCTAAATTTTCATCAATACATAATTGAGATGTTTTATGAGCCAAAGTCATATCCGTATTCGAGGCGCACGTACCCATAACTTAAAAAATGTGTCACTCGATATTCCACGCGACAAATTTGTGGTGATTACGGGGCTATCAGGTTCAGGAAAATCTTCTCTTGCCTTTGATACCTTGTACGCCGAAGGACAACGCCGTTACGTCGAATCGCTTTCAGCGTATGCCCGCCAGTTTTTATCGCAAATGGAAAAGCCTGAAGTCGACTCGATTGAAGGTTTGTCACCAGCGATTGCCATTGAACAAAAATCTACCAGTCATAACCCACGTTCAACGGTGGGTACGATTACCGAAATTTATGACTATTTACGTTTGCTTTATGCACGTGTCGGCACGCCCTACTGCCCTGAACACGACTTGCCGATGGTTGCGCAAACCGTTTCTGAAATGGTCGATGCGGTAAAAAACCTTGAGGAAGGCACAGCACTCATGTTGCTTGCTCCAGTGGTACGTGAGCGTAAGGGTGAATACAGTAACTTGTTCGAACAACTACAAGGTCAAGGTTTTGTTCGTGCCCGTGTTGATGGTGAAATCATTGATATTGATACGCCACCAGAACTCGACAAAAAGAAAAAGCATACCATCGAAGTTGTGGTTGACCGCTTCAAAGTACGTGATGACTTAGGTAACCGTATTGCGGAATCATTTGAAACCGCACTACGTTTAGGTAGCGATATTGCTGTTTTATCATGGATGAATGGCGAACACCCTGATCGCGTCTTTTCTGCAAAGCACTCGTGTCCTGAATGTGATCGCGCAGTCGCAGAGCTTGAGCCGCGTTTGTTTTCGTTTAACAACCCGTTCGGTGCCTGCCCTGTTTGTGATGGTTTAGGTACCCGTAGCCACTTTAGCTCTGAAAAGCTCATTCCAAATCCTGAACTTGCAATTAGCGAAGGTGCTATTCGTGGTTGGGATCGTCAGCGTCCATATTATTATTCGATGCTACAAAAAGTTGCCGACCATTTTGGTTTCCAACTTGATACGCCTTGGAACCAGTTAGATAAAGATACTCAGAAGAAATTCTTACAAGGTACTGGCAAAGAAAAAATCGATTTAAGCTATATCGATGAACGTGGCCGTAAACATAATCGCGTGCAACCTTTTGAAGGGATATTGCCGCACCTTGAACGTCGTTACCGTGAAACTGAAAGTAACTATGTACGTGATGATTTAGCTCAATATCTCTCTAATGCAGCATGTGATGCATGTGATGGCTCACGTCTAAATGAAATTTCACGCCATGTTCGTGTGAAAGACAAAACAATTGCTGACATTACCCGCATGTCGATTGGTGATGCCGAAAGTTACTATCAAGATTTAAACCTTGAAGGTGCTAAAGGTGAAATCGCCGATAAAATCTTTAAAGAGATTCGTGAACGTTTACATTTCTTGGTGAGTGTTGGACTTAACTATTTAAGTTTAGCTCGTTCTGCTGAAACGTTATCGGGTGGTGAAGCACAACGTATCCGTTTAGCCTCACAAATTGGTGCAGGTTTAATGGGCGTCATGTATGTACTCGATGAACCGTCTATTGGTTTGCATCAACGTGATAACGATCGTTTATTACAAACCCTGATTCGCTTACGTGATTTAGGCAACACGGTATTAGTTGTTGAACACGATGAAGACGCCATTCGTGCAGCCGACCATATTATTGATATCGGGCCGGGTGCGGGTGTACATGGCGGCGTAATTATTGCTGAAGGAACTTATGATGAATTGGCTGAACATGCTGACTCACTCACAGGACAATATCTTTCTGGCAAACTCAAAATTGAAGTGCCAAAAAAACGTACTGAATCGCCACGTCCAGATGAAGTCATCAAACTTTCAGGTGCAGCAGGCCATAACTTAAAAAATGTCGATTTAACCATTCCTCTTGGCATTATGACTTGTGTGACTGGTGTTTCAGGTTCGGGTAAATCAACACTAATCAACCGTACTCTGCTCCCATTAGCTGCCACACAGCTCAATGGTGCAACCACTTTAACAGCAGAAAAGTTTGATTCAATTGATGGTCTTCAACATCTAGATAAAGTCGTTGATATTGACCAAAGCCCGATTGGACGTACGCCACGTTCTAACCCTGCAACATATACAGGGTTATTTACACCAATCCGTGAGTTATTTGCTCAAACGCCAGAAGCGAAAGCCCGTGGTTATAGTGCAGGCCGTTTCTCGTTTAACGTGAAAGGTGGACGCTGTGAAGCCTGTGAAGGCGACGGCATGATTAAGGTCGCAATGCACTTCTTACCAGATATGTATGTACCTTGCGATGCCTGTCATGGCAAACGTTATAACCGTGAAACGCTTGAAGTCGGCTATAAAGGCAAAAACATTTCAGATGTCTTAGAAATGACTGTTGAAGATGCTGCTGAATTCTTTAGTGCCATTCCAGTCATCCACCGCCGTTTAGAAACCTTAACTCAAGTGGGCTTAGGCTATATTCGTTTAGGTCAGGCTGCAACTACACTTTCTGGTGGTGAAGCCCAACGTGTAAAACTCGCACGTGAGTTAGCTAAACGAGATACGGGTAAAACTTTATATATCTTGGATGAACCGACAACAGGTCTACATTTCCATGATATTGCCAAGTTGCTCGATATTTTGCATGAGCTACGCAATAAGGGTAATACCATTGTGGTGATTGAACATAACCTTGATGTGATTAAAACAGCGGACTGGGTTGTCGACTTAGGTCCTGAAGGTGGTTCAGGTGGCGGTATGATTATTGCCGAAGGTACACCTGAACAAGTGGCTGAGGTTGAGATTTCCCATACGGGTCGTTTCTTGAAACCGATGTTGAAGTAACAAATTAAAAAAAGGCTGGAAATTAGTTTCCGGCCTTTTTTATCCCTCTACGACATTTCGACCCCGAGCTTTAGCTCTTAAAAGTGAACGATCTGCTTTTTCTAATAGCTCCATCCAGCTTGTCGCTCCAATTGCAAAACCAATACTGACAGAGATATGCAATTTTTCATCCGAGCCAGATAAATCAATTCCTTCTAAAGAAATCGCAATACGAATTTTTTCTGCCAATAGACGGGCATCTAAAAACGGTATCTGCTCTAACAAGATTAAGAACTCATCACCACCATAACGAACAATTAAATCTGAAGCACGCACATTCGCTTTTAACTGATCTGCAATACGGCTAATGACTTGATCACCCACAATATGACCATATTGATCATTCACATCTTTAAAGCGATCTATATCAATAATCATCAAACAGGTTTTTGAAAATTTATTTGGATAGCTCTCAACAATTTTTAAATATTCAGCTAGAGCCAAACGATTAGATACACCAGTTAAAGGATCTGTATTGGCTATATTTTTAAGTTGAAATTCAAATGCATCTCTTTGCTTAAGCATTTTTTGCAAACGATCAATTGCCTCAAACAGTGAAATAAACTCACCCTTTTTAGAATTCAAATCATCTACTGGATAGTCTGTACTCTGAGACAACTCAAGAATTAAAGTACGCGCTTGAATAAGAGGTTCAAAGACTCTTCTCTTTGCATAAATTAAAGTGAGTAAAGCAGCCGCTAAAGATATGCTCGAAATAAGTAAAGTCAGAAAGAATTTCTTTTTTGCTAAGTATTTCTCTTGAACCGCAATTGAGACACTCTTATTAAGTAGAAACTTTTGTAAATCAATAACGGTTGTAAATTTACCAACAATATGGTCGGTAAGTTGATTAGCTGTTAAGTGATAAGCCTCCTGTTTTTGGCTTTCATCTAAAAGCTGACCAACAATAGGCACGCCTTTATCCAAAAACTCAGTTTTAACTCTTGAATAAAGACGATGATATTCTTGAGTCTTGGCCTGTTCAGACTGTAATGTGTCTACAAGCGCCCATAAATATCGTGCTTGTTGTTGAGTCTGCAAAGAACGGGCCCGATTGTCATTGGGAATCGTTTCTTTAAACGTGATCGGTGCAATAACATTGGATGCAGTGCGACCAGCCTGATCCCGCATATCAGTTAATACAACAATCAAAGTAAAATAGTTATTAATTTGGCTGTCTTTACTTTTTAACTGTAACATCAGCTTTTGCAACACATCTCGGCAGCTATCCCAAGCACCAAACATCGCTAAAATTGCATTATCAAGCTTTTCGGAAGTTCTCGCCTGCTTGGGTGTAGCAACATAATCATCTACAACTGTACGTGCGCGCTTTAAGTCACTCTTAAATTTAGTATTTAAAATATCAGCTAAATCCGAATAGCCCTCTTCTCTTAAAACTCGAATCGTTTCATCAATTTGTTGATCAACACTAAGACGATATTGTTTTAAATTCTTTTGGTTTTTTAGAAAGTCAGCAGAGTTACTCGACATTAATTTATTTGCTGGTGCACGTTCTTTTGATACTTTATTTGCAACTTCAGCAATTAATTTTAAGCTTTTGATTTCAATCAAAGCTTGTTTGGTTTTTAAATATTCTTGATAGCTACTGACAATAAGAGGCACAGCCATAAACAGTAACGACAGAATAATGACCAACATAAAGAAAAATAGTCGATTACTGATATGTTCTGAACGTAATCCTGACATTTCTAGTTGGTACTCCGTAAATGTCCTACCATAATCACTGCTATAGAATGAAGTAAGTAATGCGCATCCTAGCACTTTACTGAACAGAAGTTCAGCAACAAAGCTCAGGTAATATGATTAAGGCCGTCATCTTTACATTTCATAAAATATCTCATCGAATATGTAAATGATGGAATGATTATATTAAATCTCTATTTTACAAATACAGTAAGCTTCATAATTCTATAAAAACCTGCTTTTGTTGTTAAATGGCTCTCCAAACATCAGAAACCCAACATTAAATTGGATTTATTTTTATACAAAGAAAAAACGTTAAATTTCATGTAATTTTTTTAACAAATATTAATGTTTTCTTATAGATAAAAAAAAGCTCAACCTTGGGGAAAGCTGAGCTCGTAAAGTCTGATGTGATGCCACATCGTATCTGGTAAAGTCTTACTAACTTTAAAAATGTTAGGTAGTAAACTTTGCAATTGAATTGTGTGACTTATCTCTAATTTTGTAAAGTTGATTAAATTGATCAGAATTAATTTTTTAATCGTTTTTTTGATTTAAAAACGTATTTTTTTTGCCTTATTCAATTATATAATAATTCAAAATAGATAGATTATTTAGATAAACTTATCAAAATAGTGTTAACCATTACTCAAAATTTATAAAAACTGAAACAAGAACAATATTTGAGTGGTTATTTAATAAACAAATCGACACATTAGTTAACGTTAAAACCGATTAATAAAATCATTTTTTCCAATTATAAATGTAATTATTTTTAAATCATTTGATGCTAGATCCATATGAAGCTTAAGGTTTAGCTTCTTGTTAATGCTAATTTTTTTAGTTGGTTGACATAAACCAATTCGATTGATGGTTATTTAACCATTTTTAACATAAGTGTCAAATTTCCTTAACATTACAATTCAACTATTATTGACTTCATAAATTGTTACAATACAATGACCCCAGCTTTATCTCTTGTTAACGCTGGAAATGATTATGAAAAAACTTGGTTTAGCCACTGCTGTATTATTAGCCATGACCGGTGCTCATGCTTATCAATTTGAAGTTCAAGGTCAATCTGAATATGTTGACACAACTGCAAACGATAAAAACTTCACTGGTGACGTTGCTGGTACATACTACTTAAAAAATGTTGATACCACTAAAGGTCCTTTAGCTGAAGCAGCTTTCTTGAACCAAGCTTCTAGCGTGTCTTTAGGTTACAGCTACCAACAATATGACCAAAACAACGGCTTAAACTACCGTGTAGGTACATACGGTGTTAAAGGTGAGGCATACGTTCCAACTCCTTACCTTCCTGTATATGCTAGCGCTACTTATAACCACACTGACGTTGATGGTAAGAACGCGATTTCTCGTGATGACCAAGGCGACCGTTATGCATTAGAAGTTGGTGCAATGTTGTTACCTAACTTCTTGATGACTGTTGGTTATACAAGCGTTGCTAACCAATTCGCTTTAGATAACTTCGGTATCATCAGTAACGGTATCTACTCTGCTGTTAACCAAACTGCTGCAATCCAAAACGATCAAGATGCTATTACAGCTCGTGCTAAATATGTAGGTCCAATCGACGGAACTAACATGGCAATCGGTTTTGAAGCTGCTGGTGCTTTCGGTCAAGAAAACCAATACGGTTTAAAAACTGACCTTTACTTAACTCCTAAGTTAAGCGTTGGTGCTGCATTCATCGGTAACGACGGCGTAGCAAACATCAAAGGTAATGACCTTGGTGAATTCCGCCAAGCTTGGGGTGGTAACGTAAACTACTTCATCACTCCAGCAGTAGCTGTTGGTGCGTCTTACATGAAAGCTGACGTTAAAAATGCAAGCAACGATACTCAAACTATCGGCTTAAATGCTAAATTCCGTTTCTAATTTAATTTAGAAATTGAATTCAAAAAAAGGACTCTATTGAGTCCTTTTTTTATGATTGTTAACTTCGTACGATATTTAAGAAATGTAAATGACGCTCATACTGGTCAATAATATCCTGAATCAAATCTTCTTGAGTCCAGTCCATTACATCATAGTTTTGTCCGCCCTCTCTCAAAAAGACCTCGGCTTGGAAATATTGCCCGTCTTCAGCTTCTGTACGTCCAATTAAAAAACTTGGGGGTACTGTTTCACGTGAAACAACTTTATAAATAAAATTAATTTCATGATGGTGATCGACTCGAAGTTGCATACCATCTTCAACTTCACTAATCGACACTTCAAGGTGACGACGCTTAAACTCATGCTTAATATTTTCAAAAGCACTATAAACTTGCTTTTCAATATATTGTTTAACCTCTTCTTCACTATGTGGATAGTGCATGATTAGGCCTAAACGTTGCTGCCAGCTTCTCGGATTATGAATTGCACGTGGGGTAATTCGAGCTTCCTGAATTGCTTGCATTTTCGTGACATCAAGATGCAAAGCTTTTATTAATCCCCAGCTCATTAAAAGCATGACCACAGTAAATGGTAATGCACTCATAATGATTGAAGACTGCAATGCAGCAAGTCCACCTGCTAAAAGTAAAATAATAGCCAGCACTGCCATGAGTACTGTCCAAAACAAACGTTGCCACGTCGGTGAGTTATCAGTTTTTGCTGTTAAGTAATCAGTAACCAGCGCACCAGAGTCAGCCGAAGTCACAAAGAAAAGAATAACTAATATTGTTGCAATAACATTCATGACACCAGACCAAGGTAAGTGTCCTAAAAATTCAAATAATGCAACTGAAGAGTCTTGCTGAACAGCCTGAATGAGAGTAGTTTGATGTTCATGAATAATACTAAATAATGCAGCATTTCCTAAAAAACCCATCCAGATAATGGTAAAACCGGTCGGAATAAGTAGGACACCTACAATAAATTCTCGGATAGTACGTCCACGTGAAACTCTTGCGATAAACATACCCACAAATGGTGACCATGAAATCCACCAAGCCCAATATAAAATAGTCCATCCCCCAATCCATCCATTTGGCTGATAAGCATATAAATTGAATGTCATGGTAAATAGGTTAGAAATATACTGACCCGTGTTTTGAATAGTAGTTTGCAGTAAATAAATACTAGGCCCAGCGATAAAAACAAATACTAGTAAGATTAAGGCTAAAACTAAGTTTAGCTCTGATAAACGTTTGACTCCTTTATCAAGTCCTAAGAACACAGATAATGAAGCTAAAATACTCACAAAAATAATGAGCAAAACTTGAATATGAGTACTTTGCTCTATACCGAGTAAATAATGTAAACCAGAGTTAATTTGAGTAACCCCAAAACCCAGAGAAGTCGCTACACCAAATACGGTACCAATGGTCGCAAAGATATCAATGCTGTCACCCCAAGGCCCATAAATCTTTTTACCAATGAGTGGATAAAGAGCAGAACGGGTCTTTAGGGGTAAATTATGACGATAAGCAAAATATGCTAATGCTAAACCAACCACTGCATAAATTGCCCACGCATGTAAGCCCCAGTGGAAAAAAGTCACACGTAAGGCTTGCTGGGCTGCATCAATAGTCTGTGCATCTCCACTTGGTGGATTGACATAATGCATGACAGGTTCAGCAACACCGAAAAACATTAAGCCAATACCCATACCCGCAGTAAACAGCATGGCAAACCATGAACCGTTACCATATTCAGGCTGGCTATGGTCGGGCCCTAATTTAATTCGTCCAATCGAAGAGCAGGCAATATAAATGAGCAGAATAAGAAAAAAAGCAACCGATAAAACATAAAACCAGCTAAATGAATCAGTGATCCACTGTTTTAACTGCTGCGTGAGAAGTTCGAAAGAACTTGGAGCAATCACAACTACTGCCAAGAACAAAGCAATAATGATGACCGTACCCAAAAAGACATTGGGATTAACATTTGCGAACCAACTCGTTTGTTTGGAAGGCATAAATCCTCCATGTTATTTTTAATGAAAATGACAGGCATAAAGCCAATAAAGACATTCAGGAATGAATAAAGCTATATCTTTCAATAGAGAAAGCTGATAATACTTTAAATAAACTTAAAAAATATTGCAGTTACAAAGGTGTAAATAAATTAAAACACCTCCTTCTTTATTTATCAGAATTCTTTTTGGGTGCATGTGAGATGTACTGTAATGCAATTAAACGCGTAACGATAAGTGCTAGATACATCACCCCACAAAACATTTGTAGCATTGCTAAAACACGTGCTGGTGGACTAAGAGGCATTAGGTCGGACAGCCCTGTTGCTGACTGCAAACTAAAACTTAAAAACAGTAAATCTAGCCAGGTTTGTATGTGATGTACATGGTTTGGATTTTGAAAGCTATTGGGAATTAATAGCTGACAAATGTTGTATAAAAACGCAAAACCCCAAGCAATTAAGGTAAAAACAGCTGCGGCTGCAAACAGTTCATCTCGTGTTAAATATCGATCGGCAAACATATAACGAAATAAACCATAAGCTGCCGAAAAATAAGCTAAAGCTTCACAAGTATGGGCAAAAATTTGGATCGTTAAATTGCCATAGCCTAATAAAATAAATGCTGAAGATAGAATTGCTCCACTTACAAATGTGAGACCTAAAAAAGTAAACATCGGGGTTTGACGAATAACCTTAGCAATAATAAGTAAAGCGAGAACTCCCAACGCCCAAGTGAAGGTTCTATATGCCTCATTATCAAAAGTCAGCATGGCCAAAATAAGTAAAATGAATTGCACAAACAGCAACCATGCTGAAGGCAGCAATCGAAAGCTTGCCCAGAACTCGATGATAGATCGCATTTAATTATTTTCCGTTTTTTCGTTATGTTTTGAATTATAGAAAATCATACTGTACAAAAAATAGGATAAACAAGTTGTTCTTTATTAAGGAGCTTCTTATTAATAACTATATCGGAGAAACAAAAAAAGCCCCGCAGGGCTTTTTATGAAATATTTAATACGTTTTGATTTTAGTGATCTGATGCACCAGAAGCACCAATACCTGTCATTGAACGTACATATTGTGCATCGAAAGCATCGCGTTCTTTTTTCGCACGTGCTGAGTTATCAGTCACGGAGAAGAACCAGCAGCAAAGGAATGACAATGGCATAGCAAATAACGCAGGACCGTTGAATGGGTTGATTGGTGTATCAGAGATTTTTAACGTATCTACCCATACCGCTTTAGATAAGATGATCAGTACAACTGCGGTTACCAAACCAACCACTCCACCGATAACTGCTCCACGAGTAGTTAAACCTTTCCAGAACATTGAAAGAACAAGTACTGGGAAGTTTGCACAACACGCTACAGAGAACGCTAAGCCCACCATGAACGCTACGTTTTGCTTTTCAAACAAGATACCCAAAATCATGGCAAAGATTGCTAAACCAAGTGTTGCAATTTTTGACATACGGAGTTCAGAAGCTGGAGTCGTTTGACCTTTCTTAAATACGTTAGCGTATAAGTCATGCGAAATTGCAGATGCACCTGAAAGTGTTAAACCAGCAACAACAGCAAGAATCGTTGCAAACGCTACCGCTGAAATGAAGCCCATGAATAAGTCACCGCCTAAAGCGTCACTTAAATGCACGGCTGCCATGTTATTACCACCAACAAGCTCAAGCTTGCCTGTCATAGCCATTTTTGCAACATCAAGGAACTGTGGGTTGTTTGATACAAACAGGATCGCACCAAAACCAATAATGAAAGTTAAAAGATAGAAGTAACCAATGAAACCTGTTGCAACCACAACCGACTTACGCGCTTCTTTTGCATCTTTTACGGTGAAGAAACGCATAAGAATATGTGGAAGACCTGCTGTACCAAACATAAGTGCTAAACCAAGAGATAAGGCATCAATTGGGTTTGCTGCAAGTTTACCCGGACCCATAATTTTAGAAGCGTCTTCAAAGCTGATGCTATGAACTTTACTAAAGACTTCAATTGATTGGGTAAACATGTTGCTGAAACTAAATCCAACTGCTTTCATAACCATAAATGCCATGAAGGTCGCACCGCTCAGTAACATCACTGCTTTAATGATTTGTACCCATGTGGTTGCCAACATGCCACCAAAAATTACGTATGCCATCATTAAGAGACCAACGATGACAACCGCAATATTGTAGTTCAAACCAAATAGCAATTTGATGAGCTGACCTGCACCTACCATTTGCGCAATTAAGTAAAATGCGACAACAACAAGTGAGCTAAAAGCAGCTAAAGTACGAACTGGTTTTTCTTCAAGGCGGAATGACACGACATCGGAAAGGTTATATTTACCGAGGTTACGTAAGCGCTCTGCCACCAAGAATAAAACGATTGGCCAACCGACCATAAATCCGAGTGAATAAAGCAAGCCATCAAAACCAGAGCTAAACACCATTGCGGAAATACCAAGGAATGACGCCGCTGACATAAAGTCACCTGCGATCGCCAAACCATTTTGGAAACCACTAATTCCCCCACCCGCAGTATAGAAGTCTTGTGCTGATTGAGTTTGTTTTGCCGCCCATTTAGTAATGAACAATGTAAAACCAACAAAGATGACAAACATGATGATGGCATGCCAGTTGGTTGCTTGCTGCTCAGCTTCACCTAAGTCTGGGCTTGCCATAGCAACAGTTGAGTATAGCGATGCTGCACCCATTAGGGCTTTCGCTTTTAATGAATTCCATTTCATATTAGTGTAGTCCTTTCTCGTGCGTGATGGCTTCAACTTCCTTCAACGCTTCTTCACTCAATTGGTCAAGGGTATTATTTGCGATATAGGAATAGACACCACAGAGTAGGAAAGATAAAACGATAATTCCTAAACCAAGCGGGATACCCCATGTCGTTACACCACCACTAAAGGAACTCATCAAAAATTCTTTGTTGTAGCCCACAAGTAGCATAAAGCCCACATATAGCACTAACATGATGATTGTGAGCGTCCAGCTTAATGCACTTTTTTTCTTGACCATTTTTTGAAACTTTGGATTGCGTAGAATCTGTTCTACTTGGCTCTGATCCATAACCAAACTCCTTACCTAGTGCCCAACCTTGGTCACTTTTTTTTAATGTATTTTTTCATAATTAAAGTTAGCAAGATTCCAGCTTAGTCGTAACTTAGACTTTGGTCGTTAAAATTTAATCAATTTATAGCTTTGTTTCGGCATAGGTTATGATAGACACAAGGTTTCACTTACGTAGGTCATATGAACAGCTGGCTGATTATTGGGGTTCTCACTCTTTATATTGCGCTTTTATTTGTCTGTGCTTTTTTTGGTGAGAAGCATGCCAGTCGTCTCGGCACACGTGGCCGCATGTTTTTATTTAGTTTAACTTTAGGTGTTTACTGTTCTTCATGGACATTTTATGGCGCAACTGGCGCTGCCGTACGTGAAGGCGTCATCTTCTTGCCTATTTATTTAGGGCCACTTTTATTTGTCTGGTTTGGTTATGACATCTGGCGACGTTTAGGCCGAGTTCGTCAGCACCATGCGATTTCCTCGATCGCTGACTTTGTCGCAGCACGCTATGGTAAAAGTGGTGTACTCGCCTCGTTAGTCACTATTCTTGCCGTTATCGCGATTATTCCTTACCTCGCATTACAGCTACGTGCTATTGCTTTAAGTACTTCTGTCATTATGGAGCAAAACTCGCACATTCATACCACTACTAATAGCGTGTTATTACTCACCAGTGTACTCGCAATTTTGGCCATGATTTTTGGTACACGGCAAATTGCAAACACGGAACAACATGGCGGCCTTATGCTTGCTGTTGCATTTGAGTCGTTCGTGAAGTTATTTGCCTTATTGTGTGTGGCTTTATTTTTTATTTTTGAATCACCAGCTAACCTGAGCCAAATGACCTCTGATGTAAACCAGACTTTTCAGGAAGTACAGCTCTTTGGTGTCCCTGAAACTTTCTGGATTCAAACTTTGCTGGCAGGCTTAGCGATTATTTGTTTACCACGTCAGTTCCACGTGGCAGTGGTTGAACTACGCGATGAAAAGCATATTCGTGGTGCTCGTAAGTGGTTCGCGGTTTATCTCATTTTGACTATTCTTGCGATTATCCCAATCGCAAGTTGGGCTTTGCATGCTGCACCCAAATTCCTGACCGTACCCGATGTGGCTGTGCTGTCCTTACCTTTAAGTTATAACCAAGAGTGGCTCGCTTTATTGGCCTTTTTGGGCGGCTTTTCAGCCTCGACAGGTATGTTATTGGTGTCATCAGTTGCATTGTCTATCATGCTCAGTAACGATTTGATTATGCCTGCCTTATGGCGTTTTAAATTGCTGTCGCGTCACGACAAACATTTACCTAAAGTTCTGAAGTTCAGCCGTCGTATTAGTATTGTCGCAGTAATGCTACTCGGCTTCTTATTTTTCCATTTCTTTAATGATATTAACCAGCTTTCAGTATTTGGATTATTGGCGTTTAGTGCTGTAGCTCAGTTTGCACCTGCACTGATTGGTGGGCTGTATTGGCGAGGTGGAAGTCGTCAAGGAGTTTATGCAGGGCTCATCGTTGGATTTTTAATGTGGAGTTACACCTTACTCTTTCCAACCATATTACGTAGCTTACCAGAAGCCTATCAGGAAACTGCGCAAAGTATTTTGCTCTTCGGCCCATTTGGCATAAATGCTTTACGTCCAGAGTCACTTTTTGGTTTTGAGTCATTTGCTCCTTTAACTCATGGCGTGATTTGGTCGCTCGGTTTAAATATTCTGTTATACATCTGGATTTCAAAAATTTATCGTCCAAGTGTTGCTGAACAAATTCAGGCAGAAAGCTTTTTTTATTATGAAACCAAGCCGTTACCCTCACCGCATACCTCTACCGATTTAACTTACCTTCCACATGATGCAGCTCGCTTAAAAGTAGGTGATCTATTTGCCTTAGCCAAAAGAATTACAGGTGAGCAGCCAACCACACAAGCATTCGAGAACTTTTGTGAACAAAACCATCTCACACTCAATCCAAATACGATTGCCAATGGCATGTGGTGGCGTTTTACCGAGCAATATCTAGCAGGTATTATCGGTGCAGCTTCTGCACGTACTTTGCTCACGACAGCCATGATTAATAACGGCCTTGCTTTAGGTCAAGTCGCTAATATTTTAGACCAAGCATCTCAGTGGCAACGTTTTAATCAAAATCTGCTTATGACCATGATTGACCACATGACCCAAGGGGTCAGTGTAGTTGATAAAAATATGTGTTTGGTCGCGTGGAACAATCAATATTTAAAACTATTTGGCTATCCAAAAGATTTAGTCTATGTGGGCTGTCCTATTGCAGACCTGATTCGTTATAACGCTGAACGTGGCGAATGTGGTCCCGGTTCAGTCGAAGAACATGTACGCAAACGTCTTCACTGGATGAAAGTCGGCAGCGCTCATGAGTTTGAACGTATCCGTAAAGACGGCCGCGTAATTCAAATGCGCGGTAATCCAATTTCAGGCGGTGGCTTTGTCACCACATTTGCCGATATTACCGCTTTCCGTGCGAACGAAGCCGTACTTGAAGCTCGCGTAAAAGATCGAACTCAACAGCTTGCTGATGCTTTATCTGAGCAACAACTTGCACGTGAGCAAGCCGATATGGCCAATATGTCCAAGAGTCGATTTATTGCCGCGGCAAGCCACGATCTTTTACAACCCATGCACGCTGCTCGTCTGTTTAGTACTGTTCTTGAGCAAAGTATTTCGACAGAAGAAGACCGCCAAACCTTACAACAACTTGACCGAGCACTCTATGGTGCCGAAAGTATGCTGTCTGCCCTGCTCGATATTGCTCGTTTAGAAGGTGGCAGTATCCAGCCCAAAAGACAGCCTTATCCTTTGCATGATTTACTCAGTGACCTTGAGTTGCAGTTTAAATCGATCGCTGCACAGCGAAACATTTCACTAAAAGTTCATGATGTATCGTTCTGGATTGATACCGACCCACAGTGGATTCGTCGTATTATTCAAAACTTTGTCAGCAATGCCTTACGCTACACCGCCAAAGGCCGAGTAGTCGTAGGTGTGCTCCGTTCTGCACAGCAGCCGAATCATATTCGAATTGGCGTTTGGGATACTGGCCCTGGTATTGCCGAAGAACAACGAGTTAAGCTGTTCCAAGAATTTGAACGTTGTGGGCATTTATCACCTTGGGGTGAACAAGGCTTAGGACTAGGGCTTGCGATCGTACAACGTATGACTGGCTTGCTCAATTACCCAGTTCACGTTTACTCAGAGTTGGGCAAAGGCTCATGCTTTATGATTGAGGTACCTATTGTCGAGCCACCAAAAGTTACAACACCAGCTGTACAAGCTGTGCCTTTAAAAACCAAAGCGTACCGTATTTTGTGCTTAGATAATGACGAAACGATTTTAGAGGGTATGAGTAGTTTATTAGGGCGATGGGGTTATCAGGTATTCAAAGCTACTGAACCTGAACAGGCTTTAGACATTATTCAAAAAGAGAATATTCAGGTTTGGCTCATCGACCAACACTTAAATAACAATCAACTTGGTGTTGATTTTATTAATCAAAATCGTCAACACGATGTTCCAGTTGCTTTAATTACTGCTGACTCCCATCCTGAGTTACCACAGCAATTAAAAGAATTAAATATCGTTTTACTGAAGAAACCACTTAAACCTGCCTCATTAAGAGCTTGGTTATCTGGACTTAAAATTGCCAACACAGCTGACTAATTATTTTCATCTCTCAAGCTTTCTATAGGTTTGGGAGATATTTTTTGGCAAAAATTATGTGATTAATTTAAGCAAATAGGCAGAACTGCTCAAAAAGTCTTCTTTTAGGCCATAAATGATTGACCAAAGTTTCCAATGCTTACTTTCCTATGGCAAAGCTCACCTTTTTTGTAAGTGAACACGTGTACACCTAGTTACAATTTAATAAACCAATGTTTTTTAAAAATATTATTTACTTAAAAACACCATATAAGACTTTAGTCGTATTCTACTTGCATTCTTCATAGCACATAAATATTCCAAACGTATTTTATATTTGAACTTACTTCTGCCTATAGCCAGCTCTTGAATTAAAGCAAAGGACAACTGCCATGAATATTTCTGATAACAACCCGCAAGGGCAACTTTCATCTCAACAGTTTTATCGTCAATATAGTGCTAATGCCTTACTTCCAGAATTAGATTGGCAAAGTATTTTTCCTCATAGCAAGCTTAGCGAATCGCATATCAAAGCACTTAATACAATTTATCAGTGTGCTGTACCACTCGCGCTTAATGTATTTCATGATCTAAATTTTGATGTATTTGCACCTGCTGCTTATCATCCTCAAGGTTTAGGTTTATTTGATAAGTTAGCTCAACAGGAAGAAAATTTTCTAAAAGTTCTTAGTGCTGAAAGTGAAAATCTTGACCATGACACACGTCATCAAATCTGGAGTATGCTTCTACGTGGTGGCGCTGTTTTAGTTTTCAAAGCTTGGCTAGGTCATGTCAAACTTGGCGAAAACCAGTTAGATATGACTCAGTTTGATGAGCTTTCTGACTTACTGTTTATTAAAACACCTCCTCATCAACTTGCTGAACGTCTGCATGTTGATGAAAAAGCAAAACTCGACCATATCTTCTTAATGTATGGCAATGACATTTTCCTTGATCGATTCAACAGTCTGGAAACAGCTGCTCTGTTTGTTGATTTAGGTGTTTATGATGCAGCTTTCTTAAGCTTGCGTGATGACCGTGTAGCTGAATATTTAAAAAGTAAAGGCTATGTGACCCAAGAACAGATCGATGATTTGCAATGTGCTCTTAACCCACTGTACTGCGACAGCCTCACACCTAAGCAAGATTGCCTTGCCTAAGTGGAACATAAAAAAGACCTCAATTGAGGTCTTTTTTTATTTTTTAAATTTTCTTATCTTCAATATTTAATGCGCTAATTGCTAATACAGCTTGGGTACGATTTTGTACACCTAATTTTCTAAAAATAGCGGTTACATGCGCTTTAATGGTTGCTTCTGAAACATCGAGTTCATAGGCAATCTGTTTATTTAGCAAACCTTCAGCAACCATCATTAAAACACGGAACTGCTGAGGCGTTAAAGACTGAATACGTTCCGCTAAAGCAGTTTCATCTGCCGCTCTCGGATCAAGATTAAGATTTGACGGTAGGTTTGGTGGTAACCAAATTTCGCCATCTAAAACTTGACGAATCGCTTCACCAATATGACTTGGATGAGCCGATTTAGGAATATAACCCATCGCGCCATGCGCAATTGCACGCTGAATTATTGAAGTTTCTTCATGCGCAGAAACTACAATAATTGGAATAGCAGGATACTGAGCTCTTACATAAACCAGAGCAGAGAAACCTGAAGCACCCGGTAAATTTAAATCGAGTAACACTAGGTCAGGTTCTGCCCCATTTTCCAAACGCTCATAAAACTCATCAACCGAAGCTGTTTCATGAATTTGTGCCTGTGGCAGGCTATAACGTACTGCTTGAATTAAAGCATGACGAAACAAAGGATGATCATCAACGATTAAAATATTCATAAGCGATTAAAGTAATCTTGAGCATAAGTATGGCCTATTGTAACCCTACTATTTAGATGAAAGATACGTTCATCGTATCCATTTTTATGCAAAATATTGATAAATGCATAACTTAGACAAAATTTTCAGATGTTTTTTAACTTTTAATAAAAATTAATCTGTTTTTTATATAAGCTTCTTTTTTATTATAAAAAATATATCACCTATAATTATATAAAATAAAAACAGTAGCTTAATAGAAAACCAAACTATAAAAATCCATGATTAATCTTTTATATTTAAAACTGATAAGGTTGACCAATTTCGTTATTTTACAGTTTATCGTTGATGTTGATTAATAAGTCCAATGTTCTTTTTTAGGCTTAGGACCAAATTATGACTGGTATCACATCACCAAAACCTTTAAATATTGTTGCCGTTTCTGGTGGCTTAAATACCCCATCTAAAACCGAAAGTCTGGTTCAAGCCATTCTTGATGAATTATCAGAAGCAATCGATGTTAAAGTTCATTTTATTAAATTAAGCGAAATTGGGCCATTACTTGGTGGTGCATTTTATCGCAATCAACTTCCGCAGCGTGTACAAGATGATCTTGCAGCGGTTGAAGCAGCAGATGCTCTAATTGTCGGTACTCCTGTTTACCGTGCCTCTTTTACTGGTCTTTTCAAACATTTCTTCGATTTTGTTGAACAAACAGCTTTAGTCGATGTGCCTGTACTTTTAGCAGCATCGGGTGGTAGTGATCGCCATGCTTTAGTACTAGAGCATCAGCTTCGTCCATTATTTAGCTTCTTCCAAGCACAAACTTTACCAATTGGCGTATATGCAACAGATCGCGACTTTACCCCTGAATATACGGTAAAAAGCGAGCAACTATCTGACCGTATTACGCTAGCAGTGGCTCGTGCATTACCAATTTTAGAATGGGCACCAGCAAAAGGTAAACGTGCAGAGGTAATCAAATCTAAGACTCAGCAAGCAAATCAAGAACTTGGTATTAACAAGCAAATTGAGCAAGAAGAAGTATTACCTTCAGCAGCTGTACCAAACCTTGATGCAGCAGAGTCTCGTTTGCATCACAAGTCTGGTAAATCATTAACGCATGTTGCCTAAGCGCAATATCGCTAAATAAAAATAACGAATGGGAGAGCGCACCATGACGCAATTACAACAACCGATTAAATTTGCTTATTGGGTACCGAATGTAAGCGGTGGCCTTGTTGTGAGCAACATCGAACAGCGTACAGACTGGAGTTATGACTACAATGTTCGACTTGCTCAGGCAGCCGAAAACAATGGTTTTGAATATGCGCTCACTCAAATTCGTTTTACGGCGGGCTATGGGGCAGAAAACCAGCATGAATCCGTGAGTTTCAGTCATGCATTACTGGCAAAAACTGAAAAGCTTAAGGTGATTGCTGCTATTCTGCCCGGCCCTTGGAAACCGGCACTTGCAGCTAAACAGCTCGCGACAATTGATTATCTAACTGAAGGCCGTATTGCGATTAATGTGGTGAGTGGCTGGTTCAGAGGCGAGTTTGATGCGATTGGTGAGGAATGGCCAGAGCATGACGAGCGCTATGTCCGCTCTGAAGAGTTTATTCGTACACTAAAAGGAATCTGGACCACCGATAACTATAGTTTCGATGGTAAATACTACCAGTTCCAAAACTACACACTTAAACCAAAACCTCTGCAAAAGCCTCATATTGAAGTGTTTCAAGGAGGTAGTTCACGGGCTGCACGTGACATGGCTTCTCGTGTCTCTGACTGGTATTTCACTAACGGCAATACGGTAGAAGAAATTCAAAAACAAGTAGAAGACATTCGTACCAAAGCAAAAGCCAATAACCATCACGTCAAAATTGGTGTAAATGCGTTCATTATTGCTAGAGATACTGAAGAAGAAGCAAAAGCGGTACTTCAAGAAATTATTGATAAGGCCAACACTGAAGCGGTAAATGCATTTGGCGATGCAACTCGTGAAGCAGGTGCAGCATCTCCAGAGCAACAAGGTAACTGGGCAAAATCAACTTTTGAAGATTTAGTGCAATATAACGACGGTTTCAAAACCAATTTGATTGGTACACCTCAGCAAATTGCAGAGCGTATTGTGGCGCTTAAAAATGTAGGTGTCGATTTGGTTCTTTCAGGATTCTTACACTTTATTGAAGAGGTGGAATATTTCGGAGAAAAAGTTCTGCCGCTCGTTCGTGAGTTAGAACTTCAACAGGAAAAGGAGGTAGAAATCCAAGCGAAATCAGCCTAAAAAACTCCAGTTAAAAACAGCGCAAGATAATAAAAACAACAAACTAAAATAAAGATTTATTGGCTCCAAGACTCGGCTTGGAGCTTTTATTTTTTAAGGTTTCTCAACTTCTCGAATCACTGTTTCAACTGAATAGCGACACCATTTCGAAAGTACCTCAATAAATTCATTTAATGCTGCAGGTTCAAAATGACTGACAATCATGTAGCAAGCATTGCCCATGACTTTGAAACATTCATCTATTTGCTCATATTGCTTCACTAAATTTTCAATTTCTTCAAAAGCACGTTGTTCATTTAGATGCAAATGAATAAATTGTTTATACGAATATTGAACGGCAATGGTGTAATTTTTGATAACCCCTGCATCCATTAATTGAGCAATTCGAGTACCCACCGCCTGCCCCGTCCGGTAAACTCGCTGCCCGATTTCTTTATTGGTTAAGCGGGAATCTTGCTTGAGTAATGCAATAATTTTTAGATCAATCGGGTCTAATTCAATATTCATTTTTCATGGCGAAAGAAAACTGGCGTTAATGCTTTCATAGGACTATAGCCGATTTTGCCAGTAGAGAATAACCTTGTTTTATCTTATACAAACAAGAGTGTTCTCATGAAACAAGCACTATTAGTTATCGATGTTCAAAATGATTATTTTAAAAATGGCAAAATGGAATTGGTTGGACCAGATCAAGCGCTCGATAAAATAAAGCAGCTTGAACAATATTTTAACGAGAAAAATTTACCGATTATTTATGTGCAACATATTAACCCGCCACAAGCGAGTTTCTTTCAAGAAAATACAGATGGGGTTTTACTTCATCCTGAACTTAGTGCTGGCAGTGATTCATTAATCGTGACAAAGCATTATCCAAACAGTTTTTTAGAAACCAATTTAGAAGAACTTTTAAAAGCGCATCAAATTGAACAACTCGTGATTACAGGCATGATGACACATATGTGTATTGACTCAGGGACACGTGCAGCCAAAGAACTTGGCTATCAACCCATATTAATTGCAGATGCTACTGCAACACGTGACTTAAGCTATGCTGGAAAGACTACAAAAGCTGAAGACGTACAAACAGCTTTTTTAACTGCGCTGAGTACGTTTGCGAATGTACAAAATACTGCTGACTTTTTAGCAAACACTTAATGAATCTCAATAAAAAAGCCCCAAATGGGGCTTTTTAAAATTAGTTTTGCTTATCGGGATAAACCGTTGCAATTAACTGATCTACTACAGCCGGTTCAGCCAAGGTTGAAGTATCGCCTAAACTATCAAGCTCGTTTGCCGCGATCTTTCTTAAAATACGGCGCATAATTTTCCCCGAACGGGTTTTCGGTAATGCAGGTGCCCAATGCAGTGCGTCTGGCGAAGCTACTGGTCCAAGTACTTTACGCACCCAGTTGATTAACTCTTTACGCAGTTCTTCCGACTCTGGCACACCCGCCTGTAAGGTCACAAAAGTACAAATGCCCTGTCCTTTAATATCATGAGGCATACCTACTACGGCTGCTTCTGCTACTGATTCATGCGAAACAAGAGCACTTTCAATTTCAGCCGTACCTAAACGATGGCCTGAAACGTTTAAGACATCGTCAACTCGACCTGTAATCCAGTAATAACCATCTTGATCACGGCGAGCACCATCACCTGTAAAATAAGTATTTTTAAAGGTAGAGAAATATGCCTCAATAAAGCGATCAGGATCGCCCCAAATGGTACGCATCTGACCCGGCCATGAATCTTTAATTACAAGATTCCCTTCAGCGGCACCGTCTAGTTCATTACCTTCACCATCTACAATGGCTGGTTGGATACCAAATAACGGACGTGTTGCCGAACCCGGTTTTAATGCTGTTGCACCTGGCAATGGAGCAATCAAAATACCACCTGTTTCGGTTTGCCACCATGTATCAACAATTGGGCAACGGCCTTCGCCAACAACGTTGTAGTACCAGTTCCAAGCTTCTGGGTTAATTGGCTCACCAACCGAACCAAGTAAACGCAAACTGCTACGATTACTTTCACGTACAAACGAATCACCTTCTCGCATCATGGCACGAATCGCGGTTGGGGCCGTATATAAAATAGAGACTTTGTGTTTATCAACCACATGACCAAGACGTGCCCATGTTGGATATTGAGGTACACCTTCAAACATTAAGGTCGTCGTACCATTTGCCAACGGACCATAAATCAGATAACTATGCCCTGTAATCCAGCCAATATCAGCTGTACACCAGTACACATCGTCTTGTTTTAAATCGAAGACCTCTTTAAAGGTACTGGTTACATAGACTAAGTAACCACCCGTAGTATGCAATACCCCTTTCGGTTTTCCTGTCGATCCCGAAGTATAAAGAATAAATAATGGGTCCTCCGCCTTCATTGGTTCTGGAGGACAGTTTGCATCTACCTCCATAATAATGAGGTGATACCACAAATCACGACCCGGCTTCATTTCAATCGGGTTTGCATTGCGGTAAACCACAATCACGTTTTCAACGCACTCAGTACCCGGCAATGCTAAAGCCAAATCAACGTTTTCTTTGAGGGGTAATAGTTTTCCAGCACGTAGGCTTGAGTCTGCAGTAATCACCAGTTTAGCTTGGCTGTCTTCAATACGGCTTGCCAACGAGTCTGGCGAGAACCCACCAAATACCACACAGTGAACTGCACCAATACGGGCACAGGCTAACATGGCAATTGCAGCCTCAGTCACCATTGGCATATACAGCACAACGCGGTCACCTTTACCAATGCCATATTTCTTCAAAACGTTGGCAAAGCGGCAGACTTCATCGTGTAATTCTTTATAAGAAACGATTTTATGACGAGAAGGATGGTCACCTTCCCAAATAATGGCAGGTTTATGTGGATGTTCTTTAAGATGCCTGTCCAAGCAGTTTGCTGACACGTTCAACTCACCATCAGCAAACCACTCAATTTTGAAATTGTCTTTGTCAAAACTGGTATTTTTAACTTGGGTAAATGGCTTTATCCAATCGACAATTTTAGCTTGCTCTGCCCAGAATTCATCTGGGTTCTCGATAGAGTGTTGATAACGTTTAAAGTAGTCTGCTTCAACAGTACGAGCTGTTTTTTTAAATTCCTCTGGTACTGGATAGATCTCATTCATACGCAACTTCCTTGATCTTGTGCATCCCATCTCGAGACTGTGGCTATTATTTTACTGGATCTTATTTGTATGCCTTTTCAGTATGATGACTCTCTCAAAGTCAAAACAATCCGACTTTGGTCATATATTGACCACTTACTCAAACATACGAAATTGTGAACATTTTTATAAAATTAAGTTGATTTAAAACATTTGTCTATAGCTTTTACTTTTATAATTTTTTTAAGTTTTGATGGTTTTGACCATCAACAAAGTTTATTTTAGCTTTTAGAAGCAGTGCAGGAATAAAATAAGATGTTTGCCGAAACTCCCTCTTCACGACCACCAGAGCTTCCGTTTAAAGATAGTCCTTTTTCAATTCATGGTCGCTTTAACCGCATGAGTTATTTAGGTGGATATGGCCTAATTTATTTAATTACACTTATAGGTTATTTCATTTTAGCTTCCTTTCTTGGAAGTTTTCAGCTTTCAAGCGATCTATTTAATTTTGAGTTTTATAGCTCTCTTTCCGGCGTAAGTGCCTTAGTAGTATGGGCTTTTTGGCTATTTTTGATCTACCTCAATATTATTCTGGTCGTTCGGCGCTTACACGATTTAAATAAAAGTGGCTGGATGGGCCTGCTGTTATTTATTCCGGTGGTTCAGTTCTTTTTTATGATCTATTTATTACTTGCTTCTGGTACTGCAGGCCCAAATCAGTATGGTCCTGTTCGGCCTTCAACCTTTATTGAGAAACTGATGGCTTGGCTTATTTTAATCGCTATTTTAATTAGCCTTATTTCTACCGCAGGCTTTTTTTACTACTTCTCTGGTACCGATACTATTCAAACCCCAACACAAATTTTACAAAAAGGAACGCAATACTTTTAATTAAAAAACACTTTATTATTTAGATGAACTCATTATAGTAGGCGCACATTTTATCTCCTACTATGATGAAAGCTAAAAAAGCTTTCATGAATTTATTTAATTAGAGACTTGTCGTGGCTGATGAACAAAAATCCTTAACGGATGTTGCAAAAAATACAGGCGAACTTTTGCAAGAAGCAGGTACTAAAACCACTCAAACGGTTTTAGCACATACCGAGAAATATCATGATGCCTATACTACTATCGACAAAATCGTAGATAGTTTTTGGGAACGTGTACCTTATATCTGCATTGCGATTACCGTTTTTATTATTTTTTGGCTACTGACCAAATTATTTAAATTCTTTGTGCGTAAGACTTTAGAAAATCGTTCTTATACGCGCCAAAATTTGGTTCTTGTTTTAAACCGTGTCGGTAGTACAGCAATCTTATTCTTTGGTTTCTTAATTGCTTTAGTCATTATGATTCCAGGGTTTACGCCAGGCCAACTCATGAGTGCATTGGGTATTGGTTCGGTCGCAATTGGTTTTGCATTTAAAGATATTTTCCAAAACCTGCTTTCAGGTATTTTGATTTTATTGAGCGAGCCATTCCGTATTGGCGATTCGATTGTAGTGAATTCACTTGAAGGGACTGTTGAAGATATTCAGATTCGTGCAACCTTCTTACGCTCACCAGACGGCCGTCGTATCGTTATTCCAAACGCAACTGTTTATACGAGTGCTTTAACGGTAAATACGGCTTACCAACAACGACGCTGTGAGTTCGTAGTCGGTATCGGTTATGACGACGATGAGCAAAAAGCGAAACAAATTATTTTAGATATTCTCAATAATGACCGAAATGTACTGAGTCAGCCTGCTTTCTCGGTTAACGTGACAGCTCTAGCCGACTTCTCAGTTAACCTTACGGTACGCTGGTGGATTAACACCACTGAGACAGATATTTCGTCCTCTACAAGCACTATTCAAGCCGAAGTAAAACAAGCCTTCAATGCAAATGGCATTAATATTCCTTACCCTATTCAGGAATTAAAAATGGCTGCAAATCATTTGCCATTGAATGCGGAGAACTCAGCTAAATAAACGCCCTAAAATATAAGAAATAGACGTTTCTGTTCTTAAAATACGGTTGCCTAAGCTCACAGCTTGGCAGCCGTTTTTTGTGAGTAAATCAACTTCATAGGGAATAAAGCCACCTTCAGGCCCCACAACAACACTACATGCATGGCCAATACCGTTCGGCATACTCTGCTCGGCATAAGGGTGAGCCACATAGGCAGGAGATGTTTCTGAAATTAGGGTGGGCAAAACGTCTTCAACAAAAGGTTTAAAACGTTTATACATTTGAATTTCAGGAACGATGGTATCACCTGCTTGCTCAAGTCCAAGCGTAACGTATTGATCAATTTGCTGTAAAAATGGGGTTTGCCAATAGCTTTTATCAACTCGATAACTATGAATTAGGCTTATCTTTTCAACACCTAAAGTCACACTATCCATAATTAAACGGCGTAAAACTTTAGGTCTTGGTAAAGCCACAATTAAATGAACTGGAAGTTTTGCCGGTACTGCTTCTTCACGAATAGGGCGTATACACACTTCTTGCTCATCAATCGAAACAATTTCTGTGACATAACGCGCGCTATTACGAATACCAACTTTTAGATTTTGGCCAACCGTAATATCAAGATGTTCACGTAAATGTTGTAATTGGCGCTTTGAATGAATCGACCAGATTTCTGACTGAGTATCTTCAGGTTCTAGTAAAACAATATTCATGGTTTTTCGGCCAAATACCTGTTAATCACCCCTATATGTTTTTGTAGCGAACCTTGATTACGCTGCAATACTTTATGCGCCTGTGTAACGAGCTGTTCAGTAGCTTCAGGTTCTGCAAGACAAGCTAGCCAGATATCAATGACCTGCTGTGCATCTTGAGCAATAAGTACCCCATTTTCATCAATGAACTCATCGACAATTGTTTGAAAGTTGAAATAACGAGGTCCTACCACTGTAGGTACATTTAAAACCATAGGTTCTAAAATATTATGTCCACCACCCGGCTCATTTAAAGAACCACCTACAAAGCACACCTGACTTAAGGCGTACCATAACCAAAGCTCACCCATGCTATCGGCCAAATAAACCTGCGTGCTGGCATGAATACTTTGCCCCATGCTTCTACGATGCGTAACTAAATTTAAATTTTGAGAAATTTCAAATACTTCATCGAAGCGTTCAGGATGACGAGGCACAACTATGCATACCAACTCACGATTGGAATTTAAATGAGGTGCAAGTGCCTCCAAAATTTGTTGTTCTTCGGGTGCATGTGTACTGGCAATAGTCACAACCTGACGGTTTTCCAAATACCACTGCTGATGCAATTGGGCAGCTTGTTTTATAAAAGCCTCGGGCGCATGAATATCAAACTTAATATTTCCAACGACCTGACTTTTATGCTCATCTAAACCAAGCTCGACATAACGCTGACGGGTTGCACTATCTTGTGCTAATACCCAGTCGATTTGCTTTAACATACCGGCAGTTAAACTTGAGACTTTACTATAGCCCTTTGCTGACTTTTCAGATAGGCGAGCATTAAGCAACAAACAAGGCACATGCTGCAATTTGGCTTGATCGATTAAATTTGGCCAAAGCTCTGTTTCAACTAGTGCTAAAAGTCTCGGTTGGTATGACTCGAAAAATTGTTTTAAAAGCGGTTTTTGGTCTACAGGCAAATAGACTGCTTGAAATAAATCTAGATAGGGTTCTTTTAAAAAAAGTGACTTGGCACGTGCCTGACCTGTTTTTGTAGTATTGGTCACTAAAACCGGCTGCCCAAGTTTGAGATAGTGCTCGATTAAAGGCTGTGCAGCATTGGTTTCCCCAACTGAAACAGCATGAAACCAGATGGCTTTTACATTCTTCGGATCTTCAAACGGCCCAAATCTTTCCAGACATTCCTGATGATATAATTCCAGACTTTCTGCACGTCTTTTTATTCGCCAGCGATAAAACGGTTTTAATAAATGGAGTGCTGTGTTGTACCAAAATGGGGTCGCCAAGCGGTTTGCCTCAAATAGTCGAAATTTAAAAACTGGGGAAAATATAACATAGATAAAAAAAATGGCAGAGTTTCGATACCTAAACTCTACCATATACAAGAAAAGTCATTGACTGAACTCACAAAAGAGCAAGTTCAGTAAAAAGAAAAACTTAATAATAGAGTGATTTTATGAAGCTTCTAAAGCAGGATAGTCTGTATAACCTTCAGCGCCTTTAGCATATAAAGTCGTTGGTTGAATTTCATTTAATGGTAGACCTTGCTCTAAACGTTGTAAAAGGTCTGGGTTCGCAATATAAGCCTTACCAAAAGATACTGCATCTGCCTGACCTTCACGTAAAATACGTTTTGCCGACTCTGGTGTCAGATTTTCATTGGCAATCCACACACCATTAAATTTTTCACGTAATTGCGGACCAATACTATCGGCAGCTTCGTATTCGCGAGAGAAAATGAAAGCTACATTACGTTGACTCAATTGTTCAACCACATAACCGAATGTCGCTAACGGATTTTCATCCCCCATATCATGAGAGTCTCCACGCGGTGCAATATGTACACCTACTCGGCCAGCGCCCCACACTTCAATAAAGGCATCAACCACTTCTAATAACAAGCGAGCACGATTTTCAACCGGACCACCATACTCATCATCACGTTGGTTGGTATTACTTTGAAGGAACTGGTCAATTAAATAACCATTTGCAGCGTGCAACTCAACACCATCAAAACCAGCGGCTTTAGCCAGTTCTGCTGAATGTTTATATTGAGCTACAACTTCTTGAATTTCTTCAATTGAAAGTGCGCGCGGTTTTACAAATGGGCGTTTAGGGCGTAATAGACTCACTTCACCCGCAGGTTGAATCGCACTTGGTGCAACTGGAATATCACCATCTAAGAGTTCAGGGTCTGAAATACGGCCCACATGCCAAAGTTGAACTACAATTTTTGAACCTTGCGCATGAACTGCTTCAATAATCTTATTCCAAGCTTGTGCCTGCTCTTGTGACCATAGTCCCGGAGTATCTGCATAACCCACAGTTTTTGAACCAATCACTGTTGCTTCCGTGAGAATGAGACCAGCATTTGCACGTTGCTGATAATATTCCACCATTAAGTCGTTTGGAACACGGCTTTCGCCACTACGTGCACGTGTTAATGGGGCCATTACCAGTCGATTTTTAATTTCAAAATCACCAACTGTTAAGGGAGTATTGAGTTCAGCCATGATCGCCTCGACTTACACTTTATTTGTTTTAAAGTGTTTGTTTTAAATGTTCGATATATTGCTGAATCAAAGCTTCGTTACGTGAAAAATAAGACCATTGTCCATATTTTTGGACCTGAATGAGACCGGCCTGCTGTAATACAGACAAATGATTGGACATTGTAGACTGAGCTACTTTACCCAAACGTTCAATATGACCTGCGCAAACCCCTTTTTCAAAACTACCACCACACTCTTCTACCGGTAAATAATGCGCAGGTTCTTTTAACCATTGCAGAATCTGCCGACGCAGAGGATTGGCTAGGGCTTTGCTAATTGCATCAATATCCATAGGCTCAACACGTCTTTTAAACGAACAAAGCTTCGTTCAGCATTTCGAAAACATAATATCGCATTTCTTCGATATTCATATCCATTTTTTTCGATATTCATATCGTATTTTTCCGATTAACTTCCGATCACTGAACTGCTTTGCCGTTTTAATCGCTAAAAATTTAAGAATTTTAGAGAACTAAAAGTTCGAAAGACTCTTATAAACCCTGCTTTAAACTCGCTTCAATGAAACGATCAAGGTCACCGTCAAGAACTGCACCAGTATTTGAATTTTCAACACCTGTACGTAAGTCCTTAATACGAGAGTCATCAAGTACATAAGAACGAATTTGGCTACCCCAACCAATATCAGACTTCGAGTCTTCAAGTGCTTGAGCAGCTTCATTACGTTTTTGCATTTCTAGTTCATACAATTTTGCACGTAACTGTTTCCATGCATGATCACGGTTCGCATGTTGTGAACGCTGGTTTTGACACGCAACCACAATACCAGATGGAATGTGCGTCAAACGAACTGCTGAATCTGTTTTGTTAATGTGCTGACCACCTGCACCAGATGCACGGTAAGTATCGGTACGAACATCAGAAGGATTAATATCGATTTCGATATTGTCATCAACTTCCGGTGAGATAAACACCGCAGAGAATGAAGTATGACGGCGGTTACCACTGTCAAATGGTGACTTACGCACTAAACGGTGTACACCAGATTCTGTACGTAACCAGCCATATGCATATTCACCTTCTACACGAATCGTTGCAGATTTGATACCTGCTACGTCACCGTCAGATACTTCCATAAGTTCTGCTTTAAAACCGTGACGCTCAATCCAGCGCATATACATACGTAATAACATTGAAGCCCAATCTTGTGCTTCTGTACCGCCTGAACCTGCTTGAATCTCGACATAGCAAGGATTCGGATCCATTGGATTGCTAAACATACGGCGGAATTCAAGTTTTGCTAATTCTTCTTCGGCAGCGCCAAGCTCAGATTGGACATCTACCAGCAAGCTTTCATCATCAGCTTCAACAGCTAAATCCAGCATTGCTTTGGCATCTTCAAGCTGTGTAGACAAGCCATCTAATACATTAATAACGTTTTCTAGTTCGCCCTTTTCTTTTGCCATTGCCTGAGCACGGTTTTGATCATTCCAGATCGCAGGGTCTTCTAACTCACGTAAAACTTCTTCTAAACGCTCTTTTTTCAGATCGTAGTCAAAGATACCCCCGTAGTGTTTGGCTACGATCAGTTAAGTCTTTCAATTGGTTTAGATAAGGATTAATTTCCACGCGAGTGTTCCCATAAAAGCAGATAAACAGTCGAATATTTTATCATAGCTTGTCAGTATCGAACAAAATCAACGAGACTTATTATTTTTTATTATTAAACTGATAGTTCAAAATATAATATTATTGTTTAATTTTAAAAAATACATTAAAATTAATAACTTAAAATCTTTATAAATTTATAACACTTATTCTAAGAGTCTTATCATGAATAAATCAAATTTTTTACTTGCCCTCGTTACGACCATTTGTGCTTTCAATGCTAATGCCTATCAAACCGAAGTTGGTACTATGTATGAATTTACAGATATGGATGGTGGAGAAGTTAATAGCTTTGGAATTAATGGCAAATATTATTTTAATCCAGTTGAAACCAAAAATTATCCTTTAGCTGAAGCCGCATTTTTAAATAAAGCCTCTAATATTGGTGCTGGTTATACATATAGTAAAGTAGAAGATGATCAAGATTATGCAAAACTTGAATATAATTCTGTAGGGGTGGCAGGAGAATACTTTATTCCAAATAGCCAGTTCTACTTGTCTGGAGCATTTAACCGTACAAAAAGAGAAGTTACTGTAAATAATTACGGTTCAGCTGATGAAAGTGGTAATGGTTACGCTCTAGAAGTTGGTTTCCTACCAATAGATGGCCTATTAGTGGCCGCTGGTGTAGCTGATCTTTCTGAAAGTTTTGACCCAATTCAAGCAGCTAAATATGGTTTCCTTACTTCTTTCACTAATGCAACAACAGTCACTGGTGAAGATGATGATAAAGCTGTAACACTGCGCGCAAAATATGTTACTCAAATTGGTAATTTTTATACTAACTTTGAAGGACAAACTTACATTGGCGATGAGACAACTTACCGTTTAGGTGCAGATATTTATCTAGACCCTACTTTAAGTATTGGTGCATCTTTTGCTAACTCAACAGCAGATGATTCAGATACCATTTTTAGCGTACGTGCCCAAAAATTCTTTACTCCACAAGTAGCAGTAGGTTTGTCTTATACGACAGTTGATGATGCAGATTCTTTTGGTATTAATGGGACATTCCGTTTCTAATAAATAAGAATTTATATTTTTTAAATATAAAAGCTCAGATAGAATTTATCTGAGCTTTTTTCATTTCATTTTAAGCTTTATTCGTAACATCCCCATACAAAATTGGGTACTTTTCCAGCATTTTTGAGTTTCTACACAAAATATCCTCAATTTTAATAAAATAAAACATTATGTATTTATACACTTAAATCAATGACTTAATTTAATTAAATTTACAAAAAAAGCACATGGTTACAGTACAGTTACTCGTGCAAGATTGACGCTAAATGATTTTGCTCTAGACTAAAAGTTGTAACAAAACATTTATAAAATCGTTTTTAGAGGGGAGAGATTCCATGAAAAAACTAGCAATTGCATCAGCTCTTTTATCTGCGCTTGCAGTAAGTGGCGCAGCAAACGCTTACCAAGCTGAAGTTGGTGGTTCTTACACTTATCTTGATCCAGATAACGGCAGCAGCGTAAGCAAGTTTGGTGTTGATGGTACATATTATTTCAACCCTGTTCAAACACGTAATGCACCGCTTGCTGAAGCAGCATTCTTAAACCGTGCAAGCAATGTTAACGCACACGTTAACTATGGCGATAACAGCGGTACTAAAGATACTCAATACGGCGTAGGTGTTGAATACTATGTTCCTAATACTGACTTCTACCTTAGCGGTGATGTAGGCAGAAATGAACGTGAGATCGACAACACAAACTACGACCAGAAAGTTACAACTTATGCGGCTGAAGTAGGTTATTTACCAGCACCTGGTTTGTTACTTGCTTTAGGTGTTAAAGGTTATGACGAAAAAGATGGTAAAGACGGCGCAGACCCTACCGTTCGTGCAAAATACGTAACTCAAGTTGGTCAACATGACGTAAACCTTGAAGCTTACGGCGCGTTTGGTGACCTTGACGAATATAAAGTTCGTGGCGACTACTACATCGATAAAACTTTAAGTTTAGGTGTGGACTACTACAACAATGACTTAACTGATAAAGACGAATGGGGCATTAATGCTAAAAAATTCTTGAATCAGCAAGTAAGTGTTGAAGGTCGTATTGGTTTCGGTGATAACGACAACACTTATGGTGTTCGTGCAGCATACCGCTTCTAATCTTACCTAGATTAAAAAATCCGCTCAATTGAGCGGATTTTTTATTGATTTAAATGCACAATTCGCAGCTGTAAACTCACATTACCATTAAAAACATTACGGTCTATTTCATAGACTAAATGTACATGGTCACGCATAGGATCAAACTCGAAGTGGCCTGCTGCGTTAAAAGCAATTGCATCGAAACTATATTGATCTAAAGCCAATTTAAGTTTTAAGTGTGTCTCTTTGAGCCAACGGAAATCGATAACTTTAAAATATCCTTCAAATTGAGGCAGTGGAAATTTTTGTCCCCACGGGCCTAACTGTTCAATCCAGTTCAAGGTATCTAACTGCAAAGCAGAAACAGGTAGCTCACCATCAGTCCATAAGGTCGCTTGAAAGATAGATTCATCCATTGCAGCCACACAGTTACTAAATACTGTTTTAAAAGCCTCAAAGTTTTCTTTACGTATCGTCAAACCTGCTGCTGCAGCATGCCCACCAAAATGGCTCACCAACTCAGGATGTTGTTCGGCAACTTGCTCAATGGTATCTCGAATGTGCACACCGTCAATGGAACGTGCCGAGCCTTTAATATGAATGCCATCTTCATCGGGTGCAAAAACAATTGTAGGTCGATGGAACTGTTCTTTTAGACGGCCCGCAACTATACCAATCACACCTTGGTGCCAGTTTTCTTCAAATAGAACAAGCGCCGCGGGAATATCTTGCTGTGAAAGTTGCAAAGTATCTAAGGCCGATAAAGCTTGTTGCTTCATCTCTCCTTCAATTTGACGGCGATCGATATTTAACTGATTTAATTGCTGAGCAATGGGGTATGCTGTTTCCATTGTCTCGGCCAATAAACACTCGATCCCAATACGCATGCTCTCCATACGCCCTGCTGCATTAATACGCGGACCAAGAACAAATCCTAAGTCTTGAGCACGTATTGAAGTAGCTTCCCGACCTGCGATATCGAGTAAGGCTAAGATTCCTACTCGACACTGATGTTGCTGAATGCGCTTTACGCCTGCATCGACCAATATACGATTGTTATAGTCTAGAACAGCCACATCGGCATAAGTGCCCAAAGCGACTAAATCTAAATATTGAGTGACTTTGCTTGTGCTTTTGCCTTGTCTACTACGTAAACTCGCCAAATTGGCAAGTACATAAAAAGCAACACCAACACCAGCAAGCGCTTTACTTGGAAACTCACATCCCAATTGATTCGGGTTCACCACCGCCTCAGCAAGTGGGGTCTCTTTGGTCGTTAGATGATGGTCGGTAATAATGACTTGCATGCCTAGAGCATGTGCTGCTTCAACACCAGCATGGCTGGAAATTCCATTATCGACTGTAATTAATAAATCAGGTTGATAAGTTTGATGTGCAAGTTCAGCAATAGCAGGAGTAAGGCCATAACCGTATTTAAATCGGTCTGGAACTAAATAGTCGACTTGTGCTCCCATATCGCGAAGCACGAGCATCATTAAAGCTGTACTAGTTGCACCATCGGCATCATAGTCCCCCACAATAACTATTTTTTTCTGCTCATCAATGGCTTGATCCATTAATGCGACAGCAGCATCCATTCCTTTGAGCTCTGGCGCAAGCAGGTTCTTAAGTTTTAGCTCTAGTTCTTGTTCAGATTGCACTCCACGTCTTGCCAAAATCTCGGCAATAAACGGAGGCACGCCCTGAAACTGTTCAGGGCGTGTCAATAAAGGTCTTTGTTTAATTTGTATTTTTGTCATTTAAGGCATCAGTCGGTGCAACGTCCATTGACCGTCGATTTTTTCATAACTCAAGCGGTCATGTAAACGATTTGGTCGCCCTTGCCAGAATTCATAATAGTCCGGTTGCAGACGATATCCGCCCCAAAACTCTGGCTTATCGAGTATTTCACGGCTTTGAACTTGTTGTTGCAAGTCTTGGAAGCGCTGTTGCAATAACTCTCGACTTTCGATCTTTCCGCTTTGAGGCGTACTAATATGAGCTGCAATCTGGCTATCACGTGGACGCTTATGGTAATAGTCGGTAGATTCCTGTTCAGGAATCTTCACAACATGCCCACCCACACGTACCTGACGCTCTAGACTTGGCCAATAAAATAATAGTTCAGCATATGGATTTTCTGCCAAATCTGCCCCTTTCTGGCTGTCATAATTGGTATAAAAATCATACCCTGCTTCTGTGGCACCACGTAATAATACAGTTCTGACATGCGGGCGACCGCTAGCACTTGCAGTTGCTAACGACATTGCATACGGTTCGTGCAAGTTCGCAGCTAAAGCATAATTAAACCAACCTAAGAATTGCTCATGTGGATTGCTAGCGACTTGCGTCTCGTACAACTCACCTTGTTCATAACTTAAGCGTAATTCGCTTAAATCTTTAATGACATCACTCATGCCATACACCTTATGCGACTTGTGCTTGTGAACGAACTGCATTTGCTAAATGTTCAGCCAAAGCATTCACTTCTTGTTCGTCATCACCTTCAACCATGACGCGAATGACTGGCTCAGTTCCTGACTTACGAATCAGGATACGACCACGACCTTTAAGCTGTGCTTCTGCTTTATCAAATTCGGTAACCAATGCAGGAATAGAATACGGATCAAGCATTTGTTCTAAACGTATATTTACCAGCACTTGTGGGAATAATTCAAAGTCCTGAACTAGTTCATGGAGCGCTTTATTCTGTTCAACCATTACAGTTAACACTTGAAGTGCTGCAATAATCGCGTCACCAGTTGTGCTCTTGTCCAAAGTTAAAATATGACCGGAAGGCTCACCACCTATCACCCAACCATTTTCTTCTAAAGCTTGCAATACATAACGGTCACCAACTTTTGCACGAACAAAGCCAACATTTGCTTTTTCAAGTGCAATTTCAAGCGCCATATTACTCATGACCGTACCAACAACCCCTACTGGCTTATTTTTCGCCTGAGTCGCTAAAATGTACAAGATATGGTCACCATCAATTAAGTGACCAAACTTATCAACCATCACAACACGGTCAGCATCACCATCAAAGGCAATACCTAAATCTGCTTCGTGTTCAACCACTGCTTTTTGTAAGTGTTCAGGATGTGTTGAACCACAGTTCTCATTAATGTTTAAACCGTCTGGTTCGTTGTATAAAGCAACAACTTTAGCGCCTAGTTCACGAAAAACTGAAGGGCCAACACTATAGGCTGCACCATGTGCACAGTCCAACACGATCTTTAAATTATTTAAATCGAAGTGGTAAGGGAAAGTAGATTTACAAAATTCGATATAGCGACCATTTGCATCATTTACACGAACACTTTTACCTAAATTTGCAGTGTCCTCAATGAATAAATCCTTTTCTAATTCTTTATTAATTTCTTCTTGTAATGAATCCGGTAATTTTTTACCTTCACTTGAGAAAAATTTAATCCCATTATCATAATACGGATTATGTGATGCAGAAATTACAATACCTGCATGGGCATGTAATGCACGAGTAAGATGTGCAATCGCAGGTGTCGGTAATGGACCTAATAAATGAACATATACACCAGCAGCGTTTAAGCCAGCCTGTAAAGCAGATTCCAAAATATAACCAGATAAACGAGTGTCTTTTCCTAATACAACAAGTGGTTTATTTTTTTGACTCGTTCGTTTTAATACCTTCCCTGCGGCGAATCCGAGTTTTAAAGCAAACTCTGGAGTAATAGGCATTTGCCCAAATTTTCCACGAATACCATCCGTTCCAAAATAACTCATAGCTTATCTCATTTTTACGCCACTTCGGCCGCGGCTCATTTCATATATGGCTATTTTGCCATATCTCTTTTCATTAGATTTACTTTACACCAAAAACAAAAAGCCGTCAGTGTACTGACGGCTTTCTTAGTTGATTTAGTTACTAAAATCTAACCAACACGATAGTTTGGAGCTTCTTTAGTAATCGTTACATCATGAACATGTGACTCAGACATACCCGCTGAAGTAATTTTCACAAATTTCGCATTTTGGCGAAGATCTTCAATCACAGCTGAACCTGTATAGCCCATCGATGAACGTAAACCACCCATCATTTGATGAACGATATTACCCATTGGGCCTTTATATGGAACACGACCTTCAATACCTTCTGGTACTAATTTTTCAGCACCCGCTTTTGAGTCTTGGAAGTAACGGTCAGCAGAACCAGTGGCTCCAGCCATTGCACCTAATGAGCCCATACCACGATATGCTTTGTAGTAACGACCTTGGAAGAATTCAACTTCACCAGGTGCTTCTTCAGTACCAGCTAGAAGTGAACCGACCATGATTGTGCTTGCACCAGCACCGATCGCTTTAGCCATATCACCAGAGAAACGAATACCGCCATCTGCAATTAAAGGAATTTGATCTTTTAGTGCGCTAGCAACACTGTCAATTGCAGAAATTTGTGGCATACCAATACCTGCTACAATACGTGTAGTACAGATAGAACCAGGACCAATACCTACTTTTACAGCATCTGCGCCTGCATCTAATAACGCCAATGCAGCATCACCAGTTGCAATATTTCCACCAATCACTTGTACTTGAGGGAAGTTTTGTTTCACCCAACGTACACGTTCAATTACACCAGCAGAGTGACCATGTGCTGTATCAACAACAATAACGTCAACACCAGCTTCAACCAATGCTTCAACACGACTTGGTGTATCAGCACCAGTACCTACCGCAGCACCAACACGTAAACGACCAAGATCATCTTTACAACTGTTTGGATAACTCTCAGCTTTACGGAAGTCAGTTACCGTAATTAAGCCTTTAAGTTCATTGCTCTCGCCAACGACCAAGACTTTTTCAATACGGTGCTTTTGCAATAATGCTTGAATATTTTCTTTAGACTCGCCTTCACGTACAGTGACCAAACGATCTTGACCTGTCATGATGTTGCTAACAGGTTGTTCCAAGTTAGTTTCAAAACGCGTATCACGGCCTGTCACAATACCAACAACCTTGCCGTCTTTAACAACAGGTACACCACTAATGTTATTAGCGCTGGTAATTGCAATCAGTTCACGTACTGTAGTTTCAGGCGTTACAGTGATAGGGTCTTTCACCATACCTGCTTCGAATTTTTTCACACGGCGTACTTCTGCAGCTTGAGCAGCAATATCCATGTTTTTGTGCAAAATCCCGATACCACCATTTTGTGACATCGCAATCGCCATACGTGACTCAGTCACTGTATCCATTGCAGCTGAAACTAATGGGATATTTAAATGAATGCCGCGAGTTAAACGTGTCTTTAGAGAGACATCTTTTGGGAGAACAGTAGAGTAGGCAGGAAGTAATAAGACATCATCGAAGGTTAGCGCTTCTTGAACGATGGTCAGCATAACAATCTCACTGGTAAATTCCGTGAGCTATTATAAACAAATTTCAATGCAATTTTCATATTATCTTTGCCTTTTTCAGCAATAGATATTCACCTACTCTAAATATTTCTCACTTATTATCGTGTTAGTTCATATTTAACTCACCTGATCATAGTCATGATCATTTTCTGAATCTGCTGGGTTTACTTCAATCAGAGGAATCAACTGGTGCGCCAAGCGTGCTTTGTTACACTGTTCATCAGCAACCTGCACCTCTTTACAGGTAGAACTACGGACAGCATAAATAGAGCAGCCCACCTCTTTACCAATTTCACCCTTCAAAGCCTGACATCTTGGCTGAGCCTGATTAGTTCCACGCATACACGAATAAACGGGTGTCAAAGGTTCAACGAGATGTTCATCTATGAACTCGGCCTCAGCCCAGTAAAATGAAACCCGAAAATGTGCACAACATGCCCCACAGCGAAGGCACTCATCTGGAGTCGCAACTTGAGATAACATTTTTATTCAAATTCTCGTCATCAAAATTTTTTCTGTGACGCAAAATCCTAAAAAAATTTCAAATTGGACTCAAGATATTGAACTTAACTTTTTATGTTGGACAGCTGAAAATTTGTTCAGTCATTAAATCTACACCACATGGCAAGGTCTCAATCCAGTCTAAAAACTGGTTAATCATTTCTTTGCCAATAAATGGAGTACCATGCTGAGGCACAATCATTTCAATATCCATTTGACGAACCATGTTGACCCATAAACGGATGACTTTATTTGAGCACATATAGCGCTGATGAAAAGCCTTCATTTTCATCACATGAGCATCGAAATCTTTAAGAGGCTGACTTGCATCTTCAACAATAGAAGCCCCCATATCGCCTGAAAATAAAATTTTGGCAACTGGATCATAAAACTGAAAATTGCCCACCGAATGTAGAAAATGTGCAGGAACCATGACAAGCTTTGATTCGCCCAATTGAATCACTTGACCACGATCTGGCAGCTCAATGAGACGATCTTCCCAATTACCTTTCATACGCTCACTCATAAAAGACGAGTTTAAGTGAGGTAAAAATCGTGCCCATAATTTAGAGGCAACTACCTTAGCATCGGTATAAACTAACCAACGAGGCATTGAAGTAATAATATCTGGATCTTGATGCGAAGCGATTACATAGTCCAGATTTTTAAGACGAGTATATTTATTAAGTTCCATCGTTAATGGAACGTAGGTCAAATCACCACCTGGATCGATTACAGCTGCTCGTTCATGATCAATAATTAAAAATTGATTGGCTTGTATGCCTTCCCCTTTAACCAAACTGGTAAAACTAATACATTTATGTACGCCATTATCAAATAGTATCTGCGATGTTGTTTTTTCAAACCCCATACAATTCCCCAAAAAAACTTTAAATATTAGATATTTTTATATCCATACTAAAATAAAGGGATTCTAAAGTACTTGCAATGAATTGATTGATATTTCTCATAATATTTTAAAATTGATTTTAGTTTTCTTATTCTATAAATGAATCATCAAGAAATTGCATAATCTTCTAAAACTTTCTTAAATAAATGTATTTTGAAGTTTAACTACTAAAATGACCTATAAAAAAAGCACTCAATTCGAGTGCTTTTTTTATGGCAGCTTTAAATATCTTAAAAGAAATAATGTTGTACTAAAGTAGAGACACCTACAATTAAGAAAATAGCAGCACCAATTTTATGAATAAGCGAGATAGGTAAACGTTCTGCCAGTTTATTACCGATAAATACAGCAGGAGCATTGGCAATCATCATACCAACTGTTGTACCGAGCATTACCCAGAAAATACTGTCATAACGTGCAGCTAAAGCCACAGTTGCAATTTGTGTTTTATCGCCAATTTCAGCCAAGAAAAATAAAATAAAGGTTGCACCAAAAACACCAAATTTTTGCCATTTATTAATACTATCAGTTTCATCATCGAGCTTATCTGGAATAAGCATCCAGAACGCCATACCAATGAAACCAACAGCGAGCACCCAAACCAAGATTTCAGGACTCAACACAGTCGTAATCCACTGTCCAAGCACAGCAGAAATACCATGATTAATAAGTGTGGCTAAAAGAATCGCAATTAAAATAGGAATGGGCTTACGGAAACGCGCAGATAGTAGCAGAGCCAATAGTTGAGTTTTATCACCCATTTCAGCGAGGGCAACAATCGATGTAGAAATCAGAAATTCTTGCATATTAGTTCTCTGGCTAGCATAAATGCCTGTGACCTACCCCTCCTGCTAGCCAAATATCATAAAATGATTGCAGAGTGGTAAATCAAAGGTCTTGCCAACTCAGGAACGATGAGACGTTTAAGCTATGATGACCATGCTCTGTTGAACAATTATGTTGACCATCACCTATTCACATTTGCTGTGAATAGCGGCTACTCCCCAATGAAGTATGTATTTATTATAATCAAGTCACTCTATTTTTCAAATATTCAAGCAACAAATTTTACCCATACCCAAACAAATAAGCGTGCAATACCTAATAACACTGCAAAATAAGCACTTATATGAATGAAACCAATATGGTTATTACCTACTCCTGTCTGATATTCAAAGGGTAAAATCAAGGTAGCTACAAACACCTCAAAACCCATCACCACATAAGTCATCCATTCCCACGGGAAGTGTAAAATACTGACCCATATTCCCATCAATAAAAATACAACTAACAGTAAGGGCAACATAATTTTCAGGAAACCCAACATTTACTATTTCTCCTTTACCTAATAACGAGAAATTTCTCCTCACGCTCAATAAGCCTTGCTTAATCTGTAGATTAACCCAAAATTTAATTAAAGAGATATCAAAAACAAAACCCCGCCGAAGCGAGGTTTTAGTTAATTATTTCAAAGTATTAGATTAATAAAGTACGAATATCTTTAAGAAGTTTCGTAAGTTTATTTGTAAAGCGAGCTGCATCTGCACCATTAATTACACGGTGGTCATAAGACAATGACAACGGCAACATTAAGCGCGGATCAAAGTCTTTACCATTCCATACTGGCTGCATCGTTGCAGGTGAAATACCCAAAATTGCAACTTGTGGCCAGTTTACAAGTGGTGTAAACGCTGTACCACCAATTGCGCCTAAACTTGAAATGGTGAAATTCGCACCCTGCAAGTCTTTCGGTGTTAACTTCTTATCACGCGCTTTTTGACCCAACACACCCAATTCAACTGCAATTTGCTTAATTGATTTTTGGTCAGGGTTACGAAGTACTGGCACAGTTAAACCATCAGGTGTTGCTACCGCAATTCCCATATGGATTTCATTGCGCAAGAGCACTGATTTACCGTCATCAGATAAATGACCTGCGAACTCACGCTCTTCTTTCAACAAGTACGCAACTGCTTTGATAATGAATGCCATAATCGTCAGGCTGATACCTTCTTTTTTGAAGTTGCCTTTCAGTTCATTACGCCAATCTTCTAACTCAGTGATATCAGCCAAATCAAACTGAGTAACTTGCGGAATAAAGTTATTCAACGACAATTGCGGAATTGATACTTGCTGCAAACGCGTCAGTACTTTTTCTTCCACACCACCAAACGCAGTGAAGTCAGGCAGCTTTGGCAAACCCGAAACCGCTGGTGCAGCCGCAGCAACTGGTGCAGCTTGTGGCGCAGTTAAACGATTCTTCACATAGGCAAAGATATCTTCTTTAACAACACGACCATGCTCACCAGAAGTTTTAACTTGTGACAAAATCACACCAAGTTCACGAGCAAGCTTACGTACAGCAGGGCCTGCATATACTTTAGCGTTTTCGGCTTCTTGCTCTTTGGTTAACTTATCACTACCAGACGCTGGAGCAGATACAGCCTGACTCGGAGCAGGAGCTGCCGCTTTAGGTGCTGCTGCCTGTGGAGCTGGAGCTACTTCTGCTTTTGCCGCTGGTGCAGCCGCAGCAGGTGCTTGGCCTTCAGCTTCAATTGTTGCAAGCAATATACCTTGTGAAACCTGTTGGCCTGCTTGCAAGTGAATCGCTTTCACAACGCCAGCAACAGTACTAGGAACTTCAACAGTCGCTTTATCTGACTCAACCACAACAAGGCTTTGGTCTACATCCACTTTATCGCCAACTTGTACTAAGATTTCAGCAACAACTGCTTTATCTACGCCCAAATCAGGAACGTTAATATCAACTGGTCCAGATTGAGTAGCAGCCGCAGCTACAGTTTCTTGTTGAACTGGTGCAGGTGCTGCCGCAGGGGCTGCTGTAGAAGCAGGAGCTTCAACTGGTGCACTTGATGCAGACGTTGTTTTCACTTTAATGAGCACAACACCTTCTTTAACTGTATCGCCTTCTTTAACTTGAATGCTTTCTACAATACCAGCAGTACTGCTTGGTACTTCTACAGTTGCTTTGTCAGATTCAACTACAACGATGCTTTGCTCAACATCAATCTGGTCACCCACTTTAACGAGGATTTCGCCAACTAATGCTTTTTCAACACCAATGTCAGGGACAGTTACGTCAACAGTTGTAGTTGATGTAGTGGCAGCAGGTTGAGTTGAAGCTTGAGCTTGTTGTGCAGGTGCTGGAGCAGCTGGCTTTTCAGCCGCAGGAGCTGGTTCTGGAGCAGCTTGCGCTGCACCTTCAGCTTCAAGTTCAAACAATACCGTACCTTCAGTTACGCTATCGCCTTCCTTGATTAAGATGCTTTTTACCACACCTGCTGAAGTGCTAGGCACTTCAACAGAGGCTTTATCAGACTCAAGCAAAACAAGACTGTCATTTTCAGCAATGCTGTCACCAACTTTTACTAAAATTTCAGCAACAACTGCTTTATCTACACCAATATCAGGGGTCTTAATTTGCATGCTTAGTTCCCCTCACCTGTTTGCGTTTCATTGTATTCAGCAACTGGCTGAACTTCCGGATGTGCTTGTGGAGCCCATGCAACCGGACGGTCAGTATCTAACTCAAAGTTAGAAATTGCATCTTTCACTAAACGTGCATCTACTTCACCTTCGTCAGCTAATTTTTTCAAAGTAGCAACAACGATATGTGCAGCATCAACACCAAAGAAACTACGTAAGTTAGCACGCGTATCTGAACGACCATAACCATCTGTACCTAATGCAACAAATGGACGACCATCTGGAAGATAAGCACGGATTTGTTCGCTGTACGCACGCATATGGTCTGTAGCAGAAACTACAATACCTTCTGTACCGCGTAATTGTTTAGATACCCAAGACTCTTTCACTTCTTCAGTAAGTGGGTGTAAGCGGTTGTATTCTTCACATGCCATACCATCACGCGACAATTCATTGAAGCTTGTTACACTCCAAACGTTTGAATGGATTTGGTATTCATCACGTAAGATTTTCGCAGCTTTGATCACTTCACGAAGAATTACACCTGAACCAAGTAATTGGACAGTTGCTTTTTCGTCTTTTTCGAATAAGTACATACCACGTTTAATGCCTTCCTCAGCGCCTTCAGGCATTGCAGGATGCTCGTAGTTTTCGTTCATTACAGTTAAGTAATAGAACACACGCTCTTGGTTCACATACATACGTTGTAAACCGTCATGTACGATTACAGCTAATTCGTAACCAAAACATGGATCGTAAGATACGCAGTTTGGAATCGTGTTTGCCAAGATATGTGAATGGCCATCTTGGTGCTGTAAACCTTCACCGTTCAATGTAGTACGACCAGCAGTTGCACCTAACAAGAAACCTTGAGCTTGCGCGTCACCAGCTGCCCATGCAATGTCACCAATACGTTGGAAACCAAACATTGAGTAGTACATGTACATTGGAATCATTGGCAAGTTATTCGTTGAATAACTTGTTGCTAACGCAGCCCATGCGCTCATTGCACCAGCTTCGTTAATCCCTTCTTGAAGCATGTGACCATCACTTGCTTCACGGTAATGCATTAACTGCTCTTGGTCTTCTGGAGTATATTTTTGACCGTGAGCGGCATAAATACCAAGCTGACGGAACATCCCTTCTAAACCAAAAGTACGTGCTTCGTCTGGAACGATTGGGACTACGCGGTCTTTAATTGCTTTCTCTTTAAGTAAAGCAGCAATTAAACGAACCATTACCATCGTAGTAGATTGTTCTTTACCACCTGAACCGTTTAATACAGCATCAAATACAGACAATTCAGGAATCGCTAAAATTTCACTCTCTTTACGACGTGCAGGAAGGTAACCACCTAATGCTTCACGACGCGCCTTCATGTACTTCATTTCTGGAGAGTTTTCACTTGGGCGGTAGAATGGGAGCTCTTCTAATTTATCATCTGTAAATGGAAGGTTAAAACGGTCACGTACATATTTCAAAGAGTCGATCTGCATTTTCTTGATTTGGTGAGTTTTGTTCACCGCTTCAATTTCTTCAGATAAACCGTAACCTTTAACAGTTTTTGCAAGAATAACTGTTGGTTGACCTTTCGCTTTCATTGCTTCTGCATAGGCAGCAAAAACTTTATATGGGTCATGACCACCACGGTTGAGATTATCGATGTCTTCATCGCTTAAATCTTTTACAAGTTCCGCAGCTTCTGGGTACTTGCCAAAGAATTTCTCACGTGTATAGGCACCACCTTTTACTTGGTAACGTTGGTATTCACCATCAACAGTTTCTTCCATTACCGCTTTTAAAGCGCCTGTGCTGTCTTTTGCAAGTAGCGGATCCCAATGACGACCCCATACTACTTTAATGACACGCCAGCCTGCGCCACGGAATAAAGATTCTAATTCTTGAATAATTTTACCGTTACCACGTACAGGACCATCTAGACGCTGTAAGTTACAGTTAACCACCCAAATGAGGTTATCAAGTTTTTCACGACCAGCGAGTGAAATAGCACCAGTACTTTCTGGCTCATCCATCTCACCATCGCCAAGATAAGCCCAAACTTTACGATCTTCTTCTTTGATCAAGCCACGGTTCATCAAATATTTTTGAATGTGTGCTTGATAAATCGACATGATTGGACCAAGACCCATTGATACGGTTGGGAATTGCCAATAGTCTGGCATTAAATATGGATGTGGATAGCTTGGTAAACCGTTACCGCCAACTTCACGGCGGAAATTACTTAACTGTTCTTCAGTTAAACGTCCTTCAAGAAATGAACGTGCATAAATACCAGGAGCACAGTGTCCTTGGTAATAAATCATATCTCCGCCAAAGCTATTGCTGTTTGCGCGGAAGAAATGGTTAAAACCTACGTCATATAATGTTGCACTTGATGCGAAACTCGCTAAGTGACCACCTAAATCATCACCTGTTTTATTCGCACGAAGTACCATTGCTAAGGCATTCCAACGAATCAATGCACGTATACGGCGTTCCATATCTTGGTCGCCTGGCATTGCAGGTTGTTCTTCAACAGAAATTGTATTTAAGTAAGGTGTATTGAGACGTTGAATTGGAACATGCTTAGCAATTGCTTGTTGGTAAAGTTTTTCCAACAAGAATGCCGCTCGCTCAGTTCCCATATGTTGTAAAACTGAATCGAATGCATCTTGCCATTCTTGGGTTTCTTGTGCGTCGGAGTCACCGTAAAACGCCATAATTCACCTGTTCCTTGTTCTCTAATCTACTTTGTATTTTTACCACGTTTTGCCCCTCTCAAGTTATTGCCACGGGTGAATGTGAGGGGGCCCTATTATTTTCTGAATGAATAGTCATTGACCGAGCATGACTCAAAATAACAAAAAAACGCCAATATAGGCGTTTTTTTATACGATAATTGCGTTAAGAAAGGTTTTATCTCATTTCAGATTCAAAAATTTAATAATCCTAATTTTTAACAAATACGATTTAAGGCAACATTGCTAAGTAAGTTGATGGATTCTTACGTTGACCATCTTTTACTACTTCATAGTGTAAATGTGGTCCAGTACAACGACCTGTACAACCCACATTAGCAATATGATCACCAGCAGAAACCTGATCACCCACACGAACCATTAAACGTGAAGCGTGTGCATAGCGTGTTAAATAACCATTACCATGGTTGATTTCAACATACTGACCATAACCTGTGCCCCAACCTGATTTAGTTACAATACCAGGACCTGTTGCATAGATTGGCGTGCCACTTGGCGCAGACATATCTAAACCACCGTGATGCTCTGCACGACCACCCATGGTACGACCACCAAAGTTAGAAGAAACACGTACGCTATCAGGAAGAGGATGAGAAACTAACCAAGAATAAGGATTTGAAGAAGAGGTATTAAAAGAGTTTTTAGCGGTAGTATTACCATATTTTTTTGCCAGTGAGTCATTGTTGAGCTCAACTGTTTTCGGGCGTAAAGTGACTGAAACTTTTGCACTTGCCGGAAGATCTAAATCATCAGGATGCGTATATGAACCTTGAGATAATGTTTTTGATAACTGTTCCAATCGATCTGAATCTGTAGATTGGTTAATATTTTGATAATCTGCAAAAGCAACCGATGCTGCCGAAGCGGCTAGTGAAAATGCTAATAAAATACGACGCGTGTGCATAAAAACCTCTTGAAACTGTTCTTACTCAAGTTCCTTATGATCTCTTCCTTGATATCAGTCGAAATGAACGCTTAAGATGGAGACAAGAAACCATTCGAGAATGATCAATGTCTAAACCCGATAACGTTTTTCAACAATCCGGAAAACACATAAAAACAGGAAACCTTACGTTTCTAACAACGCAAGTCGCGCAATGGCAAAGACTTACGAAAATAATCCAACCCTTATTGCCCCAACCGGAACAATGGCAGGTCGTGTGTTATCAAAATGGCACTTTAATTATTACTGGTGAAAATCAGGCAATGATTAGTCAACTCAGCTATTTACAGAGCCAATATATATCTAAATTATCTCAACTTGAAGGACTAAAAGACTTACAAAGAATACAAGTTCGCTTGAGAAATAAGACTATTTCTTCTACAGCGCCCTCATCATCTGAGCCTTCTAAATCCATCCCCCCGGAAACACAAGAAATGTTACGTAGTGCCGCCGACTTCGTGAGCGACCCTAAGCTTAGCCAAGCTTTACTACGTTTGGCAAGCAATAAAAAATGATGAGCTTTCCATTTCTTAATTAGAATCGTTCTTATTTTGTGATAAAAATCACACTATTCACTGTTACATTATAACATAGATAAATAAAGACAATGACTTATGTCACACTCACATATGGAATTGGACATTCATTCTCGTCATTAAATGTTACAATTTCATAATTACTCGGATCACTTTGAACATTGCGTAACAGCTGATTATTTAAAGCATGTCCCGATTTATAACCATCGAACTTGGCAATAATTTGATGACCAAGTAAATACAAATCACCCACTGCATCTAAAATTTTATGTCGAACAAATTCGTCAGCAAATCGTAAACCTTCTTCGTTCACAACCCCTGTATCATCTACACCAATCGCATTATCCAGACTTGCACCTAAAGCCAAATTATTTGCTTTGAGGTAATCTAAGTCTTTCATAAAACCAAAAGTTCGTGCTTCACTGACCTCATACACAAACGTTTCGGTTGAAAAATCGATTGTCGCAGACTGGTATTCTTTTGCAAAAGCAGGATGATCAAAATCAATGGTAAAGTTGAGCTGAAAACCATTATGTGGTCGAAAAATTGCTTTTTTATCTTCAATTAAAGCTTCAACTGGTTTTAATATTCTTATAAATTTTTTAGGGGCATTTTGCTCGCGCAAGCCACCTTGCATTAATAGATAAATAAATGGTCCAGCACTACCATCCATAATTGGCACTTCGGATGCTGATACTTCTACGATTAAATTATCAATTCCTAAACCCGCAATCGCGCTCATTACATGCTCAATCGTACCTACTTTAATATCACCGGTAACAAGGTTCGAACACATAAATGCTTCTTGAATAAGCAATGCGTTAGCAGGAATATCAACAGGTGGATTCAAATCGATACGGCGAAATACAATACCTCCATCCACGGCATGTGGAATGAAATTGATCATCACTTTTTGACCGCTATGAAGACCTATTCCACTCGCTTTTACCACACGATTGAGAGTACGCTGTTTCACCATGCTTTGTAACTTCTTTTTTAAAACCGCTATACGTTAGCATATTTAGTCATTGATCAAAAATAAAAAAAGGCAGTGTTTAAACACTGCCTTTTAATAGATCAAAGACTGAATTACTTACGTTGCTGATTTTTCAAGTAATCTTGAATACTCATTGGCGAAGAACGCGGTGATGAACTTGGCGCATTATTTACATCAGTTTCAGCATTTTGGCGTTTATTAATTGCAGGAACATCATCTTCATCTACAGATTGTGCAGATTGAGTTGATGTATGGCTTACTGTATTACGCTTTCTCGGTTCTGCATCAGCAGCATTACGAGTCAAACCAGTTGCAATCACAGTTACACGTAATTCATCACGCGCATCTGGATCAAATACTGTACCGTAGAAGATTTCGCCTTCATCAAGGTCAACAATTTGGTTAACCACATCAGTAATGATTTCTGTTTCACGTAACGTGATGTCATCACCACCCGTAATGTTAATTAACACGCCTTTGGCATTAATAATATTTACGTTATCAAGTAATGGACTACGAATTGCCTGTTCAGCAGCTTGACGCGCACGGTCTTCACCACGACCCAAACCAGCACCCATCATTGCGTAACCGCGAGTACTCATTGCAGTTTTCAAATCAGCGAAGTCAAGGTTAATGTGACCGCGATTAACAACAAGATCAAAGATACTGCGTACAGCGTTTAACAATACATCATCTGCCTTTTTATAAGCATCTTTCATTGAAATATCACCATACACGCTTAACAAACGCTGGTTAGGAATAATAATCAATGAATCAACATGTGCTTCTAACGCTTCGATACCGCGTTCAGCTGACTTTTGACGACGACGACCTTCAAAGTTAAATGGAGTCGTTACCACACCAACAGTCAAAATCCCCATTTCTTTAGCAACTTCAGCAACAACCGGAGCTGCACCAGTACCTGTACCACCACCCATACCAGCGGTTACAAACACCATGTCAGTCCCTTCAAGGTGCTGACGAATAATTTCACGACTTTCTTCTGCTGCAACTTGCCCCACTTCTGGGTTAGCACCTGCACCTAAACCACGTGTACTTTGCTCACCTAACTGAATTTTGAAAGGAGCATTCATACAGTCAAGTGCTTGTTTATCTGTATTGGCACAAACGAATTTAACACCCTGAATATCAGACTGTACCATGTGCTGAACGGCATTACCGCCACCACCACCTACACCAAATACAGTGAAACGGGCTTGACCGTTGCCATCGTTTAGTTCATCTTCTATAAATTCAAATGAGGCCATGACCTTTAGGGTTCCTAATACATTATGGCAGTCACTTCAGCCCGTATACTGCCTTGATTTTCAAAAACAACTAATTTTAAGAATGCTGTGCAATACAAACCTTGTCAAGTACAGTGGTTTTCTCTTACAACTTCCTAACAATTCTACCAATAAATCCATACATCCTAAAAAATGGCTTTAAGTTTGCTATTAAACGCATTCCAACCATTTACCATTCGTTCCCATACCGAACGGTCACTACCCTCTTCAGGTTCCTCAACAGCTTCTTGTAATTCGCTTTGGCTAAACATAAGCAAACCAGCTGCTGTCGCATACATTGATCGACGTAACGCAGCTTGATGCTGATCATCAGCATACACCTGTAACGGTGGATTACCTAAATGAGCAGACACACCCAACATACGACGCGCTAAACTTACCATACCCTCAATCTGGCAAGCATCACCTGTCAATACAACACCATGATACAGACCATGGATTGCACCGCTTTGTTCTAGTTCTTCACGAATTTGACCAAAAATCTCTTCGTAACGAGCAATAATAATTTCTGACAACTCAATTCGGCTAATGGTTTGAGGACCATCAATACCCTGTACCTGAATCATATGGTCAGGCTTAACAGCACTTAGATCAACGCAGCCGTGTAAGATTTTAATCCGTTCAGCTTCGTCGGTCGTTGTTTGTAACACAGCAGCAATATCACGTGTCACATGTTCGCCACCACGCTGTAATGTACGCGCTAAAGCTAAACGACCATCTAAATAAACTGCTAAATTGGTAATGCCTGCGCCAATATCAACGAGACAAACACCATACTCTTTTTCATCTTTGAGCAAACTTGCTTCAGCGGTTGCCAAGCAAGAAACTACCATTTTTTCAACACCAATGTTCGCACCTTTCATGGCACGATCAAGGTTCTGCATAGTAGCGATTGGCATCATCATGAGTTGATAGTGACCAGTCATGCTATGAGCAGTCATATTAATTGGATTTTGAACCCATTCAGCAGAGTCACCTAACTCAAACCCAAGTGGGACTGCACTCGCTAAATAATAATCAGAGGTCACATGGCTTGCTTTTGCTAACTCCAATGCACGTACAACTTCATTGGTTGTAATCACATGTGAGGGGTTAGCAACAGGCGTGCGTCCAGAAGCATAGAAACTTTGCAGCTCGGTACTTGGAATAGATACCCACGCACTATGAATGCGACATTCAGCCATATTTTCCGCTTCAGAAACGGCGTTCTTAATCGCAGCAATGACTTTATCGAGACTTACAATTTTTCCTTTGTTCATGCCTCGATTGCGAGCAGTTGCCATACCGATAACCTGAATGTTATCCGGTGCATGAATTTTTCCAATCAAAACTGAAACTTTATGCGTCCCAATGTCAATCGCAACAACTGAGGGAACAGCTTCACTCATCACTCATACCATTTCTTTGTTGTCTAATACCAGGCAAATTGCCTATTTTAAAGCCACGTATTATGGCTTTGCTTTTGTACCACCTGCAATGCTTGTGTCATCACTCGTTACAACAAACTGACCATTCACAATTTTAGGTGGAGTTGCATTCTTCCATTGAATAGATAATCCATTACGATATCGCAAATCAATGGCTGAGATTTTCGTCCACACAGGTTTTAGGTCAGATTGTGCCAAGTGACTTAAACGTTGCAATTTATTCATTGTTTGGTCTTGGTCAACAATAATGCGCAAACCAGAATCAAACTGCATAAACCAAGTCATTCGTTCTGTTAGATATAACTCTTTTAAACGCAAATTAACAGGATGGAATAACTGATTAATTTCATTATAGCGTCGCATCATCATTTTAGACTGGCTTACCGGACCATGTAACAGCGGCAGCTCAGGATGAAGTTTCGGTTCTGCCTCACTAAATACGTCGCCACCATCGCTTAATAAGCGGCCTGTTCCCCAACGGGCAATCGCATGTTTAGGCATGATACGAACACGAATACCATTGGGCCAAGCACGAGATACAACGACTCGGTCGACCCATGAAATTTCTAATGCTTTATCACGAATCTGCTCTAAGTCAGACGTAAAATAATTATCTTTTACAATCGGCTGCACATATTGCATTACTTGCTGAGATTCAACTGGAGTCGTTGAACCCACAACTTCAAGTTTTGCAACAGTTGCATCAGTAATAACCTTATATAGCCCGTAAATTCCGACTGCCAGCACTAAAAAGGCAATAACCAGCAACATCCATCCGCCAGCGTTGGCAAGCTTTTGCTTACGCGTAGGCGGTTTTTCATGAATGGATGTAATTGCCGCACGTTTACGGCGCATGGAAGCCGGAAGTTGTGCCATATTTAAGCTGTACCTTCCAATGTTTGCTCAAGAATTGCAACACACAACGCTTCAAAGCTATAACCAACTGCTTTAGCAGCCTTAGGTACAAGCGAGTGACTTGTCATACCTGGCACAGTATTCACTTCTAAAAGCCAGAAAGTACCTTGCTCATCCTGCATTGCATCAATACGGCCCCAACCTTCTGCGCCTACTGCTTGGAAAGCACGCAAACTTAAAGCTTGTAATTTTTTCTCGTCTGCATCACTTAAACCACAAGGGATACCATACTCGACATCATTGCGTTGATATTTTGCTTCATAGTCATAAAAAGCAACATCTGCAGGTGGTTGCAAACGAATAACAGGTAAAGGCTGACCATTTAAAAATGAAATCGTAAATTCACGACCAGTAATCCATTTTTCTGCCATGACCACTGCATCGTGCTGAGTTGCTTTTTCAATTGCTGCCGCAAAATCTTCTGCTTTCTCAACCTTACTCATGCCTACGCTTGAACCTTCATGCACAGGCTTAATAATGACTGGTAGACCCAATTCCGCAATAACTGAATCGAGGTCAGTTTCTTTGGTAATAATTCGATATGGTGCTGTAGGTAAATCACTACCTTGCCAGATTTGCTTGGTTTTAACTTTATCCATACCAATGGCAGAACCTTGTACACCAGTTCCTGTATATGGAATATTCAACCACTCAAGCACACCTTGGATCTGACCATCTTCACCGCCACGACCATGCAATACAATAAATGCGCGATCATAGTTTACAAGTTCAGTTACACTACGGTCTTGCGGATCAAATGCCTCAGCCTGAACACCTGAACTTAACAAAGCGTCCAAAACTGCCTGACCACTATCTAAAGAAACAGCACGCTCAGCCGATTTTCCACCAAACAACACAGCAACTTTGCCGAATTTTGTAGCATTTGACACGTTTAAATCCTTAACCCGATAATTCAATACTTTTTTGTTTATTTCACATACAAATGGTGCTGTGCAAGTTCTACTGAAATTGCTCCCACGTTACCTGCACCTTGCGTTAATAACAAGTCATTTGGTTGTAACACATTTTGCATGATGTTTTGTAAATTACCGTCAACGGGATCAATCAAAATCGGTTCAACCTGACCACGCAAGCGGATACTACGCGCTAAAGTACGGCTGTCTGCACCAACAATTGGTTTTTCACCAGCAGGGTAAACTTCGAGTAACAATAATTGGTCGACTTGAGATAAAACTTCAATAAAGTCGTCAAAACAATCACGTGTACGAGAGTAACGATGAGGTTGGAAAAGCATCACTAAACGACGATCTGGATGGCTCTGACGAGCTGCTTTAATAGTTGCTTCTACTTCTTTAGGATGATGTCCATAGTCATCGACTAATTTTACATTACCCTCACCAAGCTCAAATTCACCTTGTACTTGGAAGCGACGCCCAACACCACTAAAGCCTTTTAATGCACGACTAATGGCTTCGTCTGAAACACCTTCATCAGTTGCAACACCAATTGCAGCCAAAGCATTTAAAACATTATGCATACCCGGTTGATTGATCGTTAAACGAAGCGGCTCACGTCCTTTACGCAATACCGTAAAGTGCGAACGCATGCCATCTTGCTCTACATCAATCGCACGGATGTCATTATCTTCATTAAAACCATACGTAATAACCGGACGGCCTACGCGTGGTAAAATTTCACGAATGTTCGCATCATCACCGCAAACTACAGCTAAACCATAGAACGGTAAATTATGTAGGAACTGCACAAAAGTATCTTTTAACTTATCAAAGCTACCTTCATAGGTGTCCATATGGTCAGCATCGATATTGGTTACAATCGCTGCCATTGGCTGCAAATAAAGGAATGAGGCATCTGATTCGTCAGCTTCTGCAACAATAAAACGACTTTCACCAAGCGCTGCATTTACACCAGTACTGTTAAGCAAACCACCAATCACATAAGTTGGATCAAGGTTTTCTTCAGCCAACATTGTGGTTAACAAACTTGTTGTTGTGGTTTTACCATGTGTTCCTGCTACCGCAATACCATGACGGTAACGCATAAGTTCACCGAGCATTTCTGCACGACGTACAATCGGAGTACGTTGTTCAATTGCCGCTTTAATTTCCGGATTTTCCGGATCAATAGCAGTTGAAACTACAAGCACATTAGCGTTTTTAATATTTTCTGCTTCGTGTCCGATATAGACCTTAATACCATTTTCTTCTAATTGTTGTGTAGTTTTAGAAGCTTTAATATCTGAACCGGAAATTTTATATCCTTGGTTAGCTAACACCTCAGCAATACCACACATACCTGCTCCGCCAATACCCACAAAATGAATGTGTTTGATACGGCGCATTTCAGGCACTTTAATCAATTTTTTTGCTTGGTTTGCAGCTGTTGTTGGAGACATAGTAAATCCGATTACATTTTTTGAATAAGATCAACCACATGCTGAGTTGCATTTGGTTGGGCATGTTGACGCGCTTTCACTGCCATTTCTGTAAGTAATTGGCGATTCATCAACGTGGTAAACAATTGATTTAAAACTTCTGGTGTCATGGTCGATTGCTGGCAAATTTTTGCAGCACCGACATCGGCCAGAAATTTGGCATTTGCAGTTTGATGATCATCTACCGCAATAGGTAACGGTACAAAAACTGCTGCAACACCAGCGGTTGCAACTTCTGTCACAGTTAAAGCGCCAGCACGGCAAATAATCAGGTCTGCTTCGCTATATGCCTTCGCCATGTCTTCAATAAATGGCAAAACCTGTACTGTTAAATTTGCAGGTGCATCTGCGTACAATGCTTGTGTTGCTTCAACTTGTTGCTGACCACACTGATGAAAAATATTCAGTGGAACCTGCAGTTGCTTTAAAGCTGGGGGTAAACGTTCATTGAGTGCTTTGGCACCTAAAGAACCACCTACAATTAAAATATTTAACGGCTTACCCGCTTGTTCACGCTCATCGTAGCGCCATTTTGGGCTTAATATATCTGTAATTTCGCGGCGCACAGGGTTTCCTGTGGTCACGACTTTGCCACCAGCAGGAAAAGTATTAGGAAATGCTTCGCATACCACTTTAGCTACACGTGATAACTGCGCATTGGTAAAACCGGCAACTGCATTTTGCTCGTGAATGAGAACAGGAATACCTAATAAGCGAGCAGCCAGACCACCCGGTCCTGCAACATAACCACCAAAGCCAGCGACTGCGTCAACTTTGAGCTGTTTCATATAACGCATAGCGCTAAAAGTTGCTTTTAAAATTTTAAAAGGCGCGGCGAGTTTACGGATGACTCCGTTGCCACGTACACCTTGAATATCAATTTGATATATTGGAATATTTTGATCTTTTAATAACCGATTTTCCATACCTGTTGGCGTGGCTAACCATGAAACCTGACAACCTTGGTGTTGAAGTTGTTTGGCTACGGCGAGGGCTGGAAAAACATGTCCACCAGTACCGGCAGCCATCATCATGACATGTTTAGGTTTGCTTTGCTGTGAATCTGTCACGGTCTAATTCTTCAACTCAAAAAACAATGGAAATTGTCATCTATTTTTGTAGCCGTTTATTTTAATCCTAAAGCTTCATTAACGAAAAGCGAATTTCACTCGTTTATAACAGAAAGATGTGCTTTTTTGAAAATATGCCTACAAAGCGCCAGCGTATTTCATATTGTGGTTTTATTAATTGATAAATTTTTAGGTGATTTCCCAATATTCGCTTAGGAAATCACCCAAAGTAGATGATTAAGCAGGACGACCAGCTTCTAATACGTCAAATAGATCATCGGCAATCGATGTACCAAATTGAGCATCAATTTCACGAATACAGGTTGGGCTAGTGACATTAATTTCAGTGACATAATTACCAATCACATCTAAACCTACAAAAACCAAACCTTTTTCGCGTAAGAAAGGCCCAATTTTCGCTGCAATCTGCTTATCATTTTCAGTAAGTGGTCGTGCTTGACCTAAACCACCTGCCGCCAAGTTACCGCGCACTTCACCATTTTGCGGAATACGGGCTAGACAATAAGGAATAGGTTCACCATTCACCATTAGAATTCGTTTATCCCCTTCAACAATTTCAGGAATATAACGCTGTGCCATAATTGGACGCGTACCCAATTCTGTCAGCATTTCTAAGGTAGAACCAATATTTACACCATCTTGGTATAAACGGAAAATTCCCATTCCCCCCATACCATCAAGCGGCTTAACGATCACATCGCCATGTTCTTTAATAAATTCACGAATTAAACTTTGCTGTGATGTCACAAGTGTAGGTACTTGTAGCTCTGGAAACTGCGTTGCAAAGAGTTTTTCATTACAATCACGCAGTGATTGAGGCTTATTAATAATCCATGAACCTTCCCGCTCAGCTTGCTCAAGCACGTAAGTCGTGTAGACAAAATTCATATCAAACGGCGGGTCTTTACGCATGAGTACTACATCATAAGCAGCAATAGATTCTTTTTTCTTTTCGCCAAGCTCATAGTAATGGCTGTAATCTTCAAATACATCTAAAGGAGAGATTAGACCGTAAGCTTTACCTTGATCGATATATAAATCTTGCTGTAATGCATAACCCAATTCATGTCCACGACGGCTCGCCGCCCACAACATTGCCATGGTTGAATCCTTTTTCAGATTTACGGTTTCAATCGGATCCATGACGACAAGTACACGCATGCTCAAGCTCTTCTTAAAATTTAAATTAGCATGAGTATAACTGAGATTTTTCACTGGTTTTTCTTAATTTCAGTAAAACCTTATCGGTTATTTCTTTATCTTGAATTCAGATAAATTCAGTTAAACTAAGGCCATAAAATATTATTTTTTAAAGGCTAAAGATGAAACTTTATCGCTATTTAACTGGCCCCGATGACTCTGCTTTTTGCGCAAGAGTTACTAAAGCGCTCAATCATGGCTGGGAATTATATGGAGCACCAACCATGACCTTTAATGGTACTCAAGTGATTGTGGGCCAAGCCATTTGCAAAACGATTGATGAAAATTATGATCCTGAAATGGATATTTTAGATGTACTTAAAAACAATACTTAACTCTAAGGGTGTTTTTCAATAATGATGCACCCTCTTCAAAATCTCATTTATAAATAAAACTAATACTTACCTTATACTCGCCCTTTAACATAAAAATTATATTTTTAAAATCAATAACTAAAAGCATACCTCGATAATTTCATAGGCAATAGTTCTTTTATTCTAAAAAATTAAATGATTATAATTATCATTTATACTTTTATTTTTGTTAACAGACTTTGTTTTTATGTTAAAAATTTCTATATCTTCTCCCCAAATTAAAAATTCGTTTCCGCTTAGCTTACTCAGCTTAATGATCTTGAATATTCAAGGTGTCTACGCAGAGGAATTAGCTGACTCATCATCAAAAGTTGCAGCAGTCATGCCGACTATAAAAATTGAAGCGATGAGTGAGCTCGACCCGATTAAAAGCTATATCGACTATGACAAAGCCAATGTCACACGTAATGGTTTAGACAAAAAAGATATTCCGCAAACCATTGATACCATTGATGTTCAAAAATATAAAATTTATGGATCAAATGATTTAAGCGTTATGCTGCAAGGTACCCCAGGGGTATCAACCAATTACGATATGCGTGGTGATGGAATTACCATTCGTGGTTTTGGTGCAGACACAGGTGATATTTACCGTGATGGCATACGTGAAAGCGGACAAGTACGTCGCAGTACAGCCAATATCGAACGTATTGAGATTTTAAAAGGCCCCGCCTCTGTTTTATATGGCCGTAGTGCTGGCGGCGGGGTTGTGAATATGGTGAGTAAGTTCGCCAATTTTGACTCTAAAAGTTCAGTTGGTGCATATGCAGGTTCTTACGACAACTATGGAACAACGGCTGACATCAACCAAGTACTTAACGACAATTTAGCAGTACGTTTGACTGGAGAATATGGTGAGTCAGGTAGCTTCCGCTCAGGTATTAAAAACAAAATAGAGATGCTCTCTCCAAGCTTTACCTATAAAAATGACGATGGAACACTCACTTGGACCACACAATATACCTATGACAAATTAAGTCGAGTGCCTGACCGCGGACCAACGCGTGACAATCTACCTACAGGTACATCTATCAAAACAGGATTTGCCCAAGATGGCGATTATGTTGATGATATTTTGCAAGTAGTCCGCACCGATGTGAATTATCAATATGCACCCGATTGGAACTTCCACTGGGCTGCTAGCTACCGCCAAGCAGAACAGAACTTTGACCACTTTTACTTTGGAACTTATTGTGGGTTAGATGGTAAAGATTTAAAAGGTAAAGCATGCATCACTAAAAAAGGCTATATCAATCAAATTTACTACTGGCAACAAACTAGCAATAAGACCACGACCAATACATTTGATATTAAGGGCAAGTTCAAAACAGGCTCGCTTGAGCACCAAATTATGGTCGGTACAGACTGGACCTATGAGCAACGAGAACCACGTCTAGCCAATAAGACTCAAAACGGTTCAGCCATTTATGGTTATGTTAATCTGCTCACTGGTGAACGTGAATATAGCCGAGGTAATGGCCCTCTTTTGATTAGCCAACATAACTACAATGAAGGCACCACTTATGGAGTATTTGTTCAGGATTTAATTGGTCTAAATGACCAACTTAAACTCATGATGGGCCTACGTTATGATTACTTTGACTTTTCAACTACCAATAAACTTAATAATGATCATCGTAATGTAAAAGACAGCAGTTTTAGTCCAAATGTAGGTTTGGTATGGCAACCCGTTCCAGAGCATAGCTTTTATACGTCTTACTCTAAGAGTTTTGCACCATTTGGCGGGCAAATGGGTGTTAACCAAGTTACTGGCAGCACCGATGTCACAAAAATGGATAAAGAGCCTCAATATAACGAGCAATATGAAGTTGGAGTAAAAAGTGAATGGTTAGATAACCGTTTAAATACTCAATTTTCTGTCTTTGATATTCGTAAAAATAATATTCGCTATAAACCAAACCCTGACAGTGAACCAGATGTATGGGCAACTGCGGGTCAGCATCAATCTCGTGGTCTCGAATTTAGCTTTATTGGCCGTGTACTTGATAATGTGTTTGTTCGCGGTGGTTATGGTTATACCGATGCAAAAGTAAAAGAAGACAAGCAAAATCCTGAGCGTGAAGGCAACTATTTAGCAAACACATCTAAGAACACAGGTAATTTATTTGTTCGTTATTTACCAACTGAACAGTGGTATACCGAAGTGGGTGTGACCTATGTCGGGTCTTATTATCCAAATATTAATAATCAAGTAAAAATGGAAGGCTTTAACCGTGTCGATGCAGCGATTGGCTATAGTGCAGCCCCATGGAATGTCACTCTTGCGGTAAATAACCTAACCAATAAAGAGTACTGGCGTTCAGACAGTATGCCAGGCACACCACGTAATGTGTTATTACGTTTAAATTATCAGTTCTAAGTAAAAATAAAAAAGGCATACCCTCCTATTTTAGAGGTATGCCTTTTGTTTTTAATAATAAAAGAGACAAGTTTTTTTATCTTCAATAAATAAAATATTTAATTTTTAGATTATACTTTTTTCATTAAAGATACCAATTAAATCAACAATATGAATAAACAGTTTATTTTAACTTTTTTATTATTTTTTCTATCACTATCAACAGAGGCAAAAATCATTACTCTTTCAATTGATACATATCAAGACTTATCAAAACAACAGCAAAATAGTATTAAAGACAACCTCAACAAAGGATGGATCAGTTATGCTAGAGATGATAAAAAAATTCATTATTTGAGTTATCAACTAATTAAATCTATTTCAGACTCCGTCGTAATAGCTCCAGTTAAAACCACACCAGTTAATCTAGGAAATTTAAATTCTTTAGAGTTATGGCAATTTGACTGCAAAAATAAAAAAATGATGTTGTTGTCCGAAGCGAATTATTCAATTACGAATTCTGAAATATTTTCAATACAAGAAGTAGAGTTTCCACAAGAAGTACCGGCTATTCCTAATTCTATTGCAAATAGAATTCTAGAAATGGCATGTGTTCTGAACTACATAAAAAATCATTAGACATAAAAGGAAGGAGAGGTCAAGTGCTCCTTCCTTTTATATTATGGAAAATTAAATCCCATATTTCTCACGATAAGCTTGCATATTTGCTAGCGCTTCTTTTTCGCCTTTTGCTTCTAAGTAATCCATTAAATCTTTCATGGTAATCAGTGCATGCACAGGAATTTCTAATTCTTTTTGAACTTCTTGAATTGCAGAAAGCTCACCTTGACCACGTTCTTGACGATCTAACGCAACTAAAACACCCGCAATAGTTGCGCCAGCGTTTTTCAAAATCGTTACAACTTCACGAATCGCTGTACCTGCGGTAATTACGTCATCAATAATCCAGACTTTTTTACCTTCAACCGCAGCACCAACTAAAACACCGCCTTCACCATGATCTTTCGCTTCTTTACGGTTAAAGCCCCATGGCACACTCTTATTATGTGTTTGCGACAAAGCAACAGCAGTCGCTGCTACAAATGGGATACCCTTGTATGCTGGTCCAAAAATCACATCAACATTTTCACATTGTGTTAATTTATCGGCATAGCCTTGTGCTAAAAGAGATAAAGCTTCACCATCGTTGAGTAGGCCTGCATTAAAAAAATAAGGACTCACACGTCCAGATTTTAAAGTAAACTCACCAAATTTAAGCACACCGCGTGATAATGCGAGTTCGATAAATGCTTGCGGGTTAAATGACACAGGCGTTGTCATGAGGTGCTCCAAATTCACAATTGAGGTTAAATTTTCGCATGATACCAAAGGATCAGTATCCAAGTGATGTAAAAATTCTTCGAGTCGTTTCCATTAACGTAAATGGCTTACGTTCTTCAGTAACGAAAGGCTTACTTGAATGGTTAGAACAATCCGATGCCGATGTCGTATGCATGCAGGAAAGCCGCATTACCCATGAACAATGGACTGAAAAATTTAGACCCGAAGGATGGCATACCCATCTGTTTCCAGCAGAGCGTGCAGGCTATGCAGGTACTGCAATTTATAGCCGCTTACCCTTCGTTTCTATTAAAGATGGTTTAGGGTTTGAATTGGCCGATAGTCAAGGCCGCTTCATTTCTGCCGAATTCGATTTAGGTTTGTCACATCCCGTACATATTGCATCATTATACTTACCTTCAGGCTCAAGTGGTGAAGAAGCTCAAGCACGTAAAGATTTATTTTTGGGTGAATACGCAAAAATCTTAAAACAATGGCGTGATGAAAATAAGTCCATCATTATTTGTGGCGATTACAATATCGTTCATAAACGAATTGATATTAAAAACTGGTCGGGTAACCAGAAGTCGTCTGGCTGTTTACCACATGAACGTGCATGGCTTGACCATATTTATGATGAACTTGGCTATGTAGACACCTTCCGTGTGGTAAGAACAGAAGCCGAATTGTATTCATGGTGGTCAAATCGCGGTCAAGCGCGTGCGAAAAATGTAGGTTGGCGTATTGACTATCAAGCTTGTTCACCAGACTGGAAAACACGTACAACAAACGCATGGGTCTATAAAGATCAATGGTTTAGTGACCATGCCCCAGTTATTATTGACTATAAAATTCAAGAATAAGTGAACACATGTTCACTTACATTGTCGTTTTTGCTTACAGCACATGTCGTTTTTGAGTATTTTTCTTACACACGTTTAACGGCATTATAGCCCCACGGCACAGGGAAGCAGTCAGGATGACGCGAAAGGATAGGACGCCGTAGGAAGATAAAATAAACTTATGATAAGTTTATTTGCAAGGATGTGACAATGGACGTTGAAATGAGACCCGCATGATCAGGATGATTAAATGCGGGTTTTCTCTTTTCTATCTCTTATTTTTTGCGCTAAGTTCTTTTAGTTTTCTAGATTCTTCTTGTTGGGCTCATTATTACCTCGTCTTATGACAGTAACATGACATTGTTTATTGTTTTAATCATTATTTTTCATTTGTTTTAAAACTATCTGTATAAAGTAGTCCTTAAAAGCATTTTGGGTTAGGCTGTGTGTTCTTTCTTTTTGACATGGTCCGATAAAATGTTAAAAATTTATGGTATTAAAAACTGTAATTCAATGAAAAAAGCATTTGATGCCTTACAAGCAAAAGGTTTGAGCTACGAATTTCACGATTATAAAAAACAAGGAATCGATGCCGACACCCTCAAAATTTGGTTAAAAGAAATAGGACAAGATACTGTTCTCAATAAAAAAGGCACCACGTGGAGAAAACTATCTGAAGAAGAACAAACGCGTGCATTAAGCAGTGAAGATCATCTTATTGAAGCTTTAATTGCTCAACCAAGCTTAATTAAACGACCAGTTCTACAGACGTCTAAAGGTTTTCTGGTCGGTTTTGATGAAACTGCCTATCAAAATCTAAGTGCATAAAAAAACGAGCCATTTGGCTCGTTTTTTTCATTCACAGATTTAGTTCGCACGAATCCATGTTTGGTTACGGCCTAATGCTGACACACCAATATAACCGCGCAATTTAAGCTTTTTACCGCCCTCGGCCAACTCACCTTTTAATTTATAAGTTTTGCCAGATTTAGGGTCTAAAATTGTACCGTTTTCATAACTGGTGCCACCTACATTTTTTAGATTATGTACAATGGTCACACCTTTAAGCGGTTTGTTTTTATACGGCCCTTCACATTTTGTACAGGAGTTTTCTTCACCTGGTGTCAAAATGTTTTGAATGGTTGCAGTTAAGGTTCCATCCTTCTGTTCCGTAAACTTTACTACGGCTTTGGGCTTATTGGTTTGGTCATCAATCGTTTTCCATACCGTTCCATTGAGTGGATCAGCCGCATTTGCAAATGCAGCCATACCAACAAGTCCTAAAGCTAAAGCAATCTTTTTCATTTTTGTAATATCCTTGGGTCTTTCAAGACTTCAGTATTCAAAACTCGCAACGATATTGCAATTTTTGAATGTGACTGTTTCGTGTAACCTTGTAACCTTGAAAAATAAAATTTATAGGGAAACAAGTTATTAACATAAGCGGATACTATATGAATATACCAAACGTTTTAAAATATTATTTAACTGAAACATTTCTAAAAACAGCGATTCGTAAACCAAGTCAGTTGAATTTACCTCCAACCGCCCTGCGTCCGATGCTTGAACAACTTTGCCGAGCATTTCCAAAACAAAAAAACGTAACTGTTCGTCCGATTCGACTTGCTGGTGTAAAGGGTGAAGAGATTAAAGCTCAGGATTCAGCGACGCAGCTTATTTTTCATATTCACGGCGGCGCTTTTTTTCTGGGCAGTGTAAAAACCCATCATGCATTCATGACGGATTTAGCGGCCCGTACTCAAATGCAAATTATTCACGTGGACTATCCTCTTGCTCCTGAGCACCCATACCCTGAAGCGATTGAGGCATTATATGATGTATATCAAGCGTTATTAGTTCAAGGTATTCAGCCCAAAGATATTATTTTATCTGGTGACTCATGCGGGGCCAATTTAGCTTTAGCACTTTGCTTACGCTTAAAAGAACAACCTGAACTGATGCCAAGTGGTTTGATTTTATTGTCTCCCTTTTTAGATTTAACCCTAACCAGTGAATCTTTAAGATTTAACCAAAAACATGATGCCCTACTTTCTTTTGAAGCCCTGCAAATCGGTATTCAACATTATATTGGCAATCATATTGGAGCAGATGACCCGCGTGTTTCACCTATTTTCGATAACTTAGCAGGTTTGCCACCGACTTTAGTACAGGTGGGTTCTAAAGAAATTTTATTAGACGACGCGAAACGCTTTAGAGAAAAAGCTGAAGAAGCAGGTGTCAAAGTACATTTTAAACTTTACACAGGCATGTGGCATAACTTCCAAATGTTTAATGCTTGGTTTGAAGAAGCAAAACAAGCGATGGCAGATATTGCCGAGTTTGCACATGAACTCGACAAAACTTAATTGAAATAAATGAAGTGACAAGTTTTAAATACTTTTCACTTCATTTTTTATAAAAACCCTAATCTTAAGGTTTAATAATTGAATCATGATATGTTTAGGTTATGAATCATTCCAACTCTCCCATTTTAGGATGATCTGAAGAGGAAACATCTCTATTTAGGAGTTCATCTATTATTATGAAAATTCGTTTCATCACTTATTCTATAAATAAAATAAAACAGGTGGTTCTCGAATTCATCCATAACAACCATATTATTAATTGGACGCCATTAGAAAAAAGCGCACTGATGCTTACACTTGCATGTGCAATGAATTTCAGTTGGATTTTATGGAAAGGCTATATCTTAATAACGCCTAGCGTTTGGCAATGGGCAAATTTACCACTCGTAGAGTCACAACTCTGGCTGAATTTATTGACCTTATTTTTATTAGCTTTGCTGATTATTCCTTGTTATCGCTACAAAGACCAAGAAAGGGCTCAAAAAATTGTTCCTTTTGTTAGTGTACAAGTCTTCATGCTTATGCTGTGTCATGATGGATACTTAATTGGTAGTATCAGCCCTGCCACAATGGTTGGATATGTAGGCACCATTGGTGTAGGTCTGGTTTTATTTGAAAGAAAAATTGTTTATAGCGCCTTTATACCAGCAACAATTATTTTAGCAGTATGTACTTATTTAAGTATGAATGGCGTTATTCCCTACGCTCCTTTATTTAACTTCACCATAATTCGACATGCCCAAACCAATCCATTTTGGTTAGGGAGCATGCTATTTTTTATTATGCCGATTTTAGTGGCCTGCCTTATTTTATTTGAAATATTACTGACCCAGTGGCGACAACGAGAAACTTATATTCAGCGCTTAAGCCAAATTGACCCATTAACTAATGTATTAAATAGACGCAGTTTAAATACCCATCTTGAAACACTGCATGAACAAAAATTCGATTATGCTTTAGTCCTTCTCGACATAGACCATTTTAAAAAAATTAATGATGTCTATGGGCATCATCAGGGTGATCAAGTCTTAATTAAAATTGCTCAATGCTTGTCTGAAAACTTGCGTAATGAAGACATTATTGGTCGATTTGGTGGAGAAGAATTTATTTTATTACTCCCTCATACCGATATTACTCAAGCGGAAAAAATTGCAGAGCGTTGCCGAATTGCCTTAGAAGAGCTTTCTATTTTCAACAATCAAAATATTCAGATTCATGTAAGTGCAAGTTTTGGAATTAGTAGTTCCGCTTTTGCAAACGATCCCTACCTCGTCATTCGACAGGCCGATGAAGCACTTTATGCGGTAAAGGCTTCAGGGCGCAATCAAGTGCGCACTTTTCAACAAATACCACATATAGAATCAATTTAACTATTTAGCTTTCGATAAGCTTGCAAGCTGTTGCAAAAGCTCTTGCTGACTAAATGCACCAGTTAAACGTAAAGAACGTATTTCTTGTTGATGCTCATTTAAAAACAGATAAGTTGGTGGCCCTAAAATACTCCACTGCTTGAGTAGAGCCTCATGTGAATGGTCATAATGACTCAAATCAAGCTTAATGAGGTAGTAAGGTGCAAGAGCTGACTGAACTTCTGGTGCTTTTAAAATACGATGCTCAATAGGCTGACAAGCCACACACCAGTCTGCATAGACATCAACGACAATAGCCCGATCAGCAGGCGCTGCCGCTAAAATTTTCTGAAAGTCTGCTGCTGTTGTCGCAATGTGCCATTCAGCCATGTGCTCGGAACTTTGCAAACTGCGATTTTGAATATGCTGATACTGGTTATAGGCAACAAACGGAGTAACCAATAAAAGCAGAAGCGCATAGAGCCACTGTAACTGCCCTTTTTTCCAAAAGAACTGATAAAGCGCGTAAGCAATAAAAGTGAGGCCTAGCAATAAACTAAGCACTTGCATGCCCCAATCTGGCAATAAAGGGCGAATAAAATAAAGACTTAGACCCAACATCAGAAAAGCAAAAATTACTTTAATCTGATGCATCCAGTCGCCAGCTTTAGGTAAAAATCTTGCACCTAAAACACTAGCGATGAGTAAAGGAATCCCCATTCCAAAACCTAAACAAAATAAAAGCAAAGCACCTTGCCATTGGTTTTGGGTTTGAGAAATAAATAGTAAAGTTCCAGCCAAAGGTGCGGTCATACATGGACCAACCAAGAGCGCAGAAACTACACCCATGACTCCTGCACCAAACAAAGTACCACCTTGTTGCATGGACTGAATGCGGTCAAGTCGATTTAACCAAGTTTGCGGTAAACGAATCTCAAATAACCCAAACAGATTTAGGGCAAAAACCACAAATAACAAACTAAACGCGATAAGCGTGGCGGGCTGTTGCAACCAACGTTGGAAATTTAGCCCTGCTGAAGAAGCAATTAAACCTAGACCTGCATAAACCAATGCCATACTACATACAAAAGTAAGTGCAATAGTCCAAGCCTTTAAACCTTTATGCTCTCGAATAATTAATGAAGTTAAAATCGGCAGCATGGGTAAAGAGCATGGTGTAAATGCGAGCAACATGCCTAAGCCTAAAAATAATAAAACACCATACCAAAGCGAGTGTTCAATTAATTTCGCGGACCAAATCTGGTCTTCTGCAATTTGTGGAGTAGTCGCATCTGCTTTAGTTTCTGAACTTGTTTGATTAGTTAGAGTTTCTTGAGACGATGCTTGTGTATTTGCCAAATCTAATAAGCGTTTCGGTGCTGCCCCTGCTTGGTTTTGCACACCAACCAATCCGTCTGCATCGGTTTGAAACTCGATGGTTTGGGGTGGATAACAAATACGGTCTTTGGCACAGCCCTGCCAAGTTACAGTGTAGTGCTCTGAAGGCTTGGTTTTAATCTGGAAATTGATTTGATGATAATAAACCTGACTTTGCCCATAGTTCTCATCATATTGAGAAACTGCCTTAGGCAAATTCAAAGTTAAAGGTTGAGTACCCTGTTGTACGGTAAATTTATGCTGATACAAATAATAGTTCGGCTGAATCTGCCACGATAATTTCGCAGTATGCGATTGTGGCGACTCAACCGAAAATGAAAAAGCCTGTTCTGGTGCAAGTAGCTTATCTTCTGCAAAAACAAACTGACTAAATACCAACGTAGCCGCAGCTAGAAAATAAATAATTCCCTGAGAAAAAAGCTTTTTCATTAACATCTATTCAAGTTAGTTTTATCAGAATAAGAATGCCATACCCAAGCCACCGCGGTAGCCTTTATATTGACCATCTAGATCTACTCCAACACTTGCATCAAGCTGAGTACGCTTATTGACTGCATAAACTAAACCTGTGCCTAGGCTATATTGATAGTCTTCGCTTTCAGCTTTACGATATACAAACTCAGAATAACCAGAAAGTTTGCCGGCAATTTTATAGTTGATGGTTGGAATAGCAGTCACAGCCCAGTTGCTGTTTTGCACTTCGTAACGCATGGTAATTGCTGTATTGATCAAATCATTATATTGATAAGCCACTGCCGAACTTAAACTATAAATATCGTCATGTGCAGTAAATTCATCATTACCTGTTGCAATAAGCGCTTGAGCCAATACAGCCATTGTTAAATTTTCATCATTTAAATCAATCGCTTTTTTTAAGCCGATGCTTACATCACCTAAACCAGAGGTATCTGTTTTTTTACCTGCGCGTTTAGTTTGAGTCCAAGCCGGACCTTGCCAACCTAATTGTAATTCTAGGTCCTTAGCCAAACCTGTACGGAATAACATATCTTCATTGACGGTTACGGTCTTTTCTCTCACACCATCAACATTTGATTCTGTATAAGTTGCACTTGGTAAGCCTTGTTCCCAAGCTAACTGCCCTACTGGAGTGATGCCTGTTCCAAAGCCTGAACCAGGACGGTCAAACGAGAACTCAGCAGCAAAAGTACTTCCTGCGGCAACAGTGGTCAGAGCAAAAGTTAAAATTTGAAATGTTCTCATTCTATTATCCAATCAAGTAGTTAGTTCTTTTGACATTTTTGCCCCATGATGGCGCAACAATTCTAATGTTTCACGCTCTTCTTGAAGCGCTTCTGACCAATCTATTTCATCAAAATCACAATCAAAGAACAACTGGCTGATTGAAGATAAAATGGTAAGTCCTTCTTCATCACGTGTATTTGGGTCAACTTTTTCATCAAGTAAACGTTGAACCGCTGGTGCGCATGCCGAACTTGCCGCATCCCATAGTGGGCCATAAAATTCTTCTGCATCCCAAAGATGAACATTTGCTTTAGCTTGGATTAAGGCATCAAGGATATCGAGATAAACTTGTAATGCATCTTGCTTTTCTTGTTTTGATAAAGGAGTACCCGCTTCATAAGCTTCTGAAACGTCTTCCCACCATTTAAAAATTCCATCACAGATAATTGACACGGGTGGCCCTTGTTCCGGATCAATGAAATTCGGATCAAGCCCCTCAGCAAGTAATTTTTGTACTTGCGTAAGTTCTAATTCTTCTATGGCTTGAATTAAAGCCTGCTGCTGGGTGGTTAACATGACCATCTCTCAAAAATATATTAGGACTATTATGCCTAATCTCTGATAAAGATTTTAGAGGTCAATGCTATTGCATTGCAAACCAAAAGTTGTGAAGAGTTTTTATTCTTATTTTTAATATTCCATAAAAAAAGCCCCGAAGGGCTTTTTAGCTATTTTTAAGCTTCATCATCAATGAATTCAGGTTGACCACCTCTCGGGTGTTCCTTTTTCTCAAACGTATGTTCAAGGCTGCGTTTTAGTTTTTCAATCGCGCCATGAATTGAAGCATCAATATTTCCTGCTTTATGGTGCACTGCAACTGGTTTTAAACCAGCAGGACGGGCTTCAATCATACAGTGGATATCTTTGTCACCACCTTTGTCCCCATTTTCATCACTAAAATGAACCGAAAAATGCGTAATACGTTCGCTATGACGTTGGAATTCTTGAGTAAGTTCTGCACGTACATAAGTAATTAAACGTTCACTATTATGGATGTTTTTATCTGTGCGGATTTCAATATTCATAAATACCATCCTCTCTTTCTTACTGTGGATCTTTTCTATGCAAAACTTTTTTATGTTGGCATGTTTTAAGCATGCATGAACTGACTTCAATTGTACATTTTGATGGTGTAATGGTTTGTTATCTCCTGACTTAAACGTACTGCTTTTAATTTATTTTGAAGATCTTCATATCTTCAATATCAGTCCATCTATAAAAATATGCAAGCTGATTTTTTAAATTTTTATGAAAAATTGAACAAAAGGAGAGCAATTGTGACCGAATCTTATCTATATGGAGCAGAACTCATTGAGCAGATTCAGAAGTCTCCTTATTCACGTGATTTAATCGGTTATCACGGACAGCCTCCAGAGGTGAAATGGCCCAACAATGCTAAGGTTGCAGTGCAATTTGTCCTGAATTATGAAGAAGGTGGCGAAAAGCATATCGAGCATGGCGATGAGGGTTCGGAACAGTTTTTATCAGAGATTATTGGTGCTGCAAGCTATCCAGCCAAGCATATGTCGATGGACTCTATGTACGAATATGGTTCACGTGCTGGTTTTTGGCGCATTCATAGTGAGTTCCAACGGCGCAAGCTCCCAATGACCATTTTTGGCGTTGCCATGGCGTTGGCGCGCAACCCTTATATCGTCGAAGCGATTAAAGAAGCTGATTATGATGTGGTTTCTCATGGCTACCGATGGCTTCACTATCAAGACACTGACATTGAAGTCGAAAAACAGCATATGAAACAAGCTTTATCTGTTTTAGAAAACTTGTTTAAAAATAAAACTATAGGCTGGTACACTGGACGCGATAGTCCTAATACCCGTCAGTTACTCGCAGAGTTTCCGCAAATACAATACGACTCAGATTATTATGGCGATGATCTACCCTTTTGGACGACCCTTACCAATGAGGCAGGTTCATCCCGTCCGCATTTAATTATTCCTTATACCCTCGAATGTAACGACATGAAGTTCTGTTCACCGGGTGGATTTAATAGCTCAGAGCAGTTTTTTCAATATTTAAAAGATAGTTTTGATGTGTTGTATGCAGAAGGTGAAACTGCACCAAAAATGATGTCGATTGGAATGCATTGCCGTATTTTGGGGCATCCGGGTCGTTTTAAAGCATTACAAAGGTTTCTCGACTATATTGAAATGCACGATCGTGTCTGGGTCTGTCGCCGTCAGGATATAGCAGAGTATTGGTATAAAAATCACATAACTCGATAGTTGATTATTCATTTTGCAAATTCATTAGCGAAATATTAACCACTTTTGGCACTGTTATTGCTAAAACTCTATATCACTATATTGAGTTTAGGAATGACAGTGTTTTTAGCCGAGTTTAACCAAGCCCCACCCGATCAACTCAAGACTCTGTTAAATAACTGCGTCCATATTCCAGCCTGGGCCGAAAAAATCATCTCAGAACGTCCCTACTCATCAAAGTCTGTTCTTTTAGGATATGCGGAACAATTGAGCCACACATGGTCATGGGAAGAGATTGAAAATGCTTTAGCAACTCATCCAAAAATTGGTGAACGGCAAGCAAAAAAACAGCTGAATGCAAAAGAACAAAATTTTTCAGCTCAAGAGCAAGCTAGCATTTCCTTAGATGAGCAAACACAACAAGCTCTGCTACAAGGCAATATCGACTATGAACAGAAGTTTGGCTTCATCTTTTTAATTAAAGCCGCAGGCCTTAGTAGCGATGAGATTTTAAAAAAACTTAATCAACGTCTTCAAAACAACTTAGCTATAGAAAAAGTCATTGTACATGAGCAACTCGCAGCAATTGCTCTATTACGTCTATCTCAGGAAATACAAGCATGATCAGCACTCATATTTTAGATACAAATTTAGGTAAACCCGCTGCAGAAGTCGAAGTGAAGTTATTTCATGCAGCAACCCATGAACTGATTGCAACCGCAACCACCAATAAAGATGGTCGAGTAAGTGATTTTGGTATCAAAGATTTAACTGAAGGGCCATATCAACTTGAATTTGAAATCGCGCCTTATTTTTCGGCGAAGCAAGTCAAAACTTTTTTCCCGCGTGTTTGCATTCAATTTTTTATAGAAGACATCAAGCAGCACTATCACATTCCACTACTCATTAGCCCGTTTGCTTACTCTACTTATCGTGGTAGCTAACTGAATTAAAATAGGAGAAAAATATGAATGATCGACAAAAGAATGCGATTTCTCCAGAGCATGAATATTTAGGAATCTCGAAAAGTTTTGCTTACGGTTTACAGCATGTGCTGACCATGTATGGTGGCATTGTGGCTCCGCCGCTTATTATTGGAACTGCTGCAGGTTTAAGCTCGGCACAAGTCGGAATGCTCATTGCAGCAGCCCTATTTGTAGGTGGATTGGCAACACTCATACAAACCATAGGAACCAAATATCTAGGCGCAAAACTACCTTTAGTTCAGGGGGTGTCTTTTGCTGGCGTGGCAACCATGGTCGCTATTATTACCACGGGCGGTGGCCTGCCTGCGGTTTATGGGGCGGTCATTGTAGCCTCTCTAGTTGGACTTTGCCTTGCACCTTACTTTTCAAAAATCATTCGTTTTTTCCCCCCTGTTGTGACTGGATGCGTCATCACGATTATTGGGCTATCTCTGTTACCCGTTGCGATTCGCTGGATGATGGGTGGCAACGATAAAGCACCCAACTGGGGAAGCGTAGAAAATATTTCTTTGGCCTTACTCACCTTAGGCATTGTGATTATTTTAAATATGCTGCCACAAGCTGGCATTCGTCGCTTATCTATATTATTAGCGATCGTGGCTGGTACCATACTGGCTTACTTTATGGGTTTCGGTGACTTTAGTCAGGTCAGCTCAGGTGCATGGCTGCAATTTCCACATTTCTTTGCATTTGGTTTACCTACCTTTGAACTGAGTGCCATTTTATCAATGCTCATTGTCACCTTGGTGATTATGACGGAAACTACAGCCGATATTATTGCTGTCGGAGACATTGTAGGAACCGATGTCGACTCTAAACGTATCGCCAATGGTGTTCGTGCAGATATGTTCTCAAGTGCTATTGCACCTATCTTTGGTTCGTTCATGCAAAGCGCTTTTGCCCAAAATGTTGGGTTGGTTGCGATTACAGGCATCAAAAGTCGTTTTGTCGTGGCGGCAGGTGGTGTCATTCTGATTATTTTGGGGCTATTGCCTGTTATGGGACGTCTAATTGCAGCAATTCCTATGCCTGTACTTGGTGGTGCAGGTCTGGTCTTATTTGGGTCAGTTGCAGCGAGCGGAATTCGCACTTTAGCAAAAATAAATTATAACGATCAGAAAAATTTAATCATTGTCGCGACTGCTTTATCGGCAGGAATGATCCCCATTATTAACCATGAGTTTTATGCACATTTTCCAGTTTGGGTACAAACTTTGTTTCATTCGGGTATTAGTTCGACTTGTATCTTTGCTATCTTATTGAATTTATTATTTAATCATTTGCCTTCATTTCGAAGCTCACCGACCCCTCATTTGAGCCAAACCATAAACACTAGGAATACACATTAATAGATTAGTTTTTAGCGCCCCACTTCGGTGGGCCTTTTTTTAACCGTTGATCAAATTTGGCTTCATTTTTGCTTAAGACCCTGTATCCTTAGCGTGCTTTATTTGGGGGGAGATCATTTAAATGCAATTAAAGCAACTTGCGGCGACTTGTGCCTTGTTATCTGCAACTGCCATGGTTCAGGCAAAACCAATTTGGCAAGATTTTAGCGTGACTGGACTTTATGGTGAAAACTATGAAGTTGTAGACGACAAAGAAACCACGATTACTTTGGAATATGCTGCAAAAGTTAAATATGCTGATGTGTTTTTCTTCATGGACCGTATGCGCGGTGAAGACGATCATAAAAGTACATATTTTGAGTTATCACCACGTTTAAGCTTGGGCGAAGTGTCTGGCAAAAAACTAGCTTATGGCCCAATTAAAGATGTACTCATTAGTACCACTTGGGAAAGTAACAGCGAAAACGGCAATAACTTTGATAATTTCTTATATGGTTTTGCTGTTGATTTAGATATTCCATATTTTAAATATGCGAATTTAAACTTCTACCGTGCAAATAATGAGAAAACTGACGACGATTATCAAATGACTTTCGTTTATGGTATTCCATTTAACATTGCATCTGAAGAATTCTTGGTTGATGGCTTCCTAGATTGGTCAACTGCTGAAGGTGACCATGCTAGCGAGTTAAACTGGACAACTCAGTGGAAATGGAATGTAGGTAAACACATTTCTCCTGACACACGTCTATACCTCGGTATTGAACACTCTGTATGGAATAATAAATTTGGTCTACAAGGCCGAGATGAAAATAACGTGAGTGCTTTGGTTAAATACCACTTCTAAAATTTTTATTTAGAAGCTTAAAACAGCAAGGAAAAAATCCTTGCTGTTTTTGTTTTAGTCGAGTGGATTACCCACAATATTACTAATAATCCCCTGCATAATATGTCCGCCTTGTTCACGGCGTAATTCTGCATACCAAGCTTGGGTCACAGTTTCATCTTTCATATGGGTCACATCACAACGTTTACGGGCACGAAGAACCAACTCATTGGCCCGTTCATTACGCTTGTTTTGATAACGACGTAAAGCGTCCTCTAAACCCAAAGTATTTATTTGCAAAGAACGCGCTAAATAAATCGCATCTTCCATGGCTTGGCAGCCACCTTGTCCAATATCAGGTGTGGTGCTGTGTGCAGCATCGCCTAAAATCACCACGCGACCCTTATAAAATTGGGCAAACGGTTCGATATCATGGATTTCTACCCGATTGGTCTTTTGTGGGTCTAAGCGTTCAATGAGTTGCTGTACAGGCTGACACCAATCAGCAAAATATTGTTTTAAAAGTTTTTTATATTCATCCCGATTATTTTCTAAGCCTGCTGGCAAAGGCACATCTAAAAAGAAATAGAACTTACCGTCTGCGACGGGCATTAAAGAAGCTCGCTTACCTTCTCCTACATAGGTCGTCCATTGCTGAGCTGGTGCTAAATCTTCAGAGATCTCAACTAAACCATTCCAGTTTACATAACCAGCATAACGGCGCTGTACTTGCTGACCCAAAACATAGGCACGAGTCATTGAATGAGTACCATCCGCCCCAATCAGTAAGTCAGCTTGCGTTGAACTACCATCTGCAAAATGTACTTCGACATAATCGGTCTTATCTTCAAGGCTGACCATTTTTTTGCCTAGATAAATCTGGTCTCGACCAAACTCATCCATCAGCATATTTTGTAAATCGGCACGTGCAACCGGATATGGGCGCTGTCCTACTTCTTCAATTAATGGCAGTAAACTGAATTGTGTCATCACATCTCCAGTTAAACCATCAACATAGGCCAAGTCGTCCATTTGTCCGCCAAGTTTGGCGATTTTGTCAGTTAATCCGAGATAGTTCAGACATTTCACACCATTTGACCACAACGAAATAGCAGCGCCGACTGGAAGAATCTTTTCAGTTTGCTCAAAAATACGAACTTGGTGACCAAATTTTTTTAATGCAATGCCTGTGGTTAGACCTCCCATTCCCGCACCAATAATCACCACATTCATAACACTCTCCTATAGATATTCACCTATAGGGTGCTTATGCTAAAAACATGCCATCGTTCAAAATTTATTTAGCTTTTCCACAAAACTGGCATGCCCCATGCTTATATATTTAAGTATAAAACTCTTCTCAACGTGCTCTGTATGTTGATAGTTTTAAATGAAAAATCATGTTTTTAACAAGAAATACGGATACCGCATTATGGCAACTCTACACGCCCCAGCTTTTGAACTTCCTGAAATTTTGAATACCAAAACCAATTTGGCAGATGTCCGAATTGGTGCACAAGTCATTGAGTGTTCGGATGATTTCTTTGCAGAAGCAAAGCGTATGCTGCAATTTGAAGCACCTATTTTTGTTGAAGATAAATTTGATGACAACGGTAAATGGATGGACGGTTGGGAAACGCGTCGTAAGCGTCACGCGGGATATGACTGGTGTATTGTGAAGCTAGGAGTGAGTGGAAAAATCACCGCACTTGATATCGACACCAGCTTTTTTACAGGAAACTATCCAGCATCTGCCTCATTAGAAGCGTGTTATGCACCAAATGGAGACCTAACAGGGGCAAAATGGGAGAATGTTCTAGAAAATACTGAGCTGGGGCCAAGTCAGCATCATATTTTTATGGTCAATAATGATGCACTTTTTACCCATATTCGCCTCAATATTTTCCCAGATGGCGGTGTTGCTCGTTTGCGTGTTTATGGAGATGTTCATATTCAGGTGAGTGATAGTGAGCAAACGCTTGATTTATTAGCACTTGAAAATGGTGGTCGCGTAGTTGCTTATAGCGATGCGCACTTTGGACACCCACGTAATTTGATTAACCCTGGTCGTGGTATCAACATGGGCGATGGTTGGGAAACCAAACGCCGCCGCGCACCGGGTTATGACTGGTGTATTCTTGCGTTGGGTAAAAGCGGAAAAATTGAAAAGCTTGAAATTGATACCGCTCATTTTAAAGGGAACTTCCCTGCACAAGTATCTATACAAGCGGTTTACCTTGAAAATGCAACCGATGCACAGTTAATTCCACAGAGTATGTTCTGGTCTTATTTACTTGAAGCTCAACCAATGCAAATGGATCATATTCATGAATATGTGAGTGAGATTTTACAGCATGAAAAGATCTCTCATATTCGCATTAACATGATTCCAGACGGTGGTATTAGCCGTGTTCGTTTATGGGGGAAAATTGCTAAATCATGATCATGAATACTGTTCAAATTCAGCCCTTAACTATTGAAAACTTTCAGCCCTTCGGAGAAGTCATTTGTTGCGACGGGCATGATTTTTTTCATATTAATGATGCCCACACCGAGCGCTACCATGCGCTCGTTGAAACCGAAATTGAGGGCGAAGCAAAGGCAGGCATTAGTATTTTCCGTAATATTAAGACCAGTGTATTACCTCTGGAAATTTCAATGCTAGAGCGTCATCCGAAAGGCTCTCAGGCATTTATTCCATTACAGCAACAAAAGTTTTTAATTATTGTGGCGCCCGCTTTAGATGAAAACACTCCCGATATTTCCAAGCTCTGTGCTTTCGTTTCAAATGGAAAGCAAAGTATTAATTATCGGGCAGGCACATGGCATCACCCTTTGCTTACTTTTGAGTCACCAAGTGATTTTGCAGTAGTAGATCGCATCGGAAGTGGAGCAAATTGTGATGTTTTTCAGTTTCCAAAATCTATAGAAATCAGGTTTTAAATAAAGAGCAATTTATACAGACTTGTCTGTTTTAAATTGATTATATAAATACACCAAATTATCTGTAACTAAAATAAAAATCCCCGCCAATTGAGCGGGGATTTTTTAATTCTATTTTAAACAGTGATATCGGCTAAGTTACCCTTCTGCTCAAGCCACTGCTTACGATCTGCGGAACGTTTTTTCGCAAGCAATTTATCGAGTAAACCAGCTGTTAAATGTGCATCATCGAGATCAAGCTGTACTAAACGACGAGTGTTAGGGTCCATGGTTGTTTCGCGAAGCTGAATCGCGTTCATTTCACCTAGTCCCTTGAATCGAGTAATTTGAGGATTTTTATTGCCTTTGACATTTTTCAAAATGGTTTCAAGTTCATCATCATCGAGTGCGTAATGGACATCTTTACCAATATCGATACGGAACAGTGGTGGCATTGCTACAAATAAATGACCTTCTTCCACCAATGCAGGAAAGTGCTTAACGAATAAGGCACAAAGCAAAGTCGCAATATGTAAACCGTCCGAGTCGGCATCGGCCAAAATACAGATTTTGCCATAGCGTAGTTCTGACAAATCATCACTACCCGGATCTACACCAATCGCAATCGCAATGTCGTGAACTTCTTGAGAAGCGAGTACTTCATCTGAAGAGACTTCCCATGTGTTTAAGATTTTTCCACGAATTGGCATGATGGCCTGAAAGTTTTTATCACGCGCTTGCTTGGCACTCCCGCCCGCAGAGTCACCCTCGACAATGAATAACTCACTTTCTTCACGCGTTTGACCAACACAGTCTGCCAATTTACCCGGTAAAGCTGGGCCTGAAACAATTTTTTTACGCTCAACTTTCTTGGCTGCTTTTAAACGACGACCTGCTTTAGAAATCGCCATTTCCGCCAGTTGCATAGCAATTTCAGCATGTTGGTTGAGCCAGAGCGCAAATGCATCTTTAGCAATATTTAAAACAATATTTGATGCTTCACGACTTGAAAGACGCTCTTTGGTTTGACCAGAAAATTGTGGTTCTTGGAACTTGAGCGACAAGATATAGTTCACGCCATCCCAAACATCTTCTGCCGAAAGTTTAAGATTACGCGGTAACAAGTTACGCAATTCACAGAACTCACGTAACGCCTCGGTCACGCCTGAACGTAAACCGTTCACATGCGTACCGCCTTGTGCAGTTGGAATCAAGTTGACGTAACTTTCTTGAACCTGCTCACCGCCTTCTACATTCCAGCAAATCGCAAACTCACAGGCTGCGCGGTCTGCTTGTCCACTACTTACAAATGCAGGGTTTGGCAAAATTTCGCGGTCTTGTAATTCATCCATCAAATAATCGACGAGGCCATTTTCAAACTGCCATTCGATTTTTTCATCATTAATTTGATCGATATAAATAATTTTTAAACCAGCTGCTAATACAGCTTTCGCTTTTAAATTATGTTTGAGTGCTTTTAACGCAAATTTTGGACTATCAAAATATTTAGCTTCAGGCCAGAAATGTACCGTTGTACCAGTCGCACGTTTTGGTGCTTTGCCTTCTAGCACTGCTAAAGGCGCAACAGGTTCACCTTGCTCAAAAGCCATCTGGTATAAATTACCCTGACGCTGAACCTCCACCTCAACACGTGTAGATAAAGCGTTTACAACCGAAATCCCCACACCATGCAAACCACCTGAAAACTGGTAGTTATCGGTACTGAATTTACCCCCTGCGTGGAGCTTGGTTAAAATGATTTCGATACCACTTTGGCCATATTCAGGGTGAATATCGACTGGCATACCACGGCCATTATCTTCAACAGACAATGAGCCATCTTTATAAACCGTGACACAAATTTTGTCGGCATGACCAGCTAATGCTTCATCGACAGCATTATCAATAACTTCTTGGGCTAAATGGTTAGGTCGAGTCGTATCGGTATACATTCCCGGACGACGACGAACAGGGTCTAAACCAGAAAGGACTTCAAGCGATTGAGCCGTATATTGTGTCACGTTGTACGTTTTCCTTATTTGATGGTGTGCGCAAAGAATTCGATCACTAAGGGTAATTTTTCTTCAAAATCTTCCATGGCATGATTGCCATGAGCATCCGTCAAAATCAATGAGGATGGTGTTGCAGCACTATAATAGCGTTGTGCTTGACGATAATCCAAAATTTCGTCGCCTTGTTGCAGCAAGACGAGTATTTTGTCGGCATTTTCAGGTTGTTTCAGTTCCAGTTGTTCTAACTGTCGTAACTGAACATGATCAATTGACCATTGATCATTCACCTTATAAGGCATGCTTTCAACTTGAAATAACTTATCAAACAACTTCCATGGTTGCATAGCAGGGTTAATCAGTACAGCCGGAATATTATATTTCGCGACAAAATATGTCGCAAAAAACCCGCCGAGGCTACTGCCGACTAACGCCACATCTTGTAAAGACTCGATTAGCTCTGAAACTTGAGCTACGACCTGATCTGGAGATCTATTTAAATCTGGCAAATGCACATTGATGCCCAATTCGCTACAATACTGCTTAAGGCTCAGCCCTTTAATCGAGGAAGAACTGCTATTAAAGCCATGGAGGTAGATAATATTCATATATTTCCCTCTTAAATTGAGAATAAACTCACATTTTTGTTCTCAGTTTGTATATAAAAACACTATTGTCAGACAAGAAAAACGATTCAACTTACCATTCATCAGTATTTTAAAAACATGTGTTATTTAAACTACTAAGATGGAAACGTTAGCTGCCGTTGATAAAAAGTACAGCTTAAAACGTCGGTTATAACGTAAATGGGGAAAAGATATGCCGAGCTTAACACCGTTACATGAAACTTATTGTAAATGGGATCGTACGCCACCGAGTCAGGCCGACGTACTAGAAGGTTTAGCTCAACTGTTCAGCACCAGCTTAAATGGTGTACATGAATTAATACAAGTCATTAATATTGAAGTATTAAAAAATGCTTTTGGTATTAGCGCCCAAAATGCAAAAAACTTTCAAAAACGACCATTTGTGCAAAAGTTATATCAATTTTCTTATGGCGCTTTACAAAAATATGGTAGCCACTTTTTAGCGCCAAGTTTACGTCACATAATTGAAAAATATCCCACACTTCATGAAAAACCACTCACCCCGAGCCAACATTTTTTGGTGGGTATTTTAAATGGTATTTTTGGAGACTATTTACTTAAACAACATAGTCCCCTTGCCTTACCCATGGTGCTATACGACCACTACGGTGCAATCCAGCAAGGCGAACTTGCAGGCCGTATCGTGATTTTGGCTCATGGTCTATGTATGAACCATCTGACTTGGTCAAATGCGCACTATGGTGGCATTGGTGAGCGTCTGCTCGCGCAGCGTGATCACAACACCATGCTGTATTTAAACTACAACACAGGTCGGCGCATTTCAGCCAATGGCCGTAGTTTCTCTAACTTATTAGAAGATTTGGTACAACGTAATCCAAGAATTACCAGTATTGATATCATTGGTCATAGTATGGGTGGACTGGTTTCCCGTAGCGCACTGTTTTACGGTAAACAAAATATGTACCAATGGATTCATATGGTCGAGAACCTTGTCTGTATTGGTTCCCCACACCATGGTGCAGTACTTGAGCGCTTTGGCTTTGCTATACAAGATAAACTCGGGGCGTTCCCATTTGTCGGATTACTTGGTCAGTTGGTTAATATTCGTAGTAATGGCATTTTAGACCTACGCCACGGTAGTGTTCGTGACGATGACTGGGAATATATGGATGCCCGTATTGGCATGATGGATGACAACCGTGCTCCAGCTCCTCTACCTTCGCATATCAATACCTTTTTAGTGGCTGGAACACTCGAGTTTGAAAAGGTGCGTAATAAAGCGCTTACCGTGATTGGCGATTACTTAGTGAGTGTGAAAAGCGCACTGGGCGAACACCCAAATCCACGTTTTCAACTTAAAGTTCCAGACTCACACAAAGCGGTGTTTTATGGCCTAAATCACTTTGAAATTCAGTATCATTCGAGTGTTGCTGAGCAGATTACTCGCTGGTTATATCCTCATGTGAATGATTATGTGCAAGACGGTATTCAAACCCATATTATTGATATGCCGAACTATACGCTCGAAGATTTGGAAGGAATTGTAGAGACGTAAATAGAACCCAATTTATGAATATAAAAACTATTTAAAATAATCTATCACTAATTTGTACCTGATCTTATAAACACATAAAATCAGGTATAAGTAATATTACTCACAATCAGATAGATCAAATCCTTTTTTTCCTAAATGTATTCCTTGTATTTTCCCATGTACAACATCAAAAATTAAACTATTATTTTTCTGTAAATTATCAGTCACTATGTAAGTATAGTCATCTTGTGAATCTCCAGCTCCATCACTTTTCATTTTTTTAATATTATAACCCTTATAGTTTTTGTATATATTTTCAACACCCATACCATTTCGTATATTTTTTAATGTGTATATACTTTTATTTTCACTTCCAATTAATACTTCAACCAACTTCTGATTATTAAGAGTATATGAAATACTATTATTAAAATCTGAAAAAGTTGTACAGCTTCCCATTTGATCTTTTGCTATACCTTCTGACGAAAAATTAATATCAGAGTATTTATTATCAATAATATAAGATTTATCTTTTAAATTTATTGAGTTAAAGTCTAAATAAATTTTTCTATCCAAATTTACAGCACAATAACTGTGCATACTTATACAGCCAAATATAATGATAAATGTTAGTTTCATATCAAACGCTTATACTATCTAATTTACAAAGGTTAAAAACTTATGACTCTTGACATAGAGTTAAAGAATTAATATTACAAAAAAATCTAAATTATAATTCTGGAATTTCTTTAAAATAAACTTTTTCCTTATCAGTACAAACACCATAGAACATCCCAGAAAGATTATTTTTTGGATCTAGATCTTGCATATAGCTCTTACAATCAAGTAAAAGTTGCTTATTTTTCTTTATAAAAGTTAATTTTTGATATTGTCTAAAAGAATATCGATCATAGAAGTCATTAAGCACATACATATTACTTCTATAATTTTTTGATGGAATGTACTCAAAATTATCACCATCACCTATAGAATTATAATTTCCTAAAGTCTGAAATATCTTATTAGTTTCCATAACCAGCTTTTTTTCATTATTAGTAATTACTTTCATTTGTGCCCAGCCTACTTCAACACCTTCCATAAAGATATTTTTATATATCACATAATATTTATCATCTTTTATTTTAATATAGAACTCATCGACAGGAGGTTCATATGCATGTAAAACATAACTCCCCTGATTCAATGTGTATTTCAGTTCTTTACATTTATTCTGAATAGTACAATACTTATAAGAATAAAATGCAGCATTCGATATATTTGAGCACACTAAAAGGCTAAAGCTCAGAAAGATAAAGGAGGCAATTTTCATTTATTAAACTCTATATTCAATATATTTTCAAAATTCTTATAAATAGTTAGTTATATTATAGGAAACTCTTATTAACTGCCAATTTAAAGAAGATTAAAAAACACCCATTTAGATATTAGTAAAACCATTACTATTCAATTTAGAGAAGTACATGAAAGAAATTGTTATTTTTGACTTAGATGGAACATTACTATCAGGTGACTCTACAAAGGCATGGTTAACAGATAAATTGAAATCTAATATTTTTAGATTTATCGCTGCACTTATTGTTACGCCCATCGCTTTACCTCTTATGAAATTTAAGAAATATAAATCTAAAGGTGCTTCATTGTATTTATGGATTGCAACGTATAGCTTGAACGAAGAAGAATTAGAATACAGCTTTAAAAATTTCTCTAAGAATATCAATGAAATTACTTCCGGTTCATTATATTGGTTTGAGCAAGGTATAGCCGAAGTTAAAGATCATTTAGACAATGGAAGAATTGTGTTTATTGCCACGGCTGCACCAGAAAAGTTAGCGAATGTTTTACTCGAGTCTATCAATCTAGATGTACGAATTATTGGTACTCCTCTACAAAACAAGCTGGGAGGATGGATAAGTGGGATACATTGCAGGTCAGAAGAAAAAGTAAGAAGATTGAATAAGCTTGATATCAAACAACCTTGGTTTGCAACATACAGTGATGATATTGATGATGACTTACCTATTTTAATTGGTGCTAAACTTCCCTATTTAATTAACGGGAATAACAACAAAATTAAAAATATAAAAATCAACAATTTAAAAATATTAAATTGGGTTTAAAAGTTATGATATGAATATAGTTTATATAACCGTCTAACAACTAAATAAAAATGGTATAGGCTAATATAGGCACTTTTATCAATAAAAGTGCCTATATTACTCAAATCTTACTAATAATCTTTATACTTATTTCTTAAATCCAACAAACCTTTACTATATATTTCTTCATTTTCAGTACATGAGGCTTGTAAATTCATATCTAGGTAGGTATAACGATGTAATAATTTTTCTTCATTATTATACCCTCCAAAAATATTAAAATGAGCACCTTCATTTGAAAAACATTCAGTTACAATATTAGGGATTCCATTCCCTATCAAATCAACGCCTCTAATTTTATTATTTTTATATAGAATCTGATCCTTATTTAATTCAAAACCATAACCACGAACTAACTCCTTACTTCTTTTATTAATATTATAAAAATAATTAGGCTCATCTGTAACAAAAGCTAATTCTGAAACACAATCACTACTATCTTTTTTCAATATTGGATTCACAATATCATATTTAAATTTTTCGTCCTCTTTATAGATAATTACGATATCCTTATTAAGAGGTTTTTCACTTACTATACAGCCCTCATCAGAATCTAATAATAAATAAATTTTATTATCTAAACTCTTTTTTATTTTTTTAATTTTTTCAGTAGATTCAATAAATTGGCTATTATTTACTTTCTTTATTTCAAAAGAATTTGCATAAGCTCCTTCAATTAGATATTGAATAGTACATACGTTTAAACCTAATAAACATACAAAAATTAATTTTTTATAAATCACTCGTATTTTCTCGCATCACTAATGAAATTAATATTTATAGCCATTCATAACTTTACTATATTAATTTTATCAAATTTCAACTTTCCAAGCGTTATTAGAAACTAATTTTCCATTCTTTACATTTAAAACAATATTGTAAGCTGCTGTACCACCATCGTTAAAAGTATTTAAAATAAAAATATTATTATTTAAGTAATATATTTTAAAATCAGCAAGCTCATTCTTGCCCCCATCGATACCATCTTTAGGGAAAAAATATTGCTCGAGCTCAGCCCTACTAATTTCTATTCTGTTATCTTTGTCTTTAACAATAATTTTATCAAGTTGTAAAAAATTATTGTCAGGTAGACTACCATCTGTACCAAAGAATTTTTTATCATTAAAATACTTATATTCACCTTTAAAAGTTTTATAAAGTTTAGGATCTAAAATAGCCTTTTTTGCATACGCTTCTACTATTATATTTTTATCCCTATAGATAACCTTTTCTCTAGAATATTGAGATAGCTTAATAGAAATATAACCACTGAAATTATTTATTCTATTTTTATAGACAAATCCTGTTACACCATTGCTTGCATTAACTAAACAAAAATTATTAGTTTCTTCATCCATCACACAAGAAACAATTTCATTATTATTTAATTTGGATGTAACTTTCGAACTTAAACTTGAATTTTCCCTTACATTCACATACCCATCTTTATCTTGAATAAAACCAAAATCAGCATATGAAGTCTCAATAGATCCAATCATGAAAGAAGTAAAAACTATAAATTTAAGATATTTATTCATTTAAGCTAAGCTCATTATTTACTTTGAATGATCTCTTTTATAATAATATCATCTTTCAAAATGATATTATTATAAAATATAATCAAAATTTAAAAATTCATAGTTATTCTTTATCACAATGACAATCATTTTCATATTTCTACCAAGCCGTAATTTATGTACTACATTGACATAATCACTAAATAAAAAAATTATTGCTGCAAGATCTTAATCAAATTAGTATTATTATCGTATTTTATATTCTTAATAAGCTTGCATTTTCCTTTATTTTCTATCAAAAAATCAATAAACTCACCATGTGTAGGCGTATTAAATTTAACAGTAACAATATTATCTGTGGCTTGTAATATACTAAATTTACCTATATCATCTTGTGCATTACTTAAAATATTAAAATCTATACTGCATACACCATTTAAATTACTTCTACAAGCATAATCTTTTACTAACATATTTGTTAATTGATTAGAAAAAAACCTAGAAATAGTTTTTCTATCAGCACTCTCAATAATTTTATTTCCATCTACAGGATAATTTTTATACAAGTTTGTGATTAATTTTTTTGAGTCTTTAAAACATTTCTCATCATTACTTGCATTTGTAACACTACATAAAATAGATAGAAAAATAAATGTAAATAATTTGTATTTCATAAATTATACCTAAGCTGATAGCCTATTTTACAAGAAAAAATTATAAAAAACTTCGCAACATTTTTATTTTTCATTTACATTTTTTTGAAACTAATAGGGAAAGCATTTGCTATTTAAATATCTTCCTTGTGAAAAATACTTTTATATTTATGTAACAATAAAAAATATTACTAATTTTTCAAAAGGTTCATTAAAAATTTCTCTCTGTACCCCAACTATTGGGGTACAATCAAAGTATATATTAGTCTAATTTAAGTCCTTTTTTTATTTTAAATTTTTCTTTAAAATTTTACCATTTTTATCTCTATAACTTATTACGCCTGAACTATCAATTGAGTAGTAATCTCCTATTTTTTCCACTTTTAAATCAGGCTTTATTTTTATTAAATAAAATTCAGAACTAGAACTTTCATCTGTATCAATATATTTTTCAGCAATAGAATAAAAGCTATCTTTGAATTGAGGAAGGAATCTAAATGTATTTACATTTAACGAATCCACTTTTGTGTCATTAAGTACATTTATAAAATCAGGAGATATTTTTTCTAATTCAGAGAAAGAGTAAGCCCGATTATTAGAATTTTCAAGTTGCGTGCATTTCTTAGCTGAGTTCTTCTCTCTACATTTAGAGAAAAAATCTGAGGAAATTGGTAAATTGAGTTTTTTTATCACATTATTAGAATTATTTATATCCTTATCTAATTCAACTCTAGATTTAAAATCAAAACTTCCATTATTATATGTATAACAAGTTTTTACTGCTCTATAAGAGTTTTGATATTGATTAAAGTTACCATTTAAACAAAATGAATTACTATCAGATGAGAATTCTATAGGTTTAATATTTGACATTACACTTAATGAAGCTGGGAATGTGAAAACCTTAAGCTTTTCTAAATCAATAACTGCAAAATATAAATAGTTTTTTTCTTTAAAATTCATTAAAAACTTGTTTTTATCAAAATTTGATACTTTGTTTTTTAAAGTATTATTATAATCTTTTAATCTTTCTTTGGAACAAAAATCTACCTCATCATAGTCAATTGAGCAGTCCTTGACATCTATTTTATTGATACCCTTAGCTATAGATGTATTACTTGAGCATCCTAAAATTGATAAAACTATAAGTATAGTTGAGCTAACAGACGTATTTTTCATTTTTTCACCACTTAATCTATTTACCATCTTTATGAAATTTATGAATTTTCTCTAAAATTTCTAAAACCATTTTAGTCGACTCTGGAGAAGAAGAATTTTGTCCAGGTTTTTCATAATAAGATTTATTTCCATCGGATATCTTCCCATTTTTTAAAGGAAGGCCTTTTGGTACTGCTACTGATGCCCATTCTTGAGCAGCATCATATTGAGCATCTCTTAAACTACCGATACCCTTTCTCACAAATTGAGAAAGTTTTGTTCGTTTACTAATTAGAAATTCTCGAAATACCTGTTCTTGCATATTTGCATCATATACTTCACTTCCAGTAAAATATCCCTGTTTAATCCCTTCCTGAAGAGTATAGTAGGTCGTCTGATATTTACCTGTTGCAAATAGACGATTTTTATCATTACCATCTTTTGCTTCTGCATTATCAATAATTTGCTGAATTCTTTTGCTTGTTACGGTGCCTTTCCCAGGGTTTTTAAATGAATAGCCAACTTTATCACCTTTAACATTTTTTGTTCCAGTATTATAAGATTCATAATTACCTTCACCATGAGAGATAACACTACCCAACTGCCTAATCAGATCCTCTAAAGAACTATCATTTAGATTAGGATTTTTATTTGGGGAAACAACTATTCCGGAACATCCTAATATTTTATTAGCTTTCTCATCAGCTTTAAATAAATTTATTAGATAATCTCCATTTAACCCATCTTTACTAGTGCTAAATAACTTGTCAATTTTATATTTTTTATTAAATTCACGAACATCTAAATGAACCCATGTTTTTGCACCGTCTGAGATACGTTCTAAACCAAATTTATCTGGTGACCATCCTAGACTAGTATTTAAATACTTACCAAACCATTTTATTCTTACTTGATTCTCAAGTTCGCTCATACTAACCACTTGATTATTCTTATTATGAACTACAATATCTAAAGCACACCCCATATGATTAGTCGTTGGACGTCTATTTTTCCAATTATTATTAATACAACGATATCCTGAAGAAATTTTTACAATTTTATATCCTGCTGAGTTAGGCATTTTTTTAAAATAAAATAGCATTGCTTTAAGTGCCCAGATCAAACTTCTATGCATGCCATTATATTCTTTCGCATCTCGATAGACCTCAACGTATTGTCTCGTAGTTTTGTTATACATCTCAAATCTGAAATTACCACTTCTGCTACGACCAAAACCCGAACATTCCCCACAAGGACATTTCATTGAATCAAAGAAAGAAGCTATTCCATATTCATCTCTGAATCTATCTAAAGCAGCTAAAACAGAACCACAAATCTTTCCAGTGTCTGAAACTCCCATATAATCCCGTTGGAATTGTTTAATACATGTTGCAGTTAGTTCTGTAAATTCATCTGTTGGTAATGCTCCACCAAAACCTGCTAAGCGAATATTAACTTCTCTGATTAACTCACTTTTACCACTGGAAATACATTGAGGATTGGTTTTACAAATATTTGTAGTATTTGCTTTAGGAGTACCTCCATCTTGACTACGATCATCAATAGTCAAAATTTTAGAAACTGAACTTGCAGCTTCATTCAGTGCTTTTTTAGTATCTTCATAAAGTTGATGTGCTTTTTCTGGAAGCCCATTTTCTTTTTTTGTTTGAGAAGCAGGATTAGCTGGCCTTTTTGCTGCTGGAGCTGGGGTAGTTTTTGTACTGCTCGCAGTAGGTTTATTTATAGCTTGAGCTGAGTGCTTGTGCTTAGGTTTGTCTTGGTGTGAATGATTTCCAGAAGCAGGAATATGAACAGGTAATTTAATGACTTGTCCAATACTAATCTTATTTGGATCGTCTATTTTATTTAAACGTTCTAGTGCTCGAACGGTCGTATGATTTTTTTGTGCTATTTCAAAAAGCGTATCACCCTTTTTAACAATATGTGTTTTTCTTTTATATTGCCCATTATTACCTTGATTTGTTAATGTTTTTAAATCTAAAAGGACTTTAGGACTTGTAATTTTTACGACCATTCGGTCTTTAGACATTACAAAACTTTGTACTTTAACCATTGAACCCTTAAACATACTTTTAATATATACATCTAAAGTAGTTCCTTTATCTTGGCTGATTTCAACAATACATCCAGATGAGTTTGTTGGTCCCGCCGCGATAACTTTTCCAGTTCTCTGATTTTTTACTTCATATTGTGCTTTTGAAATTGGGCTGCCAAATAAATCTAAAATTTGTATTGTAACTAATGATTTTTTATTCATTTTCAGCCCCTATCTTCAGTATTATTATCAATTCCAGAGTTACTACCATTTATGCTTTGATCTTCTAAAAAGTCATCTTCATCAAAGCTATCAATTAACAGCCCCCATTCATCATCAGAACCAATTAAAACTTGAACATTTGTTGGATCAGCACTACTGATTTTTCCTGTACGTCCATGCTCATCTACAGCCCCTGAAGTAAATGAATTTGTCTCTGGAATGAATGCCTTATAGCTAAGCTTACTAAAGTCACTTTCCCAAAATAGATCATATATATCTAAACGATTACTAAAACTTGGTGTATTAGGCATCTTAGGAACCTCATAAGAAACCTTGGCGCCACTCGTAAACAAATGCTGCCCAGCTTTACTTTCAAACTTACCGCCTGTTGTTGAAAACACGCCATTGGCATTAATTTTGAGCTGTGACCCACCAGCTGTTAATACAATTTCTTTTGGACTCGTAAGCTCGATTTTATCTTCAGTAGAAATGAGCTTGATGACTTTCTTGGCAATTGCTTCAATAGCATCATCTTGTGCTTGTAGTTCGAGCTTTCCTTTTGCTGCATAAGCACGCAAACCTTTTTGCGCAGCGAACAAACTAATTTTGTCTTGTGCATGCCCAATAATATTTTTCTGTGCACTTAAATTAATAGAACCGCTGGCACTTTCAGCAATATCTTGCGACGCTTGCAGAATAATATTTTCAGGTGTCGTCAAGGCAATGCCATTTGGTGAAGCTAATAACATCAAGGCTTGTCTAAAGATTTTGCCTTGTTCTTGCTGTTTAGTATCGGAACTACTTTCTAAACCTTGGGTATAGCCCTCCATAAAGCCTTGCAAAGAGCTCAATGCTTTAGAAGGTGATATTTCTAATTTGCTGCCTTTACTAAAAGTTCCGCATACACTCATCATGTCAAAGTCTTTAGTCTCAACATTGGCTAAGACTTTTCCGACCTCTTTAATACTCTCAAATGGATTTTTATGAATGCGATCTTTAATGCTGGCAAGTTTACCTTTAACGATGTCGGCACCATGTTCTTCAACGTTTTCGATGAACGCTTTTAAGTTTTCCACTGCATCTTTGGCATCGGTAAAGAAAGCATTAAATTCATCTACAACGCCTTTTGCATTGCCGCCTAGTGCACCAATGTCTTGAATAAAGCCGCCACAGTCTTTTAAAGCATGAATAGGGTCGTTATTAATACCTTCTTTAAATAGGTTCACCGTACTATCTAATGCCTGTCCTGTGGTTTTTAGCTCAAGCGACTGGATGAATTTGGGTAAGCGATTAATTACGTTCAAAGCATCAGTTTGTTGCTTAGCTGCAACTTCACTGAGCATTTTCATGCTTTCATAGCCTTGTGAAAGTAAAGATTGTGCTTGTGCAGCCTCTAAATGGTCTGCAATCGCCTGCTCTTGTGCATAGGTACTAATCAGCATACCTTTACCCGCACGCACAGCACCCCAAGCGTCTGTTCTCAGCTCAAAGCCTTCACCACGGCCTTGGCTCGTCTCTTGTTCTTTCGGATGGCTTAAATTACCCAAATTCAGCTGTGTTGCTGCATGGCTACTTTGGAGCTGGGTACTAATTTGTCCGGTTGTGTCATCAAAGCGTAATTGGTTGAAGCCGCTACCATTGATTTCCTGACTGCGAATCCCGCTCAGTTTTTTAGTTGCAGGAAGTTGCCCTTTTACATCGAACTTGGTTGGTGAGCGCTGCGCTTCATGGATGCGCCCAGTCACAAATGGACGGTCAATATTGCCGTCAAAGAAGTCAATGACAACCACTTCACCAATACGTGGCAAGAAACGTGCGCCATAGCCTTCTCCTGCCCAAGGAGTCAGCACATCCACCCAAGCCGAGTCGGTATCGTTATCATTACTACCTGCGCCACCATCATGGCCATGATCATCACTACGGGTAAATAAAAAACGTACTTTAATGCGCCCCCATTCATCGACATGAATGGTTTCTCCTTGTGGTCCCACGACTTTCGCTCTTTGTGGGTAGGCAATTGGTCGATGCTGCTCTGGATTATATTCAGGCGCAGTTTTAATTTGACGGCGTATTAGAGTCAGTTCATTACCTTGACGCTCTATATCATCATAACCCTGTTGATCCCAACGGCTTTGGGTTAATAACTGGCTAACCTGCTGATGTAAATCTTTAGGTAAGTTATTTTGGTTATAGAAGTTTTTAGCAATGATCAGGAACTCTTGATCTGCCCCTTCATGCTGATCAATTTCAGGGTGCTCGCGTAGATTAAACCAATAGCCGACTTGGCTATCGCGGACACTACTATAGGCTTTAAAGTATTTAGCCCGACTCGCATGCATGTCGGTGAAGTGTTGATTTAATTTTTCTAACTGACTACTGCCCGAAGCTGTTGCCTGATCTTCCCCTTTTAAATCTTGCATCCAAGCGGGGCTTACGTGCCATGCTTGCTCAAGACTTAAAGTGGCGGAGTCAAAGTTATCTGAGTGTGTATGCGTCGTAACAACCGAACCATTACCCTCTTCTTGTGCTAACGCATCGGGTTGCCAGCGCTGCACATGTACCGCTGTCGGTTGTAAACTTCGCACTGCAACAAAACCAGTAATACTATCTTGATATTCGGTTGCGCTACTTCTGTGATAGCGAATACTACGACGCTCTAAAGCCTGATACTGGCTATTGTCATCAATGAGTCTTAGTTTTTGAGCTTGTATTGGCGCAGTAAAATGCGTAGCAAAAAGCTCTGACTCATCAATGAGCCAACTAATGCCTTCACTTCGCCATAAACGCGTAAGAAAGTCATAGTCAGACTCATTGTGCTGCATGGTGAAAGGTCGAATATCATAGTTTTGACTTAACCCACCCAAGTCTAGACTTAAACTCGCAGCAAACAGTGGACTTTTTTCTTGCCACTCTTTAAATAAAACTTCGGTAATTTCTACGATACTTTTATTCATAAAAACACGACTATTACGGCGTTTGTGCCATAAATTTGTCGCATCTTCTATAGTCAGCTTATAAAGCGTTAAAGCACCATCACTTTGTCCATAACTGGCTTCAGTCACAATACCTGTTGTTCGGAACAATTGTCCCGAATCTGTGACCTGATCAATAGCGACTTGAACACCAATAAATTGCTTCAATGCAATTTGGGCATTGGTTGAAAGGCAAATCAACTCTGCCATTAGGCCACCATTCAGCTGATGTTGGCCTTCTATACGTTGTAAGAATATTTGGTTATTGAGTAGTTCATTAGAGAACTGTACATGGATAGCACGTTTCTGAGCATTTAGCCCTATTTTTTCCAAGACACTAAATATATTAAAAAGCATTTTTTTATAATCGTAAGGATATATAAACGGGTGCACTTTATAAAAAACAGAACTATCTGTCTACAAAATTATGCGCTATTTTTATCAATTTTTCTTATATTCTCACTTATTCTAAAGTGATTAAAAAAAACCCAACTTGAGTTGGGCTTTTTTTAATCATATTAAACTTAGTTTTTAGCCGTCTTAAATACTGGATAAAAACGGAATAATTGCCATAAACAAACCAGTAATAGCAAAACAAAATACACTAATGACCAAACTGGCAAAGACTGACCTAAAAAGGTCCAATCAATAGCAGCACATTCACCTGAACCAGAAAGCACTTCTTGTAAAACAGCTTTCATCGGTAAAGCATCAATCAGGTAATTTAAACCCGGTCCACAGCTTGGTACTTGGTCTGGTGGTAAATGTTGTATCCAAACATGACGGCCTGCCACGCCTACAGACCATAAAATTGCAATGCCTGCTAAAAATGCGTAGAAGCGTTTAATCGCATTGGAAACTGGGTTATGCAAAAATGCAATGAGCGCCACAAAACCCATTGCCATTAAGCCAACACGTTGAAAAATACAGAGCGGACATGGCTCTAAGCCTTTTACATGTTCCAAATATAACGCAAAAGACATGCCGACAATGCTTGCCAGTACAAGCAGTCCACTCACCAAACGGTAACTTAATCGCATGTAAAACCTCGTTTTTATCTATATTGTTCAAGATACTGATCAAAACTGATGTGACTATCTTGTTCAAGTTGTTCTTGCTGCTGTAAAGATTGTGCAGCCAATTGTTCAAAATATTGTAAAGTCTCTGCACTGATTTCATGCTTTTCATAACTTTCAGCATGCATCTGTGCCATATGACTGCCAAAGCTCCAAGTTCCACCATGCTTTAACGTGTCATCAATCACATGTGCAGATAATGTTTCATCTACTTCATCAATGCGTTCTTGCATTACGGTCAAAGCCGAGCTGTACAGATTTGTCACATAGGTCTGATCGAGTAACTTGGCACAAGCCTGCATGTTTGAAATATGCTGACGTGCCCAGTCCTCAATATGATAAGACCCGTTTAAATCAGTAATGGTTGCGTTTGGCGCTCGACCACGGTTAACCACTTCTGTCTGGTTCTTCTCAATCAAATCTTGCTCAGCACATAACAACTCAGGGCTATCACTGAGTAAGCAATAAAGCGCCAATGCCTCAAGGAAACCAGCCGTTGTTTCATTTACACCAATTGGTGAATATGGATTTACATCTACTGCACGGAGTTCAACATAACCCACGCCTCGATTTTGCAAGGCTTGAGATGGTGTTTCACCCGCATGCGGTACCTGTTTTGGACGCACGAGACTGTAATATTCATTCTCGATTTGTAAAACATGGTCATTAATTTGCAACGGTTCACCAGAGGCATCATTTAACCCTAAACGGCTAAATGGCGGGTAAGGAGAATGTACTGCTTTTTGTAAACCAGCCAGATAACCAGATAGGTTGTTGTAGTGAATACCTAAACTTTTTTGTGCCGAGTTTTGGTAGCCTAAACGTCCCATACGGAGTGCTGTAGCATACGGTAAATAGTATGACCCTTTGATTAAAGGCAATAAATGATGTTGATGTCCGGTCAAAAAACAACGACAAACCGAAGGACTTGCCCCGACTAGGAACATTACCAGTGGCGTTAAACGAATAAAGTTACGAATAAGTCCAAAATAACGGTGACTACGATAATCTTGCAGACTGAGTGATTTTAATTTTTCGTCAGTTTCATGTGCCTGCAAAGCAGAAAAAAGAGAATCTGGAAAAGATAAATTATAGTGTACACCCGAAATCGTCTGCATACGGCGACCATAACGGATCCCCAAACCACGGCGATAAAGCGTTTTAAAGCGACCAATATTAGAAGTACCGTATTGAGCTAAACGAATACGCTCTTCGTTGTCATCTAGCATACATGGCATAGACAACGGCCATAGCTTTTCACCATTTTCTAAATGACGGTGTACAACCGCATGAATATCGGTGAGTTCATGCAAGGCATCACCAATCGTTGGCTGTGGTGAAGTAATAAACTCCATCAACGCTTCTGAATAATCAGTTGTAATTTTTGGATGTGTTAAAGCTGAACCTAATGCCTTTGGATGTAACTCTTGTGATAAGAACCCATTACTTTGCATACGTAGGCTTTCACGTTCTATTCCACGTAACATGCCTTGTAGTAGCGACGAATCCACCCAAGCAGGAATAACTGATTGAGATGGTGTAGTGGGTTGACTCATGCATTTGCTCGCTTATAAAAGATCACTATATACAAAATCGTGACATGATATGGATGTTGATATGATCACATCATTTCAGTTTGGCAATTTTTATCACAATCTTGTTATTTAAGACACGAAAGAATTGTGATTTTATTGAAGAATAATTGCTAAAGAGTTGTCAATATCATGAACGATCAAGACATTTTAAACTTCTGGTTTTCACCTGAACACCGTTCACTTTGGTTTGCAAAAAGTGATGATTTTGACAAAAAAATCCGTGATCAATTTGCAGACATTCATCGTCAGGCGACTCAAGCAGAACTTTGGTCTTGGCGAAAAACAGCAGAAGGTCGTCTTGCAGAGATTATTGTGCTAGATCAGTTTTCTCGCAACATTTATCGTGATCAACCTGAATCTTTTGCTTATGACAGCCTCGCTTTAGCTTTGTCACAAGAAGCTATTAGCTTACAACTCGATGCACAGCTTAATCCTGACCAACGCTCATTTTTATATATGCCATTTATGCATAGTGAATCAAAATTGATCCATGAGTTTGCTTTAAAGTTATTTCAACGCCTCGGCAATGAAATTAATTTAAGCTTTGAGAAAAAGCATAAAGTGATTATTGATCGCTTTGGACGTTATCCTCATCGCAATGCCATCCTCGGACGTGTTTCAACACCAGAGGAAACCGAATTTTTATTAGAACCGAACAGTAGTTTTTAAGACTGCTCTATTTTTTAATGCTGAGTTATCCATTCTTCCATGCTCAGCTGGGAGTTCACCATGAAATATCTCTCTCTTTTTTTAGCTTTAGGCACTGCCTTAACTCTAGGTGCTTGTTCTACCATACCTAGCAAACCAAAAACTTTCGATCAACTTGGCCAGTTTTCAGCCTATCCGTTAAATGCACAAACGTTCCGAATCAGCTTCCAAGCTGACTCAAACATGAGCTATGGAACAGCTGAAGAAATTACCTTGGTGAAATCAGCACAAACGACTGTACAAAAAGGCTTCCGCTTTTTTAAAGTACAAAATGACCCAAGTAATCAAAGCCAAAAACCACCTCGTCAGGCTGTGGTTTATCCAGCTGCACCGAGTTTTTATCCGTATGGTTATGGGCGTCGTTATCCAGGTTTCTGGCATGACCCGTTCTATGATTTCCCTCAAGTGGTCAATATCGACCCTGTTCAAGTGTCGTATACTATTGAATGTTATCGGGATCAAAAGCAGGCTCCGCAAGACGCTTTTGATGCAACATTAATCCTCAAATCTATCGGACAAAAATATGGCTTAAGTCCGACAGGAGAATTGTTGCCACCGCCTGAGCCGCCAGTAAAACAAAAATGAATAGGATGACCGTATGAATATGGCAGAAGAAGTACACCATGCACCCAATCTGAAGCGCAGCAAATACTTTGCGACGATGGCGCTGGTTATTGTTGTAGTGTTGTGGATTGGGTTATTGGTTGCCAATCGCTTTCTGCCAGAGTACACCAACTTAATTCATATTTTAATGTTAGGTGCGGAAGCTGGCGTAGTGGGTGGACTCGCAGACTGGTATGCCATTACCGTTCTGTTTCGAAACCCATTTGGTAAGCTTCCTATCCCTAAATTTTTGCGCGATCATACCGAAATTATTCCGCGCAATAAGGCTCGTATTGCAGAGTCAATGGGTCGATTTGTGCAGGAAAACTTCCTGTCACCTCAAGTGGTTGAACGAAGCTTAGAAAAAACCGACCTAAGCCTTGCCATTGGTCAATGGCTAGCAAGCCCACAAAACAACACACAAGTGGTACAGCTCATTCAACAAACGGTACCGAAAATTTTTGAGTTTGTGAGCCAAGAGCAAATTGCTAATTTCGTGCAAAACAACAGCGTGCAATGGGTACGCAATACGCAAGTCAATAAACTTGCCAGCGAAATGTTACGTGCAGTCTTGGAAAATGACTTCCACCAAGACGTATTGCAGCGTGGTCTCGATATCGCGCATGAGTGGGTCGTACAGAACCCTGATAAAACTCGTGAATTGACCCGAAAAATGTTTAAAGCGCTGGGAGTCTGGTCACTGGCAAAGGGTGCAAGCTGGATTGGTATTGATGTTCAGCAGCGCACCATCGACTCACTGATTGAAAAAGTAGAATCAATGCTAGCTGACCCTGAACACCCATGGCGGCAAGAAATTGAAACTGTTGCTCACTCTCTCATGCTTGAGCTGGCAAAACCAGATAGTGTTGCGAGCCAACGTCTAAATAGCGGTAAAGATGCACTGTTAGATAGTCCTCAAGTCCTGAACTTCATTAGCGGTGCTGTCACAATTTTATGTGATGCCATTAAAGAAGATTTAATGAAAGAAGACTCTGGCATTGCAATGAACCTACGTGCAGCAATCCAGCAACTCGGTGAAAACCTTGTTCAAAATACCAAAGTACGTGAAGTTCTCAATAAAGAAATGACAGGGCTTGCATTGACTTTTACCGATCAGTATAGCCATAAAATCATACGCTATGTGAGTGAACGCATTCATGAATGGGACTCACGTGAAATGATTGGAAAAATTGAAAATGAAGTCGGTGGCGACTTACACATGATTCGCGTAAACGGCGTTGTAGTTGGCGCATTTATCGGTTTAACTCTAGGTGTAATCCGCGCAGCGATTGAATCAATTTTATAACCCTAATCATTTCTTTAAGAGAACAACATGCTACAGCTTCAGTCAAAATTGCCCGCACAAGGGGTAACTATTTTTAGTACCATGACGGCAATGGCACAGCGCTTGGGTGCACTTAACCTTTCACAAGGTTTCCCTGACTTTCCTGCACCTCCTGCTTTGCTCGAAGCCCTCTCACAGGCAACTTTAGCTGGACATAATCAGTACCCACCTGGTGATGGCATTCTCGCTCTGCGTGAACAACTTGCTTTACAGTTTCAACAGCGCGACCAACTTCAACTTGATCCTGTCACACAAATCACGATTACACCTGGCGCGACCATCGCTATTTTCTGTGCCATACAGGCATGTATTAATGCAGGTGATGAAGTCATTATTTTTGACCCGAGTTATGACAGCTACAGCCCTTCTGTTCAGCTAGCAGGTGGCAAAGCTGTTCGTATTGCCCTGCAAGCACCTGACTTTAAGGTTGACTGGCAGCAAGTTAAAGATTTGATTAATGACAAAACCCGTATGATTGTGGTGAACACGCCCCACAATCCAACTGGCACCATATGGGAAAAACAGGACTGGTTAGAGCTTATTGAACTGATTCGAGATAAAAATATTGTGGTTTTATCTGATGAAGTGTATGAACACTTAGTTTTTGACGGTCAGCAACACTTTAGTGCGTTGCATTTTCCAGAGCTTAGAGAACGTAGTTTTGTGATTGGTTCTTTTGGGAAAACCTTTCATGTGACAGGTTGGAAAACAGGTTACTGTGTGGCTTCACCCGAATTAATGCGTTTATTCCGTCAGATTTACCAATATGCGAATTTCTGTGGCACGACACCTTGTCAGATTGCCCTAGCGCAATATATGCAACAGCATCCGGAACATATTCGGGAACTTTCACAGTTTTATCAAACTAAGCGGGATCGATTTAATCAGGCAATTCACAATAGCCGTTTTTTACTTAAGCCATCTCAAGGCACTTATTTCCAAAACCTTGACTACAGCCAGATTAGACCCGATTTAAACGATGTTGAAATGTGCCAGTTTCTTGCCGAGCAACATAAAATTGTGGCTATTCCAGTTTCGGTGTTTTACCAACAAGCGCCTGAGTCTTTACGCCTCATTCGTTTCTGCTTTGCTAAAAATGATGAAACATTGCAAAAAGCAGGAGAAATCTTGAATGAATGTTAATAAATTTAGAAACTTAGCATAGCAAAACACTACAAGAAATTTCCTCTAAATATGCTAAGTTGAATATCTGCCCCGCTCATCAAAGAGATGGGCGATGGAGAATACATGCCACCAAGACAGTCTTTAATTCATCAGCAAAATCTATGGAAAACATTTTTTGTTTTCTTATTACCACTCATTGCAACCAATATTTTGCAGAACTTGTCTGGCACCATTAACACCATTTTTGTTGGCCAAATGATGGGGGTCGATGCAATTGCCGCAGTTTCTGTATATTTCCCCATTTTGTTTTTACTGCTGGCTTTTATTATCGGAATTTCAACTGGTACGACTATTTTAGTCGGGCAAGCATGGGGTGCGCAGGATATAGAAAAAGTTCAAAGTGTCGTAGGGTCTACTCTGTTTATGACCATTATTGGCGGTATCATTACTGCAATTATTGGTGTGTTTTTTGCCCACGATATTTTAGAACTTTTAGGCACCGACCCAAAGGTCATGCATCTCTCATTGCCTTATGTGCAGTGGATGTTGGCAGGTAGTCCACTTCTCTTTGTCTATATTATCTATACCTCAATTTTACGCGGTGTAGGTGACAGTACGACACCTTTACTGGCTCTTGCTTTAACTAGTGTAATTGGCGTAATTATTACCCCTATATTGCTTAAGGGTTATTTTGGTTTTCCTGCTCTCGGTATTATTGCACCGGCTATAGCGTCTATTATTAGTTATATTGCGATTCTAATTTTTCTGGCAATTTACCTAAACAAGAAAAAGCATCCGCTTCGACCGAACCGCCAACTTTTGCAGCATATTCGTCATAACCCAGACTTAAGCAAAATCATTTTGCGCCTAGGTGTGCCAACTGGTATTCAAATGATTACCACCTCTATGGCAGGACTCGTGATTGTAGGTTTAGTCAACCGTTTTGGCGCTCATGCGACAGCTGCATATGGTGCTGTGAACCAAGTACTCAACTATATTCAGTTTCCTGCTTTATCAATCTCAATTGCAGCTTCAATTTTTGCAGCACAAGCCATTGGTGCAGGTAAATCAGACCTACTTGCACGTGTTACCCGCACGGCTCTAGGTATGAACTTTTTATTTACAGGTACCCTAATCGCACTGGGCTATCTATTTTCAAAATATTTAATGGCTTTATTCATTACCGACCCAACTGTGGTGGTGTTAGGGCAGCAACTTTTATTTATTGTACTTTGGGCAATTTTGTTCTTTGGTGCAGGTGCCATTTTTGCATCCATAATGCGTGCCAGTGGTACCGTAACAGCCCCAATGCTATTAAACATATCGGCTATTTTATTTATTGAAATTCCATGTGCTTACTGGTTTAGCTCAATGTGGGGACTTAAAGGGATTTGGTTTGCTTATGCCTTGGCATTTGTCAGCCTCTGTATTGTTCAAGGCTTGTATTATCAGTTTATTTGGAAGAAAAAGAAGATCAAAGTTCTTATTTAGAATGCATTAAGCCTTATAAAAAAAGCCATCAAATGATGGCTTTTTTTACATTAAAAGTTATTTCATTAATTTGGTCACAATGGTTGAAGCACGTTGGTACCCTGTCGGGAATAAACGTTGGAATGCATCCAGAATTTTTGCATCACTACCAATGAGTAAACGACGCTTATTTTTCAAAACTGCATCCAAAATTTGACGAGCCGCTTCTTCTGGTGGGGTACGCAATAACTTGTCAAAATTTTGAATCGATTTTGTCGGATCCATACCCAAGGTGTTCAAGCTATCACTCATTTTTGCAGCTTTAGCAATATTGGTGCGGATACCACCCGGATGTACGCACAACGAGCTTACGCCACATTTTTCAATATCTAGCTCTTGGCGTAATGACTCGGTAAAACCACGCACCGCAAATTTAGTGGCATTATAGCCAGACTGAGTAGGTTGAGCAGTTAAACCAAATAAGCTCGAAATATTAATAATATGACCATCTTGAGTTTGCTTAATAAACGGTAAAAATTCTTTAGTACCGTAAACCACACCCCAGAAGTTAATTCCAACGATCCACTCTAAATCTTCATAGGTCGCGCCTTCTACAGTTGAACCTAAGGCAACGCCGGCATTGTTAAAAATGAGATTAACAGAACCATGATCTTGCACAGTTTCCTGTGCCCACTGTTTTACCGCTTCACGGTTAGAAACGTCTAACTTTTTAGTTGTTACGCTAATGTTGCTGTAGGGTTTTAACAGCTCAACAGTTTTCTCTAAGCCCTTTTCATTAATATCACTCAAAGAAAGATGGCAGCCTTGTTTTGCCAAGAGAATTGCTAGTTGTTGCCCAATGCCAGAACCTGCGCCCGTAATTGCAGCGACTTTGTTTTTAAAATTTTTCATTGTCCATCCTTTGTTTTTCGATTTGCACAATCGGTTCATTGCATGTGCACTTTAGACTCTTTTAATATAATTTTGACAATATTCATTGTCAATATAGTACACTGTAATTTCAGATAGATTGGCACAATTCTGCTGACGGCTTTATCATAGGCCCATATTTGCCGAAAAACCGATAAATCAGGAAACCATTTTTTATGGCGACAAACGACTCAACCAGTAAAAAGAAAACAAAAACTGTGAGTAAAGAACGTCAGTTCAAAGGGTTATCTCTTACTGAGCGTAAAGAGGCACGCCGCGAAAAACTGATTGAAGCAGGTATTGCAACTTATGGAACTCTCGGCTTTTTTTCAGTGACGGTAAAAGATGTTTGCCAAGAAGCAAAACTCACCGAGCGCTATTTTTATGAATCTTTTAAAAAGAGTGAGGATTTATTCCAAACTATCTTTTTAAAAATGATTGAAGAGTTACAACAAAACTTAATGCAGGCTGTGATTAAAGCTGCGCCAGATCCAGAAAAAATGGTCGATGCGGGCTTAAGAGCACTGCTGACAACCTTAAAAGATGACCCGAGACTAGCTCGTATCATCTATGTTGATGCAGTTCTGGTTCAAGAATTACATAATCAGGCCACCATTCAGGAAACACTTGCTCAGTTTGACCGTATGATTCAAGCTTTCGTTATGCTGACCATGCCGCAAATTCAACATCATGAAAATGAGCTATCTTTAATCGCAACTGGCTTAAACGGATACGTGACACAAATTGCGATTCGCTGGGTGATGGGAGGCTTTGAGCAGTCTCTAGAGCAAGTTTTGACAGCTTGCCGTATTGTTTTCTTATCTTTATTGGCACAAGTTTCAAAATAATATTAAAGTTTTTTGACACGACTTTGACCTAAGAAACCTATAGGAAAGCAAACTGGTAACACCTTGAATGATTTTAAGAAAATTTATGTTTTCCTGTCATCATTCGGTCATGTGCTTGCCGTATTTTTGTCACAAATTATTGCTAAATTCGATTTTATAGACTTTTCTGCAATGAAATTGTCATAATTAATCTTTGTAATAAGCCTGTCATAACTACAAAACGGTTCACCGTTAAAATCTACAAGGTATTACGCTGTGAAAGATGACTACATTTTAATTGTCGATGATGAGCTTCCTATTCGTGAAATGATCCATACTTCTTTGGACATGGCAGGCTTTCAATGTTTACAGGCTGAAGATGCTAAACAGGCTCATCAAATTATCGTCGACCAACGTCCGGCGCTTATCTTGCTCGATTGGATGTTACCTGGAGGGGTGAGTGGTGTCGACTTATGCCGCCGCTTAAAACGCGATGAAAATTTAGCAGAAATTCCAGTCATTATGCTCACCGCTCGCGGAGAAGAAGACCACAAAGTACAAGGTCTAGATGCCGGTGCAGACGACTATATGACGAAGCCATTTTCAACACGTGAACTGGTTTCTCGTATTAAAGCAGTTCTACGCCGTGCAAATGCATTAAGCGGTGAAAAAACGATTGATGCCAATGGTTTAATTCTTGATCCTGTAAGCCAGCGTGTAAGCTTTGGCAACAGTATTTTAGATATGGGACCAACTGAATATCGCTTGCTTGCATTTTTTATGACCCATCCAGAGCGTGCATATACACGTGCGCAGTTGCTCGATCAGGTATGGGGCGGTAATGTATACATCGAAGATCGTACCATCGATGTACATATTCGTCGTTTACGTAAAGTCTTAGAACCTTTTGGTGTTGACCGATTTGTTCAGACAGTACGTGGTACAGGTTATCGTTTCTCAACACGTGCAGATTTAGCCGCAGGTTAACCAAAATTTATGTATGAACCCTACCCCGTCCCTGAACAGGTACGTGAACAAAAACTTTCTCGTTACAGTAGTTTATGGACGTTTGCTAAACAAGATTTACGGCTTTTATTATTTTTCCTGATTATTGCGGGTTTAGTCGGTTTAGGGGTTGGGTATTTCTGGAGCTGTATTTTTATCGCCTTCGTGGTGTTTTTTGCACTCCAGTTACGTTCTTTATATTTGGTCAATGATTGGATTGCCAACAATCCTTACGATGTTCCTCCCAACTTAAGTGGTATTTGGGGGGCACTATTGTTTAATGTGTATCGTGCTCAGCGTCAGGAACGTATTGTTCAAGCCGAAATGGTTGGGCTGATTGACCGCGCTCAATCCTCTTTAGTTGCGCTAGCTGAAGCCGTTGTACTCATTGATGATCAACATCAAATTGAATGGTGGAACCCTGCCGCAGAGCGTTTATTGGGTATTAGCCCACTCGACCGTGGTCGCAACTTATTAACGATTTTGCGCCAGCCTACTTTTATTGAATATTTTAACAACATTGATCAGGCACCTGACGGCATTAAGCTACATTCCAACTTTGATGATGATCGTTATGTGCAAGTCAAACTCACACGGTTTGGTGGTGAAAGCCGCTTACTTGTCGCTTATGACGTGACTCGTATGCATAACCTTGAGCAAATGCGTAAAGACTTCGTCGACAATATTTCGCATGAACTACGTACTCCATTAACTGTACTCAGTGGCTACATCGAAACATTTACCGATCAAGAAGATATTAGCCCACGCTGGAAACGTGCATTTGACCAAATGCAATCACAAACCAAACGTATGAATGCGTTAGTGAATGATTTATTGCTGTTATCGAATTTAGAAAACAACAAAAAAATTGCAAAAAATCAGATTATTGAAATGCCGAGTTTAATGAATCAACTCTTTGATGATGCTCAGGCTTACAATGCCGATTATGGACACACGCTCAATTTACATATTGATAGCCACTGTGACCTCATTGGTTCAGACATGGAAATTGCTAGTGCATTTAGTAATTTAATTACCAATGCCATTAAGTACACACCAAAAGGTGGAACGATTACCATTGGTTGGCACGACGATGGTGAACATGCTTACTTTAGCGTACAAGATACAGGCATTGGGATTAACCCAAAACATTTGCCGCGACTGACTGAACGCTTTTACCGTGTAGACAGCGACCGTAGTCGTCAAACAGGTGGAACGGGTTTAGGTTTGGCGATTGTAAAACACGTATTGATGCAACACGGCGCTTATTTAGACGTGCAATCTAAAGAAAATGAAGGGTCAACATTTACCGCAGTTTTTCCAAAAGAAAGACTATATAACATGACCTAAAATTACCCCTCATATATAAAAAGCCGACTTATGAAAAGTCGGCTTTTTTGTGAAAATCACACTCTGTCTATTTAGAAGTCGAGCAATACGACTTACTTTGGTTTTTCTGTATAACATTTAAGAAATTAGTGGCAAAAGTATTACTTTGACGCAGTGCATCACGATGATCTCCACCATCAATCGTTTGATAAATCGTTGGTTTTTTTAATTTACATAACTGTTGGTAATAAGCATATGTTCCTCTCGGGTCAACTAAATGGTCTTTAGAACCCTGCACGATCATTAACGGTACAGTCGGCACCATATTTTCAATGGACTGCTGTTTTAGATAAGCCAAAAGAGGTTTTAAGTCTGCATCAGCTTTAAATATGCTCGAAGGAGATTTCTTCAAATCAGATTGAAGTTCAGATAAACAGTGGCTACGTCCTTGAGTCAGCACAGCGTTCATTTCAGGACTGACTAAGTTTTCAGGAACAATGCTTGGTTCAGCTGCTTGTGCGCCTAATAATACAATCGGGAAAAAAGCAGCCACACTAGGTTCTGGGTTCGGATTAGTTTTCACATATTCTGCAATACCTTCATATTGATAACCGCCTGGCGCAAGCGCAATCGCTCCTTTTAAATCCAGTTCAGGCGCATCTTTTTGGCCATAAGCAGATACTGCAATTGCCGCAGCCCCACCTTGGCTATGTCCCATGACTAACCACTGTTTATTGAAATCTTTTGGCTTCAACACATGTAATGCTCGTACGGCATCGACCACCGTATGCAGTTGGCTTTTTGCATTCATATAAGGATGCCCACCCGGTGTACCTAAACCCTGATAATCAGGTGCAACAACTGCGTAGCCTCGTGCAAGCCAACTATCTAAAGCTTTAGAAGCAACTTCTTGATATGAATGAACTGGGCCACCTACATAGTCACCCGAAGGTGCGCAGGTGTCAGCAACTCCTGTCGTACCATGTGCCCAAGCAAGTATAGGCCAGCCATTTTTAGGCGGTGTTCCTTTCGGTAGTAAAATAAATGCTGAGGTAACGATAGGTTCACCGTTCACACCTCGACTACGATAATTTATTAACAAACGCTGATCGGCGTGAGGAAATAAATTCGTTACATCTTGCTGTGCTATAGACAGTATTGAACCTGGTTTATCGTTCACAATTTGCTTGTTCAAATCTGTAATTGACGCAGCCATAGCAGAGCCAGACACTAAACAAGCACTACTAAATAAAATTTTAAAAAACGAATTACTTTTTTTAATCAAGGGATTACTCCTCTACTTTCTAATCAATTCAAGTTGAACTTATAAAAAATATGCCCCTATTGCATATAACGAACCCAACAAGAGGCAAATGAAAGAACTTATATACCAAAATAGATCACTATTCCCACTAAATCTAGCCTTTAACCACGGAAATGCCAAACCACGCAAAATAAATATAATCGCAACGAGAGAAATAATAATTTTTTCAAACGGCAAACTGATAAAGACACTTGCTGCACAAAAAGCATAAAAAGAAAAAATACAAAGAATAAAACCAACCGAAATTGCCATAAAATTCGGATACCAATCACCTCTTTCAACCATCTGGACAATACTTTTTCCGGCCCCTAAAAACCGAAAACCATTTGCTCCCCAGAACACACAAATAAAATGAAGTAATGCAGCGCAGAATGTTAATATCGCAGCAAGATATAGTGAGACGTTCGGAAGTAAGTTCATTAGATTTTATAGTAATAAATATATGTGAGACTTATTATACTCAACTATAAAATATATAAAACTTATTAATAGTTGAAATGAGATTTAGCTTGATATTTAAAATATTAAATACCAAGCACAGATCATATAATTATTTGCTCTCAAACTCTTTAAAATCAGCTTTTCTGATTTTTGCGTGAATACCTTTAGTTTTATCTACAACTTGTGAAACTTCAAAATCTGTTGCAGCACTTAAATACGCATATGCCGTCGCTTCATCAATACCATATTCTTGGTTTAAGAAACGAATAGCTTCACGTGTAGATTTCCTCATCGCCTCATCTAGATCTTCGTCAAGTCCCGGCGTAATCCAAAACTCAGCATTTTCAGCTAAAGGTTGTTTTAGCTCCTTGCCCGGTATTTTGTCTTTACCAGCTTTAAGCAAGGTAAATTTTAGTGTTGCACGTGCTGAAGCTTCGAGTGCAGTTAATGCGACTTCACCATCCCCTTGCGCGAAATGGCTATCACCCGTATAGAATAATGCGCCTTTGACCTGAACAGGATAATAGGCTGTTGAACCTGCACCTAGTTCATTAATATCAATATTTCCGCCATACATTGCAGGTGGTACAGAGTGAACAGGCTCAGACGTATTGGCTGCTACCCCCATAATTCCCATAAAAGGATACAGCGGGAAACGTATTGATTTACCCGATTCTGTTTTTAATACACCTTCGTACTCACCTTTAGCATTTTTTTCAATTGGGGTGAAAATCGATACATTTCCATAACGTTCAGGATGCTCAGCCGATGCATTTTCTTGCTTTGCTTTCTTAGGAAACTCACCCACTAAAGCACCTTTACCATGTCGATTTGAAATAACACCGTAAGGTACACGCGGCTCAACTTTAAGTACTTCAACTTTTAAAATATCGCCAGGCTGTGCACCTTCAATTGCAACAGGACCTGTCACAATATGTGGCCCATCTTTATGAAAATCATGCTTTAAATTTGACTGGGTAATTGTTTGTGCTTCTTCCAATATTTCATTAGATTTTACACCTTTCGATTTAAAGAACTTTTCAGCATTACGCCCTTGGTCTTCAAGCAAACCTTCATGAGAAACCGTATCAAACGTTACAACACTACCCGACGGAACAGTAAGCACAGGTTTAGCATCTCGATTTGGTAAATATCCCCATGTAATCGTATTTAAAGTAGAAGGAACATAATAATTACCTTTATATTCTCCAGTTTGAATTTGAGTAGGCTGTTTTGAAATTTGGTTTAAAACTTTAAAATCATCTGCATGAGTGAGTGAAATGCAAAGTACAGATAAAACCGAAGCTGTCAGCTGTTTAACATTTAACATGATTTCAGAACCTAAATATATGAAAGTTAGAGTAAAGTCCTGAATAGTTAGCAAACATTATGCCAAAGCTAATTTTTTTATAATATGTAAAAGAAACTTAATGTTTATAAAAAAATAAATAATTTTTAGATTTAAACACTTATCTTCAAATAAAATTAAAAGTACGACTTAAGTCTAAATCAAATATCTATTTTCATTTCTATTTACTAACGTTGAATATTCTTGATCATTTCAATCATACATAAATATATCTAGTGCATATAATGTCCTAATTTAGACCACTTAATAATATTATTTCAAAATAATATAAACAAGAACATAATAATATATTATATTTTTACATCACTTAAATTTAAAAACCCTGAATAACTTTATTCAGGGTTCATATTTTATATAAGTTATATAGCTTATTAAACTGTATGACCCATACGCTCGCCCATCACAACAACAGACTCAGCTTTAAAACGCTTTTCCCACTCGACCTTATCTTTTTCAAATAAGATAACCGCAGTAGAACCTAAATAAAAACGGCCAAGCTCAGCACCTTTTTCTAGCTTTAACTGATGATGTTGTAATTCGATACGACCTGAAGGCTTTACCTTGCCTGTTGCTACAGTTTCAATACCAGCAACAATCATAGCGCCGACTAAAACAACAGCCATACGTCCAAGTTCAGTATCAAACAAACACACCATGCGTTCATTACGGGCAAATAATCCCGGTACATTTTCAGCGGTCACCTGATTTACTGAAAATAGCTCACCCGGTACATACAACGTTTCAGTTAATGTACCTGCAAATGGCATATGAACACGGTGATAGTCGCGTGGTGAGAGGTAAACTGTTGCAAACTCACCTTCTTGGAAAGGTTGAGCAAGTTGTGGGTCGCCAATGAGTTTCTCTACAGAGAAGCTTTGGCCTTTTGCCTGAAAAACTTCGCCAGCAGTAATTTTACCAATTTGTGAAATAGCGCCATCTGCTGGTGAAACAATGCTATCTGCATTTTCGTCGACCAAACGTACGCCATCTTTTAAAGCACGGGTAAAAAAGTCATTAAAAGATTTATATTTCAATGCATTGCCTTGTTCAGCAATCGATAAATCAATCCCATACTTAGTTTTAAATGCTTGAATAACAGCAGTTTTTATAACTGGATTTTCACTCGCAGCAACTTTACCCACTACACGGCTCAATTGATGTTGAGGAACAAGATTTTGTGCCTTAATAAATAATTCTTTTTTTAATCGAGATGTGAAACTCACGACGGTGATTCTCCAGTAATAATAGGACTATCGAGGCGATTGCCCCATTCACTCCACGCACCATCATAGGCTTTTGCTTCCCACCCCAAAAGTCTAGTCAAAATGTAGGCCAGACCGGAACGGTGATGTGACTGGCAGTACACGACTACAGGTTGCTGTAAATCGAACCCAAGTTGTTCAAGGCGCTGCCGCGTGCGTTCAAGCGGATGCAATTTTAGATGATTTTGACGATTAAGTGCAGTACTCCACTCAAAATGAAGGGCATTTGGAATGTGACCACCGCGTCGCGCTGCTAAGCGGATACCACTATATTCATCAATTGTTCTACAATCCCATAACTGAATACTTTCTTGCTCGACTTGCTTTCTTAGTTCCTCATAGTTCACTCGGTACTGAGCAGCGTGCGATAAATCAATTTGAATTAAATCGGCAACAGGAGAAACTTTTTCGACTTCTGCCGTTGTGGGTAAGCCTGCTCCTAACCATGCATGAATACCGCCATTAATTAAACTGGTACGCGTAAATCCTAAGCAATGTAAATTCCAGATTAAACGCCCAGCCCATGCCCCACCTTCATCGTCATAGACCACCACATGATGATTTGGTGAAATATTCAATTTTTCAATCAGCGCTTGTAAACCCGATTCATCAGGCAAGATGCCAGTGGCTTCTTCATGTTGAGCCACCAACCATTTAGGTTGTAAATGAATTGCATGTGGAATATGAAGTTGCTCATAAACAGATGCACGGCTTAAATCCACAATACGGATATATTCATTGCCTAAATAAGGCACTAACTCTTCGGCTTCTATGAGTAAATCAAGTTTAAAATCAGGAGGGGTCATCGTCATGGTTACTTTTTATACCAGCTTAATTTCATCTTAGCATAAGCTTATATCTATCAAACTCTGATTTTCTGCTACCATTTAGCAAAAAATCAGATATAAACATTCTTAAGCACTGAGTCTTTGCCAAGTCGTCAAACGACATTGTCATTAAACAGCTTCATCAAGCTCTTCAATTTGGAAAACCTGACGCAAATAGGCCAAGAACGTATCGTTGTCGGTCATGGTCTTTCCTGGGCTATCCGAAATTTTGGCAACCGACTGACCGTTACACTCAACCAGTTTCAACACAATATTGAGCGCTGTTTGCCCCATATCGTTGGTCAAATTGGTTCCAATACCGAAACTTACCTGAAAACGATCTTTAAAGTATTGGTGAAGCTCCCATGCCTTTGGCAAATTGAGACCATCACTAAAGGTGAGCATTTTGGTTTTAGTATCAATTTTTAACTTACGATAATGCGCGTAGGCTTTATCTCCCCACTCATATGGGTCACCACTGTCGTGACGTAAGCCATCAAATAGTTTAGCAAAATACAGGTCAAAATCTCTTAGGAAAGCATCCATTCCAACAACATCAGTCAAAGCAATTCCTAAGTCTCCACGGTACTCCTGTACCCATGTTTCTAAAGCAGCTTTTTGAAAGTCACGTAAGCGCACATCAAGGGCCTGAAACGCTTGTAGGAATTCGTGCGCCATGGTTCCAATTGGCGTGATATTTAATTCTTTAGCAAGCAAGACATTACTTGTACCACGGAACACATGTGGGACAGTTTTATGAAATGCAGCCACGACATGTTTTTGCCATTCAAAGCTATAGCGACGGCGTGTACCAAAGTCGGAAACTAAAAATGGAGGATCATTCGGCTGTTGAGATTTTTCGTATTGCTGAATTAATTCGAGTTTTGCTTTTAAACGGCGTTCGCCCTCAGCCCAAACTTCATCTGTTCGAATGCGGCTAAAATATAACTCGTTTACAATCGCCAGCACAAAAATCTCGAACATCATGGCCTGAACCATTGGCCCCTCAATACGAATATCTAGACGGCCTTCGGCATCTATACTGGCTTGAATAAAACGACGTTTGAGTTGGAATAATTCTAAATAATCGACAAAATCACTTTTAATAAAACGCAATTTTCTTAAGTATTGCAATTCGTCTTCTTTATATTTGAGATTACATAAATGGTCGAGTTGCTCATTTAAGTCATCCAAAATATCCACTAATGGATAAACCGTATCTTCTAAGTTTCTGCAACGAAAATGATAGACGCTATGAGTTTGCGGAAATTTGTGCAAAACCACTTGTAGCATCGTAAATTTGTACAAGTCTGTATCAAGTAAAGAATGGATAATTGGAGACATAGTCAATGATTATTCGCTTGCTTCTTTGCATTAAAGCATATTTTTATAGATGAATTATGGGCTTTTATACCATTGTTGCAACTCCATGAAATTTCCTTTTAAAAATCATTTAAATTAATTTCTGCTAAACTGCATCAATTCAAACAATTGCAGAAAATCTCTCTAACAATGCGCGCTTTAATACAACGAGTTCTTGAAGCTAAAGTGGTCGTAGACGGTGAAACGACTGGCGAAATCCAGCATGGCTTATTGGTTTTTTTAGGAATAGGCCGAGATGATACCTTCGCCATGGGTCAGAAGCTTATCGATAAAATTTTGAAATATCGTATTTTTGATGATGAGCAAGGCAAAATGGGCTGGAACGTCTCTCAGGCAAATGGTGGGATTCTGCTTGTTTCTCAGTTCACCCTGATGGCTCAAACCCAAAAAGGTTTACGTCCGGACTTTGGTCCAGCTATGCCACCTAGCGATGCAAAAGCACTCTATGAACAGTTGGTTGAATATACCCGTTCACAGTTTCAAGAAGTTCAAACAGGAATTTTTGCAGCCGACATGAAAGTACATCTCATAAATGATGGGCCAGTCACTTTCAATCTGGAAGTTGAAGCATAAATATAAAAAAACTCCCAAATGGGAGTTTTTTTTATTTCTGGCAATTAACGTCCAGTTTTCTCTTTAATGAAAGCACGCGCCTGACGTACTTTTTCTTTTACTGGTTTTGGTAATTTTGGTGGAATGAGTTTAGCTGCTTGGTTAAACCAAACAAGCAAGCTGAAATCGCCTTCCATTTTAATGCTGCCGTTTTGCATACCTGTCATAAATGCAGTTGGATCGCCTTTTAATAATGTTTTTACACCTTGTTCACTATCTGCAAATTGCAAAATAAAGTCAGCTTTTTCAGGTGAACCCGCGACTGTGTCGATGTGACCATGGTTAATAATAATTTGGCGAGCAACACCTAAGTCAGTACCAATTTGAATACGGAATGCACGGTCATGAACTAGTTCAATAAACTTAGGACTTGTACGTGCCAACTGTTTCATACGAAGTGCCAAACCTGCTACCAATAAATCTAACGGGTCTGTACTAACATCAACAAGTGGTAACTTAACTACAGGTATAGAAGAAAGTTTCATGAACATTCACGCCTATTGTATTTTTATGAAAATCTTGGGGCAAAACTCGACAAGGGCTTCCCTTTGACTGTTTTGTGCATCGACTGATGATATTCTAATTGGCAACGCAATCTATATATGAAACGTCAACAGACCACGCTATCGTAGCATAACTGGCTATTTTTTAATAAATGCTTTGTATAATAAAAATCATGTTTTCGTAAATAAAAAAGGCATGCTGTGCATACCTTTTTAGCGTTAGATAATACTTTAATTATCGGCTAGAACATTGCTGTTGGTCATCTTCATATACTGGCGTATGTTCTATATATTGGCGATTTGCCAAAGCCTTTTGTGCCTGTTTATCCTCACGTAATAAAACAAATGTGACCATTACCATCGCTAGACTTAGTGCAGTTAAATAACTATATGTGACTGGCATTTCAAAAGTGACTTGAACTCCAAAGCGGACCACTTCCAATAGCCCCCAAAAAAACATCCCTGCAAGCATAAAACCAAGCCAACGACGGTAAGGAGAAAAGAAAACAGCAACAAGCGCGACAGCAATTAAGCTGAATCCGGCGATAGCGGCAAAATTCGCTGTTACCATAGAAACCTCCGTCTTAATGAAAACGTCTAAAAACATTCGGTCTGAACTTCAGACCTCATTCCAAAAACAACTTTAATTCATGATTTGTGTTGAAGCTTAGAAAGCATTATGGATGTTTTTTTTTAGAAAAAAAGACCTGTTATTTGTCGATGCGACACACTTTGTCGCAACATTCTTTTGTCATTACATTTTTCTAAATTTCAAAAAGTTCTACGTCCTATATGGCATCAATTCTGGCGTGTCATTACAAAAAACTATGCTGTTTTTTTACCTGAAAATAAGTTTTTTTCAGTTTTTTTTATTGCCTTTTTTCTGTGCATAATTTTGTCATAACTTGCTTGTTTTTATGACTATTCTGCATAAAAAAAGCGCTACTCTTGAGCAGCGCTTAATGATTGTTCAGTATTATTTAAGCACGGTTCAAATCTTTGTCATGCATACCGAGTAAATACAGTACACCATCTAAACCAACGCTTGAAATCGCCTGATTCGCATTTTGGCGAACAAGCGGTTTAGCGCGATACGCTACGCCAAGTCCGGCAATCGCAAGCATTGGTAAATCATTTGCGCCATCACCGACAGCCATTGCCTGCTCTAATGAAATATCAAGTTTGTTGGCAAGCTCACGTAATAATTCAGCTTTACGTGCGCCATCAACAATTACACCTTTTACTTCACCAGTTACAACGCCATCTTGTACGTCTAAAACGTTGGCATGAACTTCATCAATACCTAATTTACCTTGTAAATATTCAGCAAAGTATTGGAAACCGCCAGATAAAATAGCCGTTTTATATCCAAGTGCTTTTAACGTTGAAATGAGGCGTTCTGCACCTTCGGTAATGGTTAAACGCTCAGCAATTTTAGGTAAAACAGCAGCATCCAGACCTTTTAATAAAGCAACGCGTGCGCGGAAGCTTTGCTGGAAATCAAGTTCACCTTGCATTGCTCTTTCAGTAATTTCAGCAACTTGTGCGCCTACCCCTGCTTCAATCGCCAATTCATCAATCACTTCTTGCTCAATTAAGGTTGAGTCCATATCGAAGCACACTAAACGGCGGTTACGTCGATAAGCGTTGTCTTCTTGAACAGCAACATCAATATTTAATTCGCTTGAAAGAAGTAAACATGCAGCACGCATTGCTTGTGCATCTAAAGTTGGACCACTGCTTAAACCGAACTGTACACAAGCGCGACGAGGCAATGTACTGTCCTTTTCAATGTCTACACGACCTGATAAACGGGTTACAGTTTCGATGTTAAAGCCTTGGCTAGACACAATTTGTGTAACGGCTTGTAAGTGTGCAGCAGTAAGCTCTGGTGCCAAAGCCGTGACGATATAACGGGTTCGCCCACCTTCACTTACCCATTGATCGTATTCTGCGCCCGAGATTGGTTTAAAGCGCACTGTTAAGCCAATATCATGTGCTAAAATCAAAATCTCTTTCATTGCCAACGCTGTCGCAGTTTCATTATCTGAAGCGACCACGATGCCCAATGTCAGTTGATTATGAATAACGGCCTGACCTACATCCAGTATTTGCAATGAATGTACGGATAGTACTTGCATTAATCGGGTAAACTGGTTTGGTTGGTCCGGTCCTAAAAAGGATATAAGAATGATTTCTCGCATGAATTGACTCTAGTCTGAGTGACAACTATTGTAAGAATCATAATCGAATTTCAATATAATTGCCTTGGAAGTTTAACTTGATTGCGCCTAGACAAGGGCTATTTGCTAGCCTACTGATCATTAGTTTTGCATTGCATACCTTTTTATTGGTGATTGCAACGACACACCAGCTCAATGAAAACCGTGCGAGCCAAGGTCAGCTCATGACCAGCCAACTCGTAGCAGACAGCTTATCTGAGCTTGAACCTGCCAATACGGTATCTTTGGCTCTTATTGCCAATCGCTATGCGACCAATCCAAGTGTGGCATCTATTCGCATTCTTGATGCCAATAAACAAGTCCTAGCGACAAGCGGCATGTCAAAAACTCGCGAAGGCGAAGTTTTTGTTCGTGATGCTCTTCAAAACGAGAAGAAAGTCGGTTCTATTGAAATTACGCTTATTCAACCAAGTATTGGCGAAATCCTTCGTACCCAATGGCTTGCGATTTTAGCTTCGTTATTCTTACATGTTTTATTATGGCTTGCTTATCGTGCCATTGCTCGTCCAACCCGTAGTGAATACCTAGCACGTATTAACGAAGAAAATCGTTTAAAACATGAGATTCAAGAGTTAACACAAGCTCTCGCGCTTGAAAAACAAAATACAGTAACTTTGGTTGCACAGGCTCAGCAACAAGCTAAAGCGAAACCACTTGTTCGTCCACAACCAGAAAAAAGCACAGAATCTACAAACCAAGACAGTTTGGCACTCAACATTCAGTTTTATGACCCTAAACAGTTATTAAGTAGTGTTAACCAGTCTGTTTCTATACCTTATTTTAAACTTTGCCAGCTCTTCTTAAATAAAAGTATCGAGCTATGCACAAAGCATTATCATTTAAAGACTACAGATATTGAGGTCGTAGATGAGTTTCATGCAGAAGGCGCAACACTCGCAATCTCAACCTCACATTCACACGCGGTAGAATGCCTGCTCATGGTGGGAACAGTGTTCCAATTACTATCAGACGTTTTATATAAACGTTACCGTGAAGATAAACGCTTTGCACTACAAACGCGTAGTGCTGTGTGTCATGCCGTAGAAGCAATGCAAATTGATGCCAAAGAAGCAGCTCAGCGTTTAGCACAACATCTGCATGCTAAAGAGTCTGCGCTTTATCTAGATAATGATCAGCTTAAAGCAATTCAAGACAGTTATCAGCTTGTTGCAATGCCAAACCCGAGCAATATTATGACTCGTCATGCATTTATGATTAATGGTATGAATGCTGAATGTGCAGAGCTTGCCCAAAATATTCGAACTGAAATTTTGATGGGCAAAAAGTCAATTCCACAAAATGATAGCCCGAGCAGTGCAGCATCTTAAAAGTCATTATGCGCATTCAAACCTAGCCTAAAGGCTAGGTTTTTTTATTTAAATTCATGGTATTTATAATCAAGAATTTTATTTTCTTATGCTTTATTGAGATAAGTAAATCCAGATCTATTATGTTGAGTTGTAAATTTGGATAAATCAGAATCATAGGCAAAATTCTCTAAACAGCGTAAACTATGCAAAATTTATTAAATAGAAATTGTCTTACGACAAAAAAAGGTGAAAGCGAATGCCGCTGAGTCGTGTTGAAGATCTTGTCGCCGATATTCGTGCAGGCAAAATGGTTATTTTGATGGATGACGAAGATCGCGAAAATGAAGGTGATCTTGTCATGGCAGCAACGCATGTGCGTCCTGAAGATATCAACTTCATGATTACCCATGCACGTGGTCTAGTTTGCCTAACGTTAAGCCGTGAGCGCTGTAAACAGTTAAATCTACCTTTGATGGTTGATCAAAACGGCGCTCAGCACAGCACAAACTTTACGTTATCAATCGAAGCTGCCGAAGGTATTACAACAGGTATTTCAGCAGCAGAGCGTGCGCATACAATTCAAACAGCTGTCGCAGCGCATGCAAAACCAAGCGATATTGTACAGCCGGGTCATATTTTCCCACTCATGGCTCAACCAGGTGGTGTGTTACATCGTGCAGGCCATACCGAAGCAGGCTGTGATTTAACACGTTTAGCGGGCTTTGAACCAGCTTCAGTCATTTGTGAAATCATCAATGAAGATGGCACAATGGCACGTCGTGCAGATTTAGAAATTTTTGCTGAGAAGCATGGTCTAAAAATTGGTACAATTGCCGACCTAATTCACTACCGTATGACCAATGAGCAAACGGTTGAACGTTTGGATCAAAAAACCATTCAAACTGAATATGGTGCATTTGAACTTTACCGTTATCGTGAGATTGGTAATCCGGACATTCATTTGGCTTTGGTTAAAGGCGAGCCAAAAGAAGGTGTTACAACAGTACGTGTTCATGGTTTCAGTCCAATTCGCGATTTGCTTAAGCTCAATAAAGCTGATGGTGAACCTGCGTGGAATCTAGACCGTGCACTACAGACAATTGCAGCGAGTGATCGCGGTGTTTTAGTATGGATCGGCCAAGATCATTTGCAAGACTTGGGACCAGCGTTGGATGATTTAAATAAGCCAAAACCGGTGAAATCCAATGCAGCACTTTCACATCAATATCAAACGATTGGTGTCGGTGCTCAAATTTTGCGTGATTTAGGTGTTGAAAAAATGAAGCTTCTTAGCTCACCATTACGTTTCAATGCTTTATCTGGCTTTAATTTAGAAGTAGTGGAATATATCACTGCTGATCAAATCACAACGAAATAATCGAGGTTGCTATGGCAATTCGCCGTATTGAAGGTTTATTACATCTCGCAAGCGAAGGTCGTTATGCGATTTTAGTGGGTCGTTTTAACAGCTTTGTTGTTGAACACTTATTAGAAGGCGCGATCGACACATTAAAACGTCATGGCGTAAATGAAGATAACATTACTGTTATTCATGCTCCTGGCGCATGGGAACTCCCGATCGTTGCTAAAAAATTAGCTACATCAAACCAGTTTGATGCGATTATTGCACTTGGTGCAGTAATTCGTGGCAGCACACCACACTTTGACTTTGTTGCTGGTGAATGTGCGAAAGGTTTAGGTGTAGTTGCGTTAGAAAGCAGCTTGCCTGTTATCAATGGTGTATTAACTACTGACAGCATCGAGCAAGCAATCGAACGCTCAGGTACAAAAGCAGGAAACAAAGGTAGCGAAGCTGCTTTAACTGCAATTGAAATGGTTAATTTATTAAAGGCAATTTAAAGCATGTCTCAAACACTGCAAGCCGCTTATGCAGCAAAACGCAAAGCACGTCGTTTTGCTGTACAAGGTATTTATGAGTGGCAAATGAGTCACAACCCTGTACATGAAATTGAAGCACGTACACGTGCGGAAAATGCAATGCACAAGGTCGACTTAGGCTATTATCACGAACTACTGACTCAAGTCATTGCTCAACGTGAAGAACTTGATGCATTACTTATTCCGGTACTTGACCGGGAACTTAGTGCACTTGATGGCGTGGAACTTGCGACTTTACGTTTAGGTGCTTACGAGTTACGTGATCATTTAGAAATTCCATACCGTGTGGTACTTGATGAAGCAATCGAGCTCGCTAAGCATTTTGGCGGAGCAGACAGTCATAAGTACATCAATGGTGTATTAGATCGTCTGAGTTCGACACTGCGTAGCGCAGAAAAACAGCAAGCAGATTAATAGGCTTGATGTTCTATGGCTGAGTTTTCAATTATTGACCAATATTTTAATCGACAATCAAATCCAGATGTCGCACTTGGTATCGGTGATGACTCAGCCTTAATTACTCCCCCTCCAAATCAACAATTAGTGATCTGTGCAGATACACTGGTTGCTGGCCGTCATTTCCCTCTAGACACCTCTGCTCATGCTATTGGTTGGAAAAGCGTTGCTGTAAATCTTTCAGATATTGCTGCAATGGGTGCTAAACCCCATAGTATTTTACTTGCAATCAGCTTACCTCAAGTTGACCATGAGTGGCTTGAAGGTTTTAGTCAGGGAATCTACGACTGTTGTAATCAGTTTGGTGTTGCCTTAATTGGTGGAGATACTACCCAAGGTCCACATCTCACTATTACCGTTACCGCAATGGGCTGGATAGAAACCGGACAAGCCGTGTTACGTTCAGGCGCAAAAGTCGGTGATTATGTTTGTGTAAGTGGTCAGGTGGGTGATGCAGCTTACGGTCTTCAGCATTTGGGACATCCGCTGCAGCAAAGACTCGATTATCCGACACCACGTTGTCAGCTTGGGCAAGAGCTAAAAGGTCTTGCCTCTAGCATGATTGATGTTTCAGATGGTTTAGCGCAAGATTTAGGACATATTTTAAAAGCATCTAAGGTTGGAGCACGACTTGCCTTAGAAAAATTACCTGTTGACCCTGTATTGCAACAATTAAAAGAACAACAACGTTGGCAATATGCGCTTGCAGGTGGTGATGACTACGAATTATGTTTTACAATAACACCGCAAAATTATGGAAAACTTTTGCAAAAACAACTGGACGTTAAGATTACAATGATTGGACAGATCGTTGAACAAACAAAACTAACTTTTGAGCATTTGGGTTCAGATTACCCGTTGCAAATTCATGGATACCAACACTTTGCATAAACCGCCGATTCATTTTAAGAACATGTCTTGGTTCAACCGCTGCATCGTTTTCTGTGGGGTTGGTTTTGGATCTGGTCTCGCCCCTAAAGCACCGGGTACTTTTGGCTCTGCTTTTGCCTTACTTTTCATTCCTATTTGGCTATCTCTCGGATTTAACTTAAGTTTAATCGCTATTATCATCATGTCTTTGGTGGGTATTTATATTTGCGGTCAAACAGCAAAGGTTATAGACGTACACGATGATGGTCGAATTGTGTGGGACGAATTTGCAGGTCAATCTATTACCTTTCTTCCTCTTCTTTATTTACAACAAATGAATTGGATATGGGCGATTACAGGATTTATATTATTTCGAATTTTCGATGTTTGGAAACCTTGGCCTATACGCGTCATTGATCGCCAAGTGCATGGTGGTTTTGGTATTATGCTTGACGATATTATTGCTGGTGTATGGGCTGCTCTTTGTACACTAATTATTATCCATTTGAGTTAAATCATTCGAGTTATTCATGTCTACTACTGTCATTATTCTTGCTGCTGGCAAAGGAACGCGAATGCGTTCTCAGCTCCCTAAAGTATTACAACCTTTAGCTGGTCGCCCTCTACTTGGACATGTTATTAAAACAGCAAAACAACTATTAGCAGAAAATATCATTACCATTTATGGGCACGGCGGCGATCACGTAAAGCAGACGTTTGCACAAGAAAACATTCAATGGGTTGAACAAGCAGAACAATTGGGTACAGGTCATGCAGTACAAATGACTTTACCGGTACTTCCTAAAGACGGTATTTCATTAATTTTATACGGTGACGTTCCTTTAGTCCGTCAAACAACGCTAGAACAACTTGTTGAAGTATCAAGTCAAACTGGTATTGGCATGATTACTTTACATGTCGAAAACCCAACAGGTTATGGCCGTATTGTTCGCCAAGACGGCAAAATTCAAGCGATTGTTGAACATAAAGATGCAACTGATGCTCAGCGTCAAATTCAAGAAATTAACACAGGCATTTACTGTGTAAGCAATGCAAAACTTCATGAATGGTTGCCTAAGCTTTCAAATGAAAACGCGCAAGGCGAATACTATTTAACTGACATCGTTGCGATGGCGGTTGCAGATGGCTTAGAAATTGCCTCTATTCAGCCAGAACTTGCTTTTGAAGTTGAAGGGGTTAATGACCGCTTACAACTTGCGGCACTTGAGCGTGATTTTCAGCAACAGCAAGCAAAAGAACTTATGCAACAAGGCGTAACTTTTGCCGACCCTGCACGTTTTGATTTACGTGGTTCTGTGAAAGTTGGACACGATGTTCGTATTGACGTAAATGTCATTATCGAAGGTGACTGTGAACTCGGTGACTTTGTAGAAATCGGTGCTGGTTGTATTTTGAAGAATACAAAAATTGCAGCAGGAACCAAAGTTCAAGCTTATAGCGTTTTTGATGGTGCAATTGTGGGTGAAAACACTCAAATTGGTCCTTTCGCACGCTTACGCCCGGGCGCAAAATTGGCGAACGAAGTCCACATTGGTAACTTCGTTGAAGTCAAAAACACAACCATTGGTCTTGGTAGTAAAGCTAACCATTTCACCTACTTAGGTGATGCCGAGATCGGTGCTGACTCAAATATTGGGGCAGGTACAATTACCTGCAATTATGATGGTGCAAATAAACACAAAACCACTATTGGCGATGCAGTGTTTATCGGTTCTAATAGCTCGCTGGTTGCGCCTGTGACTATTGGAAATGGAGCAACAGTCGGTGCGGGTTCTGTGATTACGAAAGATGTAGCTGAACAAAGTCTCTCCTTTGAACGTGCTCAACAAATTTCTAAGGCAAATTATCAACGTCCCCAAAAGCGTGAAAAATAAGAGGATTGAATTATGTGTGGTATCGTCGGAGGCGTTGCAGAACGTTGTGTAACTGAGATTTTAATCGAAGGTTTAAAACGTCTTGAATATCGCGGTTATGATTCAGCAGGCGTTGCTGTACTGAATAATGAAGAAGTTTTACGTGAGCGTCGTGTAGGTAAGGTGATTAATCTTGCCGATGCAGTTGCTGATCAGCAGCTCACTGGGGTAGTTGGTATTGCTCATACACGTTGGGCAACACATGGTAAACCAACTGAAAATAATGCTCACCCGCACATGTCGGGTAAAGTGGCAGTCGTTCACAACGGTATTATCGAAAACTATCAAGAGCTTAAAGATGACCTTCAAGCTTTAGGATATGTATTTACCTCTCAAACAGATACAGAAGTTGTCGCTCACTTAGTTGCAGAAGCACTAAAAAGCACTGACAGCTTACTTGAAGCAGTACAATCTGTTGTTCCTCAGCTTAAAGGGGCATATGCACTAGGTATTATCCATAGCGATTACCCAGATGAGTTAATCACTGTACGCGAAGGTTCACCACTTGTGATTGGTGTAGGTATTGGTGAAAACTTTATTAGTTCAGACCAACTTGCGCTTTTACCTGTAACTAACCGTTTTATGTATTTAGAAGAAGGTGATATTGCTCGCCTGACTCGTACTTCAATTGAAGTATTTGCAAACGGTGAACTTGTTGAACGTCCAGTGAAAGAGCTTGACGCAACAGTAAGCAATGCTTCAAAAGGTGAATACAAGCACTACATGCTCAAAGAAATTTATGAGCAACCAGAAGCAATTAAACAAACGATTTCTCAAGCACTTGACGGCAACAGCTTACGCGAAGACTTCTTGCAAAATGCTGAAGCAGACTTTAGCAAAGTTCAAAGCGTACAAATTATTGCATGTGGTACAAGTTATCACTCAGGCATGATTGCGAAATATTGGTTTGAACAACTGATTGGTGTGCCTTGCCAAGTTGAAATCGCAAGTGAATTCCGCTACCGCTCACCTGTAATTGTTGAAAATACGCTTTATGTCTGTATTTCTCAATCAGGTGAAACAGCCGATACTTTAGCTGCATTACGTGAAACTCAAAAACGTGCTAAAGCAAACAAGCTCAGCATTCAAACTTTGACTATCTGTAACGTTGCTACGTCTTCAATGGTACGTGAAACTGATCACCACTTATTGACCCTTGCTGGGCCTGAAATTGGTGTTGCATCAACGAAAGCGTTCACGACTCAGCTTGCTGCGCTTATGCTACTCGTCTTAAAAATTGGACAAGTAAAACAGCGTATTAGCAATGTCATGATTGAAGAAATTGCTCGTGAATTGTGGCACAGCCCGAAAGTCATTCTTGATACGCTTAAAAATAACGATGAAATTTTACGTTTATCAGAATTGTTCGTTGAAAAACAACACTGTTTATTCTTAGGCCGTGGCACACACTATCCAATCGCTTTGGAAGGTGCCTTAAAGCTTAAAGAAATTTCATATATTCACGCAGAAGGTTATGCGGCTGGTGAGTTAAAACACGGCCCATTGGCTCTTGTTGATAACGAAATGCCAATCGTGATTCTTGCGCCAAACGACGAAATGCTTGATAAGCTTAAGTCGAATATGGAAGAAGTTCAGGCGCGTGGCGGTGAATTATTCGTTTTCGCTGATGAAAATAGCGGCGTAGTCGAAAAAGATCGTCAACACGTTGTACAAATTCCAGCAGTAAACGAATGGCTTGCTCCAATCATTTATAGCGTACCAGTTCAGTTGTTGTCTTATCACGTTGCTGTATTACGTGGTACAGACGTTGACCAGCCACGTAACTTGGCTAAGTCAGTAACTGTAGAGTAATAATCAGACACGCTATCTATATGCGTGTTTGAACAATAAAGTTGTGAACCAGATAAACCCAGCCATGCTGATTAAAAAGCAGGCCGGGTTTTTCTATGAGTGAAAAATAAATTTTCATTTCATGCAGTAGACATTTTAAATAATCTTTCTGCTCCTCGGTTTGAGCTTGCTATAGCTTCTATAGCCCACGCTCGCATTTGCTTCTCGTAATCATTGAGAGCATTTGTAATTTCACCATTTTCTGAAGCTATTTTGGCAAACATGCTGCCTAATAGACTCGCATCTTTAAGTGCTGTATTCGCTCCTACTCCTCCTGCGGGGCTCATTGCATGTATAGCGTCTCCTAACAATGTTACAGAACCTGTTTTCCATGCAATTTCTGGACGACCATTTCGTATTGGTAGCATAGCGACAGCGGATAAGTCTGTTTGACGTATGATCTGCTGAAGGGTGAGATGCCAGTCTTCTGTGACATCAAACATGACTTTGTGAAGGACTGCCTGTAATTCTTGCTGTGAAACCGTTGAGTGACCAATGCCAAAGCGTGATTTTGGGCCAATAAGTGCCCAGTATAAATAGTCATCTATGGGAGTAAGTGAACATCGAGGCTCAATACATGCGGCAATATCTGGCAACGGAGCTTTAAAGCATATGTCATCAAAAATGGCGGTAAATCCATTTGCAAAAATGACCCTCATACCGTTATCCAGTGCATGGTCATTGAGTTTTTTGAGTTGTGTTTTTCCGTAAATACAAATTGAGCCGGTATCCAAAGGTAGTGCATCAGGAGCTAATTGTGATCGAACTGCCGAATTTACTCCATCGGCACCCACTAGCGCATCTGAAGAAATTGGACTTCTATTATCAAAATAAACCTCGACACGACCATCCTGTTTTAAAACATAGTGATCGAATGCGTGATTGAAGTGAATGTGGTCTTCAATGCCCGTCATAAGGATCTCTCTTAAAGTTTGGCGATTGACTCTAAGATCTTCATCTTTAATGGGGTTTTCTTCGTCTGTATTTGATCGCCAACTCTCCGGTATGCGTTCCTCTAGAGTACTTTCAAGTTGCGGCGTTAAAAATTGCCCAGCCGATGCAGCAATAGACGCTGTCTCGCGGAACAAGGTATAGAGTGATTCGGGAAGACTAGCAGCTAGAGCGCGTTGACCATCAGCATCAATGCGTATCCGATACCCTTGGGTTCTGCTATTTGGCGCAGGATCCCGTTCAAAAACATCGAATGCAATATGAGCCCGTTTAAGCATTTGAGCCAAGCATAATCCACCAAGCCCAGCCCCAATAATCGATATATGTAGTTGTTTCATATATGTTATTCCTGTTGTTTCTATCAGGATAAATAAATCTTGGTGCTAAAAAGTATTGCATAGAGGAATTTGGCAGTGATAACGTAATTTGGCCAATAAATACAGAAATCTGGCCAATATGAGTGATAGTACGGATGTAGATATTGATTACAGTGAATGGTCCGAGGGGCCTTCATTGATAGCAATTCGCGGTGAAGATAAACCGAATAATCAATATCGGTTAGGCACGCGGGAATATGATTGGCACCACCATGTCCGTGGTCAATTATTGTGTGTTGATACGGGATTTATAGAAGTAAAAACATCTCATGGTTCATGGCTTTTGCCACCATCAAGAGCAAGTTGGATACCCCCAGGCGTATCGCATAAAATTAAAGTGAGCGGCGCTCTGAGTGGTTGGACGCTTTTCATGACCCCGATATTGTGTTCAGATTTGCCACAGTATCCTTGTGTGATTGGAATCAGTGAGTTATTACGGGCTTTGGCAAAGAGAGCTTCTGAGTGGAATAAGTTGAGTGATTTAGCACTCGATCAAAGAAATATAATTGCAGTCATTCAAGATGAAATTCGTCTTTCTCCCCATGAAGCACTCCATCTACCCATGCCTCAAGATCCTCGTTTAGAGCGAGTGCTCAGAACTATGCTGGCAGAACCTGATTGTCAACGTAGCCTTGATGAGTGGGCCTCGTACGGCGCAATGTCTTCTCGAACATTGCGACGACTCATTCTTGCAGAAACTGGTCTCAGTTTTGCGCAGTGGCGTCAACAGGCTCAATTAATGCATAGTCTGGAATTACTAGCGCGAGGCACTTCAGTTGCAGAGGTTTCCGAAGTGTTGGGCTATACATCACCCAGTAGTTTTATTGCTATGTTTCGAAGAGCACTAGGTGACCCTCCAGCACGTTACTTTTCAAAACGCAGACTCCCCTAGGCCCCTATGTCACAACGGACTTTTACTTTTGCGCTGATTTAAAGTTTGAGAGATCATTGCGACACAGAGATAAAAGAGCTAAGCGAACTTAGCCCATTTCAGTTTTATCGCAGCGTTGAATACTGCTAAACAAGTTAGGGGCAAAGTCCTGTGGGAGAACAGGACTTTGCAAACTGGTGCGTTTTAAACGTTGTACGGTTTGAGGTGAACAAATTCTTTTAAATTCCTGCTAAGCATTGGCATCATCATTTGTAATACTGTAAGCACCAACCAAAAGGTTTAAAACTAATATAAATTTATAAAGCTCATATTATTCTCATTATTATTTATAAATTTAAATAAAATAAAAATATGATTCGAATAAATATTAAAATAATTTTTCAAATAATAATTAATCCTCCCACAAATATAGGAAAATAAAATAATTAAAATTTTAAAATATAAATAATTTATAAATTTAAAAAAACAGGTCGCAAAAACCTAAATTTTAAATAAATAAAATAGTTAACTAAAAGAGAAAATGAGTTTAAATAATGGCATGACCAACTCCTTAAAAAATGGAGTTCTACCACCAAATCACCGCGAATTAATTTAGGGTGGTAGAACGAAAGAGGGTTGACAGACTGGTCTAGCGATCAGCACGCGCGTACGCGTCCCCCTTCCGCCCTACCATAGAGAAAAAGGGGGCACAAAGGTTCCATAAGGGAAATACTGAGGAAGTATAACCCATACGCTAGACTCGGTCTGTCAAAACCGGCTGGCAATGTAGGCCAGCAACGAGATAATAATCGGTATAATAAAGAACGTCAATTTATTTTAATGAAAAAATTTAAATATAATAATTTTATTCATATTTAAATAATATTACCCCTCTTATTATATTTATGGCTTTTAATTAAATTTAAAATATAAACTTGGGTTATATATATTTAGTTAATAAAATAGATTAATCGTTAATTCTAATTTAATAGTTTATATAAATACGTCTAAGATGAAGAATATCTAGGGATAAAACATCTTATAGAGCGCCCTACTCCATAAGTCGATAAGCGAGCACTTCTAGCATCTTTTCCAAAACTTATTTCTCTATCGCTCTATTGAATTTATAAAGCTCTAAAGCATAGTCTATGCCTTTTATTAAGACACTCTAATAAATATAAATAAATCAGCATGTTATGTACAAAAATCAACAAAAACACCTGTCTTTTTACATGAAAAATCATGATATAAATCACGCTTCGAAATTTGCCTAATAACTATAAATTTCGACTATTACAAAAACTTTCTAATTATAAGGAGCGACTTATCATGGCTAATGGCTTTCCAGGTGGAAACTTTAGAATCGTTAACAAAGAAACAGGTGCATGTATCGCAAGCGCATACGGTGGACAAACCCATGGCTTACAAGATGCTGTAAGTTCACTTGGAGAAACGGGTAAGATAGCTTACTCGCATACAAATGATCGACTATTTACGGTACATGACAAAGTTAAAAACATAGACGAAGAGCTTTGGTATTTTGACAGCCGCGAATATCGGAGTGGACGTGAGAATAAGCTATATAACAAAGTTAAAGATATTCGTTCAAGTTGGGTGCTCGGTGCTTACGTTAAAACAAAAGTGATTGGATTTAAACTTAAAGACCACGACTTAGAACATTTTATTAGTCTTTTACCACAGCAAGATGAACAAACACTAGCTCATTTAAGAACCAATGATGGTCTGGATATTATTCGCTTATTAGAAACATTCATTGATATTAACGGCGAAGAAACCATTAAATTGGAACTCATTGGCAAACCTGATGAGCCTAAGCTAAATGATCTGTTAAATCCAGTTCTCGCTCATAAGTCAATTCGTAGCATTGAGCAAAAGTTCTATAAACTTGCTTCCGCTCCTTGGCTAGGTTTAAATATTCCTGATTTTAAAGGTATTTCTGAACTTGATGAACAACTCTATAAGATCATTCTTGCCTCTGTGCAGTTAGATGTCTTGGATCAAAAAGATTGGCAATCAGATTCAGTCTTCCGATTGTATTTACGCCATTACAATATTAATGAACTTCTAGAAAAAATTAAAAAAGAGCAACTTGGGAAACTCCAAGAAAAAGTATGGACAGAGCTTCAAGATGTAGAAGACCCTCAAAAAGAAGCCGTAAAAATTATTCTAGAGCTTAGAAAAACTCTAGATTTACATACTGATGAGAAAAATATGGATACGGCAAAAAAGATTTTGCAGACATGTTTAAAGTCAAATGAATCTTTTGAACAACTGCAAACAGCATTAAAAAGTACAAAAGATAAAGAAAAGCAAGCAGTTCATTGGCATAGTGGCGATATTTTCTTACAAGGCGCTGGCCGTCAGTACCAAACTAGTTGGGCATTTGAAGATGGTTATATCTTTGTAGAAGGCCAACCAGATGCGGTATTGACACATCTCTGGGATTCACATGCAACGATCAGTCAACGCTCTACTAATGATCCGAGACAGCGCTGGGAACTTAAAAGAGCTTAATAGGCAGTGACTCCAAAAGCTAAATAAGCTTATTTTCAATCATCCAAAGAATTTAAATCATTCTTTGGATGATTTTGAGTTTGATAGAAGTAAATCTGATTATAAAATTGAAATACTTATAAATTTCTTATACTTTAAATTGTTTAAAATTCATTCAAAAATAGCAACAATAAGATAGGTAAAACATGATTTCTTTAGAGTTATTCATTACATTTTTAATTACTACCATTATTTTTGCTTATATTCCGGGTCCAGCAATGCTGTATACCGCTGCGCAGACGCTTTCACGTGGTAGAAAATCTGGTTTGATGGCTGCATTTGGAATTTTCTTAGGAGGCTGTTTTCATATCATCGCAGCCTCTTTGGGCCTAACAACCATCTTTCAAATTATTCCAAAACTCTATGATCTTATTAAAATTTTAGGTGCTTTGTATTTAGTTTGGCTAGGCATTAAGTTAATTAGATCGACCTCGTCCCCTACTGTTCAGCAAAATGTTGAAAATGGTCAGTTATCTTTGAAGCAGAGCATTTTGGTCGAAGTTTTAAACCCTAAAACCGCTATTTTTTATATCGCCTTTTTACCCCAATTTATTAATACCTCATTAGATTTTCCAGTTTGGTCTCAGTTCATTATTTTAGGACTGATTGTGAATCTGATCTTTGTTTCTGCTGATGTGGTTTGTGTGTTTTTAGCCAATTATATTAGCCAAAAATTAACTAAATCGAAGACGCCCCAAAAATCTATGTCAGTGATGGGTGGACTCATTTTTATGGGGCTAGGCGTTTTTCTTGGCTTTAAAAATCAGTAGTTTCTACGGGTAAATGCTTACCTAACAAAGAAAAAGTAACATCCGCAACTTCCAACGGGTCTGAACTGGTCCAAATAAGATGGTTCCCCTCATTTGGACTTTCAGAACTTAAATGATATTGATTGAGCTGCCGAATTAATTGCGCTGTTACAGCCTCCGAAGGCTCAATAATTTGAATATCACGACCTACAATTTCCTGAATCGTATCTGTGACAAACGGATAATGGGTGCATCCTAAAATAATCGTATCGACTTTTTGCTCGACCAGCGGCGCCAAAATATTTTTTAAATAATCTTTAACCTCCGCTGTATGTGCTTTGCCCGTTTCAATTTTTTCAGCCAAACCAATACACGGCACCAAAGACACTTTAATATCTTGCGCATACGTTTCAATTAAACTTTTTAAATTTTTGCCCTTCACCGTGGTTGCCGTTGCCAAAACAGCAATATGCTTGCTCATGGTCATGCCCACAGCAGGTTTTACCGCTGGTTCTATCGCAATAAGTGGGACATTAATTTGCGCTCTAATCGTTTCAACCGCTACAGCTGTCATAGTATTACAAGCAATCACGATCGCTTTGCACTTACCTTGAGCCACTAGGTTTGAAATTAAATGCGTGGTTCGTGAAACAATCCAGTCGCTATCCCTGTCTCCATACGGGACATATTTCGAGTCAGCGAAATAGATAATATCTTCATTCGGAAGGGCCTGCCGAATGTGCTTAAAGAGAGACAGCCCACCTAAACCAGAATCAATCATTCCAATCGGATTGTTATTATTATTCATGGTTTATCCTGCATTTCATATATTTAGAAAAATTCTTTCATGGTTGCTAAGTCTTTTAGCACGACTTTGGGCTGAATGGTTTTTAATTTTTCAGCCGATGTATATCCCCAACCTACCGCAGCAAAATCAATACCTGCTTTATGTGCAGCTTCGCCATCCGTGGTTTGGTCGCCGACATAAATGGCATGGTTCTTACTTACGTCCAAAATGTTGAGAACACGCTTTATTCGCTTCGCTTTGCCAAATATAGACGAGCCGCCATCAATATGGCTAAAAAGCTCACAGAGTTCTTCACCCAGTACATTTTGACAGTTTTCTTTAGAGTTAGAGGTAATAATTGCGAGCGTATATCCCTGCTTATGCAGTTCAATTAGGTGGTCACGCATACCTTCAAACAAATGAATTTCTTCATCTCTTTCTTTCATTAACCGAATAAAGTCTTTCGCAATCCAAGGCAGTTTCCACCGAGAAACATTCATCTCTTTCATAATTTCTCTAGGCGTAAGTTGTTTGTAGTACTCAACTTCGTGAAGGCTTACCGTTTTAAACTTATACTTTGCGGAAAGTTGATTTAAAACGTTTAGAAAAAAATGAAAGGAATCGACTAAAGTGCCATCTAAATCAAAAATAATAGCCTGATATTCTTTTAGGTTTTTTTCCATTTCTAGTTTCAAAAATATATTTTTCATTATTATATTATGTTTTCTATTGGTTTTTAAATCAGGCCCAACGAGGACCTGACCTAAATTTCGAATTTTGTTTTAAGCTGCTGCTTTTTGTTCCTTTATCCAATTTTTAATACGGGCATCGAGTATATTTAAAGGCAATGTTCCTGCATTTAAAACCATGTCATGGAATGCTTTGATATCAAAACGGTCTCCAAGCTCCTGTTTCGCAAGCTCCCGTAGCTCTAAAATTTTGAGTTGTCCCATCTTGTATGCCAATGCTTGGGCAGGAATAGCAATATAGCGGTCTGCCTCTGCCTGAATATCAGGTTCATCTAAAGCTGAGTGTTCACGCATAAAATCAATCATTTGCTGACGCGTCCACTTTTTATAATGTACGCCAGTGTCCACCACTAAACGACAAGCACGGAACAACTCACTCGAGAGTCTTCCATAGTCCGAAAGCGGGTCTTTATAGAAACCAACATCTTTGCCCAATTGCTCGGCGTAAAGTGCCCATCCTTCAATATAGGCAGTGTGGTTGGGTTGCTTACGGAACATCGGCAAATTTGGCAGGTTTTGGGCAATATCAATCTGCATATGGTGGCCGGGAATTGCCTCATGGTAAGCGGTTGCTTCCATTGATATTTTGGAACGTTCAGAGAAGTCTCCAGTATTCACATATACCTGTCCGGGGCGTGAACCATCAGGCGTGCCTTGGTGATACTCCGCACCTGCCGCTTCTTTTTCTCGATATTGCTCTACAGGTAAAACTTCGACTTTATTTTTGGGTAATAAACCAAATAGCTTCGGCAACTCTGGTTGCATTTGAGCAATATACCCGCGATAAATCTCTAAAATTTCTTCACGAGATTTTGGGAAAACAGTGGGATTTGTTTTTAAGGATTGTTGGAAACTTTTTAGGTCATTAAAACCTTGTGCTTTAGCAATTTTCAGCATTTTCGCTTCTATACGAGCAACTTCTTTCAATCCGAGCTGATGAATATTTTCAGGGCTCTCTAGTGTGGTCGTATTATTTTCTACATAAAAACGATAAAGCTCGTCACCGTTTGGCAAGCTCCAGATACCCTCGTGTTGTCGTCCATGAGGTAAGTAATCTTTCTGAATAAACGTTCCAAGTTTTTGATAAGCAGGCCGAACATTTTGATCTATGGCCTGTAGGATTTCACGGCTTAAACGTTCTTGTTCTGCTTTCGAAATATTTTTTGGAAATTGCTTTAATGGAGAAGCAAATACACTGTCTTTCCCTGCTGGAGTTGCAATACTGTTAATCTGCTTTGCCACCTTTTCAATTAAATACTTGGGTGGCATCAAGCCATCTTTTTGTCCTTGTTTCGCTAACTGAATACCTTGATCAAGAATAATAGGAATTTGTTTTAAACGAGCAATATAGTCTTGATATTGTTTAGCATTATCAAAGGGAATCGAACTAATAAATCCCGGAAATTGTAAATGCAGCCCCCACATTTGATTGAAAGGCATCTCATAGAGTTTCAAATCATAATTTTTAAGTGTCTCTTTCAACTGATAAATCATTAAATCTTTATTTAATTGATCGGTTGCTGAAAACCCTGTGCTATCAATCGCTTCAAAACGTTTTAAAAAATTTTGAGTAGTTTTTTTATCTTTCTCAATCTGATTTTTTGAAGACTCGGTCCATCGATCGTTGTAGCGTAAATCGCCTAATGTCGTGGCAGTTTCGGGGTTATTTTTCAAAGTATATTCCCATTGTTCTTGTAAAAGCTGATTTAAAGCTTTCACCCGAACAGAGACATTACTGTTTTGTTTAGCTTGTGATTTTTCGGTGGTATTTGTACTTATTTCGGGGGTTGTAGCATTAGACGAATGAGACATCCAAAATAAAACACTGATACAAGCAAAATGTAAGGTTCTGTTTTTCATTTAATTATCCAAACATATTTAACGAAGTTTAAAATATAGACAAAACAAATTACGTGCCAAGCAGCCTATAAAATAGTGTAAAAATCGAGTATTTTTTTAACTCAATGATTTTATAAATTAATTTTCTTTTTAATTAAATTATTTATAGTTGCTATCTATATTCCATATTTGACTTTAATTTACCAGAAAGTCAAAAAAAGCGCACATGAGCGATCTCAGTGCACTTTTTCATTTCTACATTAAAAATTGTTTCTCAAGAAAACAAATATTGATAAACAATATAGGCAGCCAGTTTTGCTGTTCGATTGTCCAAATCAAATTTTGGATTGCACTCGGCAATATCTAAAAGTTTGATTTTGCCAGTCTCTTGAATATGCTTAAAAATTGCTTCAAAAGTGGCTAAATCAATTCCTTTTACGGCTGGCGCACTGACCCCCGGTGCAACCGCAGCCGCGAAGACATCTAAATCAATCGTAACGTACAGGCAATCTACTTTTGCAATAAAAGCATCTACCGCTGCAAGCACGTTGTTTAGGTTAAAAATATTAACCTCATGATCGCGTAAATATGAACAATTTAAAGCATCGGCCGTATCAAACAAAACTTTAGTATTGGCATGGTTAGCAACCCCAATACATAAATAATTAAATTGTTTTTGATGCTGTTCTGAAAGCCTTGCTGCTTGTAAAAAAGGTGTTCCAGAGGTGGCATGCTCTGCTTCACGCAAATCAAAATGGGCATCGAAATTAATAATGCCTATTTTTTTATCTGGCGCGTGGGCTTGTACATATTGGAACAGACCACTAAAGCTACCAAATGCAACTTCATGTCCACCGCCCAACACAATCGGCTTTAAACCATTTTGCAGGCTGTTTGCGACTTGTTCTGCTAACTCGGTTTGGGCTTGCTCTAAATTCTCATATTCGCAGGTCACCGTACCCAAATCGACCAGACTCACTGGGCGATGTATCGGTAAGTTAGCCAGTTGTGTGCGAATCGCATCTGGCGCATCGGCAGCACCAACTCGGCCTTTGTTACGTTTCACGCCTTCATCAGAGCTAAAACCAATCAGGGCAAATTCGGCATGTTGGGTTTTATTCATAATATGGTGAATACGTTGATGTGCTTCACCCTCGCCATCATGTCGGCCTTGCCATTTAAATGTGTGATTCATGTGACACCGTTTAAAAAATAACTTCTTGTCCATGCTGAACGACTCGCTTAGGCAAATCTCCGCCAAGCCAGTAAACAATTTCAGATGGATGCTCAATATCCCAAGCGACAAAGTCAGCGACTTTACCCTGCTCCAAACTGCCATGCGTTTGCTCTAAACCGAGCGCTTGTGCCGCATGAATGGTGACACCCGCTAATGCTTGCTCAGGTGTTAAGCGGAATAACGTACTGCCCATATTCAGCATTAAACGTACAGAAAGTGCTGGAGATGTACCCGGATTTAAATCACTCGACAGCGCAATACGCACGCCATGCTTAATCAGGCTTTCAATTGGTGGATATTGTGTTTCACGTAATAGGTAAAAGGCACCCGGCAATAACACAGCAACCGTACCCGACTCTGCCATAGCTTTGACATCATCTTCGGTCATGTACTCTAAATGGTCAGCCGACAATGCATGATAACGTGCTGCCAAGCTTGAACCGCCTAGCGATGAAAGCTGTTCAGCATGAAGCTTAACAGGTAGACCCAATGATTGTGCCGTTTTAAAAACACGTTCAACCTGAGCTGGTGAAAAGGCCAAATGTTCGCAGAACGCATCTACTGCATCGACCAAACCTTCTGCATGTAGTTTAGGCAGCATTTCTGTACAGATATGCTCGATATAAGCATCGCTTTGGTCTTTGTACTCTGGTGGTAAAGCATGTGCAGCTAAACACGTACTTTTGACCGTCATTGGTAAAGCTTCACCAATTTGACGGATCACACGCAGCATTTTGCGCTCGTTTTCGTAGTTGAGTCCGTAACCAGACTTAATTTCGATGGTGGTTACACCGTCTTGCTGCATGCAGCGAATACGTTTAAGTGCTGAGTTTAATAACTGTTCTTCGCTGGCTTCACGCGTTGCGCGTACTGTACTTGCAATGCCACCACCGCTCGCTGCAATTTCAGCATAACTTACGCCTTGTAAGCGCTTTTCAAACTCAACACTACGGTTGCCACCAAATACACTATGCGTATGACAGTCGATGAAACCCGGGGTTACCCAAGCGCCATTTAAGTCAACTGTTTCGGAGTAAGAGTCGGTGGGAAGTTGTTGTTGTTTTCCAATCCAATGGATGAGATGCCCTTCGGTAACAATTGCAGCATCTTCGATATAAGAATATTGCCCATTTTGCATGGTCGCAATATGGCAGTTCTGCCAAAGTTTTTTCATTAGCCTATCCTCGAAACTGCCCAACAGTTAAACCATTGGGCAGTTGATTTGTTAGCTTTCCATTTCTATGTTTTGCTGGACAGGCTCACTTTCCTTTCCCAAGCTTTGCTCCGGCTTTACCCAAATGCGATACGCAATGGTTAACAGAGCAAGCCATGCCGCACCTACATAAATTGCAGGACGCGAGTCCGGGAAGTAGCCCATCATCACTAAAATGAACACCATAAACCCGATTGCAAAAGCAGGTGCATATGGCCAGCCGAATACAGGGAAATCTAGTGCCTTAATTTCAGCAGTAGATAATTTACGGCGCATCGCCACTTGCGAAAGCAAGATCATGAGCCATACCCAAACGGTTGCAAACGTTGCAATTGATGCAATGATGACAAATACATTTTCAGGAATTAGGTAGTTCAACACTACGCCAATTAACAGCACGCCAGCCATAACCACAACAGTCATCCAAGGCACACCATTACGTGAAAGTTTCTTAAATACTTGCGGTGCTTGACCACGATTTGCCATACCGTACAACATACGGCCTGCGCCAAATACATCACTGTTAATTGCTGAAATTGCAGCGGTTACCACTACAACGTTTAGAATATTTGCAGCAGATTTAATGCCTAAGTTTTCAAAAATTTGTACAAACGGACTGCCTTGGCTACCAATCTGGTTCCATGGGAAAATCGACATCAGTACAAAAATAGTCAGTACATAGAACAGTAAAATACGGACTGGAACGGCATTAATTGCTTTTGGTAAGGTGGTTTTCGGGTCTTGTGACTCACCTGCGGTTAAACCAATAATTTCGATACCGCCAAAGGCAAACACAACTACAGACAAACATCCAATCAAACCTGCAATACCATGCGGCATGAAACCATCATAAATCCATAGGTTTTGAAGCCCCGGTACAACATTGCTATGGTCAACATGGAAGCCATAAAACATAAGGCCTAAACCACCGACAATCATGGCAACAATGGCACTGACTTTAACAATTGAAAGCCAAAATTCGAGTTCACCAAAGACTTTTACATGAATAAGGTTAATTGCACCTAGAAACATAATGAGAGACAAAATCCAGATCCACCGCGGTACATCGGGATACCAGAACCCCATATAAATACCAAAAGCAGTGACATCGGCAATTGCAACAATCACCATCTCAAAAACATAGGTCCAACCTGTGGTAAAACCTGCCAACGGACCAATGTACTGAGATGCATAGTGGCTGAATGAGCCAGAGACAGGGTTATGGACAGCCATTTCACCCAGTGCGCGCATAACGATATAAATTGCAATCCCTGCAACGATATACGCAAGTAATACTGAAGGCCCTGCCATTTTGATAGCAGTAGCCGAACCATAGAAAAGCCCAGTTCCAATTGCTGAGCCCAATGCCAAGAAACGAATATGGCGGGTGTTCAAACCCCGCTGTAGTGTGGAGTTTTGTGACATTTTAATCTCCAATCCTTGAGGAAATTTAGTTGGATTCGGCCACTCCATGTGACCGTTTTATCAATCACACTTCAGATAAACTAGGGAGTAGTTTTGGAATGAGTAACTCGTTTAGGCAACCACTCGCAAGCAATTCGCTAGCTTGTTCGATATCCGGAGCAAAGAAACGATCTTCGCTGTAGTAAGGAACTTGATCGCGCAAGATTTTACGAGCTTGTTCAAGTTTAGGCGAGCTTTTTAAACCTTCACGGAAGTCTAAACCCTGACAAGCGCCTAACCATTCAACAGCTAAAATGCCACGAACGTTGTCAGCCATGTACCAAAGACGCTTACCGGCATTCGGAGCCATCGATACGTGGTCTTCCTGATTGGCAGAAGTTGGTAAACTATCAACACTTGCAGGATGTGCTAATGCCTTATTATCGCTCGCAAGTGCAGCAGCTGTCACTTGTGCAATCATAAAGCCTGAGTTAACACCGCCATTTGCAACCAAGAATGGTGGAAGTTGTGACATGTGGCGGTCCATCATCATCGAAATACGACGTTCAGACAGTGAGCCAATTTCAGCGATCGCCAATGCTAAATTATCTGCCGCCATTGCAACAGGTTCTGCATGGAAGTTACCACCAGAAATCACGTCACCTTGTTCAGCAAAAACAAGCGGGTTATCCGATACAGCATTTGCTTCAATTTCTAATACTTCAGCAGCCTGACGGATTTGGGTTAAACATGCACCCATCACCTGTGGTTGGCAACGTAAAGAGTACGGGTCTTGAACTTTGCTACAGTCTTCATGTGAATGTGCAATTTCACTTGAGTCTGTTAATAGGTCACGATAAGCCGCAGCTACATCAATTTGACCACGTTGGCCACGTACTTCGTGAATACGAGCATCGAATGGGGCACGTGAACCCAACATTGCTTCAACACTTAAACCACCACAAACCGTTGCAGCAGCAAACAAGTCTTCAGCTTCAAACAAGCCACGTAATGCATAAGCAGTTGACACTTGTGTACCGTTTAAAAGTGCCAAACCTTCTTTAGCAGCTAAAGAAATTGGTTCTAAACCTGCAACTTTTAAAGCTTCAACGGCTGGTAACCATTCACCCTTATAACGCGCCTTACCTTCACCAAGTAACACTAAAGACATGTGTGCAAGTGGTGCCAAGTCACCTGAAGCACCTACTGAACCTTTTAGTGGAATGTGTGGGTAAACTTCGGCATTAATTAAAGCCAACAAAGCATCAATTACTTTACGACGAATACCAGAGAAGCCACGCGCCAAGCTATTTGCTTTTAATAGAATAATTAAACGAACCATTGCATCATCAAGTGCTTCACCTACACCTGCTGCATGCGAAAGAACCAATGAACGTTGTAACTTTTCTAAATCTTCAGGAGCGATTTTGGTTGACGCGAGTAAGCCAAAGCCTGTGTTAATACCGTAAGCTGTACGCCCTTCATTTACAATTTTCTCAACGCAAGCCACACTTGCATTAATTGCAGAAGAAGCACTTTCATCTAATTTCACTTTAATCGGATTGAGATACGCTTGACGTAAATCGGCTAAGGTCAATTTTCCCGGTTGGATAAGTAATTCCATGTTGGCTTCCTAATTTTTTGCACTATATTCTGCTGAGACGGTGCTTTTCACAATTGCAAAAAGCACCGCTTGTTCTTCCATGTATTTTTATTGCGTGATCATTGGCAAGTGTAAGCCTTGCTCTTTCGCACAGTTGATCGCAATTTCATAACCTGCATCGGCATGACGCATAACACCTGTTGCAGGGTCATTGGTGAGTACGCGAGCAATACGTGCAGCAGCTTCATCTGTACCATCACACACAATCACAACGCCTGAGTGTTGAGAGAAGCCCATACCTACACCTCCACCGTGGTGTAAAGACACCCAAGTTGCGCCGCCTGCTGTATTGAGCAATGCGTTTAATAAAGGCCAGTCTGATACAGCATCTGAGCCGTCTTGCATTGCTTCAGTTTCACGGTTTGGACTTGCAACCGAACCTGAGTCTAAATGGTCACGACCAATCACAACTGGTGCAGACAATTCACCGCTACGAACCATTTCGTTAAATGCCAAACCAAGTTTTGCACGTAAACCTAAACCAACCCAGCAAATACGCGCTGGTAAGCCTTGGAAGCTAATGCGTTCACGAGCCATGTCTAACCAGTGATGTAAATGCTCATCATCAGGAATTAACTCTTTAACTTTGGCATCTGTTTTATAAATATCTTCTGGGTCACCAGAAAGTGCTGCCCAACGGAATGGACCAATACCACGGCAGAACAATGGACGGATGTAAGCAGGTACGAAGCCTGGGAAATCAAAAGCGTTTGCTACGCCTTCATCTTTCGCCATTTGACGGATGTTGTTGCCATAGTCAAATGTTGGGACACCCATTTTTTGGAAATCAAGCATCGCTTGTACGTGCTTCGCCATCGACTGTTTTGCAGCTTTTACCACAGCTTCCGGTTCAGTTTTCGCGCGTTCACGGTATTCGTCCCAAGTCCAACCTACTGGTAAGTAACCGTTAAGTGGATCGTGTGCACTTGTTTGGTCAGTCACCATGTCTGGACGTACACCACGGCGAACAAGCTCAGGTAAAATTTCAGCAGCGTTACCATGAAGCGCAATTGAAATTGCTTTACCTTCTTTTGTATAGCGGTCAATACGCGCTAAAGCGTCGTCTAAATCAGTTGCTTGTTCGTCTACATAACGGGTACGTAAACGGAAATCGATACTTGCTTGTTGGCATTCAATGTTTAAAGAACATGCACCTGCAAGTGTTGCAGCTAGAGGCTGAGCACCACCCATACCACCTAAACCAGCAGTAAGCACCCAACGACCTTTTAAATCACCGTTGTAGTGTTGGCGGCCTGCTTCAACGAAAGTTTCATATGTACCTTGTACAATGCCTTGGCTACCAATGTAGATCCATGAACCTGCTGTCATTTGACCGTACATTGCGAGTGCTTTTGCATCTAACTCGTTGAAGTGTTCCCAGTTTGCCCAGTGTGGTACAAGGTTTGAGTTTGCAATTAAAACGCGTGGTGCATCTTTATGAGTTTTAAACACACCTACTGGTTTGCCTGATTGAACCAATAAAGTTTCGTCAGTTTCAAGATTTTTTAGCGTATCTACAATTTTGTCGAAACATTCCCAGTTTCGTGCTGCACGACCAATACCGCCGTATACAACTAACTCTTTCGGGTTTTCTGCAACGTCCGGATCAAGGTTATTCATCAACATACGTAATGGGGCTTCAGTTAACCAACTCTTAGCCGTTAATTCAGTGCCGCGTGGTGCACGAATTTCTACATCACGAAATTTTGTTGTCGTTGTTGTCACAGTCGGACTCCTTCCTTTGAGCTTACATCAGCAGAACATCACTTGTCTCTGCATTTGTATAGTAATGTATTAACTTGTATATACATCCATATACTACACAAATATTTTTCGGCGTGAAGAGGGTGACTCATATTTTTTTAAAAAAAATGAATAAGCCTATGAATTAAATTAATTTATTTTTATATTAGGCATAAAAAAAGCACATATCCTCTAACAAGACATGTGCTTTTTAAGTCGTAAATGATGTCTTTTTATCGTTGAATTAACTCAATGACATAGCAGCTTTTGAGTTGTTTTTTGGGAAAATTGATTGATGTGATACCAGATTTTTTCTCAATTTTTAGCGTCTCGTAAGCAGCAAGTTGAAAGAGACCACCCTCAACGCTTACTTGTGTCTCATCACCCAGATTAAAAATAAAAATCAGGTCTGCCGAGCTGATAAATGCCTGCTCCGCTGCATCATTCAACCACTGAAAACGGGCATGAAACTTTGCAGGATCATAAATTAAATTTAAATCTCGAATTGCCCCATCGACCAGTTCACTTTGAAGCTGACTCTCTCCATGAAAAGCAAAAATATCGCCTTGGTTTAGCGTTTTGGCAGGAAGCTCATCGACATGCAGTACTATGCCCTGTCCATCGAGTACGCTAATAATGCGTTGCTTATTGGGAAATAACGAAAATGGCCCAGAAGTGGTCACATCAGCCATCGAAATGCGCCAATCGAAATCGGCTTCACCTTGGCTTCGAGCAATTTCTAAAGTGAAACCCGCACCGTTTTTCCAAAGCATTTTTGTATATTGATCGGCCTTGATCAATTCAATCATGGGTTAAATTTCCCTTCGAGATAATAGCGGCTACCTGGATAAATCAAACGTGCGCTTGAGATCAACTGCTTGTTTGACCACGTACGACGACGGATCAGTAAACATGGTTCAGCTTTGGTAATCTTCAACCATTTACACTCTTGAGGAGAGGCTAAAACTGCCTCGACAATGTGCTCACCTTCTGAGACAGGAGCTTTTGCCATGAGGTAAGCATTTGGGGTAATGGTTTTAAAATCTTGTTGTAGATAATCTGGTATCAGTGCTGCATCGACTAAACGATCTTCGACCTGAACAGGTACATCATTTTCATAATGCACAATAATCGAGTGAAATAATCTTTGCCCTTCACGAGTCTGCATTAACACGCTTTGCTCTGCATTTGCATAAATTTGTTCTAAGACTAAAACTTCAGCGTGGTGCTTATGGTTTCGTGCAATAATCTCATCGGCAATATTATTAATCTGAAAAAGTGCAGTTCGGCCTTGCCCTTCAGCAACGAAAGAACCAACGCCTTGAATTCGAACTAGTAGGCCCTCAGTCGTTAACTCACGAAGCGCACGGTTTACAGTCATACGGCTACAACCGAGTTGATTAACCAGTTCACTTTCCGAAGGAATTTTTTTATTTACAGCCCATGAACCTTCATAAATCTTTTGTGAAATCAGTTGTTTTACGCGTTGGTATAAAGGAACTGGACTATCAGCTTCAATCGAAAGCTCAGCATGTTCTTGTTTTGATGTTCTGGGCATAACAAATACTCAAAAAAGGCGGCAGGCAAAAAGGTATTTTAGTTGACATGCTATGTATATACAACCACATACAACATGTTAATTTATGAATTAAATAGATTTTAAAAAGTTTAAAAAACAAACATATCTCGATAAGAGCTAATTTAAAGTTTTATGTAGAGAAATTCAAATATATAAAGGCTTTATCAATATTTATTTAATAGTTATTTCTGCTATGCCTGTGCTCAATTCAAGGATGTAAAAAGTATCGTCTTTTCTAGTTTACGAAATGCTGCTTAAAATTTTTATTTAAAATAACTGATCAATAGTATTCTTCTGCCACACAGTATATTAATAAAGCTGGAAGCACATCGAATGCGTAATTATAAAATAGATATTCTGCGTGGAATGTCTATCCTGTTGGTTCTTTTACATCATTTTAATATTCCTTATAAACTTAAAGATACATGGTTAGGTTTTGATTTTTTAGGTGAAGCATTTAGCACAGTCATCGCAAGAAATGGAAATTATGGCGTCACCATGTTTTTTGTGATTTCGGGTTTTTTAATTACCCATCACACGTTAAAACGAGACAAACAGTTTTCCGCAATTAACCTCAAGCATTTTTATATCCGACGGGCGGCGCGTATTTTACCGTGTCTGATATTACTCATTTTAGGGGTCAGCATACTTGGTTCATTTGACTTAAAACCCTTTATGAACCAAGCCCCCAATGGCATTGAGGTTTCCTATCCCTTAACCATATTTGCAGCTCTAACCTTCTGGATGAACATCCTGATTATTAAATTTGGTTGGGTAAACTATGCTTTGGGTGTGTTGTGGTCACTCTCTGTAGAAGAAGTTTTTTACTTTGTTTTTCCATTATTGTGCCTGTTCACACGTAGTAATAAGGTCTTTTTTACTGTACTTGTTGGAGTGATTTTATACGGGCCTTATTTTAGGTCTCTGCATTTTGGAGAAGAAAGCGGCGCCTATTTATATCACTATTTTTCGAGTTTTGATGGCATAGCAATTGGCTGTTTAACGGCGATATTTTCTCATACCTACCGACCAAACTGGACTTATAAAAAGCCTTTTTCTTGGTTGCTTATTTTGAGCATGACCGCGCTATATTTATATACGCCAATTAAAGAAGTCAGCACATGGGGTATTAGCTTATTTGCTTTTGCTACAGGCTTACTCATTTTGTGTTTTCAGCATCCTTCCGAAACACAGGCGCATAACCTATTGACTAAAGTGATGGTCTGGTTGGGGCAAAGAAGTTATGAGACTTATTTGTTTCATCTGGTTGTGCTGGGTCTTATGAAAGTTGCCTTTGTTCCGGCTCAAACCGACGCTAGCATCAAAATTATGCTTTTAATTGGCTATCTAGTTCTAACTTTTGTTATTAGCGCAGCGATTGAAAAATATTATTCGACACCGCTTAACAGCTATATTCGAAAGATTTTCATTAAAGACAAATCATAAAAATAAGCCCCTTTAAATCAGGGGCTTTTGTTTTATTAAGCGATCAACATAGTTTCATCATCTTGCTTAAAAGGGTTCGACCAGTTCTGCCAAGCTTGTGGTCCTAAAGCCATTTCTTCATCACTTAATAAACAACGGTCTAAGCGTTCTATTAAGGCTTGCTCATCCATTTGCATACCAATTAAAACCAGTTCCTGACGTGCATCACCTGTACGAGCGTCCCAATTTTTCTTAATTTGCTCAATGCTGGCGAGGTCACTCGGCCAATCTTCTTCTGAAACAGCAGCCCACCAATAACCTGCTAGGCCATGTCGAGCCATTGCACCCGCTTGCGACCATGAATAGGCCAAGGTAGGGTCAGCAGCCAACCAGAAAAAGCCTTTAGAACGCACGACTCCTGGCCATTCTGACTGAACCAAATCATAAAAACGCTCTGGATGGAAAGGTCGACGCGCGTGGTAAACAAAGCTACTAATGCCATATTCTTCAGTTTCTGGCGTATGCTCGCCGCGTAGTTCTTTTAACCAGCCCGGTGCTTGCGCGGCTTCATCAAAGTCAAATAACTGTGTATTTAAAATTTTATCCAAAGCGATCTTTCCAAATTGAGCAATTTCAATTCGGGCACGCGGGTTTAACGTTTTTAAAATTGCGATGAGCTGGTCTTGCTGCGCCTGATCAATCAGGTCAATTTTATTCAGCACAATCACATCACAAAACTCGATCTGATCAATCAGAAGGTCAACCACAGTTCTTTCATCTTGCTCACCCAAGGACTCGCCACGTTGTTGCAGTGAGTCGACTGAGCTGTAATCTTTAAGAAAGTTAAAAGCATCGACTACCGTAACCATGGTATCGAGTCGAGCAAACTCATTGAGTGAGTTTCCATCTTCATCTTCAAAGGTAAAGGTTTCTGCTACTGGTAATGGTTCTGAAATACCTGTCGACTCAATCACCAATTGGTCAAAGCGACCTTCATCGGCTAAACGTCTCACCTCAACCAGTAAATCTTCTCGTAGCGTGCAGCAGATACAACCGTTACTCATTTCAACCAGTTTTTCATCTGTCCTTGAAAGCTCCGCCCCACCTTCGCGTACTAATGCCGCATCAATATTTACCTCAGACATATCATTAACAATCACGGCAATACGGCGGCCTTCACGATTATTTAAAATATGATTGAGTAATGTGGTCTTTCCTGCACCCAAAAAGCCAGATAAAACGGTAACTGGAAGCTTGGCAAATGAGTTGGCGATTGCAGTGTGCATGGCTTGATCTCTTCGAATAATATTTAAACTGATCATGGCTGGCCATTGAAATATAGCCAGATCACAGGCGTAATCTATTTCTAAACCACAATAATGTTATGTTATAACATAACTATTGATCAAGTTTTTATTCTGCTTTTATTCAAACCAACTCATTTAGTCTTTGAAAGAATTGCTTTTATAGTCACTGACAAATCGAGGTTCTATAGTGATGGTCAGGTCCCCATGATCGGAAACCTTGGCTATCAATATGAATTTGTCCCGAAGCATAAACACCCAGACCCATATTAAGAGCTTGCCCCTTGGTTTCCCAGAACTGACAAAGTTTAGTTTTGGTTTGCTGAATATTGAATTGGTCTAAGTCGCTAGGCTGTTCTGGTCCAATTCGAAAATCAAGCGCTGCATTAAAGACATGTCGAGAAGCATCTGCACCACCGGCACAGCGGTTTAAAGATAAAGCTCGATAGGCTGATGTCACTTCAAAATCGTTAATCACGCCATCGTCAACCAATGCTTTTAAAATACTAAGCGTAGGAACGATGTTGGACCAAATCTCTCTCGGTGGCACCGCATAAGGCTCCACTCCACATTTTTGCCAGTCACGAGCTGAACGTAATAACTCATAATCTGGCACTAAATTCGCAAGTCCTTTCTGCTTCAGAAATTGCTTATAAGCCTGCACAGACTGCGCGTGATCTGCGGTTGCGATCCAAACAATATAATCTTCGGGTTGTTGTTTTATTCTTACCACTGTTTTAGATGGCTGAGGCAAAGAGTGAGGATGCTTAGAAACCGTTGGCTTAGGTGTTTGAGTCGTACACGCGGTAAGAGAAAGTAAGATTAAACCTAAATAGGAATATTTCATAAATATGTTGTTCCTCCCTCAACATCGGGAAGCCTTAGTTATTCATTCAACAGATGTTATAATATAACAATTATAAAGTCCTTTCATTTCTGTTGTAAATTTTAAAAATAAAAAAGGACGTATCAATACGTCCTTTCTAACTTCCAACTCAGACCTGATTACATATCTGCTTCTAAAGCATGAACAGGCTGCTCAGCTTTTAACTTACGGCGTTTAAATTGATAAGCCACCATCAAACACAAAATCCATCCCGGAATCATCATCACCGCCACACGCATATCTGGCGTTAGCGACATGACAACTAAAATTCCGAGCATAAACACCATGCAAAGATAGTTGCTAAATGGGTACATGAAACTTGGGAATTTCGTAGTTTGACCTTGGCGCATCATGAATTTACGGAATTTTAAATGTGTCCATGAAATGACTACCCAGTTAATCACAATCGCTGCAACCACGAGCATCATGAGTAAACCAAATGCTTTTTCAGGGAAAATGTAATTTAACAACACACATAAAATAGTGACTGCCGCAGAAAGGATCACTGCATTGGTTGGAATACCGCGCTTATTAATACGTGCAAATAATTTTGGTGCATTTCCTTGCTGAGCAAGGCCTAACAACATACGGCTACTGCAATAGCTTGTACCGTTATAAACTGAAACCGCAGCAGTCAAAATCACGAAGTTGAGTAAAGTCGCAACGCCTTGACTGTCTAAAGAAGCAAACACCATTACAAAAGGACTGCCGCCTTGTGCCATTTGATTCCAAGGGAATAATGAGAATAAAACAAGAAGCGTTGCAATATAGAAAATCAAAATACGATAGATAATCTGATTTACCGCTTTAGGTAAGGTTTTGTCTGGGTCACGTGCTTCAGCCGCAGTAATACCGAAAAGCTCGATACCGCCAAAAGCAAAAATAATGACTGCCATTGCCATCACCAAGCCTTCAACACCAAACGGAAAGAAACCGCCTAATGCCCAAAGGTTACTGATACTTGCTTGTGGTCCTGCTGTACCGGTTGCAAGTAAATACGAACCGAAAGCAATCATGGCTAAAATTGCTAAGATTTTAACAATGGAAAACCAAAATTCCATTTCGCCAAAAAACTTAACATGCAATAAATTAATACCATTAATGAGAATAAAGAACGTTAGCGCGGATGCCCACGTTGGGATTTGCGGCCACCAATATTGAATATACAGACCAATTGCACTTAACTCTGCCATACATACCAGTACGTTAAGTACCCAGTAGTTCCATCCTGACATGAAGCCTGCAAATGGTCCCCAATATTTGTAAGCAAAATGACTAAAAGAACCACTTACTGGCTCTTCGACCACCATTTCACCAAGCTGGCGCATCATTAAAAAAGCAATAAATCCTGCAATCGCATAACCCAAGATTACCGATGGACCTGCCAATTTAATCGATTGTGATATACCAAGAAACAGCCCTGTACCAATCGCTCCACCCAATGCAATCAGCTGGATGTGACGATTACTCAAACCGTGTTTCAGGTTTCCTTGCTCTTGTGTTGACATATGATTATTCTCATCCTTGTCACGTAATTTTTTTCCAATAAATTACGTATATCATAAATTGATCAGATTTTCATAGAGATTGATGAAAAAATAATTGCGTTACTTTTCTCATAACCGCGCATGAAAACAGAAAATGCAAGAAATAACAATTATTATGCAATGTGTAATTAAATTATGTATTGCGTAATTTTATGAATTCAGTATTATAAGAACCATGAAGCAATTGGTTGTGCTCGGTCTATATCAAACTCATAAGTAAAAAAATGATCTAACCAAGGTTAAAACTTATTGAGTAGCTCAGTCCCTAGACCGAACTTTTATTTGTATAAGACACGAGATGAAGACAAGGAAGCGAAAATGGAACAAAAACTAAACTCTTTTATTGAAGTTTCACCTCAATCTGATTTCACTATTCATAATTTGCCTTATGGTATTTTTAGTAGAACAGCCGAAGGCGAGCGTCAGGTCGGTGTAGCTATTGGTGATTGGGTCATTGATCTCGCTGCTCTTGAAAAGCACGGTCTTTTAAAACTTTCAAATCAAGACACATACTTTAACCAGCCTACACTGAATAAATTTATTGAATCGGGCAAAGCTAACTGGTCTAAAGTTCGTAAAACATTACAGTCTCTTCTTTCAGTTGAAAATTTAACGCTTCAAGAAAACGAAGCATTACGTCAGGAAGTTCTAGTTAAGCAAGACAGCGTGACTTTACATTTACCTGTTCGCGTACCTGGCTATACCGATTTTTATTCTTCTAAAGAACACGCGACCAATGTCGGCTGTATGTTCCGCGACCCTAAAAATGCCTTGCTTCCAAACTGGACCGAATTACCTGTAGGTTATAACGGTCGTGCTAGCTCTGTTGTCGTGAGCGGAACTCAAGTGGTACGCCCATCAGGTCAAATCAAACTTCCAAATGAAGAACGTCCGGTTTTCTCAGCAACGCGTAAACTCGATTTCGAACTTGAAACAGCATTTATTGTAGGAAAACCAACTCAGTTGGGGCAGCCTATCTCGATTGAAAATGCTTGGGACCATATTTTTGGAATGGTGCTGCTAAACGACTGGTCAGCACGTGATATCCAGCAATGGGAATACGTTCCTCTAGGTCCATTCAACTCAAAATCGTTTGCTAGCGCTATTTCACCTTGGGTGGTAACGCTTGAAGCACTTGAACCATTTAAAGTTGAAGGCCCAAAAAAAGAACCAAAACCACTGGCTTATTTACAAGAAAATATCGCCAACAGTTACGACATTAATTTGAGTGTTGAGATTCAAACACCAAAATCAGCACAAACTGATGTGATCTGTAAAACTAACTTCAAATATATGTATTGGTCTATGGCTCAGCAGCTGACTCACCACACCATTGGAGGCTGTAACGTTCAGGTGGGCGATTTAATGGGTTCAGGTACTATTTCAGGTTCTACACCTGACTCTTATGGTAGCTTGCTTGAGCTCACTTGGAACACCACTAAACCTTTAACACTTGCTAACGGTGAAACTCGTGGTTTCTTACAAGACGGCGATACGCTCATTATGAAAGGCCACTGTGAGAAAAATGGTATCCGTATTGGCTTTGGTGAAGTTCGAAATACTGTACTTCCTGCATTAGATTTTGATTTTGCAGAAACTTCGGAGCCTGACTATGAAGCTGTATAGTTACTTTCGTAGCTCTGCAGCTTACAGAGTACGGATTGGCCTAAACCTTAAAAGTCTCGCTTATGAAACTGCACCAGTTCATTTAGTTAAAAATGAGCAGCAAAGTGAAGACTATTTAAAGTTAAATCGCAGTGCCTTAGTGCCAACTTTAGTGGACGGCGGTTTAACCTTGTCACAGTCATTAAGTATTTTGGAATATCTGGATGAACAATATCCAGAAACCAAACTACTTCCAAATGATGTGAAAGAGAGAGCCAAAATCCGTGCTTTTGCACAAGCAATCGCTTGTGATATTCACCCCTTAAACAACTTACGCGTTCTGAAATATTTAAAAAATGACTTAAATGTCTCGGACGAACAAAAAAATTATTGGTATCAGCACTGGATTATTGAAGGCTTTCAAAGTCTCGAACAGCAACTTCAAGATTCAAACGGGCAATTTTGCTTTGGACAACAAGCAACGATTGCCGATTGCTGCCTGATTCCACAGGTCTACAATGCGAAACGCTTCAAGATAGATTTATCTGCGTTTCCAAAAATTGAATCAATTTATCAACATTGTTTGTCTATCCCAGCCTTCTATAACGCGGCACCAGAACAACAACCAGATTGGGAATAGTAAAAGGAGTTTCAACATGACATTTGCCATTAAAAAAATACATCACGTTGCATATCGTTGTAAGGATGCGAAAGAAACTGTTGAGTGGTATAAAAAAATGCTCAACATGGACTTTATCTTAGCTTTTGCTGAAGACCATGTGCCGTCAACGAAAGCCTTTGACCCTTATATGCATTTATTCCTAGATGCTGGTCAGGGCAACGTTTTGGCATTTTTTGAATTACCAACTCAACCAGAAATGGGTCGAGATGAAAATACGCCTCAATGGGTTCAACATATTGCTTTTGAAGTTGAAGACTTAAATGCCCTAATGGCTGCGAAACAACATTTAGAAGAAAATGGCGTGAAAGTGTTGGGCGTGACGAACCATGGAATTTTCCACTCAATTTATTTCTTCGACCCAAATGGCCATCGTTTAGAACTAACTTATAACGATGTTCATGCTGAAGAAAAAATTGCAAAAATTACTGAAGAAATGAAAGCTGAAATGTTAGATGAATGGAGCAAAACCAAACGCGCTCCACACCACACTCACTTCTTACATGAAGAAGAGTTAGGAACCTAATTTTAAAACAGCAAACTAAAAAATCGGCATTGATTAGAATTGTTTGAATGAACGGTTCTATATCAATGCCGATTTATATTATTTAAAAACGCTAAATTTCTAGAAAATTGCGCTATAAATGAGAGCATAGTGATTTTAGAAAATTGTTGATTATTAAACATGCCAATTTCGCTAATAGAAAAAGGTGATTTCTATTTCTCGCGAGGCTCAGGCATGATGTAAATCGCAGCAATTTCAATTTATGTTTTGATCGTCACTGTTTAACAGCTGAAGTAAATTTATTAAGGGTATTTAAATGATTGAAGAAAAAGTATCTGGGGGGGTTCAATCACTTGAAGTCGGTTTATCTGTACTAAACGCCCTCTTGGAACACAATCAACCTATTATTCTCAAAGATCTATCTAGCAAGCTAGAAATGCATCCGGCTAAAGTACACCGCTATCTGGTTAGCCTTATTCGTATGGAATATGCAAAACAGCTTGATGATGGTCAATACGCCCTAGGCGATCAGGCATGGCGCTTAGGTCTAAACTGTGTTCAACATAGCGACACACTACAGCTCGTACAGCATTTAATTTACGACCTACAAAACAAAATTGGTTGCGGCATACAAATTAGTAAATGGTCCCCGAAAGGGCCTGTCGTGGTTCAGTCAATTGAGTCTAACCACCCTATTTCGATTGTCACTAAAGTCGGCTCGATTATGCCTTTAGTTAATTCTGCTGCAGGACGTTTATTTGCTTCTTATCTTCCAGAGCATTTTGTTCGCCCCTTAATGGAAGCCGAATGGCAAAAGCATCAGGAACTGGGACTAAACATTGCCCCACACAACTGGCAAGAATTTTTAGAACTTAAAGAAACCATTCGCCAGCAACAAATGTCAGCAGCGAAAGGTGATTTACTCACAGGTATTAACGCAGTAGGTTTACCAGTATTTAACTCAAACCAGAGCATTGAGTTTTGTATTGTGGCACTAGATAGCGAAATGTTTTTACCCGTCGACCCACAAAGTAAAATTATTGAAACGCTTAAAAATGAGATTAATTTAATTAATCAATATATTAAAAGCCGCTAATCATTAGCCATAAAAAAACCAAGAGCATTGCTCTTGGTTTTTTAGATTAGAGACAAAGCAAAACTTATTTTGCTTCGAGAACACCACGGCGAATTTGGTCACGTTCAATCGATTCAAACAGTGCCTTGAAGTTACCTTCACCAAAACCGTCGTCATCTTTACGTTGAATAAATTCGAAGAAAACTGGTCCAATCATGTTTTGAGAGAAGATTTGTAATAAAAGCTTCTTCTGACCATCTTTAGTATTACCGTCAAGCAAAATACCGCGCTGCTGTAATTCACTAGTCGGTTCGCCATGCTCAGGTAAACGGTCTTCCAACATTTCATAATACGTGTTTGGCGGTGGAGTCATAAATTGTAGACCCAAGCCTTTTAACTTATCCCAAGTTGAAATTAAGTCATCACAAATAAACGCAATATGCTGAATGCCTTCGCCATTAAAATCAGCTAAGAATTCTGCAATTTGACCGTTACCCTTGTCTGAGTCTTCATTTAAAGGAATACGGATCATGCCATCTGGTGCAGTTAATGCTTTAGATGTTAAACCTGTATATTCACCTTTAATGTCGAAGTAACGAATTTCTTGGAAGTTAAAAATCTTCTCGTAGAAATTTGCCCAGTACTCCATACGACCTTTGTAGACGTTATGAGTTAAGTGGTCAATCTCATTTAAACCCGCACCTTCTGGGTTACGCTGTGCATCATCAAAGAAAACAAAGTCATTTTCATAAATGTCACGGTCAACCAAGAAGATTGGCATGCCACCAATACCTTTAATTGCCGGAATGTTAAGCTCCATTGGCCCAATATTAGATTGCATTGGTTCTGCACCAAGCTCAACAGCCTTTTTAAAAGCTTTTGCCGCATCACGTGTTTTGAATCCCATTGCGCAAGCAGATGGGCCATGCTCATTGAAAAAGAATGAAGCATAAGATTCTGGCTGATAATTCAGGATAATATTGATATTTCCTTGACGCCATAAGTACACTTTTTTCGATTTATGCTTGGCTACTTTTGAAAAGCCGATCGTTTCAAAAATTGTATCTAATTCATTTTCTTTTGAAACAAACTCAATAAATGCAAAACCGCATAGTTCTAATGGGTTCTCTAAAATATCCATCTAGTTTCCCTCTGGTGATTACCTGATCCGTTTATTTCTGCTGATCTGGTCAGCTCCTTTCTCTATAGAATACGCATTTGCTGGGAGAGTGTTTGAACTGTCAAAATGCCTTAGCCCAACGCATCCTATGAGAAAAAAACCAATAATTAAAACGATGATTGAGTGAGCACGAAGCCGATGATTAATTTCCCTTCTATATGGTGTTTATTTTCCATACACACAGTCCTTTCTTATCTAAAAGTACGATTGAGATTTTTCAATAAACCTTTAAAAATCGCCTTTTCCTAAAGTCATTCCTAGATTTATGGAGGCCAACATCCTTGTTGGACCTCCAATGGCCATTTACCTTAAAACAGATGCTACTAAAAACAATTAAATTATGCAATACATAATTTAATTATGAATTGTGTAATTTATTAATCAAATTACGCCGTTTGTTTGTGCTTGTTTTAGATTTCATATTTTATAAATCTTTGGGTACACTCACATGGCTTTTAAAGTTCTAATGACGGAAAACCCATGCTTTTAATCAGTGCCTGTTTAATTGGGGAGCCTGTACGCTACGATGGGCGCTCTTGCTTGCACACTACACTTCAGCAGTTATTTTTAAATAAAAAAGCCCATGCACTTTGCCCAGAGTTATTAGGTGGATTTAGCACGCCTCGCTTACCCGCAGAAATTGTAGGAGGAACAGGTCAAGATGTGCTTGATGGTAAGGCAAAAATTACTGACTCATCTGGTTTAGATGTGACAGCGCTCTATTTAAAAGGTGCTCACCGCACTTTAGAAATTGCACAACAAATAAAAGCAAGCTGTGTGGTTTTAAAAGAAAATAGCCCATCTTGTGGCAGTCAAAAAATTTATAACGGAACTTTTCAAGGCGAGAAGATTACTGGTGTTGGGATTACCACAGCACTGTTACAGCGCCATGGTTTTAAAGTGATTTCTGAAAATGAAATTGAAGATTGGTTAGCTACCAATCCTCAAGCCTAACCTGCTCAATCAAAGTCCTCTTAATTGTTTTCTAAAACGGAAACATAAGGCACTCATTAGACAAGCCACTAAATAACTTATGGCAGCCATACTCCAGAAACCATAAATTCCCATTGCAGAAATCGAATGACTCCCCCAATACAGCCCTTTATAGGCCATCCACCAACCACCACCCAATCCGAAACATAACACCACGACTAAAAAAATCAGCATGGGTAAAATTGAGACATCCCAACAGCGCAGCAAAGAGGTGAGTAAGGTCATGAAGCCATCTAGAAAATGAGATATACAGACAATTAACAGCAGTGATGCAGCCAAAACCTGCACAGCTAAATCATCTGAATAGAAGGTGACAATTAAGTCTCGCTCCAACCATAAACCTAGGGACAGACTGCCACTTACTGCCATAATTACCCATATACTTTGTCTGGCAATTTTGTTTGCTTCTTCCATGTTGCCACTGCCCATAGATCGCGACACCAAAATGCTATAAGCCGAGGCAATTGAGGAGGGAAAAATAAACATGAAACCGCCAGTGCTCGCGACAATTTGATGGGCTGCTGACACCACACTCCCAAAAGGCAAAATCAAAATAGCTACCGAACAAAATGCAACAACATCCATCAACGCCATGATCGCGGTAGGTATCCCTATTTTTAAAATCATACGCAGACTTTGTCGGCCATCTTCAACCGACCGTTCTGATTGCTCAATAAAAATGTAGCTTTTCTCTAGGAAAAACAGGTAATAAACAGCCAACATAAACCACCGTACAATGAGAGTGGCTAACAAAGCCCCTATGGCACCGAGTGGCGGAATTGAAAATAAAGCGACCCCATAAATCAAAAGATAGGACAAAATAATTTTAAGAATGAAAAAAATGCTATCTGATAATAAAACCTTATGCGCATTTTCAGTGACCTGAGACAAAGCTGTACATAGGCGCATCAGTAAATGCGCAGGTAAAATAAATACCAAGACCCAAATACAGTTTTTAGTAATTGAAACCACATGTTCAGATGCACCAAATAATTTTGGTAAATCACGAAACAAGTAAAGCAAGCCAATACTCACCAATGCCGAACATAACATCAGCCAAATGCCTTGAATAAAGATTTGACGAATATGGGGTATGTCATGGCAACCATAAGCTTCCGAGAGCTTGAGGATCACACCTTGCAAAATTCCCATCCCAATGACATAAATCACTGTATATAAAGATAAGGTTACCGATAATGCGGCGACATGGTCATTGCTAAAATGCCCAACATAAGCAATATCAATCAATCCACTTAAAACTAGAATTAAATTGCTTGAGAGCATAGGAATAAATAATTTAAAAATCTGGTTCATCAAAAAAAGCCTTATTTTTTTCTTTGCGATTTATGTTGATATTCATGTTATTTTTAGTGCATCAATTCAAAGCAAAAGACATACCAGTTCTAAATTCAGCTTCCTCTAAAATGTTCTTTAAATAAAAAAGCCAAACTATTCGTTTGGCCTTCTTTTGTAATGTATGTTTTTCTACAGTTATTCTTGTTTGTGTTTACTTGCCCAATAAGTCGCAAGTGCAGGCCCAGAAATATTGTGCCAAAGGCTGAAAATCGCGCTTGGTACTGCTGTAATCGGAGAAGCAGCAAAATGTACTGCTGCAAGTGCCACACCTAAACCTGAGTTTTGCATACCGACTTCTACCGCAATTGCTTTACTGTCTGCATAAGGCAATTTAAAGAAACGAGCTGCGGTAAAACCTAATAAATAACCAAACCCATTATGCAATATCACTACCGCCAAAATGAGCAAGCCGGATTGAAAAATAGCTGCTTTACTCCCACCAATAATAGCTGCCACAATCGCGACAATTGCAATAACTGAAACTAACGGCATGACTTGAATATAGGACTCGACCTGACGTTTAAGCCAAGTTCGCAAAATCAGACCAATCACAATAGGCAGTAGCACCACCTGCAAAATCGAAATAAACATCGAAGCTGCATCAATCTTTAACCATTGGCTGGCTAGCAGATAGAAAATTGCAGGTGTTAATACAGGTGCTAAAAGTGTTGATACCGATGTACAGGCGACTGATAAGGCCACATTACCTTTGGCCATATAGGTAATCACGTTTGAAGCTGTTCCGCCTGGGCAACACCCCACTAAAATAACGCCGACTGCAATTTCAGGCGGTAAATCAAATAATTTACACAGAACAAATGCCAAACCGGGCATCACCACAAACTGGGCAACCACCCCAATTAAGACGGCTTTAGGGCTTTGCAATACCCCTTTAAAGTCATCAACGGTCATGGTCATTCCCATACCGAGCATAATAATCCCCAAGATCCATGGGATGTACGCTTTAAGCCAGACAAAAAACTCAGGTTGCCATAGCGCTAGAGCCGCAAAAACGATGACCCATAAAGCAAACGTTTTCTGAACAAATTGAGTAAAATGTAATAATGCAGACATGCTGTTCATCCATATCAAATTGCAATTAAAGCCCAAACAACATGAGCACTCTCTCTAACATTCACTCAACAAGTCAGTCGATTGAATACGGACAACACCCTGTTGCTGCATCGCTTGCCATGCCTGTTCTAAAGAGCCGTTCAGATTAATACCCTTACAGGCATCTTCAATCACTAAAGTTTTGAAGCCGAGTTGAACTGCATCTAAAGCAGTCCATGCGACACAAAAGTCCGTAGCAATTCCGACCACATAAACCGTATCAATGCCACGCTCTTTTAAGTAACCCGTTAAACCCGTCATTGTGCTGTGGTCTGCTTCCATAAAAGCCGAGTAGCTATCAATATGAGCATGAAAGCCTTTTCGGATAATCAGCTGGGCCGTTGGGATATTCAAATCTGGATGAAATTCGGCATCATGGCTACCTTGTACACAATGTTTAGGCCAAAGCACTTGTGGTCCATAATCGAGCTCAATGGTTTCAAATGGCTGTTTACTCAAATGGTTAGTGGCAAAAGAAATATGATTATCTGGATGCCAATCTTGTGTCAGAACGACATTTTCAAAACAACGTGCCAATTGGTTAATGGTTGGAATAATTGTATCGGCATCGGCAACTGCTAAATTTCCACCCGGTGTAAAACCATTTTGTACATCAACTACGACTAAAGCCGAATTTTGTGGTTGTTTCTTCATTTTCATGCCATCTTAAGTCCCATTCGGGAAAAATATGCATTTTATCTTGCCATAAAAAAGACCGTAGCAAGTAAGGATTCGCAGAATTGAACCATATTGTCATATTTACTGTCTTTTACTTGAAATGATCAAATTGGCATTCTATGTTTTGCTCAAGTTTACATAGGGTTTATCAGTTAAGCATATTGTTCTTATGCGTCTGATCAGTCATAATTTGCATAATTGTCATTCAACAATCTGTTATTGTTAGAACTGGACAATCAAAATACTGCAACCATCCCACATTTTGTTTTTCTTACCTCAGATTCGGATGGATAAATAGGATATTTTTTAAAATGACTCAGCAAGCACAGACCATTCAAGGCTCAATCGTCGCAATTGTCACTCCCATGTTGAAAGATGGCGGTGTAGATTGGAAGGGTCTTGAGAAGCTGGTTGAGTGGCACATAGAACAAGGTACAAACAGTATTGTAGCCGTCGGTACAACCGGCGAAGCCTCAACATTGAGCATGGAAGAGCACACACAGGTTATTAAAGAAATTATTCGTGTAGCCAATAAACGTATTCCAATTATTGCCGGTACTGGTGCAAACTCAACCCGCGAAGCAATCGAATTAACTAAAGCAGCTAAAGACCTCGGTGCTGATGCCGCTTTACTTGTAACACCATACTATAACAAACCAACCCAAGAAGGCCTTTTCCAACACTATAAAGCGGTTGCCGAAGCTGTTGAATTACCTCTTATTCTTTATAACGTACCAGGTCGTACAGGCGTAGACTTGTCAAACGATACAGCGGTACGTTTAGCAGAAATTCCTAACATTGTAGGTATCAAAGACGCAACAGGTGATGTGCCTCGTGGTAAAGCTTTAATCGATGCTTTAAACGGCAAAATGGCTGTTTACTCAGGTGACGATGAAACTGCATGGGAACTTATGCTTCTTGGCGCAGATGGTAATATCTCGGTTACTGCAAACATTGCACCTAAGGCAATGAGCGAAGTATGTGCGGTTGCAATTGCTAAAGATGAGCCACAAGCGAAGACACTTAACAATAAGATTGCAAATTTACACAATATTCTATTTTGCGAATCTAACCCAATTCCTGTGAAATGGGCACTACATGAGATGGGACTGATTGATACTGGTATTCGTTTACCACTCACTCCTCTCGCTGAGCAATATCGCGAACCTCTCCGCAATGCCCTAAAAGATGCGGGAATTATTTAATAAGAGCAATTTATGATGCAATTACGTCTTGGTTTAGTCCTTGCAGTTTCAGCCTTAAGTTTAGCTGGCTGTGGTCGCTTCGCACTCAATAATCACTCTTTAGATTATAAAAAAGCAAAGCAACTCGCCCCGCTTGAGTATCCTGCCGATGCAACTGTACGACCAGCGACGCCTTTGTATCCTGCACCAACAGTAGACCAGCTCGCTATCGATCACGCACCGAAGTTTGAAAACAAGCGTGGCAATCGTTTTGCATTGCCTCGCCCTGAACAAACTCAAGGTGATACAGCAGATACATCTGCTCAATCAGGTAGCGCGCTTAGTCGCCCTCAACTTGTAACAGATGGTAATAAAAACCCACTGTTAAAAATTGATGGAAGTACCGCTGAAATTTGGCAATACACCAAAGCAACCCTAAGCACGTTAAATTACAACATCATCGCTCAAGGCAGTAATCAAGCGACGATTAAAGTAAATGACAAAACTTATGTGCTTAAACTGACTGGTGTTGGCTCTAGTCATAGCCTTGCTCTCTTTAATCCAGACAACACTTTTGCAAGCCCTGAAGTTGCGGCAGAAGTGTTAAACCAGATTTACCAAAATTGGCCAGCCTAGTCGTTTACTAGGCATTTTTTTTTAAAAGGTTCCCTCATGTTAAAACAAACCTTGCTCTATACTGGTAAAGCAAAATCTGTATATGAAACAGACAATGCCGACCATCTGATTTTAGTCTTTCGTGATGATGCCTCTGCGTTCAATGGCGAAAAAATCGAACAACTAGATCGTAAAGGCAAGGTGAACAACCGTTTTAACGCCTTCATCATGGAAAAACTTGCTGCTGCGGGTATTGAAACGCATTTTGAAAAATTGCTTTCTCCAACTGAAGTTCTTGTTAAAAAACTTCAAATGATTCCTGTTGAATGCGTAATTCGTAACTACGCAGCTGGTTCTCTATGCCGTCGTTTAGGTGTAGAAGAGGGTAAAGAACTTACTCCTCCTACATTTGAATTGTTCTACAAAGATGATGGCCTAGGCGATCCAATGGTTAACGAATCTCAAGCGATTGCTTTAGGTTGGGCGACTGCTGAACAGTTAGAACAAATGAAAGTGTTAACTTATAAAGTAAATGATGTATTAAAAGCATTATTTGCTGAAGGCAACATGATCTTGGTGGACTTTAAACTTGAATTTGGTGTTTTCCATGACCGTATCGTACTTGGTGACGAGTTCTCTCCAGACGGTTGCCGTTTATGGGACAAAGACTCTAAGAAGAAACTCGACAAAGACCGTTTCCGTCAAGGTTTAGGCGGTGTTGTTGAAGCTTATGAAGAAGTTGCAGCTCGTTTAGGCGTAGATTTATCTGACATCTAATTAGCCAGACTTTAGTAAGAAACCGAGCTGAATTGCTCGGTTTTTTATTTTCTAGGCACTAAAATTCAGGAAAAGTAGACAGATTTGTATATTTAATTAAATTATTACTTGCACAATATAAAAGCAAAGCACTAAAATCTAAAAAAACATTAATTGCATCACAATAATTAAATTTAAAGTATGGTGAACCCTATGGAACTACTTAAGCCTGAAAAGAGATTAATGAATCACTCGATACAGTTTGGTGAAAATCCATTAGTGATTTTATCTAATTTTAGCGACTCTGCTTTGAAACAAGGTTGGAGCGAAGCTGAAGTGGAAACCATCATTTCTGAAGCTTCTCAAGGTGACTATATGAAACTCATACGGACTTTGAGAACATATACCTTACTTTAATTATTGTTACTGATGTTATCTGATTTGCCGTAAATCTTTAGCGTCAACCCTATACTGATTTCTGACTTCTTCATCATAATTGCTCCCCTTTGACTCAGGCGGCAATTCGTCTTGTCATGCAAAGTTTTATCGACCTCTTCTTATATTTAGCTGTCCTATCTGGTTAATTGCTTCTATTTGCATACTATTTTGCTTAGCGTCGTATCTTTCAATTTATAAAAAGATACATAAAGCTGTTATGAATCAACTAGATTTATTCTGAATGCTGCCTTAACAATAAACAAAAATAATAAGTAGAAAATATTTATTCTATGAGGAGTAAGCATGATGGACCATGAAATAGAGGAAAAAAAGGTCGAGCAAACCTTAAGTTGGCGTGAAAAAATGGCAGTTGAAGAACATGAAAAACTGTCACCGCGTTTAGTCTATGAAATTATCCGCCGTGATGGTGCAGAAGAGCTGGATCGGCCAACAGCTGCACTGATCTTTTCAGGAATTGCAGCAGGTCTAGTCATCAGTTTTTCTTTTGTGTTTAAGGCGATTATCGCTTCTTATCTTCCAGCTGATGCAGTCTGGATCGATTTAATCACCAATGTCGGTTATACCATTGGTTTTTTGATCGCTATTTTGGGCCATATGCAACTCTTTACCGAAAATACCATCACCACAGTTGTACCTCTATTCAAGCCCTTTACTCTCGAAAAATTACAAGCTGTAGGCCGATTATGGGGGATTGTGATTTTATGCAACATCATTGGAACAGCTTTAGCGAGTTTATTTTTCCTCACTACTCACCTGTTTACACCCGATATTGACAAGGCACTAGACGAGCTAGCACATCATGTTGCGTCTTTTTCTGCGACCGAAAACTTGCTGAAAGGTATTATGTCAGGGCTGTTAATTGCTGCACTAGTCTGGATGCTGCCTTCAGTTAGCAATAAATTCCTACTCATCTTTTTCATGACATATTTGATAGGACTCGGTGACTTTACCCATGTAGTAGTAGGTTCTACCGAAATGTCTTATCTAGTTTGGCAAGGAGATGCCTCTATTAGTGAATATATTTTTAATTTCCTGATTCCAACGACTATCGGAAATATTATTGGTGGTACAGGCGTGTTTACCCTGCTGATTTATGGTCAGGTTACTGAGGAATTGGAACAATAGCAGGACTCAATAAAACTATTGTTCCTGCTGCCATCTGCGTTGCTGTAGGCGTTCGCCTTCAACCTCACGCTTATTTCTCGCGGACTCGTAGAGTTTGGTTCCCTTCAACTCAGGTGGCAAATAGTCTTGCAACACAAAGTGCTCTGGGTAATCATGCGGATAGAGATAATTGATGCCATAGCCTTGCTGTTTCATCAGCTTGGTTGGTGCATTTCTCAAGTGTAAAGGCACTGGTAAATTTGCCGTTTTCTCGGCAAGTTCCAATGCTTTGTTAATTGCTAAATAAGTACTATTACTTTTTGCACTTGTTGCCAAATAAACCGCGGTTTGGCCCAAAATAATTCGACCTTCAGGCATACCCACTGCTTGAACAGAGCGGAAACATTCACCTGCAAGTAAAAGCGCATTTGGATTCGAATTCCCAATGTCTTCTGAGGCTGCAATCAACATACGTCTTGCAATAAAAACAGGATCTTCTCCGCCTTTAAGCATACGAGCCATCCAATACAGAGCTGCATCTGGATCACTACCACGAATCGATTTAATAAATGCAGACACGAGGTCGTAATGCTGCTCACCCGATTTGTCATAACGTGCAATGTTTTGCTGGGCAACTTTTACCACCACAGCATTGGTAATGGTATTTTCAATTTCTGGCTCAAAAGTACTCGCAATTAAGTCTAGTAAATTAAGCGCTTTACGGGCATCGCCTGCTGCAAACTGCAAAAGGGCATCGTACTCTTCAATATGAATGTAACGTTCTTTTAAGAATTTATCGGCTTGGAGAGCATTGTTGAGTAGCGTCTGAATTGCTTCGCTGTCTAAACTGTTTAAGGTATAGACCTGACAACGAGATAAAAGCGCACTATTGACTTCAAAAGACGGGTTTTCTGTGGTCGCACCTATTAAGGTAATTTTTCCTTTTTCTACAGCCCCTAGTAATGCATCTTGCTGTGATTTATTAAAGCGATGGATTTCATCAATAAAAACTACAGGTGTCAGTAAATCCCCACTTTCTGCAATCACTTCACGTAATTCTTTTACGCCCGTATTCAGAGCAGACAAACTCACAAATGGGCGGTCTATTGCTTGCGCCAAAAGTAAAGCAATTGTTGTTTTACCAACACCTGGCGGTCCCCAAAAAATAATAGAAGGTAAATGCCCCTGATCAATCATTTGACGCAGTGGTGCGTGTTCACCTAACAAATGATCTTGCCCAATTATTTCAGACAAATCTCTCGGGCGCAGGCGTTCAGGAAGTGGAATATGGGTGTCTGACATCTCAAATAGCTTTATCGTCTTTTCACTATAGTCTATTGCGTCTCACAGAAATCTACAATTTGAATCTATGAGACACGTTCTTTATTTACAGGCTAACTCGTGGCATTAAGATGGTTTATTACTGAGTTTCAGCAAACGTGCATCCGGGCCATCTTCAATTACCCAAATTGAACCGTCTTGTACTTCATGTAAACCACGAATACGTTGCTTCATCTCTAATCTTTGTATTTCTTTTACAGGTTTATGCTCTAAATCTACAACCACAATGGCTTTGGAAGATAACCCACCAATTAAGGCTTTATTTTGCCATGCAGGAAATTGTTGGCCTCGATAAATAATTAGGCTCGACGGTGAAATGACAGGTGTCCAATCAATCTCAGGTGCTTTAAATTCAGGGCGAGTATGGTGGTCTGGAATAGGCTCACCCGAGTAGTGGTCACCATTTGACACGATTGGGTAACCATAATTTTCACCTTTGGTAATAATATTAAGCTCATCACCACCTTTAGGCCCCATTTCAACTACCCAGAGTTGTCCTTTGCGGTCAAAAGCCATACCTAAGGGGTTACGGTGTCCAAGTGACCATATTTCCGCAGTAACCCCACCTTGTTTATAAAAAGGATTACCTACGGCTGCTGAACCATCCTCATTTAAACGCAAGACTTTGCCCAAATTACTCTTCATGTCTTGGGCAGGATCAAACTTTTGGCGCTCACCTGAAGTGACCCAAAGCTTACCATCTGCATCAAAGAGCATACGATGTCCATAATGGCCTTGTCCTGAGACTTTAGGCACCTGCTGCCAAATCTGTTTCACCTCTATAAGTTTTGGCTGATTAGGGTTAGATAAGTCTAATTTCGCACGTGAAATCACTGCACCAGATCCGCCTTGCCCTTTAGCTGCATAACTGAGATATATCCAATGATTTTTGGCAAAGTCAGGATGTAAAACAACATCGCCTAAACCACCCTGTCCGCCATAGTTCACCGCTGGAACACCTTGAACATCTAACATTTGTTTATTTTGGGGGTTAAAAAGTTTTAACTTACCTTGTCGCTCAGTGACTAATAAACGATGGTCTGGCAAACTGGTAATCGCCCAAGGTTCATTAAAATGTGCGACTGTCTCGACCTGATAAATTTGTTTGGCAGCACTAGTTTGCTCTATTTTTGCAGTTGTATTTTGTTCAGGATTTTTTGAGTTGGTATTGTTAGAACCACAAGCCATTAACAAGAAAAAGCTACTACATAATAAGGGGGCTGCTAGTCGTTTCATCATTTTTATCTCCTTCGCTTTTATTTTTATATAACGGAGATGGTTAAAAACTTTACGATTAAAATGTTACTTTATTATACGCTGTAATTAAAAATGTCCATTGGGAGCGTATTAACGCACCCAACGTACCACATAATCTTCAAGATCATCTTCATGTACATCAGTTTCAGGAATACAACGCCCTGCAACAGACTTTTTCGCCTTAACTACGCTTTGTCTCGTACCCGTATTTAAATAATGCCAAGAAGGTAAATTTTTACCCTCATTCAAACGTTTATACGCACAACTTGAAGGTAACCAATGAATTGTTTTTAAGCTTTCTGGCGTCAACTGTAAACAGTCAGGCACTTGCTGCTGACGATTTGAATAGTCTGAGCAACGCCCTGTACCACAATCAAGCAATTTACACGCTACCTTGGTGTAAGCAACCTCATGAGTATCTTCATCTTCTAGCTTGACCAAGCAGCATAAACCACACCCATCGCACAAAGCTTCCCACTCAGCCTGAGTAAGCTGCTCTAGCGTGTAATTTTTCCAAAATAATGGACGAAGTGAGGTCTCGGTAGACATAGGTTTTAACGGCTGTATACATAAAGCAAAATCAGATTATAGCATTGAAGGCACTGTGCTTAAGGAAAGAAACTGTATTTTTAGCATCACAAAATGATTGTTTAATATACATTTCAACCACATAAACGACACATTCCGTGCAAAAAAGCCACTATATAGTAAAAACACAATGAAAAATAAGGAGGACAACATTATGTTCCGTTGGGCAATAATTTTTGCAGTGATTGCACTCATTGCCAGTCTATTAGGGTTTGGTGGTGTTGCAGGGTTATCTAAAGACTTTGCCGTGATTTTATTGGTTGTGGCTGTAATTCTCGCAGTTATTGGTTTTATTTCGCGAGGCCGAACCTAATTCAATCATGACTACATAAAAAGAAGGAACTTGTTTCCTTCTTTTTTATTGCCTAAATGTTTCTATCTTTTTCTTTTGACGTAGATTTTTACATAGTTATTAATATGAATTTTAATTTTTTATGCTTTAATCAAGCGTGTTTAAACCAAGTTTAATTTCAGGATTAATGTCATGAGTACAGCAATTAAAACCCGTGAAATTCAATATACTGCACCAGACGGCAGCCATTTAATTGGTTATTTTGCAGCTCCAGAAAGTGAAACACCTGTACCAGGTATTATTATTGGTCCTGAATGGTGGGGCCGTAATGAATATACTGAACAACGCGCACGTGAACTTGCTGAACACGGCTATGCGGCTCTTGCGATTGACATGTATGGCGATAAAAAAGTCACATCAACCGCAGCTCAAGCATATGAATGGATGATGCAGACATTTGAAGAGTTAGACACGGTGACTGATCGTGCCAATGCAGCACTTCAGACACTTGCTGCACAACCAGAAGTAAATAGTGAAAAACTGGCTGCAATTGGCTTTTGCTATGGTGGTAAAGTTGTATTAGACCTTGCGCGCTCCGGTGCACCACTTAAAGCAGTTGTGACAATCCATGCTACATTAGCACCGAAAGCACCTGCTCAAAAAGGCAACATTCAAGGTGAGGTTTTAGTTCTACATGGTGAACAAGACACCATGGTCACCTTAGAAGATGTTGCTAATTTTGAAAAAGAGATGCAAGCTGCTGAAGTTAAACATGAGGTAGTGGTTTTAAAAGGTGCTAAACATGGCTTTAGTAACCCGCTTGCAGATGAAAAAGCGAAAGCGAATGGTGTAGACCTTGGCTACAACAGCGAAGCGGAGAAACAAGGTCTTGCTAAAATGTACGCTTTGTTAGAACGTACTTTAAAATAAAAGAAGCAAATTTGGAGCAAATGTTTTTGCATTTGCTCCCTTAAATGTTTATGACTTTGCAATATTTTTACTGTATTTTTTAAACCATACTTCAATAACTATACTCCCGTTGAGCTAGAGCAAAGCCTAGTCTTATTTCCCGCACTCGGGGTTTAATGGAATAACATGAGAGGATACAACAATGGCTGACAAGAAATGTCCGTATTGCGAATTTGATGAATATGACATCATTGATAAGAATGAATTTGCTGTAATTTTACCTGACCCAAATCCGTTGTCTAAAGGCCACTGTGTCGTAACTCCATTACGTCACGTCAACTCGTTCTTTGATATTACCTCTAAAGAACATCAAGGCTTACTTACACTTCTTGAAATTGCCCGCCACGAAACCCAGCTTCGTCATCAGCCTGCTGGTTTTCATATCGGCTTTAATGATGGTGAAGTGTTTGGCCAAAGCTCTGACCATTTCCACATTCATGTCATTCCATACTACAAAAACCAACCGTTGAAACTTGATCAACGTTGGGGTGTAAAAGAGGATTAATCCTCTTTATGCTTGAAGCAGAGACCACTTATTTTCAAGTGATCTCTGTTTTAACAAGCTCGTTCTGGTTGCTTGCTTTAAACAAAACTTCTCTCCAATTTCAGCTATAATTTAGCCCTTACTTTTCTTCTATAGCTGTTCATGCCTGAATTTTCTTTTTCTGATGCCCTCTTAAACTGGTTCGATCAACATGGTCGTCACGATTTGCCTTGGCAAGTTGCAGATGATCCATACAAGGTTTGGGTTTCTGAAATTATGTTACAGCAGACTCAGGTAAAAACAGTTCTGCAATATTTTGATCGCTTTATGGAGCGCTTTCCAACGGTAGAAGCTTTAGGTCATGCAACTTGGGATGATGTCGCTCCTTATTGGGCTGGCCTTGGCTATTACGCTCGTGCTCGCAATTTGCATAAAGCCGCTGGCCTTGTAGCACAACAAGGTAAATTTCCTGAAACCCTAGAAGAATGGATTGCTCTACCCGGCATTGGGCGCTCTACAGCAGGCGCACTTATGTCTTTAGGTTTGCGTCAGTACGGTGTGATTATGGACGGCAATGTGAAACGTGTTCTAGCGCGTTTCTTCGCTATTGAAGATGACTTAAGTAAGCCGCAGCATGAACGTGAAATGTGGAAACTCGCTGAAGAGCTTTGCCCTACGCATCGTAACCATGACTATACTCAAGCCATAATGGACTTAGGTGCAACTATCTGTACGCCTAAAAAACCGCTGTGTTTATATTGCCCAATGCAAGCTCATTGTCAGGCCTATCAACAAGGTTTAGAACAAGAACTACCTTTTAAAAAACCAAAAAAAACTCCGCCTGTTAAAACGGCAGACGTTATTATTATTCAGTGTGAAGATGAATGGTTCTGGCAACAACGCCAAGCCCATGGTCTATGGGGTGGTTTATTCTGTTTACCTATTTTAGAAAATGAACATGAACGACTGAGCATAAGCCAGCAATTTAAATTACAGCCTCAAGCACAAACTTTTCAGATTAGTCATAGCTTCACTCATTTCACATGGCTACTTAATGCTCACACGTTCCACGTGGAACCTGATCAAAAAGAACATCTGTCGATTGAGCTTGAAGGCCAATGGTTGACTCCAGAACAAGCAATTTCCAAAGGTGTACCAACTGCAATGAAAAAATTGATCTCGACTAGCCGTTCATGACATAGTGGTCAAAATAATTTTGATATAACTATGACAGGGAGTATTTCGTGCGACGTTTTGTTTCTCATCTCTCACTTGGTTTTCTCATTATTCTATTGGCAGCTTGTGCCAGTGCACCTAAAAGACCTACACCACTTTCCCCCACTCAAGTCAGTAAGCTCAAAAGTATGCAGCTTCCAAATCGACTACCTGTACCTGTAAAAGGTGTCGATCGAGATGAACTAAAAGACACTTGGGGAGCTGCTCGTAGTCAAGGCCGTAGCCATGAAGGAATTGATATTTTGGCTCCACGTGGAACCAAAGTGTATAGCACAACCGAAGGACTCGTTGCTGATCTTCGTAATAATAACCTCGGCGGCAAAGTCATCTGGATTTTAGGTCCAGCAGGAACATGGCATTATTATGCTCATCTTGACGGTCATAAACGTGGCCTAAATGTAGGTGACTATGTCAAAAAAGGCGATTTAATTGGATATGTCGGCAACACGGGCAATGCACGTTATACTTCACCTCATCTCCACTATGGTCTTTATCTAGATGGTAAAGGACGTGGTGCCGTTAACCCTTATTCATATTTACGCTAGGAACATTTTATGTCGGAAGCGCTGATCAATCGCTTAGTAGAGTTTGCCGAGTCGGGCAACCAGCAAAAGATCATTTTAAATGGCAATAGCTATCAAGGCTGGATCATGGAAATCAGTGATGATGCCCTGCTAATCAGTACCGGTTTTTCAGATAAAGTAGGCAAAGACTTTTGGCTAAAGTTTGAAGACTTAACTCAAGCTGAACTGTATTATTGGGATACTCGCCCAAATGAATGGGTGTTATTTAAACTTTAAAATTCTAAGATAAATATAAGGAGCATTATCATGAAAACTCAACGTTGCGGATGGTGTTCCGACGATCCCCTATATATTGCCTATCATGATGAAGAATGGGGTAAGCCAGAACACGACGAAGCACGGTTATTTGAAATGCTTTGCCTCGAAGGTCAGCAAGCTGGCTTATCATGGATTACCGTACTAAAAAAAAGAGAAAGCTACCGTCAACACTTTTTTAATCATCCGATCGTAGATATTGCTTCATTTACTGATGACTTTTTAGAATTAAAATTATCCGATGCAGGCTTAATTCGTCACTTGGGTAAACTCAAAGCCATTCGTGATAATGCGATTGCTTGGCAAGCGCTCAAAGCACAAGTTGGTGATGTACCGACATGGCTTTGGCAGTTTGTAGATGCAGTTCCACAAAACAATGATGTTGCAGACTACCGTCAGGCTCCCGCACAGACTGAACTCAGTGTAAAACTTTCCAAGACTCTTAAAAAGAATGGTTTTAAATTTGTCGGCCCAACCACTTGCTATGCGTTTATGCAGGCTGTAGGTATGGTCGATGATCATGAAAACGATTGTCAATTTAAAGCTTCATAACCCACCAGAACGGTTCAAATCCGCTTAAGGAGTTTCCGATGAGCAACAATACGATTCAGGCCTATGCTGCAATGCAAGCAGGTGAAAAACTGGTTCCTTACCAATTTGACGCAGGTGAATTACAGCCGCATCAGGTTGAAGTAAATGTTGAATACTGTGGTTTATGTCATTCTGATATTTCAGTTCTGAATAATGAATGGCGCTCGACTGTCTACCCTGTGGTTGCAGGTCATGAAATTATTGGAAGAATTGTAGCTTTGGGTTCAGAAGCCAAAGGTCTACAAATCGGGCAACGTGTCGGTATCGGCTGGACAGCTGAAAGTTGCCAATCGTGTGATGAATGTATTGGTGGTCAGCAAGTACTTTGTACGGGCAAAAATGTTGCAACAATCGTCGGGCATGCTGGTGGTTTTGCCGATAAAGTTCGTGCTGGCTGGCAATGGGCTATTCCCCTCCCTGAAGATTTAGACCCAGAAAGTGCCGGTCCTCTACTTTGTGGCGGAATTACCGTGTTTGATCCACTCCTCAAACACAAGATTCAGGCAACCCATCATGTGGGTGTGATTGGCATTGGCGGTTTAGGTCATATGGCGATTAAGCTCCTTAAAGGTTGGGGATGTGAAATCACGGCATTTAGTTCTAACCCAGACAAAACAGAAGAGCTTAAAGCAATGGGAGCCGACCATGTCGTCAATAGCCGCGATACCAACGCAGTAAAAGCTCAAAAAGGTAAATTCGATTTATTGCTGAGTACCGTGAATGTGACTCTAAATTGGTCTGCTTTTATTGCAACACTGGCACCAAACGGAACCTTACATTTCTTAGGTCTTACGCTTGAGCCTGTTCCTGTTTCTGTTGGCTCTCTTATTGGTGGTGCTAAGTCAGTGACTGGTTCACCTACAGGCTCACCTGCTGCACTACGTCAGCTTTTAAAGTTTGCTGCACGCAAAAAAATTGCGCCTCAAATTGAGCTGTTTCCAATGTCACAGCTCAATGAAGCAATTGAACGTCTACACTCAGGTCAAGCACGTTACCGAATTGTACTTAAAGCAGACTTCGCAGAATAAACCTAACTTACGGTTTTCATCTGTTGTCGTGACCAGTTCGCCAAGTGTTTAATCGCTTGGCGGACATCTACTGTTAACTCATGACCTGCATTTAAACGAATAAAATGCCGATAGCGTTCATCTTCACCAAAAACATGCCCGGGAACTACGGTAATTCCGTGAGATTTTGCAGTGTAATAGAGCGCCAAACTATCTACAGTTTTAGGTAACTGCATCCATAAGGCATAACCTCCTTCTGGTTGGCTCAATGCAATTGGAATACCTTCGAAAGCATTTAAAATACAACTACGATACTCCTCGACTTGCCGCATCAAATTCGGTCTTAACTGCTCTAAGTGCTCCCTGTAAGCACGACTATAAATAAAATCAGCTAAGCCTAATTGTAGCGGTGTATTAACCCCAATATTACTGGCTACCAGCTCAAGCCTTAAATGCTGTAGCTTCGCGCTTAAACAGAACCACCCTACGCGATATGCACTCGATAATGACTTAGAAACCGATCCACACCAAATTACATAGCCTTCACGGTCCCAATAGCGAATAGGTAATGGTCGCTCACCACTGTAGCCACACTCTCCATAAATATCGTCTTCAATAATAAAACACTGATACTTTGCTGCTAATTCGGCAATCTTTTGTTTTTCTGCATTACTTAAACAGTATCCCAATGGGTTCTGATAGTTGGCTGTCATTAAACAAACTTTAGCTAAACCCTGCTTCATAAATGATTCTAAGCGCTCAAGATCGATACCACGATGATGCGCTGGAATTTCAATAATCTGTCGTTTTAAACTGGCTATAAGCTGTAGTTGTCCATTAAAAGTAGGCGTCGGAATTAAAATACTATCGCCTACTTCTGTTAGATGTTGAATTACCAAAGATAAAGCAGGCATGCAGCCATTGGTAATAAAAATATCTTCTGCCGCGATAAAAATCCCATCTTCACGCCAATGATCAGATAGTGCTTTTCTTAACTGCTCATGACCCTGTTTATTACAATAAAGAAAATCTTGGGGCTGACAATTTTTTAAAGCGCGTTGAATAGAACGGCGTAAACCCTCAACAGGAATAAAATGAGGCGTCAACTGAATAGAGCCTAATGGTACAAGATGACTTTGTAAGGCAGCCTCCTGAATTTGGTTATGTAACTCCAGATTGGAGACTTGTCGCGGCAAAGATAAGAAATCTGGACTATCTGGAATAGGACTAGATTGGGTACGAGCAACCACAAAATAACCTGACTTTGGCTTTACATAAATGAGTCCCCTCGCCTCAAGCAATTCATAGCAACTTTTTGCCGTACTTAAGCTAATGCTGTGCTGACGGGCAAAATCTCGTAACGAAATAAGCTTCTGATGCGGTTTCAACTCATCTTGATAAATACGATGTGCTAATTGATTGGCAAGAATCTGATATTGAAAAGTCATTCTGTGCTGCTTTTTTAAAAATTTCTGTATCTGTACTGCTTTATAGAACACCTTTAGGCTATAGAAATCAACTCCAAGAGTAGTAACATAATGAAATTAAAAGCTATATTATTATTTACCATTGTTTTGACAGGTTGCCAGTCACAACCCAAAACTGAACAGCACAGACATACGGTTTGCCAAAGCCTGATTGAAGGTTATTTAAAAATAACCAATCAACAAGACTATAAATTGGAGCAGCGCACTGATGATGAGTCTAGTACGATTTCTCATTATCAATATAAGCGTAATAGCTCAAATGAAGTTGTAATGGTGAACTCGGCCTATTCCAAATTATATTTTACTTGCCGACAACAGCAGAAAAGCTATTTTCTGGCACAGCATTCATCAGAGGGACAAATCACTCCAATTTTAGAAGTTCATTTTCCAACGGATGGCTATGCTACTTTTAGAGAGCGTTTTTAAAACCATCTTTTAATTGTTCTGCCAAAAACTCAATGAATAAACGGATTCGTTTTGGTAGATGCTCTTGTTGATAATACACAGCATGGATGCTTTGATATTGATGTTCAATTTGATCTTCAAATAATGCAATCAATCGCCCTTCTTCAATATCTTTCCAAATTTCAAATTCAGATAGCCGTGCAATACCATGTCCTCTAACTGTGAGCTGGCGCACAGTCTCACCACTTGAAGCTTTAATGTGTGCTTGTGCGAAAAAATATTCATCTCCGACTTTAATCGGCCAGTTATTAATATAATCAGGTCTGGTAAAACCAATCAAATCATGATGCTCAAGTTGTTCAGGTTGAGTCGGTGTACCTTTGATCGCCAAATATTCTGGACTTGCCACAATATATAAACGGCTCTTGCACACTAACTTGGCATGAAGACTCGAATCATTGAGTTCCCCAAATCGAAATGCCACATCGGTCTTATGTTGTAACAGATCAATCACCTGATCATTACTATTTATTTCGATTTCAATGTCGGGATAGCACTTACGAAACTTATGCATTAATGGTGCAATCACGTGCAAAACAAACGGCGTTGCAGAATCAATACGAATCAGTCCCGCGGTACCCTGATCAGACTTTTGCAAATCTTCTTCAGCAGCATTTAGCTCATTTAAAATTTTACGAGCCTTGATAAGAAACTGCTGCCCTTCTTGTGTGAGTTTTAACTTACGTGTTGTTCGCTCTAATAAAGTCACGCCTAACTTTGCTTCTAAACGTGTAAGAGAACGACTCATTCCTGAAGGTGTTTGTTTTAAGTGTTCTGCTGCGGCTACAAAGGAGCCTGTATCAACAATTGTGATAAAGGCAACCAGTTCTTCAATTGTTGATTTCATGGCTTATTCTATTATTGACTAATCATCAAAGATATTTTGCTTATTCATCTATTTTTTCGCAACAATAAAAAAAGCAAAATGCACATCAAGTTAAATGATTATTCAAATTCAGGTAAACACATGAATATTCCACGTTTTGGTCTAGGAACTTTCCGTCTAAAAGAACAAGCAGTCATTGATTCTGTGAAAACTGCTTTAGACGTAGGTTACCGTGTAATTGATACTGCTCAAATTTATGACAATGAAGCAGCGATTGGTCAAGCGATTGCCGAAAGCGGTGTATCACGTCAGGACTTATTTCTAACCACAAAAATCTGGGTAGATAATTTTGCGCAAGATAAGTTTATTCCGAGCTTAAAAGAGAGCTTACAAAAACTTCGTACTGACCATGTCGATCTTACTTTGATTCACTGGCCAGCACCAGATTTAGGCGTTTCGATTCCTGAAGTTATGAAGCTTTTACTTGAAGCAAAGCAACAGGGCTTAACTAAACAAATTGGTATTTCAAACTTCAATATTGAGCTTACCCAACAAGCCATTGACACCATCGGTGTAGAGCATATTGCGACAAATCAGATTGAGCTAAGTCCTTATCTTCAAAACCATAAACTTGTAAATTTCTTACAAGACAAGAACATAGATGTCACTTCCTACATGACACTGGCATATGGCAAAGTGCTTCAAGACCCCGTTCTAGCTGAAATTGCAGCAGCGCATAAAGCAACAACAGCACAAATTGCATTGGCATGGGCATTGCAACGAGGTTTTGCAGTCATTCCATCTTCGACTAAACGTGAAAACCTGATTAGCAATTTAAAAGCACAGGATATCGAGTTAACTTCAGCTGAAATGCAAATGATTGCTGAACTCGACCGTAACAGTCGTGAAGTTAGCCCAGAGCCATGGGCACCAGTTTGGGACTAAACTCATGAACACTCAATCAAATACGGCGTTCTCGTTATTGGCATTGGCAATTGGTGCCTTTGCTATTGGGACCACGGAATTCTCTCCAATGGGATTACTTCCGAATATCGCTAATGATTTAGGTATTTCAATTCCAACAGCTGGAATGTTAATTACGGGTTATGCACTTGGCGTGATGTTAGGTGCTCCATTCATGACTCTATGGTTTGGTGGTTTTGCTAGACGTAATGCTCTGATTTTTCTTATGGCGATCTTTACGGTCGGGAACCTGCTTGCAGCATTTGCCCCAAGCTATATGAGTTTATTAGGTGCACGTCTCATTACTAGCCTTAACCACGGCGCCTTCTTTGGGATTGGTTCTGTTGTAGCAGCGAGTATTGTACCCGCACATAAACAAGCCAGTGCTGTCGCCACCATGTTTATGGGTTTAACCATTGCTAATATTGGTGGTGTACCGTTGGCAACATGGGTTGGACAAAATATTGGCTGGCGTATGTCTTTCCTTGCAATCTCATTGCTTGGTGTGATTACCATGCTCGCTTTATGGAAGGCACTGCCACAAGGTATGGTTGCCCAAAAACCAAATGTGAAAGCTGAGTTAAAAGTATTAACACGTACTCCTGTAGTACTGGCTCTACTCACCACAGTGCTTAGTGCGGGTGCAATGTTTACGCTATATACCTATATTGCGCCAAGTTTGACTGAGTTTACCCATGCTTCACCGACCTTCATTACGTTCATGTTGGTATTAATTGGTGTTGGTTTCTCAATTGGTAACCATTTAGGTGGTCGTTTTGCAGACTTGTCCATCAACAAAACTCTAATCGGTTTTTTCATTCTGTTGATTGTCATGATGGTGACTTTCCCAGTGCTTGCACAAAGTCAGGCTGGAGCAGCCATTGCCTTAGTAATCTGGGGTGCAGCAACCTTTGCTTTAGTACCGCCATTACAAATGCGTGTAATGTCAGTTGCTCATGAAGCACCAGGACTTGCCTCTTCTGTAAATATCGGTGCGTTTAATCTAGGTAACGCAGTCGGTGCGGCAGCAGGTGCGGTAGTACTCGATTTAGGTTTGGGTTATAACGCAGTATCATTTGCTGGTGCATTACTGGCTGGGTTAGGTTTGTTGTTAGTTTTATTTCAAATCAAACGCGAAAGCAGCTCTGCACAAAGTTTGCAGCAATGTTCCGACTAATAAAAAAAGCGCCTCATCTCAGGCGCTTTTTTATTGCTTATTATTTTAAAATATCGGGCAATTTAGGTTGCTCATAAATCGGGTTCATTACTTCCCGCTTCATTTTAAGCAGCATCTGATATGGTTGCTGCTGAACAAACATATTTACAAAGCTTAAAGGAATTGAACCTGCTGGGTCAGCATAACCACTCGTGGTTACTTTAACTTTGTTATTCGCTAGTTTCTGGAATGTCCATTCACCTTCATAACGAGTTAAACGAACCACATCGGGCTGAATCGGATAATTACTATTAATCGCTGTGTTCTTAATCGTAATAGTGCCATTAGCGGCTTTACTCATTTTCCCTTTCACCACAACATCGCGGTCTTTTAGCGGAAAAGGAAAATCCAACACCATATATAATGTAAATTCGCCCTTCTTCTCATCCTGAGAAAGCATTTCAACTTTACCCATATAAGGCACCCACTGCGCTGCGCGATTTACATCTAAAATCACCGCCACCGCACGCTCAATGGGTACATCAAATGTTGTTTCAGCTTTGTACTGAAAGACGGGGTTATCAGCCTTCTGATAGGTCCACACTTTAATATGGTTACGGTCAAGGCTGAGTTTCGCCTTGTCTGTAGAGGCAGCCCCTGCATAGAGGCTGCTTAAGCAAAGAAGAGTGGTCAAAGCAATTTGTTTTTTATTCATGTTCTGCTCTATCTTGTTTTTCTCGCCACATGTAGGACATGTACAGATGGCTTACACCTGTACGTCGTTCAACCCTAAAACATCTTTCATGTCATATTTACGCGCTTCACGACCTACAACCCAAGCAGCAGCTCGTACTGCACCAGCAGCAAAGTTCATACGATTCGTGGCTTTATGAGTGACTTCAACACGCTCGCCCTCACCAATAAACATAACAGTGTGTTCACCTACAATATCGCCACCACGGATGGTTTCAAAACCAATGGTTTGGCGGTCACGTGGCCCTGTATGCCCTTCACGACCATAAACAGCAACTTCTTTTAAGTTACGGCCTAAAGTATCAGCAATCGCTTCACCCATCATTAACGCTGTACCAGATGGTGCATCTACTTTATGACGGTGGTGAGCCTCAATCACTTCAATATCTACTGTATCGCCAAATACTTTAGCTGCAAGCTCAAGTAACTTGATTGATACATTTACGCCAACAGAGTAGTTCGCCGCATATACTACAGGTGTATGTGTTGCCGTTTCATCAAGCTCAGCTTTTTGTTCATCGGACATACCTGTTGTTCCAATCACCATGGCTACCCCAGCTTCACGGCATAGCTTTAAATGCTGAGCAGTTGCAACCGGTGCAGTAAAATCAATGATGACATCACAGTCTTTAAGAACTTCTGTCAAACTTCCTGAAACCTTTACCCCCACTGAGCCAATTCCTGCAAGTTCACCAGCATCAGTGCCGACCAAACTACTCTCTGGACGTTCTACTGCTGCAGCCAATTGATAACCTGCTTGTTGAACTGCCTGAATAAGTGTGCGACCCATACGGCCACCTGCGCCCAAAATACCAATGCGTGGAGCTGCTGACATAATCCTTCCCAATCTTGTGTTTTACGTAATTGGCTTACTATATCAAAACTCTTTGCTCACAATAAAAAGTAAAAAATATTTTTTAAGATGAACCGAAATTTAATCAGTTTTCACAAAAGTTAAAGAATTGATCTGCACACTACCGAGCCACGAATGAAAAAAAGATGACTATAAGGAGTTCAGCATGCATTCGAAAATTATGGGCTTAATAGCCGTTATGGGGATGATGAGTTCAATGGCATTTGCAGAGCCTGCAATCCAACCAGGGGACACACTAGAAAGCTTATCTAAAGCACGCATTATCACGAATGTAAATGCGAAAGCGGCGATATCTACAGCTCAAACAAGCATAGCAAGCAATACTACTGCTGAAGTTAAAGTTGAAGATATTGACCCAATCATTGAAGAAAAAACTGCCGATGTAGAAACAATAAAAGTAGCTGTAAAACCAGTAACTCAAGCTGCTGTAGTAGCTCCAGTTGCATCAAACGAACTTATTGTAAGTGTTGACGACATCGATGTTGCTCACCCTACAGAGTAAGCAGACGTAATTTTCTTTTAAGCAGAATAAAAATAATAAGATGAATCAGCGCAATAAAAAGGCGGATATTTTTGAATATCCGCCTTCTTTTTAATTTACGATCTAATCAAGCATTAATCGAATAAACGATCAAAGAATGATTTTTTCTTTGGTGAAGAAGCACTGTCCTCGCCATCGAAAGATGCTTGTAATTCTTTGAGTAATTCACGTTGACGAGACGTTAAGTTGACTGGTGTTTCTATGACGATACGGCAAAGCAAATCACCCACCATGCTGCTACGTACAGGACGAACACCCTTACCACGTAAACGGAATAATTTACCTGTTTGAGTTCCCTCAGGAATCTTCAAGCTAACGCGACCTTCTAAAGTCGGGATTTCAATTTCTTTACCAAGTGCAGCATCCGCAATGCTTACTGGTACGTCCATATATAAATCAGCGCCATCACGTTGGAAAATTTCGTGTTCACGAACAACCACTTCAACGTATAAGTCACCCGCTTGACCATCACGGATAGCCTCGCCTTTACCACTTAAACGAACGCGGTCGCCATTATCTACACCGGCAGGAATAGTAACTTCTAATGTTTGCTGGCGATCAGCTACGCCTGAACCATGACATGCATGGCATGGGTTTTTAATAATTTTGCCTTGGCCACGACATGTGCCACAAGTTTGTTGTACAGAGAAGAAACCTTGCTGCATACGTACTTGTCCTGAACCATGACAAGTTTTACAGGTTTCTACATCTTTTGGATTTTGAGAGCCTTTACCATCACACACATCACATGGTGCCGGAGCAGTAAAGGTAATTGTTTTCTTAACCCCTTTTACAGCTTCCTCAAGGGTAAGTTCCATGACATAGCGTAAGTCTGAACCGCGACGTTGGCGTTGCTGACGTCCGCCGCCGCCAAACGCTCCACCAAAGATATCACCGAACTGGCTGAAAATATCTTCTGCACTGAAACCGCCAAAGCCCCCACCAGCGCCACCAAAGCCGCCTTCAAATGCATTATGTCCCATACGGTCATACATGCTGCGCTTTTCGCTGTCGGATAAAATCTCATAAGCTTCAGAAGCTTCTTTAAACTTTTCTTCTGCTTCGGCATTGTCAGGGTTTCTGTCAGGATGATATTTCATCGCCAATTTACGATAGGCTTTTTTGATCTCATCATCACTTGCGGTTTTTGAAACGCCTAAAACCTCATAATAATCACGTTTAGCCATGTTTGGCGGTGCTCCTCACGGAAATTTTATCAATACTCTATTGCCGACTAAATGGGGGGCTTTAGCCGAATTTACAAGGGGAAAATGTTTAAAAAATAGATATATTAAAAAACTGCCTTATTTTTTAAATATTTAGACAAGCCTTTTAACCATGCATTTAATAAAAATAACCAAGCAATAGCGCTAAAAACAACACCAGCAACTGTTGATGCCGTTACCCAAAGATTGCTGTTCCATGCAAAAAAGAAGAGAGGAATAAACCAAACAACAGCAAAAACTGACATGAAGAGGAATAGAATACCATTGCGCATAATCCAGAGCGCATGGGCATGAATCCAAACTTCAGCATCATCCACAACAGCTACTTTACGAGCGACCAGATAAGCAAAGGCCGCGAAAATAACCGTAAACAATGCAAGAAACATGAACGCATAAGAAATTACAATATAACGGCGATGCTGTTCGATATGGTCTTGCCCCATCTGTATTTCACCTCAATTCGCTGCACTATGCCTATTTTTTATGCAGCGAAGTAATCCTGTATTTTTTGTGTAAAGACAGGTGCTACTATATTGGAGTTTTCAATATTTCGCACCTTTATTCACAAAAAAATTATGTATTTTATGCGGTTTTTTTCACCTTAAACCACGCAGCATACAATGCAGGTAGGAAAAATAATGTCAGCATGGTCGCTACAATCAGTCCGCCCATAATTGCAACAGCCATTGGACCGAAGAAAATACTCCGCGAAAGTGGAATCATCGCTAACACAGCTGCTAAAGCTGTCAGAATAATTGGACGGAAACGACGTACTGTTGCATCAATAATCGCTTCCCATGTTGGATGCCCTGCTTGCCTATCTTGTTCAATCTGATCAATCAAAATGAGCGAGTTACGCATAATCATACCGGACAAGGCAATCGTTCCTAGCATGGCCACAAAACCAAATGGTTTATTAAACAGAAGTAAGAACAGAACAACACCGATTAAACCTAATGGCGCAGTCAAGAACACAATTGTTGCCCGAGACAGACTCTTAAGCTGAATCATCAGTAATGTCATCACAACCGCTAAAAACAGAGGCATACCGGCATTAACTGAACTTTGCCCACGTGCCGACTCTTCGACAGTTCCACCCACTTCAATCAGATAACCACTTGGTAGCTCAGCGCGTAACTTGTCCATTGATTCGGCTAACTCACCAACAACAGTCGCTGGCTGCAATTTGGTACGAATATCTGCACGCACAGTAATCGTTGGTAAGCGGTTACGATGCCAAATCAGGCCATCCTCAAACTTATATTCAATTTTCGCAATCTGGGCTAACGGTACTGTCGTTCCATTGGCTGTTGGGACTGCTAAACTTGCCAGTGAAGCGACTTCAACACGCTCAGCTTGATCTCCACGCAAACGGATTTCAATGAGTTCACGCTTTTCACGATACTGTTCAATTGCACTGCCTGTAATTGAAGCGTTCAGGAAGTTCGCCAAATCCACACTAGAAACACCCATTTGTCGAGCACGGTCTTGATCAATCTGAATTGCAATAATCTTACTTGGCTCACCCCAGTCCAAATGCACATTGGTGGTATTTGGGTTTTCACTAATGACCTTCGCAACCTGCTGCGCCTCTTTACGTACCAAATTGAGATCTTCACCTGACACGCGATACTGCAATGGATAACCCACAGGCGGGCCATTTTCTAGTAATGACACTCGAGTACGGACTTGTGGAAGCAGCTGTTTAATTTGGGTTTCTAAAGAGCGACGAATTTCATCACGATCATCAAGTGAGGTCGCTAAAACCACAAATTGTGCAAAGCTCGCTTGTGGCAATTGCTGGTCTAACGGTAAATAAAAACGCGGTGAACCTGTGCCGACATAAGCCACATAGTTATCAATACCTTTTTGTTTAGACAAAAACTGTTCAACCTTTTTCACCGCGTGTTCTGTAGCGGTTAATGAAGCCCCTTCTTCAAGTTTTAAATCGACTAAAATCTCGGTACGGTTTGAAGGTGGGAAAAATTGCTGAGGAACCATTTTAAACATCAGCACAGAGAGCACGAATATCCCGACTGTCGTTGCAATTACAGTTTTACGATAGGTCACGCAAAACTCGACCATTTTCCTAAAACGTAAATAGAAACTAGATTGATAAGGATCATAATGATGGTCCTGTGAAATCTCGATCGTTTGTGGTTGCGGTTTTTTCGTTAATCTTGCCCATAAACGAACATACCAAGGTGCTTGATGTCCTGTCTTAGTAAAATCAGGCAGTAGTTTTTCACCCAAATAAGGTACAAATAAAACTGCGGCAACCCAAGACACCAATAAGGCAATGGTCACTACCTGAAAGATCGAACGCGTGTATTCACCTGTACTAGACTGTGCCGTAGCAATAGGTAAAAAGCCCGCTGCCGTAATGAGTGTCCCTGTCAGCATTGGAAATGCTGTGGTTTTCCACGCAAATCCGGCGGCCTTAATTCGGCTATAACCCTGCTCCATCTTAATTGCCATCATCTCGACCGCAATAATCGCGTCATCGACCAGTAAGCCTAAAGCTAAAATCAGAGCACCCAGAGAAATCTTATGTAGTCCGACATCGAATATATTCATGCCGGCAAAAGTCATTGCTAAAACCAAAGGAATGGAAAAAGCGACCACTAAACCTGTACGGAAACCTAAAGAGAAAAAGCTCACTAACAAAACAATAATGACTGCTTCAGCAAGTACTTTCACAAACTCATGAATACTGCGTTGCACAGCTACCGGTTGGTCAGACACCTTCTGTAATTTCATACCTAAAGGCAAAGTCTTTTGCAGCTGGGCAAATTCCGTTTCCAGATTTTTACCCAAGGCAATAATGTCACCACCCTTACGCATCGATACAGCAAGGCCAATACCATTTTCACCCATGAAACGCATACGAGGTTGAGCTGGTTGACTAAAACCGCGGTAAACGTCAGCGACATCACCAAGTTGAATGGTTTTGTTGCCTACCAATAAAGGCGTTTTCTTAATTTCATCAACGCTCTGTAAATGTCCACTTACACGAATTTGAATACGATCCGTACCGGTTTCAAAGAAACCAGCGCTTGCCATACTATTTTGCTTTTGTAAGGCTTCTTGAATTGCAGAAAGAGGAATACCGAGCTGAACGGCTTTAGTGTTTGAAATCTCAATCCAGATTTTTTGGTCTTGTAAGCCAACCAATTCGACTTTGCTAACGTCCTTGACGCGTTGCAGCTGTAATTGCAAACGATCGGCATATTCTTTCAAAAGTGCATAGTCAAAGTCCTTGCCTGTCAGTACATAAATATTACCGAAAGTATCACCGAACTCATCATTGAAAAAAGGGCCTTGTACACCGCTTGGGAGTTCAGTGCGAATGTCATTGACCTTTTTACGAACGTTGTACCAAACATCAGGAATCTGTGCCGACTTCAATGAATCCTTGGCAAAGAAAGTAACCATAGACTCACCCGGGCGGGAGTAGGCCATAATCTTTTCATACTGCCCTGTCGTCATCAGCTCCTTTTCAATCCGGTCAGTTACCAACGTTGAAACTTCTTTGGCAGTCGCTCCAGGCCAGTAGGTTTTGACGACCATCACTTTAAAGGTAAAAGGCGGATCTTCACTTTGTGATAGTTTTGAATAAGAGATTGCACCGATAATGCCAAGCAACAGCATGAAATAAAGGACAATACCTTTATTATTCAGTGCCCATTCCGAGAGATTGAATTTCATGGCTTCGTTGCCCCCTGAATTTTCACCGCACGGTTTTCACGGTCAATCGGATGAATCTTCTGCTTATCGCGTAGCAAATGAACCCCACCAATCACAACCCAATCATTTGGTGTTAAACCAGTTAACACGGGCACACTATCTCTGCCATATGCGCCAACTGTTACAGGTACTTTACGTAAAGTTTGGTTGGCATTGACTACCCATACATAAGCTTGATTATCTGTAGCTGAAACACTCGAAAGTGGAACACTCATGACATTAGTTTGAGTCGAGCTAAAAAATACACGTGCACTTTGTCCAAGCTGAATAGCAGATTGGCCTTCTTTGAGTGCAACTTTCACAGTAAAGGTACGAGACTGATCAGCCGCAGGAGAAACTTCGCGTACATATCCGGCAAATTTTTCATTCGGTTTAGACCACAAAGTAATCCAAGCCACTTGACCAACTTTAATCTCGGCAACTGCTTGTTCAGGTACACCAATGACCACTTCACGCTCACCATCAATCGCCAATTGATAAGCTGCTTGACCTGCTGAAACGACTTGTCCAATCTCAATATTACGCGCTGTAATCACCCCGTTTTTATTAGAAATGAGTTGGTTATAACCAGTTTGGTTTGCAGAAACTTCATAGTTAGAGCGGGCTTGTTGTAACGCTGCTTGAGCCGCGTCGTACTGATTCTTGACCGTATCAAATTGTGAACGGCTTACTGCATTGACAGGTAATAATTGTTGAAAACGTTTAAGTTCATCTGATGCTGTTTTCTCTGCTGCCTGTGCATTTTGTAATTGAGCTTTGGCAGCATTTAATTGTAGCTGAGCATCTGCTACATCGAGCTTTGCTAATACTTGTCCAACTTTAACTCGGTCGCCGACATCGACATAGCGAGCCGTAACTTGTCCACCCACCCGAAATGCCAAGGCAGTTTGTTGTCGAGCCTGTACATCTCCTGCATAGCTTTTTAATTCGTTTAGTGTGGTCGAAGGCTGCGTCACCATCACATAGGGTATTTCTTCTGTTTTGGGAGCCTCTTTACTACACCCCATTAATGTGACCGTGCAAACAATCACCATACTCATGATGAGAGGTTTTAACAGATTCATATCTTATCGCTCTTATTCAAACTGATTTTTTAAGGCACAATATGCTTGCATCATAGTTTGTTTGTTTTTTAATTAATATACCCATGGGTACATTAATTAAAGAAAAACTTATAAATATCTATTTTTTTAAACTTTTATTAGAGGGTTTTGTGCAAACAGTTAATCAGAGTGGTCGTCCTAAAGATCTGGAAAAGCGTGCTCGTATCTTACAAGCCGCTAAAGCTATTTTTTTAAAATCTGGTTATCACGGGACCAGCATGAACCAGATTGCACAGGAAGCCGGAGTTACTAAACTCACGGTTTATAACCACTTTCAAGACAAAGCAAACCTATTTATCTGCGCGATTACAGAAACTTGCGAAGAGACTCTAGGCACTAAACCATTTGAATTAGATGCATCGGCAGATTTTTATCAAACACTGTATATGGTGTGTTCGCGTGCCTTGCAGATTATTTATTCACCTGAAGCATTAAAGCTTGAACATGTGTTATTTGAACTCGCAGCAGAACAGAGCCCTTTAGCTGAACAATTTTTCACGGCATCCCATACTCGACTTCAAAATCTGTTAGCCGCGTTCTTCCAAAAAGCAGCTGAGCTAGGTTTTATTCAAGCCGATGATCCCGTTTATCAAACAGAGCTTCTTTTAACGTTGTTGCTTGGTGTACGTCACCATAAAGTTCTACTTAGGATTATTGCTGTACCGAATGCGCAAGAGTTAGACCAGATTATTCAAGATGCAATTCATTTATTCCTGCTTAAATATCGGAATTAAACCAAAGTCCGATTGCCAAAAGTTGCACTGAGTGCATGTCATCTTTTAAGTCGCTATAAGCGAATTAAATGTTATTTTTTAAGCAAAAATTCACATTTTCTTACGCTCAAAGCTTGGAATGTTTGTTAATCGCGCTATATTCGATAAGAATAAGAACAGGAGAAAAATAGCATGGTTCAGCAAATCGATGCGCCACTGCGTGAGGATGTCCGCTTACTTGGCAATTTGTTAGGTGAAACCCTAAAACAACATGCAGGACAGGAACTGTTTAATCAGATCGAGCAAATCCGTGCGCTTGCCAAAGGTGCACGTGATGGTCAAGCTGAAGCCGAAAAGCAATTAGAACAATTATTTTTAGAACTGCCCGATGAAGAGCTATTACCTCTCACCCGCGCTTTTTCTCACTTCCTCAATTTTGCCAATATTGCCGAGCAATACCATGTCGTGCGTAGCCGCAGACAGGCAGAATTTGATTCGGAGGCTAATTCTCCAAATCCACTTGTTCACTTATTTCAAAAATTTAAAGATAAAAGTATTTCGACAGAAAAACTATTTCAGCAAATTTGTGATTTAAATATTGAACTGGTACTTACGGCGCACCCAACCGAAGTCAGCCGTCGTACCCTCATTCAAAAATATGACGATATCAACGCTTGTCTTTCACAGCTTGATCAGCAAAAGCTTACTCCACGTGAACGCCAAAACGCACTTGCAAACTTAAAACAGCAAATTAGTTCGGCTTGGCAAACAGATGAAATTCGTCAGCACCGCCCGACTCCTGTCGATGAGGCAAAATGGGGCTTTGCAACCATTGAGCAAACGCTTTGGAATGCCGTACCTAAATTCATTCGTGAATTAAATGAGTTAGTTCAAGACAATTGCCAACAAAACTTACCACTCAATATTGCGCCTGTGCGCTTTGCTTCTTGGATGGGTGGAGACCGTGATGGTAACCCGAACGTTACTCATCAAATTACCCAAGAAGTGCTGTGGTTATCACGCTGGCAAGCTGCTGACCTTTACCTGAGAGATATTGAAAACTTACGTTGGGAACTTTCAATTCAGACGTGTTCCGAAGAAATGATTCAAGCGATTGGTAGCCAACATGCAGAACCTTATCGTGAGTATTTACGTGCTACACGCGAACGCTTAAAAGCAACTCGTCACTGGTTAGCGCATCGTCTACAAGGTTTAGAAGCAGATGACAGCAATGTCATTAAAAGCAAAGATGAGCTGTTACAACCATTATTGCTGTGCTATCGCTCTTTAATTGACAGTAATCTTCCAGAAATTGCGAATGGTCAACTTCTCGACTTTATCTATCGTGTGAACTGTTTTGGTATTGAATTACTTAAACTTGATATTCGCCAAGAATCAGGTCGTCATCGCCAAGCCATTTCAGCCATTACCGAATATTTAGGTTTAGGTAATTTTGAGTCATGGACTGAACAGGCCCGCCAAAACTTCCTGATTCAGGAACTCCAAAGCAAACGTCCACTTCTACCGAAATATATTAATGAGCCAGAAGGTAGTTTAATTGGCCACCCAGATGTCCAAGAAGTATTTGCAACTATGCGTACTTTGGCTGACCAACCGCCTGAGTCGTTAGGCGCTTATATTATTTCGATGGCTGAATATCCAAGTGATGTTTTGGCGGTATTGTTATTGCAAAAAGAAGCAGGTATTCAGCACCCTCTACGTGTAGTTCCTCTGTTTGAAACTCTAAAAGATTTAGATGGCGCTGCAACTACCATGAATACGCTGTTCAATATGCATTGGTATAAGCAGCACATTCAGGGTAAACACGAAGTGATGATCGGTTACTCCGATTCTGCAAAAGATGCTGGCTTTATGTCTGCTAACTGGGCGCAATATCGTGCTCAAGAAGAACTGACTGCTATTGCTCGTACACACGGCGTACAGTTGACCCTATTCCACGGTCGTGGTGGCTCAATTAGCCGTGGTGGTGCCCCAACCCAACAGGCACTGTTCTCACAGCCACCAGGTTCAATCTCTGGCGCAATTCGTGTAACAGAACAAGGTGAAATGATCCGCTTCAAATTCGGTCTAGAAGGTATTGCAATGCAAAACCTTGAAATATATACCGCAGCAACACTTGAAGCGACATTATTGCCACCACCAGAGCCTAAAACAGAATGGCGTGAACTCATGAACCGCATGACAGATCATTCTGTGAAAGTTTATCGTCAAACAGTGCGTGAAAACCCACATTTTGTGAAGTACTTACGTACTGTCACGCCTGAGCTTGAGTTACAAATGTTGCCTCTAGGCTCGCGTCCAGCAAAACGTAAAGTGAGTGGCGGCATCGAGTCTTTACGTGCCATCCCATGGGTATTTGCATGGACTCAAATCCGTTTGATGTTGCCTGCATGGTTAGGTACTGGCGCAGCAATTAATGAAGTAATTGCCGATCAGCAAAAAGCAACGCTTGATGAAATGCTTCAGCAATGGCCTTATTTCCAAACGCTCATTGATATGTTGGAAATGGTATTGTCTAAAGCCGATGCCAACATTGCACTCTACTACGAATCTCATTTAACCGAAGATGAAGATTTAAAAGTACTCGGCAACCAGTTGCGTCAGCGACTAAAAGATGCTGTTGAAACATTACTTAAATTGAAAGATGAATCAAAGCTTCTGAGCAACAACGAGGTTCTTGATCAATCTATGCAGGTTCGTAAACCATACTTACTTCCTTTGCATCTTTTACAGGCTGAACTCATGAAACGCCGCCGCGATTACCTAGCGGAGCGTCAGGCAGAACATACGCCTGTTGACCATGCACTGATGGTCAGTATTGCGGGTATTGCTGCTGGTTTACGCAATACGGGCTAAGCTTTTTTACCAATCGTTTGACAAAGCAGCACATCACCGATGTGCTGCTTTTTACTTGCAAAGTTCCTCATTTTTCATAAATTTTCCCCGATTTTTTATTTTTTTAAATTTTTTTTAAAATCATAAAATTAAGCTTTATTATAAAAAAATAACTAATTCCTTATATTTAGAATTATTAATATTATACCAATCGTTAAAAAATAATTACTTTTCTCCCATATACTTCTCTCTAGAGATTAAATGCTTTCCAAAGAAAGAGTATCATTGCACCAATTAAAGAATAATGAGCTTATTTTATGTCCAACTGGTTTCCAAAATGGCAGCCTTACCAAGGTGATGTTGACCATCGACCGGTCTCTACCAATGAATATCTCCCACCAGTTCAAAGTGCCGTTTTAGGTATCCAACATGCATTTGCCATGTTTGGAGCTACTGTTTTAGCGCCGCTACTCATGGGTTTTAATCCTAACCTTGCTATTTTAATGTCCGGTATCTGTACCATCCTGTTTTTCTTAATTACAGGTGGTCGTGTTCCAAGTTACTTAGGATCAAGTTTTGCCTTTATTGGTGTGGTTGCAGCAGCGACTGGGCACATTACAGGTTCGGGTGCCAATCCAAACTTATCTATGGCGTTAGGTGGAATCGTAGCGTGCGGTATCTTTTACGCACTCATCGGTTTCATCGTAATGCTTACGGGTACACGCTGGATTGAAAAACTCATGCCGCCTGTAGTGACTGGCGCAATTGTGATGATTATTGGTCTAAACCTTGCACCTGTTACCATTAAAGGCGTTGCAGGCCAACCATTTGAAATGTGGATGGCATTAATTACTGTGCTTTGTATGGGCAGTATTGCAGTCTTTACACGTGGTTTATTACAACGTCTACTTCTGTTGGTCGGTTTAATTTTGGCGTATGCAATTTATGCCGTCACGACCAATGGTTTAGGTCTAGGTAAACCAATCGATTTTAGCCAGATCTCACAGGCTGCATGGTTCGGTATTCCAAGCTTTTCACATCCTACTTTTGATACTAAAGCTATGCTAATTATTGCGCCAGTTGCGCTTATTTTAGTAGCAGAGAACTTAGGCCATATTAAAGCTGTTGGTGCAATGACTGGCGAAAACCTAACACCACAATTAGGCAAAGCATTTGTTGCAGATGGTTTGGCAACAACGCTTTCTGGTAGTGTCGGCGCGCCGGGGATGACCACTTACGGTGAAAATATTGGTGTAATGGCAGTCACTCGTGTGTACTCAACTATTGTATTTGTGATTGCAGGCGTCTTCGCCATTTTCTTAGGTCTATCTCCAAAATTTGGCGCGGTGATTAGTACCATTCCAAGCGCAGTTTTGACAGGTGCATCTATTGTCGTATTTGGTTTAATTACCATTGCCGGTGCAAAAATCTGGATTGAAAACAAAGTTGATTTTTCTAACAATAAAAACCTGATTGTTGCTTCAGTCACGATTATTTTAGGTGCCGGTAACTTTGAATTATTGTTCGGTAATTTCAATTTAGGCGGTATTGGTACCGCAACATTTGCGGCAATTATTCTAAATTGGCTGTTTAGTTTAAAAGATAAAACTTAAGTTTAGAAAGGCAGCGTAAGCTGCCTTTTTTCATTCCGATTTAGTATGATAAATTTTTGCGCTTCAATACGTTCCTATCATGCGTTTTGATTTTTTTGATTTACAGCTCGTTCTTCATATTGTCTCGACTGGTAGCCTCACCAAAGGTGCTGATCGCTCTGCTATTTCACTTCAGGCGGCGAGTGAGCGTATTAAAAAACTCGAACAGTATTTTGAAACACCTTTATTTATTCGCCAAACTACAGGTGTAGAGCTCACCACAGCTGGACATGCTTTTGTAGAACATGCTCGTCAGCTTTTAGCACAAAAAGATCAACTCGAACAAGAAATGCAGCGCTTTAAGTCTTCTACAATAGAGTCATTAACGCTTTGGTGTAACTCTTCTGCTCAAAGCGAATATTTGCCTCCATTATTACCGCAATATTTAGTGCTTCATCCTGAAATGAATATCGATTTGCACGAAGCAGAAAGCTCAGAAATTGTAGATGCATTAACCCAAGGAATTGCGAGCCTTGGCTTAGTCTCAAGCTTTTTTGATACCCAACATTTGCAAACGAAAGAATTTGCGAGTGATCCTCTAGTTTTGATTTGTCCTGCTACACATGAGTTAGCTCAATATCAAAAGCTAAATTTGGTAGAGGCTTTAAGCTATGGTTTTATTGGCCTTAAAGCCCACCACTCTTTGCAACAGTCCATTGAAACTCAAGCGAAATTATTAGGCTTTAACATACAGTACCGTTTGCGCTTACCTAACTTTAGCGCAATTGCTGAAGTCGTTGCCAAAGGCGTGGGTATTGCGATTATGCCCGCCCGTGCGGCGCATCGCCTCCAATCGGACTATGATTTCCACTCCATCCAATTACTCGGCGCATGGGCAAACCGAAAACTACTTTTGGCAACGCAAAATTTCAGCCAGCTGCCTAGCAGTTATAAGCAATTTGCAGATTTTCTATTAGAGCATCGCCCTTAGAAAGTTGGTTTAGTGCAATATCATATAAAGTCCTAACGACACCAACCCTATAAAAAAGATACGGCGAAATAACTGCTCATTGAGTCGATAACGGATTTTTTTACCGATCCACATTCCAATGAGTGCAGCCAACAACGCAGCAAAAGATAAACGATAGTCCAGTGTTACTCCAGACATCGGGTTATGGTGTAAAAAGACTGCAAGGCAAATGGTAGAAACCGTAAACGTTAGTCCCAAAGCCTGAACCAGCTCGTCACGTTTTAAATGTAAAGACTGCAAATATGGCACGATAGGAATAATAATGACGCCTGTGGCCACGGTGACTGCCCCACCAATATATCCAATAATCGGCGATAACCAGCGCTCATATTTCGCTAAGTTTGGAAGCTTTTTGACACACAATCCATAAAGGCCATATAAGGCCAACATACTTCCTAATAAAATCTCACTACTATGCCCATGGCTTTGACTTAAAGTCGGTAAAAAGCTCCATATTGAACCGACCACAATACCTACGAGCAAAGTCCAGAAACGGCGAATAAAAGTCCAAACATGCCCCTCTGCAAAAAGCTGCCAGACATTAGTGACCATTGAAGGAACAATTAAAAGAGATGCAGCCTGAAAAGGGCTCATTGCGATGGTGAGTAAACCCATTGATACTGCGGGCAAACCTAGGCCAATCATGCCTTTGATCATGCCAGCAAAGACAAACACCATCATAATAATTGCTAAAAAAGTCACTGTTTATCTCCGATTCCCTACATGGTTATGCTACGGAAAAAACAGGCTTTGCCCTATTCTTGTTTTTAGGAGTAGGCCTCAATTAGAAGTTGAGGCCGTCTTGTATTTTTCTTCTAAAACATTACTAAAAATACTTTCAATCATCCAAACTCGGTACAAGCTATTAAACACATAGCTGTGACCATCAATACGTAGCTCTAAAACCGGCAGATCAGGCTGATGCTTGTCTTTGCAAAGTGCATCATTTTGCTCCAAGAGAGAAGGGACATCTTGTTCAGTTAACTGCTCAATGCCGAGTTGCTGCTGCAACTCTTGAAAATGCCTCTGGAAAGATAGGTCTTTTCCTTTCGTCCAAACTGCCTGCAAAATAGTAAAAATTGCATCGAGTTGCTGACTTTCCGGCACACTATAAAAAAGCTTTGCCATCTCAAGCGTACTTTCTTCTGTAGGGCGGCAAAAAGGAGTAAAAGCCACTTCAGTACGTTTAGAAACACGGGTTGCCAAACTCCAGTCAAACCAGTCTCGACCTTGGTAACTGAGCGGATAGACTTTTAACTGAATATCATAATAGTCTGCGAGTTCTTCTTTAATATACGCAAGAAGTAACCAGCTCATCGGATCTTCTAAAGCAATAAATACATCAAGCTCAGGGTGAAGAGCCTGAATTTCATTGAGTGCTTCAGCATCATTAATCAAATGTTCACGCCATTCGATATGATTAATTAAAAAAATCGGAATACCTGTCAGTAACTTTTGTTGTTTTAAACGACGGGTTAGACGTAATAAATCATCCACTGCGTGATATTTACGTCCACCAAATTCAAAGTACGCTGCCTGTACAGGCTCATCTGTAAAAATACGTTCTGGGAAGTGCTGTGGCATCTGATGCTTCACCGCCATGGCATGTAAAGTACGTAACTTTCCATATTGCTGTTGCCAAAGCATGTGAAAGATATCTTCAAGTAAATGGAAGAAGTTCTGACCTTGTAATGGAGTTCTTTTTAGTATGACAGTGGCTTGTTTTAAAGCTTCTTGGCTTGGGATTTCTGGGAACTCATCAAAAGCAAATCGATGCTGATTTGCTAAAATCTTGGCATCATTTAAACAATAATTCTGCCACTCCTCATGCGTCATGCTGTTTGGAGGTTCAGAAGCTGTATGAGAAATAATAATTTTTAAAGGTTTAAGCTCATCACTTAAAATTTCATCTAGCTGAGACAATTGCTGAACAGCCAGATAGCTATACACATCATCAAGTCGTAAATAAATACTTAAACCATTTTCCGTGGGTAACACCGCTTGACGAGAAGGTTTTTGGTAAAACCAGCTCGATCGGATAGGGTCAAACCAACGGCGTAGCAGTGACATGAGTAGTGCCTCTAAAAAATAAATCCTAAGCGAGATCAAAAGTTATTTGATCATAGTGCAAGGTTAAACAGTAGTCGAGATAGAAAAATGACTACCTAAGTTCGCGCAGAAAATATGTCATGTTATTTCGCGAGTTTCTGCGTAGGTGAAGATTTTATCACCATTTTATGGCAAACCCATAGAATGATCTGAAAACACCTTTTTCTACAAGCGGATTTTTTTTACCAGACATAAAAAATGCACCCATAACATGATAGCAATTCATCGTGTTAATGGGTGCATGTTTCCTATTCAATTATTAAAATTGAACATTTTATAGAACGCGTACAGCTCCTTTTGCAGCACTTGTTGTATGCATTGCATAAACTTTTAACGCTTTTGATACTTTACGTTTACGTTCTTCTTTCGGATGCCAGCCTTTCGCTTCCTGAACTGTACGACGGTGCGCCATAGTCGCATCATCAACATTCAAGTGAATCGTACGGTTCGGAATATCAATTTCAATGGTATCGCCATCTTCAACTAAACCAATTGCACCACCTTCCGCAGCTTCCGGCGAAACGTGTCCAATTGAAAGACCTGATGAACCACCAGAGAAACGACCATCTGTCACCAATGCACAGTCTTTTCCTAAACCTTTCGATTTAAGATAGCTGGTTGGGTAAAGCATTTCTTGCATACCCGGACCACCACGTGGACCTTCATAACGAATCACAACAACGTCACCAGCTTTAATTTCATGACCCAAAATTGCATCTACAGCGGCATCTTGGCTTTCAAATACGCGTGCTGTACCCGTAAATTTAAGGATCGATTCATCTACACCCGCAGTTTTCACGATACAACCATCAAGCGCGATGTTGCCGTATAGAACTGCTAAACCACCATCTTTAGAAAATGCATGCTCTGCATTACGAATCACGCCTTTTTCACGGTCGCCATCTAAAGTTGAATAGTAGCGATTTTGAGAGAAAGCAACTTGAGTTGGTACGCCACCCGGAGATGAACGATAGAACTCATAAACATCTGCATCTTCAGTACGAATAATGTCCCACTTATCTAATGCATCTTTTAAAGTTTTCTCATGTACAGTCGGCACAGATACATCAAGTAAATTCGCACGATCAAGCTCACCTAAGATCGCCATAATGCCACCCGCACGGTGAACATCTTCCATATGAACATCTTGTTTTGCAGGTGCTACTTTTGAAAGTACAGGAACTCGACGTGATAATTCGTCGATGTCATCCATGGTAAAATCAACTTCAGCTTCACTTGCCGCAGCCAATAAATGTAGAACTGTATTCGTTGAACCACCCATTGCAATATCAAGGGTCATCGCATTTTTAAATGCAGCCTTAGTTGCAATTGAACGAGGCAAAATACTTGCATCTTCTTGTTCGTAATAGCGCTTAGCCAATTCAACAATAAGCTGACCTGCTTTTAAGAATAATTTTTTACGGTTTGCATGCGTCGCAACAATCGAACCATTACCCGGTAAAGATAAGCCTAAAGCTTCGGTTAAACAGTTCATTGAGTTTGCAGTGAACATACCTGAACATGAACCACAGGTTGGACATGCTGAACGTTCAAATTCTGCAACTTCCTCATCTGTATAACTTTCATCAGCCGCAACAACCATGGCATCTACAAGGTCAATCGCTTTTTCATTACCGCGGAATTTAACCTTGCCCGCTTCCATTGGTCCGCCAGACACAAAAACTACTGGAATATTCAGGCGCATCGCAGCCATCAACATTCCCGGTGTAATTTTGTCACAGTTAGAAATACACACCATGGCATCTGCACAGTGTGCATTCACCATGTATTCAACCGAGTCTGCAATCAAATCACGTGATGGTAATGAATAAAGCATGCCGTCATGCCCCATTGCGATACCGTCGTCCACTGCAATTGTATTGAACTCTTTAGCAACACCACCTGCTGCCTGAATTTCTGCTGCGACAAGCTGCCCTAGATCTTTTAGATGGACATGGCCCGGAACAAATTGAGTAAATGAATTGACCACCGCAATAATCGGTTTGCCGAAATCTTCATCTTTCATTCCTGTTGCACGCCATAAGCCACGTGCGCCAGCCATATTTCTTCCGTGTGTCGATGTTTTTGAACGATAGTCAGGCATTTGTGTTTCCAACAAGTTGTGCTTGAGCGGAATTTCTTCCACTCTGGCTGAATGATACTGATATAGCGTTAGATCAGTCGGAATATTGACTCATCATCATAATTTGATCATTCTCCATTCTATAGAAGCAAATAATATAGGGAAAGCCAATAACGATAATACTCAGTCAATATTTAGCAAAACTTACATGAATAATTTTTTATTTTTTCATAACCTTTTTTTATCAATAAAATTTTTTCAATAATTTTTTGTTCACTATTAAAAAACTAAAACGCTCGATCGCTATGAGTTTAGGGCTTCAAACGTTTTTCACGTATACTACCCATAAACTCTTTTTGGATTGCATTTGTGAAAATTATTTTTGCTGGCACCCCCGAATTTGCTGCAACAGCATTGGCGGCTTTATTAAAAACTTCCCATGAAATTATCGCGGTTTATACTCAGCCAGATCGTAAATCGGGTCGTGGACAAAAACTAACGCCATCTCCTGTAAAACAGCTTGCACTTGAACACAATATTCCTGTTTATCAACCACTCCACTTCAAAGCTTCAACTGAAGAAGGCTTGGCTGCTCAACAAGAACTTGCTGCTTTAGGCGCTGATGTGATGGTGGTTGCAGCCTATGGTTTAATTCTTCCACAAGCTGTGCTCGATACACCTAAATATGGTTGCTTAAATATTCACGGTTCATTATTACCACGCTGGCGTGGAGCAGCGCCCATTCAACGCGCGATTGCAACAGGTGACGACGAAACTGGTATCACCATCATGCAAATGGCTGCTGGTTTAGATACAGGCGATATGATGTATAAAACCTATTGCCCAATCACTGTCGAAGATACTTCTGCGACTTTACATGACAAACTTGCAGATCAAGGTGCAACAGCAATTTGTGCGGTACTTGAGTCAGAAGAAACACTACAAAAATATTTGGCAGAACGCGAAGTTCAAGACGAAAGCTTAACGGTCTATGCTCATAAACTCGTAAAATCAGAAGCTCGTATTGATTGGTCAATAGATGCTGTTCAAATTGACCGAAATATCCGTGCATTTAACCCTTGGCCAGTCGCTTTTGTTCAGCTTGATGAAAACAATGCACTGCGTATCTGGAACTCAACAGTTTCTAGTCAAAGCAAAGCAGATGCCCAAGCTGGTGAAATTATTGCAATTGATAAACAAGGCGTGCATGTTGCTTGCGGTGAAAATACATTTGTTTGTTTGACGAGTGTGCAATGGCCGGGTGGTAAAGCATTAAATGCTCAGCAAATTGCACAAACTCAAAAACTTCACGTAGGACAGATTCTGCCATGAGTCAGGTTACTTCAAATTCTTCACGTTTTAACCTACGTGCTCAAGTCGTCCAAACGTTACTAAAAGTTCAGCAAGGGCAATCACTTGCTAGTATTTTAAATACACAGCTCAATCAAGTTGCAGAGCGTGATCGTGCTTTGTTTCATGAGCTTGTTTTAGGTACATTGCGTCAATGGTTTGCCCTTAAATCAATTAGCTTACCTCTACTCAGTAAGCCTTTAAATAATGAGATAGTAGAAACCTGCCTATACGTTGGTCTTTATCAAGTTTTATGTACACGTATTGCAGCACATGCTGCCATTTCGGAAACAGTAGATGCGACCAAACAACTTGGATTCCCTGCACTCAGTGGCATTGTAAATGCTATTTTACGCCGAGCTACTCGTGAAACTCATGATTTTCAGCAAGGTTTACAGCAAGCACATGGCTTACCAAGTTGGCTCTTTAAGCGACTAAAAAAAGATTGGGGTGAACAAACCGAAGCGCTCTGCCAATCATTAAAACAAGTAGCACCTTTAACTTTACGAGTGAACCAGCGACACATTGGTCGAGATGCTTATTTAGCAAAACTACAAAGTCTAGATACTCAAGCACGTGCTTGTGCTCTGTCTGAGGCAGGTATTGTTCTTGAGCAATCTGTACAAATCACTCAGTTACCTGGTTTTGAAGAGGGGTGGTTTTCTGTACAAGATGAACATGCACAGCTATGTGCAACTCTATTGCCTGATTTAAACAATAAAACAGTGATTGATGCTTGTGCTGCTCCGGGTGGTAAAACAGCTCACTTACTAGAAAAATTTAAACCAGCACAGTTAATCGCGATTGATCAGGACGCGAGTCGTTTAGTCCGCGTGACTGAAAACTTAAACCGACTGGCATTAGATCAAAGCCATACTGAAATTCTGGCTGCCGATGCAACCGAGTGGACTCCAGCTGAACTAGTAGATTGTATCGTGCTTGATGCACCTTGTTCTGCTACAGGTGTCATTCGACGTCATCCTGACATACGCCTATTGCGTCAATCTACCGATATAGCGCAAACCATTGAGCTACAAAAGCAGATTTTGGAACACATGTGGCAACAACTTAAAGTTGGCGGCACATTGCTCTACATCACTTGTTCAATTTTAAAAGCTGAAAATGAACAACAGATGATAGACTTCTTTGCAGAGCATACTGATGCAAAAGAAGTGAAAATCGAAGCAGCTTGGGGAATTGAACAAACTCATGGCAAACAATTGTTGCCACAAGCTCAATCTGGTGATGGATTTTATTATTGTAAAATCCAAAAAATCGCATAAAAAAGCAGGCTTAAAAGCCTGCTTTTTTTCCAGACCAATATCAAAGTGTGTGCTGGTCTTTTACTTCTTCTAAAACTTCATCTAACTCTTCAGGATGCTTAGATAAATGTAAGATGGATAAAGCCAGCCCACCCCACACAAACACCATTGAAATAATCATCATCACGATTGCCGAAGTATTCATTCCTTTATCCTCCTAGCGATCTTTCATTTTGCTTAGCACGATAGCAACGACTGCACAGAAAATTACACTGCCCCAGCCGAATATACCTTGTAAGCTCATACTATAAGTATCATAGCCATTTTTGATCAAATTAAAAACAGTCATAGAAAGTGTTGTTAATAAGATTAAAGAAGTAATGACTGTTAAAGTGAAGTCCCAACCTTTACCCAATTGAATGGTTGAAATTCGGTTTACATGGTCACGAAGCTCTTTAAGTGCTGAACGTTTAAACCAAGCTACACTAATAATTGAGATCAATGCACCACCAATAATCCCAATGTTATTAATAAAGTGGTCAACAATATCAACAAGCTTAATTGCATTTACACTTGAGAATAAAATAATTGATACAAGCGCACTACCACCACCAATAATGGTTACAGCTTTCTTACGCCCCCACTTTAACTTATCTTGCATCGCTGCAATAGGTACTTCTAAAATACTAACCATTGAAGAAATACCAGCTACAAATAATGAAGAGAAGAACAAAAGACCAAATAGGTCAGCACCAGAACCTAAACTTGAAATAATTTTAGGAAATGCAATAAATGCGAGTCCAATACCACCACTCACAACATCTTTAACTTCAGTACCTGCCGCATGCGCCATAAAACCAAGCGCAGCAAAAATACCAATACCCGCTAAAATCTCTGTCGATGCATTGGCAAAACCAACAATAAGACCAGAACCTGTTAAATTGGTTTTTGGTTTTAAATAGGATGCATAGGTCACCATGATCCCGAAACCAACAGAAAGTGAAAAGAAGGTATGACCGTAAGCAGCTAACCAAACTTTATAGTCCATCATAGCAGACCAGTTTGGGGTAAAGAATGCATTTAAACCTTGTGCCGCACCAGGTAAACGCAATGATTGAATCACTAAAATGGTAAACAAAACAAATAATAAAGGCATGAAAATCTTATTCGATAATTCAACACCTTTTTTCACTCCACCATATAAAATGATTAAAGTCAGCGCCCAAATTCCTACAATTGGCCAAAATAGATGACTTACAAACTGCAAATCAAAGCCTGTTGCTTTTGAGGTCTGTAAGTAAGTATTGAAGAAGAAGCCTTCTGGGTCACTTCCCCACATTTGACCAATAGAGAAATAAATATAACTGCCAGCCCAGGTCAGTACACTTGCGTAGTACAAGCCGATGATGATACAAACACAAACCTGCCACCATCCTAAAGTTTCTCCGCCCTTAAACAAAGCTCTATAGGCTTTAGGAGGTGAACCTGTACTACGATGACCTACCGCATAATCTAAAAATAGTAACGGTAAACCAGCAGTAATGAGTGCAAGTAAGTAAGGAATAAGAAACGCACCACCACCATTTTCATATGCAACGTATGGAAAGCGCCAAATATTACCTAAGCCTACAGCCGAACCAACGGCTGCAATAATAAAACCAGATCGTGACGTCCAGTTTTCACGAGAATCTGTCATAGAACACCTAATGTTAAGAGATTACTTATTTTTACTGCTATTGTTGATTGTTATTCCGCATGCAAAAAAAGAACCAAAAAATACTTTTGTGTTTGTAGAAAATAAAATGAACCTTTTGAGTATTTTTCTTCCCTAAACAAACAAGCAAAAATAGAAAATTCTTCCTTAAAGATTTTTGTCCATTTTTTGCCCCTATATAGCTGAACAATACCTGTTTTTATTTCTTTTTACTGTAATTTCCATCTGAAATTTTACGTTTTTTTAGAAATTTTGATCTAGTCTGATCATTTTTTAACTGATATTAGTATTTTAAGGCATATTATTGTGCTGCTATATACAATGATATTTTCTACCATTTAAATTCTTTTAGATTTCACAAAGTGGATATATCAACTAATTTTTCTCATAATAATGAGCAAAACATCATTTTCTGTTTTCACAAAATTTATACTAAGTTCTATAAAATAATTTCCACAACAAAATACATATTTTTATATAAAAATCAAAAACATATAATATTTTAAAAAATTAAAACTTTATTAGCTTTTTATACACTATTTTTCATCAATGCATAACTACCCAGATATCTATATCATGCCCTCAAAGATTTCTTTTACTTAGGATATGATGATGAAGATATTAAAAATGTCTTTTCTAGCACTCGGGATGAGTCTTAGTGGATTTGCTCAAGCGGATTTTATAGGGGTTAAAGGAGACGTGAGTTACTGGTTTTACGATGGTAAAGCAAACATGTCTTCACAATTACCAGATGACCAAGATTTAGATCGAAAAGGTAGTGCTCAACTATCATTAGCTTTTGAGCACCCGATTCCATTTATTCCAAATGCAAAAATTCGCTATGTAAATCTAGATACCGAGACTAAGTCAGAAACCTTAGGCCAAGCTAACTATAAAATTAATTTAGATCATAGCGATTTTATTCTTTACTACGAGTTACTCGATAATATTGTGAGTGTAGATGCTGGTCTTGGGGCAACTGTATTAAATGGTGATATCACTGCTTATACTGGCAAACGTGTGGATATTGATAAAACATATCCTATCGCTTATTTGTCAGGCGAAGTAAAACTTCCATTCACAGGTTTAAGTGCTAAAGGCGAAGCAACCTATACAAACTTTAATGATGCAAAAATTACTGATGCATTAGCAGAGGTAAAGTATAAATTCATCGATAATTTAGCAGTTGATTTAGGCTTGAAAGCTGGCTACCGCGTACTCAATATTGACTTAGATGATTATGATAATAATGACTTAAAATTTGAGTTTAAAGGTCCTTATGTAGGTTTAGAAGCACATTTTTAAATCAGACTTTCAGATATAAAAAAGAACTCTATATGAGTTCTTTTTTATTTAAATCATATCTACATAACCTGAATATTCTCGAATTCTTTGACACCATGCTCGAATATTTGGGTATAAATTTAAATCAAAGCCACCTTCTCCCGCGACATGTGTGTATGCATATAAAGCAATATCAGCAATGGTTAATTGATTTCCAACAAGATAATCATACTCTACTAAAGCTTTATCCATAATTGATAACGCTTTATGCCCTTTTGGTTGTAAATTATGATATTCCTGTATTCTTTCTGCTGGTAAACCTAAATATTTATTAATAAAACGAGCAACTGCAATAAATGGTTCATGGCTATACTGCTCAAAGAACATCCATTGGTACATTTTTGCTTTAATAAAAGGATCTGCAGGAATAAACTTTGTTCCTTCAGCCACATAACCTAAAATAGCATTGGATTCACTCAAAACACGACCATCATCCAGCACTAATACAGGTATTTTTCCATTCGGATTTAACGACAAAAAATCATCTGTTTGAGTTTCATTGTTTAAAATATCAACATGGACCCATGTATGATTAATTTTTAATAAGGAAAGTAATAATTTAATTTTATAACAGTTACCAGAACCTACATCACCATAAATTATCATCGATTCACTTCCCTTATTGTGCTTACTTAAAAGATTAATTTTCTTATTATTTATAACAGAACTCTTTCTTAGAATTAATATATATCTGCTTTTATTGTCTACTTTATTCAGAGTTTTATATTTATTTTAATTTTAGCCATAAAAAACACCCCGGTTTCTTTCGAGACCGGGGTGTTTGGAATAATGAGCTGGCGATGACTTACTCTCACATGGGTAACCCCACACTACCATCAGCGCTAAGAGGTTTCACTTCTG
>NZ_JBDUVF010000002.1:0-674915 GCF_039938935.1 Acinetobacter sp. WA-87 | reverse complement strand
CTTTACTCAAGACGGCAGTGCAACTGCACCAAGCTTGAGTGTGGTGAACGGTAGCTATACTGACCTTGCAGGTAACCCAGGTTCAGGTGCGAGTCTTGCAGGTTTAACTGCGGACATTACACCACCGACCCTTGCAATCAGTGCGACTGACCTGAACCTTGCTGCGGGCGAAAGCACTACAGTGACCTTTACCTTCAGTGAAGCGGTGACTGGCTTTGATGCAACTGATGTGGCAGTGGCGGGTGGTACGTTGACTGGCTTGACGACCACAGATGGTGTGACCTGGACAGCAACCTTTACTCAAGACGGCAGTGCAACTGCACCAAGCTTGAGTGTTGCAAATAACACTTATACTGACCTTGCAGGTAACTTAGGTACTGGTGCAGCATTGGCTGGTTTAGTGGCTGACATTACACCACCGACCCTTGCGATCAGTGCCACTGACCTCAATTTATCTTTAGGTGAAAGCACCACAGTGACCTTCACTTTCAGTGAAGCGGTGACCGGCTTTGATGCAACTGATGTGGCAGTGGCTGGCGGTACGTTGACTGGCTTGACGACCACAGACGGTGTGACCTGGACAGCAACCTTTACTCAAGATGGTACTTCGACACTACCGAGCTTGAGTGTTGCAAACGGTACTTATACCGACCTTGCAGGCAACCCAGGTTCAGGTGCTAATCTTGCTGGCCTTGTTCTGGCGCCAACAATTACTGCACATGACAATGTGGATAGTGTAGCTATAGATATTGTTCCATTAACGACAACGGGTATTAATGCTGGTTCTGCAACTTATCTGGCATTGATCGGTGTAACTGAGAATCTCAATGTATCGCTTTTAGGTACTCCGAGTGTGAGCTTCAATATTGCCGCTGGACATACTTCAGATGCAACGATTAGCTATGGAGCTTTACTCAGTTTATCTTTGCTTAACGACTATAAAATAGTCTTGCAAAAACAAGCACCGGATGGTTCGTGGCAGAATGTTGCAGGTGACGCGAGTACTGGATTAATTAACGTCGGAATACTCGGTGGTAATGGATTTGGTGCGACTATCACAGATTTAGCAAGTGGTTCTTATAGAGCGTTTATGGTCTATACCGGTGTTGGTGTAGGATTGTTAGGCACAATGAGTGTGGTTCGCGATGACTATAATCACACAGTAGTACCTACATATAGTGCAGCAACAGTGAGCGGTAATGTGCTTACTGATGATGATTCAACTATATATGGTCCTTCATATGTGCCAGATACAATTACTGGAACAACAGTTGTGTCTACTGTTGTGGGTGAGCAAGTAGGTGCAATACCAACATCTATTGGTTCTTCAACCCCAGTAATAGGAGCTTATGGAACACTTACGATTTCTGCGAATGGTTCATATAGCTATACACCGACTGCTAACCCTGCCAACATTGGTAAAGTAGATAGCTTTACTTATACCATTACTGATCCAGTAACGGGTGCGACAAGTACAGCTGTATTACATATACAGATTGGGTCACCTGATGTCAGCATTACTTGGAATACAGCTAGTCCTGGAACGGATGGTACGACTCAAATCGTTGCCAATGCAGACCAAGCTGTTGCAACGGTTGACTTTAGCAACTCAACTGATACACCTGTAGATGTTCCAAGTCCGGTCGTATCTGTAAGTATAATTGGCTCAAATAGCGTATTATCAAATACCTTTACTGTTGGAGCAAATGACCTAGTAGATGTACAGGTGGCAGCAACTTATGCCAACCAACCTCTAGTAAGTGTGTTGCCAACCGTGAGTTATGTTGTTCAGCAATTTGTTGGTGGAGTATGGGTTGATACTACTTATACCGGTTCAGCAACTGCACTTGGAAGTGTGGCAACAATTAGTTTGGGAACTGTAGCTTTCCAAGATGCTGTTCTACACTTAGGAGCTGGTACATACCGTGTTCAATATACGTTGACTGGAGTATCACTTGGAACAACAACGTTGGATACCCAAGTAACGACAACTACAACGCATTTGAATAATTATTCATCTGATTGGATTCATGGAAACATTGTCCATGGTGACACAATTGGTGGGGTTGCAGACAGTGGTATCTTTACCGCTGATGGTGTCAAACTCTATGTTGAAACAAGTCCTGGTGTGTATGTTGAGGCTACTGGACAATCTATCACTACTGCGAATGGTACATTTGTGATCAATTCGAATGGTGACTATGATTACCGTGCCAATACTACATCGTTAACATTGGCTAATCCAACCGATACCATTAACTATAAGTTGGTGGCAGCGAATGGTTCCGAGTCTTTATCATCATTGACAATTAACCTGACTACTTCTGATTACAATACTCATGTAATTAGCACATCAGGAAATGACACGTTCAATACGGATACTGGCACGATTGGGGCTGGTTCAGATACTCTCATTTATCATGTATTAAATAACGTTGCTATAGGTAATGGTGGTAATACAGGTGGTAATGGCGTAGATACTTGGACTAACTTCCATGTGGGTAATGTGGCGACAGATCAACAAGCTGATCTGATTGATATCAGAGGATTACTCGATGGAGCTCAAACAGACCTTACTATTGGACAATATATCAATGTCGTTGTAAGTGGTGGTAATACCACTATTCAGATTGACCGTGATGGATTAACAGGAATTATTCCTACCAATAACTTTACGAATCTATTGGTTTTACAAGGTGTTACGACTAGTGAGGCAGAGTTACTTGCTAATGGCCAAATTATCTATTAATAGATAATTAACCAAATAAAAAAAGAGCCTTCGGGCTCTTTTTTTTATGTTTAAACAATACGTTAATCTAGCTTTTAATTTCTCCGTGCTATGATGTATTGAAAATTTTATAGAACAACAATTAACGAATAGGGACTAAATTCGAGTGTCGGTATTTCTAGACTTTAAAAGACAACTTAAGCTTTGGTTGGAACATTTCGTTCAGCATGTTTCAGACCTTCCAGAAGAAACAATTTTGTTTATATCATTTGGTCCTAAAGATCAAAGATGTAGTGTCTGGCATACCGAAAAAACAGCTTTTTCACAAGCAACTATACAATTACTCGATTTTATTGATAAACAGTTTTCTCCAGATCAACTTCCAGACTATATAAAAATTGATGTTGCGTACAATCTAGAAAAACAAAGTTGGAGTCAAATAGAACAACTTGTTCATCATCAATTTCATAATAATCATTACCGCAGAGGAATTGCACTTGATGAAGCATGTTCAGTAGTTTTTCTGGAGCAAGAGATCTATGGAAAAGCAATTATTCGAGGTTTGAGTTATGACAAACCTAATTTTTTTGATGAAACCAATCTGAACTATGCGATTAAGCAAAAATATAACGCTACTAAGTCACAAATTAGACTACAAGAGCTACAAGATGTTTGGACTTTCGATACCTATGCAACTTTTTATGAAAATGGACAATTCATTAATTTAGCAAGCCGTTATGATGCAAATGGTATTAGAGTTATTGCGACCAACAAGAAACAGCATTTTAGAGAGCTCATTGAGAAAAATGCAGCGTTTTTGCACAGTCAGATTCAAGAAAATGGCAAATTCATTTATGGCTATTTTCCTGCTTTTGATCGGGATATCCGCAGCTATAATACGGTACGTCATTGCACATCACTTTATGCACTATTAGAAACGTTCGAAGTACAAGATAAACCTGAATATTTGCCTAAAATAATGAGTGCCATCCAATATGCACTTACTAGCTTTTATAAAGAAAAAGACTCTACAACTGCTTTTATGATTGATGGTAAAGAAGGGGAGTTTGAAATTAAACTAGGTGCAAACGCAGCAGCTATTTTAATGTTAACGAAATATCAGGAAATTACCCAAAAGTCTGAATATTTAAAATATGCAGAAAAACTTGCAAATGGTATTTTAAAATTAGTTGATTCAGATGGATTAACTACCCATGTGTTAAATTATCCAGACTATGATTTAAAAGAAAAGTTTAGAATTATTTATTACGATGGCGAAGCAGCATTAGCTTTATTAAGGTTATATCAAATAAATCAGGATAAAAGATTATTAGAAATAGTTAAATTAATGTTTGAAAATTTTATTCATAAAAGATATGAAAAATATCATGATCACTGGTTAAGTTATTGTACTAATGAGCTTACAAAAATATGTCCTGAAGAAAAATATTTTATTTTTGGTTTAAATAATTATTTAAAGCATTTTGTTTTTATAAGAAATAGAAAGACAGCGTATGCCACTTTATTAGAAATGCTCATGGCTGCTTATAAAATGGTAAATCGATTAAAAGAGCAAGGCCATCAAAAGCTTCTTGATCAAGCTTATATGTCAGAGCTAAAAAAACTCATTAAATTTCGGGCTGAATTCCAAACTACGGGTTTTTTCTATCCAGAAATGGCTATGTATATGGATCGTCCAGATAAAATATTACATGCTTTTTATGTGCGACATGATCGCTTTAGAGTAAGAATAGATGATCAAGAACATAACTTATCAGGCTATATAGCCTATGTAAAAGATTTCCAAGGAGAGGAGATATGACTTACTCTCTTTTTGAAATTAAGTTATTGGTACCTCTAGATAATACTAACTTCGATAATGCGGTTTGGAAATTTGAAGTTGATGGAGATGTTTCAACTTTATTGCTTATTGATTATGCATTAGAACAATTTCATCAAAAAAACATCGAAGCAAATAAGACCTATGTTGTATCTGAACAAAAGCATAAGCAACTTGGTGAGCAAAATTTAGGTTTAGAAAAAAATGAGTCTTATACATTTGTCGAGCTCTTACAATTCTTAATTTTTACTCAGGCCAATGATGTTAAACATGCGTTAAGCAATATGCTTTTTGACTCAACTGAACAAGCCCAATTGATTTTGTCTCAAAGAGCAGAGAACTATCACTTATCTTTAAATTCCTCTAATCAGTTGAAAGATTTATTTGGGTTGATAAACCATATCTGTAGCTATCCAGCCGAGCTAAAAAAATTTTTCTTTATTAAAAACCTTTCTTTTAAAAATAAAGTATATCAACCGATTACACCTTTAATTGCTCATCCAGTGCTAACCTCGGTTTTATATATGTCCCATCAATTTAGAAAAATTTATATCACTTATCTTGAAGATAACCAGAGCATTGGCTTTTTCTCTTTTTTAGATGACATTCACCGTCTCGAGCATTTGGTTCCTTACTATCACTGTTTTCAAGAAGAGCGCGTAAAGGCGAAGAGTTGTACTTCACAGACTGGTATTATTAATATTCTTGGAGATACCTATTTCGGTGAGACCTATACTGAAAAGCGTAAGTCGAGAAGGCAAATAGATGCTTTACAACAATATGGATATCACTATTCATTTGAAAAAATACAGCCATTTTTAGGTAAAAATGACATAAACATAGCTAACTTTGAAGCAGTCTTTTCTTTAGAAAACCAATCACCTTTAAAAGATAAAAAGCCATTCATTCTAAAAGCCGATGCTAAAAAAACATTAGAAGAATTTAAAAGCATTCATCTAAATTATTTGGTGTTAGCAAATAATCATCTCAAAGATTATGGTGATGAAGGGCTTACCTATACATTACAACAATTGGACGAGGCTAATGTTTCCTATATTGGTGCTGGGCACAACCAAAAAGATGCTCACAATTACTTTGAAATAGTTTTTGAAAATAAGTACTATGCGATTTTTAATGGTTATTGGCATAGAGACACTGCTTATTTGGATTATGACTTTTATGCGCTAGGGTCAAGAAGAGGAGTCGCTTGTTTAAACGGTGTCTTACTGGAGCAAATAGTTTTTTATAAACAGGCTCATCCTAAACATAAAATTATTGTTATTTGTCATTGGGGAGTCGACTTTAAACCTCCTACAAAAGAGCAAATTAAACTTGCTGGTATTCTTACACAGGCTGGGGCTGACCTAATTATTGGTCATGGTGCTCATACTATTCAGCCAATTCAGATGATCAACGATAAGCCAGTGGTGTTGGGTATCGGCAATGCTGTATTTAATAGTGATGGAGAATATGAGCAGCATCATTCTTTGCCATTTGGCTGTATTGCCAGAATAGATCTAGCAAAGGAGTTGCTTCGACTTTATCCAATTTATACGGATAACTTAAAAACTTTTTGGCAACCGTATCCAGTAGATTTTAATGACTTCTCAAAGGCCAGTACTTATATGACATCTTTACTGACCTCTGAGCGCTACATTACTACCCAAGATTACTTAGGACGGTATGTTGAAATTAAATTTTAAGGGTATTGTTGATAACTCGATAAAATCGTTTGAAGCTGTGATGGGGTAAAACCCAAATTTCTTAAGCCGCCACTGCCTAATTTACACTCAGCACTGGCCATAATATTAGTCGGGGTAGTTTTTGTAGCATTAGGTGCACATACATGTTTCAAGCCGAAAGCGTGGCCCATTTCATGAATACTACCTGCTTGTATATTATAATTTAATCTATTCCAGTCTAATAAAATAAAAGGCTTTCCATTATTACGGAATGTTCGGCTTGTAACATCATTAAACTCTAACTTTTTTGAATAAGCATCGTATATAAAGACAATGACTTCTTTACTTACTGTGCGCTTAGGAAAGCATGCATTCACGCTTGCAGGCATAGATCCTATAGAAATAGGGCGGGGTTGGTTTATTTCATTACCAAGTTGACAATGTAGTTTTGAAAATTTGTGATAAGAGATATAACGGTTTAACTTAAAGTTAAAAATTTTGTTTCCTTGGTCGTCTAAATAATATTTATTTAAAATACCAACTTCTTTTCGCATTTGTGCAAGATTATCAAAACGTGCAGCAGAAGGATTGTTGGTTGTAAAAACGAAAGTGACTGGAACTACAGGTCTATTATTAGCAGGTTCCTCTAATAAATCTGGCTTTTGTAAAGGAGAATGTGTTGTACAAGAAACACACAGTAGTGTCCCTATAATCATCAATAAGGTTTTTTTCATATTCATCACATTGTCTCTGCATATTATTCTAAAGTGATTTAAAGTAAATTTTTATATGATATGAACGATGTCAATTTTTATGGATTCCATTTTGACAACTCAGTATGAACTACATCGACAAATTTTAGAAGTCATCGCTCTAATTCCATATGGAAAAGTAGCAACTTACGGACAAATAGCACGTATGGCGGGGTTACCTAAACATGCCAGATTAGTGGGTTATGTTCTTAAACATCTTGAAGCAGATCATCATCAGGTGCCTTGGTACCGTGTTATTAATTCACAAGGTAAAATTAGCCTAAGCAGATTTAATGAAAAAGGTGAAAATGTTCAGCAGTTAAAGCTTGAAGATGAAGGAGTCTATTTGTTGAATGGCAAAGTGAACTTAAAGCAGTTCGCATGGCAACCTTAAAATTATTAAAGAGAACAAATACAAATGCAGCATTATAAATGGCAGAGTCTAGCCATATTACTATTAGGTTTAACAGTGCAATCGAGTTTTGCAGAGCAGGCTATTTCAGCCCAACCTTTTATAAATGTGAAAGCTTCATCACAAGAAATACACTCGATTTGTCAGCAGTTGAGTCAGAAATGTAGCGATGAAGTTAAGCTGTGGAAACCCAAAAATACACAAGATCAGACTTATTATTTAATAGATGAGACTCCGCAAATTGCTCAAGTTAAAAAGCTAAATAATCAATACACAGTAATAAATGAGTGGAACTTTAAAAATTATGAACATACTAATAAAGAGCCACATTCTGATGATTTAGGTCCTGATGGACTCAAAATCTTTCCAGCACTGTATCCACTCAATAAAAATGAATATGCCATAGCAGTACTAAATACTTGGTTTACTGGTTACTCTGGAGGAGGACATTTTGAAGAAAATGCTGATTTTATTGAGCTTAAGCCTAAAGGGCAGTATCAAGTTGCATTAAAAGATATTAATTTTTCTTCAAGTGAAATGATTCGTGCATGCTTTTCAGAACAAGATTATAAAAAATCTCCTCATTGTCATGACGAGACATGGATGACTCTAAACATAAGGTTTAAAGATACTGGTCAACCATACTATTTATGGCAATTAAATTATAAAAATTATTCTTGGAATGCTTTTAAAAGTAAAAAAACAATAACAGTTGAACAATCGAGTGAAGATGTTTTTCCATTTAAAAAATAGATACCTACCTGACTAAATTGAGCCAGATAGGGGTTTTTTTAGCGAACAATCAAAACAGGGATATGGCTTTCACCTAAAACTTTTTGTGCAACACTTCCTAATACAAGTTTTCGGACACCTGTACGGCCATGCGAACCCATAACGATGAGATCTGCATTGATATCTTGTGCAGCTTGAATAATTTCCTCATGAACCACAAAGCCTTCAAGTAATTTGGTTTCTACGGTAAGCCCTTCTTGTACAAATTGTTGTTTGGCTTGGTCTAAAATATCGAGCAAATAAGCTCTAGTGCGCTCAATCAATTCATTAGTTTGACCAGTCTTCACATAAAGATCGGCAATAATTGGATCAAGCGCCATCACTTGTACGATAGTAATTTTACTATTTAATGCTTTTCCAAGTTTGATGGCTTCTTTCATAGCGACCGTAGAAGTTTCAGAACCATCAATTGGTACAAGAATATGCTGATATGACATGAGATTGTTCCTTATTGTAATGATGCTTATTTATTCAATACTTTATACTTCTTTTCTTACGATTTAAATTCTAGCTCGTAATGATTTGTGTTATTGAAACAAGAAAATCTTGGCACTATTTTTTTATTTATCTCTTAAATTTTCAATATGTGTTGTTAAAGCATTGATATCATCAGTTTGCAAATATTCACGCATTTTTAAAACTTGTTTTTCATCTAAATCATAAAGTTTTAAAGTGAGTAGTTTCTCTATTTGCTCTGGCGGAAAACGGTATTTAATAACTTTTGCCGGAACTCCACCAACAATTGCATAGGGTGGAACGTCTTTAGTGACGACAGCTCCAGTTGCAATTACAGCACCTTCACCAATTTTTACGCCTTGCATAATCATTGCACGGCTTCCAACCCAACAGCCATCTGCAATTATGGTGTCGCCAGCAGCTAAAAAACTGCGGGTATCAAAGGGGAAAGTCGAAATCCAATCTGGTCTATGAAGCTGATTGCCACCCATCATAATCACGCATTCAGCACCAAAACATACAAAATTACCAATATAAAGCTGATCAATAGGTTTTTCTGGAGTAGAGGGTTTGTCGTGTAAATAGCGTACTACACAACGCTCAAAACCTTGATCCCAATAGGCTGAGTAGTAAGAGTAATTACCCTTGATATGGATATTCGGATTTTTGACAGTTTTGGAAATAAACTCAAATTCACACCAATGACGGACTGGCGAGTTAATCAGAGGTGTATCCATAATTTACTATCCAAAGAAATGAGTTAAAGCAATTAAAAACCCCTCATAAAGAGGGGCTTAAGAGTAGTATCTTAAAGATATTCTACGCTTACAACTTCGTATTCAACTTCACCTTGAGGAGTGATAATTTTTGCCTCATCACCTTCATTTTTGCCTAAAAGGCCACGAGCAATTGGTGAGTTCACTGAGATTTTATTAATTTTAAAATCAGCCTCATCATCGCCAACAATTTTATAAGTCTTGCGTTCTTCAGTATCAAGGTTTTCAATCGTTACCGTAACACCGAATACAACACGACCGTTTTGTTCTAAGTCTTTAACATCGATGACTTGTGCAGCACCCAATTTTCCTTCGATATCTTGGATACGGCCTTCGCAGAAACCTTGTTGCTCACGAGCAGCATGATATTCTGCATTTTCTTTTAAGTCCCCATGCTCACGTGCCTCAGCAATCGCTTGAGTAATACGCGGACGTTCAACAGATTTCAGATGTTGTAATTCTTTCTCTAAGGCACTTTTACCTTCAGGGGTCATTGGATAACGTTGCATTTCGGTCCCTCTTAAGTTGAGAAAACACAGTTAAAAAAATGAAAAAATCCCGCCACCGATAAGGTGGCGGGACTTATCGGAAAAAAATTAACCTACAGTTAAATCTTGCAAGCGGTATACATCCATTGGCAATTTCACAGCAAAGGCTTGGCAAACTGCTTCTGCGCCATTGATAGTCGTTGTGTAATACACTTTGCCTTGTAGGGCAGCACGACGAATCATTGCAGAGTCATATTGAGCTTGTTTGCCTTCAGTAGTGTTGACAATAAGGTGTATTTCGCCATTTTTCAAGCGGTCAACAATGTGTGGACGACCTTCAGTTACTTTATTTACAGGTTCACATTCCAAACCTGCTTCTTTAAGCACTTTATAAGTTCCACCTGTTGCTACCAGTTTGAAGCCGTATGCTACAAACTTTTTAGCGATATCAGCGATATATTTCTTATCAGATTCACGGACAGATAAGAAAGCAATCTTTTCTTCGCCTTCAGTTGGTAGGCCTGGTAAGCGGTCATTAGAACCTAAAACAGCTTTATAGAATGCTTCACCAAATGTCTTACCAACACCCATTACTTCACCTGTAGATTTCATCTCAGGTCCAAGCATTGGATCTACGCCTTGGAATTTAGCAAATGGGAAAACTGCTTCTTTCACAGAAAAGTGTGTTGGAATGATTTCTTTAGTAAAGCCTTGAGATTCAAGTGATTGACCCGCCATACAACGAGCAGCTACTTTTGCTAAAGATTCACCAATACATTTCGATACGAACGGCACAGTACGTGAAGCACGTGGGTTAACTTCAAGAACATAAACGTCATCGCCTTTAACTGCGAATTGAACGTTCATCAAGCCAACAACACCAAGTTCTTTTGCCATAGCCACTGTTTGACGACGCATTTCGTCCTGAATCTCTTGAGACAGAGAGTAAGGAGGAATAGAACACGCAGAGTCACCTGAGTGAATACCTGCTTGTTCGATGTGCTGCATGATACCGCCAATCACAACATCTTTACCGTCAGATACACAGTCAACGTCAACTTCAGTTGCATCGTCAAGGAAACGGTCAAGAAGAACAGGGGCTTCGTTAGAAGCTTGTACTGCTTCGCGAAGATAACGTTTAAGTTCATCTTCGTTATACACGATTTCCATTGCGCGACCACCTAATACATAAGATGGGCGAACAACTAACGGATAACCAACTTTCGCAGCTTCAGAGATACCTTCTTCAGCAGATTTTACAATGCTGTTGTTTGGTTGACGAAGCTGTAAACGTTGAATCATTTGTTGGAAACGTTCACGGTCTTCTGCACGGTCAATTGCATCTGGAGAAGTACCGATAATAGGAGTACCAGCTTCTTCTAAAGCACGTGCTAACTTAAGTGGAGTTTGACCACCGTATTGTACGATTACGCCTTTTGGTTTCTCAGTACGTACGATCTCAAGAACATCTTCAAGTGTTACAGGTTCGAAGTACAAACGATCTGATGTGTCGTAGTCAGTAGAAACAGTCTCAGGGTTACAGTTCACCATGATTGTTTCATAACCGTCTTCACGCATAGCTAGAGCAGCGTGTACACAGCAGTAGTCAAATTCGATACCTTGACCAATACGGTTTGGACCACCACCAATTACCATGATCTTGTCACGATTTGATGGATTTGCTTCACATTCTTCATCGTAAGTTGAATACATATATGCTGTGCCAGATTCAAACTCAGCAGCACATGTATCAACACGTTTGTAAACTGGATAAACACCCAAGTTCCAACGTTGTTTACGGAATTGCTTTTGTGAAATGCCCATGAGGTGAGCAATACGAAGGTCCGATAAACCTTTACGCTTGAACGAACGGATGTTGTCCGCGTTTAAGTCACCAAAACCTAAAGTTTTTACTTGAGCTTCTGTGTTGACGATATCTTGAATTTGAATCAAGAACCAACGGTCAATTTTAGTTGCTTCAAATACGTCATCTAAAGAGAAACCATGACGGAATGCATCTGCTACGTACCAAATACGCTCAGGACCCGGAACTTTAAGCTCTTTTAAAATCGTTTCTTTTACATTTGTTGCACCAGCTTCGATTTTTTCATCAAAACCGCTTACACCAACTTCAAGACCACGTAATGCTTTTTGTACAGATTCTTGGAAGTTACGACCAATTGCCATGACTTCACCAACAGACTTCATCTGAGTGGTAAGAACTGGTTCTGCTTGTGGGAACTTCTCAAAGTTAAAACGAGGAATCTTCGTTACAACATAGTCAATTGCTGGTTCAAAGCTCGCAGGAGTTACACCACCAGTGATATCATTTTTCAATTCATCAAGAGTATAACCAACAGCTAGTTTCGCAGCGATTTTTGCAATTGGGAAACCAGTTGCTTTAGAAGCAAGAGCAGACGAACGAGATACACGAGGGTTCATCTCGATCACAACCATACGGCCGTCTTTCGGGTTAATACCGAACTGAACGTTAGAACCACCGGTCTCAACACCAATTTCACGAAGAACTGCAACTGAAGCATTACGCATCAATTGATATTCTTTGTCAGTCAATGTTTGAGCTGGTGCTACAGTGATTGAGTCACCAGTGTGAACACCCATTGGGTCAAAGTTTTCGATCGCACATACGATAATACAGTTGTCGTTTTTGTCACGAACAACTTCCATTTCGTATTCTTTCCAGCCGATTAATGATTCATCAATCAATAATTGGTGAGTAGGAGAGAGATCGAAACCACGTTCACAGATTTCAAGGAATTCTTCACGGTTATATGCAATACCACCGCCTGAACCACCCATTGTGAATGAAGGACGGATAATTACTGGGAAACCAAAGCGAGATTGGATTTCCAATGCTTCTTCCATGGTTTCAGCAATAGCAGCTTTTGGACATTCCAAACCGATTTTGCGCATAGCGATGTCGAAGAGTTTACGGTCTTCGGCTTTTTCAATCGCTTCTTTAGTTGCACCAATAAGTTCTACATTGTACTTCGCTAATACGCCATTTTCATCAAGTGCAAGTGCGCAGTTCAATGCAGTTTGTCCACCCATCGTAGGTAGGACTGCATCTGGACGCTCTTTTTCAATGATTTGAGCAACAGTTTGCCAAGTAATTGGCTCAATATATGTTGCATCCGCCATTGAAGGGTCAGTCATAATGGTCGCTGGGTTAGAGTTAACCAAAATAACACGGTAGCCTTCTTCACGAAGCGCTTTACATGCTTGAGCACCAGAGTAGTCAAACTCACAAGCCTGACCGATAACAATTGGACCAGCACCAATAATTAAGATGCTTTTAATATCCGTACGTTTAGGCATTATTCGCTCCGTAATTACTGTTTAGATGCTTCGATAAGTTCGATGAAATGATCGAACAATGGTGCACAATCATGTGGACCTGGGCTTGCTTCAGGGTGACCTTGGAAGCTGAAAGCTGGTTTGTCAGTACGGTGGATACCTTGTAAGGTGCCATCGAACAATGATTTATGCGTTGCTTTTAAGTTAGCCGGTAATGTTTCTGCATCTACAGCAAAACCATGGTTTTGAGATGTAATCATCACTGTACCATCTTCAAGATTTTGTACAGGGTGGTTTGCACCGTGGTGACCATGATTCATTTTTACAGTTTTTGCACCAGAAGCGAGTGCCAAGATTTGGTGTCCTAAACAGATACCAAATACAGGTAATGTTGTGGTTTCAACAATAGTGTTTACAGCTTCGATTGCATAGTCACAAGCAGCTGGGTCACCAGGACCGTTTGAGAGGAATACGCCATCTGGATTAAGTGCTAATACTTTTTCAGCCGGAGTTTCAGCAGGGACAACAGTAAGTTTGCAACCGCGGTCTGCAAGCATACGCAAGATGTTGGTTTTGACACCATAATCGTATGCAACCACATGGTATTTTAACTCAGGTTGTTTAAAGCCCTTACCTAATACCCATGAACCTTCAGACCATTCAAAACCCGTTGGATCACAGCATTCTTTAGCAAGGTCTAAACCATTTAGACCACCAAAAGCGCGAGCTTTAGCAATAGCTTCTTCTTCAGTAATATTTTCGCCAGCAAGGATGCAACCATTTTGTGCACCTTTGTCACGTAAAATACGAGTAAGTTTACGTGTATCAATATCAGCAATTGCAACAACATTGTGCGCTTGTAAATATTCACCTAACGACTGCTCAGAACGGAAGTTACTGTGTAGTAGTGGAAGGTCACGAATAATTAAACCATTCGCCCATACTTTATGGATACGACCAGATTCAACGTCTTCTTCGTTGCAACCAGTGTTACCAATATGAGGGTAAGTTAATGTCACAATTTGTTGTGCATAACTTGGGTCAGTCAAAATTTCTTGATAGCCTGTCATGGCTGTGTTAAAAACGACTTCACCAGTCGTACTTCCCGTTGCGCCGATTGACGTTCCTTTAAAGATCGTTCCATCTGCGAGGGCTAAAATGGCGGGGATGCTCAAACCAAAGCTCCTGAATTTCGGCTGTAAAAAAGCGAGTAGACCTAAAAAAGATAGGCGATGTTCTAAAAAAACATGCCCCTCCTCATCGGTCTGCCCGCTTGTAACTTAACAGCGCATTATACGCATGGAACCCTAAAAAGTCTATTTGTTTTCTATTAAAAAATATAATTCCTTGCTTGCTTTTTGCAAAAATATTCATCCGCTTGTCTGAAATTGATACTTTTGGCAAATTGTCTAACAATCTGGCGGTTAAATTATGTTAATTCCACTTATTGTAATGTTAGAAAAAAATAAACAATATGAGGAAATAGTATGAGCAATCAAGTTTCAAAAGATATAGCTGAAAACGCTTCTAAAGTTGCAGATGTTGTTAAGGCTGAAGTAACTGAAGTGAAAGAAGCAGTTGCTAAAACAACGACCCGCGCTAAAAAAGCAGTGAGTGCTAAAGCGACGCAGGTAAAAGAAGTTGTAGCTGAAAAAACAGAACAGGTGAAAGAAGTCGCTCAAGAAGCAACTTCGCAAGTTAAAGAAGCTATAAATGAAACTCAAGAACAAGTAAAAGTTGTATTGAGTGAAACTGAAGAAAAAATTGAGACTGAGACTCAAGAGTTGAACCAAAACATTCAAAATCAGTTTGCTCAGATTAAACAAGATATTTTACAACGTCTTGATGTTATTAAAGCTCAGTTTAATACGTCTCAAGAAGGATTAAATGAACTGAAAAATACATTAAAAGCTGAAATTAATGCATTAATTGAAGATTTAACAAAAGTCACCAAAGAACTCAAAGGTGACATTAGCCAAATCTCTTTGAAGCACAAAGATTCTTTAAGTGAGAGTTTGAAACGCACTAAAAATAATGCGGTTGAAGCGTGGAACAAAGCAAGAGATAACTAAGTTTAGCTTCATAAAATTAATAAAAAAGCGAGAATCAATTTCTCGCTTTTTTATTTTTAAAACTGATGTAGCCAATCACGTTTATTGTGAAAATCAGCATTTTGTCCACTATGCTGCATTGCATAGTACTGCATACCATCTTTAGTCTTTAAAACAGCAGTTAAACCTAAATAAAGGTTTGTCCATTTTAAATGATGCTGCTGCATAAACTGACCTAAATCAAGACTTACATTTAAGCCGTAGTGAGTACGCTTGAGATGATTGAGCTCGATATCGTAAGCAACGAGGGGAGGCATGCTTTCCGGATAGCGATATTCTTCAAACTGGTAAGTTTGCCATGCTTGAGAAGGAGAAAGATTAATTTCCCGATAGAAATCTTCACCATGCACGCCAATAAAAATCTCAAAACAAGTCTCTTCCCACAAAAAATCTTGACGGGGATGAGCTGCAACTTCTTGAGGCCAGATAATAAGTTGGTTTGGATCACGAATCCAAAAACCCACATTTAATGTATGTGGGGTTTGCTGTTCAATTGCGCCAACAACAGAAACAGCATGAAAACGATCAAAAGCTGAAAGTTCGTAACTTGCCATAAAGTAGTCAATAAATTAGTTTGCTAAGTGAGCGTGACGAACAAGGTTAGATAAGTGTTGGTTCTGTTTAGCTGCTTTTTTGTAAAGTAAAACAATTTTACCAATTTTTTGCACAGCTTCAGCACCAGTTGCTTCGACAATTGCATCGATTACAGCAGCACGAGCTTCACGATCTTCGCCAGCAACTTTTACTTTGATGAGTTCATGATCATTCAAAGCACGAAGAGTTTCTTCGATTACAGCATCTGTTAAGCCTTGTCCACCAATCATGACAACCGGATTAAGCACATGACCAATTTGACGTAAACGTTTACGTTCATGAATAGATAAAGCGGCCATTAAAAATACCTGATTTTAAAAACGACTTAGTATAGCAAAAAACTTAAAATCAAATGTACGAAAAACTGTATAAATAATCGATCAACATTATTGGAAAAAAACTGTAAAAGTTATTGAGATTACGTTACATCCGTACTGTAATGAGAGTAATTTTCACGTACAATGAGCAATCAGAAGTTTTTTTGATATTTAGTGAGTTATGGCAACACGCATTACAAACCAAAAATTGTCTAAAAGTAGTCGTGCGTGGATGAGGGAACATCTAGACGATCCTTTTGTAAAAAAAGCACAAAAGGAAGGATATCGTGCACGAGCAGCATATAAACTTCTTGAAATTCAAGAAAAATATAAGTTGATCAAGCCAGGCATGACAGTGGTTGATTTGGGAGCGGCTCCTGGGAGTTGGTCGCAAATTGCTGGGAAACTTGTTGGTAGCAAAGGGTTGGTTATTGCTTCCGATATTTTACCTATGGATGCTTTGCCGGATGTCACTTTCTTACAAGGCGACTTCAGAGAAGAAGCAGTATTTGAAAAATTGTTAAATATTTTAAATGGAAGACAAGTAGACATTGTAATTTCTGATATGGCCCCCAATACATCAGGTAATAGGGCTGTTGATCAACCTCGACAGATTTACTTATGTGAACTTGCTTTAGACTTTGCTCAAAAAGTCTTGGGTCCAAATGGACAATTTGTTGTTAAAGTGTTTCAAGGCGCAGGATTTGATGAGTTTCGTAAACAAGTCGTTGATAGTTTTGATGTGTTAAAAACAGCAAAACCGGCAGCTTCTCGGGCACGATCTAAAGAAGTTTTTTTGGTTGGACAAGGGCGTAAGAAAGCATTGCAATAAAGTTTACTTGCCAAGCTCCTAAAAATTGTGCATTTTGTATCTTTTAGGTTATCCGCAAGCAAGACAATTGCTGTTTTTAAGAAGATCGGCCAAGATTAGGCATGATCAAATTAGATCGATATGGGAATAAAGCTTTGAGCGATTACTTCAAGAATGCCGTATTGTGGCTAATAATACTGGGTGTTCTGATTTTAATTTTCAGTAATATCAGTGACCGCAATAAGCCTTCTGCAATGAAATATTCAGATTTTGTTGCAGCGGTGAATGCTGGCCAAATTAAGCAAGTCACGATTGACGGTTTAAATATTAGTGGTGAAAAAACTAACGGATCTCAGTTTGAAACTGTTCGTCCGCAAGTTGAAGACACTGAACTTATGCCAAGCTTAAACAAGCAAAATGTTGTTGTAGAGGGCACAGCACCACAACGTCAAGGCATTTTGATGCAACTTCTCATTGCTAGTTTCCCTGTACTGTTAATCATTTTGTTATTCATGTTCTTTATGCGTAACATGGGTGGTGGTGCAGGCGGTAAAAATGGTCCGATGAGTTTTGGTAAGTCAAAAGCAAAAATGCTTTCTGAAGACCAAATCAAAGTGACTTTTGCTGACGTTGCCGGTTGTGATGAAGCGAAACAAGAAGTTGTAGAAATTGTAGATTTCTTAAAAGATCCTGCAAAGTTCAAACGCTTGGGCGCTACAATTCCACGTGGCGTACTTATGGTTGGTCCTCCAGGTACTGGTAAAACGTTATTAGCTAAAGCAATTGCTGGTGAAGCAAAAGTTCCATTCTTCAGCATTTCTGGTTCTGACTTTGTTGAGATGTTTGTGGGTGTGGGTGCGTCCCGTGTCCGCGATATGTTTGAACAAGCAAAACGTCATGCACCATGTATCATTTTTATTGATGAGATTGATGCAGTAGGTCGTCACCGTGGTTCAGGTACTGGCGGTGGACATGACGAACGCGAACAAACCTTAAACCAAATGCTCGTAGAGATGGATGGTTTTGAAGGTAATGAAGGCGTAATCGTTATTGCTGCAACTAACCGTGTTGATGTGTTGGATAAAGCATTGTTACGTCCAGGCCGTTTCGACCGTCAAGTTATGGTAGGTCTACCGGACATCCGTGGTCGTGAGCAAATCCTGAATGTACATTTGAAAAAGTTACCTTCAGTGACTGGTGTAGATGTTAAAGTCTTATCACGTGGTACACCTGGTTTCTCTGGTGCTCAGTTGGCAAACCTTGTAAACGAAGCTGCTTTGTTTGCTGCTCGCCGTAATAAGAACACTGTCGATATGCATGACTTTGAAGATGCAAAAGACAAGATCTATATGGGACCAGAACGCAAATCAATGGTTCTGCGTGAAGAAGAGCGCCGTGCAACAGCTTACCATGAAGCTGGACATGCAATTGTTGCTGAGATTTTACCGGGTACTGACCCTGTGCATAAAGTAACAATTATGCCGCGTGGTTGGGCTTTAGGTGTAACTTGGCAGTTACCTGAACAAGACCAGATTAGCCACTATAAAGACAAAATGTTGAATGAAATTGCAATTTTGTTTGGTGGTCGTATTGCTGAAGAAGTCTTTATTCAGCAGCAATCGACTGGTGCTTCAAATGACTTTGAGCGTGCTACGAAAATGGCTCGTGCGATGGTTACGAAGTACGGTATGTCTGACAAAATGGGTGTTATGGTTTACGAAGATGAGAACCAGAATGGTTTCTTTGGAAATGTAGGAAGTCGTACGATTTCTGAAGCAACTCAACAACAGGTTGATCAGGAAGTACGCCGTATTTTAGATGAACAATATAAAGTTGCACGTAATATCTTAGAAGGTAATAAAGATATTGCCCATGCAATGGTAAAAGCTTTGATGGAATGGGAAACCATTGATCGTGATCAAATTCGTGACATTATGGAAGGTCGTGAGCCACAACCACCTAAAGTCTATGTTGCTGAAAATCCAGTGGCTGCATTTGAACCACCGAAAGATGGCCCATCTACTCCACCGCCATTACCAGCGATGAATTAAGTTAATTAATAAAAAAGCCACAGTCATGTGGCTTTTTTATTTGTCTTAAATTCGGCTAAAGCTGAAAAGAAATCAACAGCATGTAAAGTATAGACTTGCTAAAATATCACCTGATTTTAAACCGGAGCTTTTTATGCAGTTAATATCTTTACCAAAGCAGATTTTACAGTGTGGACAGCTTCAACTAGATTTATCTCAGCCACATGTTATGGGCATTTTAAATGTCACCCCGGATTCTTTTAGCGATGGTGGTAAACATAACCAATTAGACCAAGCGGTTGAGCATGCGCTTAGTATGATTGAACAAGGCGCGACTATTATTGATATTGGGGGGGAGTCTACTCGACCTGGTGCTTCAGAAGTGGCGATTGAAGAAGAAATACGCCGTGTGGTACCTGTAGTTGAAGTTTTATCTCGGCATAATGTTATTTTATCGATCGACACGAGCCAGCCAGAGGTGATTCGTGCAGCAAAAGCAGCAGGGGCGCATATTTGGAATGATGTACGCGCTCTAACACGCCCTAATGCATTGAAGACCGCAGCAGAGTTAGATATACCTGTAGTCATTATGCATATGCGTGGTGAGCCAACCACAATGAATCAGTTGGATCAGTACACTGATGTAACACTTGATGTGATGCAAGAGCTGCAACAACGCATTGGTGAGGCTTTGGTTGCTGGAATTCAACAGCATAATATTATTATTGATCCTGGATTTGGTTTTGCAAAAAATGCTCAGCAAAATTTAAAACTATTAAAAGAATTTTGGAAACTTAATCAATTAGGTTATCCAATTTTATCAGGTCTTTCTCGTAAACGCTTTATAGGTGAGGCTTTGAAAGGTGCAGCTGCTGATCAGCGTGCTGTAGGAAGCGTTACTGGGCATTTGTTAAGTATTCAGCAAGGAGCGTCGATTGTAAGAGCACATGATGTGAAAGCGATGCATGAGGCTGTTTTAGTTTGGCAAGCCATGCAGCAGGCATAAAGTGTATTCGTATTGAATTAGATGTCTGTGTATCATATAAAGGCGGATGAGGAGTCGGGTAAAAATCTCGTGATTTTTGCGAAAATATGTTATAAGCGTCAAGTTTTTGCTGTTGTGTAATCTTTTGTATGTTCGAAGACCTACTTCTCCCAATGTTTGATGATGAATATTATCCAGATATTTTGGTCGCTGAACTTAAGCAGCTTATTGAACAATTTGCTAAAAAAGTTCAGAAGCCTGCTTTAGCTGATCAAGATGTTTATCGATATGCTCATCAGACTGTAAATGAAATTAATGAAATGAAACCACAGTTTGAAGATCTGGATTCATCGCTTGATGATAGTGCTGCCGATTACATTGCTGAGGCAATGATGATGGTAGTTCAAGATGCAGGATTTTTAGATCTTGAAATGGAAGAGCTGGTGATGAATCGAGAGTGGTAATTACTCTCGATTCTCAAAATTTTCAATCGCATCTAATAAATGACATGATGCTTTTAAATGTACTTGATCTATTTTTTTAATTTTTAAAATTAAATGTCCATTTTGCTGCTCATTCACATCTGCTAATACGCTTATCCAATAGGTTGTCTTTTGATGTTGTAATGCTTTTAATTGAGTAATTACATCTTGAGATGTTTTGATTAGGTAGTCATCCTGAGTTAGAGAGCAGCGTATAAAGTGCCAATCATTATTTTTAAATAAGATTGTGCCGTTAAATATATCTTCAGCATCTGCAATCGATATAAAAAGTAGGGTGGAAATAAATATGATTGTTTTTATCATAATTTTTATTTTCATCAGACATAAAAAAACCAGCTTGCGCTGGATTCTTTCTAACACCAAATTCAATAGTTGAAAATGGTGCCCGGGGCCGGACTCGAACCGGCACGCTTTGTGGGCGGGGGATTTTAAATCCCCTGTGTCTACCTATTTCACCACCCGGGCATGTGCGCAATAATAGAGGACAAGTGCGCGATTGGCAAGAGAAAAACAGAGAGTTTGCTTTATTTTCAATCAGTTCTTGTCGGTATTTATATAAATTAACCAGTTTGTGTCATGATTTGTTCATCAAACTGAGATCAGACGTTCATCTTATGTACTTAAGTTTAAAGCACTCATTGCTTAAAACTTAGAGAATTTTATGTCAGAGAAAATTTCACGCCGAGAATTAATTCAAAAAAGTCTACTCGGTTTTGGGGCTTTATCTATGCCTGTTGCTTTTACTGGTTGTAATGACGGTTCAGAAGATGAAAGTCCTCAAGTACAAGCAGATTTTCTTCATGGTGTTGCAAGTGGAGATCCCTTACAGGATAAAGTCATTTTATGGACACGGCTGACACCTACAGACTCCGGGGGACGCTTAAAAGTTGTGTGGGAAATTTCAACCGATAATCAGTTTAAACAAAATTTAAAGACGGGGATGGTTGAAACAAGCAAAACTGATGACTTTACAGTGAAAGTTGATGCAGCTGGTTTACAAGCAGATACGGTGTACTACTACCGTTTTAAGTTTGGTAGTAAGGTTTCACCAGTAGGGCAGACGAAAACATTACCAACATCGACCAATAAAGTAAGCTTTGCAGTATGTTCTTGCTCTAACTATCCTGCGGGTTACTTTTATGTTTATCGTGAAATGGCAAAACAAAACGTCGATGTCATTATTCATTTAGGTGACTATATTTATGAGTATGGGGCAGATGGTTATGCGACAGAGGATGCTGCAAAGCTAGGTCGTACGCTACCTGCTGACAATAATAAAGAAATTATTAAATTAGATGATTATCGCAAACGCTATGCACTTTATCGTCAGGATAAAGATTTACAAGCAGCTCATCAACGCCATCCTTTTATTGTAATTTGGGATGATCACGAGTTAGCGAACGATGCTTGGCGTGATGGTGCGGAAAACCATCAAAGTAACGAAGTGTCTTTCTCAGATCGTAAATTAGCTGCTCTGCAAGCTTATTTTGAATGGATGCCGATTCGTCCAGTTTCAAGTTCTGACCATTTAAATATTTATCGCCAGTTTAACTTTGGCTCTCTTGTCCAACTCACTATGCTAGATACACGCATTATTGCGCGTGACAAGCAACTTGAATATGCGGACTATATGACAGCCTCTGGCTTAGATATTGTAAAATTTCAAGCAGATTTAACAAATCCGGCGCGTACTTTAATGGGGTATACGCAAAGAGATTGGTTGGTCGATAAATTAACGCAATCTACTGCAACATGGAATGTGGTAGGGCAGCAAGTCTTAATGAGTAAAATGTGGATTCCAGCCGAATTGCTGGCATCTTTAGGGCAAATTACTTCAGGAGGAACTTCATCTGAAGCACTTGCTAAGATGAACGCACAAATTACCGAGTTGGTCACTTTAAGACTTCGTTTACAACAAAATGATCCAACATTAACAGCCCAAGAAAAAGCAAGGATTATGACGGTGGCACCATACAATTTAGATGCTTGGGATGGTTACTATGCTGAGCGAGAGTTTGTATACGATAAATTGGCAGAGTTTAATAAAAAGATGATTGTGCTTGCGGGAGATACACACAACGCATGGGCATCTTATTTATATAGCCAAAAAGGAAAATATGTAGGTGTTGAACTGGCAACAAGCTCTGTATCATCTCCTGGCTTAGAAAAATATTTAAGTATTCCATTGGCACAGTTACAGCAGTTTGAGTTTGCGTTTACTACATTGATTGATGAATTGGTCTATTGTAATTTAAATCAACGCGGATACTTGCTCGTTACTCTCGATCAGGCACAAGTTCATTCGGAGTGGGTATTTTTAGATTCAATTAAGAATGCTGAATATCAAGTGGATTCAAGCAGGCAAAACGAGATTATATTGGATCTGAATTTGACGCCTTTAAAGCAAGATCAGAAAACTGCTTAAAGCATAAAAGAATAGGGGTTACATATGTAGCCCTTTTTTTAGATATAAAAAAACCAGCTTACGCTGGATTCTTTATGACACCATATTCAGTACTTGAAGATGGTGCCCGGGGCCGGACTCGAACCGGCACGCTTTGTGGGCGGGGGATTTTAAATCCCCTGTGTCTACCTATTTCACCACCCGGGCTTTACCAAATTTGGAGGCGGAGGTCGGAATCGAACCGGCGTCCACGGAGTTGCAGTCCGCTGCATGACCACTCTGCCACCCCGCCTACATTTGGTGATGCACATATTAGCAACCTTTACGAAAAAAACAATACCGTTTTGAGCGAAGATGCACATAAAAACAACATCTAGAATAAAATTAGCGAAATTATCATGTATTATTGGCACATTAAATTCATGTCTACCTTGGAGATGTGCTGTGGCATTGGTTTTAGACGGTCGTGCATTAGCAAAGCAAATTGAAGAAAATTTGTCGGTACGTGTTGAAGCTTTAAAAGCAAAAACAGGTCGTACCCCGATTTTGGCGACTATTTTGGTTGGGGATGACGGTGCATCTGCAACTTATGTACGTATGAAAGGTAATGCCTGCCACCGCGTAGGTATGGATTCATTAAAAATCGAATTACCACAAGAAACGACAACAGAACAATTGTTAGCTGAAATTGAAAAGCTAAATGCCAATCCAGATGTTCACGGTATTCTTTTACAACATCCAGTTCCTGCACAAATTGATGAGCGTGCATGTTTTGATGCAATCTCATTAGCAAAAGATGTTGATGGCGTAACTTGCCTTGGTTTTGGTCGTATGGCAATGGGTGAAGCTGCGTACGGTTCAGCAACTCCAGCTGGCATTATGACGATTCTTAAAGAAAACAATATCGAAATTGCGGGCAAACATGCAGTTGTAGTTGGCCGTTCAGCAATTTTAGGTAAACCAATGGCAATGATGTTGTTACAAGCAAATGCAACAGTAACGATTTGCCATTCGCGTACACAAAATTTACCTGAGCTTGTAAAACAAGCTGACATTATTGTTGGTGCTGTAGGTAAAGCTGAACTTATTCAAAAAGATTGGATTAAACAAGGTGCAGTTGTTGTAGACGCAGGTTTCCATCCACGTGAGGGTGGCGGCGTTGGCGATATTCAATTACAAGGTATTGAAGAAATTGCTTCTGCTTACACACCAGTACCGGGTGGTGTTGGTCCAATGACAATCACAACTTTGATTCGTCAAACTGTAGAAGCTGCTGAAAAAGCTTTAGGTTAATTTAATTAACGCTAGGCTGTTATTTGATACGCGTAACCGTCATCCGCAATTGTTTGAGGCAGAAATACGTTAAAAATTTAATGTTTCTGCGATGCTTTCGATTCTAGAGAGTATCTGCCGAGTTTTGCGGATGACAATGGTTTTGCCTACTTTTCCCGAAAGAAAAGTAGGTCCAACCGAAGGTTAAGGTAAAAATCCAAATCATAATGGAATGACTCTGTTATGCTTGTTATAAAAATGAATTAAAAGAAATCTGATGAGCTGTACCTTTCAACTGACCAACGCACCTGAACATTTACTTCAAGCCTTACATGAAGTCATTCCTCAATGTGAGTTAATGGCACAACAGTTGCCTGAAACTCCAATCTCTTTATGGTTGATTCCGCCAGTTTTCCCGACTGATCGTTTAGATGATGAAGTTATTCGTCGTATTTGGAATGACACGCCGTATTGGATTTTCTGTTGGGCATCAGGTTTGGCGATGGCGCAGTGGATACTTGCAGAGCCGCACCATGTTAAAGATAAAGTGGTATTAGATTTTGGCGCGGGTTCTGGTGTAGTCGCTATTGCTGCAAAAATGGCAGGAGCAAAACGAGTAATCTGCTGTGACATTGATCAAGTTAGTCTAAATGCTTGCCGTGAAAATGCATTGCTTAATAGTGTAGAGCTCGAATATTTGGACGATTTATATAAAGCTGAACAAGTTGATGTTCTATTGGCTGCTGATGTGTTATATGACCAATGTAACCGCTTTTTCTTAGACGAATTTTTAAAATTTGCGCCAGAAGTTTGGGTGGCAGATAGCCGAGTTAAAAATTTTAGTCATCCAAAATATGAAAAAATTGAAGAAAGAAGCGCTACTACGTGGCCAGATCTGGATGAAGCAAGAGAATTTAGAAATGTAAGTTTTTATAAGACGCTGTAAAAGAACAGCGTCTTTCTTTATTTTATGAACAAGTATAACGAACCACTTTTAATGTGCTTGGGCGAGCTTCAAGTGCTTGGCGAGTCGCGTAATCTTCACCATTATTTAAACTTGGTGTGTTTGATAAACCGAAAGAAGCACGAGTTTCACCCAATTTAATTCCATACTGCTCATCTTTAGCTGGGTTTGGAATTTCATTGACACTTAAAATTGATAATTTATAAACTTTCTGAGCACCTAACACATTTTGGCAAGCACGTTGTAATTTACGCTCATCAAGTTGCTGGTTACTACGACCAGCTAAAGTATAAGCTAAAGTCGCTGAAGTTTTAGTTTGGTTTTCAATCTGATAGCCAGTTGAACCATTATATTGTCGAGGTGTAGTCTGACAAGCAGTTAAAATAAACATACTACTTAATGCCAAACATAAAATACTTTTGTTCATCAGTATCGTCCTTATTTTCTTATATGAAGTATCTCATAAAATAGAAGGGTTGTTTGTGCTTATTCGCTTGGTTAGAGCCAATATTAACTGACGATATTGACTCTAATTGTAAAATATTAATGCTCTTTAATTTTTGAATGATGCTTGGTGTCTTTCATAAATATATAGATCAGTAATGAAATGAAAATCATAATACTGACATAAATAAAGAACCATGATTCATGACCAGCTTCTTTGAAACTTAACGCGAAAAACTCGGCTGTGCCACCGAATAAAGTATTGGCAATTGCATAAGGTAACGCGACACCCAAAGCTCGAATATGTGCAGGGAAAAGTTCGGCTTTTACAACAGCGTTAATTGAGGTATAGCCAGTTACCATGACCAGTCCACCTAAACATAACCAGAATGCTGTCCAGTAGTTATGCGTGTTTGCGAGTGCATCAAACAAAATATAGGTGAATAAAACACCTGTTACCCCGAATGCAATCATAAGAGGTTTACGGCCAATTCGATCCGATAATGCGCCTGCCAGTGGCTGTAAGCACATAAAGATGAATAGGGCTAAAGTGGTAATTTGAGTAGCTTCAGGTTTAGTAAAACCAGAAGTATTCACTAAATATTTCTGTAAATAGGTGGTGTAAGTATAGAAAGCTAAAGTACCACCAGCAGTTAAAAATAATACGGTGAATGCTTCTTTAGGGTAGTGTTTAAATAAAGCAAACATGCCCGATTGTGGTTGGTCTTTTTCAGCTTGAGCATTTTTAAAAGATTGAGTTTCTAGTAAGCCACGACGAATACGGAACACAACAATCGCAAGTAAAGCGCCAATAAAGAATGGAATACGCCATCCCCAGTCATGTAATTGCTGCTCTGTAAGTACCATTTGTAAAATGAGAAGTACACACAAGGCAGTGAGCTGTCCGGCAATTAAAGTGACATATTGAAAGCTTGAGAAAAAACCACGTCGGTCTTTTTCTGCCATCTCACTTAAATAAGTAGCACTTGCACCATATTCACCACCTACACTTAGACCTTGTATTAAACGTGCAACAACCAGAAGTAATGGGGCAAATACACCAATGCTTTCATAAGATGGTGTAACTGCAATAAGTAGAGAGCCAACACACATTAAAGTAACGGAAAGTGTAAGACCCGCCTTACGTCCTTTACGGTCTGAATAAATCCCCATAATCCATGCGCCGATAGGACGCATAAGGAAACCTACTGCAAAAATTGCAGCTGCTTGTAGGAGTTGAGCTGTTTGACTTCCTTTTGGGAAAAAGGCATGAGCAAAATAGAGCGTAAATGCGGCATATACATACCAGTCGTACCATTCGACAAGGTTACCGGCAGAACCGCCCAAAATTGATTTTAGACGAGTTTTTGTATCTAAATTAGAATGTGGAGGTGTTGCGGTAGAAGGTTGATCAACCATGATTCGCTCCATGTTTTGCTTGGGTTGAATGCTAAAAAAGAGAAGATTTATTCTGATTTTTCATATTATCTAGAAGAGTATTTCACTTTATTTTTTTTATGTCTGTAAAACAATGTTTATTATTTAAGCGAAGGAATAAGTTGAATATTTATGTGATTTCAAATCAGTCGACCAACTGGTTTTTGTGATCTTATCTGAAACGTTGGGCTGTTATTTTTTCCCAATGAGTAAAAACGGATAAAGAATGAGTAATGTTTGGAAGAAGAAAACCTATATCCCTTAAAAATAATGATATATTCCAAAGAAAATTTTAAATAAATACAGTTGGACATAATGTCTTAGCATTGTGGACTAGATGTGTGTAGATAATGAAAGGGACATTCAGATGTCAAATTGCCCAAAAAAATATATTGTTGCTTTTGATCAGGGAACAACAAGCTCAAGAGCAATTGTTTTAGACCATGATGCAAGCGTTGTCAGTATTGCTCAAAAAGAATTTACTCAAGTATATCCTCAGCCGGGTTGGGTTGAGCATGACCCTATGGAAATTTGGGCAACACAAAGTGCGGTATGGGTAGAGGCATTGGCTCAAGCTGGTATTAAGAGTGAACAAGTTGCGGCAATTGGCATTACAAACCAGCGCGAAACCACAGTTGTTTGGGATAAAAAAACAGGCAAGCCGATTTACAATGCGATTGTTTGGCAAAGCCGACAGACGACTGAAATTTGTAATCAATTGCATAAAGCAGGTTGGCAAGAATATATCCGTAAAACAACGGGTTTAGTCATTGATCCTTATTTTTCGGCCACAAAAATTAAATGGATTTTAGACCACGTTGAAGGAAGCCGTGAACGTGCTAAGCGAGGAGAGTTGTTGTTTGGTACGGTGGATACATGGTTAATCTGGAAGTTAACCAATGGCGGTGTTCACGTCACTGATTTTACCAATGCTTCACGAACTATGCTGTTTGATATTGAAAAGCTTGAATGGGATGAAAAGCTTTTACAGGCCTTAGATATCCCTAAAGCAATGTTACCTGAGGTACGAAGTTCATCTGAGGTTTATGGATATACACATACCATTAGTGGGCAAGAAGTCGGTATTCCAATTGCGGGAATTGCAGGTGATCAACAAGCTGCGCTTTTTGGTCAAATGTGTGTTGAGGCAGGACAGGCTAAAAATACTTACGGTACTGGCTGTTTTTTACTCATGAACACAGGTAAAAAAATTGTCCGTTCAGAGCATGGATTACTCACAACTATTGCATGTGGTGCGAGCGGTGAGGTGAACTATGCTTTAGAGGGTGCCGTATTTAATGGTGGCTCTTGTGTACAGTGGTTACGTGATGAGTTAAAAGTCATTAAGAACGCTAAAGACTCTGAGCTTTATGCAACACGGGTAAAAGACAGTAATGGAGTATATGTAGTTCCTGCTTTTACTGGATTAGGTGCACCTTATTGGGACCCAACAGCGCGTGGGGCAATTTTTGGTCTGACACGTGGAGCCAGTATTGAACATATTATTCGTGCAACTTTAGAGTCTATTGCTTACCAGACAAAAGATGTACTTGATGCTATGCAGCAAGATGCAGAAGAAGAGCTTCGTACTCTTCGTGTTGATGGGGGAGTAACGGAAAATAATTTCTTGATGCAATTTCAAGCCGATATTTTAGCGACATCAGTAGAACGCCCAATAATGAAAGAAACAACTGCTTTGGGTGCAGCTTTCCTTGCAGGGTTGGCAACGGGTTTCTGGCAAGATCTTCATGAGTTAAGAAATAAATCTGCCATAGAAAAGGTATTTGAGCCAAAAATGTCTGCTGAACAATCTGAGCTGATTTATAAAGGTTGGCTTAAGGCGGTTAAGCGTAGTCAAAATTGGGCTGAAGATTGATTTTTTCTTAAATTAATTAAATTGTAGAGTAATCAATTAATGGTTAAAGGTTTGCTAATTCAAATTTGATTATTCTACTTTTTAGATTGTTGTTTCATCAATTTGATGTTTTAATTTTTATAAGATCAACAATAAAAAGAATATGAGAAATGACAATACAATCTAATGATTATTCAAAAGTATATGATATTGCCGTAATTGGTGGCGGTATTAATGGCGTCGGTATTGCTAATGATGCAGTAGGCCGTGGATTATCGGTATTTTTATGTGAAAAGGATGATTTAGCCAGTCACACCTCATCTGCTAGCAGTAAATTAATTCATGGCGGTCTACGTTATTTAGAACATAAAGAATTTAGACTGGTCAGAGAAGCATTAGCAGAGCGAGAAGTACTATTAGCGAAAGCTCCACATATTATTGCACCAATGCGTTTTATTATGCCGCATCGGCCACATTTACGTCCTGCGTGGTTAATTCGAGCGGGCCTATTTTTTTATGATCATTTGGGAAGACGAGAAAAATTATTAGGTTCAAATCTTATTTATTTCAAAGAAGATAGTCCCTTAAAACCAGCTATAACGCGTGGTTTTGAATATTCGGACTGTACTGTAGATGACGCACGTCTTGTTGTGTTAAATGCGCTACAAGCTAAAGAGCAGGGTGCCAAAGTCGTGACACGAACACGATGTGTGAAGGCTTATCTAGAACAAGAACTGTGGCATTTGGAACTACAAAGTGGAGCTGAGTCTTATCAAATACGAGCAAAAGCTTTAGTAAATGCAGCAGGTCCTTGGGTCGAAGAAATCATTAGTGAAAACCTAAATTTAAGATCGCCTTATCAAGTCCGATTGATTCAAGGAAGTCATATTGTTGTGCCAAAGCTATATGATTGTCATAAAGCCTTTATTATGCAAAATGAAGACCGACGCATCGTTTTTGCAATTCCATATTTAGAAAAATATACCCTCATTGGTACAACAGATCAGGAATATACAGGTGATCCACAAAAGGTAGAGATTACCGATGTAGAAATAGATTATCTTTTGACGGTCACAAATTCACATTTTAAAAAACAGTTAACGCGAGCAGATATTGTAAGTCAGTACTCAGGTGTACGCGCTTTATGTGATGATGAGTCTGATAACCCTTCGGCAATTACCCGTGACTATACTTTGGCACTACAAGCAGAAAATACTAACGCACCATTGTTATCGGTATTTGGCGGCAAGATTACGACTTATCGAAAACTGGCTGAGGCTGCTTTAGAACATTTGTCTCCGTTCTTTAGTGAAATGGCAGAGCAGTGGACTGCCAATAAGCCATTACCAGGTGCTGAGAACTGGACCACACTAGATGATTTAATCAACCAGATTCAATTACGCGTAAATGGAGTTTCTGACACCGTTGCCAAACGTTGGGCTCATGCATATGGCACAAGAGTTTGGAACATGCTTCAAGAACGAAATGCTATAGAACAATTGGGGCAAAATTTTGGTCACGATTTATTTGAATGTGAAGTTAAATATTTATGTGAATATGAGTGGGCAAATACTGCAGAAGACATACTCTGGCGAAGATCTAAATTGGGATTACCGTTTAATGATCAACAGATAAAAGTGTTAGAAGCTTATTTATCTGAACGTCGACTAAAAGATGATGCCGCATAATAAAAAAGGCCGCATAAAGCGGCCTTTTTTATATTCAGCAATTAGAAGCCAGTTTTTACAGCTTCAAGTAAAGCTGCTTGACGTTCTTTTAATGCTTTTGGTAAGCGCTCACCAAGTTTATTGAATAACTCAGTGTGGCTTTCAATTTCAGTAACCCACTGATCTTTATCTTGAGCTGTAATAAGGTCAAATTCTTCTTTAGAGAATTCAGTACCTTCCCAGTTCAAGTCATCGTAAGTTGGAACAAGGCCAATTGGTGTTTCAACAGCATTTGCACGACCTTCACAACGGTCAATGATCCACTCAAGAACACGCATGTTTTGACCGAAACCAGGCCATACGAAGTTGCCTTCAGCATCACGACGGAACCAGTTTACATTGAAGATTTTTGGTAATTTATTACCAGCAGCTTCAGCTTTTGTACTTACTTCTTGACCAAGGCTTAACCAGTGATCGAAGTAGTCAGCCATGTTATAGCCAGCAAATGGAAGCATCGCGAATGGGTCACGACGAACGATACCTTGTTGACCAACAGCAGCAGCTGTAGTTTCAGAACCCATAGTTGCAGCTTTATAAACGCCGTCAACCCAGTCAAAAGCTTCAGAAACTAAAGGAACAGTATCTGCACGACGACCACCGAAGATGAATGCAGAAATTGGAACACCTGCTGGGTTTTCCCAATCAGCATCGATAGATGGACATTGACCAGCTGCAACAGTGAAACGAGCATTTGGATGTGCTGCTTTTTCGCCGTTTACGTGAGGTTGACCTTTCCAGTTCGTTAAGTTTGTTGGAACTTCTTTAGAAAGACCTTCCCACCATACTTGGCCATCTTCGGTTACTGCTACGTTTGTGTAGATAACATCTTTATGAAGAGTTGCCATACAGTTCGGGTTAGTCTTGGTATTTGTACCAGGCGCTACACCGAAGAAACCAGCTTCAGGGTTAATTGCATATAAGCGACCGTCTTCACCTGGTTTGATCCAAGCAATATCGTCACCTACAGTTTCGATTTTCCAACCTTCATAACCTGCTGGTGGAATTAACATCGCAAAGTTTGTTTTACCACAAGCAGATGGGAAAGCAGCAGCGATGTAGTGTTTTTCACCTTGAGGGTTAGTTACACCAAGAATAAGCATGTGTTCAGCTAACCAACCTTGTTCGCGTCCCATGACAGAAGCGATACGAAGAGCTAAACATTTTTTACCAAGTAATGCGTTACCGCCGTACCCAGAACCGAAAGACCAGATTTCACGAGTCTCTGGGTAATGAACGATATATTTCTCTGGGTTACATGGCCATGCAACGTCTTTTTGACCTTCAGCAAGTGGTGCACCTACTGTGTGTACACAAGGAACGAATTCGCCGTCTGTACCTAATACGTCATAAACTGCTTTACCCATACGTGCCATTTTGCGCATGCTAACAGCAACATAAGGAGAGTCAGTTAACTCGATACCGATATGAGCAATATGGCTACCTAAAGGACCCATAGAGAAAGGAACAACGTACATCGTACGGCCTTCCATTGAACCTTCAAATAAACCATTTAATTTTTCACGCATAACAGCTGGATCTTCCCAGTTGTTTGTCGCACCAGCATCTTCTTTATTTTGAGAGCAGATGTAAGTACGATCTTCAACACGCGCAACGTCAGATGGGTCAGAATTTGCAAGATAAGAACCAGGATGTTTTTCTTGGTTTAATTTCTGCATGGTGCCGTTAGCGATCATCAAGTCGATTAGACGTTGAGATTCTTCTTCGCTTCCGTCACACCATTCGATTTTTGCTGGTTTGGTTAAGTTTGCAATTTCTTCAACCCATGCTATAAGCTTAGGATGACGAACGAATTCTGGTGCGTTCACTGTGGTCATGGTGAGGCCTATTCAAAATGTGTACAACGTACAAGTCTATTCATTGGGGTACAATGAAAGATCAAATAAAAAAGTGGCTGTATTAAAGCATAAAATCATAAAAAAAATAAGACTAAAGACTAACAATTAGATATTTGGGTTTTTGAGTGTTTTTTAATGAAAATCATTTGGTTAGAGTTTTTTATACGGTTTATACTTTCATATTTTTATGTTGTATGTGTGTTATTTATTAAAATTATTTTATTTAAAATCAATAAATTAACTCTTAAATATTTCTTGAGAATTATTATTGATTAAACAAATGAAGATCATTCAAAATTTACATAAAGAGACTTTTAATAGGTGATTTTATATACAAAATAGAATAAACATCCCTATTTACGATAAGAAAATGCGGCCCTTAAAACCTCTTTCAATCATCTACAATGAAAAATCAGGATTTCATGCTTCAAAGCATGAAGATGTTTATGAGCAACTGATGACCGCGTTAACAGAACATGATTTTGAGATACAAGTTTTTGAATTAAATGAAGATACATCGTTTGATGATTTGATGAATAATGTGATCCATCGGCATTCACAAAATGAAAATAGAGGGGTAGTGGTTGCAGCTGGTGGGGATGGTACTTTAAATGCTGTTGCATCTAAACTTAAAAATACGTCTATTCCAATGGGAATTTTGCCTTTAGGGACTTTTAACTACGTTGCTAAAGTTTTAGATATTCCATTAGACCTTTTGGACGCAGTAGAAGTTATTGCCACAGGTACACCTCGATCGGTTCATATAGCAGCAATCAATGATAATATTTATTTGAATAATGCCAGTTTAGGTCTATATCCACTCTTTATTAAAAAGCGCGAACTTTACAATAAATATTTAGGAAGGCTTCCTTTACATGCTTATACCTCAGCTTTAGATGTTTTATTAAGAGAAAATAAATCCATGAAGTTGTCGATAACGGTAGATGGGAAAAAATATCCAGTTAAAGCACCTCTAATTTTTTTTGGAAATAACCAATTACAGTTGTGTGATATGAAACTCAGGATTGCAGAATGTGCAGCACAGGGAAGAGTGGCTGGAGTTGTAATTACAAAAAGTGATAAGCTGAGTTTACTGAATATGCTTTGGCAATGGGTTCAAGGTAAAGTTGAAGATGCAGAAGACGTATATAGTTTTTGTGCAGATCATGTTGTGGTGGAATGTGCAAAGAAATCGAAACTCACAGTTGCTTTAGATGGTGAAATCATAGAGATGAAACCACCTCTAAATTTCACTGTAGAAAAAAATGCTTTAAATATTATGGTGCCGAATGTTATTACATCTGTCTGATTTACACTTTGGGACAGAAAAAAAAGAGTGTTTAGAGGCAATAAGACATTTTTGTATTCAGCAAACGCCTGAAGTGATTGTCGTGAGTGGCGATGTTACTCAGCGTGCTAAATATGAACAATTTTTTAAATGTCGGCAGTTTTTAGATAGCCTCAATATTCCTTATCTTTTAGTGCCTGGGAATCATGATATTCCTTTGTATCATGTCTGGAACCGTTTTTTTTCTCCATTTACCCGATATCGATATTTCTTTGGTGAACTAGAGCCGACTTTAGAAACCGAACATTTCTATATTGTTGGGGTAAACAGCATACGTCGTCGTTATCACACACGTGGGCATATTTCGATTGAACAAATTCAAGATACTTATGAGCGTTTAGAAAAAGCCCCAAAAGATAAAATAAAGCTGGTGGTTTTTCATCAACCCTTTTATACACCACCCGATAATAAGCATGGCATAAAGGATTGTCCCGTTTTGGGAAAAATTGCTTTAGAAAAGTGGAGTACAACAGGATTATTTGGAATGTTGCATGGCCATCTCCATAAAACGGCTATATATGATTTAACGCAAATTTATGATTTAGAAATAGATCATCCTATTTATGATATTCATGCGGGTACAGCAACTTCTACTCGTTTATATCATCACAATCCGAATAGCTTTAATACAGTTTCAAATGAAGGGGAAATTAATCATTATTGGTTTAATGATGATTTAAAGATTTTTGTATGAAAATTCCTATTATTTTTCTTTCAGGAATGTTGAAATTATCTTTTACAATCTTAATTTTAAGGTAAATATTTAAATAATATAGAATATAAAATTATTCTTAATTTCAATAGAGAAATATTTCTCTATTGATTACTCTTTAGGAGCCTAGGTTATATTTGTGGTTGATAAAAAGTCATCTTGTAAATCTCCATTTAATATAACTTTATCTTCTTCAGGGGAGTGGTATGTGAGTTGAAAATCCCCTCGTACTCCATCTAAAGAAACTGGACCATCAATGATACCTAAGATTGTACTTGTAGTGTCAATAATAGTTTGTTGGATTATTTTGAATAATATTTCTTTCTCCTTTAAAGGTAAAGATTGATAAAAAGTTAAAGTATTAAGCCAATATGGATCTTTCTCTATATTTTTATCAATTTGGGTAGATTCATAAATTTCCTTATAAGTAACTATATAGTCATTTAAAATAACTTCTTTTAACTTCTTAATAAAAACTTCCGAATTCATTTATCTCTCCTCATTATTTTTTCTTAAAATAGGCTGGATACATAGCCTTATTCATGTTAATCAAGTATTGCAGTTGGATATTGGGAATATCAGAATAAACTCTACGAAGTTGCATAATATCCCTTACTATAACTCTATGAGGTGTTAATGACTCAGATACATTGCGAGCAACAATACCAGCTCTAGGTTTAGCCGTCATATGTCCATTTTATTACTATATATCAAAGAAATAGTTTTAAAATAAATAGAGAGAGTTAACCCTCTCTATTTATTGGGATTAAGCATCATTAATCACATATTCTATTAACCTGATCTTCAACAGTGAGTTTATTGAAGCTTGGTATTTGTGATAGATCACTTAGTGGGTCTTTTACAATGAATATTTCAAGAAAATACTCATAAACTTTATCACTGTCACTTATTTTTATTGCACCATCTTCAGGTTCCTCTACAACTATCGCATCTGATAGAGTTGTCCAAGGAGATTCAGCATAAATAGTATATTCATCTGAGAAATTCTTTATATTTGATATAATGTTAAGTAAGTTCATGTAATTATTTCCCCCAAATTGAATATCCGCCTTTTCCATTAGGATGGAAAATAGGTCAGAAAGGACTTCCTGAGTTCTGCTGATTTCTAGGAACTAACTGCATTTTACCAGGTTCTACATTATGATGTCAGGTCCATCCGGCTGGAGATGTTCTCGGTGCAAGCCCTGTTGAGGTAAGCGATATGTTTATTCCCATATTTTTGATGGTAGTTGAAAACTGAGGATCACTTTCCATAGCAGATAATAAATTTTGATTTGCTTCCTGATAATGTCTTGCTCGAGAAATAGCAGGATAAGAAGAATTAGCTCATTTCATAAGCTACGGAGTATGCAGTAGGTTTTATTATAGAACAGGTTTATCCCCTAACCATACATACTCAACTAGTGGTACACCATCGGCATTGTATTCACCAATTAGATGGCTGTTTTTATCATAAACGAACTGAACAGCATTAGTTCTTCATGCAGTACTGTTAGCTGTATAAGCGCGAACAGTACGTTCGTTTTTATGCTTATACTTCATGTAATACTGAGGCATAGAAACAATAATATATTACAAAATAGCCTTGATAGTTTTTATCAAGGCTATTTTTTATGATCTTAAAGGTAATAAGATTTAATTTATTGTAATGCAGTTAAAAAGTTCTTAATACTATTGCTTAATTCAAACGTTATTTTTTTATCGATATCAAGATATGAAACAGCGCCTGAGCTATGGCGGATAATATAATTTCCAAGATGATCTTCAGCAATAGCGCGAATCTCTTTTCCTGTCCACAAATCTAATTGTAACTGCCCACCGTAACCCAAACCTATGCGCGGGTATATCTTGACTATAATAATATCTACTCCTCTAGATTTATCTTTAAAAATATGCTTTTGTTCAAGATTTTTAATTGATCGTTGAACTAAATCATCAAGAGACATCGTCTAATTCCTTTAATTAAAATTTTGGAGAAATAGTATTGCAGTATTGTCCAGAAGATAGACATTCATGTTGTCGAATATCTTCAGGTAACATTATCAATGATAATTTTTCTATAGTATTTAAATTTTGGAATCTTTCTGGGTGCAGTTGTTGCTCTACTAATGGAGTAATAAACAATAATGAACCTAAAGTTCCTAATCGTGTATTTGCACTTCCTATTTCTATTTGAAAACTTTTAATATTTGAATAACCCTTTGCAGGTAATTGGTCTAATTTTCTTAATTCAGAAATCATGGTTCCTTTTAATTGGTTTCTTACATCGATAGGGAGATTAGGTGCAACTTTAATATCATGTTTGGGCTTAAAGCTACCATCAGCATTCCATATACCTTGTTCAATAAGTTTCGTACCCTGTTTTCGATAAACATGGACTTCAAATGTTCTTTGATTGTTTAAATTATATGAGTCAACTCTAGCATGATAGTTACCACCTAAAGATTGTGGAGCAATTTTTTCAATAGCATTTCGATTATTGCCGACATTATATTCATTTGCTAAGCCTGTTGCATCTACAAACGTAATAGGATTTGCGCCAGCATAGATATAAGGATTTAATCCACCTTTTAAGCCAATACGGTCAGGTTCCACATAACGTCCTAACACTGGGTTATAGAAGCGGTTATGGTTGTAGTGTTGTTTAGTCACTTCATCATAGTACTGACCAGGGAAGCGCAGGTTAAAGTTCACATTCTGAACATCTGGTGTACCTACACCGAATGCAGTCGAGTCCCACGTCCAAACAGTAGTGGTACCATCAGCAGCATCAATTAAACGACGTGGAGTGTTTTGAGCATCGCTCGCAATCCAGTAAGTTTTAGCTGTAGTCCCAGAGCCATAAATCGCAGCAACAGGTTTATCACCTAACCATACATACTCAACTAGTGGTACACCATCGTCATTGTATTCACCAATCAGATGGCTATTTTCATCATAAACGAACTGAACAGCATTGGCTTTCCATGCAGTACTGTTGGCAGTATAACCGCGAACAGTACGTTCGTTTTTATGGTTATAAGTCATGTAGTACTGAGGAGCCGTTGCAGCACCACTAGTAGTTTTATCTTCACGACGGTTACCGGCATTGTCATAAGTTGGCGTAAATCCACCATAGATCAACTCAGAATTAGCCGTATGAGAAACAGCAGCTCCACCAATAGTGGCAAGCTTGTTTCCAGTGTAGGTATAAGCCACATTAGCTTGAGGCTGTTGATGTGTACCAGTTGCAGCAAGACTTAAACGGTTACCGTTCTTGTCATAAGTGTAGGTAATACCAAAGACACTTGTTGCACCATTTGCACGAGCTTCGGTCAGCATTGCTGTAAGTAAAACTGTCAATCAATCCGTAGAATTAACTATATTTTTTAATATATTCTAGAAGACTTTCTTCATAAAAATCGAAGCACATATTGATATAGTATGCAGCGATATCACAAAGAATAAATAACCACTTTAGCTCAGTAGATGCACTTTCTTGGTATAGTCCATGATGAAAACTTAGACTATCTATTGCTGGATGTTCAATTCTATTAAAAAAGAATTTATATGAATCTATAAAAAAACCTCCTTTAATAAATATTGGAAATGGAGGCAATCTTCCATATTTTTTTATCTCATGATCTATAAGTTTTATATCTACTTGTATAAAAAAAATAATTTGATCATTAACTATTTTTTCTAAAATTAAACCATTTGGTGTTTTATTTATTGAATATTCTTTACCTAAAAAGAATTGTAGAAAATATGTATATATTTCCCCATTTATATTTTTATTTGATAATATTTTTTTATTAAAGAAATCTATTTTTTCTTTATCAATTTTTGCCCAGTAATTTTGGTATAATTTTATTTGGTAATTATGAAATTTTAAATAGTAATTTGAAGGAATTTCTTTAATAAAGTTAAATTGTTCACTAAAATTAATGATGTGCTCATTTGTAAAAAAATCTGATGGTTTACTAATGCTATAGGAATATTTCATGACATCATTAAATATGCATTCTATTCTATATTTTATATCATCTTTTTCGAAAATTATATTCTCATTTTCATATTTACATAGATTAAATGCTTGCATCAGAAGATAACAGTCTTTATCAAATGTAGTTAAAATTAAAGATTTTTCTAACATTTTTTTAGAATTTTCTAAAAGGAATTGATTAAAATACTTTTTAAATAAATCAACTTGATTCATATTATTTCCCTGCATGTTTAGAAAGATGGTTTAATAAACCATCTTTCGTTGTAATAATTAAGGTACTATAGGAAGCATTCCTGGAGCAGGAGGGAACATTCCTCCATTACCTGAAGTATTATTATATCCATAATCAAAGCTCCCATTAGATTTTAATTGAATAGATGAGTCAAAGTTGAAAAATGGTACTTTTAAATAATCACTGAAACTAATAGGGGTAGCACTATATCCTAGTAGACCGGCTTGCGGATTTAGAATATTGTAGTCAAAGCGGTATGGAGTCATCCCAACCAATCCAGTTAGTGTTAAATTCGTAAATGGTAAAGGATTTCCACCTTGTATCCCTGCTGACCAATTTCCTCCATATTGCTTTTGGGCTTGAAGTACATACCCTTGTATTTGATTAATACTTTGTCCAAACTTCAAACCTGAAGCATAGCTCATAGGCTTCAATTCCCAGATAGAACCAACTTTTTGTAATGGATTAAAATATGTTAAATCAGCTCGGCCATTTCGTCCCAAGGTATTGAAACTTAGTTCAGATTTCCAGTTAAAATTACCCTTCATATTGTAATTAAAATTAACCCAATTACTGAGAAGATAATGTGCAGTTATACCAACTCTCCAAGCAGGTTGTTGATCTGCTCTTTCAACAGCGCGTCCTTTCTGGTCAACATTGGTAATAGGATTTCCATTTGCATAAGTATAAGGATTCAATCCTCCTTCTAAACCAATACGATCTGGTTCCACATAACGGCCTAACACAGGATTATAGAAACGGTTATGGTTGTAGTGCTGTTTAGTCACTTCATCGTAGTATTGACCCGGGAAGCGAAGGTTAAACTTCACAGTCTGAACACTTGGTACACCTACACCGAATGCGGTTGAGTCCCACGCCCAAACAGTAGTGGTACCATCAGCAGCATCAATTAAACGACGTGGAGTATTCTGTGCATCGCTCGCAATCCAGTAAGTTTTAGCTGTAGTGCCAGAGCCATAAATCGCAGCAACAGGTTTATCACCTAACCATACATACTCAACTAGTGGTACACCATCGTCATTGTATTCACCAATCAGATGGCTATTTTCATCATAAACGAACTGAACAGCATTGGCTTTCCATGCAGTACTGTTGGCAGTATAACCGCGAACAGTACGTTCGTTTTTATGGTTATAAGTCATGTAGTACTGAGGCGCAGTTGCAGCACCACCAGTAGTTTTGTCTTCACGACGGTTGCCGGCATTGTCATAAGTTGGCGTAAAACCACCATAGATCAACTCAGCATTGCCGGTATGGGAAACAGCAGCTCCACCAATAGTTGCCAGTTTGTTTCCAGTGTAGGTATAAGCCACATTAGCTTGAGGCTGTTGATGTGTACCAGTTGCAGCAAGACTTAAACGGTTACCGTTCTTGTCATAAGTGTAGGTAATACCAAAGACACTTGTTGCGCCATTTGCACGAGCTTCGGTCAGCAGACGGTCAGCATTACTGTAAGTAAAACTGTCAACCAATCCATTATTACGCGTGATTTTGCTGACACGACCATCATTATCAAAGTCATAAGCGAGACTATAGTTCACCACACCTGAGTTGTTTTTATTACTAATCGACTGGATCACACCATTTTTAACAGCATCATAAGTCCATGTGTAGCTTGCAGCACCAGCTCCCCAGTTCCAGCCTGTCATCTGACCGCCAGCATCATAGGTAATGGCACGGATAAGGGCAGCACCGTCTAAAGTGACATTGGTGAGTAGGTTTTTCTTGGTTGCATCGTAGGTGTAAGCAAGCTTACGACCAGAAGGTAAGGTGAGGTTGCTTAACTTGTCACCAATGGTGTAGGCATAAGCTACAGCCAGAGTTGGTTTGGTTCCTGTCCATGTAGTAATAGTTTTATTGGTTTGTGATTTACCAACGATACGATCATAATCATCGTAAGTGTAAGAGGTGTCAACACCATAGGCACTATCGGCAGATGTAATCTTATCTAACCGACCAAAACGGGTCTGGTCATAACTGAAGGTGAGGTTGCTGACCAGTGTAGCTGGTGTAGTCGTTGCTGAGTTGGTACAAGCAGTTTGTCCTACACGCTCCAATGCATCGATACTAGTATTATCACATTTACGAGAGCCGTAAAGAGATTGAGTCAGCAGGTCTGCTTCGTCATAGGTATAAGATTTAGTCCCATAGTCAGTATTGATTTCTTTGGTTAAGACTTTACCGTTACGATAAGAATAAGGATTTGTACCAGCATTTAAAGCATCAAGCTCAGTTAAAGTACTATCTTGCAAATCATAAGTTTTAGTATCGATATTACCCAAGCCATCAGTATGAGATGTTACACGGTTTAGTGGGTCATAGGTCCATTTTTCTGTAATACCTAAAGCAGAAGCAGTTTGAGTGAGGTTGCCGTTAAGATCATAAGTATTGGTAACCCAGTTCTTGGTTGCATCGGTACCGCTGACGGTTTTTAGTGGACGGCCATTCGCATCTAAAGTTGTAGAGCTTTGAGTAAAGATGGTTGCACCAGTACTATCGGTTAATTTTTCTGATGAGATTATGCCATTACCATGATAGGTTTTATTGACCACACTGCCATTCGGTAAAGTAGTGCTAGTAACTTGGTCTTTAACATCATACGTATAGGAAGTGTTTTCACCATCTGGATTGGTTTCAGAGCTTAGACGTTTTAACGTGTCGTAAGTATAGGTTGTAGTTTTACCTGTAATAGTTGTTGTTGCAGTACCTTTGCCGGTAATTTTACTGGCGACAGTACCATCTTCATTATAATTGAATTTATCGACTAGACCTGTAGGGTAAACGACACGTTCGGGTTGACCAAAAGAGTTATAATCAACATAGCTGGTGGTACGCGTTGTAGCATTCACCACTTGAGCTTCGGATGCTTTATTACCAAAAGCATCGTAAGTATAGGTGACTTTGTCAGTTGTGCCGGTACGAGGTCCATCAACAGTTGAAAGTAGTCCATTCGCTAAATAGGTGTAATCAGTTGCTTTTGATGTACTGCCTGTTTGAGAGGACGTCTGTGTCGATTTGGTGATTTGCCCAAGTGTGTTAATGGTATTGGTCTGAGTAATGTTACCTCGTTGAACAGTACTTGGTATATCGAAATCCGTCGTGTAGGTTGCGGTCGTTGTACGGGCACTAGTTGAACCTACTGCTTCAGTACGACTAGTTAATCTATTTTTACTATCATATTGAAAATCCGTCCGGTTATTATTTTTATCAACTACACGTGCTAATTGACGTATGTCTTTTTTAAATAATAATGATTTAACTGGTTTTCCATCATAGCTTAAACAACTTGGGCCTGTCGATGTAGCTATATAAGCAACAGCTGGTCCCTCATTATTTGAACCATTTTCAACAGTAAATACTTCAGAAGCTAATGGACTAGTAGAAGGGGAAGGTGGTGTAAGAGTCAGAGTAGATTTTTGATAAAAAGGTTTATCATTTACAATTTGACTAAAATCTTCTGTAAACTTTAGAACACCAAAATCTTTTGTTTTGTCGGTATAACTTGAAATAGAATTATCATTTGCTTCCCATTTTCTTAATACTAATCCTTGTTTTGAGTATTCTGAAATGATGGGAATAGCTACGCCCCGAAGTGTTTGTTGGCTATCTGAATATAAACCTTTGTGTATATAATTTTTATTATAAGTATACTCTTCAGTTCCGTTTGCAGTTGATATCGCTTTGGTTAAAATAAAATTCTCTTTATCGCTACCCTGCTGACGATAATTAATAGGTTCATAAGTGTAAATGACAGTTTGTTTATTTAAATTGTTTGAGTTTGTACTAACGCTAGAAACTAGACCTCTTAATTTTTGACCTAATGCTGAAGTGTCTGAACCATCAAAATTTATATAATTAATCTTAAGCTTATTTCCTAAATTATCAGCGATATCTGTAAGCACTTGAACCGTTAAAGTTGATTTCTTATAAGAGCTATAGTTTAAGTCTATTGTTTTTCCACCTGGATATTTAATTTTGGTAAGATAAAACTGCTCGGTAATATTTCGAACTCCAGATAAGGCTTTAAATGTATATTCAATGCCTTTTCTCTTTATCGTAATATTAGTACTGTCATCATCAGTAACGCTAAACTCAGTATCAGGACTAGGGTTGGTATCATTCACATTACTGATAACTTTATAAGTGCCATCCGACTGTTTTCTAAGAGTGGTAGGATAGCTTTCACCTGGGAAACTTAAAATATATAAGCGATATATATTAAATTGTGGGTTACCAAAAGTGAGTAATCTATAATCAAAATTATGGCTCCACCCCATTCCTATAAATGCTCGATTTTCTAGGTATGATGTTGCAAATGCGCCATCTAAACTTTTACCTTCACTTGTTCTAAACTCAGGTTTATAATCTAATTGTAGAGTCGTATTATAAGTTCTTGAGAATGGAAGGGGACCTTTAATATCCTTGCTACTTAATGTTATCTGTTTAGAAGTTACATCAATTCCAGTCAAGCATGAGTTTATAGGTTTATTAGATGTAGATAAATATGATTGCTCATATGTTTCACCTGCACCTGTAGTGAGAGCATGTCCAGAGACAAAGTAACCCGTAGATAGTAGAGTTACTAGTATTTTATTAAGTTTCATAATTTCCTGTTACAGTAATTGTAAATTTGTAAGTTTTAGGTTAATTTCTTATTGCTTATGTATTTAATTTTTTTATTCTAGTATTTTATTTTTTTAAAAGGAAGTGGCTTTAAAAATATTTTTATATTTTAAATAAAGGCTTATTTTTTGTAATAACAGCTTTGGAAAGTTTTGAATGTTAAGAAAAACAAAATTTAGTAGAGGTTTTACTTTGCTTGAACTTATGATTGTTCTAGTTATTATTGGATTGTTGGCTGGTATTATTGGCCCCAATCTTTTTAAAAATTTAGAAAAATCAGAAAGTACTACTGCAAAAGCACAAGTAGATTCTTTTGTAAAAGCAATTGATCAATATCGTATAGATAATGGTGATTTTCCTAGTAATACAGAAGGATTACAAGCTTTAATCACTGCGCCAGCTAATGCAACAAGATGGAAAGGACCTTATATTAAGAAGATCCCTTTAGACCCTTGGGGAATGCCTTATCAATATCAATATCCTGGAGAGCATAATTCAAATAATTATGATGTTTTCTCTTTTGGTAAGGATAAAGTTGCTGGAGGTGAAAAAGATGAATTCCAAGATATCGGTAATTGGTAATGCAGTCTTTTAAGGTCCGCGTTCTTAACTCAAGCGGTCAACGTGAAATTCTTAATCTAACTGATGAAAGTTCTGAAAAGATAAAAAAAGATTTAGAGAGTCAGGGATTACACGTTTTATCAGTTGAGCAGCAGGGAAAGGGTTATTTTACCTTAAAAAAGAAAAAATCTATTAAATTTAATGTCGTGATATTTGTGCACGAATTAAGAACGTTACTCATATCTGGTTTATCTTTATCAGAAACATTAGATATCCTTAATGATCACCATGGTGCATCTCAAGACACTCAAGATAACCCGATTTATAAAATACGTAATGGATTACATTTAGGGTTACCTCTCTCTGAAGCAATGAGATCTTGTGAAAATATTTTTCCTGAAATATTAATCGCAACAGTAGCGGCAAGTGAGCGCAATGGGACATTAATTAAAGCATTAACGAGTTATATTAAATATGATGAACAAATCTCTGTAATCCGTTCCAAAGTTTATAATGCTTCTATGTATCCTCTTACGTTAATGATCGTAGCTTTTGGGGTCATTATGTTTCTACTCATGTACTTAGTTCCACGCTTTGGAGCAATTTATGAAGGTATTGACATGGATTTGCCATTAGCCTCAGAGTTGATGCTGAAATTTGGCGCTTGGTTAGGGGAATACCGATTATTATTTATAGGCATGGTTTCTATTATTATTTTTATATCTATTTATAAGGTCCAAAAGCAGGGTTTGGAACCAACTTTTATGGCGGTTTTGTCAAAAATTTCTCCTTTAAAAAGAAGATTAGAAGTGATGTATTTATCCCGATTTTATCGAGGACTTTCATTGTTGTTAGATAGTGGAGCTTCTGTGACACAAGCTTTTAATTTATCTCATTCATTACTTCTACCTATACAACAAAAAAAATTACTACAAGCAAAACAATTAATTTTAGAGGGGCGTGGTTTAAGTTTTTCCTTAGATCAGGCTCATTTAACTACGGCTGTATCGAGCAGGCTTTTGAATGCGGGCGATAAAAATGGTGAAATTGTTGCAATGCTTGATAAATCGGCAGAATTCCATGATTTAGATTTAACGCAGTTTGTAGAAAAGGTATCCAGATTACTAGAGCCTATCTTGATGCTGGCAATTGGATTATTTATTGGTGTAATCGTTGTGTTGTTATATATGCCAATTTTTGGGCTAGCAAGTGGATTACAGTCATGAATATTAAAAACAGTATAAAAGATGAAGTACTTGTCGAGTGCTGGTTCACAGCAGAAGAGTTAAAAAGATGGACAATCAGTTTTGATAAGCTCAATAAAACTTTAGCAAATAAAGAACAATGTATTCATATACAAATAGATCAAAGCGATTGGGTGATTTTTGCGCGCAAACCCATGCTCAAGGATTTATCTTGGCTTAGTTATAATTTTCCTCAAGGGTTTAAAGTTGGGCAAATTAAAACTGAATCAGTTGATTCTTTCGCCCATTTATTGCTTCTAGATACAGAAAACCCAAAATCAGAAATCTCTATTGAAAATCGAGAAACTGAGGTCATTAGTTTTGTAAGCCAAGTCTTAGCTAGTGCTTATGATAAAGGTGCGAGTGATATTCATTTTGAAAACACCGTTGATGGACTTATTATTAAGAACCGTATAGATGGGGTCTTAATTCTTGGTGAGTCGGTTAAACGTAAAAATTATGCAGAACAAGTGGTTTCAAGACTAAAAATTCTTGCAGATTTAGATATCTCTGAAAGACGTATTCCTCAAGACGGACGTTTGACTATTCATTTAGGGAAACAAGATATTGATTTACGTGTTTCAATTATGCCTGGGTTACATGGAGAAGATGCTGTTTTACGTATATTGGATAAGCAAGCTTTAACACAAGAGCATGAACCTTTATCACTTGAGTTACTAGGTTTTGATCAAAAAAGCATGATGCAGATTAGACATCTTGCTCAGCAACCTTATGGCATGGTACTGGTTACAGGGCCAACAGGTTCTGGTAAAACAACTACACTGTATGCACTTTTGCATGAACAACATTCAGAACAGCAAAAATTAATAACGATTGAAGATCCAGTTGAATACCAAATCAAAGGGACTTTACAGATCCCTGTAAATGAACGTAAAGGTTTAACTTTTGCAAAAGGACTAAGATCTATTCTTCGCCATGACCCAGATACAATTCTGGTTGGAGAGATTCGAGACCGAGAAACAGCAGAGATTGCAGTGCAGGCGGCATTAACGGGACATTTAGTATATAGCTCGGTACATGCGAATAATGCCTTAGATGTGATTGGCCGATTTCGTCATATGGAAATTGATTTATTTGGTTTTTTAAATAGTTTAAATGGGATTATTGCACAGCGTTTAATTCGTTTAAATTGTCCTAAATGTAGTGTAGATATTCCATTTGATGATAATGCACTACAAGAGGCTGGTATGATAAAAGTTAAAAGCCTATTTCATTTACAGAAAGGAAACGGGTGTGATTATTGTCAATGGACGGGATACAAAGGTCGTAAAGCTATTGCTGAAATCTTAATTATGACAGATGAGCTCCGAGAGCTATTACTTAATGGTACGCCAATGAGTCAAATTAGAAAAAAACTGCAACAAGAAAATATGATTTTTCTGCGCCAGCAAGCTTTGGCAATTGTTGCTCAAGGTCAGACAACTTTTCAGGAAATTAACCGTGTTACATTTATTGAAAGGTAATACCTTATCTATTACTTTAACCACCTATAAATGTTTATGGTTAAGTAAGTATAGCTCCGAAATCATAGCAGGAGATTTTTCATATAATTTGTTAGATCCAAATTGGATAGACCAATTTATTCATGAATTAAAAAAAATTGATATTAAATATAAATTTATAGAAATTACCTTAGACAATTCATTATGCCGTTTTGGTATTTTGCCTCGTCAGCAAGAGTGGCCTGATATAAACGTATTAGAGTTTTTGGCAATAGCTCATTTCAAGGAAAAATACCCAAACTTTTCATCGGGAGATTATAAGTTTTTATTTGATCAAGTAAAATTTAATCAGCCTATTTTTACAGTCACTCTACCTCACTATATTCATGAGGGATTGATGTTATTAAATGAATGTCAAAATATTAGTAATTTTAGTATTTCTTTGTTTAAAATCTTCAATATATTAGACATTAATGAACTTTGGTATGAAGAAGAAAATTTTTTCTATCACGTTGATTGCGTAGTGAATGGAGAGGAAGGAATTAATATTTTTCCTAAAAAGTTTATCAATCAAGAGTCAATAAATATTTGGAATCATCAAAAAGTTAGTGAAATCTTCTTTAAGGGAAAAGGTAAACAATTTAAACATTGGTCAAGTTTAGTAGCAAAAACTCCTGAACAAATTTTAAACTTAATTTGAAATGAAAAAAATTAATATCAATCTTTATGAGAAAAATAATGATAATTTGTTCCTTACAACTTTTGTTGTCATGGTTTGTTTAATTATCTTTTTAAGTATGATTCTTTTTTCTATAAGAAAAGAATATGCTTCTCAAAACCAGTTATGGACTGCAAATATTGAGCTGTATGAGCAACATCAAATTTCGGACCGTAATCTGGAGAAAAAAGAAGCTCCTTTTTCTCAGATGTCATTAAAAGATTTAGATCAATTGATGAGTGTTCGAAGTAACAAAATCAATTTTGATCGTTTGCGTTACTCTTTAGATGGTATTTTGGAGATTGAAGGCAGTTGTTCAGAACTGATGGATTTAACTGGCTTTATTGATGCAGCTCAAACATTGAAAATTAATTTACAAATAAAAAGAGTAGCTAGAGCTGAGAGTGGACTTATCGAATTTGAGTTGGAAAGAAAATGACAATCCAACAATTAATATTAAGACTTAAATGGTCTTTTAAAAAATATGCATCAACATTGAGCATAAGTAAATTGCTTGTTGTTGGTGTAATGGCTTGGGCATTAGGGGTAATTTTTTGGATTATCCCAGCTACATATGAACGAATTTCACAGTTAAAATCCCAAAATGAACAATTAAACCATTACTTAGCTAAGGTAAAAACTACCACTCTAGGTGCGCAGCCGGTTTCGACTAATATAAAACCAGAATTATTAACTAACATTCAATTATATAAAGAAGTTTTTGGATATGTTAAAGAAACGAATACGAATTTATTGGAATATCAGGAAATACATAATAAAAATTTGAATAAATTCCAGTTTTCCGTATCTGGTTCTTGGTTGGATACGCGATTGTTACTAGGAAAAATTCAAACAAATAGTGGTAGTTATATTATTAATTCCATCGATTTCCAAAGAAATAAAAAGGATAATAGTGTCAATATGACTGTCTTACTTCAAGGTAAGGAGTTGCAATGAAAAAAATAGATATAAATAACTTTTTAAATTTAAAAATTCCAGTACAAAAGATTAGAGTTTCAATCTTAGCAGTATTAGTTATAGTTATTGCATTATGGTGTTTAGTTGTACCACCAATACCAGTTGAACCACTTATGATAAATAATTATCAGGGAAAAAATACTGTTTCTATTCCAACTGCTCAAGAGCCATCAGTTATGGTTGAAAGCAATGCCATGCTTAATTATTGGGATTTACCAATATTTAAGGAAGAGCAGGTGGTAAAGCCTAAATTAATAAAACCAAAAGTTATTGAGAAAAAAAAAGAGTTAATGCCAATTCCACCAGAAGTTCCATCTATTCCTACGCAAGTATCTTTACCCTCGATACAGTATATGGGACAGATTCTAGATAAAGAGCAAAAAGTGAATATTTTCCTAAAAGTGGGTGAGGAAAATCTCATATTAGCCCCGAATGTACCTTACAACAATACATGGATAGTTTTGGAAAATACTCCATACCAAGTTGTGATCCAGTATATTCCTGATCAACGAACTATGACTATAAGTAAGTAAATATGGAAAAATCATTTATTTTTTTTAAACAAACATTTAATCTTTCAATGTTAAGCGCAAGTATTATTTTGGGTGGATGTAGTCTGCATAAAAATACAAGTGAGTATGAAATAAATAAGTTAAATAAATTGAAAGATTCGGCTGAAAATAACCCAGCAAAATATAAGTTAGATTATACTTATAAACAACGAGAATTGATTGATAAAAAACTTATTCTTGCACAACAAGCCTTTCTTAACGGTGATTTCAATACAGCATTATCATTGAATCAAGATGTTTTGAAAATTGATTCAGAGAATATGGTTGCAATTGATAATATAAATAAAATAGATAAAATTAAAGATCTTGATTTGCAATTTGAAGTGGCTCAAAAGGCAGCTGATCACGGTAATATTCCTGCTGCTTTGGTAACTCTTCGAGAAATTTTGCAAGTTTCTCCTAATTATTACAAAGCGAATAAGTTAAAAAATGAAATTGAACAGAATAAAAATAGAAATTTATTAAATCCACCAAGTTTAAATGAAAAGCTCGATCAGTTAGTTTCTTTAGACTTTAAAAATGCACCTGTTAGCTCAGTATTAGATTTCCTTGCTCAGTACTCTGGAATGAATTTTATTTTGGATAAAGATGCAAATTTGGATCAAGTGACAACAACTGTGTATGCTAAAAATACGACCGTTAGAGAAGCATTAAAAACAATACTGAGTACTTCTTCTTTGGCTTATAAAATTTTAAATTCAAACTCTTACTTAATTTATCAACAATCGCCAGAAAAAAAGAAAAAGTATGAGGAGTTGATGACAAAATCATTTTATCTGGGGTTTGCTGATGTACAAAAGACTCAAGATTTAATTACTAAACTATATGAACCTAAGGCTATTTTTTTTGATGACAGATTAAGATTACTAATTGTACGTGATAATCAAAATGTCATTGAGAGTATCGATAAGCTATTACAAGCATTTGATTTACCTTCACCTGAAGTAATACTAGATATCGAAGTGTTAGAGGTCAGTCGAGATAATCTTTTAGAATTAGGTATTGATTTTCCAAAGAAAGTTGATGTGAGTTTATTAAATGGTGTTGGTGGAGTAGGTTCATATACGATTAATCAGTTAAGAAATCTAACTTCAGACAGTCTTAAGCTGGTTACAGCAGATAGAATTGCAACAGTGAACTTTCAGCAAACAAGTAGCAAAGCGAATCTTCTTGCTAATCCTCGTATTCGAGTAAAGAGTAAAGAAAAGGCTGATTTTTTAATTGGTGAGAAAGTACCTGTTATCACTACAACAACGAGTGAGTTAGGAGGCTCAATTGCTGAGTCAATTAATTATCTTGATGTTGGTTTGAAACTTGAAGTCTTGCCAGAAGTTAAAGTAAATAAAGAAGTACAAATTGGCATAAAAATGGAAGTTAGCAATATTGCAAAAGAAATAACCTCAAAGAATGGACTTATTGCTTATCAGATAGGGACTCGCAACGCCTCTACAACTCTTCAGCTTAAAGATAATGAAACACAAATGTTAGCTGGTTTGATTCGAGATGATACTCAGACATCAGCTTCACATTTACCCGGTATTGGGAAAATTCCTTTATTAGGAAGGCTATTTTCAAGTACACGCGATACTAAAAATAAAAGTGAAATTGTTTTACTGATAACACCTCGGATTGTAAGACCATTTGAATTGCCAGCACCTTATGTACAAGAACACTTATCTGGTACTGGTGATGAGGTGACAACAACACCTTTAAGATTGATGGACCATTCAATTTATCAGGGTAAAGCTGATTTATCTCAATCAAATACCCCTGCATCAATTGGTGTTCCTAATACATCAGAATCCGTAAACCAATCTGAAGCTCAACAAGTTGGAACAAATACAAATAATATTGATTTCAAATTAGAATCTAACGATCAGGTAAAAGCTGGAGAGATTTTGAAAATTAAGATTCTTCAAAATGCTCCAAATGCACAAAAAATAAGTTTGGATATACAGCATTCTGATAAATTAGAGTTTTCTGAAATGGTATTAGGTATCGCAGCACAAAAAGTAGAGAAAGAGAAAATTGCAGGAGGAACTCGAATTATTTTCTTCCAAACCCCGAACCATCAGGGGGAAACTGCAACAATCAACTTTAGAGTATCAAAAGATTTAGAGGGAACTCAAAAAGTTACTATTAGTGATTATTCTATTGATACTGTTGCAGGTTCCACTGTTAAGAAGGACGCCAGTAAGCAAATTGATAAAGAATTTATCGTTATGAAGCCATAGTTGTTTAGGAATTATGAGTCATGAAGCGCAGCTTTATCTTTATTAAAAATAATACGCAAGGCTTTACCTATGTTGAACTTATGGTATCTCTGGTTTTAATAGGACTATTGGCTTCAATAATTATTCCTGTAACAAGTGTCGTTTCAAAACAGCAAAAAGAAAAAGAGCTAAAGATGGCCCTATTAGAGATTCGGACTGCGATTGATGCATATAAAGTTTCAAGTGATCGTAATGAAATTGCTGATGAGTTTAAAACTGAGTCAGGATATCCAGCAAATTTAAAGGTTTTGATGGGAGTGCCTAGTAAGTATGGTGAAAAAAGAATTATACGATTCATACGAAAAGTGCCTCATGATCCTTTTAATGATCAAATAAAAAATCCAGAACTCAGTTGGGGACTTCGAAGTTATGAAAGCGAAGCTTTGGACCCTAAAGAAGGTAAAGATGTCTATGATATTTATTCTTTATCAAAAGGAACGGGGTCGAATGGTATTGCGTATCGTTTATGGTAGAAATAATTGAAAGCTAATATGAATAAAAAAAATGGTTTCACTATTGTAGAGTTGCTCGTTGTTTTAGCAATTATTGCTTTATTGTTGTCAATTGTTGTCCCAAGATATATTGATAAAATTGATGAAAGTAAGGAAGTTACTTTACGCCAAAATTTGAGTTCGCTTCGTCATAGTATTGATAAATTCTATGCTGATAAAGGATATTATCCTGAAAAGCTAAATGATCTTGTTGAAAAGCGTTATCTTAGAGAAGTTCCTGTTGATCCTATAACAGGTGAGAGACAATGGAAAACAACTATAGACTCACAAGAAGGGCATGGTATATACGATGTTGCTTCATTTAGTAATAATGTGGGAAGTGATGATAAACGTTATTCTGAATGGTGATCAATCATTATGAAGCGAGGAAATCTTGGTTTTGCCTATATTTGGATGTTAGTTATCTTTTCTATTTTGGCTATGACTATAGGCCAATGGTCAGTGAATTATGCAACGCTATTACAGAGAGAAAAAGAACAAGAATTAATTCGTATCGGTAGTTTGTATCAGGCAGCTATCACCAGATACTATAACAACTCTCCACTTGGATATCCAAAATACCCAGTAAAACTTGAGGAATTACTGAGAGATGAAAGGCATTCTGAAATTTTTCGTTATTTACGAAAAATTGAGAAAGATCCAATAACTAATAAAAATTTTGAGGTGATTAGAAATAAAGAAAATGGAATTATAGGGGTTTACAGCCCATCATTTAAAAAGCCTATAAAAATTAAGAACTTTTCCAAAGAATTGGTTGGTTTTGAAAATGCTCACAGTTATAGAGATTGGAAATTTTATATAAATCAATAAAGTATTCCAGCTCTGCAGAGTATTGTTACTTCCTTAAAACTATTCAGAAAGATAATCATTTAATTGGATGAGATAAGAAGCCTAATAACTTTTCGGTTATTTACTAGGTATTTTTACAATAATTCTCAATAACCTGTTAAAAAATGACCAAAAAAGATAAGTTTTTTTTCATTTTCCCCTTGAAGCCTTTTTTTTCATCCCCACAAAAGTGACATCTAAATATTTTGTTATTGCTCTGGATTAAAGCAATAACGATTAATCAAAAAGACTTAGTCTGATGGAGTTAATTATGAGCAACATTCGTCCATTACATGATCGCGTTGTAATTCGTCGCGTAGAAGAAGAAACCAAAACCGCTGGTGGTATTTTACTTCCAGGTTCTGCTGCTGAAAAACCATCTCAAGGTGAAGTAATTGCAGTAGGTAATGGTCAAATCACTGAGAATGGCGTACGTGCTTTGGATGTTAAAGTTGGTGACAAAGTATTGTTTGGTACTTATGCAGGTACAACAGTGAAAGTAAGTGGTGAAGAACTCTTAATCATGAAAGAGTCAGACATTTTAGCTGTGTTGGAAGGCTAATCAATCCATAACTCAATTCATTATCAGATTCAGTATTTAAAAAGATTTGGAGTTTAATATGTCAGCTAAAGACGTAAAATTTGGTGATTCAGCTCGCTCAAAAATGATTGCAGGTGTAAACGTACTTGCAGATGCGGTTAAAGTGACTTTAGGTCCTAAAGGCCGTAATGTTGTGATCGACCGTTCTTTCGGTGCGCCGCACATCACTAAAGACGGTGTGACTGTTGCTAAAGAAATTTCATTAAAAGACAAGTTTGAAAACATGGGTGCTCAACTTGTTCGTGAAGTTTCAAGCAAAACTAATGACATCGCAGGTGACGGTACAACAACTGCGACTGTACTTGCTCAAGCAATTTTAAACGAAGGTATCAAATCAGTAACTGCTGGTATGAACCCAATGGATTTAAAACGCGGTATCGATATTGCAGTAAAAACTGTAGTTGAAAATATCCGTTCTATTGCTAAACCAGCTGATGATTTCAAAGCAATTGAACAAGTTGGTTCTATCTCTGCTAACTCTGATACTACTGTTGGTAAACTTATTGCTCAAGCAATGGAAAAAGTAGGTAAAGAAGGTGTAATCACTGTAGAAGAAGGTTCTGGCTTCGAAGACGCATTAGACGTTGTAGAAGGTATGCAGTTTGACCGTGGTTATATCTCTCCGTACTTTGCAAACAAGCAAGATACTTTGACTGCTGAACTTGAAAACCCATTCATCCTTCTTGTTGACAAAAAAATCAGCAACATTCGTGAATTGATTTCTGTTTTAGAAGCAGTTGCTAAAACTGGTAAACCACTTCTTATCATCGCTGAAGATGTTGAAGGTGAAGCGCTTGCAACTCTTGTTGTAAACAACATGCGCGGTATTATCAAAGTGTGTGCTGTTAAAGCTCCTGGTTTCGGTGACCGTCGTAAAGCTATGCTTCAAGACATCGCAATCTTGACTGGCGCAACTGTTATTTCTGAAGAAGTTGGTATGTCTTTAGAACAAGCAACTCTTCAAGATTTAGGTACAGCGCACAAAATCACTGTTTCTAAAGAAAACACAGTTATTGTTGACGGTGCTGGTGATGCTGCTGCTATCGCTGAGCGTGTTCAACAAATCCGTGCTCAAATCGAAGAGTCTACTTCAGAATATGACCGTGAAAAATTACAAGAACGCGTTGCTAAATTGGCAGGCGGTGTTGCTGTAATTAAAATCGGTGCAGCAACTGAAGTTGAAATGAAAGAGAAGAAAGACCGTGTAGACGACGCTCTTCACGCAACTCGTGCAGCAGTTGAAGAAGGTGTTGTTGCAGGTGGTGGTGTTGCGCTTGTACGTGCTGTAAACGTTCTTGACGGCTTAAAAGGTGCTAACGAAGACCAAACTGCAGGTATCAACATTTTACGTCGTGCGATCGAAGCTCCACTTCGTCAAATCGTTGCGAACGCTGGTGATGAGCCATCTGTAGTGATCAACGCTGTTAAAGGTGGTGAAGGTAACTTCGGTTATAACGCTGCAACTGGCGAATATGGCGATATGTTAGAAATGGGTATTCTTGACCCAGCTAAAGTAACTCGTTCTGCACTTGAGCACGCTGCTTCTGTTGCTGGCTTAATGTTGACTACAGAATGTATGATTACTGACATTCCTGAAGACAAACCAGCTGCTCCAGACATGGGCGGTATGGGTGGAATGGGCGGTATGATGTAATAAACATCAACGTCTAAATAAAAAAATCCCTGCATTTGCAGGGATTTTTTTATTTCTTATATAAATTAAGAAAAAGTTAAGTTGATATTCTTAAACTTATAGTCAGGAACAGTAGCTGTAGTTCCTCTTTTTTGTTACACCATGCTTATCCTTTTATAAGCATGGTTTTTTTTAGCCTAATAAAATGATAAGCCACGTCACTGCAATAATAGACAGTGCAACAAACTGTGCAGCACTTCCCATATCTTTGGCATTTTTAGAGAGTTGATGTTTTTCAAGTGATACGCGGTCAACTACTGCCTCAATCGCAGAATTGAATAGTTCTACAATAATTGCAAATAAACATACAACGACCATAAGTGCATGTTCGCCACGAGTCACATCTAGGAAAAAGCTAGTAGGGATAAGCACAACATTAATTAAAACAATTTGTCGGAAAGCGGCTTCATTTTTGTAAGCTGCCTTAAATCCTGAAATTGAATAACCTGTCGCATTCAAGATGCGCTTGAGTCCGCTTTTGCCTTTGTAGGGAGAATAACTATTCATTCACTTATATTTTTAACACTTTTCATGCATTATATATCGCGGCCCTCAAAAAAAATATTAAATCTTTTTTAAAGATTTTGACTTTATAACTTGATAGAGAAGAAGAGATGAAAAAACTATTTGTAGCATTAGGACTTGTCATGGGTGGCTTACATGTAAGCTATGCAGAGCCTGCTTCAGCTCAGCAAGTACCGGGATATTATAAGCATCAATTTGGTAATTACCGCATCACCTCTTTACTTGATGGCACCATTTATTTAGACCCTAAATTGTTCAAAAATTTGAGTCAGGCTGAGAAGACTAAAATTTTAACCAAGTATGCTGCTGTTAATGAGAAGGGCATTCAGACTTCTGTAAATGCATTTTTAGTAGATGACGGCAAAAGTTTGACGCTTGTTGATAGTGGAGCTTCAAGTTGTTTTGGCCCACAGTTGGGTTCAATTGCTAAAAATCTTGAATTGGCAGGTTATCAGCTTGCTAACGTGAAAACGGTTTTATTGACACATTTGCACCCAGACCATGTTTGTGGAATTGCTAAAGATGGAAAAGCAGTATTTCCTAATGCAACTATTTATGCGCATGAACGTGAAGCAGATTACTGGCTAAACCCAGCTTCTGAAAAAACAGTACCAGCAAATCAAAAAGAAAATTATTTAGGCACTGTTAAAAATATAAAAGCTGCACTTGCACCTTATGAAGCGAAAAAAGCATTCAAAACATTTAAAGATGGCGATGTCATTCAAGGTTTTGAAGTGATCAATACACAAGGGCACACACCGGGTCATCATAGTTTCCGTTTAAAGAGCAAGGGTCAACAAATTGTCTTTGTAGGGGACATTGTCCACTCACATTCTTTACAGTTTGATGCTCCAAAAACTGGTGTAGATTTTGATGTAAATTCTGAGCAGGCAATTAATACTCGTTTAAAAATGTTCGCTGAAATTTCAAATAAACAGCAATGGGTAGCTGCTCCACATTTGCCGTTCCCGGGGATTGGCCATGTATATAAAGTGAATGCAGAGCAATATCAGTGGATTCCTTTATATTTTAATAACAGTCTTGAGAAGTAAAAAAATGGGGCATTCAATGCCCCATTTTTTATTAAGTATTTAATTATTTTGTTGTTTTCTCAAAATTAGTCACAGCTTGACGGCCAAGTGCAGGATCATCGGTAAAGACACCATCTACACCTGCTTTAAAATATGCTTCGAACTCTTTTAAAGCACCTGTTGGACAACGTTCAGCAGGTTTATCGCTACATTTTAAAGGTTGTGGTAAAAAGTTGTTTTCTGGGCGGAAAGTATATGGGTGTACTTTTAAGCCAGCGGCATGTGCATCGCTAATAAATGAAGTGGTTTGTACTGAACCATCAGTATTGAAATTAAGAATATAGTTTTTGCTTGGGCCAACGCCATTTGCATATTTAGCAACATCTTTTAAGCTTTGTGCTGTGGCCAAATCACCATACGTCTTAGATACACCAGATTCAACAAAGTCGGCTGATCGAGATGTTTTTGCATCATATAACTGAATGATTTGTGCATGTTTAAGTGTCTTATGAAGGTCAAGTTGATCTTTTAAATATTTTAAATTGCTGACTTCAAAAGACTGCAAATAGATAGGTGCGATATCACGTGTATATTGATATTTGGCTAGAGTTTTAAGAAGTGTGTCCTCCATAGCCAAATTTTTATTTTTAAAATAAGTCGGATGTTTAGTTTCGATATATAAACCAATAATCTTGCCAGTTTTTTTATAATTTGCTTCGGCAAGTTCAATGACTTGTTCGAGCGTCGGAATTGAATAGAGGTCATTGTAAGCTGTATTTGCTGGTCGGAACTCAGGAATACGCTCACGTGCTTTAACTTGTTGTAATTCATTTAAGGTGAGGTCTTCAGTAAACCAACCCGTTAAATTAACACCATCAATATTTTTGGTGGTTTTGCGGTCCGCAAATTGGGTAAGAGTACTTATATTGGTAGTCCCACCAATTTCGTTTTCATGACGCGTAACCAATACACCATCTTTTGTTGACACCAGATCGGGTTCGATAAAGTCAGCACCATCATCAATCGCTTTTTGATATGAAGCCAAAGTATGTTCAGGACGTAAAGCGCTAGCGCCGCGGTGTCCTATAACTAAAATTTTAGGAAGTTGATATTCTGGTGTAGTTGGTGTCGTTTCAGTTTTATCATCGTCATTACAACCGACCAAGCTAACTAAACTTAAGCATAAAAGTGCTTTTCTAAACATAATTCTACTCATATTGTTTTAGTTGAAACGACTCAAGTATTAAGATTTAGTTTGACATGATCATGAAGAATTCATGAATTTTAAGTGACACTAGTTAACTGGTTCTTTATTGCTTTGTTGGAAATATTCAAACGCGCTTTGTTTTTGTCTTAATTACATTTATTGTTTTATTTCTACTTGTCTTTTTTACATTGCTCGTTGATGATCACATGGTCTCAAAGCGGCATTTACTTCTGTTAATTAACGACACTACACCGGGCAGCCATGCTATCTAAATTTTTTATTGAACGTCCTATTTTTGCCAATGTCCTGGCGATCATTGTTATGGCTTTCGGTATTTTTTCGGTCATGAATTTACCTGTAGAACGATATCCAGATATCGCGCCGCCGAAGATTACAGTGTCAGCCAACTATAGTGGCGCAGATGCGCAAACGGTTGAGCAAAGTGTGACTCAAATTTTAGAACAGCAAATACAAGGGATTGACCACTTACTCTATTTTAGTTCATCAAGTGATTCATCGGGACGTAGCCGAATTACCATTAGTTTTGATAATGGAACCAACCCAGACACTGCTCAGGTCCAAGTCCAAAACAGTATTAGCGGTGTCATACGCCGTTTACCCGATGAAGTTCAGCGCCAAGGTGTGACAGTCAGTAAGTCACTAGGTGATACTTTTATGGTAATTGGTTTATATGACTCGACAGGTAAAACGGGAAATATTGAGCTATCAGACTATTTAACTACGCACGTGGTAGATAACCTGAACCGTATTGAAGGGGTGGGTGAAACTGATGTATTTGGTTCGCAATATGCGATGCGTATTTGGTTAAATCCGGACAAGTTAAAACAATATAATTTAATGCCAAGTGACGTGGCAAATGCAATCACTGCCCAAAATACCCAAGTTGCTGCAGGTGCAATTGGTGATTTACCAGTCATTGATGGACAATATTTAAATACAAAAGTGACGGCTGGATCTCGATTAAAAACAGTCGATGATTTTAAAAATATTGTTGTAAAGTCGAATAAAACGGCGAGTTATGTTTACTTAAAAGATATTGCACGAGTAGAGCTTGGTGCAGAGAACTACCAGTCCTTTAATACGATTAATGGTTATCCTGCGGCAGGTTTAGGTATTTCGTTATCTTCTGGTGCAAATGCAATTCAGACCTCTAAGCTCATTCATCAAACCTTAGATCAGCTCGCAACTAAATTACCAGCCGGATATAAGATCGTTTATCCACGAGATAATACGCCATTTGTTCAAGAGTCAATTAAGGAAGTTGTTAAGACCCTTGTAGAAGCGATTATTCTGGTTATTTTGGTCATGTTCCTATTTTTACAAAGCTGGCGCGCCACTCTTATTCCGAGTATTACCGTGCCAGTTGTTATTCTAGGGACTTTTGCTGTCTTATATGTGCTCGGGTTTAGTATTAACACATTGACATTATTTGCATTGGTACTCGCCATAGGTTTGTTGGTTGATGATGCAATTGTGGTGGTTGAAAACGTTGAACGGCTCATGCATGAACAGCACTTAAGCCCTAAAGAAGCTGCGATTGAGTCAATGGGTGAAATTAGTGGGGCCTTGGTTGGGATTACTTTGGTTTTAACCGCAGTTTTTATTCCAATGTCTTTTTTAGGTGGCTCAATTGGGGTGATTTACCGCCAGTTTTCCATTACTTTAGTTGCCGCTATGGCACTATCGCTGGTTGTTGCACTTGTATTAACCCCCGCCTTATGTGCATTAATTTTAAAACCGAACTCTGAACCTAAGCGTTGGGCAATTTGGTTTAACCAAAAAATTGATCAACTTAAGAATAAATATATCAAGCTTGTTCAGACGAGTATTGATTACAGTAAATCAGTTATTGTGATTTTTGTTGCGCTCATAGTAGTTTTTACGCTGTTCTATAGTGGTTTAAAAAGTGGATTTATTCCTAAAGAAGACCAAGGTATTTTAAGCGTTCAAATTAAATTGGTAGATAGTGCTCCAATTTCTGAAAGTCAGAAAATCGGTGAGCAAGTACGCCAATACTTTCTGAAACAAGAAGATAAAAATGTTGATTTGGTTTTAATTCGTTACGGTCGAAATAATGCCGGTACCGGACAAAATTTAGCACAAGGCTTTGTTGCTTTAAAACCTTGGGATGTCCGTACTGCAAAAGAAAACTCCGCTGACGCTATACAAAAGCGTGCAATGAAATATTTTAGTCATTTAAATAATGCTCAAATTAATGTGACCTTACCACCTTCAGTAAATGGTTTAGGCCAAACGGATGGTCTAGATTTTTGGATTCAGGACTTAAATGGTCAAGGTCAAAACTTCTTAGATGGGATGTTCCGACAGTTACAAACTCAAAGTAAAAACTATTCAACTTTCGAAAATTTTGATAAGCAGTCTACCAATAGTAAAGCAAATCTGAATATCAAGATTGATCAGAAACAGGCTTTGGCAAATAGTTTGGAACTCTCAGCAATTAATAATACGTTATCGAGTGCATGGGGTGGAACTTACGTAAATGACTTTATTGATCGGGGCCGTATTAAACGCGTCATGATTCAAGGTGATGCCCAGTTTAGATCTAAACCTGAAGATTTATATAATTGGTCTGTGCGTAATAGCCAAAATGAAATGGTACCTTTTAGCTCATTTGCAAACTTCAGCTGGGGCGGGGCACCGGAAATTGTGAAACGCTATATGGGATATAGTGCTTTACAGCTACAGGCAGATGTTGCGAGTGGTAGCAGTTCTGGTCAAGCCATGAAGGATGTTGAACAACTCGTAAATCAACAAAAAGATATAGGTTTAGCTTGGACAGGCTTGTCTTTTGAAGAGCAGAAGTCGACGAATCAGGCTGTATGGTTATATCTGATTTCGGCTGGTTTTATTTTCTTATGTTTAGCTGCTTTGTATGAAAGCTTAAGTATTCCTGCTGCCGTAATGACTTCTATTCCGCTAGGTGTAGGGGGAAGTGTCATTTTCTCTTATATCTTTGGTTTGCCAAATGACGTGTATTTCCAAATTGCACTTTTAACTACGATTGGGTTGTCATGTAAAAACGCAATTTTAATTGTTGAGTTCGCTGCATTAGCTCAAGAGAAAGGAAAGAATGCTATTCAGGCTGCTCTAGAAGGCGCGAGCTTGCGTTTAAGACCGATTTTAATGACTTCTTTAGCCTTTGGTGCTGGTGTGATTCCACTTGTGTTTGCACAGGGTGCTGGTGCGGTGAGCCGTCAAGAAATTGGTATTAGTATTTTAGGTGGTGTGATGTTTGGTACTGTGCTGGTTTTATTCTTTATTCCAGTGATGTACGTGTTATTACGCTCACTGTTTAAATCGAAAGCTTCGAGTTAAAAGCAAACAATTTAAAATCAGGCATTAAATCAAGTATATTAAGTTTAACTTCTCTTCATATATTTGATTTAGATGCCTCAAGAAAAAAAACTAACACAGCAACAGGTCATCGCATTAGAACGAGATCTGGCTAAATTTGCAACCATGATGGATAGCGCAGTCCGTATTCCTTTTACAAAGCAGGGTATTGGTGCCGATGCGGCCCTAAGTACCATTCCTATTGCGGGCGATGTAGCGGGGTTTGTTCTGACTTGCTATGCCATATATAAAGCCAAGCAAATTGGTGTACCGCAGCATAAACTCACTCCAGTCATAAAATTGGCTGTAGTCGATGCTGTGGTGGGTTGTATTCCAGTTGCTGGGACTATTTTCGATATTTTTATACGTCCTAGCAGAAAAGCGTTAGACGTCGTCCATACCCACATTCGTGAAGAATATGCGATTCAAAGTGATATGCATGTTGTTCATCCATATTTACATGAAAAGCTTGAAAAGAAGCAGCAACAGTCAGCCTTCTGGCGTAACCCTGTTGTGAGTTGGCTATGGCTACATATACCCGATTTATTGGGGGTGTTTGTGCTTATTTTGATTGGTTTTGCAATGTGGTGGGGAATCAGTTTTCTTTGGGGACTTGCCCATTCAGCCTAATAAAAAAGCCTCCAACTGGAGGCTTTTCATTCACTGTGTTATGGGCAATCTAACTGATGTAGAGCTGCAACACGCTGTTCGATCGAAGGGTGAGTTTGGAACAATGCGGCCAAGCTAAAGCCTTGTTCTTTACCTTCCGCAATAGCGAACGCTTTCATTTCTTTTGGCATTTGGTCAGGTAACTCTGTTTCTGCCTGTAAACGTAATAAAGCAGAAATCATTGCTTGTTTACCAGCTAAACGTGCACCTGCTTCATCAGCACGGTATTCACGGTAGCGAGAGAACCACATCACAATAGCAGAAGCTAGAATACCGAACACGATATCTAAAACCATCGTAATGAGGAAATAACCCATACCAGGTGCTTCATTGTCTTGACGACCAAAAACATTACGGTCGATAAAGTCACCTACTACGCGAGCAAAGAACATAACAAAGGCGTTTACAACACCTTGGATGAGTGCCAATGTGACCATGTCACCATTTGCAACGTGACCAATCTCGTGCGCAAGCACTGCACGTAGCTCATCTTTGTTCATACGCTCAAGTAGACCGCTTGAAACGGCAACTAAGGCATCATTTTTATTCCAGCCTGTTGCGAAGGCATTAGACTGATATGAAGGAAAGATACCAACCTCTGGCATATTAATACCAGCACGTTGAGAAAGTTCAGCGACTGTTTGCAATAACCAGCTTTCAGCTTGGTTACGAGGAGCATTTGGGTCAATCAGTTCTGTACCAGTAGTTTTTTTAGCCATCCATTTGGACATAAATAGAGAGACTAACGAGCCCACCATACCAAACACAAAACAGATGACTAAAAGGTTGCCTAGATTCAAGCCACCCGCGCCATGGTAACTACCGACACCGAAGAGTGACAAAATAATGCCAGCTACAACCAGTACCGCGAGGTTGGTAAGCAAAAACAAACCAATCCGCATCATTGAGAAAATCCTCTTATAAATAAAATATTATCTGATTTATAAATTATAAATCACTCAGCTAATATGCGGCGCTTAGGGGAAAAATTCAAGAAAAAAATAAGGAATCAATACATTCTTTAGTGGATAAGAATATATTTAAATTAAACAAGTTATTTATACAGCCCATCTAAACACAGAGGTATGGGTAATAGATCATTACAATTTTTAGACAATGGGCCTCGTTAAAAGATTAACTGCAATGCATGAGTTGTTTCAATTTACTCGATTCTAATATGCGCAATTGCTGTTGCGTTATTGGTGACATAAGTTCCTGTAGGTGCATCGGTATAGGTACCATCAGCCAAAGTCACAATTTGGCGTGCAGAAGAATATTTAACAGGTTTAGCCGATACTTGTTGTGTTGTGGCGGCTTGAGGTAGCTCTGGGCGACTTACAGTCTGGGTAGAAATATTTGAGTTCGTAAAAGATGAAAGGCTTACCCCAGAAGAATATAAGTTTTGATATCGACTGGTTACTCGGCGAACATAATCTTGGGTTTCACGAAATGGGGGAATGCCGCCGTATTTATCAACGTTGCCTTCACCAGCATTATAGGCTGCGAGTGCCATTTGCGTATTGCCATTAAAACGCTTGAGCAACCAGCCTAGATATTTCGCACCAGCAAAGATATTTTGCTGAGGATCATAAGCGTTAGAAACGTTAAAGCGACGGGCAGTGGCTGGCATGAGTTGCATTAGGCCTTGGGCACCGACTGGAGAGTGGGCATTTACATTGAAACCCGATTCGGTATGCATGACTGCTTTAATTAAACCTTCAGATACACCGTGCTGTTGTGCTGCCTGCTTAATAATATGGTCAAACGCATTTTTATTTTTGCTATAGCTCGGTAGAACAGAAGCTTCTGAAGTGCCCCAGTTTGTATAACTATGAATATTACTATCAGGATAGTAAGTCACTTTTACTTTCTTAAGTGAATTATCATAGCTTTTACGGTTAGTCAGTAAAGTACTGCCATTTTTGTCTTGGTAAACGTACATCTGACCTGCAAAAGTCGACGTTACACCGACCGAAAAAGTGGTCATCCCCAGCAAACAAGAAAAAAGATATTGAACCGAATTTTTCATTTTATGTTATTCACAATTTTAAGGTATTCGAGACTTGTCAAAGAGTTTATCAAAAAATATTAAAGAAAGAAGTTTTGTGTAATTTTTTTTATTTTGGCTGTTTTAAAAAATCAAGCTGTTTTGTTCGAATGATCATCAAAAAAAATTAAAAAAAATTTTTAAAATGATTCTATTGACTTGAATAACTATTTGAAAATTAAAGGTAAAAATGATTGGTTAAAAAATGATCAATTTAAATAAAACCCTTAACAGAAGGTGAAAACAGTTTGTCAAGCACGAAGAAATCCACAATTTTATCCACAGGTTTTGTGGAAAACTGTGGAAAAGTCCAAAAAGTAAGCATTTTGCGCAAAAAATGAACTCATCGGTCAAAATGGAGCACTGCTTTTGCATCATGCCTGAGCATTATGACGACTTCAAGAATTGAAACTATTCTTTTGATGCGATTCCCGTCCGAATCATATAAAATTGCGCGGTATTTTTATTTATGGGTATATCTCGTCTATGTACGCGCCAGTTGAGTCCAACGAAGGATTTAATTTTAAGCCTGAACTTCCAACAAGCTCGGTCTATTATCGTTTGCTTAAGAAGCTTCGCCGTCAAGTTGGACATGCCATTCGTGACTTCAATATGATTGAAGATGGTGACAAGGTCATGGTGTGTGTGTCTGGTGGTAAAGACAGTTATACCTTGCTCGACATTTTGTTGCAGTTCAAACGTATTGCACCGATCAATTTTGACATTGTTGCGGTTAACCTTGACCAAAAGCAGCCGGGCTTTCCTGAAGATGTCTTACCCCGTTATATGGAAGAAAATAACATTCCATATTACATTTTGGAAAAAGACACTTACACCATTACCAAGCGTTTAACACCTGAAGGTAAAACATACTGTGCAGTGTGTTCACGTTTACGTCGTGGTTCGCTTTATGGCTTTGCTCAAGAAATTGGTGCCACTAAAGTTGCGTTAGGCCATCACCGTGATGACATCATTGCAACTTTCTTCTTGAACTTGTTCCATGGCGGCAGCTTAAAGGCAATGCCACCTAAGCTTTTGTCGTCAGATAAGAAGAATATTTTGATTCGTCCTTTGGCTTATGTTGAAGAAAAAGACATTATCAAATATGCCGAATTACGTAAGTTCCCAATTATTCCGTGTAACCTTTGTGGTTCACAAGAAAACTTACAACGTGCCATGCTTAATGAAATGCTACGTGAGTGGGATAAACAATATCCGAAACGTTTACACAGCATTTTTGGTGCTTTACAAAACGTTTCTCCGTCTCAGTTAGCGGACCGTGATTTGTTTGATTTTGAAGCGCTAGATTCTCAGCGCGAGATCGACTTTAAAGACCCTGAAGAACTTAAAAAACGTTTAGATGTAGTGAACTTAAGTTTTGCTGCTGAATAAAACGATTAAGTAAGTCAATTAAAGGCACTTTATAAACAAGTGCCTTTAATGTATCAAAACACTAAAAAATGAATGTTCCGTACAAAAAGTCATAGCCCAACCTTAAAATTACATGCTATAACAACGCACAAGCAGAAGTGCTTCATATGATGTTGTCTGGATAGACAACTAACTAGAGAAATTGAACAAATAAATTTGAGGAAGAATCATGCCTGCATTTTTAACTGATGATTGGTTTGCGACTGTCGAAAAATTAACTGCTGAAGCAGGTGATCTTAATTTGCCACCAGCTCTTGCGAATTTGGCAATTAATTTAGTAGTTACAGATGCTTCTGGAAATACCGAATTAGCTTTAGATGGGGGTAAAATCCAAAAAGGTTTGTCTTCAAATGCCAAAACAACTTTAAATATGGATGCTGAAACTTTACGTAAAGTATTCTTAGAGTTTGATATGGCTGCAGCTATGCAAGCATTTATGACTGGTAAAATTAAAGTTCAAGGCGATATGTCTCAGTTAATGGCTTTGCAAACAGCTAAACCAAGCCAAGAACAAAAAGATTTGTTCAAGAAAGTATTAGAACAAACAACAGTTTAAGTTAAAAAGAATTCATATAAAAAGCTTACCCCAAGAGGTAAGCTTTTTATTTGTACAAACACTGAATTTATCAACTTTTAAATAATAAAAATTAGATATTGATTCGAGGTTGTGCCGTTTTAATGTGCTCAAGATAAGCACGAATACGGGTCACATACTGTACCGCTTGTTTGTACCGACCATTTCGCATTTGATTACGCTGTAAGTACTCATAGAGGTTAACCCATTGGTTTGGATCTTTTCCTTGAGTCTGTAAGCGTTTCTGGATCTGGTTGACTGCACCCGGACCCATATTGTAAGCCACAAGGGCATACCAGTTACGATCTGGGAAAGGAATATCATCATACTCACTTAACATGAGATCATAATATTTCGCACCGCCCTGAATGCTTTGCGCTGGATCGCTACGGTTACTTACACCCATTGCCCGAGCTGTACTGTTGGTTAACATCATTAATCCACGTACGCCTGTTGGTGAAACAGACTCTGGCTTGAGATATGACTCTTGATAGCTCATTGCTGCAAGCAAATGCCAATCTAAATCATACTTCGCTGCGCTTTGTTTGAAGCTAGCTTTGTAAATGGGCAGACGTGTACTTAAATCACGTTGAATCGTAGACCAAGACTCAGGTTTTACAACGTTACGGTTATAAAATGAAGCCAGTTGTTGAGTCAGACCATTTTGCTTGCTTTGACAAACAAAACCACTGGCAGTTTGTGTAAGAGGATCATCTGCTTGTTTAAACACCCAGCTTAAATCAGGATTTAATCCATTTTTTTGCAAATTTACGATATCACCACAACTTGCAGAAAAAGACATTAAACCTTTGCTCTCGATTGAGCTTAAGCCTGCGGTCGTCATGGCAAGATTTGCTTTACCTTGCTGGACCCATTTGAGTGCAGTGGCATTATCTGCCACGATTTTGAAGTCTAGTTTTACATTTAAGCTTTGTGCATAGTTACGAGCGAGGTCATAACCAAAGCCATGCAAAAATTGATCTTCTTTAAAAACGGTAGTCGGGCTTTCTACAGCAACTACAGTTAATGTGTTTGTGTTAACTACAGTATTGTACTGTAGGGTTTTTCCTGCATTAATACTATGAAAGGGAAAAAACATAGTGCTGAGTGCAAGGACTTTCAATGGGAGAGAAGAAAATAAAGAGTTAAGGCAAAGCCTCGACCCAGAACTTGAATTACTGTGCATGTTGTCTCCGCTACAGATAATTTATGCCCTAAAAGCCAGACAAAAAGCTGCCATAACTTCTAAAAGTTGATAAATTCAATAAGGGGTGGGCAGTCATGACGTCATTCAAAATGACATGAAATGAAAAAAACAGACTGTGTAGAAAATCTACATAGTTTTAGGTTGGGTTAAAAAATACTCAACATTTAAGATGCGCGCATCATAATATTCAAAAAAAAGTTTGTCAAATTTTGAACAATTAAATATCGGATATATCAACATAACACCATGAATTTATTAAGGAAGAAAATTTATACACTTATGGTGTGAGAAAATCGGGTATGAAATGCTACATTTTGTAGCCATCATGTTATTACAACGTGAAATTTGATTTATATACTAGGTGACTGCTATAGCTTAAATAACTGAAAAAATAAAATAATTTAGTGATTTTTATTTCTATTTAATTTGTTTACATTTAAATTAAAGCTAAAAGATACCATTAGAAAAAGTATCTTTTAGCTAAAGTAATAACTTTATCAGTTATATCTTATTAAATCTTCCATAGCATTACACCGGTCTGGTAACCTGCTCCTAAAGACCAAAAAACAATAATATCACCTTTATTTATAAGTGATTTTTCTAACCGTTTTTTGTAGGCAATAAAAAAACTACTTACTCCTGTATATCCATATTGATCTCCAATGTATTCAATTTTTTCAGAGGGAATATTGATTTTATCTTGAAGAATATCAATATTTGATTTCGTAAATTGGGATAGTAAAAAACAAGATATATCTTCAATGTTTAAATTATTTTTCTTCAATAATTTATCTAGTGCATCTGCCGCGAATTCCACACTTTCCAAACCAGTAAATGGTGCCCAATGAATTTTTTGTTCCTTACTGTGATAATTCGTTAGGCCATGAGGAGGAAAAACAATAGTTTTACAAAAACTACTATCTGTTTGGTACATCCTGTCAATAATGCCCGAATCATCGGTATTTTTTTCTAGTATTATTGCTGCTGCTGCATCTCCGACAATTGTTGAAGGAATCACCTGTTTTTCATCTCCAAGCATTGTTAGATGATCAGACCCAATCACCAGTGCGCGTTTATAACTTTCTTTTGATGCGAGCAAAACGGATGCTTGTTCAAGAGCAACGAACATTCCTAAACAATTAGCATTTATATCAAAGCATATACAGTCAGTTTTAATATTTAATTCTGAATGAATCAGCAAAGCATTAGTTGGAGATAGATATTCTAATGTTGTAGAAGAAAATATAATAATATCAATGCTGTCATGTGAAATGTTATAATCTTTTAATAATTGTTTTGATGCATTAACTGCCATTGTGAGCGCATTTTCTTCATCATTAATAATGACATGTCTTTTATTTCTTCCTACTTTTTCAAAAATTCTATTTAAACTGTCTTTATCTTCAAATTTATTTAAAAAATATTCATTATTTCTAATTGTTCTTGGATGATAAGTAGATATTGCAGAAATTTTTATACCTTTCATGATTAATAATCTCTTTTTATATAAAAATATAATTGTGTTTTAATTTTGATCAATTAGCGATGGCATTTTATCTACTTTTTTAAATTTAATGATTTCTAATTTTATATAAAATAATATGTATAAATTTGGATATTAATATATTTTTAATATTATAATTTGGGTTGTAATAAAAAATAAAATGAATACTCTGAATTAATTACTGATAACTTATTTTTGTTATGTACCAAATCATTTTACCTTTAGGTGTTTGAACTTGTATTTCATCATCTACGGCTTTACCTAAACAGGCTTTTGCCATAGGTGACTGCAAAGAAATATAGTCTTTGCGACCATAAATTTCTTCATCGCCGACAATACGGAATTTAGTAGTTTCGCCTTCATCATTTTCTAATTCAACCCAAGCTCCAAAATAGGCTTTACCATCTTGTTCCGGCCGATATTCTACTTTTTGGGCAACTTCAAAAAGTTTGGTGAGGTATCTAATCCTACGATCAATTTCACGTAGCTTTCTTTTGTTGTAGTGATAATCTGCATTTTCTGAGCGATCGCCAAGACTGGCTGCCCATGACACAATTTTGGTAATTTCGGGGCGTTCTTTTCTTACAAGATCATTTAGCTCATCTTGCAATCGTTGATAGCCTTCAGCCGTTAATAGTTTGCGGTTCGTCATATAGCTCAAACTTTCTTCATATAGATAGTTTCGTTAGAAACCACATCAGGAATTAAAACTTATCTGTAATTGAAAAGGGGAGAATACCCTGAGTAAAGCGTAAAGCTTTTTTATCTTTGTGACTATGTTATCAAAAAGATAGACCAGTATCATATAGTTATGTGAAGCATGAAGGATAGTTAAAGATAATTAACACTTCCCAAATAAAAATAAGTTTAGGCATAAAAGTAGTAAGAGATAGATAAAAACTCAAAATTAAAGGGTTTTTGTCTTTATTTTGAGCGTTCAGATAAAAACTTAAATAAAAAGGTTTGCCAACTTGCATTTTTGTTTATATTATAGCGCTCGTTGGAAGCGTGGCAGAGCGGTTTAATGCACCGGTCTTGAAAACCGACGAGGGTGTGAATCCTCCGTGAGTTCGAATCTCACCGCTTCCGCCAAAATTCTTAAAAAGCCCTTGTTAATGACAAAGGCTTTTTTTTATACATATAAATTACTAAAAAACTATATCGCTCGATTTCATAAATCTCTAAGTATGGTCTCTCCCGTTCGTGGGTTTGTCAAAGTCACATTTTCAAGCGCCTGAATGGACCAAGAATTATTTTCCTTAATAAGTACAGTAAGAATGAGGGTATCAATTTGATGAGGACCCTGAGGGTGAGCTATGCCCGCAGTTAAGCGACTCCAAAAGTGTGAAATACAGATATCATCACTCATCGGTGTAATGTCTATGAGTTCATTCTCTAGTGTTGAGTCGCTATAGATGGTGTCATGAATAGGCTGATGAAGTGCAACAATTTCATCAACACCTTTAACGTAATGGCCAAAACGATTAACGAAAGTCGCATCTTGATGAAAAAGAGCAGCAAAGGCCTTCATATCATGATTATTCCAAGCAATTTGAAATGCTAAAGGAATGTCTTCTGGGTTTATTATGTGTTGACTCATATCATTCCCACTCTTTAAGTTTTAAGTCCATTTTGAATGTATTATAAATGAATGGGCTTTGACATGCTTAAACGGAACAGCTAGTCACAGCTGGGCATGCAAGTACTTATTCCTATAAACACACCATACTTTTAGCACAAAAACATTTTAGGGGTGAGCAGTATTAAACAACTATAAGTTTGAGCTACTCGATGGATAAGTTTTAGAAAAATAAAGATAAAAATATAAGATAAACAAAATTGACTCATAACGAGTTTAATATGATGAATAATCAAACATCGTCTAAAAATTTAAATAAAAATCTTTTTTTTAGACACTATTTAATTGTTCAGAGCAATACAATTAAGTTTAAAATATGGAGATGTTGTATACAGGATGCCATTTATTAGTTTAATTAAAATTAGAGTTATATAAATCTTGTGAATTATAGGTTTTTACTTGGCTATTTTTGTACGTTTTCTATCCTGAAGACAATGAAAAAATTAAAACATTGCAGCTAAAGGCTTAATTTTTTTAGAAAAGATGATACTAAAGAATCAAGAATTATATATTATTAAATAGACTTTGAAACTAAAACTTTAATCTTGATTTAAGTTCAATTATTTAATTTATGACACATCTAGATTTCTTTAATGAGTCAGAAAAACAAATTATGACTTCATTTGAGCCAAATCAGAAAATTAAAGAGAGTATAAAAATGAACCAGTTTGTAACAAACACGAATAATATTATTCGTGGAAAGTATCATCCGGAATTTTTGCAGTATGAAGTCTTGGCCGATATTTTTGTCCATACTGCACAAACTCTTCCTGATAAAACGGCTTTAATTGAAGCAGATAAAACGTTGACCTATGGTGAGTTGTACCAACAAGCCTTAGTCATGGCTCAGCACTTGACGATCAGAGGGGTGAAACCTGGTCATATTGTTGGGTTATGGTTGCCTCGTGGTATCGAGCTTTTAAAAGCTCAATTGGCGATTTGTTTAAGTGGTGCAGCATGGCTTCCTTTTGATATGGATACGCCAGCTGACCGTATAGCAGTGTGTCTTGAAGATGCTGAATCTGTGGGAATGATTACTACAGATGAATGGTATGCACATTTAGAAGAAGTGCCGCAAGCAAAATGGACAAACACTGAACTACAAAAGCCACTCAGTGAAAATATTCCTTTAGCTAAAACAACCCCAGAACAACCTGCGTATATTATTTATACGTCAGGTTCAACGGGTAAGCCAAAAGGGATTGTGATTACCCAAAGAAATATTTGTCACTTTTTACGCAGTGAAAATAATGTTTTAGGTATTCAAGAACAAGACAAAGTCTATCAAGGCTTTTCTGTCGCTTTTGACATGTCGTTTGAAGAAATTTGGCTTTCGTACTTGGTTGGTGCAACATTGTGGATTGCACCTAAGTCGCTTGTGAGTGACCCTGAGCGTTTATGCCAAACATTAAAGCAAGAAAACATTACCGTATTGCATGCTGTACCGACATTACTTGCTTTATTCCCTGAAGATGTACCTAACTTAAGAATTATTAACTTAGGTGGGGAAATGTGTCCGGATTCACTAGTTGACCGTTGGGCATTACCTCACCATCAAATGTTTAACACTTATGGTCCAACCGAGACTACAGTTACAGCAAGCCTTGAGTCTTTAGAGCGTGGCAAACTCGTTACCATTGGTAAGCCTTTACCAAACTATGGCATGCTGGTCATTAACGCTGAAAGAGAATTACTGCCGCAAGGTGAAACAGGTGAGCTCTGTATTTTTGGCCCAAGTGTGGCAGAAGGATATTTAGGTAGACCTGATTTAACGGCTGATAAGTTTATTGAAAACCCGTGGGCAGAAGGTCCAGACGAACAATCGCTCTATCGTACTGGTGACTTGGCTAAAATTGATGAGTTTGGCCAAGTACACTGTTTGGGGCGTGCGGACGATCAGGTAAAAATTCGTGGTTTCCGTGTTGAACTTGGTGAGATCGAAGCTGCGCTTTGCGATATTGAAGGTATTGGTACAGCGGCAGTTATTCTTCGTCCCGAAGATGGTATTGATCAGCTTATTGCGTTTATTGCACCAGAAATTGATGCGAAACAAGCAATCGAAATTAAAGTACTTCGTCAAAATTTAAGCCAACGCTTACCACCTTATATGGTGCCAAACCGTTTTGAGATTATTGAAGAAGTTCCGCGTTTATTGTCAGGAAAAATTGACCGTAAAGCTTTAAAAGCACGACCACTCACCAGTGTGATTGACCGTAGTGAATCGGACCAACCACAAAACCCGGCAGAAGAAATCTTATTTGGTATTTTGAATCGCTTGTTCCCAAACATGCCGATTAAACTCGATTCAGATTTCTTTGATGACTTAGGTGGTCATTCACTTTTAGCGGCTGTTTTAATTTCGAACTTACGTGAACATCCGGAATATAGCCACTTAACTATCCAAAACTTATATCAAGCAAGACGAGTTGGGGCCATTGCTGCGCTCATGCTAGAGCACCCAACGCCGACTGTATTTGATAGCCAGATTGGACAAGATAACCCTCGTAACCAGACTTATAAGTGGTTATGTGGTATTGCACAGCTAATTACTATTCCGGTTTTAATTTCGATTAATATCTTGCAGTGGTTAGCGCCATTCTTTACCTATCATTATTTTACTGGTGGATCACGAGACAGTATTCCGAATGCAATCGCGATGTCTTTATTGGTTTATATCAGCGTAATTATTGCCAGTTTTGTTGTTTCAATTTCTGTAAAACGACTATTAATGATGGGCGTTGGTGCTGGGCAATATCCATTATGGGGATTGACCTATTTCCGTTGGTGGTTAGCAGACCGTATAGGTAGTATTTCACCTGTCTATCTTTTGTCAGGTTCAACTTTACTTAACTTATATCTGAAAGCGCTTGGCGCCAAAATCGGTCATGATGTTACGATTAGTTCAGTACATATTCGTATGCCATCTTTACTTACTGTTGAAGATGGGGTGAGCATTGGCTCTCAAGTGAACTTGGAAAATGCTAAAGTTGAACATGGTCACTTGGTATTAGGTTCAATTCACTTAAAAGAAGACAGTTATGTGGGCTCTTATGCTGTATTAGAAGAAAATACAGTGTTAGAAAAACAAGCTCATGTAAATGCTTTAACTTCAATTGAATATGACACTGTTATTCCAGCCGGAGAAATCTGGGATGGTACACCTGCTAAAAAGATCGGACATGTGGATGATCACGATAAATTACCAGAGCGTCCAAAATTATCGTTTATTCGTAAAATTGCAGAATATGCATATTATGGAATTAGTGCGTTAATTATTGCGTGTTTGTTCTTTATTCCAATTTTCCCAAGCTTCCTGTTGGTCGACTGGTTAGATGCAAACGTATTTAATATTAACCCGAATGAACATTTACAAATCGCACTGTACTACTTCATTTTAGCGATTCCAGCTAGTGCAATGATGATGATGATTACTGCTGTGATTTCTTCAGTCATTCGTAAAGTTGCATTGCCTCGTCTTGAAACAGGAACCTATGCGGTTCATGGTGGTACGTATTACCGTAAATGGTTTGCTTCGCAAATCTTGGAAACGAGCTTACAAACCTTACATGGCTTGTTTGCGACCATTTATGCGCCAACATGGTTCCGTATGCTCGGTGCAAAAGTAGGTAAAAATACCGAAATCTCTACCGCAAATGGTGTTATTCCAGAAATGCTGGCTTTGGGTGAAGAAAGCTTTATTGCTGATGCTGTAATGCTAGGTGATGAAGAAATCAAAGGCGGCTGGATGACATTAAAATCGACCACCATTGGTAACCGTAGTTTTGTCGGAAACAGTGCTTATATTGCTGATGGTACCGTGTTACCAGACAACGTCTTGATTGGTGTGCAATCTAAAACACCTGATAACGTTGAAATGTACGATGGTCAAACTTGGTTTGGTTCACCACCGTTATTGTTACCTGCACGTGAAGCTGCTGAGAAATATCCAGATCATTTAACATTCTTGCCAAGTATCAAACGCCGTTTAATGCGTGGTTTTATTGAAGGCCTTCGTGTTGTATTACCTGCCGCTCTTGCGATTGGTGTGGGTTATATGATCGTGCTTGAGATTATTGACGTTATTAACAAATACAACATTCCAACTGGTTTGTTGGCTTTAACGCTTGCTGGTTTGCTCTATGGCGTAGGCTGCTTCGTTATTGTTGCGCTATTGAAGTGGATTTTGATTGGTCGTTATGAGCCACGTTCAGCTCCAATGTGGACTATGTTTGTATGGTTAAGTGAAGGGATCACGAGCTTATATGAGTCAGTTGCGATTCCTAACTTCTTAAACTACTTAAGAGGAACGCCAATGTTGCCATTCTTCTTGCGTATTTTAGGTGTTCGCATTGGTAAAGACGTTTATATGGACACTGCTGATATTACAGAGTTTGACTGTGTAAGCATCGGTGACCGTGCTGAGTTTAATAGCTTCTCAGGCCCACAAACTCACTTGTTTGAAGACCGTATTATGAAAATCGGACAAGTAAATGTTGGTAATGATGTCGTGGTAAATACACGCAGTATTATTTTATATAACGCCAACGTGAGCAACCATGCTGTATTAGGTCCATTAACATTGGTCATGAAAGGTGAAAATATTCCGGCTAAATCTGCTTGGATTGGTTCACCAGCCGTGCCTTGGGTTCATAAATAATTAATTGTTGAATTGAAAAAAAAGCCTCTGTAGAACAGGGGCTTTTTTATACTTTAGATAATGCTCATAATGTTAAATAATATTTATCTGAAATCCTCTGTAAGCATCAAATACATCTTCCAAATTTCACGAGATTTAAATTTTTGCATAGCATAAATTTCATAAAAACAATCTTCTATGTCTCCGTAACTTTGCAAAGATAAAAATATTTCGGGCCACTGAATATTATGCTGTTCTTGTCTATATATATTTACTTCTTGCACTAAAATTTTCATCGCTGCAAGATTATTGAAATATGTATAAAAACTATTAGGTTCAGGTCGAAAATTTTCATGTTCTAAAAGTGCTTCACACATATTTAAATAGGTTTTTATAGTTTTAGATGTTAAACCTTGTCGATCTAAAAGAGCACATGGAATATAGTTTTGAAGAATGCAGTGGTCATTGGTTTTATTTAAAAACTTTATAAATTGGTCTGTATACTTAGAATCTTCTACTATAAGGGAGAAGATTGCAAAACCATCCACTTCAACGTAGTTTTCACCATCTAAATCAGTATAAAAACCAGATCCCTTTTCTATTAAGCTAATATAAGTCTGAATTTCAGGATGTAAATTATGATATTGGGCCGCACTATTGAATAATCTATTTGCCCCACAGTCAATTAAACAAGGAATTCCAAGTATTGTTTGATCTTTAATTTCTTCAACTTCAAATTTTAACTTATGACTTTGAGGAAAACCATTTTTAAAAAGCTGATTTATATAATTTAAGACAGCCTTATATGTTTCTTCATTATGTTGGAATGCTAAAATATCTATACTTGCTAATAGATTATTACTAGTCGCTTTAAAATAAAGATTTTCAATCGTAATAACTTCAATTTCAAGTTCACTATTGCTATGGGACACCAATTCTTGATAAAGGTCAAAATTTAACTCTTTGATATAATTTAAATATTCTTTAAACTCATAATTGGGACTATGTGTATATGCCATACACCGTATACCAAACATGAAAATTTTCAAGATATCTTGATCGTGCTTTTTAAAACAAACTTCTGGCTTTTTAAGCCATTTTGAACTGAATCGATTAGGATCTTCTTTATAAAAATATACAGGGAAAATAAATTTTTCTATGAAAATACTTAAGCATGATTCAAAGCCGGTATAAGTCTTAGAGTAAATTGTATTTAACTGCTTAAAAAAATTAAGATACTGTGAAAAGTCAAAAGGATAGTTTGCACAAAAATATATAATCAACTTTCTCAAATCTGTGTGTAAGTTTAATTCGATTTGATAGTTAGGTAAATAAATTGCTCCGATTACGTTTGATTTAGGATTATTCGGATACTTTCTTACAAGTTCAAAGTGACCAATTAAAATATCATTAATCAGTAACTCTGGGTTTTTTTCAAGTAACATTCTTGCGCCTTAGTTTTTTATGGTTGGAATGAATAATATTTAATCGTCATCTATAAATTGACTTAGAAAATATTTAAATTCAACGTAATATGCTTTAAGTGATTTAAAAAATGGGAGCACTTAGCTCCCGTTTTTTATTTTTGCTCATGTTCTTTGTAATATTGGTGTGCTCTCTTAGAATTATGCTTCCAACTTTTAGCAACTTTGGCAACATATGTTGAAAGATCATCCCATGCATCAGCTAAACCAGAGCCACGGGCTACACGAAGCTTAAGGGGGAAATCTTTATATTCAATAAAATGCATTGAATAAAAGCTTTTCTCTTGCTTAGTACTGAATTTTTTATAGTACACACTTCTCATATTAGGAAAGTGGTTCAGGAAAAACTCATTAGAGCGTGGTTTTTTTACAGATTGTTGATACTGATATTTCAGTTTTTTCATTGTTCCTCCTAGGTAACATTACCTAGAAGGGATCCTCTGCAAAGTAGTACATCATCTTTAATCCTACATATTGAATATTTTGTCACATACGGACTGCATTGTTGATTTTTAAAAAGCTAAACTATGGTTATTCTGCTTAGTTTAAATCTATTTAAAACGGTATGCTTAAATTCGTATATATTATACATGAGTCAATTTTATATAATGTTCATGTGCTAAGTACATTGTAAAATATCAAAATTAAAAGGTATAGGAAGAATTTTAGGGATGTATTTAGTTCATATTTGGACAGTTAATTCTATGGAAAAAGGCGAGTCTATATCCGCCTATCAAATACAAAAGGAATTTGCAGATATTTTAGTTTCAATTTTTGATAAGGAAATACTTCCACTTATTTCAGATCTTTCATATGTAGATTACGATTTGTATAGTGGGAAACAGCTTCATCAATTAATTAACGAATTTAATAAACTCATCGAAATTTATACAGATTTTAAAGATGAAATTTCTAAAATAATAAGCTTTTTAGAAAAAGCTATTGAGTGTAAAGAAAAAATTCTTTTTGACCCTTTTAGGGAATCAATCTTGGGTTTAAATATTTAAATTTTCTCTAAAATACTAAAGCTTATATCAAATTTTTCAGCTCAATAAGTAAAAACCTAAGCTATTCCCAATATGCCCTTAGCTAAGTTTTACAGGCATTCATGTTCATTTAAAGCAATCAAAGCATGCGAAAGGGTTTTTTCCATTAATATTGGCTGAACTTTCAGCATGCTAAATCAGAAAAATACTCATATTATTTTACTGTTCAGTTGCACGTATAGCACCTAAAGCAGCTACTTTTTTCCCCGCTTTTACTTTTGATATATCGCAATTTTGCCAAAGCTCGGGAAGGCAGTTTTTTTTAGCAGCTTCTAAAGCGGCCTCTAAATAACCGGGTAACTCTATTGTTCCTCCTCCTATTACTAGTTGTGAAGGATTTAAAAGATTAATGACTGTAGCTATTCCAAGACCTAATGCTTGTCCAGCGTCTTTTATAACAGCTAAAGTAGATTGATCTCCATTGTTAGCCATTAATGCTAAATTAGATGGGCTTAGTGCGCATAGTTTGGTAATTGCAGCGCCACTGGCAAGTTCATCTAGACGTTTTATTCCTTCGTTACTTTTTACTGGTAAGTAACCTAGTTCACCAGCCCAGCCACTAGCTCCCAGTAAGGGTTTTCCATTTGTTATGAATGCAGCCCCAATACCTGTACCAATCATAATAATGCCGCTTGCAGCATGAGATGAAAAATCATTGAGTTCTGCATACATAGCAGCTTTTACATCATTTAAGATCATTGTTTTACTACATAATAATTTTAATGCGTCATTTCCTTGCCAACCTATGAATGCTGGCAGGACATCACAATTAACAACGTATCCCGATTCGTTAACTAGACCCGGCACTGCTAGGCTTATGCTTTCGGGTTTAATTCCATGTTTTAAAATAAAAGATTGCAGATGTGATATTAATTCTTCTGGAGTGAATGAAATTCCTGTACTAAATATTTCTTCAATTTCATCACATAATATCAATAACTTAGTGCCTCCAAGATCTACACCAATTTTCTGAGTTTTCATCAAAAGCCTTATCTCAAAATTATTTTATAAATTTTAACGTGTCTATATGATCAAGATTTTATAATTATCAGTATTTGTGTAATAAATTTTAAAATTGCTTCCAAATGGAGATCAATTATTTTCCATATATTTCAATCTTATATATAACGGATAGCCCTAATTTTCTGTTTACTTGCTCCATTCATAACCCACTTTTACCAGTAACTACCTGATTATTTATCCTTACTTTTTCATGATCTAATCTAAAAAAATTTCATCTTGCGGGTTGGACTGAAAAGGGAACCACTCTCAATTTTATTTGTAGAATTTAATAGAATTAATAATTATATAATTTTCAAAGTTTTAAATTAATACAAAGCCTCTATAAATAGAGGCTTTGTATTAGATGTTGTAAGCGAACTTATTTATTCAGTTGCTGTAAAAGCATCATGATAAGTAACTTCTCCTGAAGGAATATGATTGCTAAAACTTATAGCTTGAAAGTATTCATTTGGTACATCAGGTAAATTTAAATCTGGGTATGATTTAAAACCAAATCGACTGTAATAATTTGGATCACCTAATAGAACGCAACCTTTTCCGCCCAATTCTTTTAACTTTTGCAAAGCTGCATTCATTAAAAGAGAACCAATGCCAATTCCTTGTTTATTTGGACATACAGAAATAGGGCCTAGACCATACCAACCAGTTTCACCCGACGTAATCGTAACTGGTGAAATAGCCACATGACCTACAATTAAGCCATCTTCTGTAGCAACCAAAGAGATCGTGAGTTGTTTATGTTTCCGAAGGCTGTTCACAATAAATTGTTCAGTATGGCTAGAATGCTCTTCATTTAAGAACGCGGCTTTCGTCAACGCTTCGATATTTGTAATATCTTCGGGTTGTTCATCTCGAATTATAATATTCATATTTTTCTTTCTCTTAATAAATAGCAACTTATATTAACGATTGTCTAGTTGAGGGCGGACTGTCTGAAGCCCTAACAATGTAATTTGATAAGGTTGGCTATTTTTAGATTTGATTAAACGTTTTGCTTTTAGCTTTTTAAATACATCTAAGGAACAATCAGATAGCACGAAACCTTCTCGTGTATAGCATTCAACGAAATAAACTGTGCCTGATGCATCACGTTGGTATTGAATATGTCCGCCTTTGGCAAGGACATGGAGAGTTCGCTGTTCGAACTTTGAAAGATTCATGTTAGAGCCTTGATAATAATCAAACGTGCAAATAGAGGTGATCAGAAATATGACCACAGAAAAATTGCGACATTGATAATCAACTCAATAATAAAAATTGAGAGTGATTATCAGATGATTACTATCTCCAACATATAAACCTCTTTTAGAAGGGGGATACTTTTATTCAAAGGATATATTAACTGTATATATCACTTAATCACAAATGTTTTTTATATTCATAGACCATTCATTTATATAAAATCAGACAACAAAAAATTATGTATGAGTTTTAGTAAATGAAAAAAACAATTTTTAGCCTAATTTTCGCTACTTGTGCAGCTTTTTCAAATAGTATTCAAGCAGAAGAAGTCTATTATCAACAAGAAGATATCGCTTATGCTTTTGAACTAGATTCAATCGAATTTTATTTACCAAGTAAAAGTAAATTTAAAATTACTGCTACCAGAAAACTAGTTGGCGTACCTGAAACAAAGTTTTATACAGGTGATTTTGATAAAGATAATATCACACAATTTCATATGGCTTTTGACTGTTCACACAAGACGATACAGATTTTAGACTTTATGATTGGTGATAAAAATAATGGCGAACTTAAGTACAAGAGCGATAAAAAGGGCGAAGTAATGAAAGCCACGGGTGACAATGATTTAGCTATGCTTAATTTAGTGTGTGAAAATGCTAAGGCTATAAAATAGTGCCTGTGAATTATAAGGCTTGTTTTTTAATACACGTATATACAATTTTCTTGGCGACCCACCTTTGAAAAAATGAAGTTAAAGATTTAACAATTATGATACCCGTACAGACATTCTCGGTTTTTGCAATTTTTCTGTTGTTTATTGCGCCATTGATTGGTGTTGTATTAACACTCGGTTTATTGGTGAAAGCACTATTCTTTTGGCGAAAGAAGGCTCAAAAGCCAGTGAGTTTTTTTTCTAAAAAAACATTATTCATTATGCTACTGGCATTGATATGTGACTTGTGGGCAGGTTACTTATTTTATATGAGTGCATCGGTAGAGTATGAGATTGCACTTAAGGAGCATTACAAGGAAAGTCGTAGCCATTTCGTTTTATCTCAAGATGCACAATATGGCGAACTATTGATTCCCAAAGGGAGCTTAATTAGTCGTTATGATGCTTTTGACAACGGTGAGCCACAAGTACCCTTTAGCTTACGTGGATTACAGGCAGTACGTTTCCCTCATCCTGTACAGGTTGCAGGAATGTGGGTAACTGCAATAGAACCTCCTCGAATGGAGTTGGCATGGGATCAGCAAATAGGTCCCGTTATGCGCTTCGATCCTAAGGAAGAAAATGGTTATGGTAAATGGGTTTATGATACGAAACGTCCTACCATCGCTTGTTCTCGTGGAGACATCGTGCTACTTGAAATTCCACTCATTGATTATGATATTGCAAAAGAATTTGGTAAGCCTGAGCCTGATGGAGCTAATGCTCGTTTTCGACCGAGTGAGTGGGGTGTTCAAGAATGTGAAAAAGGTCAGGGGCCAATTAAAGTTAGTCCAGCATATACTGGGACTGCACCAAAGAAACCTTGGTTTCAATTTTGAGATAGTTTTAGTAAATTTTTAGTTCTACATCTATTACTCATATTTTATTAAGGATTCTCAAGAATCTTTTGAAAGATGATAATCTCAAAGAACCAAAATTAGTAAAAATAGAGAATCAAATGAGCCAATTTCCTAATGATGCAACAGGGGATGCTTTAAACGCATTTAAGAAAAATGGGTTTGATTTAACAAAGCCGATGGAAATAGATTTCTTTATTGCAATACCTTCAGAAGAGATTGGAGAAAAGATTTCTACAGAGGTTAAAAGATTAGGCTGTAAAGCCAGCGTTGAGCAAGATGAAATTACTAAGGAATGGACTTGTTATTGTACGAATACAATGATTCCATTTTATGATGACATTATAAAATTCGAAGAAGATCTAAATAATATTGCTAGTCAATATGGTGGTTATACTGATGGTTTTGGTTCGTATGGTAATGTTTGATTAATTTTTAATAAATCATAGGTTCAAAATTATGAAAATTAGTCAAAAGCAAATAGATGCTGTAATTGCATTAGAAGGTGCTAAAAGATATAAGCATTTCATAAAAGTTATTGCCGATACAGAAGAAGTTTGGGGCTTATACAAGGATGGATGGGCATTGGCTGGAACAGAGGATAATCAAAAAGTATTCCCTGTATGGCCCGCCAAAGAGTATGCCGAGTTATGTGCTGAGCATGAGTGGGAAGGATATGAAGCCGAGCTGATTTCTTTAGATGACTTTATGAATGAATTGTTGCCTGCATTAAAAGATGATGAGGTATTAATAGGCATTTTTTATACTCCTTTAAACAATGGTGTAACTCCAGAGATAGAACAGGTACTAAATGATTTAGAGCTTGAATTGGAAAATTATTAGAAAGATATGATCTAGCCTCCTTAAGTGAGACTAATTTCTAAGAGCAGTTATTCTATGAAAGAAGCTAACATTGTAATGAAAGCCAATTTTTAAGATCATTTAAGAAGGTAGGCCATATCTCTTCTAGCTCTAATTTAGCTATACCTTCTAAAGCCAGATATAACTCATCATCATAATAATTTATAAAATCGTATAGATCTCCATCTTCAGCAAATCTAGATATCTTTATTAATATTGCAAATAAATTAGAAATTAATTCTATTGAATATCCGATAGAGGGTGTTATCTCTGTATATTTTTTTAGTATTTCATAAAGAATTTTTTTCTTAAGAGTAGGCTCTATATTAGTTTCAGCAATACTAATATTATTACAATAATCTAAGACTTCCTCATCTTTAGAGAAAAAACAAATGTCCAAAGCGAATAGATCTGCTGGGTTTTTATCTAGTCTATTTATAGCCCATTTTTGAATATCTTTAGCAGATTTTAAATTTAGTAGTAACTCTAACTTGAACTGAAATTTGTCTACATCATTCATTTAATTTTATTCACCTTTTAGCATTCTATAAGATACCTTATATGAGCAACTTATTATCACTATGCTGCTTTATTTTATATAAAATAAGATTTTAATATTAAGAATGTTTTGCTTTTTTAGGCATTCCGCAAGTCTTACAATTTTTTCTAAATAAAAGACTTATTCCATCCATTCCAAAACTTTCTGTAAAAAAACTTTTTTTACACCAAGGACAAATATCTTTAGACAAGAAAAACAAGCTACTAAAAAGCAGGACGAATAAAGCTACTATAATTAAAATAAGTGTAATCACTGACATATTTACATTAAAGTAAGTTAAAAGCTGAAAGAGGCAAAATAAAAAAAAAGGTATCCCAAAGAGTGTAAAAACAACAAAGTACTTTCTAATTTTTAAAAGTTGTTTGTATTCTTGATACATTCAATGCCCACATTTAAAAAATATTCTAGAATTCATAAGATACACCTTATACGGATAACAAAATGGAAGCAATCAGCTCCCATTTTTTATTTTTGTTCATGTTCTCTGTAGTACTGGTGTGATCTTTTAGAATTATGCTTCCAACTTTTAGCAACTTTTGTGACATATGTTGGAAGATCATCCCATGCATCAGCTAAACCAGGGCCACGGGCTACACGAAGCTTAAGGGGGTAATCTTTATATTCAATACAATGAATTGAATATAAGCTTTTCTCTTGCTTAGTACTGAATTTTTTATAGTACACACTTCTCATATTAGGAAAGTGGTTCAGAAAAAACTCATTAGAGCGTGGTTTTTTTACAGATTGTTGATACTGATATTTCAGTTTTTTCATTGTTCCTCCTAGGTAACATTACCTAGAAGGGATCCTCTGCAAAGTAGTACATTTTCTTGAACTCTACCTATTGAATATTTTATCGATATAGCATGCTTATTTATTTTTCAAAGCTAAGTCATGGTTATTGGGCTTAGCTTCGGTTTATTTGAAGGCTATACTTAAATCACCATACGATGCGTAAAATTATAAATTATTCTTCATGTAAATTATATTAAAATCACATTAATTTACTGGAAAATTCAGCTATTTAAAATTTCTCATAAGAGATTTATGTTAAATCTAAATAAAAAGTTTCTGATAAAATTGATAGAGTTTCGGATAAAATTTTATCTTACCCTTTCTGATTTATATTTATAAAAGGATGATTTTTTGCCTAAATATCTCTTTGCTCGATTGCTTAACTTTACGAATTTCTTCATATCCATCAATATCAATCACTTTAATACTGTCACCAATACGGACAATTGTTTTCATAGATGTGAATAGTAAGTTATTCTGTTCACTAACATTTTCTAGTTCGATTTCTTCTTTTGTTTCAGAATCAATCTTGAAAAATTTCTTATTACTAGGCGATAGATTAATCATATAGTTACCTGATTTAATTTGATAAAATTAAAATAGATGTATGACAAAATTATAAGGTATTTATTTGGTTTTATTTGTTTTAGATTGTCTTTTTATATAGTGCATAATCTACATATATATCAGTAATTATCCTTGCATCATTAGGATCTATAAATCTTATTTTATCTAAAGATATTTTCCCATTTTTATACTTATCAATATCCATCTCAAAGATCATAGCTTGTGCCATAACTGTACTTGAGTAATGTGATATGGCGGTATCTTTTAATGATTCTCCTAACATAATGGCTGAATCATTAAGTAATTTGTGAATTTCTTTAAAATTTTCAATTTCTTTATTTGCACCATTGTATCCATTTGATTCATATATTATTTTATGAATTTCATTTTGTAATGACTGGAGTTTTGATAAATTAACTATAAATTTTTTAGCTTCATTCGCTATTACTTCACTTGCTTTTTGATTTTTCCATTGCCATGAAATAAATAAAGCTACTCCTGCACCTGAAAAAGTAGCAATTGCTCCCCAATCCAAACTCCACACGCTCATTTCTTACCACTCATATGAATAAAATTAAATTTTTCTAAAATTAACATACTACATCTTGTACGTAACCTTTCTAGGCTGTTTTTTACCCCTTTATAAACCCCCATTTAACAATAACTATCTCATTATTTATCCTTACTTTTTAATGATCTAAATTAAAACAAATGTCATTTTGTGTGCTTGACTGCAAAAGGGTTGGGCACTATTCTTTGCCTGCTGGCCACATTGCCAGTCGGTTTTAGCAGACCGTATATTATCTCCCGCATCAGAGCCATTCCTTCTGAGGAATACTCTTGTGTGGTAGCCACTCGTTCCTTTCCCGTAGCGGTAGGACGGGAAAGGGACACCTACGGGTGTGCTAGTTTGAGATAATACTAGTCTGCTAACCCTTTCTCGTTCTGCCACCATAATTCTATAAATGTCTGGCAGAACTCCCAATAAAAAGGAGTTGGCTTTGCACATTCTTAATTTCTTGGCAGCCTTTGCCAAAAGCTTTAACAACACAACTTAGTTATTTATGAGTCTGATCGCCATGCGGCTGATGAGGCTTTAAATCGTCACGACTAAAAACTTGCAGCAACAATAAAACTTGAGATGTGCCAAGCACAGTCTTTATGGCTTTGCTATGCCTTTTTTTCAGCTTTTAAAAAGCAAAGGCTTTTATATCTCATTTATATACAACAACAATTTATTTTATAACGGTAAAATTATGCCAAATTTAATTCTCTCAACACGCGCTTTAAAAGCTGTAGAAAATGGAATTGATTTGTTTCATCACAATGGTTTTCACACCGTCGGTGTCGACAAAATCGTGAGTGAAACAGAAATAACAAAAATGACGTTCTATAGTTATTTTCACTCTAAACAACGCTTCGTTGATATCTGTCTCATTGTGCAAAAAGAACGACTGCAAGACCAAGTGATGGCTATGATGGAATATGATTTGGAAACAACTGTATTGGATAAAATTAAGAAACTCTATTGGTTACATGCCGATATAGAAGGGCCGTATTACTTATTATTTAAAGCCATTTTCGAAACTAAAAATAGCTATCCAAACGCTTATCAAACTGCGGTGAGATACAGAAAATGGCTCATCAATGAACTTTATAGCCAGCTCAGATTACTAAAAATAGAGGCATCATTTAACGATGCCAAAATACTGCTATATATGATTGAAGGAGCAATTATTCAGCTTTTAAGCGCACAGCAAACCGAGGAAAAGGAGAGCTTACTAAACTATTTTCTAAATAGTTTAACCAAGATGAAAATGTTGAGATGAGTGAATAGAAAACAATACAAACCTTCAAGGCGAGTGATTAGTGTCACTGGCCTATAAATTTAGTTGGCAGTTTTAAAGCACTATCATTTTAATGAAAGAAGTTGAAATCAAACCAAATGACTTCAACTCTAAAATCATTAAAAATTAGTTTTTTAGAGCTTTTAAAGCTACTTCTACACTTTCGTATAGGTTTTGAACGGGCACGTTATCTTTTGCTTGAATCGTAATGCCAAACAGTATCATGCCAAAGTAATCTGCTAATACATCCAAGTTTAAGCTTTCAGCTACATCGCCATCTTTTTGACCTTGCTCAAGTCTCGCTTTGATGAGAGCAACAGTCTTTCTACGCTCATTGCTTAAGATCTCTTGCACATTTTTACTTTCAGATGAACCTGATAATGCTGCGGATACGACTAAACAACCGGTTTTATCAGGCTTGCTATAAAATTGGTCAATTGTTCTGATTAACAAATTTTTAATGCCTTCTTGAGCTGTTAAAGACTCTTTAAGTGCTTCAATTCGATAATTACCAAAGCTTTTTACATAATAATCAACAGCTTCAATAAACAACTTTTCTTTATTTCCAAAAGAAGCATAGAGACTTGGCGGATTGATTTCCATCGCTTTTGTCAGGTCATTAATCGATGTTGCTTCATAACCATTTCGCCAAAATAGATTCATCGCTTTGTCTAATGCAGCATCTCGATCGAAATTACGAGGACGGCCACGACCTGCGGTTTTGTTCATTTTGTTCTCCATTTTGTATCAATCACTACAAAAAATCGTTGACTGTATTTTAGCGTGATTATATAGTGATCACTACATAAATAATCTTATGCATATTTTAAGGGCTAAAAAATGAATCACAAATTATTTAATTCAGTGACTGTGGGCGATGTTGAACTCAATAATCGTATTGTTATGGCACCAATGACCAGATCAAGAGCAGCACAGCCTAACGATGTGCCGACCGAACTCAATGCACTTTATTATGGTCAACGTGCAAGTGCAGGTTTAATCATTACTGAAGGCACACAAGTTTCTGACGTAGGTAAAGGCTATTCTTTTACGCCTGGTATTTATTCAGAAGAACAAATCAAAGGTTGGGCACTAGCGACTCAAGCTGTACATGAAAAAGGCGGAAAAATTGCTGCTCAGTTATGGCATGTAGGGCGTATGTCGCACTCTTCATTGCATATTAATCACGAGCAACCGATAGCACCATCTGCAATTCAGGCCAAAGCATCTGTATTTATTGCCAATGAAAAAGGTGAAGGGGCAATGGTACCTGCCGAGATGCCAAGAGCAATGGATTTAGATGATATTCAAAACGTTAAACAGGAATTTATTCAAGCTGCTCAAAATGCTGTGAAAGCTGGCTTTGACCTAGTTGAAGTTCATGCTGCAAATGGTTATTTGTTTGACCAGTTCTTATCTACAGATGCGAACCAGCGTACTGATAACTATGGTGGTTCTGTCGAAAATCGTGCACGTTTCTTATTAGAAACAGTCGATGCATTGATTGATGCAATTGGTGCTGGCCGAGTAGGGGTGCGTTTATCACCTTGGGGAACCATTAATGGCATGACAGACCAACAACCCGAAGAAATTACGCTTTATTTAGCTGAACAATTACAAAAAAGAAATATTGCTTATATTCATTTGGCTGAGTGGGACATGCTTCCACATGGTGATACTTATCCTGTGGGTTTCAGAGAAAAACTCCGTTCACTATTCACAAACACATTAATTGTTTGTGGAAATTATTCACTCGAAAGAGCCGAATCTATTCTTGATAAAGGATTAGTAGATGCGGTGGCATTTGGTCGTCCTTTCATTTCTAACCCAGATTTAGTAGAGCGTTTACAGTCAGGTCATTCTTTAGCACCAGCAAAATCTGAATATTTCTATGGTGGTGATGCAACGGGTTATACCGACTATCCGACTGCTGAATAAGCTCACTCTATCAATCAAGGCTAAGAAAATGAATAAATTTTTTAAAGTAATGACTTTGTCCGCAGCAATTGGTGTATTGGGATTGAGTCAAGCAAATGCAGAATATGACCCAAACTTAAAGTCGATAGATACGCCACCAGCCGTTTCACAGCAAATGTTTAATAAAGTGAAATCTGAAGGGTTAGGACAATATGCTTATGCAAAGGGTTTATCTAGTAAGTTTATAGAGTTTGAAGGTGTAAAACTTCATTACGTTGAAGGTGGATCTAAAGGGACACCAATTGTATTTATTCATGGTTTTGGTTCGACATGGAAAATGTGGGAACCAGTCATGCTGTCTTATATGAAAGACCATAAAGTTATTGCAATTGATTTACCGGGTTTGGGTCAATCATCTCCAATACTTAACGATGATTATTCGGCAGAAAATACCTCAAAAATCTTGATTGGCGCAATTAAAAAAATTGCTGGTAAAGGGCCAATCTATTATGTCAGTCACGATTTAGGTAATTCGGCTTCTTATCCATTGGTTGCCAATAATCAGGGCTATATCAAAAAAGCTGTATTTATGGACTCGCCAATTCCTGACCGTGCCATGTTCGAATATCCCGGCTATACCCCAGATGGCCCGGGTTTAGGTTGGCACTTTGGTTATTTCAGCTTTGGTGATATTGCTGAAAAGCAAATTGCAAATGACCCAAATTTATTTTTCTCATACTTTATTAAAACCTATGCAGGGAAAAAAGAAATTTTTACACCTGAGCTACTTGCTGAGTTGATTGAACCATATTCGACTCGAGATAAATTAAAAGCAGCTTTTGGATATTACCGTTCGCATGCAGACTCAGTTCGTCAAAATGAAGCATTACTTGCTAGTGGCAAAAAGTTAACCATACCTTCTATGGCGCTTACAGGCCAAAAAGGCGTAAATGATGTTTTGGTTAAAGAGATGCGAGCAAGATTTGTAGCTGATCCAGCCCAATACTCAGCCATTATTTTGCCAGATACAGGCCACTGGATGGTGGAAGAAAACTCTGAAGGTGTCGAGAAAAGTTTATCCAATTTTCTATTTAAATAAATATGAAATTCATCGCACTCAGGCTTAAGGCTTGGGTGCAATGAATTATTTATTTTAAATGAGTCATTAATATGAATAGATATTTTAAAAATATATCCATTTCTACAGCTTTTATTTTGGTTAGTTCTTCATATGCAAATGCAGAATATGACCCAAACTTAAAGTCGATAGATACACCGCCAGCCATTTCACAGCAAATGTTTAATAAAGTGAAATCTGAAGGGTTAGGACAATATGCTTATGCAAAAGGTTTATCTAGTAAGTTTATCGAGTCTGAAGGCGTAAAACTTCATTACGTTGAAGGTGGATCTAAAGGCACACCAATTGTATTTATTCATGGTTTTGGTTCGACATGGAAAATGTGGGAACCAGTCATGCTTTCTTATATGAAAGACCATAAAGTGATTGCAATTGATTTACCGGGTTTAGGTCAATCATCTCCCATACTTAACAATGATTATTCGGCAGAAAATACATCAAAAATTTTGATTGGCGCGATAAAAAAAATTACCAAGAATGAGCCTATTTATTATGTGAGTCATGACATTGGAAATACGGCCTCTTACCCTCTAGTTGCAAATAATCAAGATTACGTTAAAAAAGTTGTCTTTATGGATTCTCCAATTCCAGATATGGAGACATTCAATCACCCGGGTTATTCACCGAAAGGGCCGGGTTTAGGCTGGCATTTTGGTTATTTTAGTTTTGGTGATATTGCTGAAAAGCAAATTGCGAATGACCCAAATTTATTTCTCTCGTACTTTATTAAAACTTATGCAGGTAAAAAAGACATTTTTACGCCTGAACTCCTTGCTGAGTTGATTGAGCCATATTCGACTCGAGATAAATTAAAAGCAGCCTTTGGCTATTACCGTTCAAAGAAAGACTCAGCCCTACAAAATGAAGCACTTTTAGCAAATAACAAAAAGTTACTTATTCCTGCAATGGCACTTAGTGGTGAAAAGGGAGTGAATGACGTATTGATTAAAGAAATGAGAGCGAAGTTTGTGGAAGATCCAGCTAAGTTAGAAGCGGTAATTTTACCTAACACAGGTCATTGGCTAATTGAAGAAAACCCTGAAGGCGTCGAGAAAAGTTTATCCAAATTTCTATTTAAATAATCCGTAAAACTTTTACATTCGAATCGATCTTGAACTCGGATGTAACTCAGCTAAAACATCCTTATTCCTATTTGTTCGAGAGAAATGAAAGATGAAAAATAAACTGCCATTCTTGTCTTTATTTTTTGCTTGTCTTACTGCAACAACAGTCAGTTCTGCAAATAATGTGTATGGAGAGCATTTAGAAGGATTTAAATATCCTTATCCGCTCCAATATTTTAACTTCTCATCCCAACAGCAAAATTTAAAAATGGGATATATGGATGTTCAACCCAAAAAACCTAATGGACAAACAGTGGTGGTTTTGCATGGCAAAAACTTTTGTGGTGCAACTTGGGAAGAAACCATTAGTTTTCTAACGCAAAATGGCTATCGGGTGATTGCTCCCGATCAAATCGGTTTTTGTACTTCTAGCAAACCAGATCATTATCAATATAGTTTCCAACAGCTTGCAGAGAACACACATGCTTTACTCGATAAATTAGGGGTTAAACAACCTATTTTATTGGCGCATTCAACAGGTGGTATGTTGGCAACCCGCTATGCTTTGATGTATCCACAAGAAACAAAATTATTAGGAATGGTCAATCCAATTGGTTTAGAGGACTGGAAAGCAAAAGGAGTTCCATATCGCAGTATTGATCAATGGTATCAGCGTGAACTGAAAGTGAGTGCTGAGTCTATTAAAGCTTATGAATTAAAAACTTATTATCAGGGGCAATGGAAGCCTGAATATGATAAATGGGTAGATATGTTAGCTGGATTAAATGCAGGGAAGGGACATGAAAAAGTCGCTTGGAACTCAGCACTTATTTACGACATGATTTTTACTCAACCTGTCTATTATGAATTCTCTCATCTTAAAGTGCCTACCGTGCTGTACATCGGTACAGGTGACACAACTGCAATTGGTAGTGATATAGCTCCACCTGAAGTTAAGCAAAAAATTGGTCAATACAGTGTTCTAGGTAAAGAGGCTGCAAAATTAATTCCAAACGCTGAATTAATTGAATTTGCAGGTATGGGACATTCACCACAAATGCAAAACCCGAAACTATTTCATGAGGCTTTGATCAAAACTTTAAAGAAATACGATTAATGATTTGAAGCAATAAAAGCCCCTCTAAACACGGAGCTTTTATTGCTTATACAATTATTCTTTATACTGCCATGCCTTTAAAAACATTGAACAAACTTCTTGATTGAGTTTTTTCAATTCTTGAGAAGTTGGTAGTGCACCACCTAACATTGTTGCAGGATAAGAATATCCCATCACAGCACCCAAAAAGGCTTTAGCAGCTTCATCAGGATGTTCAACTTGAATTAAGCCTGCATTGTGTGCAGTTTCAAGAATATGACTTAAAGACCTCTTAATATTGCCTTGAGTACGATTCTGAATTTTAGGAAGAATCTCTTTCATTTCAACTAAAGCAATAATCATTAATCGTTGCAGACGAATCGCATCAACATTATAAAAATGAGTTTGCACAGCGTGCCCAATATCAAATAAACGTTGATCTAATCGTTTGTTACTATCCACGTGATGCTCAATAAAAGGAGCTTCCATTTCTGCTTTTAAATGGTCGAAGACTTCAATCAGCAGCGCTGTTTTGGTTGGAAAATGGTTATATAAAGTTTGTCGATTTGTACCAGCTTTAGTGGCAATAGCCTCTAAACGGACTTCTAAACCTTGTTCAAGAAAGAGTTCACGTGCTGCTGCTATAAGAGTTGGGCGGATTCGAGAGGGACGTCCTGGAGATTTTTTTAACATATGGTGTTTTCTTGCACATCTTATTTATTTACTTTACAGTAAAGTAAATAAATTGTCTATATTTCTCGGGTTCCCGATATGCCTGATATTCATTTTTTTAGTCGTAAAACCTTGTATTTATTGCCTGTGCTCTTGTTTCTAAGTGGATGTGATTCTGAAAAACCTATTGTTAAAAATGACCAAAAGGTTGGTGTTATCACCATAAAAAAAGAGACGATTGAATCTTCTTACCAGTTAGCTGGAAGAACAGTGGCCTCTGAAATTTCACAAGTGCGTCCACAAGTAAACGGAGTAGTCGTTGAGCAGTTGTTTAAAGAAGGCTCTCAGGTGAATAAAGGACAACCGCTTTATAAAATTGATTCGTCACTCTATCGCGATAGTGTTGATGAGGCTGCTGGTAATCTTTCTCTTGCTAAAGCAACAGTGAACTCAACTCGTCTGCAAGCTGAGCGCTATAAGGAGCTCATTAAGGTAAATGGCGTGAGTCAGCAAGAACTTGATAATGCGTTAAGTGCGTATGAACAGGCAAAAGCTACCGTTGCGGTAAATGAAGCTATATTAAAAACAGCACGAACCAATTTACGTTATACACAAGTTACTGCGCCTATTTCAGGGCGAATAGGACGCTCTTCAATTACACGCGGAGCTTTAGTCACGTCGGCTCAAACAGACCCTTTAGCAACCATTCAAAAACTTGACCCGATGTATGTCGATTTAACCCAGTCGAGTGATGAATATATGGCGCTGCGTAAACAGCTTACTGAAAATGGAATAAAACCAACTCAACTTTCAGTCCGTTTACAGCTTGAAAATGGTACTACTTATTCGCAGCAAGGTACCTTTAAGTTTAGTGATATTGCAGTGGATGAAGCGACAGGAAGTATCACGTTGCGTGCAGCATTTTCAAATCCAAATCATGGTTTATTGCCGGGAATATATGTGCGCGCAGAACTTGGAACGGGTACGCGGCCTAACAGCATTTTGATTCCCCAAGGCGCTCTTTTCAGAGATGCTGATGGAAACGCGCTTGTATGGGTGGTCGGAAAAGATAATAAAGCTGAACAACGAAAAATTAAGCTAGGAAATGCAATGGATAACCGTTGGTTAGTGATATCTGGCTTGAACGAAGGAGATCAAGTCATTGTTGATGGCCTGCAAGGTTTAAGTGCCGGTATGGCGATTGAACCCACACCAATGAGCTGAGGATGCGCTATGTTGTCGAGTTTTTTTATTGCACGGCCTATTTTTGCTTGGGTTCTTTCTATTTGTATTATGGCCTTGGGTACAATTTCTATTTTGACCTTGCCCATTGAACAATATCCAGATATTGCACCACCGGGTGTAAACGTCACTGCAAATTATCCCGGAGCATCTGCCAAAACTGTTGAAGACAGTGTGACCCAGATTTTGGAACAGCAAATTAAGGGTATTGATGGTTTACTTTATTTTTCATCGAGTAGTAGTTCGGCTGGTCAGGCACGTATAAGCTTAAGTTTTAATCAAAAAACAAACCCTGACACAGCGCAGGTTCAGGTACAAAACGCCGTCAATCAGGCGCTTAGCCGACTTCCTCAAGAGGTTCAGCAACAAGGCATTACCGTAACAAAGTCACAGGGTGACAGTTTATTGGTCTTTGCACTTTACGATGAAAGTAACACAAGAACATCTGTCGATATATCCGACTACATGGTGAGCACACTTCAAGACCCATTAAGTCGTGTTGATGGTGTAGGTGAAATCACAGTATTTGGTGCTCAATATGCAATGCGCATATGGCTCGATCCGCATAAACTAAATAGCTATGGCCTTATGCCTTCAGATGTCAGAACTGCAATTGAAGCTCAAAATGCACAAATTACAGCAGGTGAGTTAGGTGCATTACCTACTCGTGACGGACAGGCTTTAAATGCAACAGTAACCGCATTATCCCGTCTACAGACTGTCAACCAATTTGAAAATATTATTTTACGGACTCAAACAAACGGTGCTGTTGTTTTACTTAAAGATGTGGCCCGTGTAGAGCGCGGTGCAGAAAGCTATCAAACCTCTACACGTTTGAATGGAAAGCCAGCTTCAGGTATGTCTATTCAACTTGCTTCGGGTGCTAATGCTTTAGAAACCGCTGAAAGGGTGAAAGCTGAGGTCACGCGTTTAATCGGCTCAATGCCATCGGGGTTAAAAGTTGCATATCCACGTGACAGTACGCCATTTGTCGAAGCATCTGTAAAAGGGGTGATTAAAACTTTAGCTGAGGCAATTGTTCTCGTCATTATTGTTATGTTCTTATTTTTGCAGAGCTGGCGTGCGACTTTAATTCCAGCTATTGCGGTTCCTGTCGTATTGTTAGGAACATTTGGCGTACTCAGTATATTGGGCTATAGCATTAATACGCTGACTTTATTTGCGATGGTCCTTGCAATTGGCTTGCTGGTAGATGATGCAATTGTTGTTGTAGAAAATGTTGAGCGGGTTATGCATGAGCAAAATCTTGATGCTCGGCAAGCCACCCTAATTTCGATGAAAGAAATATCGGGTGCGCTGGTTGGTATTGCGATGGTCCTTGCTGCGGTATTTTTACCGATGGCTTTTTTTGGTGGTTCTGTCGGCATTATTTATCGCCAATTTTCGGTAACACTCGTATCGGCTATGGTGCTTTCAGCCATTGTTGCTTTAACCCTTTCACCTGCGTTATGTGCAACCTTACTCAAACCTGCAAATGAAAAACATGAGCAGAGAAAATTCTTTACTTGGTTCAATCGTAAAGTCGAACAAGGGCAGTCAGGCTATCGTACAAAGCTGCTCGCTGTTTTAGGTAAGCCCAAAATATTTATGATCATATTCTTAGGTATTACAGCTTTGTTAGGCTGGCAATATACGCGTATGAATACTGGGTTTTTACCACAAGAAGACCAAGGCTCGGTTATGGTCCAGTTTAGTACACCTGTAGGCACGACACTCGCTGAAACAGAACGGGTAGGTAATCAGATAGCAGATTATTTCCTGACGAAAGAAAAGGATAATCTCAATGTGATTTTCATGGTGATGGGTAGAAATAACGCAGGCAGTGGGCAAAATGTGGGAATGGCATTTGCTGGACTCAAACATTGGGATGACCGAGAAGGGAGTGAAAACACAGCAGAAGCAGTGATTGCTCGGGCAAACTCATATTTCAAGTCACTGCGTAACGCACGTGTTCAGGTACTTTCACCAGCCGCAGTGAGGGGGCTTGGACAATCAAGTGGTTTCGAGCTTTGGTTACAAGATGCTGAAAATAAAGGACGTGATGCTTTACTGGCGGCACAAAACACTGTGTTAAAAGCAGCAAGTGCTGATTCTGGCTTAGCAGCAGTCCGTCTAAATAGTTTAGAAGATAAAGCTCAGTTACAAGTCGACATCGATCAAAGAAAAGCCAGTGCACTTGGTTTGGCTCAAGCCGATATCAGTAATACGCTGTCGTCGGCATGGGGTGGATCTTATATTAATGATTTCATCGATCAGGGACGTGTTAAGCGAGTTTATATGCAAGGAGACGCGATTTATCGTTCCTTACCTCAAGATATTGGGCAATGGTATGTTCGCGGTGCGACAGGTCAGATGACGCCATTTTCTAGTTTCTCTTCTGTAAAATGGCAAATGGGACCCCAAATGCTGCAACGCTTTAATGGTCTTTCAGCTGTACAAATACAAGGTTCTGCGGCAACTGGTGAAAGTTCTGGTGGAGCTATGGATAAGATGCAGCAGTTAGTTGATCAGCAACAAGGCTTTAACCTTCAGTGGAGCGGGTTGTCTTATCAAGAGAAGTTAGCTGGTGGTCAAACCATTTGGTTATATTTAGCCTCAATTATCTTTATCTTTTTATGTTTGGCAGCACTTTATGAAAGTTGGTCTATTCCTGTTTCTGTCATGCTAGTGATTCCTTTAGGCCTGATTGGAGCTGTAGTGGCTGCAAGTCTAGCTGGTTTTGTGAATGATATTTACTTTCAGGTGGCTATGCTTACTACCATTGGACTTTCTGCCAAAAATGCTATCTTAATTGTTGAATTCGCGGCAGCTAAGTTAGAGGCAGGGCAAGCATTAATGGAAGCGATTATTGAAGGTGCAGGTCAGCGATTACGCCCCATTATTATGACATCTCTGGCATTTGTGGCAGGTGTTCTTCCATTGGCCGTATCTACAGGAGCAGGGGCTGTAAGCCGTAAAGAAATTGGTATAGCCGTAACGGGCGGTATGATTTCTGGTACCTTACTTTCTATTTTCTTTGTGCCTTTATTTTTTCTTTTAGTTCGTCGTTTAACCAATAAATTAAACGCTAAAAAGGCAAAATAATGTCGCAAAAATAACATTCCAGTTAAAAGTTAGCTCCTCATGCTATTTATAGTATGAGGGGCTAAAATTTTAGTGCTTAGAATGTATTTTGAATAATCACATCGTCGTAAGGAAGTTTACCCACACGTGGGTAAGGTTCAGAAGCCGACTTACCAACGGCAATCATTAAACACACTACATGGTCTTCAGGCAAGTTAACAAGCTTCGCCATTGCGTCAAAGTCAAAACCGTCCATAGGGCAGCTATCTAAACCATGTTCTTGAGCAAGTAACATGAGGGTTTGCGCAAAAATGCCCGCACTACGCATCACTTCGTCACGTTGAGTTTGTGGACGATCACGGTAATATTGGTCAATCGCGCCAGCCATAATATTTTGAACTTCTGGAGTCGCGCCATCCCATACACGTTTAGCATCAACTTCCCATGTATTTACTTTTGCACATAACACAATCAGTAAAGATGCTTCTGTAACTTGTGGTTGGTCCCAAGCAATGGCACGAATTTTTTGTCTTAACTCAGTGTCTTCAATAATCACTGGACGCCAATGTTGCAAGTTAAAAGCACTTGGTGCATTTGCTAAAACTTCTTGTAATAACTCTTTCTTGTTATCTTCAGATAACTGAAAAGAAGGGTCGAAGCGTTTAATTGCACGGCGCTTACGGAGAGCATCAATAACATTCATAAGTTTTTCCTACTTAAGAGTTGGGTAGCGGTACTTGTTAGTTTTTATAACGTTGAGCTACTTCAGCCGAAGAAAAGTTTGGTAGTAAAGTGATACGTGATTTTTCAAAATTATTCCATTGATTTTCATCTTTCAGCACAGGAATTGTAATTATTTCTTTGCGATCAAAACCGATAAGAGCAGCATCGACCAAATCATTCACATCCATTAATGGTGGTACTTGGTTTAAATCCATACCTGAACGTTCCCAAATTTCAGTTTTAGTTGCCGAAGGCAATACTGCTTGTACATACACGCCATGATCTTTTAACTCTAAATGTAAACCTTGGCTAAAAAATTGGATGAAGGATTTACTTGCGCCATAAATGGTAGAACCAAATTCAGGCGCTAAGCCAAGTACAGAGCCTAAATTAATAATGGCACCTTTACCTTTACGCACAAGTTGCTCGGAAACTGCATGAGATAATCGAACCACCGCAGTCATATTTAAAGTCAGAAGTTTTTCAATCTCATTACGATCTTGAGTTAAAAAGTTTCCATTAAGTGCAATACCTGCGTTATTTACCAAAATTTCAATATCAGCATCGTTTTTGAGTACATCTTCAATTTTACTAATATCCTGATCTTTTGATAGATCGGCTTGAATGAACTCGACCTGTACACCGTATTTTTCTTGGAGGTCCTTCGAGATTTTATCTAAGCGGTTGGTGTCTCGTGCCACCAGAATTAAGTTATGGCCACGTTGAGCAAATCGGTCTGCATAGACAGAACCAATCCCTGACGAAGCTCCTGTAATAAGTACTTTTGATTGAGCTGACATGTGATGTCTCCACGCTTTAATTTTTAGATGATGATTATAATCTAAAATAACTAATTTTTGATGTCAATCATAATCAATGTATAATTATGACGAGTAGGGTGAATAAAAGTGGGTGCGTCAACATGAAAGTCAGTAAAACTCAGGTAAAAGAAAACCGAGATAAAATTGTTGAAAAGGCAACTCAACTGTTTCGTAGCAAAGGCTACGATGGGGTCGGAATTGCCGAGTTAATGTCTAGCGCAGGTTTTACCCACGGCGGCTTTTATAAACATTTCAGTTCGAAAACAGACCTTGTCTCAATTACTGTTAAACATGGACTTGAGCAGGTTTTGAAAAGAATAGAAGGTTTAAACTTAACTCAATTTATTCAGCTTTATGTGTCTCGTACTCATCGAGATAATCGAGATGTGGGCTGCACGCTAACGGCGCTATCTTGTGATGCTGCACGACAGCCCGACGAGGTAAAAGTAGAATTTGAAGAGGGCATTGAGCAACTTATTCGCTTCATTATGAGTGAACGAGCAAAACAAGTTTCTTTGGAAACGCCAGAGTTGAGAAAGCAAGCCATTAATATTCTTGCTCAATCCGTAGGGGCAATTGCCTTGTCTCGCGCATGCCCAGACCAATCAAACCTTAGCGATGAAATATTAGAAAGCTGTAAAGAGAGCCTTTTAAAATTAGCCGATTAAGCTTTTTCATCTTTGAAGCTGGTTTGGCTAAACTGAATTAATTTCGCAATATCGACTGTTCTTTCATAAATAAGTTCCGCCGCATGTTCACAGGCTTGTTCTAATGTAATGGGACCATTGGCGAGTGAAAAAGCAGCCGTAACCCCATGTTCATAAAGCGCTTGGTAGCCTTCGCCTAATGTCCCAGCAATCACAATCACAGGTACATTGTGCGCCTTTGCTATTTGGCTCACCCCAAAAATGGTTTTGCCACTTAAAGTTTGCTGGTCAAATTTACCTTCACCCGTAATCACCCAATCTGCATCAGCAATTTTACGTTCAAGTTCATTCAGTTCAGCCACGACTTTAACACCAGCTTTAAACGACGCATTTAAATAACTTTTGGCAGCAAAGCCTAAACCACCCGCAGCACCTGAGCCTGCTTCATCTCGTTTGTCGAAACCTAAAAGTTGTGCCGTGACATCGGCAAAATGGGCAAGGGCTGCATCGAGTAACTGTACTTGAGCAGGGGAAGCCCCTTTTTGTGGGCCAAAAATATGTGATGCGCCATTTGGACCGCAAAGTGGATTGGTTACATCGGCAGCCAGTAAAAACCGTGTATGTTCAATACGAGAGTCGAGATGTGTTAAATCAATGTGTGATAGGTTGCTTAGAGCGAGGCCACCTGCGGGTAAAACCCTTTGATTGGTATCGAGCAAAACTGCGCCCAAAGCACTGAGTAAGCCTGAGCCACCATCATTAGTTGCACTACCGCCCAAGGTTAAAATAATATCTTTTGCGCCTGCATCTAAAGCATCCAAAATGAGCTGGCCTGTTCCAAACGTCGTGCTGTGGCAAGCGTCTCGCTCAGTCGGTGGGACTAACTGTATGCCGCTTGCTTGAGCCATTTCAATAATGGCAATTTTTTGATGCTCTAGCCATCCCCATTTGGCCTGAACAGGCTGACCTAATGGCCCGACTACAGTTTTTTCACGCCATTCACCTTTGCAGACTTCTAAAACAGCTTCAATAGTTCCTTCACCGCCGTCTGCCATTGGGCAAATCAACGTTTCTGCATGAGGAAAAACCTCTTGCCATCCTTTGGCAATGGCTTGTGCTACCTTCAAAGCAGATAAGCTGTCTTTAAATGAGTCAGGGGCAATCACAACCTTCATAAATGCTCTAATACGAATAGATTTCTCATTGTTTTATACTGCTTAATGCCAAAAAACCATAGATAAACACATGTAAGTGTCAATTTAAAAACACTTTCACTCTGTTAAGTGTGAAGGCTAATAATGTTTTGATCTGTAAAAACCACAGTTATTATTTTTTTAAATATTTGTTTTAATTGGTATTATTTAAATAGTGTACTTGGGGTGAATGATTGTAATTGTAAACAATATGGCACATATTATAAGAAGCCTTGAGCCAGCTTTTAAAATATGAGCAATAACATCAAAAGCAGACTCTACTCATCGGTAAATAGCGGGTAGCTTTGATCAAACCATAATTAAATTGTGATTTCATTGAGCCTGTTGAGTGTAAAAGAAATAAGAGGATGAAAAAGTGGATAATTCAGAAGAACAAAAGCACATACAGGAAAATAATAGTTTTGCGCGAATTGAGCCATATACTCATCCTGCTGGTGGGTGGGGCGCACTGCTCAGTGTTGCTCGAAACCTAAAGCGACAAGATATTTTAGGCAAAGGCTCAATTACCTTACTCAACATTAATCAGCCGACAGGCTTTGACTGTCCCGGCTGTGCATGGCCAGAAAAGAAAGACGCTCACGCATTTAACTTTTGTGAAAATGGTGCCAAAGCGGTTGCCTTTGAAGCAACCAGTAAAACCGTTACTCCCGAATATTTTGCAGGTCATACCGTCAGTTGGTTGTCAGAACAAAGTGACTTTTTCTTAGAAGACTTAGGGCGCTTAACCGACCCAGTTCGTTATGACGCTGCAACCGATAAATATGTGCCTATTTCATGGGATGACGCATTTAAGCTCATTGCTCAACATTTACATGCGCTAGACAACCCAGACCAAGCGGCGTTTTATACGTCTGGCCGTGCCAGTAACGAAGCAGCATTTTTATATCAATTGTTTGTGCGAAGCTTCGGTACAAATAACTTTCCAGACTGTTCGAACATGTGTCATGAAACCACAAGTGTCGGCTTGCTCGACTCGATTGGTTTAGGAAAGGGCACAGTCACCCTAGACGACTTTGATATAGCCGATGCTATTTTTAGTTTTGGGCATAACCCCGGCACGAATCATCCGCGTATGTTAGGTACTTTACGTGAAGTGTCTAAACGCGGCGGCAATATTATTGCGATTAACCCAATTAAAGAACGAGGCCTAGAGCGTTTCCAAGACCCGCAAGCACCGCTTGAAATGATGACCAACGGCAGTACGCCAATTAGTCGTTATTATTTCCAGCCTAAAATTGGGGGTGACTATGCACTCATGTTAGGGATGTTAAAGCATTTAAATGAGTGGGATAAAAAAGCACTTGCCTCAGGTAAACCAAGCGTTTTTGACCGAAACTTTATTGCGGTGAATACCGTTGGTTTCGATGAAATGATTGCCGAGGTAGAAAGAACCGAGTGGGCAGATATTCATAAGCACTCAGGTCTGTTACCTGAACATTTAGAAAAACTCTCTAAACTCTTTTTAGAGTCAGAGCGCTCCATTTTCTGTTGGGGTATGGGGATTACCCAGCACCGTCACGGAACTGCTAACGTACATATGCTGGCAAATTTATTGTTGGCGCGTGGTCAAATTGGCAGACCGGGTGCAGGACTTTGTCCGGTTCGTGGGCATAGTAATGTGCAAGGCGACCGCACGATGGGTATTAATGAGTTGCCTAGTCCTAAGCTGCTCGATAGCATTGACCGTGTATTCGGTATTAAATCACCAAGAAAAAATGGGCATGGTGTAGTCGAAACCATTAAAGCTATGGCTGAAGGTGAGGTTAAAGTCTTTATTGGTTTAGGCGGAAACTTTGCAGTTGCAACCCCCGATACCCCATATACCCAAGAATCACTTAGAAAATGTGATTTAACTGTTCATGTCGCAACAAAATTAAATCGTAGTCATTTGGTGTGTGGTAAAGATGCACTCATTTTGCCGTGTTTAGGTCGTACCGAAATTGATGAGCAGCTTCATGGCCCACAAGCTATTTCAGTTGAAGACTCAATGAGTAATGTTCACTTGTCAGCAGGGCGCAACACGCCAATTTCTAAAAATATTTTGTCTGAACCGGATATTGTGGCAAGAATGGCTGAAGCGGTACTGCCAGACAGTCAGATTAAATGGAAATGGTATATCGAGAGCTATGACCGCATTCGTGACTCAATTGCCGATGTATTTGATGAATTCCATGACTTTAATTTACGTGTTTATAAACCGGGCGGTTTTCACTTAGAGCATCCTGCTAATCAACACATCTGGAATACAAAAAGTGGTAAAGCGCAGTTTATGATTACACCTCTGAGTGAGGTTTATGCCGATAAGGAAAATCAGTACGCTGCGGCATATACCGAAAGTAAAGTATATACCTTAATGACTACTCGTTCTCATGACCAATACAACACCACTTTATATGGGCTAGATGACCGTTACCGCGGAGTGTTTGGTCAGCGCCGCGTATTATTTATGAACCAAGCCGATATTGATGAAGCAGGCTTCGAAGCCAACCAATGGGTCGACATTGAAAGTGTTTTCTCGGATGGTGTAAAGCGTATTGTGCATAGTTTCCGTATTGTGCCGTATAACATTCCGCGTGGCAGCTTGGCCGCTTACTATCCGGAAACCAATCCTTTAGTCGCATTAAGCAGTCACGACAAATATGCCAAGATTCCGGCTTCGAAAAGTGTTCCTGTGATTTTGCATCCTGGAAATGCACCTGAGCATTTTAACTTGGCAACAGCCGTTGACCCTCAAGATGCAGATAGAAAAGTCAGTAGTCTTTAAATCAAACACGACATTTAAAATGTAACTCAAACAAATGGCGCTCTAAACAAGCGCCATTTTGAAATAAGGGAAATAACTTTGACACCACATGCTTATGGGGTTGAAACATTACAAGTACAGCGGTTTAACAAAACCGAATCTGAAAATGTTTTAGATCATATTGTGCAAGAGTACCCAATCGCCTTGGTGTATAACGGTATTTCACATGCGGTGATGATGGCAACACCAACCGATGTCGAATTATTTGCCAAAGGTTTTAGTCTCTCAGAAGGTATTTTGACCAGTTTAAAAGAGCTATATGTGCTTGATGTACATCAAAATGAATTGGGCATTACGGTGGAAATGACCATTTCATCGAGAGCATTTACTGCTTTAAAACAACACCGCCGTATGATGGTAGGTCGTACAGGCTGTGGTTTATGTGGAATTGAAAGTTTGGAGCAATTTCAGTTAGATGTTCCTAAAATTACAACGCATGCATCAAAGCTATGGCTTGAGCAAATTCCGAGCGCCATTTCCCATTTAAAAGCCCAGCAAGAAATTACCGCTTTAACAGGTGGGGCACATGCCGCCGCTTGGGTGGTTGATGGTCAAATCGTGGCTTTATTTGAAGATGTTGGCCGTCATAATGCCTTGGACAAACTAATTGGTTATTTAGCCCAAGAAAACTACGACACCAGTTTAGGTTTTGTGGTGATGACCAGTCGGGCAAGTTATGAACTAATACGAAAATGTGCGCAGTTGAATATTAGCTTGCTAGCTTCAATTTCAGCTCCGACCAGTATGGCTATTCATTTAGCCAAACAATCTGGACTGACATTGGCTAGTTTCTGTAGGGGAGATAGGTTTGTTTTATATACTGACATTTAAAATATATTTTTCTTAAAACAAAGCTCATCTGACATTTCTGTTGCTTTTAAGCTATGGGTAGATTTTATAGATTATGATAAAACTCTACAGGTTCAGAGACAGTCCAAATGTCTTGGGTACAATCACTAAAAGAATGGGCAAAACGTCTAAGAAAACAGATTATTATGCTTTGGTTTGCATCAAGACATCCTCAAATGCCGTGGTTGCCTAAAGTTATTGCGGTCGTGGCTGTAGCTTATGCTTTTAGTCCCATCGACCTAATTCCAGATTTTATTCCTATTTTGGGTTTTGTAGATGATGCGATTATTTTGCCCATACTCATTTGGTTAGCACTTCGCTTTACGCCAGAACAAGTCATTTTTGATGCAGAACAGCAAGCGAATGAATGGTTAGAGGAACATGAAAAAGCACCACGAAATTATTTAGTTGCTGTTCTTATTATTCTAATTTGGATAACACTTGCGGTCATGGCTTATTTTTATTTAGGTGGTGGTTTGTAGATAAGCCAAACTTAGAAACCCTTTGTGAATTTAGCGCCTTGAACATTGTGCTTTATTGCAACTCAAAGGATAATAACGTTTTTATAAGCTATGAGTTGCAGACAATGAAAATCGTCGCAGATGAAAACTTGGCATTTACCGATTACTTTTTTTCAGAATTTGGCGATATTCAACACCATGCAGGACGCACCTTAACGCACGCAGATGTAAAAGATGCTGAAGCTTTATTGGTTCGCTCAGTCACCGCAGTGAACGAAAGTTTAATTCAAAACACCACTTTAAAATATGTGGGTAGTGCAACAATCGGAACCGATCATTTAGATATTCAAGCTCTAGAAAAATATGATATTACATGGGCCAATGCAGCAGGTTGTAATGCCCAAGCGGTTGCTGAATATGTGATTACAGCTTTACTTTATTTAGATGTGAACCTTTTAGAACAACAAGAAAAATTTACGCTAGGCATCGTTGGTCTTGGCAACGTCGGTAAACGTTTGGCTTATATGGCTCAGTTACTTGGTTGGAACGTCATTGGTTTTGACCCCTATGTGCAGTTAGATTCAATTGAAAATGTAAGCTTTAAAACCCTATTGCAACAAGCCAATGCCATTTCAATTCATGTGCCGCTCACCAAAAACGGTGAACATGCGACATATCATTTGTTTGACGAAAATGCTTTTGCAGCGCTTCAACCTAACACAATTTTAATTAATAGCGCTCGTGGTCCAGTCGTGAAAGAAGCCGCTTTAATGCAAGACATTCAACGTACCCAGCGTAAAGTCGTGCTCGATGTATTTGAACATGAGCCAGTGATATCAGATGAGCTTTTAAATATGTTAGCGTTGGCAACACCGCATATTGCAGGTTATAGCCTCGAAGGTAAGGCTCGCGGTACACAAATGATTTATGAAGCGTTTTGCCAAAAATTTGGATATGACATCAATAAACGTTTTGAAACTCAGTTGCCTGAATGCGAAGACTATTTTTCAGGACATGATTTAAAAGCGGTTTTAAAGCAAAAATTAGCTCAAATTTATGATATTGCTCAAGATGATGCCAACATCCGTGCCTGCGTTAAAGACGGTAAAGTAGAGCAAAAAGCATTTGATTTATTACGTAAAAATTATCCGCTGCGCCGTGAATGGGCAGCACATGGGGGGCCACAGGCATGAGTTTAAGTTATCAGCCTACTTGTTCAATTGATGCTTTAAAGGCTCGTGCTAAGCTTTATAACCAAATTCGCCAGTTCTTTGCAGAACGTGATGTCATGGAAGTCGAAACGCCAATTGTTTCACAAGCAGGCGTTACCGATGTACATTTAGCTTCAGTTCAGACTTTGCGTCATATTCATGGCAAGTTGCAGACTCAATATTTACAAACCTCGCCAGAGTTTGCCATGAAACGTTTGCTAGCAAGTGGTAGTGGGCCGATTTATCAAATCTGTAAGGTTTTCCGAGATGATGAACACGGGCGTAAACATAACAGTGAATTTACCATGCTTGAATGGTACCGTCCGGGTTTAGACTTAAAAGCATTAATGCATGAAACAGCCGATTTATTACAAACTTGTTTGCAGCATCGTTTTGGTGAAGTGCGTCCATTTATTTTAAGTTATAAACATGCTTTTCAGGACCGTTTAGACATTAACCCTTTGCAGGCCACTTTGAAGCAACTCAAAGATACGGCAAATCGTGTGGGGTTAAATCTAGATTTGGGTGATGACCGCTTAGCTTATATGGATTTGTTGTTTTCTCATTTTGTTGAGCCAAGTTTAGGTTTTGATGCACCTGTATTTTTAACTGACTTTCCACCAGAAATGGCGTCTTTGGCAAAAGTGAAAGTAGATGAAGATGGGGAAGAGGTCGCAGCGCGTTTTGAGGTTTATATTGAAGGCTTAGAGCTTGCCAATGCTTACGATGAATTGCTCGATGCAGACGTGTTACGTTCACGCTTTGAAGCAGATAATGCAGAACGGGCTAAGCAAGGGCTTCATGTCATGCCACTAGATGAGCACTTGTTGGCTGCGTTACCTCATATGCCTGAATGTTCAGGAATTGCTTTAGGCATAGACCGTTTACTCATGGTTGCAACTGATCAACTTAAAATTGAAAAAGTCATCGCATTTCCAGCCGAAATTGCTTAAAAACAATGAAATAAAAAAGCCACATAGTGTGGCTTTTTTATTTAGAGCTTAGTTAAATTAAGCTTGTTGAATACCTGCAACAACCCAGTCTTGCTGAGAGCCAACAGGTTTTACAAAGTGCCAGATTTCAGTAAATGGCTGTGGCAAGCTATTTAAATCTTCACTTACTGTACCTGTGAAGCGTACGCTCACAATGTATTGACCATTTTCAGTCGCACTGTCTACAACCATTGCGTTTAAGTTACTAAACTCAGCAACGTCCTGATCTTGATTCTCCATGATGTCGTTATACATAGAGTTATAAAGCTCAGGTGTTAAGTAGCGACGAATTTCTTCAACGTTACTTGCACTGTTAATTGACTGAATGTGGTTAAAACGCTGACGAGCGACACGTAAGAAAGAAGCAGGTTCGCTACCATCTGGTAACTGGTTGCCGTTACTTGTTGTTGCACCACCAAACGGAGCCTGAGTTGCTGCTGCACCGCCAGCAACCGACTGACCAAAAATATTGGTGTTGTCGTTTGAGTTAGTTGGAGCAGCCGAACGTCCAAAAGTGTTTTGACCGTTGCTGTTTGGAGCATACGGATTATTCGCTGCTAATTTTTTTTTCCCGCCAAATTTGCGAAATACAAAAAAGGCAACAGCAGCAGCAAGTAATACCCATAACCAACCTGGGATACCACCTTTCTTCTCTTGTTGTTGAGCAGCTTGTTGCTGATTGTCTGGCTGTGTTACACGTTGTTCAGTTGATGTTGGTTTATCATCAGCTAAAGCATGTGCTGCAACAGCACCTACGGCAGCACCAGCTACACCAGCCGCAACCATTGAACCCACACCCGGACCAGATCTTTGAGGTGCTGTAGCAGGTTGTTGAACTGGAGCCACTTGACGAGGTTGTTGATATGACTGGCTTGAAGTGGTAGAGCGTGCCATGCCGTGGCTTTTACCACCACCTGCACGTTTTGCTTCAGCAAGCGGAGAAATTGCCAAAGCAGCCATTAAAATACCCGTTATCAAGCCGCGCTGGTGTACTTCCATAGGAAATTCCTGTTTAAAATTAATTTGTAATTGTATTTATGCAGCCATTTACACTAAATTTCAACTATAAAAATATGTTTTTTTATGTCAATTCATCACTGAGTTGCATTGCTTCAGTGAGGGCTTCATGTAAGCGTGCCACAGCAATCACTTGAACGCCCGGAATCTCTTTTTGTGGTGCGTTGCCTCTAGGTAAAATGACATATTTAAAGCCATGTTTTGCTGCTTCTTTCAAGCGCTCTTGTCCATTTGGTACTGGGCGAATTTCACCTGAAAGCCCAACTTCACCAAAAACTGCAAGTTGCTGTGGTAATGCTTTGGTACGTAAACTCGAAGCACAGGCAAGTAAAACAGCTAAGTCTGAACCTGTTTCAGTAATTTTTAAACCACCGACAATATTGACATAGACATCTTGTCCTGTGGTTTGCACACCACCATGACGGTGCATGACAGCAAGTAACATGTTTAAGCGGTTTTGTTCAAGACCAAGTGCGACACGTCGTGGTTGTCCTTGAGCATCATCGACTAAAGCTTGAACTTCAACTAAAAGTGGGCGAGTTCCTTCACGGCTAATCATGACAATTGAACCGGGAATAGCTTCATCGTAACGACTTAAGAAAATAGCAGAAGGGTTAGCTACTTCACGTAAGCCTTTATCGGTCATGCCAAATACGCCTAGTTCGTTAACTGCACCAAAACGGTTTTTAACAGCACGAATCATACGATAACGTGAGTCAGATTGGCCTTCAAAGTAAAGTACACAGTCCACCATATGCTCTAAAACACGCGGACCTGCAAGTGCACCTTCTTTGGTCACGTGGCCAACAATAAATAGCGCCGTGCCACTATTTTTTGCATAGCGGGTTAACAAAGCAGCAGATTCACGAATTTGTGAAACACCACCCGGAGCAGATTGGAGGGTTTCTGTATAAAGCGTTTGAATCGAATCTAGAATAGCGACTACAGGTTTTTCTTGCTCTAAAACTTCACAAATGCGTTCTACACAGGTTTCAGCCATGACTTTTAACTGATCTGTCGGCAGGTCAAGGCGCTGAGCACGTAAAGCCACCTGAGACAACGATTCTTCACCAGTAATATAAAGTGCAGAGCTTTTTGCACTTGCCATATGGGTTGCGGTTTGCAAAAGAATAGTCGATTTACCAATACCCGGGTCACCACCAATTAGGACAACAGAGCCTGTGACCAAACCACCGCCAAGTACACGGTCAAACTCGCTAATACCTGTAGGTAAGCGGGTTTCATGAGAAACTGAGACTTTATTTAGTGTTGTGATATTGGCAACTTGGCCTGCGTAGCCCCCAATTTTAGGACGCGCGCGATGGGCTGTAGTCGGCTCGAGTTTGACTTCAGTCAGAGAATTCCATTCACCACACTCTGAACATTGACCAGCCCATTTAAGATGATCGGCACCACATTGCTCGCAACGGTAAACAGTTTTGACTTTACTCATAAAAAATTGAAATTTTGCTCGATATTATAGAAATATAGTTCTTTGGAAATTCTTCATACATTTTCCCTTAATTTTTCATAAAAGAGTATTAGGAAATTTGAAGGGATATTTTTAAGAACTAACAAAGGAAGGACACCAAAAATAACACGATATAAGATTTTTACAAGTCAGATAGGGTTTGTTTTAAGTGCCTATACAAAATCTAAGCTATCCCCAAGGAATGTATTTTTACTGAAGTCTATATCACGGTTTATCATAGGTATGGCATGGATATTGCTCAATTGAAAATGAACAAAATAATATGAGTATTGTATTTTAAAAATACAAAGGTTGATATCTATGAGTGCAGCAGAAATTGTTGATTGGGTTAATAGTGTTATATGGAGTAAGGCGCTGATTTATTTATGCTTAGGCGTCGGTTTATTCTTTTCTATTTTGACACGATTTGTTCAAGTCCGCCAAATTAAAGAAATGGCCAGACTATTAATAAAAGGGACTTCTTCAGAACAGGGAGTTTCATCATTTCAAGCTTTATCCGTATCTCTAGCTGGTCGTATTGGTGTAGGTAATATTGCGGGTGTTGCAGCAGCAATTGGCTTTGGTGGACCTGGTGCAGTTTTTTGGATGTGGATGGTTGCATTCTTTGGTGCTGGCACAGCTTATGTAGAGTCAACACTTGGTCAACTTTATAAAGTTGAGTATCAGGGGCAATATCGTGGTGGCCCAGCATTTTATTTTGATAGAGGATTAGGTCAGCGTTGGTTGGGAATTGTATTTGCTATTGCTGCAATTGTTGCTTGTGGTTTATTTTTACCGGGGATTCAAGCAAATGCAGTAGGAAAAGCTTTTACCCAGATTACTGGTGAAGGTGCAATTGTTTTTGGTGATGTAGGTGTTTATAAACTGGTTGCTTTAGTTGTCGTAATTGGTTTGCTTGCTATCCTCATTTTTGGTGGTATTAAACGAATTGCTCAATTTGCTGAACTGGTTGTACCTTTCATGGCAATTGGTTATTTCCTCATGGCTGTAATCATTGTTGTGGTTAACATTTCAGATCTTCCAAAAGTATTAAGTCTAATTTTCACTGATGCATTTACTCCAATGGCGGGTCTTGGTGCTGCAATTGGTTGGGGGGTAAAACGTGGTGTTTATGCCAATGAGGCAGGGCAAGGAACAGGTCCACACGCAGCAGCGGCAGCAGAAGTTCAACATCCAGCTCAACAAGGTTTAGTACAATCTTTTTCAATTCACTTTGACAGTATAATTGTTTGTTCTGCTACTGCATTTATGATTTTAATGACAAGCCAATATAATGTTCAGGGGGCTTTAGAAGCAGGTCAATTCCTTGTTCAAAATGTTCCCGCATCGACTGAAATTGGTTCACCAGCATTTACACAATTAGCAGTGAGCACTATTTTTGGTAATTTTGGTCAGATCTTTGTCGCTTTAGCCGTATTCTTTTTTGCCTTCACTACCATCGTAGCTTATTACTATATAGCAGAAACAAATCTTGCTTATTTGAGCTACATTACAAAATCACCATCATTATTGTTTATTGTGAAATGTTCAATCATTCTCGCTGTAGGCTATGGTTTGCTTAGTGCGACAGGTTATATCTGGGGTATTGGTGATATTGGTGTAGGTTTAATGGCATGGATTAATATTATTGGTATCGTAGTCACCTACTTTATTTATAAACCAACGATTAAAGCACTCAAGGATTACGAAGAACAACAAAAAGCTGGAGTAAAAGAATACACTTTTGATCCTATTAAATTAGGAATTAAAAATGCAACATTCTGGGAGGAACGCTTGAAGAAAAAACAAGAAATAGATACACAGTTGAAAAAAACAGGTAGTTAAATTTTAGAGATAACATAACTCACAAAAGGTGGTCATATTGACCACCTTTTTTTATATGAGATTGATCATTAAATGAGAAACTGCATGTTCCAAAGATGTGCGTTGTATTGCTTGGTTCTTGTGCGTATTATCAGATTTAATGGTATGTATCTTTAAATTATCAGCCATACAGACAAAATTGGTTAGCTGAAAAGTTGTCAAAAAATATACATTTAAAAGATACCTGCAAATGGTGCGATATCGTCTTTTTGATTTGGATTTAGCTAACGGACTAAAAAAATTACTGGAGTGTATTCATAAAATGTCGAATCAAAATCTGAGTGAGCCTCATGAACAAGGTGAACTCCATCGAAGCCTCTCTAATCGGCATTTACAGCTGATCGCGATTGGCGGTGCAATTGGTACTGGATTATTTATGGGATCAGGCAAAACAATTAGTCTTGCTGGTCCATCGATCTTATTCATTTATTTGATTATTGGCGTGATGGTGTTTTTTGTCATGCGCGCGCTTGGTGAATTACTTCTTTCAAATCTTGCCTATAAATCATTTATTGACTTCACCACTGATTTAATCGGTCCATGGGCGGGTTACTTTGTGGGATGGACATACTGGTTATGTTGGATCACGATTGGTATCGCTGACCTTTCTGCAATTATCTACTACTTACAATTCTTCAATAATGGTCTACCTTTCTCGCCTGTCGAAGGGGCAATGATTAGTGTTGCCGCGATTGTATTTATTATGGGTTTAAACCTACTGACAGTACGTTTATTTGGTGAGTTAGAGTTCTGGTTTGCACTCATTAAGATTTTAGCAATTATCATTTTAATTGCTGTAGGTCTATGGATGATCTTTACTGGCTTTACGTCTAGTACGGGTGAGGTTGCTTCATTTACTCATTTGTGGGCGAATGGTGGTTTCTTCCCAACAGGTGTGCATGGCTTCTTGGCTGGTTTCCAGATTGCAATCTTTGCTTTCGTTGGTGTCGAACTTGTGGGAACAACGGCTGCGGAAACAAAAGATCCAGCACGTAACTTGCCAAAAGCAATTAACTCCATTCCAATTCGTATCATTATTTTCTATGTGTTGGCATTGCTTATTGTGATGTCTGTAACGCCGTGGAATAGAATTGATCCAGCGATTAGCCCGTTTGTAAACTTGTTTAGCCAAGCAGGTGTTGCAGCAGCAGCAATCTTGATGAACTTGGTGGTGTTATCATCGGTTATGTCATCAATGAATAGCGGTGTATTCTCAACAAGTCGTATGTTGTTTGGTTTATCGCGTGAAGATCAAGGGCCAAAAGCTTTTGGTAAACTGAATAGACGAGCAGTTCCTGCAAATGCATTGTATTTCTCTGCTGCGTGTTTATTGTTAGGTGCAGCATTACAGTATTTTGTACCTAATACAGTAGAAGCATTTACGCTAGCAACGACGCTTTCAACCATTCTGTTCATTTGCGTGTGGTTACTTATTATCTGGAGTTATATCCGTTACTACACGACACGCCCTGAACTGCATGCCAAATCAACATTTAAATTGCCAGGTGGTTTATTTACCTGTTGGATCACGATTATTTTCTTTGTGGGCATGATTTACGTGTTGTCTTTAGAGCCAGACACGTTTAAAGCGCTTAAAGTTAGCCCAATTTGGTTTGTTATCTTGATCATTGGTTATTTCTTCTTTTATAAACCACGTCATAAAAAGTAATTAAATTTATTTGCTTATGACTAAACGCTGGCTGAAAAGCTGGCGTTTTTTATGCATATTGTTTTTCTCTTTAAGTTTACTCTTTAGCCGCTTGCATGATCACGGTATACTGCATCGAATTGTTTAAATCAGGTGCTCAGATGCTTCGTGTCATTTGCCTCATCAGTTTATTGAGCAGCAGTATTTTGCTTACAGCTTGCGGTCAGTCAGGAGCATTGCAGCTACCTTCTGATCCAAATTATGACAACCGTGCAAAATACTTGCTTTATCGTAATAAAGAATCAAAACCAGCTGTGCAAAAGGATGAAAAGTCTGAACAGCCAGTCGAGTCATCATCAGCCAAAAACCAAACTACATCACCTTAAGCTTTGAAATAAGGACACATTCATGAGTTTCACTCGCATTAATGGAGTATTGCATGCAGAGCAATGTTCTATGGAGCAGCTTGCGCAGCAATTTGGCACCCCTTTGTATGTTTATTCAAAAGCGGCTTTTGAAAAACATTACTTGGATATGGACCGTGCTTTTGACTTTATTGATCATCAAATCTGTTTTGCGGTGAAATCTAACTCAAATTTAGCTGTTCTTAATGTCTTAGCAAAACTTGGTGCGGGTTTTGATATTGTATCTGGTGGTGAGCTGGCTCGCGTTTTAAAAGCGGGTGGAGATGCATCTAAAGTTGTTTTTTCAGGTTTAGGTAAAACCGAAGCAGATATTGAAACATCACTCAATGTAGGTATTGCTTGCTTTAACGTAGAGTCTTATGCCGAATTAGACCGCCTTCAAAAAGTGGCAGCTCGTTTAGGCAAGAAAGCGCCGATTTCATTACGTGTAAATCCAGACGTTGATGCAAAAACGCATCCTTATATTTCAACTGGTTTAAAAGAAAATAAATTTGGTATTCCAAGTGATACAGTTTATGAAACTTATCAATACGCGGCTTCTTTACCTAATCTTGAAATTGTAGGTATTGATTGTCACATTGGTTCGCAATTGACCGAGACTAAACCGTTTGTTGATGCTTTAGACCGTGTCATGCTGATGATTGATGAGTTGAAAAAACTTGGTATCAATCTTAAACATATTGATATCGGTGGTGGTTTAGGTGTTTGCTATAAAGATGAAACACCGCCAAGTGTTGAAGAATATGCAAACTCTATGAAACCAGCTTTAGAAAAGTTAGGTCTTAAGGTTTATATGGAGCCGGGCCGTAGCATTAGTGCAAATGCGGGTGTACTTTTAACTAAAGTTGATTTGCTTAAACCAACGACACATCGTAACTTCGCCATTATTGATGCAGCAATGAATGATTTGATTCGTCCTGCTTTATATGAAGCATGGATGGATATTCAGCCTGTTGTACCACGTACCGATACAGAAGAAAAAGTATGGGACCTCGTTGGTGCGATTTGTGAGACAGGTGACTTTATTGGTAAAGATCGCTCACTCGCATTACAAGAAAATGACTTGTTGGCTGTACTCGGTGCAGGGGCTTATGGTTTTGTCATGAGTTCAAATTACAACACGCGTGGCCGTGCAGCAGAAGTCATGGTATCAGGTGAAAAGAGCTATTTAATTCGTGAACGTGAAACGGTTGAGTCGCTTTGGGAAAAAGAACGTTTATTGCCTGAGGAGTAAATGAGATGTTATTAGAATTTACCAAAATGCATGGTTTGGGCAATGATTTCATGGTGGTTGACCTAATTAGCCAAAGAGCTTACTTAGATACGGCAACCATTCAACGTTTGGCAGATCGACACTTTGGTGTTGGTTTTGACCAGCTTTTAATTGTTGAGCCACCAGATTTACCAGAAGCTGACTTTAAATATCGCATTTTCAATGCAGATGGTTCTGAGGTTGAACAGTGTGGTAATGGCGTACGTTGTTTCGCGCGTTTTGTACACGAGCGTCATTTAACCAATAAAACCAACATTACCGTGCAAACCAAAGCAGGTATTGTAAAGCCAGAGCTTGGGCAAAATGGGTGGGTGCGCGTAAATATGGGCTACCCAAAGTTTCTACCAAATGAAATTCCATTCATTGCTGAACAACCAGAAGCTTTATATACCCTTGAGTTAGCAAATGACCAAAACATTAGTATTGATGTGGTCAACATGGGTAATCCACATGCAGTCACTATTGTTCCAGATGTACTCACTGCTGATGTAGCAGGTATCGGTCCACAAGTTGAATCACATCAACGATTCCCTGAACGTGTGAATGCTGGTTTTATGCAAGTGATTGATGAAAAGCATGTGCGTTTACGTGTATTTGAACGTGGTGTAGGTGAAACACTCGCTTGTGGTACAGGAGCATGTGCTGCTGCGGTAAGTGGTATGCGCCGTGGCTTACTTGCGAACTCAGTTGAAGTTGAACTTGCTGGTGGTAAGTTACAAATTGAATGGCAAGAAGGTGATGTAGTTTGGATGACTGGTCCAACAACCCATGTATATGATGGACGTTTGGATTTACGTTATTTCCAAGGCTAATCGCATGGCCTAAATAGTAGCCTCTTTTTCATCAGTTAAAGTGATAAAAGAGGCTTTCTTTTATATGTACAATAATTTTTTAATTTCATTACTTTATAAAAAATATGAATAATTTAATTTTCTTACCTGGTGCGTCAGGCAGTACTGCATTTTGGCATCCTTTAATTGAAAAATTACCTCAGCAATACCGTACAAAAATTATTGGTTACCCCAGTTTCGGTGATACACCAGAATCTCTTGAGATCAAAAACTTTGAAGACCTAACAAATTATGTGGTCGATCAAATTAATGAAGAATCTATCATTGTTGCCCAATCTATGGGTGGGATTTTTGCCGTTGCCACAGCGCTACAAAAACCTCATTTGGTGAAAGGGTTGGTCTTAATTGCAACTTCTGGTGGAATCAACCTTAAACGATTTAATGTGCAAGACTGGCGTGAAGCATACCGGCAAACATTTTTAAAATATCCAGATTGGTTTGTTACCACTAATGCTAACTATTAAGAGTTTTTAGCGGATATAAATGTTGAAACTTTATTAATCTGGGGTGATAAAGATCCGGTAAGTCCAGTTTCGGTGGGCCAATATTTAAATCAAAAGTTTGAAAAGTCGACTTTATATGTTGTGAAAGATGGGGACCATCAATTAGCAGAAAAACATGCCGATGAAGTAGCAGTCAAAATAGAAAGCTATTTAAGAAACCTAATGTAAATCTTTAGCTATTATTTAGCGTGCTATGCGTTAGCACGCTTTTTAAAAGTTATCTTTTACTCAACGCCAATTTCAATGCAAACAGAACAAAAATACTGCCCGTAATTCGGTCCATATATTTCACAAATTTAGGTTGTTTTAGATAACGTGAAAGTGGCTGCATGGCTAGAATTAATAAAGTTGACCATACTATTCCAATCACCACATGAATCATTACAAGTCCCATTACCCAAGTGACAGCCGATGCTTGGGCTGGAATGAACTGGGGAAGAAATGAAATATAAAAAATGCCTACTTTGGGATTGAGTAAATTGCCAAAGAAACCTTTGATAAACCAATTCTCTGAAGTAGAGCGATTGGAATTATTTTCTTGCATATCTGCGAGTCGGCTACGTGGTTTTAAAATCATATTTAAACCTAGCCACGCTAAATAAGCAGCTCCCATCCATTTTAGAATATTAAAAGCTAAATCAGATGCCATAAGTAGAGCGCCTAAACCGCAGGCCACGACAATTCCCCAAGCAATACAGCCAAGACTAATTCCTAGAGCTGCTTGGAACGCTTTAGATTTACCCTCAAGTGTAGCGGTACGAATAATTAAAGTCGTATCTAAGCCAGGAGTAAGCGTAAGTAAAGTAATGGCAATTAAGTAGGGAATGAGTATGGTAGTCATGACAGCAAGGTTCCGACGAATACTTAAAGTGAAGTGTAATATATAAGTTAGATTCATTATGCTGTGCGATATGAAATTTTCATGATCAATTAGTTTTTGGTACACTCAAAAAAATGGGCAAATAAATGGAGAGCAATTTGGATTTTGCATTACAACTGCTCTCGATGTGGTTGAAAGAAAGAAAAATTCAGAACCAGTCTGAGCATACAATCACGGCTTATGAGCGAGATGTGAAAAGCTTTCTTGAGTTCTGTGACTCAAAAAAAATTGATTTAAAAAATGTTGAAGCTTCAGATTTACGTGAATATCTAGCTCAACGTGTTGAGCAAGACCAGTTAAGCGCAAGTAGCATGCAGCGTCATCTCACTTCTATTCGTCAGTTTATGAAATGGGCTGAACAAGGCAAATATCTAGAAATTAATCCCACTGACGATTTTAAGTTAAAACGCCAGCCTAGACCCTTGCCAGGCATGATCGACATAGAAACGGTTAATCAAATTTTAGATCAACCCATGCCGGAAAAACCAATTGATCAGCAGCTTTGGTTGCGAGATAAAGCCATGTTGGAACTACTTTACTCAAGTGGTTTACGACTCGCTGAACTACAGGGCCTAACCATTAAAGATATCGATTTTAATCGTCATCTTGTTCGTATTACGGGTAAAGGAAATAAAACCCGTATCGTCCCGTTTGGGAAAAAGGCAAAAGAAAGTCTATTGAACTGGCTCAAAATTTATAAAATCTGGAAAGGTCATTTTGATCAAAATGCTTTTGTATTTATTTCACAGCGTGGTGGTGTACTCACTCCACGGCAAATTGAGAAACGTGTAAAACTTCAGGCGCAAAGAGCCGGTGTAAATGTCGATTTACATCCGCATTTACTTCGACATTGTTTCGCCAGCCATATGTTATCGAGTAGCGGTGATTTGCGTTCAGTCCAAGAAATGTTAGGCCATAGCAACTTATCGACTACGCAAATTTATACGCATATCGATTTTGATCATTTGGCTCAAGTGTATGATCAAGCTCATCCGCGAGCGACCAAGCATTAAGTCATTTAAGTTAAATTATTTATCAATATACGACTTTGATTGCACTAAATAAGGTGAATGTAGAGATCATTTGTATTTATTTACAAATTTGTATAAAGAAAAAGGGTGAAATTACCCAATTGACCATTTTGATCTTTGCACAATTTGTCAGCATATATAGCCTAAAAACGACAAATTTTGAGTCTTTTACACCGTGCTTATGCTTCTTACTAATAAGGTAAATAAAATAAAAAGATAATAAAAATCAATGTATAAAATAGACTTTAAAAAGAATAAAATAGAGGGTAATCATGTATAAAATTTTTTTTATGAACTGATGATTTCATTTTTTTTGTACTGTTCCAGAAAATTGTGACTTGACCGAAATGCCAAACACATTGCAAGATAGGGTACCTAAAAAATTTTAATCGAAGAGTTAATATACTTTTCTCAACATTTACTTTTGCTAGAACAGCCGAGGATTACATGAAGGCTCTTGTTGCTGTAAAACGCGTGGTTGATGCCAACGTTAAAGTTCGTGTTAAGCCGGACAATAGTGGGGTTGACCTTACCAACGTTAAAATGTCAATCAACCCATTTTGTGAAATCGCAGTGGAAGAAGCGGTTCGCTTAAAAGAAAAAGGAACAGTATCAGAAATCGTTGTTGTTTCTGTTGGCCCTAAAGAAGCTCAAGAACAAATCCGTTCTGCAATGGCTTTGGGTGCAGACCGCGGTATTTTAGTTGAAACCACTGACGAAATTGGCGCTTTAGAAGTTGCTAAAATCTTAAAAGGTGTTGTTGATGCTGAAAAACCAGAACTTATCCTTCTTGGTAAACAAGCAATTGATGATGACTCTAACCAAGTAGGTCAAATGCTTGGCGCATTATTAGGTGCTGGTCAAGGTACGTTCGCTTCTGAAGTGAAAGTAGATGGCGGTAAAGTACAAGTGACTCGTGAAATCGACGGTGGTTTACAAACTGTTGAGCTTGCACTTCCTGCAATCATTACAACTGACTTGCGTTTAAACGAGCCACGTTATGCAGCATTGCCTAACATTATGAAAGCTCGTAAAAAACCGCTTGATACTAAATCTCCTGCTGATTACGGTGTTACAGCTGGTACTAAGCTTAAAACTGTTAAAGTTGAAGCTCCAGCAGAACGTAAAGCTGGCGTACAAGTGAAATCTGTAGATGAGCTTGTAGAAAAATTGAAAAATGAAGCGAAAGTGATCTAATACGGAAGGATAAAATCATGAGTATTTTAGTTATCGCTGATCACAACAACCAAACACTTAACGGTGCTACTTTAAACGTTGTTGCTGCAGCACAAAAAATCGGTGGTGATATTACTGTATTAGTTGCTGGTTCAGGCGCTCAAGCAGTTGCTGACGCTGCTGCTAAAGTTGCTGGCGTAAGCAAAGTATTGCTTGCTGATAATGCGGCTTATGCAAACCAATTAGCTGAAAACGTAGCTGGCTTAGTTGCTGACTTAGCTAAAGGTTACAAATACGTTTTAGCTGCTTCTACCACTACTGGTAAGAACATTCTTCCACGTGTTGCTGCACTTCTTGATGTAAGTATGATCACAGACATTATTTCTGTTGAATCTGCTAACACATTCAAGCGTCCAATCTACGCTGGTAACGCAATTGCAACTGTTCAATCTGAAGAAGCAATCATTGTTGGTACTGTTCGTGGTACAGCATTTGATCCAGTTGCTGCGGAAGGTGGTTCTGCTGCGGTTGAAACAGTTGGCGAAGTAAAAGACGCAGGCATTTCTAAGTTTGTATCTGAAGAAATCGTTAAACTTGATCGTCCAGAATTAACAGCTGCTCGTATTGTTGTATCTGGTGGTCGTGGTGTGGGTTCTGGTGAGAACTACCACAAAGTACTTGATCCATTAGCTGACAAGCTTGGTGCAGCACAAGGTGCTTCACGCGCAGCAGTTGATGCAGGCTTCGTACCTAACGATTTTCAAGTTGGTCAAACTGGTAAAATCGTTGCACCTGAGCTTTACATTGCTGTAGGTATTTCTGGTGCGATCCAGCATTTGGCTGGTATGAAAGATTCTAAAGTTATTGTTGCAATCAACAAAGACGAAGAAGCGCCAATCAACAGCGTTGCTGACTACTGGTTAGTTGGTGATTTAAACGCTGTAGTACCTGAATTGGTATCTAAGCTTTAATCTATACTGATTGAAGTTAAAAACCCTTAGTTTTACTAAGGGTTTTTTTATTGGAAATAGTAATATGAAATGCATAATTGAGACTTGTATCTCATTTGAGGTTTGATTTTTATAGAATAAAAATCACATAGTTTTATGAAGGTAAGACGATGTAGGTTATAGCGATATGATAAGAATAATATGCAATTAAATTATACAAATATCACTAGATTGGCAGTGTAGATTCCGCACATTACAAAGTGCTTTTATGCTATAGTATACAGCTATATTTTTTTCGATTTTAGTTCACTTTCCGGAACTAAATTTTTTGCAAGATCAAGACATATAAACGGATAGAAATATCTATCTGTAAGAAGGAGTATGCATGAGCGTATCGGAAATCCGACCGATTGCCATTGAGGACGAACTCAAGCATTCATATTTAGATTACGCAATGAGTGTAATCGTATCTCGTGCATTGCCGGATGTGAGAGACGGTCTTAAACCTGTTCACCGTCGTGTGCTTTATGCCATGCACGAATTGGGCAATGACTATAACAAAGCCTACAAGAAATCTGCTCGTGTCGTTGGGGACGTAATTGGTAAATATCACCCGCATGGTGACTCAGCTGTTTATGAAACCATTGTTCGTATGGCTCAAGACTTTAGCTTACGTTATTTATTGGTTGATGGTCAGGGTAACTTCGGTTCGATCGATGGTGATAGTGCCGCGGCGATGCGTTATACCGAAGTCCGTATGACTAAGCTGGCACATGAGCTTCTTGCAGATTTAGAAAAAGACACAGTTGATTGGGAAGATAACTACGACGGTTCAGAACGTATTCCTCAGGTACTTCCGACGCGCGTTCCAAACTTGTTAATTAACGGTGCTGCTGGTATTGCTGTAGGTATGGCAACCAACATGGCACCACACAACATGACAGAAGTTGTGAATGCATGTTTGGCTTATGCTGATAATCCGAATATTTCGATTGAAGGATTGATGGAATACATTACCGGTCCTGACTTCCCTACGGGCGGTATTATTTACGGTAAATCAGGTATTGTTGATGCCTACCGTACTGGTAAAGGTCGTTTACACATTCGCGGTAAATACCATTTCGAAGAAGATGAAAAGACAGGTCGTACAACCATCGTCTTTACTGAAATTCCATATCAAGTCAACAAAGCAAGAGTGATTGAACGTATTGCTGAGTTAGTTAAAGAGAAAAAACTTGAAGGTATTTCAGAGCTTCGTGATGAGTCTGATAAAGACGGTATGCGTATTGCAATTGACTTAAAACGCGGTGAAAACGCAGAAGTCGTTGTAAATAACTTATTCTTAAATACCCAGCTTGAAAACTCATTCAGCATCAACATGGTTTGTTTAGACAATGGACAGCCAAAATTGATGAATCTGAAAGATATTATTGCGGCATTTATTCGTCACCGCCAAGAAGTTGTGACACGCCGTACCATGTTCGAATTACGTAAAGCACGTGAACGTGGTCATATCTTGGAAGGTTTGACAGTTGCTTTAGCAAATATTGATGAAATTATTGAAACCATCAAAACTTCTGCTAACCCTGCTGAAGCGCGTGAGCGTTTACTTGCTGGTGAGTGGGCAGGTGGTGGTGTTATTTCATTACTTGAAAAAGCAGGTGCAATTTCTGTTCGTCCAGATGAGATTGAAGGTGAAGATCCAAATCGTCCATTTGGTCTAAGCGATTCAATTTACCGTCTATCTCCGACGCAAGTAGGCGCAATTTTAGAATTACGTTTACACCGTTTAACAGGTCTAGAACAAGACAAGTTACACGCAGAATATACTGAAATTTTAGGTCAAATTGCTGAACTGACGGCAATTCTAAACGACTTCAACTTGTTGATGGCTGTTATTCGTGAAGAGCTAGCACAAGTATTACAACAATATGGTGATGCACGTCGTACCGAAATTGTTGAATCTCGTGTTGATTTCTGTCGTGAAGATTTAATTCCAGAAGAACAAGTGGTATTAACTGTTTCTCAAACGGGCTATGCAAAAACTCAACCACTTTCAGATTATCAGGCACAGCGCCGTGGTGGACGTGGTAAGTCTGCAACCTCAATGAAAGATGATGACTTTATTCAACATCTGATTGTGGCATCGAACCACGCGACGGTACTTTGCTTTACCAACGTAGGTAAAGTGTATCGCCTGAAAGTATTTGAAGTTCCTCAAGCATCACGTGGGGCAAAAGGCCGTCCAATCGTGAACTTGTTACCTTTAGATGCAAATGAAACCGTCACTGCTATCTTGCCGTTAACAGAGTTCCCAGAAAACCACTATGTGTTTATGGCGACTGCTTCTGGTACGGTTAAGCGTGTTGAGTTAGAACAGTTTGCTAACATTCGTTCAAATGGTTTACGTGCTATTGAACTCAATGAAGAAGATACCTTAATTGGTGTTGCGATTACTGATGGTAATCAGCAAATCATGTTGTTCTCTAACGAAGGTAAAGCGATTCGTTTTGCTGAAACTGACGTACGTGCAATGGGTCGTACAGCGAAAGGTGTACGTGGTATGCGCGTGAGCTTCGCAAGCAGTACCTTAAGTGAAGAAGATGCAGACGTTGAAAACGATGAATCGGATGATAATGATGATTCAGCAGATTCAAATCTAGTAAGTCGTATCGTATCGCTTGTTGTTGTCCCAGAGACAGGTGAAGTGTTATGTGCGAGTGCTAACGGTTATGGTAAACGTACCCCTGTAAATGACTTCCCAACCAAGAAACGTGGTGGTAAGGGTGTTATTGCAATTAAAACAACTGAACGTAACGGTGAGCTAGTTGGTGCAGTTTCTATTGATGAAACTAAAGAGTTATTGTTGATTTCTGATGGTGGTACGCTTGTTCGTACACGTGCCGCAGAAGTTGCAATGACAGGCCGTAATGCTCAAGGTGTTCGTCTCATTCGTTTAAGCGAAGAAGAAACTTTAGTTGGCGTAGTTTCAATTGAAGCTGTAGAAGACGAAGAAGAACTTCTTGAAGGCGAAGTAGATACGACTGAAACCGATAACGAAGAAGTTGTATCTAATAATGAAGATACTTCTGAAGAGTAAAACGTTTTAAAATAAAAAAAGGAAGCTTAGGCTTCCTTTTTTTATTTCTGATTTATTTATTTTGCTGAATGGAAAATAAACACATTATAGTTTCTGTAATGCAAAGTTTTTACTGACGGGTCTTTAGTTGCAAAATTATTAGGTTGGCTTACCACGATCAAATCTTGCTTTTGAGATAAAGCATCTTTGAGCTGCTGTTCGCTCCATAAATACTTCTTACGTTCAGGCTCAAATAATAAACCATCCTTAATTTCTAAAGAGGCGCTATCAGAATGAACACTATTCCATTCATTTACAACATACACAGGCTGTTTAAGCTGTAAAAGGAAAGGCACATCATAGAAATAGTAATTATAGAAAACTATTTTTGTAGATGGGGTGATGTACTCAGCAAAATCTGTTTGGCCCACATTATTTTTAGTATCTAAAATACGAACAGCAAAAGGAACCGAACTACATAGAACAATCAAACTCATAAAAATATAGTTTAAATAGTTCACTTTTTGCTTTTTATATAACCATACTAAAACCAATGGAAGCACAATTAACAGTGTGCCAATCGTGTAAATGAATATGGCTTGATGTTGGAAAAAAGGCTGATTCGCACGCAGAAAATGTGGGGTAGCCACAATGCCTATTCCAAGAATCATAATAAATACAGGAGTACCCCATACCTGTAATTTGGTTTTATAACTGCTTTCAAGAACTTTGTTAATCACAAGTGCCAAGAAAATAGTAAGGGGCGGTACTGCAGGTAAAATATAGCCCGCTAGTTTAGAAGGCGGAATAGAGAAGAAAACCGTGACAGAAATAAACCACCATACAAGCAAGGCAAATACACCAGATTGCTTATGATCTTTAAAGACGGTCTTAATGGACTCAAATCTACTCGCAAAAACCCAAGGTAAAGAACCAACAAATAAAATAAGCAGATAGAAACACCATGGTTGCTTATTATTAAATTCTTTTGAACTAAATCGACTAAATTGTTGGTCAATAAAGAAATAATGTAAAAATTGAGGATATTTACTTTGTACTGCGTATAACCATGGACTAACGATAAGTAAGAATAGCAATATCCCTAATGGATTAAGAAGCGAAGGTATTTTCTTCCACTGTTTTGTGTAGAGTAACCAAGGTAATAAAATCATACCTGGAATGAGAACACCAATAAGTCCTTTACTGAGAAAGGCTGCTGCACCTGCAACATAACCTAAAAATAAGATAGGTTTACGTGCAGAAATAGTGAAATCAGCAAAGCATAAAACGCTTAATGTAATCCCGGATGCTACTAATAAGTCATGGTTAATGTATTGACTACTACCAAAAAAAAGTAGGTTAGTCGCTAAAATAATAACCGTGAGTTGCGCTACACGCTCTGAAATATGTTTTTTTACAAACCAGAATAGACCAACTAAGGTGAGTGTAGCTGCTAAAACAGGTACTAAGCGTAACACCCATACATGCACCCCAAAAATTTCCATAAAAATAGAACTTAACCAATGGAGCAATGGCGGTTTATGCATAAATGGTAAACTATCGATTCGTGGAGTTAACCAATCTCCAGATTCGACCATCGCTCGGCTAATATCTCCGTAGCGGCCTTCATCCGGTACTGACAAAGGTCTTATCCAAGAAAGAACAAGTAACCAGCATGGTAAAAAAAATAATAAAAATTTCGAATTACGAAGCCATTGCTGCATACACAATCCTTAATGTTGAAATGCAAAAAAACGGTTAAGCAAAAAAGTCACGACGGAGGTCAGAACAATTGCAATACACACTAAGGTTGAAACAGGAATGTCAAAATAAAGATTTGAAAGTAAAAGAAAACTTTCATTAAATAAAAAACCTAAGCCTGCAACTAATGTGAATTTTGGTAAAGTCTGACGATGAGCAAGATGCTGTGCTTTAAAAGTAAAAATGCGATGCCCGAAATAGCTCACCCAATAGGCAACTAAAAATGCAAGTAAATTGGCATATTGCAGCTCGACATGCTTCTTAAACAGAAGCATGGCTACACTATAGTGGGTGAGTGCTGCTGCGGCACCAGTAGTGGCAAACCGCGTGAGCTGAAAAATATGAGCAAACATGTTAGAAACTTGAGAATGTATTTTCAGGCTTTGTGATGGATTTTTCTTGTTTAATATGAGAATGTTCGGATGCAACAATATACTTTGGTCTATTTTTTACTTCCGCATAAATTCGACCTACATATTCACCAACAATACCCAGGAATAGCAATTGTATACCACCTAGTAATGTCATACCTGCTACAAGTGTTGCCCAACCTGGAACAGAAACACCCTCAATCAAGGTTTTAAGGATAATCCATGTTCCGTAACCCATAGCACCTAAAGCTAAGATTGCACCTAAATAAATACAAATGCGTAAAGGTAAATCTGAAAAACCAGTTAGACCTGACATAGCTAAGTTAAAGAGAGCTTTTACGTTAAAACTGGAACGACCATGTTGACGTTCTTGCTCAGAAAAATTAACGCCTATACTTTTGAATCCAACCCAAGCATATAGACCTTTCATATAGCGGTTTTTTTCTGGCAATTGTTTAATTGCTTCAACAACTTTTGCATCTAGTAGGCGGAAGTCGCCAGCGCTTTCAGGAATATCTATCGGAGAACTTAAGTTTAATACACGATAGTAACCTTGGGTTAAAACACGTTTGAGCCAAGACTCAGTAGTACGATTGCGAATGCCATATACCATGTCATAACCATTTTTCCAAAGGTTAATCATGGTTGGAATTGCTTCAAATGGATGTTGAAAATCAGCATCAATGAGTAGCGTCACTTCACCTGTTACGTGATCTAAGCCAGCACTTAGCGCTGCCTCTTTACCAAAGTTGCGTGAAAGTTCAAGCACAACCAATGGGTAATCATCAATCATTGTTTGTAGAATAGGAATGGTGTCGTCTTTACTCCCATCATCTACCACAATAATTTCATAGCTAAGATTTTGCTGTTTTAGACTATTTGCTAAAGCAGGAATAAAAGTTTTTAAATTTTCTGCTTCGTTATAGGCTGGAACAACGCAGGATAAAAATGGTTTTGTGTTCATTGCATTGCCCCTAGTCTAGTGAGCTGGATACCATATTGCTGACAATCAAGTTGGAACTGATCCGAACTGAAATATTCATATTCTTGTATTCGGGCATGTTGAATCGGATCTTGATCATTTGATTCTGCAAGCGCTGGATGGCACATAATCAATAAATGGTCTTTTGCATGTGCAAGCCAATATTGATTGAGTTCGCCATAGTCAGTTTGCTTAAAATCATAGATGCCAGCAAATTGGTCATTTTGATTAAAATGATATGTTTGACATGCTTTTGCTAAAGAATTAGAACCCAGTGCAGACAGCACACGAGTCTTAAAACGATAGTGAGGTAAATCTATCGGATGTTGTAAATTTCGAATCCAACCCGTAAATTTTTTCTCTTTTAACAATTGCAGCAAAATATCGCGTATGAATGGAAATTGATGAATATGCTGATGTCCATCAATAAAATCGGGGTGCTTTCCCATGACTGAAACGAATAAATCCCATTGTTCTTCAATACATTGGGTAATTGATTCACGATTCAGACTTGAAGACCATGCACGTAAAATCAGCATGGGTAAGGAAAAAACAGTATTACTTGAAGCGAAAGCATGGGTAAGATTTAAATGTAAACCGATATCAACTTGATCGCTAAAGGGTTTTAATTTGGCAGCAGCAGTTTCCCATAGTTCAGATTGGGTCATACATGAGGTTGCTTGAAGTGCACCTTGTTCAATTAAATGAATAATTGCATCAGATATTTCTGCATTCATTGCAAAGTCATCTGCGCAATAACACACTTTTGCCATATCCAGATTCCGTCATAGGGCAGGATTACAGAATACTCTGCGTAGCTGCTGAAAAACTATACTAATTACTATGGAGAAAATTTCTTAATTTCAACTTAAAGTTTTCTTAAGGTTTCGTGACAATTGATACAAATTAATACTTTGAATTTATTTATTTTTTTATAAATTTTTGGTCAATTATTTAAGAAATAAGCTTTAACTATAAGATTTTATAGTAAATAAAAATATAATTTATACACATTCATGTACCCTTAAATTTACTTGGAATTTTTTAAACGTGAATGGGCAATAATTAAAAAAATGATTCCAATTGTTGCAAGAAAAATCAATTTAGGTATCACAACATTTAAAGGAACACCCATTTGATTAAGCTGTACAAACATTTGTACACCGTGTGTAGAAGGTAAGCACCAAGCAAACCATTGTAACCATTCAGGCATAGCATGGTGAGGCCATGCTGTACCAGTTAATAAGAAAAGCGGAACTGAACTAAATACAATGATATGCCCGGCACGTTCAGGCATGTCTAAAAGTGAGCCAATCAACATGCCTAATCCAATCACACAACTAATAAAAATCGGAACCGCGACGAGTAAACCAATAAAATTACCACCATGTGGATAGTCGTTGAACCACAAGGTAAAACCAAAAAGGTAAAAACTGCTTAAACAACCAATAGTAAACAGGCTAGCAAAAATTCCAGCAAAGCGAATGGAGGTAATTTTTTCATGCTTTTCGCGGTAGCTTGCAATCAGCATGGCTAAACCTAATACAATCGTTTGATGAATAATGAGTGTTGCAACTGCTGGAAAAATATAGCTTCCATAACCTGAAAGAGGGTTAAATAAAGGAACCTGATGAATAGAAAGGGCTGGTTGGAAATGTGTACGCTCTCCAAATTTTTCAACATATTCTTTTAATGTGGCCTCAATAGATGTGGCAAGACCTAGGCCAATTTCTTTAGTTTTTAAAAAGTTGGTTGTACTTAAGTATAAGCCAATTCCACCAGTTTCTCCGCGGCGTAGGCTCTGTGTTAAGTTGTTGGGCAAAAGTAAAATACCATCTGCTTTTTGCTCGCGAACCATTTGTTCGGCTTCGAGAAAATTAGCAGTGACATCAACAATTTTAACGTGCGGACTATTGCTAGTTTGTCCAATAATTTGAGAGCTTAAAAGACTCTGTTCCTCATCAACAATGACAATTGGAATTGATTCGGCACGTTCAGCTTTATAGGCAGTTGGATAAAAAAAGCTATAAAGAATGACTGATAAAATCAGTGTAGTGAAAACCGAACTGTTACTGACAATATCTTTAAATGTTTGGGCATAAGCCTTTAAAAATTCTTTCATTGTGCTGTCCCCCGAACTAGTTTTTTAAGCAGCAAGGAACTCAAAATGAAATAAATAAGACAGTAGCCAATCAGTATTAAAAAGGGTGTCATTGAAATAAAAAGTGGACTTCCAATCACCCATTGTTCGGTTTGGAGCTTTGCATAAGGTGTATATGGAATAATTAAAGACCAAAATTTAGTGAAAATTGGTGCATTATTTAAAGGCAGAGTAACCCCTGCAAAACTTAAAGAAGACCCGCCATATACCGCAATAAAACCAAAAGTTTTACTTAAATTTTTGGTGGCAAGAATGACGGTGCTACTAATGAGTGCATAAGAAAAATAAAGCAAGAACTGGGCAACTAATAAGAAACTGAGAGAACCTGCGACAAACCAACCGCGAATCTCAACGAGCCAAAACATCCATAACCAAGTCCAGAGACAAAAAATAAAGCTATAAAGTAAATTTTTAGTCAGTAAGCCGCGAATAAAATTTTCACGGTTAACCCACTGGTTTAATGTGCCGCGTTTAAGCTCTTGTCCAATAGCAAAAGCCACGCAACAACAGAGTAATAGGTGCAAAACAGCAGGAACCATAAAAGGTTCTAAATAAAATTCATAGCTCATGCTTGGGTTATAGAGCGTTGAAATTTTAACGTGCGCTGTAGGAACATCTAAATAGGGGATATTATTTGCTAAATAACTCTGGCCTGCATAGTCTGCTAAAGCATTGAGTGTACTGACTAACATGGCAGAGGAAATCGTATTTCCTACGCTAAAAAAAGATTGGTTAAATGCAATGCTAATTTGAGCATCTTGAGCTTTTACAAAACGTTTTTCAGCGCCGTCAGGAATAAAAACATAGCCCCAAATTTTGGTTTCATTGAGTAGTTTTTCAGCTTCGGTCGAGCTTGCAGTAATTGTTTTAACATCTACCGTATGATTTAACGAAAGATACTTTTCAATATTGCGGCTCAGCTCACTTTGGTCCTGATCAATAATTGCGATAGGTAAATGTTCAGCCTTACCTGCATAAAACATGCTGCTAAACAAAAAAATGATAAAAGCAGGGATGAGTGTCACCATACACAAATCCCATTTATTGCTTCTTAGATAGTTTAGTTCACGTAATATACTGGCAAACATGTTTTATTTTTCTTCTTTAATTTTAAATAGAACACTCATGCCAACCTTTAAGTCTTTGACAGGACGCTCAGGCACTAGATGCAATTTAAAGCTACGAATATCATAACCACCAGTCTGACGAGTGGTTTTAATCGTGGCAAATTCACCTTCAGCATCAATATTTTTTACTTTAAACATTACGGTTTGATTTAGCGCAGGAATGAATCCTTCTAGCGTTTTGTTTTTATAAACAGAAGCGTACTGATTTTCACCGACATTTAAACTCACCCACAAATCATCATCTTCTAAAATGCTGACAACCGGCACACCTATTGCAACCAGTTCAGAAGGTTTGCCATAAGTTTTTGAAACTGTACCTGAAATAGGAGCGAGTAAGCGGGTTTCTGCTTCAAGTGCTTGGGCTTCACTGACAGCTGCTTTTGCAATATCCACTTGAGCATCTGCTGTAGATTTCTGCTGACTGGTACTTCCGCGCTTTGCTCGCGCATATTGTTGATAAGCTGCCTCACTTAACTCTTGAGCAGAGGTTTGGGCTGCAAACATCTCATCTCGTCTTTGACGGGAAATGACACCTTGTCTATATAAATTTTCCCCACGCTGATAAGTGGTCTTTGCAAGATTTGCTTGAGCTTTCATACTCTGCCAGTTGGCATACAGAGTATCAATATTTTCTTGTTGCGAACCTCGATCCACAGTCGATTGAAGTGCTAAAGCTGATTGTAAGGTTGCTAAGGCTTGTTGCTTTTTGGCTTCTATTTCTGGACTGACTAAACGAACTAGAGGTTGTCCTTTAGAAACTTTTTGGCCTTCTTGTACATAAATTTCTTCAATACGACTTGGAACTTTAGTGCTCACGTGAATCGTTTCAGCCTCAACTCTGCCTTGTAATTCAATATGCTTTGGTTGATAACTTTTCCACAAACCGAAAATGATCAAACCTAACAAAGCAATAATGACCACACCAATTATTAGTTTAATTTTTGAATTTTTAGGTGGTTGAGGATTACTTTTATTCGACTTTACTTCTTGAGTATTGTCAGTTTGAATATTTTGTTGATCTTGACCTGTATGCTCTGTATCCGTAACAGGTGAATCTTGCTGAGAAGAAGATGATTCTTGATTCATTTTATGCCCCCTATTAGCGGATATAGTCAGTATGTGGTTGAGTCACATAAGCTTTAAACTGGTCCATAGAACCATGGCTTTGCAATAATGTTGCAAGTGACATGACATATTTATATGCATTTAAAGCCATTTCTGTTTTTAGAGCACTTAATGCATTTTGCGCATCAATAACTTGTGTGGCTGTTCCCATACCTTCACGGAATGAAAGCTCCTGAATACGCAAGTTTTCTTGAGCTGCACTAATATTTCTTTGCAATAACGTATGACTTTGCTGTGCTGAATTGAGCTCGTTATATGACTTATTTAATAATCCTTCAATTTCCTGTTTCGTTCGCTCAGTTAATAGTTCTGAGGCATAACGTTTTAACTCGGCCGCATGAATATTCTTATTTTTATCTACACCTGAAAACAAGTTGTACTTTGCCATCACACCTACAATCCAGTTTTCCTTTTCATCTAGTGCATATTCGCCAAAAGCAAATAGACTTGGTTTCTTTGCTGCTTGTTGAGCTTGAATATTTGCATTAGCCAATTGAGTATCTAACTGCATTTTTTGCACAAGACTCGATTTTTGAGCGTAACTACTTAGCAGTGCTTCTAAAGATTGGCTACGAACTGTATTTACAAAAAGAGGAGTACTTAAATCAGCATTACTTTGCTGATGAAGAAGATTGTTTAAACTGAATTGACTGGCATTTAGGTTTGCTTGTGCGTTTTGTAAAGCTCGCTCTGCATTGTTACGAGCAACTTCAAATTGCATGCGTTGGCCTTTACTAATAAAACCTTGCTGTTCGAGCTTTAACGCATTGCTATAATGTTTCTGCATTGCATTAAAGTTAAATAAGCTACTCGCGACAAGTTGCTGTTGTAATTGCACATTAAAATAACTTTGTACGACTTCAAAGCGCTGGATATCTTGTTGTTGTTGGCTTGAAAGCTCTGAGCGCTGAGCTTGAATGTTGGCTATCTTTTTTGCACTGCTGGTTAAGCCTCCTGTATAAAGAGGCATCACAACTGAAATAGACGGGCGTACGACCTGATCTTCTAAAGTCAAATTTGCGTAGTTGGGAAAGCGATTTATGCCATCATGGATGATTTGGTTTGAACCTTCCTGAATTTGTCCCAAAACATCGGATGGAATGACATTGTTCCACTGGGATAATTTGTCATTTAGCCCTTGGCTTAAATCATTCTCAAGCTTTTGTTTGAAACCACCAAGTGGTACGTCTGTTTCACTGTGAAATGCGTATGCTCTTACGTTTAAATCAACTCTAGGTAACCCTAGGCCTTTGACTGCTTCAGCTTCTAATTGAGAAGCTTGTTGCAATGCTTGGTTGGCTTGGGTGCTATATGAGCTTTTTAAAGCTTGTTGTTCAGCTTCGGCATAACTTAAGCTTTGTGCATAAATAGGCGTTGCAATAAATATTCCCAATACCAAAGCAATATAATTGGGTTTAAAGAGAAAAGGGCGTATTGACTGTCGATACTGATGTGTTGGCATTTTATATAACAATTTTTGATCATCCCTTATAGTTTAAATTTCTTGTTATTAAATTCAATTATCATATTGTTTATTATACAATTGTATAAAAGCACAAAATGATTTTGAGTTTACTTTTCTTGATGGAAAATCATACAGCAAACTTTATATATTCATCACAGTATGGGAAACTCCATTCACAAGTCAAGTTGAACTTTATTTAATAAAACTTATAAAAAAATAAGTGAAAGCAAAGAAATAAATAAAATAGTTATTGAAAAAATAAACCTAAATACGTCCTAGCATTGAAATATTTACTAGAGAAGCTGCTGCAAGCTTAAGCAATCTGTGGTTAAATGCCTTTTTTTATTGTGTTTCACTTTACAAGGGAAAAATCATGCGCGCGTACAATTTCTGTGCTGGTCCTGCTGCATTACCTACTGCCGTTTTAGAAAAAGCTCAACAAGAATTGTTGGATTGGCAAGGTAAAGGTCTATCCATCATGGAAATGAGTCACCGTAGTGCTGACTATGTTGCGGTAGCTGAAAAAGCTGAAGCTGACTTGCGTAAGCTTATGAATATTCCTGAAAACTATAAAGTGCTATTTTTACAAGGTGGCGCGTCATTACAATTTTCAGCAATTCCTTTAAATCTGCTTGGTAAAAATAACAAAGCAGATTATATCCATACAGGAATTTGGTCTGAAAAAGCGTTAAAAGAAGCAAAACGCTATGGCGATATTAATGCTGTAGAAGCAGGCATTAAAGTAGATGGTAAGTTCGCAATTTCTGATCAAAGCGAATGGAACTTATCTGATGATGCTGCTTATGTTCACTATGCAGATAATGAAACAATTGGTGGTTTACAGTTTGCAGGTATTCCTGATGTTAAAGCACCACTTGTTTGTGACTATTCATCAAGTATTTTATCTGCTCCATTAGATGTGACCAAGTTTGGTTTAATCTATGCTGGTGCGCAAAAAAATATTGGTCCTGCTGGTTTAACAATCGTTATTGTTCGTGATGATTTACTTGACCAAGCTAAACCAGAAATTCCAAGTATTTTAAAATATGGTGATCAAGCGAAAAATGGTTCTATGGTAAATACACCATCGACTTATGCTTGGTACTTGTCTGGTTTAGTATTCGAATGGTTACTAGAGCAGGGTGGGGTAGACGCTATTCATAAAGTTAACCTTGAAAAAGCTCAGTTACTTTATGGTTATATCGATTCAAGCGATTTTTATAATAACCCGATTGCTATTCCAAACCGTTCAATTATGAATGTACCATTCACTTTGGCAGATGAAGCTTTAGAAAAGCAATTCTTGAAAGAAGCTGAAGAAAATCATTTATTGAACTTGGCAGGTCACCGCTCAGTTGGTGGTATGCGTGCAAGTATTTATAACGCAGTACCATTAGAAGGCGTTCAAGCACTTATCCGTTTTATGGATGATTTTGCTAAATGTAATGGTTAAGTAAATCAAATAAATAAAGCCCTCGAAAGAGGGCTTTATTTATTGTGCAATTTATTTATTAAAAAGGGACAAAACCAGATTGATGGATCATCATTGCGGCTAAGAACATACCTAAAACAAAAAAGCAAAACGCACCAGTATCGACCCTTATACGTGGGTTACTAGTTTGAATGAGGCTGGTGGTTTGTTCAGGTATAATCTTCATTCAATAGCCTAATTTTTAAAATATTAGTGAAATTCAATTAGTTTCACTATTTTTAGCATAAATATTCGCCTGAATCCAGATATTACCGCGAATATATTCACCAATATTAAAGTTTTTGTACAAATTATTTTGGGTCGCAATGCGCACTAATATGGCAGGAAGATCATCTTCCAAAACTAAAGTGACATCATAAAGAGTATATTCTGCACCCATAAATGTCATTGAAGTTTTACCGACAATATTACCTTGGAACCAAGCTTCATCTTCTTGTCCAAGATTTTCCCCATATAAATATGCAACCATTTTTGAAAAATCAACCGTTACAGGCTCTTGATCTTCCTCAGTTTTTGGTTGCCATTCATTAATGAGTTCTTGTAGGTTTTCAGGTGCAATTCCATTATGTTCAGTTAAAATTGCATTTAGTGCACGGTGATGCTTAATTGATGCTGGATCATCTACAACAATGGTTTCACCAGCAGGGACTGGTTCTAACTCATAAGCCCATGCATTAAATTGAACTTGATAAGTTTGGGTTTTGTCATATTGACAACGATTAACACTAAATAAATTATCAAATGCATAAACAGTCGTATTTTTATTTAATCTTAAACTTAATACTGCCTGAGTTGCTGAGTCACAAGTAATGATGCGCTCAATTTGCGCATTATATTGATAAGGACTTTCAAAACTAGGAAATGCTGTTTTTAAAGCACGAGGTTTTTGATTTTCAACTGCAATAATTTGGTTAATGGTGACATTCTGTCCTTGAGGACCTTGAATTAACCAGAAAGATTGATCCATCTCATCTTCATGCTGACATAAGCCCATTGGCATTACAGGTGCATCAAGCGCCAGTCCAAGCCATTTTGGTACATCTGTCTCTGGATAGGAGGTTAATAGATTCCAATGCTCGCCATGACTACCAAAATTTTGGTCGTTTACCGTAATAACTTCTGGACTGTTTTGATTTTTCATAAGTACGATTGATGTTGGGTTTATCTCACTTGTTATATTAAATCGAGGGTGATTGCTATTTTTCAAGTCAACATGTGTAAATTCTCTTGTAAAAGCACATATTTACTTATCAATAATCCTTCCAATCGATAAATCACTTGCTTTTAAGAGTGAATATGCTCGATTGTTAAGGTATTGTTAAAATTAAATTTAGAAAATAAGTTTTATATTTAGCGCTATTCTCGAGTGAAATGCATCTGTTAGACTTATATTTTTAGTGGAAATAGAGAATAACGTGCTGCCATTTAAGCTGTGGGTAGACGCAGATGCATTACCTAAAATTTTGCGTGAAGTCATTTTACGAGCTTCAGATCGTTATCAGTTAGAAGTGATTTTTGTAGCCAATCAAAATGTCGGAATTACCCCATCGGTACGTATTAAATCAATACAGGTTTTAAGTGGAGCCGATCAGGCCGATCAGGAAATTGTAGACCGTATGTCTGAAAATGACATTGTCATTACACAGGATATTCCGCTTGCTGCTCAAGTCATTGAAAAGGGTGGCATTGCAATTCATCCACGTGGAGAAATTTATACCACTGCGAACGTAAAAGCACGTTTGCACTTACGTGATTTTATGGACACGCTGCGGGGCGCCGGTGTACAGACAGGTGGCCCACCTCCAATTTCAGAACGTGATAAGCGTGAGTTCTCGAGTTCACTCGACCAAACGATTTTAAAGCAAAAACGTAAAACTGCTTAGTGAGCCTCTTATGCCATCCCAAACCAACTTGGCTTCAACGTATGTGTTGCTTGTATTTATTTGGGCAACGACGCCTTTAGCCATTGTATGGAGCGTGTCTGACTTACATGTTATGTGGGCTTTGCTGTTACGTTTTTATATAGCATTACCTCTTTCGGTTATCGTGTTATTAGTCTTAAAAACAGCTTTTCCGATTCATAAACAAGCTCTCCATAGTTATTTTGCAGGTTCTTTTAGTTTAATTGGCTCTCAAATTTTTACCTATGCTGCAACTCAATATTTAAGTTCAGGCATGATTGCTCTCATGTTCGGTCTGGCACCTATTATGGCTGGTTTAATTGGTCGTTTCGGGTTTGGTCAGCATCTTTATAAACTACAGTGGCTTGGTATGGCGATTGCTGTTTGTGGCCTAGCAATCATTTGCTTAAATGGATCTGGTCAGCACGTGCATCCATTTGGCATTGTTTTAATGTTGATTAGTGTTTTCGTTTATTCATTTTCTATTTTTTGGGTAAAAAAAGTGAATGCCAAAATTCAACCTATGGCTCAGGCAACAGGCTCAATTTTGGTATCTTCACTTTTGGCGAGCTGCCTAATTCCATTTATTTGGCAATATGCACCGACCCATTTACCGCAAGCTAAATCTCTATTTGCTTTAATTTATACAGTGCTTATGGCCTCGCTTGTGGCTATGTTCTGTTATTTCAAACTTGTACAAAATATAAAGGCAACCACTTTATCGCTTACCACCGTTATTACACCTATGCTAGCTATGGTAATTGGTGCTGTTTTAAATCATGAGCACCTTTCGATGATGGTTTTTGTGGGAGCATTTATTATCTTGTTTGGTCTATTCCTTTATTTCTATAAAGACATTCAGGCAAACCGTAATTTTGCTCAACATATTAAATCTAAATAGCAGAAGATGAGGGTAATTTGTTGAGCTTATTCATTAAATTGTTCTAATTCGTAGCTAAATGCATGATCAAATTGATCTCATATCTTAAGTAGTAGAAAATAGCGCAGCAATATAATATTAGGATTGTTAAGGATAGATCAGAACTTACTGATTTTTAAACCTTAATACTGCATCTAACGATATGGCCAAATAGGAAGTGTAACTTGCACTTCTCTATTTTCCATCAATGACCTTGGATTTAGAAGGTATGTTTAAACCAATCTCACTGTATATAGGGTTGAGATATACTCGCGCACGACGCAGTAATCATTTTATTTCTTTTATTGCATTGGTTTCCATGATCGGTTTGACACTTGGTGTTGCTGTACTGATCACGGTACTTTCTGTAATGAATGGTTTCGACCGCGAATTGAAAAATCGTGTTTTGGGAATGGTTCCGCAAGCGACAGTTTCATCGACGCAAATTCTTACGGATTGGCCTGAACTGGTTAAACGAGTTGAAAAACATCCCCATGTCACTGGAGTTGCACCTTTTACCCAATTGCAAGGTATGTTAACTGCTCAAGGGCAAGTGGCTGGTATTATGGTGACGGGTATTGACCCAAAATATGAGAAGAATGTATCTATTATTCAAGATCATATTGTTGCTGGTAGCCTTGACTCACTGAAAAAAGGTGAGTTCGGTATTGTGCTTGGTAAAGACATGGCTGATTCACTTGGTTTACGTCTAAATGACAGCGTGACACTGGTTTTACCTGAAGCAACTCCATCTCCAGCAGGTGTTGTGCCTCGTTTTAAGCGCTTTAAAGTGGTTGGTATTTTCAGCGTAGGTGCTGAAGTGGACTCAATGGTCGGGTACATTGCTTTATATGATGCATCGACTTTATTGCGTTTACCTGATGGTGCTCAAGGCGTCCGTTTAAAAATGGACGATATCTTTGCTGCTCCTCAAGTTGCCGATGATATTGTGAAAAATTTACCAAGCAATTTCTATGCAACGAACTGGACCTATACACACGGTAATTTGTTTAACGCCATTCAAATGGAAAAAACATTAGTTGGTTTATTACTTGTACTGATTATTGTAGTTGCGGCATTTAATATTGTCTCTTCTTTGGTCATGGTGGTTACCGACAAAAAATCGGACATTGCAATTTTACGTACTTTAGGTGCGTCACCATCTATGATTACTAAAATCTTTATGGTGCAAGGTACAGTGATTGGGGTGATTGGTACAGTTGCTGGTACGGTTTTAGGTGTAATTTTGGCACTTACAATTAGCGATATTATTTCTTGGTTTAATAATGTGCTCGGACTTAATTTGTTCGATGCCTATTTTGTACATTACTTACCTTCTTACTTAAGATGGCAAGATGTGACAATTATCGTAATTGTTTCTTTACTCTTAAGTTTCTTGGCAACTATTTATCCGGCACTTCGTGCAGCCAAAGTTCAACCTGCCGAGGCATTGCGTTATGAGTAAAATCGTTTTAGAAGCAAAAGAGATTTATAAGCATTTTGATGACGGTAAATCTAAGGTTGAAGTCATTAAAGGTCTTTCTTTACAGGTTGAAGCAGGGCAGTTTGTATCTATTGTCGGTGCAAGTGGTTCGGGTAAAAGTACTTTGTTGCATGCACTTGGTGGCTTAGAGCAACCAACTCAAGGGCAAGTATTTCTAAATGGACAGCGCTTTGATAACTTGGGTGAAGCAGAGCGTGGTTTCCAACGCAATAAATACCTTGGTTTTGTGTATCAATTTCACCACTTATTACCTGAGTTTTCTGCACTTGAAAATGTAGCAATGCCTTTAATGCTTCGAGCAGACAGTCAATTTAAGTCTGTAAAGGCACAAGCTGAGTATTTGCTAGATCGAGTTGGGCTATCTCATCGTATGGACCATAAACCAGGTGAACTTTCTGGTGGTGAGCGTCAACGTGTGGCTCTTGCTCGAGCATTGGTGACTAAGCCTGCGGTCGTTCTAGCTGATGAACCAACGGGTAATTTGGACCGTAAAACAGCTGTGGGTATTTTTGAGTTACTTACTGATCTTAAGAAAGAACTAAACATGGCAATGCTCATTGTGACCCATGATGAGCAATTGGCTCAGGCGGCAGATTCTATCTTACATATGGAAGATGGTTTGTGGGTAAGCGGTTCTTAAAAAATTGTCATTAAATCACATTGTTAAAGCCCACTCAGTTGGGCTTTAATTTTGCCCCTAAAATGATAATGACAAGATTTTGAATGTTTAAAATTATTCTATTGGGGTGGATTGGCGGTATTGCATTAATGGGTATTAATTTACCTTTAATCATGCAATATGGAGAAGTAGCTAAGGTTTTACTTTTACTTGCCTTTATTTTTTATCTTTTTAGACGCTCAGTATTTGTTGGTCGACCACTTTTAAAGGCAATATATTGTCTGTTATGTACAGTCAGTCTATTTATTGTCGGGTATCAATATGCCGAGACAGCACTGATTGAACGGTTACAACAAAGAGAAACGGATTCAAAGAATGTCGATATTATTGTTTATATAAAGAAACTTAGTGAAGAAAAAGACAATAAAGTTCAACAAACTGCACAAGTATTAAACTTATCAAAAGAACCAGTAAATTGGCTGTTGTATTTAAAAAATGATAATCAGGATGGGTTGAAGAGCAATCAAGAACTTGAATTAGGCCATTACTATCGACTATCTGGAAAAACAAAGCCTGCTCATAGTTATGCCACAACAGGAGCTTTTGATCAGGAAAAGTGGTTTATTCAGCGAAATATCATGTCTGGTTTTATTGTTCAGCATATTGAGCCTTTAAGCCTGGATGAGATCTATCGATTGGGATATCAACAGCATTTAAGAGGACAGCAGTCCTTTTTTAATAGATTACATTTACATATAGAAAAGCTTCGTTTGAATTTTAGGCATTTATTGAAAAATTCTACGCTACAACAAAAGGGCCTACTTTTAGCTTTGCTGACGGGTGATGAAAGTCTTTTATCAGACGAAATTCAACTACAGTTTAAACAATTAGGAATTGCTCACTTATTGGCGATTTCAGGGCCACATGTACTTATTTTTGCCATCATGTTGTCTTGGGTGTGTCATCAACTCATTTGTCGTTATTACCTTCAAATTTATTTATGGAAACCCAAACAAGTTTTATTGGTTGTACCATTTAGTTTCGGGGTTTTAATTTATACAGCTTTTGTTGGGTTTGAAATTCCTGCACTACGGACATTGTTGTCAGTCTTTATATTTATTTATTTCCTAGTATTAAAACAACCCATTAAACCATTTGCATTACTTGTATATAGCGCCAGTCTACTGTTGCTAATGGATCCGTTTAGTGTTCTTTCTGCAGGTTTTTGGCTGTCTTATGGGGCATGCTTTATTTTATTAAGAATTTATCAAACTATAGTGCAGTTACCTGAGCAACATTTTTTAAGCTTAAGCTCAAGACTGATTTTTATGAGTAAGGTGTTAATTGAGTCTCAAGGCAAAATATTTATTGCATTGAGTCCTTTAACCTTACTTTTCTTTCAACAAATTTCTTGGGTTGCTCCATTAACCAATATTATTGCTGTGCCTATTGTTGGTGGTGTTATTGTCCCTTTAAATATCATGGCTGCTTGTGCATGGTTTATCGTCAAACCATTCGGGAATATGCTATTTCAGTTTAATGATATTTTACTGACTATCTTACTAAGTTGCCTAAGCTTATTAGAAAAACTCTCTTTACCACTACAAGGTATAAGCTTGACGCCACTGGCTCTATTTGCAGTGAGTTTAGGTATTCTTACTTTATTTTTACCTAAAGGTGTTTTGCCAAAAACATGGGGATTACTCTGTTGTTTACCCCTAATTGTAGTGAATAAAACGAACCAGCAAATTCAGCTTAATATCTTAGATGTTGGACAGGGGCAGGCTATTTTCTTGAAACATTCTGAACAAAACTGGCTAATTGATACAGGTGGTTCTTACGATGAAAAGAAATTCAGTATCGGTCAAAATGTTGTAGTCCCTTTTTTACGCCAACAAGGAGTAAAACAATTAGATCGTGTTGTATTGTCTCATCTTGACCAAGATCATAGTGGCGCTTTTCCTGCCATTCAGCAGGAGATTCCTGTAAAGCAGGTTCTCTCAAATGAACAATCTTCAAATGCCCTCAAACAGTCATTTCAATATTGTCATCAAGGTCAACACTGGCAATATCCAGAGGTGGATATCCAAGTTTTATGGCCTAAAGAAAAAGATTTAGTTTTTGTACCTTCTCAACAGAATCAATATTCTTGCGTTGTATATATCCACTTTAAAGGAGTCAGTGGTTACCAAAATTTTCTGATTATGGGAGATGCAGGATGGGAAGCAGAATACGAGTTGTTAAAAGACTATCCAAGCTTAAAAGTAGATGTTTTGGTATTAGGGCATCATGGAAGCAAGCACAGCTCTGCTTATGATTTCTTAGCAACTTTAAAACCAAAACTGGCAATTGCATCAGCAGGGTTTGATAACCGTTATGGCCATCCTAGCCAAGAGGTTATCAATCGTTTAAAAGCCCTTCATATCCCACTTAAAAGTACAGTAGAGCAAGGAGCGTTAAGTTTTATTCTGGAAAATCACAAAATGGTTTTACACGACCGACGTTTTGAGCGGCTCTGATTGCGTAGAGCTCTCTAAAGCTTCAGCTTTGAGTCTATTCACAGTTTTTATCGCTTCTAAAGGGTCAATATTATAAACATTATCTAAAGCTGGGTTTGCTTTAAAGCGTTTATAGCTCCAGTGATAGTGTTCTGGATATTTATGAATGAGCTGCTCAATTGCTTGGTGGATGACATAAGTACCATCGTCCGCAGAGCCTTCATAGATTTTCTCATCCATAGGTTCAATATGCATGGTAAAGCCGTCATTTTCATTACGGATTGCATAGAGAAATAAAGCTTTCGCTTTTGTTTTTTGGATGAGTTTTGCACTTAAATTACTTGAAGCAAGCGGAACACCAAAATACTTCACCATATCTCCCCCAATGTTTGGAGTGTGATCTGGCAAAATGACGGTAGTTTCCCCCTTTTTGAGTGCTTTAAAAATTTGTCTTACACCACTTTCATCGGTCGGAACTAAATTTGCTTGTTCACGACTGCGAGCTTCTCGTACAAAACGATCAGCATCATCATTTTTGACTGGTTTATATAAAATGGTCATTGATGTGAACTGAGCGCACCATGCATTCATGACTTCCCATGTACCAAAATGTGGGACGACTAATACAACACCTTTTTTTTCAGCTAGTGCATCATGAAAATATTGTTCGCCTTCTATACGATGAATACGAGCAATATTTTCTTGATTAGATGAACCCCAAATACTTAAAAACTCAAAATATGAGGTCAGCTCATTTCGTACAGCTTTTTCTGTAATCGCTATACGCTGTTGCGGTGTTAAATGGGGCAGAGCAATTCTTAAATTAAGTTCTATACTTTTTGATGTTCTGGTAATTTTTAGAGTATTTACTAGGCCAGCCAATATACGAGCAATAGAACGCCCAAATTGAATAGGTAGTCGGCTAAATGTTTTGAGTAATTGATAGTTCATGCTTTTTGAATCTGGTCTAGTCATCTATAGCAGTAGGGAGGAAACAACAAGTAAAAAAAGACAAAAATATTATAAATGAAATCATATTATTTAGACAGTTTTTATCAAATCAATGTATATAATGACATCATTTCGATTGATTTGGATTGGAATTTTATGTCCGATTGGCCACCAAAACCACAAAATGAACCTATAACCCCTAAACAGAATGGACCAGAATGGCAAATCCTTGAGAAAGCTGTACTCGCTTCTGTGGAAGAACAACGCCGTAGTCGTCGCTGGGGTATATTCTTTAAAACACTTACTTTTATTTATCTATTGTTCATTGTTGTATTAATGGGTAAAGGTTGCTCAACCAGCAAAGAAAGCTCTGCAGCAAGCAGTAGTAGTGCTCATCTGGCTGTGGTTGATATTGTTGGAACCATTGATGCTTCAAGCAATCAGGCGGTAAATAGTGAAGATACAAATAAAGCGCTTAAACGTGCTTTTGAAGCTTCAAATAGCAAAGCAATTGCACTTAATATTAATTCTCCTGGCGGTTCTCCTGTTCAGTCAGACGAAATTTGGCAAGAAATTCGCTATTTGAAAAAAGAACATCCTGATAAGAAAGTCTATGCAGTAATTGGTGATATGGGTGCTTCTGGTGCTTATTATATTGCTTCTGCTGCTGATGAAATTATTGTGAATCCATCAAGTTTGGTCGGTTCAATTGGTGTCATTATGCCAAATTATGGCATTACTGGTTTAGCTCAAAAACTTGGAATTGAAGACCGTACTTTAACCGCGGGTACCAATAAAGACATTTTAAGTATGACAAAACCTATCAATCCTGTACAAAGAGAGCACATTCAATCTGTACTCGATAACGTCCACACTCATTTTATTAATGCAGTGAAAGAAGGACGTGGGAAACGCTTAAAATCTAATGATCCTGCTATTTTCTCTGGTCTTTTCTGGACTGGTGAACAAGCAATCCAGTTAGGTGTTGCTGACCGTTCAGGTAACATTACGAGCTTGATGCGTGAACTGAAGCTTGATAATAAAGTTGACTACACGATTGAACGTAACCCATTACAATCTATTCTTGGTCGAATGGGTGCAGAAATGGGTAAAGGCTTAAGTGAGTCGGTTGCTCAACGTTTAGAGACGAGTCAAAACGCCAAGCTACAATAATTTAAATCAGGATAACGGTATGTCAGTAAAACCGGTTATACACTTTGCGCATGCTAATGGTGTGCCATCTATGGTGTATCAAAAAATGTTTGATCAATTAAAAGATGAGTATGACGTCATTTATGTTCCTCTTATTGGTCCTGACAAACGTTATCCAATTACCGATCATTGGCCTTTTTTGGTTGATCAGGTGATTGATAGTATTGTTCGTCAAGCTAAAGGGCGAAAGGTGATCGGACTTGGTCATTCGCTGGGTTCAGTTTTGACCTTAATGGCATCCTTTAAACGCCCTGAGCTTTTCTCACAAGTGATTATGTTAGATCCGCCTCTTATTTTGGGTCGATACTCTTTTGCTTTTCATATGGCAAAACTGTTTAAACCTAAAATAGTCGATGACATGACACCTGCGGGTTTATCTGCACGTCGTCGTGAACATTGGGAGTCACGTGAGCAAGCGGCTTCTTTATTGCGTCCAAAAGGTTTTTATAAAGACTTTGATGAAGACTGCTTTCAAGCTTACATTGATTATGCTTTGAAAGAAGATTCGGTACGTGGCGGCGTAACTCTCACTATTTCTCGTGAAGATGAAGTTGCGATATTCCGTAAAAATCCTTCTTGGTGGTGGCTACCTATGCCAAAACCAAAAATGCCTGTACATTTAGTTGTAGGAAAAGAAAGTGCCTTCTTAAAAAGAGGTTTCCCTCAAATGGCAAAGCGTAAAATGGGAATTCCATTTAGTGTTGTTGAAGGAGGGCATATGTTCCCACTAGAGCATCCGATTGACACAGTGAATTATATTAAGAAGCTTATTCATAGCAATTCACGCTAATAAGATTTCTATAAAAAAGGACATGCATGCATGTCCTTTTTTAATTTTCGTTGGGCAAACCTTTTACCAAGATGCAAAACGAATAGGGTGTTCAAGAATTTGATTACGGAAATAGGCGTGTCCATTTTTCCATGTCAGTTGGCCATTACATAACCATTCTGCAACTTGAGGATAAATAAAATGCTCAAGTTTATGTACACGTTCTGCCAAAGAGGCAACATTGTCATGTTCTTTGACTTCAATTGCAGATTGAGCAATTGCTTGACCAGCATCAAGTTCAGAAGTTACAAAGTGAACTGTACAACCATGCAATCGATCCCCTGTATTTAATACACGTTGATGTGTATTAACACCTTTATAAGCAGGTAATAGCGAAGGATGGATATTGAGCATTTTACCTTGCCATTTATCGACAAAGTTAGCAGTTAAAATACGCATGAAGCCAGCTAAAATAACAACGTCAGCTTGCCAAGCCATAAGTTGCTGATGCATCGCTTCATCAAAATCGGCACGACTAGGAAAGTCTTTATGCGAAATTACCGCTGTCGCGATATTGGCATTTTGAGCACGCTCTAGGGCATAAGCATCGGCTTTATTAGACAATACACCTACAATTTGCCCTGATAGACGTGCATCTATCAAGGCTTGTAAGTTACTGCCGTTCCCAGAGACTAGAACAGCAATTTTCATCATTCAAAGATCACACGAATTTTTTCGTCTGCACCTTCCACTGATTCAGCATTTTCTTGGATATGTCCGATTTTCCAAGCTTTTTCACCTTGAGCATTAAGCACTTCAATTGCTTTTTCTGCATCATTTGCGTCAACTGCAATCACCATACCTACACCACAGTTAAAGGTACGGTACATTTCAAAGCGTTCTACATTGCCTTCGCGTTGTAGAAGTTTGAATAATTCTGGCCATTCCCAAGAAGCTTCATTAATTACACCTTGAGCGCCATTTGGTAATACACGTGGTAAGTTACCCGGTAAACCGCCACCAGTGATGTGTGCCATAGCATGTACATCAACTTGTTTGCAAAGCTCAAGAACTGGTTTTACATAAATGCGTGTTGGTTCCATTGCTACATCAGCAAGTGGGCGACCATCAATCACTTGAGTTAAGTCTACATTCTTAACATCTAAGATTTTACGTAGTAATGAATAACCATTTGAGTGAGCACCACTTGATGCAACACCAATAAGTACATCACCTGATTTTACTTTAGAGCCATCAATAATTTTGCTTTGCTCAACAACACCTACGGCAAAACCAGCAAGATCGTAATCTTCGCCTTCATACATACCTGGCATTTCAGCTGTTTCACCACCTACAAGTGCGCAACCTGCAAGTTCACAACCTTTACCGATACCAGTAACTACGTTTGCAGCTACATCTACATTTAAGTGACCAGTAGCATAATAGTCGAGGAAGAATAATGGTTCTGCGCCACAAACTAAAAGATCGTTTACACACATAGCCACAAGATCTTGGCCGATTGTGTCATGACGATTAAGGTTAAGTGCTAAACGTAATTTAGTACCTACACCATCGGTCCCAGAAACCAAAACTGGTTCTTCGTAACCTTTAGGGATTTTGCATAGTGCACCAAAGCCACCAAGTCCGCCCATTACTTCTGGACGAGTTGTACGTTTAGCGACTGACTTGATACGATCGACCAGTGCGTCGCCCGCTTCAATGTCAACACCCGCATCTTTATAGCTTAAGCCGGTATTTGGGGTAGAAGTTGAGTTGCTCATAAATGAAGTCTCCGCATTGGCGGCAGATTATAACCTGAATATACGAAACTCTTATGTTATTTATGCTCGAAAATGCTATCTTTAATAAAAATATTTTTCTATTTATAACGATTAAATCAAAAAAGGCTAGATTTTATGCAAGATCGTATGCTGCGCCGTATTTTCTTACTCGCAGGTATTGTATTGCTGGTATGGGTATTATACTTGCTCAAGCCTGTGGTCATTCCATTTCTTGGTGCTTTTTTCCTGGCTTATTTATTTAGTCCACTGGTCGATGTTCTAGTAAAAATTAAGCTCCCTCGTTGGTTGGCAATTAGCATTGTTTTTATCGGTATTGGTGTAACTTTAACCGTAGCTTTGTGGTATTTAGTTCCACTCATCTGGAAACAGCTTGTTTATGCACGAGATAGTATTCCTGCTGGGATTCATTGGATTAATGCAGAGCTATTACCATGGATTTCTTCAACATTCCATGTCCAGCAAATGGAAATTGACACCGATCAAATGTCGAAAGCAGTTATGGATTATGTCCAGACCAATTATAGCGCAGACAGTATTCAAGCTGTTTTATTAAAGCTTGCGCAATCAGGTCTGAATTTTATTCAGATTGGCGGAACAATTGTTTTAATTCCAATTATTGCTTTCTATTTCTTGCTTGATTGGGACCGTATGCTACAAAACTTACGTCGTCTCATTCCGCGTCCGTATGAAGCAACGACTTTGCAAATTGTTCGTGAGTGTCACAGTGTTTTAGGAGCATTTGTTAAGGGACAATTCCTCGTAATGCTTTTACTCGGTATCGTCTATGCGGTAGGTCTTCAAGTCATTGGGTTAGAGGTCGGGCTAATTATTGGTATGGTGGCAGGCCTTGCCAGTATTATTCCATATCTAGGTTTTGCGGTCGGTATTATTGCCGCTGTGATTGCAAGTTTATTCCAGTTTGGAATGGATTGGATGCATTTATTACTGGTTGGTGTGGTTTTTATGATTGGTCAGGCAGTAGAAGGCTACATTCTGCAACCATTCTTACTCGGTGATAAAATTGGTCTTTCGCCTGTTGCTGTCGTATTTGCCGTTTTGGCAGGTGCACAACTTGCTGGCTTCTTAGGCATGTTGATCGCATTACCTGTAGCTGCTGTGATTGTAGTGCTCTTAAAACATTTAAGAGAAAACTATGAAAAGAGTTCATTATATGCACCATCTTCTACATTAGTGATCCAAGAAGGCAATATTGAGCAAATTCATATAGAAACTGAAGATACTAAACTTGATCTTGAAGTTAAAAAACAGCAAGATACAGATACACCGAATCTTTAAGATCAGAAATAATTTCAAGGCCAATTCATTATATGCGTCAACTCCAACTGGATATAGAACCTCAACTTGATGCTCGAATCAGTGATTTTTCGGGACCAGGTTGGGGGCATGTAGTTGATGCAGTGCGTCAATTACATACAGGTCTAGTGAATAGATTTTATATCTATGGTGGAGCAGGAACGGGAAAGAGTCATTTGCTATCAGCAATTTGTGATTCTTATTTAGAAGTAGGCAAGTCTGCAATAAAAGTTTCTCTGCTTGAACTGCTTGACGCTCCAATTGAGGCAATTACTTGTTTAGAGCACTATGACCTAGTTGCTTTAGATGATATTGAGTCAATTAGTGGTGTGCCTCACTGGCAAAAAGCGGTTTTTCACTTAATGAATAATCATGAAGGGCAACTCGTGTTTTCTTCGCGTGTTGCGCCGATTGAATTGAAATTAGAGTTACCAGATTTACAATCAAGACTTACGCAAGCAGTGAGTGTAAAAGTGCCAAGCGGAAGCTTATATGCTGATCGCTATGCTTTAGTAACGTCTGTAATGTCTAGACGTGGGATCCATTTCGATCAGCAGATTGTAGATTATTTGCTTTTGCATGGACCTCATCAAGCATCTGTATTATTGCAAACGGTAGCTCAATTAGAGAAACTTCTTAAAGGTGAGAAGACGAAGCTGTCAAATGCAACTTTAAGACAAATCTATGCTTTAATTGATGAGTATCAACAATAAAAAATTTAATTTTTAGCTTAAGCCTGTACTTTACTATAAAAAATATTCATCTATTAACTACTTATAATTTAAATTCTAAAGTGCACTAATAAATTTTTAGATAAGTAAAATCTACATATATTAATAGATGTTTAATTAAGCAAATATTTATAAAGCTGCTTATCTAAAATGACACTATAGACCGATCAAAACATCTTGAGAAATTCTGACTCCTGTGACAAAGTACGCACAAAGGATGCGTTTGCAAAAGTTAAAACTTTGCAATATTGACAAAGAAAAATGAAAAAAATAGGTAAGGAGAAGGGTATGCTCAAACGGAGCATTGCTTTTGCATTATTGGCTGCTGCTGGGCACGCTTATTCTGCTGATATTCAAGTCACAAGTTTAGTTGATGAAGATAAAGATGATACGGTATGTACCTTACGCGAAGCGGTACAATTTCTGAATTATCGTGGTTCATCAAACGCTGCTGATGTTGAAAAATATGCAAATGGCTATCATGGCTGTGGGAATAAAGATTCCTCATCAAATATTATTTTGCAGCGTGATAACGAATATACGTTAAATAGCAAAATAACGATTACAGCTCCCCTTACCATTAGTACAGTAAAAAATGATTCTACATTAGTTGATACTGATCAGCCTGGTTCTCATAATGCAACCATCAAAATGGTAGGTACAGATCAGTTATTTAAAATTGATGATGGTAGCGTTGAAAAACCATCATTTGCTGTAACCTTGAGTGACCTTAACTTACAAGGTGCAGGCGCAAACTCTAATGTGTTAACAGGCGGTTTAATTTTAAACCATGAAAAACTCACTATTCAAAACTCTCGGTTGATTGGCGGATATGCGAATCAGGGTGGGGCAATTTACAATCAAGGATTATTATCTAAAACCGGTCAAACAGCTGGCTTTGTAACTATCATAAATAGTTTATTTCAAAATAATAAAGCAACCCAAGGTGGCGTTATTTATAGCGAGCAACCTTTGTATTTAGTAACCCAATCTGTAGTACGTGATAATGAAGTTTCCTCAGCAGATGGAACCTTATTTTATGGTGCAACGAAATTTGATGATGAAAGTACTGGTGGGTATTTAAATATACGTGCCATAGGTTTTAGTAACAGTACATTCTTTCATAACAAAGTCGGTTTTATTGCAAACATTAAAGATGGAATGTTTGTTAATAATATTACAATGATTAAAAATGCAGCAGGCTTGTTTCTTGATGCTCCTCAAGGAAATGCTTCTATTTCTAACAGCATTTTAGTTGGCAATACTGCAAACTGTACTGCAAATACGGATGACAAGACTGTTATTCAAAGTAATTTAGTTATTTCTGACTGTAATCGCAATACTACTGCAAAGTTACCTAATATCCTTTTTCCTGCTAGTGAAAAGTTAATCGCTGGAGATACCGATGAAGGTGTCTGTGATGTAACAGCAAAAGAGGGGTTGTTATGTCCATTTAGCACACCGAAAGATAGCTTTCTTGGATTTTTTAAGCCTCGCCTGCTTGAGAGTTATAATAGCCTAGCTGATTCTTTAATTATTAATAAAGGACGGTTATATAGTGACGGTTCATCGGTTGGATTGGCTGGTTGTGAAAGACTTGACCAACGTGGAAAAAATCGTAGTGGTTACGATGAACTATGTGACTTAGGTGCAATCGAATATATTTTAAATAATGAAATTGCGACAGTGGGGCAGGATATTAAATATGGCCAAGTTGCAAAATTTAATATTTTAAACTCCTTAAGTGAAGCCGATTTGGTCACACCTGCTACATGTAAACGTTTATTTGGTGACCGTCCTGATGGTAAAGAATGGCAACCTGGCTGTTTGAAAATAAAACAAAGTACCGATACACCAGTCTCTAAAGGTAGCGTCACAATAGATCAAAATGGAAATGTTGTTTACACACCAAATGGAAACTGGCATGGCGCAGACATTTTTAGTATTCAAGTAGTTACGAGTGTATCGAGATTTAATGATGGCTCGTATTTCCAATATGTCTCGATTCCAGCAACTGTAGTCCAAGAACCTGTATCTGGTATTGAAGATAAATCTGTGAGTACAGGTGGCGGGGGAAGTGTCGGTGGTGGATTAATTTTAGGGTTATTTGGATTAATTGCATTACGCCGTTTCAAGTCATAATCAGGGATGAGGACTATGAAAAATTATAAAAAAGCAGTATTAGCATTAGCTGTGCTAGCGGCTATGCCTCTTTTTGCCGATACAGCAAATCAAAGAATTGAAGTGACAACTTTTGCGGATGAAGATGGTGAAAACCCTAATGCTTGTTCATTAAGGGAAGCGATAAAAGTTGCTGAAACACGAAGATCTGACTATGGATGTACAGTTTATAACACTTCTAAAAGTCAGGTGATCCAATTAAAAGCAGGAACTTATACATTAAACAAAGAATTGGTTCCAAATGCAGATATAGCAATTTATGGGTTCGGTGAAAAAGATCAAGATAAAAATTGGTCAGAAAAAAGTGTGTTAACCAATGACTATCCAGCACTACAACCGTTACAGACAATAATAAATGCTGCTGGAAAATCGCGTATTTTCAACACAGCCGTAAATAAACAGCCTCTATTTATTCAAAACGTTATTTTGGAAAATGGTGTAGCACCAGATTTTGGCGGTGCGATTTATGCTGGTGGCAATGTCACATTGCTCAATACTCAGATATTAAACTCTCAAGCTCCAAAAGGAGGAGCAATTTTTCTGGGTGGTGATAATGTTAATTTGTCTACAACACATTCTTTAATTCAAGGTAATACAGCAACATCTGGAAGTGTGCTTTCGATGAGCTGTTGGAATGGTACAGCCTATGCAAAACGGGAAGTAACATTTACCTCTTCTAGTATTATCAAGAATGGTTCGAATAGCTCTAATAATACTTTTGAGTTTTGCGGGGAGCCAAAAGCAACTTTTACAATTAATACCATTGCTCAAAATATTGCAAATACAGTAAATGGCAGTATTTTGAAATTTACCGGTGATGCTACTCCAAACGGTACTCCTAATCCTTCAACCATACTTAGCGCTAACAGTACTTTATCTTTAAAAAATAATACTATTGTTGAAAATAACGCTTATAGCACCTTCTTATATGACACTATGGGAAGTAAAGAGTTAAGGTTTAATGTAATTGGTTATAATTTGGGAACCTATGCTTGTCATTATTTTATAGGACCTGCGGCTGATTTAAAAAATGCTGGTTTCGCACTATCATTTAATGCTCTGAATCTGACAAATGATTCAGCGAAATGTGACTTACCAACAGAAACACTCACGGCTACACACCGAACTGTTGATATAGCTGGTCAGTCTTTTAATGCATTACTTGAACCTTTACATGCATCTGCTCCAGAAACTGGTTTTTTGCCCATTTATTATCCAAAAAATAATATTGGTGGAAAAAATCTAGTAGATGTAGATCCTGAAGGTAAAGATACCTGTACGTCTATAGACCAACGAGGTTTATCACGACTTGCGGACAGTAAATTATATTATCAACCAAATAGTCGTAATAGTTGTGATATTGGCTCAGTCGAGTTAATGAAACTTACTGCTGGTGATATAAAAGGTTTAGGTAATACCTCTCTTACGGATTTGCTGGCTAAGTATCAATCTCAATATGATACGGTTCAGAAGAATATATTGAATCCAGATTATGCGTATTTGTTGAATGTATTAAAAATTGATTCAGCAGATTATAAAAACCTTCTTGATCAAACCAAAGCAAATGCAAAATATCGAGCAATCTATATTGATTTGAAAGCAAATGGCTTGCCTTTGCCAAATGAAGATAGTAATCATGTTTTAAAGTTCTTTAATACAACGGATTATAATATTAATCTTGAAACTGTTGGAACCGGATTAATCGACGATAAAGTTACCAGCATTAAAAAAGATGATGGACTCTTTTGTGAATGGAATGCTGCTTTGCAGCAAATTGTATTCTATCGATCAGATGATATTATTACCCAAGCTGGTGATTATAACTATTGTAAATATACGATTAGCAGTAAAGATGGAACCACACAATCATCTGGGCTATTGGAAGCTCGCTTTGATAATATTCCACCCGTTGCCGGTAATGGTACGGTAACGTTTAAGTATTTAGCAAATGAAATCATTCCCTTAAATTTATTGCAGTATGCTAATGATGATGGGGATGGTCCTGTAAACACACTTAAGACTAAACCAAATAAACCTAAATTTTGGGTAAATGATCAAGGTGTGGAGTTACCAATTTATATACCAAGCAAAACCTCAAAAGACGGTATTTTCAAGGTAGTGAAAGCAGATCGGGAAGGTCCGTGTCCTAAAGATGATAGTGGTAATACTTGCTATGGTGGTAACATCTATATTCAAGCGAGCAACGTGTTTAATACTTTCAATGACACATTGACCTACTATGTATACGATGCAGATGGAACTATTTCAGCTAGCGCAGGAACGATTAATTTAGTAAGTACAGCAACTACAACTGATGATTCAAGAAGTGGTGGGGGAGGTATAGGCATTCTCTCTATTGCATCACTGTTAGGTTTGATTGCTTATAGACGTTATCGTAAATAAGAAAAAATAAAAAAGCCTCCATAGGAGGCTTTTTTATTGCTAGTCGGATTTCAAAACAAGCATTTTTATTAGAAATTTAGGTTAGTGTTCTAAATATTTATTGATATATTCTTCGCGTATAGCTGTTCTTTCATCTGCACTTGCTTTAAGCATACGCTGACGTAAATCATTACGCTCTTGTGTACTCATTTTTTGCCAAGCTTCACGCATTTTCTGCTTTTCTGCATCTGGGAGTTGGTTGAACCAATCCATGCGTTGTTGTAGATTAGCGCTTTGGTTCGCTGGTAATTCTTTTAAGCTTTGATAGCGCTTAATTACAGCTCGTTGTTCTTCTTCAGACATAGCATTCCAAGTATCATCTACTTGTGTATTGGCATCTTTAGAAAAAATCCAGAAACGTTCAAAACCCGCAAAACTTGTTTGCAGGAAACTTAATGAACAAAGGATAAGTGCTAACTTTTTAGCTACCATGTTGAACTTTATCCTCACCCAACACCATCAGCATTTCTAAATCTTCAACCATCTGTGGCGATAATTTAGGATTTACAATAACTTGATTTTGTGGCTTTTCGATCAACTCCGCTGAATTTGGTAAAATGACAAAACCAGTAATTGCTGCGGCAAGTGCGAAACCCGTCATTTTCCAGACACTATAGTAAGATGCTGGCTTCTGTTGGATATGGTCAAGCACATGATTCATTACCACTGTTTTATTTTTATGGTGATCAGCCAAACTATCGAGTTTAGACGTCACCTTTTTAGTGAAATCATCATGATTCATTAGAACCTCCCATGGGATTTAAATGTGCTAAGTACTCTCTAAGTCCCTGAATTGCTCGATGATAATGGGTTTTGACACTACCTTCAGTACAGTTCATGATTTGTGCTGTAGTATGAGTGTCAAACCCTTCCCAAGCACGTAACATGAAAGCCTGCTGTTGACGAACAGGTAGTTTTGCAATCGCTTCTCGTATCTCTTCTATCGTCACTGCTTGATCTAGAAAATCTGCTGGATTGATTGCTTTTTCATCGACAACATCAATGATTTCTTCATCATCATTGTCTAGACTAACTTTTTTGAAGAATGAAAATGGATTTGCCCGACGTGCTTCTTTACGACGCCAATCCTGAAGCTTGTTATTTAGAATAGTATAAAACAGCGGATACCATTCTTCAGTACTTCGATCGGCGTAAGACTTGTGTAAAGCAATAAATGCTTCTTGAACCAAGTCCATCGCAATGCCTTGTTGACCTTGGGTAGCACTCTCCATCATCACCAAAGCACGACCCGTAACATCTTGCATAAAAACCTTTAGGCGTTGCTCAGCCGTGCTGGCATGAACACTAGATGCTTCCGATCGAGACTTTTTCGGTGCTAAATCCATGGAGATGGAAAATCCTGTCATTGGACGTACCCACCTTATCTTCAATATATCTCTTATATAACGTTGAAAAGAGGTGGGAGGTTGACAACAATCGGCTATTTTTTAGTAGTGTAAATGATTTTTTTCACAAATATGAGCGATGTAAAATAAATTAACGTTTTATTGGCGTTGGCGAACCATTTCAAAAAAACAAATAGATCCTGCAATTGCTACATTTAATGACTCTTGACCACCGGGCTGCGGTATTGTCACCGACTGCGCATGCTCTAAAGCATAATCACTTACGCCTTGTCCTTCGTTGCCTAAAATCCAAACGCATGGCTTTGAAAGATCTTTTGAATAAAGACTGGTTGAGCGATGAGAACTTGTAACGAAAACAGGAATATCGAATTTAGGAAGAATATCGGTCAATTGAAAGTTTTCAAAGCAATGTAAGCTAAAATGAGCTCCCATACCTGCTCTTAAAACGCGAGGAGACCAGAGGGAGGCAGAGCCTTGGGTACAAATGATTTGTTTAATATTTGCTGCTGCTGCTGAACGTAATAATGTACCTACGTTGCCTGGGTCTTGTACATTTTCGAGAATTAGAGTGTCTAAACTATAATCAATCGTTGATGCTGTTTTAGGTAAATCAATAATAGCCAAACAAGGAAGAGTATTACCTAAGGTACTTAAGTCTTTGTATAGAACTTCACTAATAATAAAAACATGACCCTGATGAAGTTCGATAATTTTCTTTAAATCGTTATGTTCCAAAGCCTGTTCAGTTGTAAACAACGAAAAGAGCTTTTTCTGCTGTTGTAACCAAGCTAGGCAAAGGTGAGTACCTTCAAGAACTGTTTGCTGATGCTTTTTTCGGGCGCTATTGAGTTCAATTAAACCACGCAAATGTTTAATTTTTGCATTGTCTTTTGATTCTAAAAAAATAACCGCCATAAGGATATATCCAAAAGGGCGTCATCATACTATATGACGCCCTCTATAATTTAAATTATTAATGATAGCTTGTTACGCGTTCAACTTCATTTTTAGAACCAATAATTACCGGAACACGTTGGTGAAGTTCTGTAGGTTCAATATCTAAAATACGAACACGGCCAGTAGTTGATGAACCACCTGCTTGTTCAATAAGCATACTCATTGGGTTAGCTTCATACATTAAGCGTAAACGACCAGCTTTTTTCGGGTCTTTTAAGTCATATGGATAAAGGAAAATACCACCACGGCATAAAATACGGTGAATATCGCCTACCATACATGCAACCCAACGCATATTGAAATCTTTTTCACGTACAGATGTTTTACCTGCAAGTAACTCTTCAATATACTGTTTTACTGGTTGTTCCCAATGACGCTGATTAGATGCGTTAATTGCAAACTCTTGAGTGTCTGCTGATACTTGAACATTCTCTGTTGTAAGTAAGAATGTTTGAGTTTCTGGGTCTAAAGTAAAGAAAGCTACACCGTTTCCAACGGTTAAAGCCATCATTGTTGATGGGCCATATAACACATAACCAGCAGCAACCTGTTGAGTTCCTGCTTGCATGAAATCTTGTGATTGTGTCACTGCATTTTTTGCAGGAAGAATCGAGAAGATTGTTCCTACGCACATGTTGATATCAATATTACTTGAGCCATCTAATGGGTCGAATAAAACTAAGTATTCGCCGTTTTCTTGCGCAGGTGTAAATTCATCAAGCTCTTCAGATGCAAGACCACCAACATGAGGGTGAACTTTTAAAGCATCAATTAAATAGTCATTAGAAATCACATCAAGTTTTTTCTGTGTTTCACCTTGAACATTTTCATTACCAGCACTACCTAAAATTCCAGCCAAAGCACCTTTTTGTAGGGCTTGGTCAATGGTTTTACAAGTCGTAGCAATGGTGTCGATGACTTGGGCCAACTCAGGTGTTAGGTTCCCTTTTTGTTGTTGTAAAAATTGGGACAATGTGAGGTTGGACATAAAAAAACGCTCCTGTGCGCAAGCATCAAAATGAGTCAAATAAATACGTGGCATATTCTAGATGAGAATGCCGGAAAATAAAAATTATCTTACTTTATTTGTGTTGCATTTATGCTTACAAGCCTCATTTTACATGGTATGTTGTTTGCATAGCAAAGGAATGTATATTTAGGAGAATCGAAATGACAACTAAGAAGTTTGATGCGACCCCAACGGCAGGTGAACCAATCAATTTAGAAGAAATTTCGAAAGAAAGTGTTCAGGAAGCTTGGAAAGACTATGAAGCTAAACCTGAATATAAAGCTTTTAATAAGCATGATTTGATTGAGTCGATGCAACATTCAGAAGAAGAGGAAAATAAATCTTCTTAAATTAAGAAAGCAAAAATAAACGCCCATCTATGGGCGTTTATTTTTTAAAGAGATATTTTATTTTAATAGAGGAGGAACTGCCTCATAGTTAATTTCAACACGGCGATTTTCTTTCCAAGCTGATTCGTCATGGCCTGGGTTAACAGGAGCTTCTTTACCATAACTTACAGCTTCAAGTTGCTGTGGATTTACACCATTTGTAATGAGGTAACTTTGAACAGCTTTTGCACGACGCTCACCTAAAGCCATGTTGTATTCACGTGTACCACGTTCATCTGTATGACCTGTCAATGCAACTTTTGAATTTGCATTTGCCATGAGGAACTGAGCATGGGCTTGAAGTGTTTGATAATCTTCAGCAGATAAATCACTACTGTCGTAATCGAAGTGAACAACACGTTTAGCTAAAGCAGCATTATTTGCTTCAGTTACACCTTTTGATGAAGCACCTGCCAAATTTTGGGCATTTAATGCAGCATCTTCACTTAAACCTGTCGTATTTACAGTGCTTGGGTTTGTAGTACCAGCATTTGCAGTCGTTGCTGGTTTACGGCTCGCACAACCTGTCATGACAAGCGCTACACTAAGTAGAGGAAAAGCCAAATATTTGATTGATTTCATCATCATCTCCATCAATGGAAGAAAAAGTTATTTAGGTGCCCAGGCTGGTTCACGTACCTCACCTTGTTCACTTGGTAAATTCATACGGAAACGACCATCAGTGGACATGACAGACAGTAAACCACGGTTCCCTTCACGAGTTGCGTAAACCACCATTTGTCCATTTGGTGAGAAACTTGGTGATTCATCTAAACTCGTAGGGGTAAGAATATTAACAATCCCTGTATTAATATCTTGGATAGCAACCTTATAGTTACTACCACTTGGTCGATGCACCAGTGCAATTTTTTTACCATCTGCACTTAGAGTGCCACGTGCATTAAATGACCCTTTAAATGTTAAACGTTTTACTGAGCCATCTCCAAAATCATAGCGATAAATTTGAGGAGAGCCTCCACGGTCAGATGTAAAAATAAAAGCTTTTCCATCTGGGGTGTAACGAGCTTCTGTATCAATTGCCGTGTCATTTGTCATACGTTTGATTTGGCGAGTTGATAAATCCATTTGATAAATTTCAGGGTTACCATTCATTGACCCTGTAAATAGCATTGATTTACCATCTGGTGAAAAGCTCGGCGCACCATTCAAACCTTTAAAGCTGGTAAGTACTTCACGTGTTCCAGTAGAAAGATCTTGTAAGTAAATTGCTGGACGTTTAGTTTCAAAGGAAACATAAGCAATTTTTTTGGCATCAGGAGTCCATGCCGGAGATAGAATCGGATCGCGTGAAGAGAGAACTGTTTTTGGTTGTTCACCATCTGTATCCGCAATTTGTAAAGTGTAACGTTCAGCAGGAGTAGCTGGATTACGTAATACATAAGCGATACGACCACTAAAGTCGCCAGCAATACCAGTCAAAGCTTGATAAATAGCATCACTAACCATATGTCCAGCTTGGCGGATGCGCGAAGCAGGTACATTTAACAACTCATTTAGAAGATATTGCTGTTTTTGCACATCATAAAGTTGGTAATGGACTTCAAACCCATCAGCTGTTTGCTTAATTTGCCCAGTAACAACGTATGGAATACCAGCAGCTTGCCAATCAGATGCTTGAATCTGGTTAATAGCAGCATTTGCAGGTAAGTTTTTCGATGAACTTGTGAAACGTCCTGAACGGTTTAAGTCCGTTTCAACAATAGGATAGAGTCCATTGTCATTGTTAAATGGAATAATAGCGATTTTGGGTGCATTTTCTGGTGCTTTAGCAATTTCAAAATACAGTTGGGCATAAGTGTTTAATGGGATTGTTACACTCATTGCAGTGAAAATGGCTAAAGAGATGAGATGTTTACGAGTCTTATACATATTTACAATTACTTACGTTCGTATTTTTGTGACTGTTGATTGTTTAACATAGTTATATGTTTTCTGCTATTAAAAGCAGAAAACATTAACTTTTTATTACTATTTTGCAATAAAGGTAGGAGTTGCTGTTTTTGCTTCACGACGTGCATCTGGATCTTTTGGCATTGGATATGGAGCAGCAGCATCAATAGCAGCAAGAATACTTGCATCTAGTGCATCATCACCACTTGATTTTATGATGACCTTAGATAAAACTGCCCCTGAATCAGAAAGGATAAATCGTACAGTAACTCTTTTGCCTGCTGTTCCTTGAGGAACATGCCAAGCTTTATCAATCTTTCGACGAAAATCTTGTATTGCTGAAGATCCAGTTTTCTTAGCATCTGCCTTTTTCTGAGCAGCGAGTTCTTTTTCCTGTTGAGCAGAAGAGACTTTTTCTGCTTCTAACTCTTTTGCTAGATCATCTTTGCGTTTATCAGCCTCAGCTTTACGCTTGGCATCTTCGGCAGCTTTTTGGTGTTTAGCTTTTGCATCGGCTTCTGCTTTACGCTTGGCATCCTCAGCCGCTTTTTGCTTTTGAGCTTTTGCATCGGCTTCTGCTTTACGCTTGGCATCTTCAGCTGCTTTTTGGTGTTTAGCTTTTGCATCGGCTTCTGCTTTACGCTTGGCATCTTCAGCTGCTTTTTGGTGTTTAGCTTTTGCATCGGCTTCTGCTTTACGCTTAGCATCCTCAGCCGCTTTCTGCTTTTGGGCTTTTGCATCAGCTTCAGCTTTACTACGCTTGGCATCCTCAGCTACTTTCTGCTGTTTAACTTTCGCCTCTTCAGCCGCTTTGCGTTTAGCATCTTCAGTTGCTTTACGAGCTTCATGTTTCGCTTTTGCCTCAGCATCAGCTTTACGTTTTGCTTCTTGCTGTGCCTGAAGTTTTGCATTTTCTGCTTCACGTTTCAGTTTTGCCTCGGCCTCAGCTTTTCGTTTAGCAGCTTCTTCAGCTTTGCGAGCCTCACTTTGTTCATGTTTGGTTTTTGCCTCAGCTTCAGCTTTACGCTTTTGTTCGGCTTCAACTTTTGCAGCTTTTGCCTCAGCTTGACGCTTAGCTTCAGCTTGCTGCTTTTGAGCTTCCTCTAAACGTTGTTGTTCCGCAGCTTGCTTCGCTTTAGCAGCTTCTTCGGCTTTACGTTTTTCCTCAGCTAATTTTGCTTGCTGTGCCTGCTCAGCTTTTTGCTTTTGGGCAACCAGATGTTGTGCTGTGGGCGGAGGAGGAGGAGGTGATGGTACTGCTGGAAGATTTTGAGGAAGATTTTCATCCACAATTGGGCTTAGAACTTCTTCTGCCTGATTTTCTGCTGTAGTTTGTTGCTCAACTTCTTTTGCTAAAGGCGGTGGTAAATCTTCTGGCTTAACTAAAATAGTAGTCAGCTTTTTTGGCTGTTCTGGTGGTTTACTCAAGCCTAAGAAAAGCAAGCCGACAATGGCAATTGCATGAACTCCAAGTGTGAAGCCCAATGCAATCGCATTTTGTTTAAAAGGAGGCTTTTGATTTTTGTTCATAGCTTATTTTAAAGGCTCTGTCAGAAGGCCAACTTGAGTTAAACCTGCTTCTTGTAAACTTGCCATCAATGATACGACTTCGCCGTAAGGGCGCGACTTATCACCATTCACTAAAACCGTAAGCTGTTTGTTTTCCTGCTCAGCTTGCTTTTGTGCTTCACTTAAAACAGATTCAAGCTTTTCACGAGAAAGTGGCTCGTTATCTTTATAGTCTTGGTATTGAAGATAAATATTGCCATCTTTACCAATCGTTACCATGGCTGGCATATCTTTGGATTCAATTGGACGATTATTTGCCTGAGGTAAGTCGACTTTAATGCCGCTAGTAATCATGGGAGCAGTCACCATGAAAATAACTAAGAGTACGAGCATTACATCGATATAGGGTACGACGTTCATGTCACTTTTTAATGGTTTTTTTATGCGCTCAAAGCGCCCTGAACGTTGAATAGCCATTATGCATCTTCCTGTGATGAACCCACAGATTGACGTTGCAATAAAGCAATCATTTCTTCTGCAAATAATGCGCGGTCAGAGTAGACGCTTTCACCTTTAGCCGTAAAGTGGTTAAAAGCGAGTACTGCAGGAATAGCAGCAAATAAGCCAATTGCAGTTGCAATAAGTGCCTCGGCAATACCCGGTGCAACCGTTGCTAAAGTCACTTGGTCAACGGCAGCTAAACCAATAAAAGCATTCATGATTCCCCACACTGTGCCAAATAAGCCGATATATGGGGCAACCGAACCGATACTTGCTAAAGTGCCAAGGCCATATTCAAGAGTACTTTGATCACGACTTAAACCAACACGTAAAATACGTTCGGTACCTTCGATCGTTTGAGAGGTAGAAGCATGGCGCTTTTTAAGTTTGAAAAATTCATTCAGCCCTTGATAAAAAATATCCTCAAGACCTGAACGTTTTGAGTTGAGTTGTGCGTTGTTATAGAGCGTATTGAGTTCAGCACCAGACCAGAACATTTTTTGAAAATGTTCATCACCTTGACGTGCCTTTTTATAACCCATATGTAACTTGGCAATCAAATACCAACTAAAGATTGATGCTAACAATAAAATTAACATGACCAATTGGACGACTGGACTTGCTTGTAAGATAAGGTCAGAAATATGCAGGGTTGATTCAATGTTTGTTGCCATAGTTACATATGCCGGTTGCTTTTTTTAGTCTTGTTCCAATTCTTTACGAATAAGATCACGTATTTCTTCTGGAAGACGACGAGCTACAAGTTCTTTACTTAAACATGCCAATTCAACCTCGCCAGAAGCAAGCAAGATTTCACCACGATAAATATTTTGTTGCAACACAAATGACGCAGCTTTACATGAAACTACACGTGCTGTAACAGTAATTAGGTCATCCATTAGGATAGGACGCATGTATTTTACGTCAATTTTGTGAACAACAAAGTTGTAGTCTTTTTGATGCCAGTAATGATCAACACCAGAAGCACGAAGCCATTCTGTACGGGTACGTTCCATGTAGCGAATGTGGTTGGCATGGTAAACGATACCGCCTGCGTCCGTATCTTCGATATAAACACGAATATTGAATTCAAAATGATTCGCCATGAGAGTATTCCGTTTTAGTTCACTATAGAGCTTTATATTTAAAATATGACTTTGAATAAAACATTCGTTCTATTCAAAAGCCATACATCTGCTTTTAAATACGGGGCAGTTTAGCAGATTGCATACTAAGTCCTATGGCACAACCTTTCAATTGCGATTGCTGTATTTCTAATCTAAAAACGCTACATCTTATAGCTGGCAAGCTTTTTAAGTTAAGAGGGCTTCCATGAAGTTTGAACTTGTTTTGATATATTCGGATAATCTAATACGAATCTGACGTGTAGCTCTGTTCCAGTTTTTAAGGCTTTATTATCTACAATAAAATAGGGGCTATGATTTGGTGCAGCTTGAGTTAAGTCCTGATTTTCTGGTGTTGCACCTAAGAAAACAAAGAACGATGGCATTAATTTGCCATAATAGGCAAAATCTTCACTTGCGCTTGCATTATGATCCAAAACATGAAGTTTTGAGTCTCCAACAACCTTGACTAAAGTTGGCTGAATAAACTGAGTCAGTGTTTTGTCATTCATGGTCACTGGCGCATAAGGCGCAATTTCAACTTTGGCAGTCACATCATTGGCTTGAGCATTATGCTCTATCATGACTGGTAAACTTTTTAAGATATTTGCTCGTATTTCTTCGTTATTAGAGCGAATGGTACCAATCATATTTACCTGTTCGGGAATCACATTTCCTGCTGTACCACCTTGAATATTGCCAATACTGACCACGCCCATACCTTGGGTTAAATCTGTTCTTCGGCTAATAAGACTTTGCAAATTATTAATCATTTGTGCCGATGCATAAATTGGATCTCTGCCTAACCACGGCGTTGAACCATGAACCTGCTTGCCGTTGACCTGAATACGTAAGTGGTCTGCACTATTTAAAATGGCACCATCTTTATAATAAAGGTGGCCACTTTGCATACCAGATATCACATGTATGCCAAAAATGGCTTCAGGTTTATAGTCTTTAAATGCTCCATCTGCGATCATCTTTCTGGAGCCGATTTGATCACCTTGTGTGAAATTATCTATATCTGCTCCACCTTCCTCAGCAGGTTGAAAAACAAAGACAACCGTACCTAATATTTTATCTTTATTGGCAGCTAGAATTTTTGCTGCACCTAATAGCATTGCGGTATGGGCATCATGTCCACAAGCATGCATCACATAAGTTTCTTTACCTTGATAAATTGCTTTTTGTTTACTCGCAAATGGAACACCACTTTTTTCTTCCATAGGTAGTGCATCCATGTCGGCTCTAAGCGCGATAATAGGGCCGGGTTTATTACCTTTTAAAATACCTACAACACCTGTTTTTGCATAACCTGTTTTGACTTGAATGCCATAAGACTTTAATTCTTTTTGAACAAGTGCAGATGTTTTAAATTCCATATTGCCAAGTTCAGGATTTTGATGAATATGTTGTCTTAACTGAATGACCTGATTTTCATTTTGTTGTGCGGCATCTTTGACCCAATCTGCTAGGCTAAGTTGACTCATGAGGGCAAATGGAAAAATTAAAGCGGCTTTTTTGTACATGTCCTTATCCTAAAAATATTATTGTTCATAAGATTTAATATCTAGATTTCTTATAATTCAGTTTTTAAAAATATTGAAAAATCAATAAGGTATAAATATAGACTTAAAAGGTATAGAGTAGCTAACGTATTGATAAGACAATTATTATTTGAGTTGAAAAAGAATACTTAAATTAAAAAAGGAAGAGAAAATTCTCTTCCAGTGCTTAGTTTTTAGGCTCAGGTGGCGTCATGCCAAACTGTAAATAAGACTGATTGGTTGCAATACGGCCTCGCGCAGTGCGCATGACATAACCTTGTTGAATTAAATAAGGCTCAATTACATCTTCAAGTGTACCGCTGTCTTCAGCCATAGCTGCTGCAAGCGCTTCAACTCCAGCAGGACCGCCATCAAAACGCTCGAGTAACATGCTCAAATAACGACGGTCTAGCGTATCTAAGCCAGCTTTATCAACATTGAGCATATCAAGCGCACGCTGTGCCATTTCATGGGTCACTTCACCTGTACCTTTCACTTGCGCATAGTCACGAACACGTCTTAATAAACGATTGGCAATACGAGGCGTTCCGCGTGAGCGACGAGCTACTTCTTCTGCACCTTCAACTGTAATTGGTACATCCATGAGGTTTGCAGAGCGTGACACAATATGCGTTAAGTCTTCTACAGAGTAGAACTCAAGACGTTGCACAATACCAAAACGGTCACGTAGAGGTGAGGTGAGTAAGCCCGCACGTGTAGTTGCAGCAACTAGGGTAAAAGGCGGCAAATCGAGTTTAATTGAACGAGCAGCAGGGCCTTCACCAATCATGATATCTAATTGGTAATCTTCCATAGCTGGATATAGAATTTCTTCAATTACTGGTGAAAGACGATGGATTTCATCAATAAATAAAACATCACCTTCTTCAAGGTTGGTGAGCATCGCTGCTAAATCACCCGCACGCTCTAAAACAGGCCCTGAAGTGGATTTGAGGTTGCCACCCATTTCACGCGCAATAATATTGGCAAGCGTGGTTTTTCCTAAGCCCGGTGGACCGAAAATCAGTGTGTGATCGAGTGCTTCACCACGACCACGAGCCGCGCCAATGAAGATTTCCATTTGCTCGCGTACAACTGGCTGTCCAATATAGTCGGCAAGTGAAGTCGGTCGAATAGCCCGATCAAAATGATCTTCAGGTTTTTCTGTTCCACTGATTAGACGGTCTTGCATAAGTGTATTTACTTCATCATTGATTTAAGAGCAGCACGAATAATATCGGCTGATTCAGTGTAATCGGCTTTAACCGCAGCTACAGCTTTTTGTGCTTCAAGTGGCTTATAACCTAAAGATTGCAGCGCAGCTTCTGCTTCTGCAACAGGAGAGTTTGCAGCAAATTGAATTTGAGGCATAGTTGCTGCAGTTGAAGTGCCTTGAGCCAAGGTTTTAAAACGGTCACGTAGTTCAATCATTAAGCGCTCAGCTGTTTTTTTACCAACGCCCGGAACTTTGACCAATGTGTTGATATCATCATGTTCAATGGTATGAACCAATAACTCAACACTTAACGTTGATAAAATACCTAGCGCCATTTTTGGACCAACACCATTTACTTTTAATAAGGTGCGGAAAATAGTTTTTTCTTGGGCATCGCTAAAACCGTAGAGCTGCTGTGCATCTTCACGCACAACTAAATGCGTCCATAGCGTAACTTTCTGGCCTTTTTGTAATTGGCAAAATGTTGAAAGTGGCGTATCAATTTCATAACCCACACCATTTACATTCAGTAAAACAGTAGGGGCTTCTAAGGCAAACACTTCGCCAATTAAACATCCGATCATTGAATCTTTCACTTATTTGTTAATGGTTGAATAGTAGATGCCATTTGTTCTAAACGCAAAATGGCTTTTAAAATTTCTTTTCGATTTCGTGTGGATTTTATCCATGTAGGTAGACGTGAAAAATAACTGTTATTACCAGTCTGTTTAGTTCTTTCTCTTAAATTAGCTTCAACGAATATTTTTAATTCTTTTAAATGTGCAGGGCTATAAACGTATATGTCTCCATGCCTACTTGAAGTTTTTAGATAAAGTTCAAGACCATAGTGTGTAAAACCAAATTTTTGGTCTAAAACAAAAGCTACATTATATTTTTCAAATTTTGAAAAATTTTGGCATAGATGACATTTAGCTTGAATATACGGAGGATAAGCTCCTGAATTATTCAGCTTTTGATTTGCTTTGAGCCATGACCCACCGCAACTTTGGCAACGCTGGTAAGCTGTGGCGTAAAAATGACCATTGTGACGACTCGATATTGAGCTCTCTTCAGCTTTAATTTGATAACAACAATTTAAACAACTAAAAGAAAAAGTTCCTTGATAAGGCGCATTTACTGGTGATAAAGGACTGTCATATTTCAGGATACTCAGATGAGAACATTTAGGACATTTTACCCACTGATCTGAATACATAAAAGATGATGGATAAAGCCCTCTATCAACATGTCTACTTATCATTAAAACAGACCTATTTTATTACCTTGTAGCTCTTGCGCCAAGCTATAAGCCTGATGATCTGAAAACTTACTAATAATATCGAGTACCTGCATGATATTACTGTAGTGGTTATTGCTAAAGCGGGCACCGTACAAATGAAGGATCGACATTAAACGTTGTTCTTTAAAGCTTAAAGATTTATGCGGCATGGTTAATGGTACAAATGCGTCAAGAATAGTTTGCAAACTTTGATGTGCAATAATTTCTAAACCAGACTTTTGTGGGTGCTCAAAGATTTTTTCACGCGCCAGATTTTTGGCTGTTTCAATCCCTTTAGCAATATCTGGTGAGCAGTATTGTAAAAGGCTACCTTGCAGCTGACCTGTAATAATTTCATACTGATGTTTGGCAAAAGCGGTAGTGACTTCATCAACTAAACGTTTCATGACACGACCACGTAATGCCGAAATTTTTTGTTGCCATGTACTACTTGGCATTGATAACTCTTCAGGTTGGCCATAATCTGCAATTAAATTCAGAAAAATGGGTTCAACTTCTTGGTAATTCAGCATATTTAGAATAATGCCATCTTCTAAATCAATGAGGGCATAGCAAATATCGTCTGCAGCTTCTAATAAATAAGTAAGCGGGTGGCGGCAGTAATGGTATTCACCTAATTGAATGAGACCAAGCTGTTCAGCAATTTGCTTTAAAATTTCTTTTTCAGACTGATAGCAACCAAATTTGGCTCGTTGGTGTGATGGACGATCACCTTGAGAAGCTATTGTTTTTGAAAGCCAAGGATATTTTAAATATGCGCCTAGGGTCGCGTAAGTTAAACGCATACCTCCATCGTCTGGATGATAGTCAATACGGGTTAAGAGGCGTAAACCTTGAGCATTCCCTTCAAACTGACGGACGTCTGCTTCTTCTTCGGGCGTTAATTTTTTTAGAAAATCATTATGTGAGGCATCATCAAACCATTCACGAATTGCATATTCGCCCGCGTGTCCGAAGGGTGGGTTGCCAATATCGTGAGCAAGGCAAGCTGCTTGAATGATTGCGCCGACATCGGCAGGAGATATCCAAACGGGCAATTCATCTTTTATTTTTTCGGCTGCCAGCATACCCATGGAACGGCCAATACAGGAAACCTCAAGGGAGTGAGTTAAACGGGTATGGATCCCGTCATGCTGTGCTAAGGGGTGAACTTGAGTTTTACGGTTTAACTGACGAAAACTTTGTGAAAATATAATGCGATCATAATCTTTATGAAATGGGCTTCGAGCCAATTCTGTACTGCTTTTTTTACTACCTAAACGAACTGCAGAAAGCAGTTCTAACCAACGCATTTGTTCCATTTATCATTATTCAAAACTATAAAGCCTGATCATGCCAAAAAAAACTTAAAAGCACTAGCGTGGTGCGACATAGTTTGTCTTAGTTCAGGTTTTATTATGTTATTGAATAAACATGAAACAATTTATTTTTACCTATAATGCTTAAAAAAATGATTTTGAACAAAAAACACATCACTTCTTGCAGAATTAGGTTACAGAATACTGATTCTACATCTAGCTGATTTTAGCAAGACACAGTAGAATATGCGCTCTCTCTAAAGTCACATTGCGGTAAGGTTCACAAGACCTGCCCGTGGAGCCAAAATCAACATGTTTATCGTGGCCGGTGCAGCAGCACATTCTTCTTTTAAGAAAGCTCAACTATTAACACGTTTATCGTCAATTAGTTCTGTTCAATCTTTTGACAGCCAATGGGTCTATTTGTTTGATCAAGCGCTCAACGAGCAGCAACATCAATCTGCTTTGCAATTATTAAATGACGGTGAGTCTTTTGAACTTCGTCAAACTGCAAGTGATGAGATTCAGATTTTAGTAACACCACGTGTGGGTACTATTTCACCTTGGTCTTCTAAAGCAACTGATATTTTCAAGAACTGCAATACGCCAGTTCACCGTTTAGAACGTGGTCTTTTATTTACGTTAAAAGGTGTTTCTGAAATTTCTAATGAAGTAAAACAAGTACTTCATGACCGTATGACAGAAACTGTTTTTGCTCAAATTGATGATGCAAAAGCGCTCTTTTCAGAAACAGCTCCAAAACCTTTAAACTCAATTGATATCTTGGGTGAAGGTAAAGAAGCTTTAGTAAAAGCCAACAACGAATTTGGTTTTGCCTTATCTGAACAAGAAATTGATTATTTAACTGAAGCGTTCACTCGACTTGGTCGTAACCCAAATGACATCGAGTTAATGATGTTTGCACAAGCAAACTCTGAACACTGTCGTCATAAAATCTTCGGTTCTGAATGGACAATTGATGGTGAAAAACAACCATTATCATTGTTCCAAATGATTAAAAATACTTATAAAGAATCACCAACTGATGTGTTATCAGCATATAAAGATAACGCTTCTGTAATTGTTGGTTATGACACGATGCGTTTTTATCCAAAAGCAGATGAAAATGGTCATTTTGTCTATAAATATAAGAGCCAAGCCGCTCATATTTTAATGAAGGTTGAAACTCACAACCATCCAACAGCAATTTCTCCATTTGCTGGTGCTGCTACTGGTTCAGGCGGTGAAATCCGTGATGAAGGTGCAACTGGTCGTGGTGGTAAACCAAAAGCTGGTTTAACAGGCTTTACAGTTTCTAACTTAAATATTCCTGGTTTTGAACAACCTTGGGAAGAAAACTACGGTAAACCTTCACGTATGGCATCGCCATTACAAATTATGATTGAAGGTCCATTAGGCGGTGCGGCATTTAATAACGAATTCGGTCGTCCTGCATTAAATGGTTATTTCCGTACTTTTGAACAAAATGTAAATGGTGAAGTGAAGGGCTTCCATAAGCCAATCATGATTGCTGGTGGTTACGGCAACATCCGTCCTGACCATGTAGAAAAAGATGCGATTCAACCAGGTGACTTGCTCATTGTATTGGGTGGCCCTGCAATGTTAATCGGTCTTGGTGGCGGTGCAGCTTCTTCTGTAGATAGCGGTACAATGGGTGAAAGCCTTGACTTTGCTTCTGTACAACGTGAAAACCCAGAAATGGAGCGCCGTTGTCAAGAAGTGATCGATACATGCTGGCGCTTAGAAGACTTCAACCCAATCGTTTCTGTACACGACGTTGGTGCTGGTGGTTTATCAAATGCTATGCCTGAACTTGTAAATGACCACGAGTTGGGTGCAGTTCTTAACCTTCGTAAGATTCCTTCATTAGAACCGGGCATGAGCCCAATGGAAATCTGGTCAAACGAAGCACAAGAGCGTTATGTTCTTGCAATTCGTCCAGAGTCTTTAGAGCAGTTCGAAGCAATCTGTGCTCGTGAACGTTGTCCATTTGCCGTGTTAGGTGAAGCAACTGAAGCACGTCATTTAACTGTTGAAGATCCATTGTTCCAGAACAATGCAGTTGATATCCCAATGCAAGTGATGCTTGGTGGTACACCGCGTATGCAACGTTCTTATGAAACAATTGAGCGTAAAGGTAACGAATTTGACGCTTCAAAAGTTGATTTGAAAGATGCGATTTTCCGCGTATTGAAAAACCCTACAGTTGCGTCTAAGTCATTCTTAATCACTATTGGTGACCGTTCAATTACTGGTATGGTTGCACGTGACCAAATGGTTGGTCGTTGGCAGATTCCTGTTGCTGATGCAGCAGTAACGACTACAAGCCTACAAGGCTTTACTGGTGAAGCAATGGCGATGGGTGAGCGTCCACCAGTTGCATTGTTAAATCCAGCAGCGTCTGCTCGTTTGGCAGTTGCTGAAGCAATTACTAATATTGCATGTGCAAACATTGAACAAATTAGCGATATCAAACTTTCTGCAAACTGGATGGCTGCTGCTGGTCAAAAAGGTGAAGACCAAGCATTGTTTGAAGGTGTGAAAGCGATTGGTATGGAAATGTGTCCTGCTTTGGGAATTGCAATTCCTGTAGGTAAAGACTCACTTTCAATGCGTACCACTTGGAACGACAACGGCGAAGATAAAGCTGTAACATCTCCAATGACTGGTGTAATTACTGCATTTGCTCCAGTAGCTGATGTTCGTAAGACTTTAACACCTGAACTTAAGAATTTAGAAGATTCAGTACTTGTTCGTATTGATTTATCTAAAGGTCAGTTCCGTTTAGGTGGTTCGATTCTTGCTCAAGTATATAAAGCAATTGGTTCAATCACTCCAGATGTCGATAGTTTTGATGATTTCAAAGCGTTCTTTGCTTTAATTCAAGACTGGAATAACCGTGGCTTGATTCAAGCTTACCATGACATCGGTGATGGTGGTTTACTCGCAACTGTAGCTGAAATGATGTTTGCTTCACGTTTAGGTGTGGCATTAGAAAACCAAACTACTGCGGGCTTATTTGCAGAAGAAATTGGTGCAGTAGTTCAAATCAAAGCAGCTGATTGGGAAGCTTTACAAGCAGAAGTTGCTGCTTCTAGCTTGAAAGACGCAATTGCTGTAGTTGGTCGCGTAAATAACACTGATCAATTATCTGTAAACGGTTTGACTTTAGAGCGTGCAGAGTTACAACAGGCTTGGTCTGAAGTATCTCATCAGATCCAACGTTTACGTGATAACGTTGAAACTGCTGATCAAGAATTTGCTTTAATTACTGATAAATCACATCAAGGTTTAATTGCAAAACCTACATTTGATTTAAATGAACCTATTGAAGCGCCGTTTATTAATAGCCGTCGTCCTAATATGGCGATCTTGCGTGAGCAAGGTGTAAATGGTCATATTGAAATGGCAGCAGCTTTCGACAAAGTTGGCTTTAATACGATTGACGTACACATGAGTGACTTACTTGCTGGTCGTGTGAGCCTAAGTGATTTCGAAGGTTTAGTGACTTGTGGTGGTTTCTCTTACGGTGACGTAATGGGTGCAGGTGGTGGCTGGGCAAAATCAGTTCTGTTCAATGCGAAGTTACGTGATCAGTTTGAACAATTCTTCCACCGTGAAGGTACGTTTAGCTTAGGTATCTGTAATGGTTGCCAAATGTTGTCACAATTAGCACCGCTTATTCCGGGTGCTGAACACTGGCCACGTTTCCACCGCAATATGTCAGAAGTTTTTGAAGCGCGTAGCGTAAACGTTCGTGTTGAAAAATCTGTTTCTGTATTACTTGATGGTATGGAAGGTTCGATTTTACCGATTGCTGTTGCACATGGTGAAGGTCGTGCTGTTGCGAGTGAAGCTGATATTGCAAGCTTGAATGCAGCGAACCAAGTTGCGTTACGTTATGTTGATAGTCACGGTAACCCGACTCAACATTATCCATTGAACCCGAACGGTTCGCCGGAAGCGATTACTGGTGTAACATCTAAAGATGGTCGTGCAACGATTATGATGCCGCACCCAGAGCGTACTTTCCGTGCAATTCAACACTCTTGGAGTCCAGAAGAGTGGACTGAAGACGGTGCATGGTTACGTATGTTCCGTAACGCTCGTAAGTTTATTGGTTAATATAAAAAGTGAAATAAGCCACCGAAAGGTGGCTTATTTGTATGTAGTACAATGTAAATAGAATAAATAGTAGAGAAGAAAAATGAAGTCAAAAATCCATTTCCGTGAGTTCGCACTGTTGATGGCATTACTCATGTCTATTGTTTCTTTTTCAATAGATGCAGTTTTACCTGCTTTAGGTGAGGTTGGACGAGTTTTTGAATTAAAGAATAATAATCAGACACAGTGGGTCATTATTGGTATTTTTTCCGGTATGACGATAGGGCAACTCATTGCGGGCCCACTATCTGATGCGATCGGGCGTAAACGTATTTTATTTGCTGGGATCATCATTTACTTTTTGGGAAGTTTATTGTGCTTTACCACACAAAGTTTTGAATGGTTTTTAGTAGGGCGCTTTATTCAAGGTATTGGGGTTTCAGGTCCTTATGTCGCCTCAATTTCCATTGTGCGAGATAAATACAGCGGTGCTCAAATGGCCCGTATCATGTCCTTAATCATGATGGTATTTATGGTCGCTCCAGCGATTGCACCAAGTCTGGGACAGCTTATTATTCATTTCTTTGGTTGGCGTGACATTTTCGTTTTATATATGGTCTATGCCACAGTCGTTGGGGCATGGGTCGCTTTACGATTAGAAGAGACGCTACTTCCTGAAAACCGTTTACCTATGCGTTTACAAGCATTTCAAGAGGGCTTTAAAGAAGTTGTAAGTAATAAAACCACCATGAGTTATTTGCTATGTGCAGGTTTTTGCTTTGGTGGATTTATCGGTTATTTGGGAACTTCTCAACAAATTTTTATGCAGCAATTTGGTAAAACTGGGCAAGAATTTAGTGCTTATTTTGCTGTGCTTGCTGGTGTAATGGGCATTGCTTCATTTACCAATTCTAAAATTGTCATGAAATTTGGTATGCGTCCAATCTGTATTTATGGATTTCTCGGTCTTTGCTTAATTTCAATTATTTTCTTAGGGATTCAACTTATAGGTGTGACTGTAGCATTTTGGATGTTTATGCTTTATGCCTGCATTCTGTTCTTATTATTTGGAACTCTATTTGGTAATTTAAATGCGATTGCAATGGAGCCAATGGGGCATGTTGCCGGCATGGCATCGGCTATTATTGGTGCAGCGTCCTCCGTTTTGTCACTTATTCTTGCCTCTATTATTGGGCAATTATATAACGGCACATTAATTCCAATGACTTGCGGTTTTGTTATTTTATGTGGTTTAGCATTTATGATGACAGTATATGAGAACAGATATTTAAAGAAATCGAATGCTTAAAATGATTCAGAATAATGATAGCTCACTGAATTAGAAAAATTTTCTTTAAACTTAAAGTAAAGGTAAGAAAGTACGTTCTTTAAAGACTTTAAGAAAATCTATAAGAGTATAGACATAGGTGTATTTAACCCCTTATGCTTGGATTGCTGTTGGTTCAATTTTTGCTTTCTCTGTAACAACGATAAAAATCGGAGATCAAAATGATGAAAAACAAAAATCATATAAGAACGATGTACACAAGAGATAAAGGTTGGCGCTTATTTGGCTTGGCGCTTGCCATACAAATACTTTTTATTGGAGCAAATTATCTAGCAATGATGAGCTGACTTTGATTCGTGGTCTTCTTAAAGGGTATGATTTAAAGCAAATTTACTAGTTTTGAGTCATTCTATTCATGTTAAAGCTGATTTATTACGTACCTGAGTCACATCTTGAGTCGACTAAAGAGTCTATATTTGCGGCCGGAGCAGGTGGGATAGGGAACTATGAACAATGTGCTTGGCAAGTTAAAGGAATAGGGCAATTCAAGCCAGTTAAAGGAGCTGATCCTTATATTGGAGAGCTAGGTGAACTTGAGCAAGTTGACGAATGGCGTGTTGAAACGATTGTGCTTGAAGAAAAGGCAAATGCAGTGGTAATAGCATTAAAGGCAAGCCATCCTTACGAAGAGCCTGCCTTTGAGTTTATTCAAATCATAGAAGTTGATTTTTAATTAAACTGTGAAAAGTCTGGTTTACGTTTTTGCATAAATGCCTGCACAGCTTCTAGCATTTCTGGTGATTGAACGCGTTGCATAAAGATTTCTGCTTCATGGTCAATACATTCAATAATCTGATCTAAATCATGTTTCATTAAGGCTTTGGTTTGTTTTAATGAAGCAAGCGGTAACGCTGTTAAGTGTTGAGCAGTTGCCTGAGCAGTTGCATAAGCATCTTCAACGATTTCATTCACTAAGCCAGCTTGTAGAGCAGTTTCTGCATTGAACTTTTTCGCAGTAAACAGTAGTTCAGCTGCTTTGTGATAACCGGCTTGTTTAACCAATAATTGACTTGCACCACCTTCAGGAGAAAGCCCAAGGCTAACAAAAGGAATTTGGAAGAGGGCCGTATTGTCGGCAAAAACGAGGTCTGCCTGTAATAAAATCGTAACGCCAATACCAATTGCAACGCCTTTTACTGCAATAATAAGCGGCTTTGATAATCTGGCAGCAGATTTAAGGAGTACAAATGGAGGAACTTGACCTGCAGGGCCAGCATTCGGACTTTGTACAAAACCCATGAAGTCTTTCATGTCATTACCAGCGGTAAAGTCATGTTCGGCACCACGTAGAACGACTACTCGTACATCTTTATTTCGGTCAGCTTCATCAAGTGCTTTGGCAATCCATAAATAAAGTTCGCCATATAATGCATTTTTTGCTTCTGGGCGATTTATGGCTAAGGTGAGTACGCCACCTTCTAAATTTGCTTGTAAATGTTGATGAGGTTGTTGAATACAGCTAAGTGTCATCGTACTATCCTTGCTTTAAACCACGTTGTTGATTTTTAGGTTCTCATTATGGCGCATATTTTTTGTAATAAGCGTAACTGGTGAGTTCATAAAAAGTGAAAAACTCATTATGTATACATTTGACTATCTTGTTTTTATAGGGCGTTTTCAACCATTTCATTTGGCTCATATGCAGACAATTGAAATTGCTTTGCAGCAAAGCCGTTATGTCGTTTTAGCATTAGGCTCTGCTCAAATGGAGCGCAATATTAAGAATCCGTTCTTAGCAGTAGAGCGCGAGCAAATGATCTTGTCAAATTTTTCTCTAGAAGAACAAAAACGCATCCGTTTTGTACATGTGGTAGATGTTTATAATGATGAAAAGTGGGTAAAACAAGTCAAATCTTTAGTAAATGGTGTAATTGAACCGAACTCAAAAGTTGGTCTAATTGGGCATTTTAAGGATGAGTCTTCCTATTATTTGAGACTGTTTCCAGAGTGGATCATGGTTGAGCTTGATAGTTTAAAAGACTCTATTTCAGCAACGCCAATGCGTGAAGCTTATTATCGTGGTGAAATCCAAACTGAATTCTTTCCTGTAGGAACGATTAAATTTTTAGATGAATTTAAAGAGACGGAAGTTTATGCTGAACTACAACGCAAATATCTTATCGATGATAAAACCAATCTAAATTAATTCAGCTTGTGGTTTTAATTCTTTGATCAGAAAATCGATAAAAACACGAATATGAAAAGATTCGTGTTTTTTGAGTGGGTAGAGTAGAGAAAACGGACGTGAAGTTCCTGAAAATTTTGTAAGAATCTCAATCAACTCCCCATTTTGTAGCTCTTTTTCTACTATAAAACGGTAGGTTTGTAATAATCCTGCACTATGTTTTGTTAGTGTGATGGTACCTAGAATATCGTCTAAACAGCGGATTTTACCTGTACTTTGATATTCAATAATTTGATGGTTTGAATTGAATAGCCACGGTACATTTTTCCCTGTACTGGGTAGCACAAATTGAATGCATTGATGATGCTGTAAATCTTCAATGCTTTGCGGTATGCCGAATTTTTTTAAGTATTGTGGTGATGCCACCACAATTAGCTCAGCTTGTTCGAGTTGGCGTGCAATCAAATTTGAATCAGAAAGTTGTCGTCCGCGAATCGCTAAGTCATATCCTTCTGCAATAAAGTCCACATTTTTGTTGGTTAGTTGAACATCCACTTCGATGGCTGGATATTGCTGCGAGAATTTTGCTAATAATGGCAATATTCGGTAGTGCCCATAAGGTGTTGGTACGCTAATTCGAATCAAACCTGAAGGTTGTTGTTTTTGGTTTTTAAGTTGTTGCTCAGCTTCTAATATTTGATTTAATGCTTGTTTGCATTCCTCAAAATACATTTTTCCTTGTGGCGTCAAACGTACTTGTCGAGTCGTTCTCACAAAAAGTGGTGTGGCTAAATGCTTTTCTAATCGGGCGATTGAACGGCTTACAGCTGCTGGACTAACACCTGCATGAAGTGCTGCTTTGGAAAAGCTTTCGTTTTCTGCGACTAAGCAAAATAGCTCTACGCTACTAAACATCATTCTTTTTAGTTGTTGAGTCATTTATTACACCATGTAAAAAATGATTTGAGTTCTGGGCTATTTAAGCACATATAAGTAAACAATAAGATGATTTTCATACCTTGTATGGAGTTATTTTATGAAACTATATTATTCACCCAATGCTTGTTCTTTAGCACCACATATTGTTTTAAGAGAGCTGGGATTTGCATTTGAATTAATCAAAGTCGATTTGGACCAACATTTAACTGAATTCAATGAAGACTTTTATCAACTCAATCAAAAAGGACAAGTCCCTTTATTACAACTTGATGATGGTTCTTTGTTAACAGAAGGTGCAGTAATTAGCCAATTTCTTGTTGACCAATCGTCACGAAAAGATTTATTAGCTGAAATAAATATCGCCGATCGTTACAAGACTCTCTCATGGATGAACTTTATTGCTTCGGAAATTCATAAAGCGTATTCGCCATTTTTCAATGATTCTTATAATGAACAATGCAAAAGTGTATATAGCATCATCCTCAATAAGCACTATTCATGGATTGATGAACAACTAAAGGGACAAAAGTATTTAACAGGAAGCAACTTTACGATTGCTGATATTTATCTTTTTGTCGTTACTCGCTGGGTTGATTTTATTGGGCTCGATCTAAAGAATTTTATGCATTTAGCAAGTTTTATGCAGAGAATCGCCGAGCGTCAAACAGTTCAAGATGCTATTGCAGCCGAATCTCTTTGTTATGAAAGAAAATTATAAAAGGAGATAAGTATGCCTTATATCTTAATTCAAATTACTAAAGAAAATGTCTCGTTACAGCAGAAACAACAATTAATTCGAGAAGCAACGGAGCTTATGGTTCGTATACTTGATAAAGATCCTGCTACTACATTTGTAGTCATTGATGAAGTTGAAACTGATAACTGGGGTGTTGCAGGTGAAACTGTTTCTGCGATACGAAAAAGACAAAGTTGGAGTACTTAAAATGCAAAATAATCCTATTACTGAGATTCAGAAACAACTAGAGCAATATTTTGATGGTTTGTATTTTTGTGATGTGCAACTTCTAAATAATGTTTTTCATCCTGATGCTATATATATCAATGTAACCGAGCAACCCGTACTACGACTTAGCATGGCTGAATATTTTCCGATTGTTGCGAGTCGAATTTCTCCAGCTTCAAAGCGACAAACACGACAGGATAAAATCAATTCAATCAATTTGATTAATGAACGGTTGGCACTAGTACATGTTGAATGCGTTATCCACCCTAAATATTTTTATGATGCTCTTACATTTGTATTTGAAGATGATAAATGGAGGATTATATCGAAAGTATTCCATTATCAAATATTAATGGACTGAATGATTAAGCATCTGCCCAAAATATAAGTCGGTTGGAAAAAGGATCGGTGATGCTGAGTTCAAGGGTTTCCCAATCTGTTTTTTCAACCTGAGGTTTAGAAAATTTATAATCTTTTTTGCTTAGTTCACTATGCAACTCATAAATATGTTCCCAATAAATACGGATTGCACTATGAGGGCTCGCATCTCCAAAATGTTCAGATAAATGAATGATGCAATCATCTTTGGAGATTTGTAAATACAACGGAAAGTTATCTTCAAATTGGTGTTGCCAATCAAGCTGAAAGCCTAAGAAATCAAGATAAAATGATTGAGCTAACGCGACATCAAAAATTCTTAAAATAGGGGTAATCGAACCAGATTGCATCATTTTTCCTTTTAACGTGTACCAAATTGTTGTGTCCAGTAACTCTTTTGTTTAGCGGACTGATCCGAAGCACAAGCGATTGCATAAGTTGTAAACTTAGGGTTCATTAGGTTACTACAATGTAGAGGGCTTGCTAGCCATTTTGTCATTACTTCATTTAAAGTTTTCTGCCCACTCGCGACATTTTCACCATTCGCTTTACCAAGTGAATTATAAAGTTTTAAACGTGACTTTAAATCTAGTCCTGTTGAGCCAACATGTCCAAGAAAGTTATGTGTTGCCATATCTTGACTATGAGAGAGTGCACCTTGGTATAAATTATTATTCCAACTCAGCGGCGTAGTTGCAGAAAAATACTGCTGACCACACTGGCGTGATTGCTGGCGAATTTGATTAATAGTATTAAGAATAGCTTGTTGAAAGGCAGGGTTTTGTAAATCTTGGCAGCTTATTTCTATAGGGGATTTCTGAATTTGTGGAGTAGAAGAGCTAAGAGTCGGAGGCATACTCGAAGAGTTCACAGAACATGCAGTTAAAATAAGACTACAAACCGATAAAATAGAAAAGTTTAGTAGACTCATATTCATGCCTTCATTTGAATTATTTTAATATTTTTATCATACTCCAAATTGAACTGGTTGAGTGATTTTTGTACATGAGAAAAGCGAGTATTAGACTCGCTTTTCTCTACTTAAGTTTATTAAGCTGATTGTAGTGTTTTTAAGTCTTCTAGAACTTGTTCAGCATGCCCAGCAGCTTTTACTTTGCGGTAACTTTTAACTAAAGTTTTGTTATGGAAAATAAAGGTAGAGCGCTCAATACCCATTACTTTTTTACCATACATATTCTTTTCTTTAATGACATCAAAGTGATTACAGAGCACTTCTTCTTTATCACTAATCAGATCAATAGTCAGTGCCTGCTTTTCTGTAAAGTTCTGATGAGCTTTTACCGAGTCGCGAGAGACACCGTAAATACGAGAGCCCAAAGCATCAAACTGGTCTTTTAAACAAGAAAAACCGACGGCTTGTGTGGTACAGCCTGGTGTTGAATCTTTAGGGTAGAAGTAAATAATCAGCCATTCATTATCGACTTCAGCCAAATTAACTTCGCCGTGTGTAGTAGGGAAAACCTGATTTGGCAGTTGAATATTCTCAGACATTTCTTATCCTTTAAAAGTTAAATTTGATCTAATTCAAGTGGTAGAAAAGCATATTCTTCATGATAAACAATATCGAGTTTTCTTACAGGAATAGCTTTGTTAAAAATTGGACCATCAATGACAGTGGTATGGAATTCGCCGCCCTCACCACATGGATCAATGCCACGGTTTTCAAGCTCTTCTATATATTCTAAAGATAAAATTTGACCTAAATCTTCTACTTTCATTCCTAGTTTAAGATTAACAGTGACAATTACACTTTTAAATCCAAGTTGAATAAACTCTTCAACAACTTCGCGGTGCGGACGCAGCCAGAGTGGCATGCCTAATTTAAGCCCCACTGTTTGAGTGACACGGTCATGCCAACAACCATGTTCAGGCATATCTAAGTCACCTGTAACCAACACCTCTGCACTTTTTTGTTTGGCTTCATTCAGTAAGCTAATGAATTTACTTTCATAGTCATTCCAGCTGGATGAAGCCATAAATATGGGTAAGCCAATTGCTTGCGCTTGTGCTCGAATAATATCAAGTGGCATTGCATGCGAACGAGAACGTTGACCATGCTCTTCCAGCATAACAATTAAACCTATTACCTTGCCAGTTTTCATAGCTTGGTAGAGAGCAAGAGAGCTGTCTTTACCTCCACTAAATGAGACAATAGACTTTTTATCAGTTGCGTTGGTTTTCCATTGTTCTTGCATGGTTTATTTCGAATGACTAAATCAATGCTATTTTAACAGAGCTATAAAAAAGCCTGCATAAATGCAGGCTTAATTTGACTCAATAAAAGCTTATTTTTTAGGAGCTTGTTGTTGAGCTGCTTTCATCGCATCTTCAGTTAACTTTTCAAGTTTAGTTGTTAACTGAGGACCCAAACATGCTTTAAGATCACGATTTTGTTGTTGTACAAAAGCTAAAGAGCTTGGGCTTTTCTTCGCATTGATTGCGCTTTGAATTTCCCATTTTTGAGCTTCAGTTACTTTACCTTGCGCATCAACTTGGCAGCTACAGAATTTGCTAACTTCAGCTGAACTTAATTTACCGCCTTTTGCAGTTTGGTCTTTACAAACGTTGATTAATGCACCTTTAACGTTAGTGCTTTTATATGCCGCTTGAACTGGGTTTTCAGCTGCATGAGCTGAACCAGCCATAAGTGCAACTGCTGAGAATAAAGATGAAAGAATAAGATTTGATTTTAACAACTTCATAAATTTTACCTACTTATTGCGGTATGTAGCGTGTTGGATCGGTAACACCAGCATCGATAAAGCCTTCTTTACGTAAACGGCAACTGTCACACTTGCCACACGCACGTCCTTGAGCATCTGCTTGGTAGCAAGATACCGTTTGGCTATAGTCTACGCCATGTTCAATCCCTAAACGTATAATATTCGCTTTGGATAAATGTAACAGGGGTGTTTCAAATTTAAGTGGTTTTCCTTCAATGCCAGCTTTTGTTGCTAAACGAGCCATATTGGCAAAAGCATCAATAAATTCTGGGCGACAATCAGGATATCCTGAATAATCAACAGCATTGATACCAATCACAATTGCTTCAGCATTGAATACTTCGGCTGCTGCTAAGGCATATGAAAGGAAAATTGTGTTACGTGCTGGTACATAAGTTACAGGAATGCCTTCTTGTAATTGTTCTGGTATCGCAATGTTATGGTCTGTAAGTGCAGATCCGCCTAAATTTGCTAAATCGATATTAATAACACGATGTTCAACACCAGCACGTTGAGCTAATGCTTTTGCTGCATCGAGTTCAGTGGTCGAGCGTTGACCATACATAAAACTAATAGCAATACATTCATAGCGCGCTTGTGCCCAAGCTAGGCAAGTGGTTGAGTCTAAGCCGCCTGAAAGTAAAACAATGGCACGAGGGCGCATATTTTTCTCCATATTCGGAATAATTTATTTTATTGAGCGATTAACGACCTGATTCATCATTCCAAAGCAGTTTATGTAACTGTAGTTGGAAACGAACAGGCATTTTATCGTCCAGTATCCACTGTGCCAGATCACGTGCTAAACGTGGTAGGCCAACAGCACCTTTTTCAACTGCAAAAGCAGGGGAGAACCAAACGGTACTGACTTTAGTTTGCAGTTGATATTGTTCAACTTGTTGCTTTGACCATTCATAATCTTCACGGTTACAAATCACAAATTTGATTTGGTCATGTGAGGTTAGATAGTCAAGATTGCTGATGAGATTACGATGTTCTTCACCAGAAGTTGGAGTTTTTAAATCGAGGACTTTAGAAACGCGTGGGTCTACTTTTGACACATCGAGTGCGCCACTGGTCTCTAAAGAAATGTCAAAACCTGCATCGCATAAACGTTGTAATAAAATTAAGCAATTTGGCTGCGCTAAAGGTTCACCACCAGTCACACAAATATAAGGGGTTTTATATTTTTCAGCCGTTTCAATAATGTGCTCAAGTGATAAACGCTCGCCACCTTCAAAAGAATAAGTGGTATCGCAATATGTACAACGTAAAGGACAGCCTGTGAGACGAATAAATACAGTCGGTAGACCAGAGGCATTTGCTTCACCCTGCAACGAGTAAAAAATCTCGGTAATGCGTAAACCAGACGCAGGGTCAGAGACAGGAATTGCAGAGGAACGTAAGGAAGCCATTCTAGAAATACCACATTATATAAAAAATAAAATCTCTACGATCAGTGTTGATCGTAGAGATGAGGAGCGATTAAAGCTCCGCAAGAGAGTTATAACAAATTAGTCAGCGCGTAACAAATCGTTCAAGCTAGTTTTTGCACGTGTTTTTGCATCAACTTTTTTCACGATGATTGCAGCATATAAGCTGTAAGTACCACATTTAGATGGCAAGCTGCCTGAAACTACAACTGAACCTGCTGGTACACGACCGTAATGGATTTCGCCAGTTTCGCGGTCATAAATTTTGGTTGATTGGCCGATGAAAACGCCCATTGAGATAACTGAACCTTCTTCGACAATAACGCCTTCAACGATTTCAGAACGCGCACCGATAAAACAGTTATCTTCAATAATGGTTGGGTTAGCTTGTAACGGCTCTAAAACGCCGCCAATACCTACACCACCAGACAAGTGAACATTTTTACCAATTTGAGCACATGAACCTACAGTTGCCCATGTATCAACCATTGTGCCTTCATCTACATAAGCACCAATGTTGACATAAGATGGCATTAACACCACATTTTTAGCTTGGAAGCTACCACGACGAGCAACAGCAGGAGGCACAACACGCACACCAGCAGCTTTAAATTGCTCTTCAGTCCAACCAGAGAATTTAGTTTCAACTTTGTCGTAGAAACGAAGATCACATGACTCGATTGGTTTATTGTCATTAAGTTTAAATGATAATAAAACAGCTTTTTTTAACCATTGATGAACAACCCATTCACCATTGATTTTCTCTGCAACACGAAGTGTACCGTTATCTAATCCAGCGATGGCTTCTTCAACAGCTTGGCGAATTTCGCTTGAGCAATCTGCTGCAGTAAAGTTTGCGCGGTCTTCAAATGCTTGCTCAATGATCGTAGAAAGCTGAGACATGATCTTCCTTCCATAAAAAATTTTAAAGATTTTACACTAATTTGTGACAAGAATCTTTGAAAAAACGTGTTACGTTTTAAGCGAGAGTTAAAGTGGAAAAGCTTATTAGATAATCAAGTGTTTTTTACACAAAAATGATTTGAAAATAAAAATTTAACTCAATTTGTATCAAAAAATAACAGAAATCTAGCAGTTTTTGTATAAAAAAGACTCTATGCTCTTGAATATAATTTTTGTCACAAGCTGAAAAATTAAAAACAGAGCCTTTTCTTGAGGAGAAAACGATGAAAGTATTACGTGTTTTAGTGACAACTACAGCTTTACTTGCTGCTGGTGCTGCAATGGCAGATGAAGCTGTTGTTCATGACAGTTATGCATTCGATAAGAATCAATTAATTCCAGTAGGCGTACGTGCTGAGGCTGGTACCACAGGTTACGGTGGTGCTTTATTATGGCAAGCAAACCCATACGTTGGTTTAGCATTAGGTTATAATGGTGGTGACGTTTCTTGGCGTGATGATGTGTCAGTAAATGGCACTAAATACGACTTAGATATGGACAATAACAACATTTATTTAAATGCTGAAATTCGTCCATGGGGCGCGAGTACTAACCGTTGGGCGCAAGGCTTATATATTGCCGCTGGTGCTGCTTACTTAGACAATGATTATGATTTAGCTAAACGTATTGGTAATGGTGGAACATTAACAATTGATGGTAACAATTATCAGCAAGCAGTTGCCGGTCAGGAAGGCGGTGTTCGCGGTAAAATGAAGTATGAGAATGATATTGCTCCTTACGTAGGTTTTGGTTTCGCACCTAAAATCAATAAAAACTGGGGTGTATTCGGTGAAGTAGGTGCTTACTATACTGGTAATCCAACAGTTCAGTTAACTCAATATAATCTTGCACCTGTAACAGGTAATACTACGCTTCCACAAGATGCAGTTGATAAAGAAGCAAATAAAATCCGTAACGATGATAAATACAAATGGTTACCAGTGGGTAAAGTTGGTGTGAACTTCTACTGGTAATATCCTGAAGAAAAACGAGCTTCGGCTCGTTTTTTTGTACTTAGTAAAACAAAATAAAAGAGCTAAAAAGCTCTTTTATTTTATTCATCTGGATAAGCAATTTTCTTGAGGGCTTTAATGTCAGCATCGGGTGAGCATAAAGAAATAAACTCATAACCGTAACCACGTAATAAATGACCTTTACGAACAGCAATCCATGTGGTGTTAACACCAAAGATATCAGTTTTAATTTGTTTTAAACGATAGTCACGTTCTGCATCGTAAGCAACATCGTTGACAATTCCGACGCCCATGCCAAGTTCTACATAAGTCTTGATAACATCGGCATCAAGCGCAGACATTACAATATCAGCATCAATTTGAGCATCTTCAAATGCTTTATCAATTTTTGAACGGCCTGTAAAACCACCATGATAAGTAATTAGCGGATATTCAGACAAAGCATCAAGATCAATCTTATTGAGCTTTGCAAGTGGATGTTCTTGCGGAGTAATAATACTGTGTTGCCATTGGTAGTATGGAATACTTGCTAAGTTTTCTTCAGTTGTTAAAGATTCTGTCGCAATACCAATATCAGCTTCACCTTGTAAAAGCATTTCTGCAATTTCAACAGGGCTTGCTTGTTGCAAAATCAAATGCACTTTAGGGAACAGCTTTTTAAATTGATTAACAATTGGTGGTAGTACATAACGTGCTTGGGTATGCGTTGTTGCAATCGTAAGTGTACCTTCATCCACTTTATTAAAGTCATCGGCAAGACGTTTAATATTTTCCGCATCTACAAGCATACGCTCCACAATGCTAAGGAGCGATTGGCCCGGTTCAGTTAAACCAAGTAAACGTTTACCTTTACGAACGAAAAGTTGTACACCTAATTCATCTTCTAAATCTTTAATATGTTTACTTACACCTGATTGAGAGGTGTATAACGCGGCAGATGCTTCTGTTAAATTAAAGTTTTGGCGTACTGTTTCTCGGATAATTCTTAATTGTTGAAAGTTCATTTACACTTTTCCTCGAAAGAGGTGAGGAACGGCTTTAAATTCCGCGACATGATTCCTCACCAAATAATTCCTTAAGCAACTTGATCTGCAAATAGATGAAGTTGAGATGCACTGACCCAAACAGTTTGATTCGGTTTAAATGCATGTTGTTTTGCAGCTTCACTGCTCAAAGCAATCTCAATTAAACGTCCATTACGATCTTGTAATTCCGCCACTACTTTTCCAGCAATCCAGACTTCACGTACAAAAGTTGCTTCAATTGTATTTGCCTGTGGTTGCGAATGAATATGTAACTCATCCGGACGGGCAAAAGCAATCACTTTTCCTTGCGGTGCCTGAACTGTAGTCGGTAATTCGATACGATCATTGCCAATACGGATAATACCGCCAGCATGTTCACCTTCAAAACGATTTGCTTGACCCAAGAAATCAAATACAAATGGTGTTGCAGGTTTTTCGTAGACTTCACGCGGCGAACCAATTTGTTCGACGTTACCTTTATTCATCACAATAATCTGGTCAGCCACTTCAAGAGCTTCTTCTTGATCATGGGTTACAAAAATTGAAGTAATATGCAATTCGTCATGCAAGTTGCGTAACCAGCGACGTAGTTCTTTACGGACTTTGGCATCTAGTGCGCCAAATGGTTCATCAAGCAATAGCACACGAGGCTCTACAGCGAGTGCTCGAGCTAAAGCAATACGTTGACGTTGACCACCAGAAAGCTGAGCAGGGTAGCGGTCTGCTAAAAAGCCCAGTTGAACTAGGTCAAGCAGACGAGTAACACGTTTTTTAATCTCAGCTTCCGAAGGACGGGTCGCACGAGGGCGAACACGTAAACCAAAGGCAATATTGTCAAATACAGTCATATGACGGAATAAAGCATAGTGCTGAAATACAAAGCCAACCTGACGTTCGCGAACATGGACATTAGTTGCATCTTCGCCTTCAAGTAACACTTGACCGCCATCGGCTGACTCTAAGCCCGCAATAATCCGAAGTAAGGTTGTTTTACCGCAGCCAGATGGTCCGAGTAGCGCAACCAGTTCACCCTCTGGAAAATCTAGAGAAATATTTTTAAGCGCATGGAATGCACCAAAGTGTTTTTCAATATTCTTAACTTGAATACTCATGATTTCATTCCTTACGAATCAGTTGAATGCGGTTCTGGTTTGTCTTGATGTAGTTCTAACCAAGTTTTCAATACCAGTGTTAATAAGGCTAAGAAAGCAAGTAATGAGGACACGGCAAAGGCTGCACTAAAGGTGTACTCGTTATATAAAATTTCGACATGAAGTGGCAGGGTATTGGTTTCACCACGGATGTGGCCAGAAACTACCGATACTGCACCGAACTCACCCATTGCACGCGCATTACACAAAATCACGCCGTAAATTAAACCCCACTTAATGTTAGGCAGAGTGACTTTCCAAAAGGTTTGCCAGCCTGAAGCACCTAACACAATTGCTGCTTCTTCTTCCTCTGTTCCTTGAGCTTCCATCAGTGGAATTAACTCACGTGCAACAAAAGGAACGGTAATAAAGATGGTCGCTAAAACAATTCCGGGCACCGCATATAAAATCTTAATGTCGTGGTCCATTAACCAGCCGCCTAACCAACCTTGAGCACCAAAAATCAGTACAATCATTAAACCTGCAATAACAGGCGAAACCGAAAAAGGCATATCAATAATGGTGGTTAAAATCGCTTTGCCTCTAAACTGGAACTTAGAAACAGCCCATGCAGCGGCAATACCAAATATCACGTTAATTGGAACGGCAATCGCTGCTGTGAGTAATGTTAATTTCACCGCTGACAAAGTATCTGGATCAATTAGAGCCTGAACATAAACTTCAAGGCCTTGTTTAAATGCTTCAACAAAAACCAAAATAAGTGGCAGCATCAAGCAACTAAGAAAGAAAATCAGTGCAACTGTAATGAGCGTATAACGTACCCAAGTTGGTTCACGAGTCGCATCACGAGACTGTAGCTTTAAAGCAAGTGCATTACTGTCGGTATGTAAGTTCATGTGATATTTCTCCCTGTACGACGGTTTGCCCAGGCTTGCAGTAAATTAATAGCAAATAAAATAATGAAAGAGAGAACTAACATGACCGCTGCAATGGTGGTTGCACCTGCATAGTCATATTCTTCAAGGCGAGAAATAATCATGAGCGGGGCAATTTCTGTTTTAAACGGCTGGTTACCTGCGATGAAAATTACAGAACCATACTCACCCACGCCACGAGCAAATGCTAAAGCAAAGCCTGTAAATAGAGCAGGTAGTAATATTGGCAAAATAATTTTAGTAATCGTCTGCCAGCGATTTGCTCCAAGTGCAGAAGCAGCTTCTTCAAGCTCGGTTTCGATATCGCTTAGTACGGGTTGAACAGTTCGAACAATAAAAGGAATACCAATAAATACTAAAGCTAGCGTAATTCCGATCGGTGTATAGGCAACCTGAATACCGAGTGGTTCTAAATATTGACCAATCCAGCCAGTGGGTGCATAAAGTGAAGTAAGCGCAATACCTGCAACTGCTGTTGGAAGTGCGAAAGGTAAGTCTACTAAAGCATCAACCAGACGTTTTCCGGGAAAGTTATAACGAACAAGGCACCAAGCTAAAAGTAGTCCGAAAACAACATTAATAAACGCCGCAATTAAAGCTGAACTAAAGCTCAATTGAAGCGATTTTAAAATACGTTCAGAGGTTAAAATTTCCCATAGTCCGTCCCATCCGATTCCAAATGATTTGATAAAGACTGCGGCTAATGGAATAAGCACAATAAAAGAAACGTAGGCGAGGGTGAAGCCCAATGATAGACCAAACCCAGGCAGCACTCGGGATCGCTGCGACATGATATTTCCTCAAAGAGAAAAGCCTGCTGAAACCAGTAAGCGAATAAATAAAGATAAACGGCGCGGTATAAAGCTGGGTATTAAGCAAATTTCAAAGAGAAATGTGTCTTTACCGGATCAATAGATGAGTGGCTACACATCGAGTCTTCAGGAAGTAGATAGTTCAGTAAATCAGGGAATGGGCCAAAACCGGAAGCAACATTAATATGACCGACTTCTCCAAGATTAATAGGATTTAATTGCCAAGCTTTAGCAAGTTGTAAAGCATCAAAAAAATCTAACCAAGGATCATTTTCACTAATCAGTAGTGTTGTAGGCACATTAATTTTTAACTGATGAAAATAATCTTTGTAGTCAGTCAAGCTATGGCGAGCAAAGCCTGCTTCACCAAAACGTGCCGGATTTGCAGGAGCAACCAAAATTAGTTTTTTAACTTGAGCTTGTAACTCAGGATGCTCAGCTAAAGCAGCAACACTTGTTAAGCAACCGAAACTATGTGCAACAATTTGCACAGGTGCTTGTACCGCTTGAACTGTTTTAACAAATTGTTCAATCCATTCACTTAATACGGGTCTATCCCAGTTTTTTTGCTCAACACGAGAACTAGACACGAGTTGACGCTGCAACCAAGATTGCCAATGTTGATGTTCACTTCCACCTACACCTGGAACAATTACAGAGTGAGTCATGTCTGTTCTCCTTATCCTTAGTACAAAGAATTACTTCTCTGCACTATTGATTTTCACGATTTGATCGAAAACACCACCATTATCAAAGTGTTGTTTTTGCACTTTTGTCCAACCGCCAAACTCTTTATCAATCGTCACGAGTTTCAATGGTTTAAATACATTGCTGTATTTTTTGAGTACAGCTGCATTACGAGGGCGGTAGAAGTTACGTGCTGCAATTTCTTGGCCAGCAGGTGAGTACAAGTAGTTGAGGTAACCTTTCGCGATGGTGAGATTGCCTTTTTTGGCAGCATTTTTCTCAACAACAGCAACTGGTGGTTCAGCTAAAATCGAAAGAGACGGGGTAATAATTTCAAATTTGCCCGGTTGTTCACGAACAGCTAAGTGAGCTTCGTTTTCCCAAGCAAGCAATACGTCACCAATGCCACGTTCAGCAAAAGTCGTGGTTGCACCACGTGCACCCGAATCTAGAACTTTAGTGTGCTTATAAATTTGGCGGACATATTCTTGTGCTTTAGCATCGTTACCACCTGGTTGATGTTTTGCCCAAGCCCAAGCTGCAAGGTAGTTCCAGCGAGCACCGCCAGAAGTTTTCGGGTTTGGTGTAATAATTTCTACACCTGGTTTGATTAAGTCACCCCAGTCTTTAATTTGTTTAGGATTACCCTTACGTACCAAAAACACAATTGTTGATGTGTATGGTGTAGAGTTTTGTGGCAACTTCTTCTGCCAATCAGTTGGAAGCAATTTTGCTTTTTCAGCAATTTCATCAATATCAGCTGCAAGCGCTAATGTCACAACGTCAGCATTTAAGCCATCAATCACTGCACGAGCCTGTTTACCAGAACCGCCGTGTGATTGTTTAAACTGAATATCTTGACCAGTACGCTGTTTCCAGTAAGTACCAAACTGCTTATTAAAGTCTGTATATAACTCACGAGTAGGATCGTAAGAAACGTTTAAAAATTCTTGTGCTGCAAATGATGAAACAGAAAGAAGCGCAGCAATAACCCCAACTTTTAATTGAGAAAAACGCATGAGATAACCCCTCAAAAATACGAAATGTTCAAAACATGAACGCAGAATAGCGCTAGTCTTTATTCTAAAAAAATAATAAAAAACGAATTTGATATGAAAAATATAGAAATATAAAAAATGGATAAGCTATTCTTAAATCTTGATATATAACAAGTTTCAAAAGTGCTGATTAAATCGGTATAATTTTTTAAAATCAGTCATTTATTAATTAAATGAAAGGTGTTGTATTGTTGGGCGGTTTTTAAGAAAGGACGGACTAAGCATGTGGTGTTTTAAAAATGGGCAACCTGTTGAAACCATTCCGTTACTAGACCGAGCATTTCATTATGGAGATGGATGCTTTACCACAATTCGTATTTTTCAAAATAAGATTGAGCTTAAGGCTCGACACTGGGAACGTCTAAAACTTGCCTCCCAAAAACTAGCTTTAACTGCAAACTTTGACTTCATTGAACAGAGTTTACAGCACCTATATAAACAAAACCTTGTACTCAATGGCACTTTAAAAATTGTAATTAGCCGTGGTGAAGGTGACCGTGGTTATAGTTTGCCAAAGCATGAAGCAGATATTTATGTCTGGTTCTATCCAAAAGCACTAGAGCAATTTCAACCTGACTTTATTAAGTGTGGGGTTTTAAATCAGGCCTTGGGTTTAACCATGCCAAGTCTAGTTGGAGTTAAATCTTTAAACCGGCTGGAACAGGTACTGCTAAAAAAAGAAGCAGATCAACAAGAGTGGGCAGAAGCATTAGTATCTGATGTACAAGGTTATATTGTTGAAGGGGTAAGCAGTAATTGTTTTATTCGTTTAAATGATAGATGGATTACACCGGAACTTCGCTATAATGGCGTCCACGGTGTGATGCGCGCAGAAATTTTGGCGCGTATGCAGTACCATGGAATTGCCTGCGAAGTCAGAATAATTGAATTAGATGAAGTGCCACAAATACAGAGTCTATTCTTTTGTAATGCTTTACATCCAATGCGAGTAGTTACTCAAATAGGTGAACAAACTCTAGATTCACAGGCGTGCCTAAATTTATTTCATAATCTTAACTTGAATCAGATTCATTAATATGCCGAAGCCACCTGTGAACGCGAAAGCAAAAAATGCTAAAAAAAAGGGCAATAAAACAGCATCTCATTTTCCTAAAAAGTTGGTGCTGATTGGCTTTTTTATCGTTTTAATTTCTATTTTTGCTATTTTGTGGTCAAGTTTATTTAAAGCTTATCCTGTTGAAGGGAAAAAGCAGATGCTATCGATCACATCAGGTGAAACCTATTCTGGTTTTATTGATCATTTAGCCAAAGACAACAAAATCCATTTCCCTATTGTACTTAAGCTGTATCAAAAGTTCATGATTCATGACAGCATGAAAGCTGGTGTGTATGAAATCGAACAGGGAATGAGCGTAAGGCAAGTATTAGAGATGTTGTCTAATGCTGATAATGCTCAGATGAACCGTGTTTTGGTGATTGAAGGTACGACCTTTAAACAGCTTATTACTGCTTTGAAAAATGATAAAAATGTAAAAAATACAATACTCGATCTACCTGATGATCAGCTCATGAAGGCGCTAGGAATTCCATATCATCATCCGGAAGGTTTATTTGCGCCTAACACTTATTTCTTTGCAAAAGGTGAGACTGATAAAAAAATCCTCACCGCTTTATATCATCATCAAATGAAAGCCTTAGATACTGCTTGGGCAAATCGTGCACCAAACTTACCTTATAAAGATAAGTATGAAGCTTTAATTATGGCTTCAATTGTTGAAAAAGAAACAAGTGTAGATAGTGAGCTTGAGCAAGTATCTGGTGTATTTGTGCGCCGTTTGAAAATTGGTATGCGTTTACAAACTGACCCAACCGTGATTTATGGAATGGGTGATAACTATAAAGGCAAGATTACTCGCGAAGACTTACGTACACCAACTGCATATAATACCTATACTATTAATGGTTTACCGCCGACACCAATTGCTTTACCTAGTCAAAAGGCAATTGAAGCAGCATTACATCCAGATGACTCAAATAATATTTATTTTGTGGCAACTGGTAATGGCGGTCATAAATTTACAGCAGATTTACAGGCTCATAATCAAGCGGTACAAGAGTACTTATCCGTGTTGAGATCGAAGAAATAAGGAAAAAAGATGTTTATTAGCTTTGAAGGCACGGAAGGGGTAGGTAAAACTACACTCATTCGAAAAATTCATCAGCATTTTGAAGAGCAAGGTAAACAAGTTGTTTTAACCCGTGAACCAGGTGGTACGCCTTTAGCAGAACAAATACGTTCAATGCTTTTGGCGGTGAATCATGATGAAAATATGAGTCACGATACTGAACTACTCTTAATTTATGCGGCACGTGCGCAACACTTACAACAAGTGATTTTGCCGGCTCTAGAGTCTAGCAAAATTGTTTTAAGTGATCGCTTTACCGATGCAAGCTTTGCTTACCAATGTTCGGGTCGTGGTTTAAGCCAAGATAAATTACAGCTTTTAAATCAGAACTTTGTTTCACGTATGCCAAACGTGACTTTCTGGTTAGATGCACCGATTGAACTCGGTATGAACCGTGCACGTGAGCGTGGAGCTTTAGACCGTTTTGAACAAGAAAAGTTAAGTTTCTTTACTAAAGTTCGCGAAGGTTATGAGACCTTATGGAAAGCTGAACCTGAACGTATTAAACGTTTAGATGCTACGCAAAGTCCTGATCAGGTGTTTGAGCAAGCCTTACAATATTTGGGATAAATAATAAAAGCCACTCTCATATTTGTGGGAGTGGTTAAAAATAATGACAAATCTGCTTAAAAAGAACATAGAGCATATTGAACAATATTTTATGCTATTTTGAATACTGTTCTGAAATCGAAGAAAAACAAGGATGAAAAGTTCAAAAGAAGAAATTATAGCGTTTCTTGAAAAGGAATTTCCCCCAAGTCTTGAACATTGCACGATTGAATCAGTCACGCCTAAAGCTGCTGTCGTTTATTATCACGTCGATCAAAGACATCAACGCCCAGGCGGTACCATATCTGGACCTACCATGATGACTTTGGCAGACTTTGCTTTGTATATCGCAATACTCGGTGAAATTGGAATTGTTGGTTTGGCGGTAACGACGAATTTTAATATTAACTTTCTTAGAAAACCCGCAGGTGATAAAGATCTACGCAGCGAATGTAAGCTCATGAAAGTAGGAAAGACCTTGGTCGTAGGTGAGGTCTGGATTTATTCAGTTGGATTAGATGAACCTGTAGCGCATGTAACCGCGACTTATTCAATTCCACCTAGACCATGAATATTAAATTCAAAAAAGCACAGCCAGAGCTGTGCTTTTTTTGCAGAAGAACAGTTTAAATTTCGGTATTAACCAATGGTTGTTCTACTGTAAAAGTTGGAGGAGTTAAAACAGTTTTACGAATCTCTTTTGAAGTTTCTGGATAATCGAGCGTGTAGTGTAGCCCACGTGATTCTTTGCGGTGCATAGCACAGCGAACAATCATCTCAGAAACGAGCACAAGATTACGCAGTTCAATCAGGTTTTTGCTAACACGGTAATCTTGATAATATTCAGTGATTTCACGCTTTAACATCTCTATACGGTGTAAGGCACGTTCTAGACGTTTTGTAGTTCTTACAATACCAACGTAGTTCCACATGGTCGAACGTAACTCATCCCAGTTTTGTAAAATCACCACATCTTCATCTGGGTTGGTTACTTGAGAGTCATCCCAAGTTGGTACTTCTGGTAATTTGAAGTTTTCATCAAACTTATTTTCGATGTCTTTTGCTGCACTCATGCCGTAAACAAAGCACTCAAGTAATGAGTTACTCGCCATACGGTTTGCACCATGTAAACCTGTATAAGAGGTTTCACCGATTGCATATAGACCTTCAATATCGGTCTGACTATTTGAGTCAACTACAACACCACCACATGTATAGTGAGCTGCTGGCACTACTGGAATCATGTCTTTGGTAATGTCGATACCTAACTCAAGCAATCGTGCATAAAGTGTAGGGAAGTGTTCTTTAATAAATTCAGGTGATTTGTGGGTAATATCTAACCATACATGACGAATACCGAGACGCTTGATTTCGTGGTCAATGGTACGTGCCACAATATCGCGAGGAGCCAACTCTGCACGATCATCAAAACGAAGCATAAAACGTTCGCCATCTGGCAAGCGTAAATAAGCACCTTCACCACGCATGGCTTCGGTAATTAAGAAAGAACGCGCTTGTGGATGGTATAGGCAAGTTGGGTGGAACTGGTTAAATTCCATATTTGCTACACGGCAACCTGCGCGGTAAGCCATCGCAATACCATCGCCTGTAGCAATATCAGGGTTAGACGTATAAAGGTAAGCTTTCATCGCACCACCGCAAGCAAGTGCGGTAAATGGTGCAAGGAAAGTATGAACTTTTTCAGTGTTTTCATCTAAGGTATACAAACCAATAGCGCGATTTGCCTGATCTGTATGACCCAATTTATGCGACGTGATTAAATCAATCGCAATGTAGTTTTCAAAAATAGTAATATTCTTGCGTTCTTTCGCACGTTCAACCAATGTAGTTGAAATGGCTTTGCCTGTAGCATCAGCAGAATGGATAATGCGGCGCTGTGAGTGGCCGCCTTCGCGAGTTAAGTGAAGCTGCTCATCTTCATCTAAGGTGAACTGAACACCTTGCTTTAAAAGAAAATCAACAGAAGGGCGACCGCCTTCTACAGTATGTTGAACTGCATCTATTTCACATAAATGAGCACCTGCAATCATCGTGTCATTAATGTGTTGTTGAATAGAGTCAGTTTCATCAAGAACAGCAGCAACACCGCCTTGTGCATAGAAGGTACTTGCTTCAGTCAAAGCAGCTTTGGCTAAAACTGCAATATTAAAATGACTTGGTAACGATAAAGCCAGACTTAAACCAGCACCGCCACTGCCCACAATAATCACGTCAAAGTGGTGAATTGTCTGTTGATTAGGCATGTCCATTCGCATCAATTTAAAACGTCCGCTAATGACACCCCTTTTTACCTAAAAAGGCAAGAGCTTAAGCGCTCTAAGTCACAGAAAAATTGCAATTACCTTAAAAAATTGCAATGTGTAAAATAAACGTGATCATGATGTCTTATAAGTAAACATATTGTTACGCACAATTCCAAAGCATTGTGATACAAAAGTTTTATTCTTATTTCTCGTAGACCAATTGTGGGTGAGCACCGAATGAAATCTCGCTATTTACAACAAGGAATGTATGCAGCGGTATTTACAGTTGCCGCTGTTCAAGCAAACGCTGCTGTTGATTTTTCAAACCTCGTTGAACAAGTTAGTCCAGCTGTGGTGAGTGTAAATGTCGTAAAAAAAATGACTCAGGATGAACTGTTACAACAGCAAGTTCCTGAAATTTTAAAACGTTTCTTTGGTAATCAGGTCATCATTCCACAGCAACAAGGTCCTCAAGAAAAAACCGCATACGGTAGTGCATTCTTTATTAGCAAAGATGGTTACTTACTCACAAACCATCATGTGATTGAAAATGCTTCCCGCATTAGTATTACTTTAAATGACCGTCGTGAAATTGATGCAACTGTTGTTGGTAGTGATGAACGTACCGATGTTGCCTTATTAAAAGTCAATGGAAATAATTATCCAGCTTTAAAAGTGGGTAATGTTGACCGCTTACGAGTCGGTGAGCCTGTTTTAGCGATTGGTTCACCATTTGGTTTTGATTACTCAGCCTCAGCAGGTATTGTCAGTGCTAAATCACGAAATATGAGTGGTGAAACCTCTGTACCGTTTATTCAAACAGATGTGGCTTTAAACCCAGGTAACTCAGGTGGTCCATTGTTTAATCAAAACGGTGAAGTAGTCGGAGTAAACTCACGTATCTTTAGTGGTACTGGTGGTTATATGGGCTTGTCTTTCTCTATTCCAATCGATGTTGCGATGGATGTAGCTGAACAGCTTAAAACCAAAGGGAAGGTTACTCGTTCATACTTAGGCGTTATGATGCAAGATATTGATCGTAACCTTGCTGATGCCTACAAATTACCTAAACCAGAAGGTGCTCTTATCACACAAGTTACGCCAAATTCACCTGCTCAAAAAGCAGGGCTTAGAGCTGGTGATGTGATTTTAAAACTTAATGGAACTTCTGTACTACGCACAAGTGATTTGCTCTATGCTTTAAACAAAGTACAGCCAAATCAAACTGTTCAGTTTGAAGTATTACGTGATGATAAAACTCGTAATATTTCGGCAACTCTGGCAACCGCACCAGATGAAACACCAGCTACAGGTGCTCAGACTTCTGCCTCTAAAGGTCCGGTTTTAGGCATGAGTATTCGTGATTTAGCTGAGCCAGAGAAAAATGCATTGAGCGTAAAAGGTGGTATTTATGTTCAAGATGTTCGCCGTGGTGGACTAGCATCATTGTCAAATATTATTCCGGGTGATGTGATTATTCAGGTTAATAATACTCAAATTTTGAATAGCCAAGATTTTGCAAAAGTTGTTTCTAACTTACAAAAAAATACGGTTGCACGTGTTGGAATTATTCGTCAAGGCCAACGTGCAATGCTTGGGTTGCGCATTCAGTAAAATGATTTAAAAATGAACCACCCTGAAAATGGGTGGTTTTTTATTATTTGTATTCGGCATAATGTTCGATCTAGCTAATTTAATTGTAGTTTTAGGTTTAATGATTAAAGTGGGTGTTTTGTGAGCAGTGTTTTCGATTTGCATATTCAGGTTCAGCCACAGCATATTGATGCTTTGGGTCATGTTAACAATGTAATGTATGTCCAATGGATGCAAGATGTTGCTGCTGCTCATGTTGAAACATTAGGTGTAGGCGTAACCAAATACCTTGAGCTTAAACATGCAATGGTGGCCGTTGAGCATCATGTGCAATACCGTAAAGCAGCGTTTGAAGGCGAAGAAATTGTGCTGCGAACATGGCTAGATGATATCAATGCACTTTATTCATTTCGCCAGTATGTTTTTTATCGCCCCTCTGATCAGGTAGTCTTATTTGTTGGGAATACCAAGTGGGCATGTATTGAAATTGCATCGGGTCGACCAAAACGAATGTCGCCAACTTTTACACAAGCCTACAAGCCCCTTGATTCAAGTATAAATCCTTTGGATTTTACTATTTCATATGCTCGTTAGTCGGAAGTATTACATGTGCTTTGAATTGTCATTTTTTAGAACATAAGTACAAAGCTCATGATTATTTTGGATACTTTAAAATATCCATCTGCTATAATCTCTCGCAATTTGTTAAACCGCTTTGGCTATGTATTAAAACAAGCTACATAGCACTTTATATTTTCTCAAGGTAGCCCATGGCGCAAGCTAAAAAATCCGTTGATATCAAAAATATCCGAAACTTCTCGATTATCGCTCATATTGATCATGGTAAGTCTACTTTAGCTGACCGTTTCATTCAGATGTGTGGTGGCCTACAAGATCGTGAGATGCAAGCTCAGGTCTTGGACTCAATGGAGCTTGAGCGCGAACGTGGGATTACCATTAAAGCAGCGTCTGTGACATTGTATTACACCCATCCAAATGGGCAGGAATATCAGCTTAATTTTATTGATACACCTGGGCACGTTGACTTCTCGTATGAAGTTTCTCGTTCGTTAGCTGCATGTGAAGGTGCATTATTGGTTGTTGATGCTGCGCAAGGCGTAGAAGCACAATCAGTTGCAAACTGTTACACCGCGATTGAACAAGGTCTCGAAGTTCTTCCTATTTTAAATAAAATTGATTTACCGCAGGCTGAACCTGAACGTGTAATTCATGAAATTGAAGAAATTATCGGGATTGAAGCGACAGATGCGCCGACTTGTTCAGCAAAAACAGGTTTAGGTGTTGAAGGTGTATTAGAGCGTTTAGTTGACGTTATTCCGGCGCCAGAAGGTGATCGTGAAGCTCCATTACAAGCTTTAATTATCGATTCATGGTTTGATAACTACTTAGGTGTAGTGTCTCTTGTTCGTATTAAACAAGGTCGTATCCGTAAGGGCGACAAAATGTTGGTTAAATCGACAGGACAAACTCATCCGGTAACTTCTGTAGGTGTATTTAATCCTAAGCATACTGAAACAGATATTCTTGAAGCTGGTGAAGTAGGTTTTGTTATTGCGGGTATTAAAGATATTTTTGGTGCGCCAGTAGGTGATACCATTACACTTGCAACAACACCAGACGTTGCAACTTTGCCTGGTTTTAAAAAGGTTAAACCGCAGGTTTATGCAGGTCTTTTCCCAATCGATTCAAGCGACTTTGAACCATTCCGCGAAGCATTACAGAAATTACAAATTAACGATTCTGCCCTGTTCTTTGAACCTGAAAGTTCGGATGCACTTGGTTTCGGGTTCCGCTGTGGTTTCTTGGGCATGTTGCATATGGAAATCGTACAAGAGCGTTTAGAACGTGAGTACGATCTCGATTTAATTAGTTCGGCACCAACAGTAGTTTATGAAGCTGTTACCAAAAAAGGTGAGACGATCTATATCGACAGTCCGTCTAAGATGCCAGATGGTTCAGTTGTTGAAGATTTACGTGAGCCAATTGCTGAATGTCATATTCTTGTGCCGCAAGAATACTTAGGTAATGTCATGACCTTATGTATTGAGCGTCGTGGTGTACAAAAAGACATGAAATTCTTAGGTAATCAAGTTTCGATTACTTTTGAAATTCCAATGGCTGAAGTCGTGATGGATTTCTTTGACAAGCTTAAATCATGTTCACGTGGTTTTGCATCGCTAGACTATAACTTCGTACGTTTTGAAAGTTCATCTTTAGTTAAGGTTGATGTGCTAATTAATAGTGAAAAGGTTGATGCCTTGGCTATGATTTGTCACCGTAATGATGCTCGTCATCGTGGTATTGCTCTAGTTGAAAAAATGAAAGACTTGATTCCACGTCAGATGTTTGATGTGGCAATTCAGGCTGCCATTGGTGCGCAAATTATTGCTCGTTCGACCGTTAAGGCGATGCGTAAAAACGTCCTAGCAAAATGTTATGGCGGTGACGTGTCTCGTAAGAAGAAATTACTTTCTAAACAAAAAGAAGGTAAGAAACGTATGAAACAAGTGGGTAGTGTAGAAATTCCACAAGAAGCGTTCTTAGCTGTTTTGAAAGTAGAAAGATAAAAGAAAGGGCTGGGATGAACTTATATTCTCCCAGCCATAAAGCAAGCAGCTAGGCTGCGAGTGAGGTCATGTGGATTTTGATTTTAATTTAATTCTTGTTCCAGTTACGCTGATTTTATTTGCAGTGTGGTTGCTAGATAAGCTCGTTTTTAAACAGCGTGCGAATAAAGGGCGAGAGAACGAAAATTTTGTTATTACATGGGCCTATGACTTTTGGCCAGTTTTAGCTGTTGTGCTTGTATTACGTTCATTCCTTTATGAACCATTTAACATTCCATCAGACTCTATGGTTCCAACTTTAGAGACTGGCGATTTTATTTTGGTTAATAAGTTTGACTATGGTGTTCGTTTACCTATCGTCAATAAAAAAGTGATTGATGTTGGTGAGCCTAAACGTGGTGATGTTATTGTATTCCGTTACCCACCTCAGCCGACTATTAGCTACATTAAACGTGTAATTGGTTTACCGGGTGATCATATTGTTTATGATCATGGGCAATTGATTATTAATGGTCAAAAAATTCCTAAAGTAGCAACTCAGTTTAGTCGTGAAAAAGATGCTTTAGATACACCTACGTCGATTTATCATAAAGAAACGATTGGTGATCATACCTTTACAATGCGTGAGCTTGAAGGCGTAAATGTTGCGCGTCAGGCACCTTTTATCAACTATGTTGATAATGGCAAATATTCGAACCAAGACGGTTTATATTGGGAAGTGAAAGTTCCAAAAGGACATTACTTTGCAATGGGTGACAACCGCGATCAAAGTGCTGACAGTCGTTTCTGGGGCTTTGTTCCTGAAGAAAACTTAACAGGCCGAGCTTTCTATGTCTGGATGCATAAAGAACCTGGTTTCCACCTGCCAAGCTTTAGCCGAAATGGAAAAATAGATTAAAAACAACCATTAGGAAAACAAAAATGCGTAAGGCACAACAGGGTACTTCGTATTTAGCAATTTTATTTGGGGTGGTCATATTTGCAGTTGCGGCGAAAGCCGTACTTGCAGTTTGGCCAGCATATTGGGATGATCGTGTGATTAATAATCAGATTACTGAGCTTATGCAACAAAGCTCAGCTGATACCACACCCCAAAAGTTTATGACACAAATGGATCAACGATTGGAAATGAACAATATTCGTGATCTCCATTTTAAAGAGATTGCTGAAGTGTTTAACCAATCGGGTCTGATTGTCAAAAAGAAATATGAAGTAAGAAAACCTTTCTTACTAAATATTGATTTAGTTTTAACATTTGAGAAGAGTTTTGACAAAACATCAGTTCAAACTAAGTGATCCTCGCTTACTCAGTCGGATCGGTTATCAATTTAAGCAGCCCGAATTGCTACAGTTAGCTTTGACTCATCGTTCGGTGAGTCATAGGTATAACTATGAACGTTTGGAGTTTTTAGGCGATTCGCTATTGGGGATGATCATCGCCAATTATTTATATCATGCCTACCCACATGAAAATGAGGGGCGTTTAACGCGTATGCGTGCGACTCTGGTTCGCCAAGAAGCTTTAGGTAAAATTGCAACCGATTTGCAACTTAGTCGGTGTTTAATATTAAGCACGGGCGAATTGAAATCTGGTGGTCATCATCGTGAGTCAATATTGGCAGATACTGTAGAAGCGATTATTGGCGCAATATATCTTGATTGTAGTGACCTGAACCTACTCAACGATATTGTGTTAAAATGGTATGTACCTTATTTAGATCATATTGAGCCAACAGATCAACTCAAGGATCCAAAATCACGTTTACAAGAGTATCTACAAGCACGTAAAAAACCTCTCCCTGTTTACGAGGTTGTAGATATTCAGGGTGATGCACCTCATCAGCACTTTAAAGTCGAATGTTTGGTAGATGGTTTACCAAAGATTTATGGTGAGGGGTCAAGTCGTCGTTTTGCCGAGCAGGCAGCAGCGGCGGAAATTTTAAAGTTATTGGAGCAATAACCTGCATGTCGATGCATTCTGATCAAATCAATCCAGATTCAAATGAAAACCAAGATCCAAACAATCTGATTGATCAATTTTTTAGTTCCAAAGGCGTTACAATTCCTTCGGATTTTAAGAGCGGATTTGTGGCGATTGTGGGACGTCCAAATGTGGGTAAATCTACCCTCATGAACCATTTATTGGGTCAAAAACTCTCGATTACTTCGCGTAAACCTCAAACGACACGCCATAAAATTATTGGTATTGATTCACGTGAAAAAATGCAAGCGGTCTATGTAGATACACCGGGGATGCATAAGAAAGAAGTACGTGCCATCAATAAAATGATGAACCGTGCTGCGCATTCTGCACTACGTGACGTTAACTTAGTTTTATTTGTTATCGATGCCTATAAGTGGACTCAAAATGACGATTTAGTGCTTGAGAAACTCAAGAATGCTGAAATGCCTGTTATTTTGGTGATTAACAAAGCTGATACTTTTGAAGATAAAAGAGAGATTCTTCCTCTAATTCAAGAGCGTACTAAGCTTATGAATTTTGCTGAGATTGTTCCTGTTTCTGCTCTACGTGGAGCTAACTTGGAACATTTAAGTGAAACGATTGAAAAATATCTTCCTTATCAGCCACCACTGTATTCATTTGATCAAATTACGGACCGTTCTGAGCGCTTCTTAGCAAGTGAGATCATCCGTGAAAAAATCATGCGTCAGTTGGGCGAAGAGCTTCCATATGATTTAACAGTACAAATTGAATCTTTCAAAACGGAAGAAGAAACTGTTAATGAGAAAACGGGACGATTAAAACCAGCTTGTACTTATATCGATGCAACTATTTTTGTGGATCGTGCTGGTCAAAAAGCAATCGTAATTGGTGAGAAAGGTGCCAAGCTTAAAACGATTGGTATGGATGCCCGTAAAGATATGGAAAAAATGTTCGAACAAAAGATCATGCTTACCTTATGGGTTAAGGTTAAAGGTGGTTGGTCTGATGATGAGCGTGCTTTAAAAAGTTTAGGATATAGTGATATCTAAGAAGCAGGGAATACTGGTATGAAAGCAATTACATCAATATTAGCTATTGTTGGATGTGCATTGATGTTGCAAGGTTGTGTATACAAGCTTGTAACCGTACCAGTAGGTATTGCTTATAAAACAACTAAAGGTGTAGTGAAGGGTACAGCTGCTGTTGTAGGAGCTGTAATTCCTGATGGTGACGACGATAAGAAAGAAAAAGAATCTAAGGAATAGTTTCTTTTTATGATGCGCAATGAAATCCTGCATGGATATATGATTCATCATCGTAAATATCGTGAAAAAAGCCATATTGTGCATCTCTTCACTCAAGAGTATGGGCGAGTCGATGGTATTTTAAGACAAACTCCACCCCCTCAATATCAGCCTATCCGATTACAAGCAACGGGTAAAAGTGAACTGAAAAATTTTACGAAACTGGAAATACTAAATCAGCCAGTTTTCTTTTTTGGTGATGCTTTTTTCGCTGGTTTTTATTTAAATGAAATTGTTTTAAGACTTTGCCCTTTAGAAGAAGCAATGCCGCAAACATTTGAACAATATCAATTAACACTACTTCAACTACAAGAATTGTCTTCGCACGAAAACCCAGATCTCTTTCTTAGACAGATATTAAGACAGTTTGAACATGTCTTGCTTCCTGAGTTAGGTTACGCGATTGATTTTTCAGTTGATAGCTCCCAAAAAGAAATTTTGCCGCATCAATTTTATCAATTTCAAGTGTCTGAAGGCTTTGCTCCAGTCGTTCAGGCAAGCCGTTCATCTCTGTCTGGAAAAGCAATTTTATCTATGTTGGACTATGAGCAAGGTCAGGATTTTTCTCACGAACAATTGCAATTATTAGGTAAACTATACCGTCAAATGATTACATCGCTTTTAGGAGATCGTCCCCTAAAAAGCCGACAATTGTGGATTCAAAACACTCAAACTTAATCGTAATTAGGATTTATTTATGGCTGCATTGCTTGGTGTAAACATAGACCATGTTGCTACTTTAAGACAGGCGCGCGGAACTACTTACCCAGATCCTGTAGAAGCCGCTCTCATTTGTGAACAAGCTGGCGCAGAGGGTATTACTTTGCATTTGCGCGAAGACCGTCGCCATATTCAAGATGATGACGTGCGTCGTATGCGTCCATTGTTAAAAACGCGTATGAATCTAGAGTTGGCTGTTACTGATGAAATGGTCGAGTTTGCAAAAGAAATTCAGCCACAGCATGTGTGCTTCGTTCCTGAAAAACGCCAAGAAGTGACAACGGAAGGTGGTTTAGACGTAGTAGCTAATTTTGAAAAAGTTAAGGCTGCAACTCAAGCTTTAGCTGCATTGGGTTGTGATGTATCTTTATTTATTGATGCAGATTTTGCTCAAATTGATGCAGCAATTGAATGTGGAGCACCTACGATTGAGTTACATACAGGTGCGTATGCAGATGCGGAAACAGAGCAAGACCAACAAGAAGAACTAGCACGTATCGTAAAAGGTGTCGAATACGCGGCAGCAAAAGGTTTAGTTGTAAATGCGGGTCATGGCCTCAATCTAAAAAATATTGCTCCAATTGCAGCGATTCCACAAATTCATGAGTTAAATATTGGTCACTCAATTATTGCTGAGAGTGTTTTTGTAGGTCTGGTGCAGGCTGTTAAAGATATGAAAACAGCAATTCAGGCAGCAGGATAATTAGTAATGTCGAGTATCAATTATGATGAGTTAATGCAGCCTGTATTAGACTTCTTGGGATGTCAAACCCCAAATGAATGGCTGGAGGAAGCCGTTAATAATTTAGATATCTTGATGCAAGATCATGCTAATTGTGAAAAGAAAGCTGCTAGTACAGCAATGAACTTAATGTTCCGCTATAGCTTCTTTCCTGACTTACAAGTAAAACTTGCTCAACTTGTACGAGAAGAAATGCTTCACTACGAACAAGTGCTTGAGCTTATGGCTAAGCGTGGTCAAGAGTGGACTGGTTTAAGTGCCGGACGTTATGCTGGTGGTCTCCGTAAAGAGATTCGTACCTATGAACCTGAAGCTTTAATTGACGTACTTGTGGTAGGTGCTTTTGTTGAAGCGCGTTCATGCGAACGCTTTCATGCACTTGCTCCACGTGTAGATGATGAGTTAGGACGCTATTATCGTTATCTGCTTAAATCGGAATCACGTCATTTCGAAGACTATTTAGCTCTTGCACTCGATGTGGCCAAAACAGCAAAAATGAAAAATCCTAAAGAGGATATTCAGCAGCGTATTGAACATATTCGTGAGGTTGAAAAAAATCTGATATTAACACCAGATGATACTTTCCGTTTTCACAGTGGTGTTCCTGCGTAGTTTTGGACGGCTTTTGTTAAAAAAGTTTACCTTCCAAGGTAAACTTTTTTATTAGATATAATTTATCTAGTAGGATCAAATAACTCTGTTTTTAGTTATTTAATGCACATAATTATTTAATAAATATATTTTTTATAGATTTTAATTTCTCTTAAAATTTTTAAAAAAACTTTTATTTTTTTAGCCTAATAATAAATATTGTGTAAATATAAAGGCTGATATGTTCATCATGAGTTCAACTAAAATAGTTGATTATTTCCAAGGATATAAGAATGTTAGCATTAGTTACAGGCGCATCGGCAGGTTTTGGTTATAGTATTTCAAAAAAGCTGATCGAGTTAGGCTATAACGTTATTGGATGCGGAAGACGGGCAGAAAAACTAGAAGAACTAAAACAACAACTGGGTGAAAAATTCTATCCATTAGTATTTGATATGACGGATACAGCAGAAAATATAAATAAGATATTTAAAGAGTTACCCAATGAATTTCAAATTGATCAAATTGACTTGCTTGTAAATAATGCAGGTTTGGCATTGGGTTTAGAGTCGGCAGATAAAGCGGAATTAGATGATTGGTACACGATGATTGATACCAATGTTAAAGGCCTTGTGACAGTTACCCGATTAATTTTACCAAGTATGGTAAACAAGAAATCTGGCTTAATTATTAATATGGGTTCAATTGCAGGTACATACCCATATCCGGGTGGTAATGTTTACGGTGCAACAAAGGCTTTTGTAGAGCAGTTTAGTCTAAATCTTCGTGCGGATTTGGCTGGTACAGGTGTGCGCGTGACTAACGTTGAACCAGGGCTGTGTGGGGGGACTGAATTTTCACTTGTACGTTTTAAAGGGGATCAAGATAAAGTGAGTAGTCTCTATGATAAGAAAAACCCAATTTTGCCTGAAGACATTGCAAATACGGTAGCTTGGATTGCATCTCAACCACCACATATTAATATTAATCGTATAGAAATGATGCCAACAACGCAGTCTTTTAATCCTTTAAAAGTGGTTGAAGTAGAAGAATGATTTAAGAAGAAAATATGTTGTTTAGAGTTAAGTTGTATCGTTAAACCTAACACATGCTCTAAGAAAAAATTAAATCCTCTATCAATAGATAGGGGATTTTTTGTAGTTATTGATAAATTTATGGCAAAAAAAAGCCCGCTTTAATGCTGCGGGCTTTTTAGTATTTGGCTCTCCCACCTGGGCTCGAACCAGGGACCTGCGGATTAACAGTCCGTCGCTCTACCGACTGAGCTATGGGAGAATCTGCATGCGATTATAAGGAGATTTTGACAAGGGTCAAGTGAAAATCGTCATGTTTCCTTCATTTTTGTGTTGTATGCTTTTTATTTGATCAGGTTGGGTGGCAAACTCATAAATTACTTGCACTTTAAAAACTGAATTGCTAGATTCAAAAAAGAACAAGCGTTTGGAGAAATCCAAACAGTGTGGATTTAAACCAACTTGCCAGCACTAAAATGGCTAAATCGGAGATAAGTATGAAAACACTTGCTATTGCTTCTATTTTTTCTAATTTTGATTTTTATCAACGTAATTATCTTAATATATTAAATCAACCTGAATACTATTACACATGTGTAGAAGATGCGTGGATTGATGCTTTTCCATTTAAAAAGCAGAGATTGTACTTAGGTGATTTGCTACAACTCTGGTTTAGTTCAAAGTGGAATGTGCATAATTCACTTAAGATTTTAAAAAGCTCGAAACTACTAAACTCCTCTGAATCTTTATATATTTTTCAATTAGAAGGGGAGTTATTGTTGGGTAAAAATAAAGTTTTGGCTTGGTCTACTCAGCATCGTGAAGTGGTCGAGCTTCAACTTAAAAATATTTGGGCGCCATATGTGATTGCTCAAACTTGTGAACGTCCAATTATTCCTTACGTCATAAAAAAGGCAGCCGTTTAAAGCTGCCTTTATTCTTTATGGGCGAATGATCATGCAGGTTGCTGTTGCATAAGCATAAAGTTTACCTTCTTCATCAATAATTTTTCCTTCGGAAATACCCAAGTTTTTACTTAAATTAATAACTTTACCTGTGGCAATTAAAGCCTGATTTTGGGGAATAGGGCGGCACATTTTTACATTAAGGTCGATGGTGCCATAACCCACACCTGCGGGTAACATCGTATGAACAGCACAGCCTGTTACGGAGTCTAGGACTGTTGCAGCAAAGCCACCATGTACACCACCTAATGGGTTTAAATGGTTGTGATCTGCTTGTGCTTTAAAGGTTACAGATCCTTCAGAGATTTCAGTAGGTTGCATTGGAATCGTTTTACTAATACTGGCAGGTGGAATGTGACCTTCAATCATGGCTTGTAAAAATTCGAGGCCTGTCATTTCCATAGGATTTTTCATTTTTTGAGTCCTTCAGTAATTAAAGTTCTAAAATAGAACTTGATGTTAAATTAGGCGCTAAAATGCATATTGTCAAGTTGGCAAGTATAAGAAATATGGCTGTTTTATAGTTTATAAACTTGTAAAATGTAGTTGAGTAGAATATTTTATAACCCTAAAAATATAAACTTCTTGTGGAAAATAATAATGAACGGTCAGTGTCTATGCGGTGAAACAACTTTTGAAGTTGAATTAAAAAATCATGATGTACATGCTTGCCATTGTTCGATGTGTCGTAGACAAACTAGTGGTGTCATTATGACAGTTGATGTGGTCAAAGGTAGTTTAAAGTTTATTCAGCAAAAGCATCTTAGCGTATTTAACTCTTCTGAATGGGGCGAAAGAGGCTTTTGTAATACTTGTGGAACAACAATTTTTTGGAGAACGAAAGATCAAAGCTACTGTAATATCAATGTATTTTCTTTAAATGAGTCAGTAGAAGCCTTGAATTTGGATATGGAAATTTTTATTGATTCAAAACCCGATTTTTACACTTTTCAGAATCAAACAAAAAAACTAACTGAGGCTGAGGTGTTCGCATTGTTTAATCCTGAATAATTTTAATTATAAAAAAGGCCTCAATTTTGAGGCCTTTTTAAATTTTATAAATTATTTTATGAAGAAATATTAAATTAGAATTATATATAGACCTAATTGCTAAAATTAGGCTTTACAATAAAAAAATTGGAGCTGAAAGTAATGAGAGAATCTTCGAGTATAGAAGATTATGAAAATAAAAAATTAAATATTCTAATAAAATTGAATCAATAAGGTTTAATAGTAACTAAAACTCGCCAATATTTATTAAATCGAATAAAATAATTTTAAAATGAATATTTCTAAATTATTGATAGAAAATGATAGATACTAAACCTCTTATAGCAATTGATCTTGGAACCAGTAATTCACTTGTTGGTATTTTTGAAAATGGTCAGTCCAGACTTATTAATAATCCTTATGGTATGAAAACTACACCTTCAGCTATTGCACTGGATGAGCAGGGGCAAATATTAATTGGGCAAGCTGCATTGGAGTTAAGAAGCCGTGGTAAAGAGGTATTAACTAGTTTTAAGCGATTAATGGGGACTTCAAAAAGATTAAAATTAGGTCAACAGAGCTTTTCAGCAGTTGAATTGTCTTCATTGATATTAAAATCTCTTAAAGAGGACGTAGAGCAGGCTTTGCAATGTGAAGTAGAGGATGCTGTGATTACAGTGCCTGCTTACTTTAACGATATTCAACGTCAAGCAACTATATCTGCTGCAGAACTTGCTGGTTTAAAAGTTAGTCGACTCATTAATGAACCTACGGCTGCGGCTTTAGCATATGGACTAGGTCAAACGCAGGATAGTTGTTTCCTAATTTTTGATTTAGGTGGGGGAACCTTTGATGTCTCAATTGTTGAGTTGTTTGATGGCATTACTGAAGTGAGAGCTAGTGCAGGAGATAATTATTTAGGTGGAGATGACTTTGTCCAGTTGCTAATGAAGCAATTCTGGAAACAGTATGCAACTATTTTTGGCTATACTGAAAATACTATTCCATTTGATATTGAAACCGCATTAAGAGCTAGAGCGCAACATAGTCTCCATGTTTTAAGTAAAGAAGCAAAAACAGAGTTAATATTCAAATGGAAAGATAAGGAAGCAACTTTAGAAATTACCCAAGAAGAATTCGCAGTATTGGCTGAGCCATTACTGCTTAGATTGCGCCGTCCATTAGAGCGTGCCTTAAGAGATGCTAGGGTTCTGCCTCAACAGGTTGACCAAATTATTATGGTAGGTGGTGCAACACGTATTCCGGTAGTTCGCAAATTGGTAACAAAATTATTTGGCCGTTTTCCCTCGACAAGTGTCCAACCTGATGAAGCAATTGTACGAGGTGCATGTGTACAAGCAGGTTTAAAAGCGAAAGACGTATCATTAAAAGAGATTGTTTTAACAGATGTTTGTCCATTTAGTTTGGGGATAGCGGTGGGAAATGATGGACAGTTTTCACCTATCTTAGAGCGCAATATTGTAATTCCAGCCAGTAAGGTGAATACATATACTGCGATGAATAAAGGACAGAGAGAAATTATTGTTAAGATTTACCAAGGCGAGCATCGTCTGTGTAAGGAAAACATTTTTTTAGGTGAGCTCAATGTGCCTTTACCTCCAAATAATGACTATTTATCCATTGAGGTACGATTCTCTTACAATCCAAATGGTATTTTAGAGGTTGATATAGAAGTTCCAAGCACGGGGGAAAAGCTTCAAAAAGTGATTGTTAATCATCAAAATGTGATGAGTGCAGAACAAATAGAGCAGGCGCGTCAACAGTTGCAGGAATTGAAAATACATCCTCGTGATACTTTAATGAATAAGAGCTTATTATTACGAGCAGAGCGTTTATTTAGTGAATATACAGGAGATTTACGTTTACAGATTGGGGAGCGAACACAACAATTTAATTATATTTTAAATTTGCAGGATCCAAGACAAATACGTGAGGCACAACAACATTTCGAAGCTTTTCTTAATGAAATTGAAGATTTAAGTTTGTTTGAAGAGTATTAATCTATATCCCCTTGTATGAATTCTTTGTTAGATACATACAAGGGGATATTTTTAGCAGCTAGATAAAATGATTTTTTTTGCTTGATAGCTTTGATATAAATAATAAATTAACATCAAAGGGATGAGTATGGTGTATGAAGTTGCTATACATAAGGTGATGTAGGTTAAATATTTAAGTGTAGAAGAGAGATTCGTTGCACTAAATCCGGTTATTAATATACTTCCTAAAATCAAGCCTGCAGCATACATAAAAGGTTGTGAGGAAGATTTTATAAATAAATAGCTAAAGCCAAAAATCCAAAATAGTCTAAAGAAGATAATACCAATACTTCTATACATTATTTGTTTATCTGTTAAGTTGGTATCTTCTTTATTGTATCCAAAAATATAGAAGAGAGGGCGGAAAGATTCTGGGTAAAATAAGAAACAGATCGGGATCAGACTATAAATTGTGAACCAGATATGATCAGGTTCACCAATAATAAGAAAGACAGAAATAAGAAAAATACTAAGAGAGATTAAGCCGATATTGATTATCCATTTATCGATATTAATAAATGCACTTTGCTCTAATCTATTCATATATGGCGTTGCATCTAGCAGCAATGCACTCAGTAGTATAATTGTAGATATAAACCATCCATAACTTAGAAGTTGATGGGGTAAATCTGGAAGCCAAGGGGTCAAACTACAGAGAATAAATCCACTTAAACACCAATATTTAAGATAATAGCCCAATGTTCTTTCATAATCAGGGTGACCTAAAATTTTAGTATTTAATATAGGTTGTAGTATAAATATATATATGAGGCTAATGCAGAAAGTAATTAATGAATTTACTATAATTTGATTATCTGGAGCTATAAGGGAATTAAAAAAGAGAAAGGTTATAGTTATAAATAGTATGTTTATAATAGTAAATTTCCAAAAACTGCTTAAACTTTTTAGAAATAAGTAATTAGAGTTGGTTTGGGTATTAGAAAGCTGAAATTTATCAATAATTTCAACTGTGCTATAGTTTTTTGAAATTTTATTTAAGCTTTTTCTTAACTTGAGCATTTTCAATGGATGAAATTTTTTTTCACCAGACAGTTCATATAATAGTTCAAAATGCTCATTAGGTAATTTTTCTAAGAGTTTATATTGAGATAAAAAACTATTTAATTTTTCCTGTAGTAAGCTTGAGTAATAAGATGGATTATATTGATGAATATCATCAGGATAAGTTTGATGCCACAATTCTAGAAACCGAAAATATTCAGGCTGTAAATTATAAATTTCAATTTCTGCTAAAGGGGCTTGGAGTTGATCTTTTATTTCTATTTGTTGACTGAGAGGAATATCATATTGTTGACTAAGTAAATAATTGAATTTATTGAATGTTATATCACTAATATCTTTATTCCATAGTGCATTGCTAACTTCCTCAAGAATTACTGGAATACTAAGTGCATCTGGTTGAATACATTCGTTATTGGAAACGGAATATTCGATTTTTTCTTTTTCAATTATTTTCTGATAGTTTGTATCAACATTTTCGGCATCTTTTTCTGTAAAGATATAATAAAAATCATCAAGATCATTTTCTTTTAATAGATCTAAGATTTGATTTCTGAAATGGCTGCTAATACTTTTATCTTCATATGCTTCAATTTCATTATTAAAATGAATTAATTCATCACGTATATTGAAGTTAATGTCTTGAATAAAAATATGATGTTTTAATCTCTTCAGTTTATTTTCAAGTGTTTGATCATTTAAGTTATCTGGATTTGAATTTTGCTGATTAAATGAAGCATTTTCTTCAAATATAGAAAATGAATTATCCGAATCCTCATTTTCATATGTTAAATGTTCTGCTTCGAATTGTGCGATTTCTAACGCCTCTCTGAGACGAATAAATTCTTCTGGCTGGGTATCTTGATCGATTAATTTTAGTTGTTTGGCATAAGCCTTTTTTATTTCTCTCTGGTTATCTGTTGGTTCTATTCCTAATCTTTGCCAAACGGTCATTTCTTTTACTCAAAGTGCTTTTAATAACGGAAGATTTATTTAATGAATGATACATTTTATCTTAATTTATTATTTTACTATAAAAAGAGAAAGGTTGAAATTAGCAAGCTAACTAAAAATATTAGCTTCTTATTTTATAATAACTATTTTAAAGGTCGTATAAATCAATATGATAAAAAAGGAAGTCTCAGATAGAAACTTCCTTTTTAATTTTACAAATTATTTAGCAGCTTTTTTTGCTTCAATTGAAGCGATCGCAGCGTCAACACCTTCAATCGATTCAGCAGCTTTTTTGATACGTGCTAACGCATCTACAAGTACTTCATCAGCTGTTGCATATGAAATACGCATGAAGCCGCCTAAACCAAATGCATCACCAGGAACAACTGCTACGCCAGTTTCTTCAAGTAACCATTCAGAGAATTCTGTGCAAGACTTTAAGCCTTTTGCACGAATAAGAGGGCGAATGTTTGCATAAGCATAGAATGCACCATCAGCAGGTAAGCAAGAGATACCTTTGATGTCGTTCAAGCCGTTTACAACTAAGTCATGACGGCGTTTAAACGCTTCAATCATTGGTTCTAAAACATCTTGTGGGCCATTCAATGCAGCTTCAGCAGCAACTTGTGAAATTGAAGTTGGGTTAGAAGTTGATTGAGACTGGATTTTTTTCATTGCACCAATGATTTTTGCTGGGCCGGCTGCATAGCCAATACGCCAACCAGTCATTGCATATGCCTTAGAAACACCATTTAAAACAATTGTGCGGTCATATAAATCTGGAGCAACAGTTGCGATGTTGTAGAACTCATCTTCCCAACGAATTGGTTCATACATGTCATCAGAAGCAACAAATACTTGTGGATGACGACGTAAAACTTCAGCTAAAGCTTCTAATTCAGCTTTGCTATAAATCATACCTGTTGGGTTAGATGGGCTGTTTAATACCACTAAACGAGTGTTTGGTGTAATCGCAGCTTCTAATTGTTCAGGAGTGATTTTGAAACGTTGGTCTTCACCACATTTCACAATAACTGGTGTACCTTCAGCAATAATCACCATATCTGGATAGCTTACCCAGAACGGTGCAGGGATGATTACTTCATCACCTTTATTTAATAATGCAAGTGCCAAGTTAAAGAAGCTTTGCTTACCACCACATGACACCAAAATCTGGTTCGCTTGATAATCAAGATTATTATCACGCTTCAATTTAGCAATAATTGCTTTTTTTAACCCAGGAGTACCATCTACAGCCGTATATTTAGTGAAACCATTATTAATTGCTTCAATTGCAGCATCTTTAATGTGTTGAGGGGTATCAAAATCTGGCTCGCCAGCACCTAAACCAATCACATTCTTGCCAGCAGCTTTAAGCTCAGCAGCTTTGTTAGTTACAGCAAGTGTAGGGGACGGTTTGATAGCATTGACACGATCAGAAAGACGTACGTCCACGGCAATATTCCTCTTATGGGATTAAAAATAAAAAGCATACTATCTTATCGCAAAAATTAGGTAATTTGCGGATGCAGGTATTTTTAGATGTAAAAAAGTTTAATTTAAGAAAGATCTTGTTGCGCTTTTATTCAATTAAAGCTTTTTTGGAAAGAAAGGAGAAAAATACTTTATAATAGGCGGCAATCGAAATTTCGAGACTGAATTATGACTGAGCAACTGCCAAAACAGAAAAAGGCTTTGGTGAAATTGCCATTCCCAATGCCGAATGAAAGTAATCAAGCGGATGATGCTGTACACAACCAAGTGCGTCCGAAGCCAGAGCAATATGCTGATAGAACTTGGATGCCTCCTCGTGGTACTCGTCGCTCAATGGGTAAACGCTAATTTAAATAAAAAACAGGCAATATGCCTGTTTTTTATTGCTGTAATATTTCTTGATAATAGATTTTTTTCTTTTGATACATATGGTGATCTGCGCGTTTTAGCATATCTTCCACCTGTTCATTGTCTTTTGTTGTTGCATGCCCAATAGCAATACTAATTGGGTGACTTGAGTAATATTGATTATCTATATTGAAAAGTTCCTGAATCGTTTGAAGCATCATTAAAACATTCGCTTCGTCTGCTCCGGGCATTAAAACAACGAACTCATCTCCACCAATTCGAGAAGCGGTATAAGCAGTATTTGTGATTGCCTGATTTAGAATATTACCTACACGGCGTAACAACCCATCGCCAATATCATGACCCAGTTGATCATTGGTTTCTTTTAAACCATTCATATCTAAAAAAATTGATGAAACAGGGCGGATAATACTGCGATTTAAACGATTAAGTTCTTCTGTAAAGAATGCGCGGTTATAGAGTTTAGTCAGTACATCATGTTGCCCTAAATATTCGAGATAGTTTTCAGCTTTCTTTCGAGCTGTAATATCTGTGAGTGCAACCTGTACCAGTCCCCATGTCTCTTCATAGCCTGGGAATACGGTAAATTGCAGTAGGACATTTCTAATTTGTCCATCTAATGCATAATTAATTGCTTCACGTTTGTGGTGAATATTTCCTTGCCATAGCTCAATCAGTTGCTCTCTGAAGGTTTCTACCATCTCATCGGCAAAAATTTTATGGGTATTTTTTAGCAAAGTGTTTTTATCAGGTGCTTTAAATAAATCGAGGGTCGACTGATTAACATCTAAAATCAAAATATCTTCGATACATTGACGAACAAATTCAGGATGTACATCTAAAAAAGTTCTAAAATCTTCTATACCTAATAATCTAAGCTGATCAATTCTGTTTTTAATACGACTAAAATCTTCGACCCAAAGAGAAGTGGGTGAGTAAATAAACATTGACTCTGCTAAACGTCTATTTTTCTCTTCTTGACGGAGTGCGTTTTTATAAGGAGTAATGTCTTCAGTCGTAATTAAAATACGGCTAAAGGTAGTTTCAGAACCTGGTAAAATTGCTCCCCGTAGTTGTACATCAATAGGTTTACCATAGAGCGTGTAATTTATAGTAGTACTTGAGAAGTGGGTTTTACCATTCCATAACGCATCGAGTTCATGAATATGGGCTTCAAACATCTCTTTTTTAAAAATAAGATCTAAGTTCGCGCACAACTCTTCTTGGTTTTTTGCTTCAAAAAGTTCTAAAGCTTTTTGATTGACTTTGATCACTTTAATTTTATGGGCACATTCAATAATCAGATTTTTATTTTGGCTTAGAAAATCGTATAGGTTTTCAATCCCTTGGCTTTTCCATAAGTCAAATAACTGTTTAACTTCACTGAAATCCTCAATCCACATTGGAATTGGGGTTAGGTCAAAAATTGAAGAATCTAAAGTTTCCATATGTTTCTTTAAGTATTCAGTTTGTCTCAAAGTATAGTGAGAAAAATTAAGATTTGGAAAGATAAACAGATTAAATCTATTAGAATAATTAAAATAAAGAATATTTAATGTAAGTGAAATAATATAATGAGAAAGCAGAGGTTATCTGCTTAACTCACAAAATGACAAAATAAATTAGCGGTTAATTGGGTGTTCAATGTGTTTTTCACCACGCCACAATTTAATAAAGTCTTGCTCATCGAAATCATAGAGTTCCATAAGAGCAACAATAACACTTACGAAAATCATCGCGCCTTCTGAATTACCATGAATATTGAAAATCTTACCATTGAGCTTACCCAAAATATCACTTAATTCATGATCACGGCCTCTGCCATAACGGTCACGAGGATACAATTCTTCATTAAGTACGATAAGGGCTACCGCTTTTTCAGCATTCGATAAATCTGTTTTATCTAAAGCTTCTTCAAAAGACTCGCTACCATGATTAAAGTAAAAGATGACTTCATCATTAATGAAACTTTGAACCATTTTTTGAGTAAGTGTCGGGAACTGTGAAACAGCGTTTTCTTCGACATATGGTTTAAACGATTCAGGGAAAATTACATTGTGATATATGCCCTTAAAAAGCGGAGCAATTTCAGAAACTTTATAACCTGCGATTCCACATCCTAAAGCAGTCACAAAGTACTTCATTTTAGGATGGTTTTTTGCATAAATTTTAAAGTCTTCAACATAATGCTCGATTTGGGAGAGTGGCATTTGTTGAATATGTTCATTTAGAGTTGGAATTGCAAAGCTTTGTCCAGTCCAGCCACGACCTACGCCTTCAACTGCACCAAAGTGCTGACTAGCAACTCGGGCAGCTCCACTACTGTGTTGCCCGGCAAGATTGCTTCCAAATACGAAAACTGTATCTTCAGGAAGTTCCGTTACAATGCTTTCATCATGATATTGGTATGACATATTCTTATCATTAAATAGAGTATAAGCTCATGTTGCAGTTGATTGCGGGAAGGGTCAATACCTGTTTGCATTTTTCTTTTATATTTTTTATAAGACTGTACTCAATGAAGATGAAAGTTATCAATTTATTTTATAAAGAAGGACTTATAAGAAATTGATATGTTTTTATAGAGTCATAAAGTAAAGGTCTTACTTAAATAACAAAATCACATGAAATTTGATTCCTACCATTTGCTTTAGCTTTATAGAGGAGATGATCTGCACGATGCAAAGCCTGTTCAATGTCCTGTAAGTTTTTTATAGAGGTGAGTCCATAACTTGCTGTAATTCTAATTTTATTATTCGTAAATACAGTTTGTTCTATCAAAGCTTTAAGCCGTTGTGTCTGGTGTAAAGCATCTATTTCATTTTTAGCCGAGATCAAGCAAATAAATTCTTCACCTCCAAAGCGTGCTAATAAGTCATTAGCCTTTTTCTTATTTAATATTATTTCACTAACACCTTTTAAAATTAGATCACCTGTATAATGACCCCATGTATCATTAATTGCTTTGAAATGATCAAGGTCGAAGTATATTAAAAAATAAAAACTATTACCAAAATCTATAACCTTATTTTTTTCAAAAAAACCACGACGATTTAATAAATGAGTAAGCGGATCTTGAAAACGTTCATTATTAAGATGATGAATAACATCTTTGACGGCGCATCCACTAATGACTAGAGCAAATAAAATATTTAAGAGGATGTTGGCTGACATACATAGCAGCCACCATACTGATGAGGTTAAGGTAAACTGACTTTGATCTATAGGCTCTAAAAATATGAAGTTAATTCCAGCTCGAAAAAAAGAATATGAAACACTGATCAAATAAAAAATTAAGATCCATTTATCAAATGATTTAGAGGACGGTAATTTTTTTAGTACATGTGGAATTGTAATAAAACCTACTAAACCCAAAGAAATATTTAAAATAATTAATCGTACCCATATTTGGGGCTGTATATATGAAAAATAGGTCAATATAGCAATCGTACATAAACTAATCGCTAATGCTAATTTGTGCCTAAAAGAAACCTTTAACTTCAGACTAATAGCATAGGCACCGAACCAACTGCCTAATAAATATAAAATTGCTGTGAAAGGAGCTGCTAAAGTAAGTTGTGCATTGTTCATTAAACATTGAGCAAATAATGCAATTGAGGGAATGACATAAGCTAAGCCAATCCATAATAAAAAAAGATCAGCTTTAAAAATTAAGCGGCAAAATGTAAAAGCGAGTCCAATCAAAAACAGGCAACTTGGAACAATTAATATAAAATATTGCATATTGATGGAATTCACAGCAATTTTTTTAAATTTTCATATTTTTGAAAGGCATAGAATAAAGTGTATTCATGTGTAAATTCAAGGTTGAGACTTTAAATTATGAAAATATAAAATTTGAAGATATTCACTATATGTAATCAAAAATCTGATTAAAGTACAGAAAAATGATTGTAAATTTGGCTTATTGACTCCATTAATAGCAAATTACGCATATTTATAAAAGAGAGAGAACTGTGAACGAAAATCAACCTTTCGATTTGGTCACTCATTACCAGCCAGCGGGTGATCAGCCACAGGCAATTGAAAAACTGGTAAATGGCGTCGAAAAAGGTTTTCGTAATCAGTTACTGTTGGGTGTGACTGGTTCCGGTAAGACCTATACCATGGCAAATGTCATTGCCCAAACACAACGGCCAACTATTGTGATGGCGCACAATAAGACCTTGGCAGCGCAGCTCTATGGTGAATTTAAAGCCTTTTTCCCAAATAATGCAGTTGAATACTTCGTAAGTTATTACGACTACTATCAACCAGAAGCTTATGTTCCGTCTTCAGATACGTTTATTGAAAAAGACGCAGCAATTAATGACCATATTGACCAAATGCGTTTATCGGCAACACGTGCTTTGTTAGAACGCCGTGATGCAATTATTGTTGCTTCTGTATCTGCTATTTATGGTTTGGGTGACCCAAATGCTTATATGCAAATGTTATTGCATGTGGTGCAGGGTGACCGAGTGAGTCGAGACGAAATTATTCGCCGTTTGGTTGAAATGCAATATACACGTAATGAGCTTGAATTCTTACGTGGTACCTATCGAATTCGTGGCGAAATTATTGACATTTTCCCAGCTGAATCGGACCAACATGCAATTCGTATTGAGCTTTTTGATGATGAAGTAGATTCAATTCGTTGGTTTGACCCACTCACTGGTAAAATGGTACGCAAAGTACCACGTGTCACGATTTATCCAAAAAGCCATTATGTGACACCAAAAGACAATTTAACACGTGCGATTGATACCATTAAGGATGAACTTCAAGACCAGCTTAAGTTCTTCCGTGAACATGACAAGTTACTTGAAGCTCAGCGTATTGAACAACGTACTCGTTATGATTTGGAAATGATGCAGCAACTAGGCTATACCAATGGTATTGAAAACTACTCTCGTCATTTATCGGGCCGTCCAGCAGGTGAAGCACCACCGACATTGTTTGATTATGTGCCAGACGATGCCTTACTTATTATTGATGAATCGCATGTAACGGTTCCTCAGATTGGCGCAATGTATAAAGGTGACCGTTCACGTAAAGAAAACTTAGTGAATTATGGTTTCCGTTTACCAAGTGCGCTTGATAACCGCCCTATGAAATTTGAAGAGTGGGAGCGTATTGTTCCAACCACTATATTTGTGAGCGCAACGCCCGCTAAATACGAATTGGAAAAGTCAGAACAAGTGGTTGAGCAAGTTGTTCGACCAACAGGTTTAATTGATCCAGAAATTGAAGTGCGCCCAGTACTTACTCAAGTCGATGATGTGCTTTCTGAAATTAATATTCGTAAGAATTTAAATGAACGTGTATTGGTGACGACTTTAACTAAACGTATGGCGGAAGATTTGACGTCTTATTTAAAAGAATATGGCGTTAAGGTTGCTTATTTACACTCAGATATCGATACAGTTGAGCGTGTCAAAATTATTCATGAGTTACGTACAGGTGTATTCGACGTTTTAGTCGGTATTAACTTGCTTCGTGAAGGCTTGGATATGCCGGAAGTTTCTTTAGTTGCTATTTTAGATGCAGATAAAGAGGGTTTCTTACGTTCAGAACGTTCACTTATTCAGACCATTGGTCGAGCTGCCCGAAATGTGAAAGGTAAAGCAATTTTATATGCAGATAGAATTACCGATTCTATGCAAAAAGCAATTGATGAAACCGAGCGCCGTAGAGCCAAACAAATTGAGTTCAACGAGCTACATGGTATTACACCTCGTAGTGCTGTTCGTCAGGTCATCAAAGAAATTGATTCAGGTGAAGTGCTTTCAGATGATCAAATTGATGAGAAGGTATTAGAGCAGGCAAAAGCACTGAGTGCCGATGATCGACATATTCTTTCTGATCCTAAACTGTTTAGTAAACATATTACTAAGCTTGAGAAAGAAATGTTAAAGGCATCGAAAGACTTACAATTCGAGCAAGCTGCTCGCATTCGTGATGAAATTGTTCGTTTAAAAGCGCAAATGTTGCAATAAATGGATACATAACACTACATGATTTGTTTAAAAAACAAGCTACTGTAGATGTTTAAGTTATTTTTGTATTCACAACTAAAAGTTGAGGGCAACAATGGCATTTCGAAAAAATGTTCCGCAAGCCAGTTGGCGCTTGGCAAAAATTGCATTGGGCGGGATTGTTCTGACTGGCTTAGCCGTTGGAACATATGCCTACGCCCAGCAAAAACCGTTACCAACTGTCGATAAAGTTGAATTAGACCGTTATTTAGGTGTGTGGTATGAAGTCGCACGTAAACCAGCTTTTTTTCAAAAAAAATGTGCTTATAACGTATCTGCAACATATACATTAAATGAAAATGGAAATATTGTTGTAGATAACCGTTGTTATGATAATCAAAAACAATTACAGCAATCTATTGGTGAAGCATTTGTAGTGAATCCACCATATAACACTAAACTAAAGGTTAGTTTTTTACCTGAGGCTGTAAGATGGATACCCGTAATTCGTGGTGATTATTGGATTTTAAAACTAGATGAAGACTATCAGACTGTTTTAGTTGGAGAGCCTTCTCGTAAATATCTTTGGGTATTATCTCGAACGCCGCACCCTAAAAAAGAGGTAGTTGATGAATATCTGAATTATGCAAAAACATTAGGATTTGATATTCGAGATATTATTCACTCTGAGCACAAAGAGTAAAAAATTTTGCTTAAGAAAAAACCATGTCTTCACATGGTTTTTTCTTTTGTATAGTGGATAAATCAAGTATTGTATCGCTTCATTTTTATTGAAGTATAAAGAGGTTGGTGATGTTAAAAGGCGTGATTTTCTCTGTCATGGCATCATTAACTTTCGGTGTACTTTATTTCTATACCCAATTACTCGGCCAACTTGATAGCGAGCAGACTTTTGGATGGCGTATTATTGCAACTTTGCCATTTTTAACTATGTTTATGTGGTGGAGTGGTGACTTAAGCCATATTAAAAATATCTATCAGCGTGTTTTGGCAAAACCCACTTTTCTTTTATTGCTCATCACCACCTCTGTGTTGACTTCGGTACAGCTATGGCTCTTTTTATGGGGGCCAATGCATGGCCGTGGTTTACAAGTGTCTTTGGGATATTTCCTTCTACCGCTTGTATTGGTGTTAGCTGGTAGTGTGCTATATGGTGAAAAAATATCAAAATTTCAGTGGGTCGCTATTATTCTGGCCATAGTTGGGGTAGGTCATGAAATTTTTCGCTTAGGAAGTATTGCTTGGGAAACTGCTTTAGTTGCCATTGGTTATTCAGCTTATTTCTTATTACGCAAGAAAATTAAAACGGATAATTTAGGTGGTTTTTGGTGGGATCTTGTGATTATTATGCCCGTAGCGATTTATCTGACACATACAGGTGTATTGCCATATGCTAAATTTATAGATCAACCAACCCTTGCTTTGGTCATTATGGGGCTAGGGGTGCTTAGTGCTATAGGTTTAGGAAGTTATATATTGGCGAGCCGTTTTTTACCCTTAGTGGTATTTGGGTTGCTCGGATATCTTGAACCTGTATTGCTTGCATTGGCGTCGTTGGTTTTAGGTGAAAGTATTGGTCGAGAAGAGTGGTTTACTTATATTCCAATCTGGTGCGCTGTTTTTGTACTTGTTTTAGAAGGTGCTTTTCATCTTTATCAACAGCAGCAAAAAGCCAAAAATTTGCAGTTAAATATCGAAAAATATCAAAAAAGATTAAAAAATGATGCTCATCATTAGAGCATCAGAATCCAAAAAGTAAGAAAAAGCAAAAATTTAGCTGCTTTAAACAATAAGATAATAAAAAATAATTATAGGTATTTTATGAATTTATGATGAATTTTAGGAAAATCTAGCTACTAACGTCAGCTTTTGATTCATTCTTGCCAATAATTCCATTACAATTACGGGGTTTTAAAAATCACGCCTAGATATAATTAATTAGAGGACGTATCTGTGAGCAAAGACACTATCATCGCCCTGCATGCTGAACACCAAGGTCGTTGGAAAAACCGTGAAGAAATCGCGGAACGTATGATTGCATTAATCGGTCAATTATACCGTGAAAAAAATATTGTCGTATCTGTTTACGGTCGCTCTTTAATTAACCGTTCTGTTATTCAAATTTTGAAAACTCACCGTCGTACACGTGTTGTAGATGTTGAGCTTTCTGTTGTAAATACATTCCCAATTTTAGAAGCTTTAGCAAAAGTTGAAAACATTGGTTCTGCAGAAGTTGATATCGGTAAACTTGCAGTTGAATATAAAGAAAAAGGCGGTGATGTTGACGCGTTTGTTGCTCAAGCTGTTGAGTCAATTAAAGGTAGCGCAACTTCTGAACAACCAAAAGACGTAGTTCTTTATGGTTTTGGTCGTATTGGTCGTATCTTAGCTCGTTTAATCATTAGCCAATCAGGTTTAGGTCGTGGTTTAAGCCTTAAAGCGATTGTTGTTCGTAAGTCTTCTGACGGTGACTTGGCGAAACGTGCTTCTTTACTTCGTCGTGACTCTATTCACGGTACTTTCGCTGGTACAATCTCTGTTGATGAAGAAAATGAAGCAATCATTGCGAATGGTAACTTCATTAAAGTCATCTATGCATCTAGCCCAAGTGAAGTTGATTACACTGAATACGGTATTGAAAACGCGCTTTTAATCGACAACACTGGTAAATGGCGTGATGCTGAAGGCTTAAGCCAACACTTGAAATGCCCAGGCGTTGCACGTGTAGTATTAACTGCACCAAGTAAAGGCGAAATGAAAAACGTTGTATTTGGTGTAAATAACACTGACATCTTAGATGAAGACAAAATCATCTCTGCTGCAAGTTGTACAACAAATGCAATCACTCCAATTCTTAAAGTATTGGATGACAAATATAAAGTTCTTAATGGTCACGTTGAAACAGTTCACTCATTTACAAATGACCAGAACTTAATTGATAACTACCACAAAGCTGATCGTCGTGGTCGTGCCGCTACATTGAACATGGTTATTACTGAAACTGGTGCTGCTAAAGCTGTTGCTAAAGCATTACCTGCATTAAAAGGTAAGTTAACTGGTAACTCTGTACGTGTTCCAACGCCAAACGTATCTCTTGCGATTTTAAACTTAACACTTGATAAAGAAGTTGATCGTGAAGAAGTGAACGAATACATTCGTCAAATCTCGATTAACTCTAGCCTTCAAGGTCAAATCGGTTATACCAACTCTACAGAAGTGGTATCAAGCGACTTTATCGGTTCTCGTACAGCTGGTGTATATGATGCTCAAGCAACGATTACTTCTGGTAACCGCTTAACTGCATATGTTTGGTACGATAACGAAGTAGGTTATAGCTGCCAAGTATTACGTATTGCTGAACAAATGTGTGGCGTAAGCTATACAAAAATTCCTGCAGAAACTAACGCTTAATTCTATTTAACGTTAGATAAAATATTGTGACAAAAAGACCCAGTTTAGACTGGGTTTTTTTACAACCGTACAAAATATATGCTGATTATTTTTTAAAAATCAATGAGAATAGGATTTAAGGAACAAAAAGAAATAGTAAAAGGGATTGGAATTGCAGCAGTTTAAAAGATTATTAATCGTCTTCTTTTTCATCATTATCGCGAATATATGTGGTGTACTCATCGCCATTTGGGTTTTCAAGCATTTTAATATTTATATCCCGCTGAAAAACCAAGCTGTAGCGATTGATTTACAAGAACCTTTGCAGGTACAGGTTAAAGTCAAAGATGCCTTAAATGTAGATGTAAAGGGTAGAGTAAATGCGAATATTCCTATTAATGAAAAGTTAACCATCCCTCTCACCCAGACGTTAACCCCACGGGTCTATTTCGATAATATGGTGCCAATTAGTACCGTTATTCCAGTTAAAGAAACATTAAAAGTTGATCAAAGCCTCCCAATAGATACTAAAGTTCAAGTCAGAGTATTAGGTAAGGATATCACTTTGCCATTAAAAGGTAATATTCCATTAAAGCTTGATGTACCTATTGATATTCAAGTACCACTCGATCAAAAAGTTCATTTGAAGTTTGATGCTCCAGTTAAAACAGTTTTAAAAGAAGATCTTCATATTCCTCTAAATGCTCAATTAAAGACCAATATTCCGATTCAAGGTAGTTTGAATGTACCTGTAAAAACTGCTTTAAATGCTTCAGTAGATGTGAAAAATACGTTGCCAGTTAAAATTGAGCATGGTGAGTTAAAAATACCTTTATCAAGTATGAGCCTTAATCGGGTTAAAGCTGATAATGCTACATCTGTACCTGATCAGAACCAGAATAAGTAGGAAGGTGACTTATGCTTGGTTCAATAAAAAGTATGCTCATCAGTTTTTTTCTGATTATGGTGCTCACGGCAATTTTATTCTGGTTTTATTTAAATATACAAGCTTCAGTTGTAGTGTCTGCACATGAGTCGGATATTCGTTTACCTGAGTCATTAGAGACAAAAATTCATGTTGGCAATAATTTGCAGGTACAATCTATAGGTAAACTAGATACCTCAATTAAGATTGATCGTCAGATTTCGGTACCGTTAAAGGGAAGGTATTTGGCTGATTTGCAGTTTGAAGTCGAGACGCCAATTACAGTAAGTGTTGATTATACGACTACATTGAAAGTTGATCAGGTTATGCCTTTGGAAACAACTACCGATTTAATTTACCAAAATAAGTTATTACCTAGATTTCCATTAAAATTAAATATTCCTATTAATCTTGATATTCCATTCCAGTTAAAACGTAGTTATACCATTCCCGTTAAAATTGCTTTTAATGGTCCAGTTTATTTTGAGTTCGATGAGTCGGTAAATTTACCAGTTAAACATCAGTTTAATCCAAGTTTGAAAATTAATGATGCAATGGAAATGGGCAATATCTCAAGCTTTAATGCCATTATGTATAACTCTGTACAGCACACAAAAGCGAATTTAGATATGAAGATGGATTTGCCTTTACGCAATGTTCATCCATAAGGGATCAATGCATAAAAAGCGACTCTGATCAGCTTTAAACTTTTATCAATATCAAAAGATATAGAATAAGACCTAGGAAAGTTGAATTCTCTCGATTTTCTATTCGAGAATTTTATGAAAATATGGCAGAATAGGCGGTTTTAGAGTTTTTAGAGGATTGGCAAATGCGCTTTGTTGATGAAGCAGTCATTACCGTAGAGGCTGGCGACGGTGGCAATGGCGTAGCCAGTTTTCGCCGTGAAAAATTTGTACCATTTGGTGGCCCAGATGGTGGTGATGGCGGACGTGGTGGAAGTATCTATATTCAAGCTGATGATGATACAAGTACCTTAGTCGATTACCGTTACACCCGTAAATTCCGCGCTGAGCGTGGTAAAAACGGTGCAGGTGCTAACTGTACCGGACGTGGTGGTGAAGATGTGGTTTTAAAAGTACCTGTAGGTACAACAATTGTTGATACAGATTCTGGCGATATTATTGGCGACTTGGTTGAAGACGGCCAAAGAATTCTGGTTGCAGGTGGTGGTGAAGGTGGTTTAGGTAATACTCACTTCAAATCATCAACTAACCGTGCTCCACGTAAATGTACGACTGGTATAAAAGGTGAATTTCGTGAAATTCGTCTTGAGTTGAAAGTATTGGCAGATGTTGGCTTATTAGGTATGCCAAACGCTGGTAAATCTACTTTCATTCGTGCTGTAAGTGCTGCAAAACCGAAAGTAGCGGACTATCCATTTACTACTATGGTTCCAAACTTAGGTGTTGTAGATGCTGACCGTCATCGTTCATTTGTAATGGCCGATATTCCAGGGCTTATTGAAGGGGCGGCAGAAGGTGCAGGTCTAGGAATTCGTTTCCTTAAACACTTGGCACGTACTCGTATTCTTCTACACATTATTGATGTGCAACCAATTGATGGTTCTGATCCAGCGCATAATGCAAAAGCAATTATGAATGAGTTGGCTAAGTTTTCTCCTACTTTAGCGAAACTACCAGTTGTTTTAGTACTCAATAAATTGGATCAAATTGCTGAAGAAAGTCGTGAAGAGTGGTGTCAGCACATTCTAGACGAGTTGAAATGGACTGGTCCTGTCTTTAAGACCTCAGGCTTATTAAGCGAAGGAACAAAAGACGTTGTGTATTACTTGATGGATCAGATTGAACAACAACGCGAACGCGAAGTTGAAGATCCTGAATACGCAGCAGAAGTAAGAGCTTTCCGTGAACAACTAGAAGTTGAAACACGTGAACAAACCATTGCGGCAAAAGAAGCATATCGTGCGATGCGTCGAGCACAACGTCTCGAAAGTATGATGGACGATGATGATGATTTTGACGATGATGAAGACGACAATGATGTAGAAAGCATCTACGTTCGTGACTAAAAAATCGAGGAAAACATGATAGAAGTGGTCGATGGGCAACGTAAGCTCAGTGAGTGTAAACGAATCGTTGTTAAAATCGGATCATCTTTACTCACAGCAAATGGGCAGGGGCTAGATCTGGAAGCTATTTCGCATTGGGCGAAACAAATTGCAGATTTACACAATGCTGGACACGAAATTATTTTAGTGTCTTCAGGAGCTGTAGCAGAAGGTATGGTTCGTATGAAGCTTGCGAGTCGACCCACCGATCTACCCAGTCTACAAGCATGCGCCGCAATTGGGCAGATGGGCCTAATTCATACATGGTCTAGCGTGCTTGAAAATCATAGTATTCGAACAGCGCAAGTGTTATTAACACATGATGATTTGGCAGATCGCCGTCGTTATTTGAACTCATGCGATGCTTTGCAAAACTTGATTGACTGGCGTGTTATTCCAGTTATCAATGAAAACGACACAGTCTCTACTGACGAGATTCGTTTTGGTGATAACGATACCTTAGCAGCAATGGTTGCTGGCCAAGTACATGCTGATTTACTGATCATTTTAACAGATCAGCAAGGCATGTTTGACTCAGACCCACGTCATAACCCTGATGCAAAGTTGTTATCAACTGTGCGTGCCATGGACGATGTCTTATTTGAAATGGCTGGCGGTGGTGGACTTCTTGGACGAGGTGGCATGGTCACTAAAGTTCGTGCTGCGCGTTTAGCTGCCAAGTCGGGTTGTCCAACACTGATTGCTAGTGGTGAAAGTGACAATGTATTGTCACGAGTAATGGCTGGCGAAATGTTAGGTACATTATTCACAACAGATAAAGACCGTATGACAGCGCATCAACAGTGGCTTGCTGCGCATTTGCAAACAGCAGGTCGTCTGGTGATTGATGATGGCGCGGTTGAAGCGATTAAATTGAAACACCGTAGTTTACTCCCTGTTGGGGTCAAAACTGTTGAAGGTCACTTTGATCGTGGCGATGTGGTTGAATGCGTTGATAAACAGGGTAAGCGCATTGCAGTTGGACGAGTAAACTTTAGTTCGCGTTCTGCTGAAATCATTAAAGGCTTAGCCTCGGATAAGGTTTATCAAGTACTTGGTGAAGCTCGTTCGCTTGAAATGATCCATCGTGACCATATGGCGATTTATTAAGTTGTGATCAATAAAAAGCTCGCTTTATGCGAGCTTTTTTTGTGGTGTTAATGACGGCAAGATTCGATCTTCACCAACCATAAAAGGATGGGTGGCAAGGCTCAGCATGTCTAAATCTTCTGAAGTATTCCCATAGGCATAAATTTGATAATAATCCTGCAAAGAATATTGTTCATGTATTCTTAACTTCTTTTGTTCATTGCTACAATCTGGAGTTGAATAGTAGCCCGTCATCATGCCATTTTTAATTTGAGTTTCAGTACAAATTAATTCGATATCGAGTAATTTGCAAAGTGGAGCAAGATAGATATCAATTGAAGCTGAAACCAATACTACTTGATCACCAAGTAACTGATGTTGTTGTAACTGTGCGAAGATTTCAGGTGAAAGCGTCGAGACGAGCTCTTGTGCATATTCTTCGCCTAATCTTTGCAGTTCAATGGCTGGAGTATTGCTAAACATACTGCGAAAAAGTTTAGCTCGCATCGCATGGGCGGGATAAAAATTAAGGTAATAGGCTTGAATCCATGGCAGGATTTTCAAGCCTTGCTTCACAATGTGGCGCTTAGATAATGCATAAAAGATGAACCCTGTAAAACTGTCTTTAGTGTACAAGGTTCCATCAAAATCGAACAGGGCGAGGTTTTTTATTATCTTATTCGTTTCGCTCGTTGCATACATGATTCATATCGTCCGTTTACGCGGGTTGCATACCAGTTAGTATTATAGTCACGACTTAGTTTAGGCCCAGAAATTACCACTTGAGGCATAATGGCATAGATCGGTTCTTTGCCAGTTTTAGCCTTGTAGAGTTTAGTTAATGCAATATAAGTTGTTGTACTTTCAAACTTTTTCTCTTTTTCCAACTTCAGATCATCGCGAAGTTGTCTTGGAGTAATTAAAACATTATTTGCAGTAAATAGTTTTATTAACTCTTTTTCTGACTGACTCTGAACTGCGAGTGGATCACCAGATTTATTGTAAAGTAATAAATCACCATCTAAAGTAAGTTTAGTATCAGTAAGGGCATCGAGCATGCTTTGAAAAGCAGCATTACGGCTAGAGTACATACCTGAGTTATAATCGGCAAAACGGTAAATCGCCTTATCATAGTCTGCTGGATATACCATCAAGCGGTGAATACCATAATATAAACCACCATATTGCGTATAAAGATCATTTCTAAGGTCTGCAATATTCATGCTAGAACGCTTATGAGCTTTGGCATAATTAATATGAACTTGCATTGAACCCAGTGTAGTGATTGGATTCATTTTCTCGCCAATATCTTGTCCAACCAGTTTGGCTGCACCCGTTAAAGCACTAACATGATAATGTTGAGTCATAAAATCAAAAATTTGACGATAAAGTAAGTCGAGATCTTTTTCAGTTTTGACTTTACGCATCTGACTCATGTAGTTGTTATCAGGAGAGGGCTGGGTTTTTAATACTTCTTCGAAGTAGCCTGCGACAGTACCACCAACTTTCTCACCAAGTTTGTCTTCAAACTTTTCATTTAAACGGGTACTGACTTCATCGACCGCTTTTTTACCAAGACCTGGTACTACAGGATTGGCAACAAAGTTAGATTCCTGATCTACAATCGCGACAATACTACAAACATTTTGCTTGGTTTTCGGAATTTTTAATTCCTGCATAATATCGTCAATATCTTTGGCCCATGACTCACGATCATGCACGCGCGATGGAATTAACTTTTTAATTTGTTGGCTTTCTAAATCGGGCTCATCATTTTTTGACCACCAGGCTTTATCTCCACAAGCAGCTAAACTCATGCATACGGTGACTACACCGAATGATTTTAATAAAAAACGGGAAGACAACGGTTTGTTCATGGCGAGGAAAGCACCTGCAAAAAAGATGAGCTGATCAAGCGGATGAAGTATACTATGTTGATCATGAATTGTATGAATATATATGTATATTGGTCCCTATCAACTGTCAAATAATTTAATTGTTGCTCCTATGGCTGGTGTAACTGACCGTCCATTTAGAACACTGTGCAAGTATTTTGGTGCGGGTCATGCGGTGAGTGAAATGATGACTGCCGACAAAACTTTGCGAATGACTAAAAAAAGTCTTTATCGTGCGAATTTTGATGGAGAATTGGCTCCTATCTCTGCGCAAATCGCGGGTTCTGACCCAGAACAGTTAGCTGAGGCTGCTCGTTATCAAGTTGCAAATGGGGCACAAATTGTTGATATCAATATGGGATGTCCTGCAAAAAAAGTATGCAATAAATTAGCAGGTTCAGCATTATTACAAGATGAAGACTTGGTTGCTCGAATACTAGATGCAGTTGTTACAGCAGTTGATGTTCCTGTGACTTTAAAAACCCGTTTGGGATTTTTAAATGGCCAAGAAAATATTTTACGCGTAGCTAAACGTGCTGAAGAGGCGGGGATTGCCGCGTTAGCATTGCATGGCCGTACACGTGAAGATATGTATTTAAATACAGCACGTTATGAATTAATTAAACATGTTAAAGAGTTAATCAATATTCCAGTAATTGCCAATGGTGACATTGATAGTCCTGAGAAAGCAAAATATGTACTGGACTACACTGGCGCCGATGCAATTATGATTGGACGGGCTGCACAAGGTCGTCCATGGATTTTCCGTGAAATTGCTCATTATTTAAAAACTGGTGAGCATTTGGCTGCTCCAAATATTGAAGAAGTCAAAGATGTACTTTTAGGACATTTGTCTGAGTTATATCAATTTTATGGTGAATATTCAGGATGTCGTATTGCTCGTAAGCATATTGCTTGGTACACCAAAGGTTTACGTTCGAGTAACGAGTTCCGTCAAAATATGTATAAAGTTGAAACTACTGCTGAACAAGCATTAGTGGTCGAGAGTTATTTTAATCAATTGCTTGCAGAAGGTAATTTGATGAGTGATGTTCAGGTTGAACAAGTTAATTTATTAGCTACTCACTAAAATAAAGCAACCAGTACACGACTGGTTGCTTAAAATCTTTATTTATTCATTATCTAACATTTCAACAACCAGTTGATTGACCAGATCAGAAGCGCCTAATTCGCGTATTTGTGCAACATTACTTCCTGCCCAAAATGCACCAAAACCATAGTCATGGTGTTTACTCGCAAGAGCATTGAGTTGTTTTGCTAAATCGTAAGCATAAGGGTATTCAGGTTGAAGAGGTCGAGTAGGTGAATCAATTTTAGTATGCCAATGGTTCAATAAACCGCGAGCTGGACGCCCAGAAAGGCTTGCACTAATTTGCGTTACAGGTTCAGTAAATAATGCTTTGCGATATTCAGCAGAAGCATTTGAAGTTTGGCATTGAACGAATGCTGTACCTAACTGGACTGCGGTTGCTCCTAAACCCAACATATGTTTGGCCTGCAAGCCAGTCATGATGCCACCCGCAGCTACAACAGGAAGCTTACAATGCTTCACAATCAATTGGACCAAATCACTGGTTTTAATCGCTGCATCAAAAGTCTGGTTGAAAATTCCTCGATGTCCACCTGCTTCAATACCTTGAGCAATGATGATATCGATACCTGCTGCTTCAATCGCTTGCGCTTCAATCAGGTTGGTGGCCGAAACCATAGTCAAAATACCAGCTTCTTTCAAAGCTTTAATTTGATGCGGATGCGGAATACCAAAATGGAAGCTCACCGCTTTAGGTTTAGTTTCTAAAACAACATTTAAAAAGTCATCATTGTCTAAAAAACTTGGATAAATACAGTGCAACTCTTGAGGAGGTTGAACAACAAATTTTTCGAAATGAGGACGTAAATATTCAATCCATTGTTGTGCTTTTTCTAGGTTAAGTTCTGTAGATTGATGACAGAAAAAATTAACCTGAAATGAGTTTTCAGTGAGTGCTTGAGTTTTTAAAATTTGTTCACGTGCACTTTGTGGAGTGTTTGCTCCCAAACCTAATGATCCAAGGCCTCCTTGATTTGAAACCTCGGCTGCTAGTTCTGGTGTAGAAACTCCTGCCATGGGGGCCAAAAAAATTGGATGTTTAATTGCAAGTTGTTGTAATAGGCTCATTTTATTCACCTCATTTCTTTCACTTCACCATAACGTGAAAATAGAATGAAGAGCAAATAATATTGGCTATTTAATTTTTAAATATTCTAGAACACTATTTAAAAGATCTTTTTATAATGGCGTGACATTAAATAAAGAACCAATCCAGCTTGAAAAAGCCATTGCTAAAATTCCCCATAAGGTAATACGTAAACTGCCTTTAAGTTTAGATGTACCAGCAAAGTAACTTGAAAGTGCACCTAAAATCGCTAATGAAAGAATTCCTGTGGCTAGGACAGCAGGCATAATCCATTGATTCGGGCTGAGTAATATAGCCAGCATGGGGAAAAAAGCCCCAAAAGAAAATGATGCAGCAGATGATAGTGCGGCTTGTACAGGATTGGCTGCGGTATTTTCATGAATGCCGATTTCATCACGGGCATGTGCACCCAATGCATCATGAGTGGTTAGCTGCAAAGCAACTTCTTGAGCCAATTCTTTAGATAGGCCTCTAGAAATATAAATTTGAGTTAGCTCATCTAACTCTTTTTGAGGGTGCTTAGAGAGTTCTTTTGCTTCAATCGCTAAATCTGCTTTTTCAATATCTTCTTGAGATTTTACGGAAATATATTCTCCAGCAGCCATTGATGTAGCCCCAGAAATTAGTCCAGCAATGCATGTAATTAATAAAGTATGTGAGTTAGCTCCACTTGCTGCCATACCCATAATTAAACTAGTGACAGAAATAATTCCATCATTGGCTCCTAATACTGAAGCTCTTAACCAACCTGAACGGTGAATTGCATGATGCTCTGTATGATGTGGAAAAGCCATGTGTTTTGCCTTATAAATGTTTTATAGATGCTATGAAATTTTACAAATTATTGATCAAAAAATATGTCATCATTATAGGGAATTTAGGGATACTAAAGAATAGATCAATAATAAAAATGGAGACTAAACTATTTATATTAAATCATCCTTAACCTAACTTAACGATGTAACTCATTATTTTAAATTATGATATTTATTGATCATTCTAACAAATTACCCTTAATAACTCTAATTTACTGTAGAGGTGATAATGAGAAATAGCAAAACAATAAACTCTATAACGCATTCGATATTACTTATGGGAGTAGTCATTTCTTCAACGGTAGTAAGTGTGTGTTCTGTTTATGCACAAGACCCAGTTACCTCTGAATATAAACCTGGAAACCTCATTTATGATAAATGGGACAGATTCTATAAAATAGAGCAGTCTCAACCTCAAGAAGCGGAAAAAATATTAGTTGAGCTGAGTAAGCTGACCCCTACAGATATTAAAGTCTGGAAAAGTCTTACTTATTTACAAATTCGGCTCGAAAAAAGAGATGAGGCTTTACAAAGTTTAAGACAAGCAAGAGCTTTAGCTCCTCAAGACGACACTTTAAAATTACAAGAAGCATATTTGCTGAATCAACAGAAAAAGAATCGTGATGCACTGGTTTTATTTAAAGAACTAACTTCATCTTCAGATCCAGCAATTGCTGCGAAGGCAACTCAAGCGGTTAAAAATTTAAGTGGAGGTGAGGTTAAGCCATATTTTGGGGATATCTATTTTGCACCCTCTTATGAGTCACGTTATGACGATGTTATTTTTCCTTTAAAAGTTCGGTACGGTAAAAACATCGACAATGGTCGTGCTCAAGTCTACGGTTTTCTTAATTTAAATCGTGATACTAAATCTCAAGGTGGAGTACGACCTGAAATTATTGATGAAAATGCAGTTACTCTTGGGGTAGGTGCAAATTATCAACCATGGACTTCTATCCCTGTTCGAGCTTATGTCGAAGTTGGCGGAAGTTATGACTTGATTGATCGAAATCGAAAAAAATTTCGTGAAAGTGTAGTTGGAGGGGTAGCTGGTTATCAAGAGTGGTATTCGCAATCTAACTGTAATCATACACTTTGTTTAGATAATTACTTTACTGACCTCTATGGCAATGTCGCGACTTATTCAAGAGAAGACTATAACGTTATTGGAGATTTGCGCTTACGCACAGGTTTAAATTTATATAAAGGAGATAATGGAACTGTGCAGGCTTATGTGAAATTGCATGGCTTAGCAGACAGTAAAAATGAGTATTACAATAATTTATTTGAATATGGGCCAGGGATTTCATGGCAGCCATTTAACTATCAACCGATAAAACTTCGTGTTGAACGTTTATATGGCAACTATTTTAAAGACGTGCCTGTTAACACAAAAGATCATTACAACAATACTCGTGTAGAACTTGTTTTTTATAAGGACTTCTAATTGGATAAATGTCTAAGATTACTAACTATAAAGCTTAATGTTGGCTTATGGTAGCTGGAATGCTGCCATAAGTCAGGCGATACCATAAACCGACGATATAAACCGACCAGCGTCCCATATAGTGGGGACCATCAAAAATATAAATTGTTTTGCCTTCATACGCTTTAATCTGAGAAATAATTTCCCAAGGATAGGCTGCTCGAAATTGTCCATTTTTTTTGGTACGAAATGCTTCTAGCACAATAACAGTTTTATCTTTTCCAAGAGTTTGTTCAAGTTGGTCTAAAATACGTCTGGCTTGTTGAGGGGTTCTTACACCGACACCTACACCATCTTGGAAAAAGACACCAGCTCGGCTAGGTAGCCAACTTTTAACCCATAAATTATAATTTTCAGGTTCTCTTTCACCACTATAAATGCTCACCCAAATAGGTGCTGGCAGTTTTTCTAGAACATGACCTAGTGTGCTTACCCTTAACCAAGTTGGATCAGCTTCAACTGGAAAATAGTAACCTTTTAAAGATGCATCATTTTGTTCTTGAATAATTTGTGCAGATTTTTCTCCTAAAGCAACAACATTTGCACGTGCTGCTGGTTCATTATATTCACCAGCTAAACCTAATATGAGATTTTTAGCCCAAGGTTGTTGCTTAATTTTCTGTATATCAATGGCTTTTTCCCACTGTGGGAGGTTGGAGTTTGTCCACCACGATTTAGATTCAACGACTGACCACTGGGGAACAAAAGTGTTGACTCCTAAATAATGCCAGTTTCCTTTTGGAGGAGTGGTATTGTTATCTGGTTGCCAAAAAATTCCTTCGATGACTGGGGGTTGTCCATGATTTTTGAACAACCCCGCATAAGCTACTACACTACATATAATTAAAATAATAAAAGCAGTTATTTTAATTGGTATCTGTTTTCTCATTATTACGTCGTAACCAATACCACAAGAAGATCACTATTATCATAATTGCAGAGATAATCACAACCAATAAAAAGAATGAAGATTGTTGAACTAATGGAGCTTTTTGATTACCTACAATTAATTTTTGGAGAACATAGATATTGCCGTTTTCTGAAACCAACATTTTGGTCACATTATTTGGGATTTTATGTTGAATGGTTCCCCATAGATGCATGAAAGTTTGTGCACCATTTTCAGAGTCAGTAATGACATCAAAGCGATTATTGTTATAACTCACAATAAAACCGTTTGCTGCTGCTGGCGCATAAATAATGTTTTGATGCATTGAGACTTGTTGTTGATAAATCTGTTTATTCACAATCACATTAACTGCTTGTGGAGCATTTGGAGAAAAACGTACTAGATTCAGTGGAATTGGAGCATCAGTAAGTAACATTTTTTTAGCGACTTGTCCTAAAGTAATTGCAATATTTAATGCACCAGATTGATCATCAATTGCAATTGTTGGTTTGGTTGCTAATGTCATGGAAAGGGCTGCCACCCCATTTTTAAGTTTGTGCGGAAGCTTGACAGTCGATTTGGCTGTATCGACCCAAAGTGAACCATGAGCAGTGGGCAGACATTGAGAGTTGGCAATGACCGAGTTTTCAAGCTTCAAGCTAAAGTTGGTTGTATTAGAAATAGATTTCGCGAAAATGTTGAATTGTCGATTAACTGGGTCAGAGGCAAGATCTGCCGTTTTCATACTACCTGCAAGACCACCATCGAGCCATGCCGTAATGTTTGAACCCTGTAATAGGCCGCTTTGAATACGAAGGGCAATTTGTCCTTGTAGGATGTCAGTAGGTTGCCATACTGCTGGAAAATCGAGAAACAAGTTTTTTTCAGCGTGATTTAAGCGGAAATCTTCAATACCTAAGTCTGCAAGCGTATCAATTTTTCTAAATTGAGCCCAAGCAGGTGCTGAAATTGTAGTTGGGAAAATTGCACTGCCTGTATCAAGCTGCTGTACATAAGCTGGATTAATTAATCCATTAATAGCAGCAGTAAGTTCTTGTGGTGTGTGATAAGTGATAGAGAGGGTAGGAGCACCATCTGTCGGTTTTGAAATTTGTACAAAGGCTCCATTTTTAAGTGGAGGTGTCGATTTTATTATTTCAATAACAAACTTGGTTTCAGGGTTTAAATTGGTTTGTCCAGAATCGATCCATTCAATAGGAGTGACAGAGCTCCAAGAAGTTGCTAGTCGAGCAAGCATAGAGGCTTCGGTAATCTCCTTGCGGTTATATTTCAAGATACCGACAAAAGGAGTAGGTCTTTTCGCTTGGGGGTTAAACAAAGCATCAGGTAAATCTTTTAAGCGATAAACATTTCGAATAGATGTAAAGTCGAGTTGAGAATTACTTAAATATGTCAAATGATCGATATCTTCTGTACAGAATGTATCTTTGGCTTGATTTAAAGAGGTTGGTTTAGAATATTGCTGAATAATCAAATCTAAACGATGAAAACCAGTCTTGCTGGCTGGAATATCAAATTTAAATTGTCCACTCCCATTTAAGGTGGTGTTATAGATGAGCTTATCGTCATATTTTACGAGTAATGTTGTGTCACTTTCAGTGGAATAGTCACTGGAAAACTGAATATTCTGCCACTCTGCACCTTTTCCAATATAGAAAAAGTGAGGCTCAACGGTATATTTAGTTGATGTACTAATATCGTCTAAAGTCCATGTGTTGGTATGAGCTGGCACAGCTAACATAAGGCAACTGCTAGCAAGGAGTGCTTGTATGAGTGGATAAAGTTTGAAAGTCTTTTTCATTTATTTTTTCTCCTTGCTACGTTCTGTTTTGTACCACTGAAGTGAATTACCTTGTATTTTATTTTTTAGCATGTCGAATGCGGCTTTAAATACAATAAATAAGAATATTTGTGAGTAACTTACATAAGATAAAACTGAATAAAAATAGAGCTCTGGTTTAACCTTTTCTAAAGAAAGCGTAAACCACATTTGCGCTACATATAGACAAAATGAAAGGCCCCACAAGAGCGTAAATGGCCCTGGAACTGAAATACCTGCAATATCAAGTAAACCAAGCGTTAACGTAATATGACTCCAGAACAGAGCTGGTACGAAAAGGATATAGCACATGATGTTATTCAGAATTTCAATTCCGATTGGGAATGGTGTTCTGAGCGCTACTGGTAAATATTTACGTGTCACATAAAAATTACCTTGAGTCCAACGTGAACGCTGTTTAACGAATACGCTTAACGAAGGTGGATCTTGCTGCCAACCAATTGCATAAGGAACCCATTTAATTCGTTTTTGTCCGATAAAAATTCGGAAACTCATTTCTGTGTCATCCACTAGCGACTTTTCGTCAAAACCACCTAAGGTTTCTAAGGCATCGCGCCAGATGACATAGTTAGTGCCCATCAATGTTGATAACTCAAAACGTTGCCAACGTCCACCTTGAAAGATCCATTGGAAAAAGATGAACTCAATCGCAATAAAGCGCGTCAAAATACTATCTTGCCAGTTACGGGTTCTTACTTTGCCATTTACAGCGACTAGTTTTTTATCTGCAAGTAGAGTTTGTGCGAGTAATCGAACGCAATCGGGTTCAGGAGTACTATCGGCATCATAAACAACAATTAATTCACCTTTAGCATGAGGAAGCCCGTTATTGAGGGTTCTTGATTTCCCTTTGCCCCCCATACCTTTGGGAACATTAACAATTTTTATGCATGGATAAATTTTTGCGAGGCTTTCTGCGATTTCAAGCGTGTTATCTTTAGATCCATCATTAATCAGTAGGACTTCATAAGCTTCGGCTGGATAATCTTGTTGAGCAATTGCATGTAAAGTATCTTCAATCACTACGCCTTCGTTATAGGCGGGAATTAAAACGCTTAAGACCGGCCATCTCTCGGGGATAGGTAGATTTTGTAGTTCTTTTTCAGCTGTTTTTGAATATTTCCACGCTTGATAGCTTAGCCACGCCCAAAATGCTTGTGGAATCCAAATACCTAAAAAGCCAAATAAAAACAGAATATCAATTGGAGCCATTTGTACGGACCCTCCTAATAATAGAAGAGATGAGTAGCAATAATAGAATTAATCCTACTACTAAGGAGATCCATGAAATATAACTACCAAATGTACCGAGAAGATCTGGATAAGTTGTTGTTAAAATCAGATCTAGAGGAACAACGACTACACTTAAACCAATAAATATATAACCGATAAGATTTGTACTGACATGTTCAGGTGTGCTTACATAATCAATATTATTAAATTTCCACGAAATACCGAGTTGTGGATAGCGAATATTGGAAAGTGGTAAATCGGTCGAAGGATTAATGATAATTTCATAACCTGAAATATGGCCGTTAAAGTTTTTGGCCGAATAAAATAAATGTTTACCTTGTTTAATTTCTCTGGATGGTATTGGTAAGTTTGCCGAATTTAACTGAATAATATAACTACCCGCTGGCTGCGAAATTAAATTTTCATCCCATCCTGTATTCACAAACGCAGCCATTGGCCGTAAACCAATTGCTGTTGAAAATGTTGCCTTCGCAGCAAAATACTGAGGTTGTTCAGTTTTAAATAGTACGATTGGAATAGCGCCTTGGCTTACTGCTTCTTTTAACAAGAAATAGTGGGGGAAACCAAAAACCTCATCTGGCAATATAATGCCGGGTCGAATTCCCTTATGAATAAACTTTTGAAAACTTTCAGAACTGATCTGGTCAAGAGTAAAGACAGGCCACCAAGTATCTTGATAAGGGAAGAACATCGAAAGATCTTCTGGAGTTTGTACTTCAGTTTTTATTTGTTCAGCTTTAATTTCACAATGATAATATTGCCGATAGAACTGTTGTAAAGTGGCGTCTGGATATTGGCTCGATGCGATCACAATTCCACAAATATTAAGAAGAGTAGACATTAGTTCATCTCCTCAGGTGGAATAACAATAACTTTATATTCAACCTCAAGACGCAGTGTCATAATTTCTCTTAACTTTTTAATAAAGTCAGGCTCTTCGTCAGTTTTTTGCTGACGAATGACAATGCTATATATGTTCTCTAAATCATCATCAGCAAATTGGAAAACAATTTCATTCGGCTGATGTTGGCTCAAAATCGTAATCATTTCATTTTGAGTGGTTTTCCAGATATCATCTCCTAACATTTCTTTGATTAGACTACGATTAAGGATTCTAATGACGAATACTTCATAATCTTGAACATTATGATGATCGAGTAGCTTAAAAAAACTACGCTGAAAATATTTTAAAGCGCTTAAAGGGAAAATATCTCGTCGATAATTTCGGTCATAACTTTGAATATCGCGATATTTCTGAACGTTAATTTCAATATTATGGCGTACGGCACTTAAAAAAACTGGAATAAGAGGAATAATAAAAAGTAAAAGAAGCTGACGTTCAATATGCGTTTGTGCTCCAAGATCAAGGAGAAAATAAACAGATACGCCAATAAAAGCGAGTAAACCCACAATTAGTGATAAACCAACTTCTAAAAAAGCACCGGAAACTAAAAGAATTAGAATAAAAATCCAGCTTCCTCTAAAACTTACAGGCAGCCACTCGTATGCAATCATTCCCATAAATAGATGAGCTGCAATAATCCATAAGACGAGTGTTCTACCTGGGTTCTTTTGTTGCATATGGTTTATGCTACCTTTTTTGTAATGTTAATTTTTTTATACTTTTATAATGAAAGGTCGTGATTTTGGAAGTTATTGTTGTTTATGTCCTTTTTAAGTATCTATACTGTTTATTTGTAGTTGAAAGTCCCTTTATAGTCAAATCCCATTATTATTTTTTAATCAAAAGCAAACATATAAGACGTAATTGTTAACTAAATACGCTTGAATGTTTCAATTGCTTTGAGACGCGTTTCTTTTAAATCTACAATCGGTTTTGGATAATTCAACCGAAGAGACTTATTGGCTGAATAAGGATCATGAATAGATTTGTTGTCCAGATGAGCTAATTCTTTTACCCATGTGCGAATATAGTCACCATTCGGATCAAATTTTTGCGATTGGCTAATCGGGTTAAAAATTCGGAAATAGGGTACAGCATCTGTTCCAGTTGAAGCACACCATTGCCATCCACCATTGTTTGCAGCTAGGTCTCCATCAATTAAATGTTGCATAAACCATTGCTCACCAATACGCCAATCGATCAGTAAGTTTTTACATAAGAACATAGCAGTAATCATTCGTACTCGATTGTGCATCCAGCCTGTTTGTAAAAGCTGACGCATTCCGGCATCAACAATAGGAATACCTGTTTGACCAGTTTGCCATGCAGTTAGGTGTTCTGGGTTATGATTCCATTGAATTTTTTGAGTGTCCTTTTTAAATGGAATATGTTTAGACACATATGGAAAATCAAATAAAATATGTTGGTAAAACTCTCGCCAAATAAGTTCATCTAACCATGTTTGCTGACCTTCATTGGTTAAATGAAAATTACCATGTTGACTGCGGAATAATGCTTGTAAACACTGACGTATAGATAAAATGCCAATATTTAAATAAGGCGAAAGTTTACTTGTACCTGTTATGTGGGGAAAATCTCGCTCGACTTTATAGTGAGATACCGAGTCTTTAATAAAATGATCTAGTTGTTCTAATGCATATGACTCGCCAACAGGCCATAAATCTTGCTGTTCTGTTGTAATGGATGAACAGAATAGCTTTTCAATTTCAGCTAAGTTTGTATTTTCCTCTTCTAATAAATCGGTTGGAACTTTAGTTTGTTTATTGGGTAAAGGATAACATTGAGGTAAACCACTAGTATCTAGTTTTGAATAGCACACTTTTTTAAAGGCACTGAAAACTTGATAAGGTTGTTCTGATTTATTGCGAATTGAACGTAGAGGAAAAATCGTGCGATCATGAAATAAAAAAAGTTCTTTACTGTCTTTATTTAAAGTGTCTTGTACAGTTTTATCTCTTTTTAGTTCATTTACTCCTACCTCAATATTGGCATAAACATTTTCAATATTATATTTCTTACTAAAGTCAGAAATAGATTTGGCAATATCTTTCCAATAAGGGATGACCTGAATAACCAGAGGGATGTGAAGAGCTGCCAATTCTTCTTGAAGTTTTTTGAGTTGTCTTAAATAAAAACTAATTTTTATTGGAGCATCGTCGTGCTGTTTCCACTGGTCTGGCGATAAGATGACTAATGCAATTGAATTACCTTGTTGGCAAGCATGCCATAAAGCTGCATGATCGCGCACTCGTAAATCTTGTCGGAACCAAATCAATTGATAAGCATTTGACATGCATAGTCCAATAATAAATTAACTCACTGAATATTATATAAAATAAATGCATAAAAAAAGCAAAGCCGAAGCTTTGCTTTTTATCATCTTGTTAAAGATGAATTAGTGGTGGTGACCACCAGCACCGTGTACATGACCGTGATCAAGCTCTTCAGTAGATGCTTCACGGATTTCTACGATTTCAACTTCAAAAGTTAAGTCTTGGCCAGCAAGTGGGAAGTTAGCATCAACAACAACGTTGTCGCCTTCAACCGCTTTAACTGTAACGATTTGAACGCCGTCATCAGTTTGAGCTTGGAACTGCATACCAGGTTGAATGTTATCAACACCTTGGAACATTTGAGCTGGAACTTCTTGTACTAGGTCTGGGTTGTATTCACCATAACCTTCAGCAGCTGGTACGTTTACAGTGAATTTATCACCAACAGTTTTACCAGTTAATGCATTTTCTAAACCAGGAATGATATTGCCTGCACCGTGCAAATAGGCAAGTGGTTCACCTTGAGATTGATCAAGTGTTTCACCCTCAGCGTTTGTTAATTTATAGTGGAATGAAACCACGTGGTTATTTGCAATTGCAGTCATGTTTTTGATCCATTCAATCAATTAAAGCGTACATCATAAAGTGAAAAATAAATTTTGTAGACTACAAAATCTCAATCTTTAACACTTTTTCTAATGCGTTTTTACGTATATAGGGATGAACTCAAAAAATTCAACTCAATACAGCTTAATTTTTGGTCGTACTCGTCTTGTAAGTAAATCTTTCACTGTGAGTAGTCCAGCTTGAGTGTATCCGTGAATTGTTGCTTGATGTAAACGGTATAAAGATACGTACATTGTTTTAGCAATATATCCTTGTACACTGACATCCCCAAGTAATTCTCCAACGGCTTTATTACGACTTAAAGACACAAGTGAACCTTTGTCATTAAAAGTGAACATCGGCTGGGAACGGCCATTAAGTCTGGCAGCCATAGCATCCACTAAAAAGCTTGCTTGTTGACTGGCAACTTGAGCGCGTGGTCCAAGAGGAGGGTGTCGTGCATCAAGTTGGCAGTGTGCACAATCACCAAAAGCGAATACATTTTGGTCAGAATAAGTTTGCAGCGTAGCATAGACCATTAAACGGTTAATGTTGTCACGTTCAAAATCGGTAAAACTTTCAAGAACTTTCGGTGCTTTTACGCCAGCTGCCCATACCGTAATATCACTTTTGAGTTCATTACCGTTACTGAAATAGATGCAATGCTTATCAATTTTTTCAACGCGATGTCGAGTTAAAATTTGGATCCCCATTTTTTGGAGCTGTTTTGCACTATGCTCAGCTGTTTTCTCACTTAAAGCAGGTAAAATACGTTCGGAAGCTTCAATCAGTGTGATTTTTACTTGATTAGGGTGGATTTTTTTCAAACCATATCGGTAAAAGTTTTTAGTGGTTTCTATAAGCTCGGCAGCAAGTTCTACACCCGTTGCACCTGCACCAACAATTCCAATATTGAGTGTACGTTGGCTAGGTTGATTCTGTGCTTCAATGTACAAATGCAAAAGATCTTGTTGGAAAATATCTGCTTGATTTCTACTGTCTAGAAAATGACAGTTTTCACGTACACCCGTTGTGTTAAAGTCATTGGATACTGAACCAAGCGCTAAAATAAGCGTGTCATAACTGAGTTTTTGAACTTGAGTGTTCTGTTCTTTAGACACTTGAGGAGGGACTAAATCTATTATTTTTTTCTCTTTATCAATTGCAACAAGTGTTCCCAATATAAATTCGTAATGATGTTTTTCTGCATGCGCAAAATAATTGGTTTGTTCTTCGTGAGGGTTTAAGGAACCCGCCGCAATTTCATGAAGTAGAGGCTTCCAGATATGAGTCAAATTTTGGTCGACTAATGTAATTTTGGCTTTACCACTTTTCCCAAAGGTTTCACCGAGTTGTGTGGCAAGTTCTAAACCACCTGCGCCACCACCGACAATGACAATATGATGTAAACTTTGGGCCATTTTTATCACCTAATTATTTTTCTATAAAAAAAGATGGCTAAATTATGCCATCTTTTATTTATAAGATTTATTGTGCCTCTGTGCACAATTTGATGTTTTTAGTGCGAATCTACAGGGTAGAGTTTTGCTGCACTATGATTACTTGATGAAAAAATAGAGAACAAATTTGAGAACCACATCATGATTTTTTGGAAAATATTGGCTTCTTCAATATGCACATCATTTTCAATTTGTAGACTGCGAATCAGTTGATTATTTTGATAAATTGAAACTGTTGCCAAGTTCATGGCTTTCATTAACGGTGCTGTTAATTTTTGCTCGTTTAATGCAATATTTACACGAGTTTGAGTCGTTTCTAGTGGAGCAATAGTTTTTAGTTGTTTATTGCTATCAACGACTTGAATGCGTTGTGTTGCGTAATCAAACGTATTTAAATCAATTGCTGCTGGTTCGGCATATAAAGAAGTCGTGACAATAGTTGGCTGCTTAGTTTCAACCTTAAACATTTTTAAAGTTGATTTAATAACTGGTAGCTCAGCAATAAGTTTTTGCTCTGGAATAACCACTTCATCACGTGTATACGCATAAGCAAGATTCATTAACTTATCGGCAATTTCAGCACGCTTCACTGCACTTGGTGTACCTAAAACAATAACCAGTAAACGTCTTTGTGGTAGGTTCGGTGAAAACGAAGGACGTGAAGCTGTAAGTGCTAAGTTATAACCTGCTGCTTTGGTATAGCCAGTTTTTAAACCATCTACAGATGGATCATATTTCAAAGCAAAGTTAGTCGCATGATGAAAACGTTGATTGTAGCTAAAGCTTGGCATTTTTGAATAATGTAAATATTCAGGTGTTTGGTGAATCACTGCCTGACTTAATAAGCTTAAATCATGCGCTGTCGTGTAATGATCAGGCATTGTAATCCCGGCAGGGTTACTAAAATGCGTGTCTTTCATGCCTAAAGCTTGAGCTTCTTGGTTCATGCGTTGTACAAAATGAGGCACATCACCAGAAATTTTTTCAGCCAAAGTCACCGCGGCATCATTTGCCGACATCACAATTAAACCTGCCAAAAGCTGATCAACTGAAATTTGCTCACCTGCTTTAAGGTACATTTGTGATTCATCCCACTGAACCACGCTAACTACTGGTGTTGCAGTAATAACTTGATCTAGCTTTAATTTTCCAGCCTTAATCTCTTTTAATGCAATATAAGCAACCATCATTTTGGTTAAAGATGCTGGTGCACGTTGCACATGACTATTATGTTCAGCAATGACTTGACCAGATTGAGTATCTACTATTGTCCAAGCAGCGGCCTCGACGCTCTCAGGAGCAATATTAAGAAGGGCAGCATTGGTAAGAGTAGTACAGAAAATACTAAACAGTGTAAAAAGAGATAGGAAGAATTTCACTAGGTGACCTTGACGTTTACTGGCAAATACGGAACACAGATGCACAGCATGCTATGCCTTTTTTTTGTAGAAGGCTAGTCTGAATTGTTGCCAAAAAATACATCTACGCAAGTCGATACAAAAAAGTGATAATCTAAGGTGAAACCGTTCTTATTTTAAATTGAAGAATTTATGTTGCATTATCAAATAGAGTTCGATGATTACAAACAGCATCTTGTTCACGTCACAATTCGTTTTTTAGCGAATCCAAATCAGGAACTATGGTTACCAACGTGGATTCCAGGTAGTTATTTAATTCGTGAGTTTTCTAAGCATATTGAAGCTGTAAAAGCTTACGATGAAGCTGGGCGCATGCTCAATATTAAAAAAACTGAAAAAAATCGCTGGCGTTTATTTAACACCGATCATGAGTTAATTACTGTTGAATACAATGTCTATGCTTACGATTTATCAGTACGTGGTGCTTATGTAGATCAAAATCGTCTATATATTAACCCAGCCTGTGTATGCTTAGGTTTAGATGGACAAGAGCAATCTGCTTGTGAGTTAGAAATCTTTTTGCCTGATGAGTTAAAACACTTTCAATTAGCAACTGGCTTAGCTTCAAAAAGCTTAGTTAAGGGACGTTTTACCTTAAAAGCTGATCATTATGATCAACTGATTGATAGTCCATTTGAACTTGCGGAGCAAACACGTTTTAGCTTCGAAGCTCATGGAATCGAACATGAATTTGCAATTTCTGGACAGCACAATACCAATATAGAACGTTTAAAAGCGGATATTGAAAAGATCTGTGCAGCTGAAATTGAAATGTTTGGTTCAGCGCCATTTAAAAACTATACCTTTATGACGATGGCAACAGGCAATAGTTATGGTGGCTTAGAGCATTGCAACAGTACTAGTCTGATTACACCACGTGATGATTTACCAAAATCGAATGAACCTACTGAACCTTCGAAAGATTATCAACGTTTCTTAGGGTTATGTAGCCATGAGTATTTCCACTCGTGGTTAGTGAAGTTCATCCGCCCAGAAAACTTTGCAAACTACAATTTACATCAAGAAGGTTATACCTCGCTACTGTGGATCTTTGAAGGGTTTACTTCATATTATGATGATCTCATTTTATTACGTAGCGGTGTGATCTCTCAGAAGTCTTATCTAGATTTGTTGAAGTCACAGCTTGATCGTTATTTACAAAATCCGGGTCGTTTTGTTCAGACAGTCGCAGAGTCAAGTTTTGACGCATGGATTAAGTTTTATCGTCCAGATGAAAACACCAATAATGCTGGAACTAGTTATTACAATAAAGGCGCATTAGTTGCCTTATGTTTAGATTTAGGCTTACGTTTACGTGATTCTAGTCTTGATGCCCTAATGCGTCGTTTGTATGAAAACACCCAAAACGGTATTCAGGTTAATGAGCGTACCGTTTTTGATTTGTGCGAAGAGTTAACGGGTGATAGTTGGGTTGAGCAAATTAATCATTTGATTAACACAACGGATGAGTTGCCGCTGGATCAGTTATTCCCTGAGTTTGGTTTAAGTTATACGCTTAAAAACGATAAGACATTAGCTTATGGTTTAAAGCTAACCGATAAACCTGAAGGTGTATTGGTACAAAATGCTCAACGTGAAGGAGCTGGGGCAAAAGCAGGTATTTCTGCCAATGATGTCATTATCGCAATTGATGGATTAAAAGCGACCACAAAACTTATTGAGAAATACGCTAAGCAAAAGGGTAATTACCAAGTCTTGGCTTTCCGCCGTGATGAGTTGTTGTCGTTTGAAGTTACAGGTGAAAGCATAAACTTAACTGAAGTTGAACTTATTATTGAAGATCAAACAAAAGCTGATAAATGGTTAAAAGCCTGAATAACAGTTAAATAGTTTATAAAAAACCGATGTTTCGTACATCGGTTTTTACTTTTTAGTAGATTTTAAAAATTGAAATAGGTGTTATCTTTGAGTTTATTTTGAATGAAAAGTATAATATTTGTCAGAACTCTGAAAGATATCTCATGTAATTTAAGACTGATCTATACCTTAAAAGTTGGTAAACCTAGATGTATTACCATAAGTTAGGTATAAGATTATTATCAATAGATTTAAATTATGTATTATTTCGCTGCGAAATGTCGTTATCACTGGATATTTCGTTGACTGGAAGCCAATGAGAGTCGATACTCTCAGGGTTTTATTTAAGCATATCGGTTCGTAGGCACTGGGCCAAAAGCTCGGTCCTCAAAACTCAATTCAACGGAAGGGGCTATATATGGCTGGTGAAAAGTCAACTATCATTTACACACTGACTGACGAGGCGCCATTATTGGCGACTTATTCGCTACTGCCGATCATTGAGACCTTTACTAAGCCAGCAGGTATCGAGATTGTTAAAAGTGACATCTCTGTAGCTGCACGTGTGCTCGCAGAATTCGCTGACTACCTAAGTGAAGAGCAAAAGGTATCCGACAACCTTGCTGAGCTAGGTCGTCTTACACAAGATCCAGATACTAACATTATTAAACTCCCAAATATTAGTGCCTCTGTTGCGCAATTGACAGCATGTATTAAAGAACTTCAATCTAAAGGTTTTGCAATTCCTGACTATCCGGAAAACCCAGCGACTGAAGAAGAAAAAACTATTAAAGCTCGTTATGGCAAATGCCTAGGTTCAGCAGTAAACCCAGTTCTTCGTGAGGGTAACTCTGACCGTCGTGCTCCTGCTGCCGTTAAAAATTACGCTAAGAAACACCCTCACTCAATGAGCGAGTGGAAACAGTGGTCACAAACTCACGTTTCACACATGGAAGAAGGTGACTTCTACCACGGTGAAAAGTCAATGACACTTGACCGTGCACGCAATGTAAAAATGGAACTTATCACAAACAGTGGTAAGAGCATTGTTCTTAAGCCAAAAGTTGCGCTTCAAGAAGGCGAAATCATCGACTCAATGTTCATGAGCAAGAAAGCACTTTGTGATTTCTATGAAAAAGAACTTGATGATTGTAAAGAAGCTGGAATTTTATTCTCTTTACACGTAAAAGCGACAATGATGAAAGTTTCACACCCGATCGTGTTCGGTCACTGTGTGAAAATCTACTACAAAGAAGCTTTTGAAAAACACGGTAAGTTATTTGACGAATTAGGTATTAACGTTAATAACGGTATGGCTGGGTTATACGAGAAAATCGAAACGCTTCCAACGTCATTACGTGAAGAAATCATCGAAGACTTACATGCTTGCCAAGAACACCGTCCTGCACTTGCAATGGTTGACTCGGCAAAAGGCATCACAAACTTCCATTCACCTAACGACATCATTGTAGATGCTTCTATGCCTGCAATGATCCGTGCTGGTGGTAAAATGTGGGGTGCTGATGGTAAGCAATACGATGCTAAAGCAGTAATGCCTGAATCAACATTTGCGCGTATTTACCAAGAAATGATCAATTTCTGTAAATGGCATGGTAACTTCGATCCGAAGACTATGGGTACAGTACCAAACGTTGGTTTGATGGCTCAAAAAGCTGAAGAATACGGTTCTCACGACAAGACTTTTGAAATTGCTGAAGCTGGTATCGCAAACATTACCGATCTTGACACTGGTGAAGTGTTATTGACTCAAAATGTTGAAGAAGGCGATATCTGGCGTATGTGTCAGGTGAAAGATGCTCCGATTCGTGACTGGGTGAAACTTGCAGTAACTCGTGCACGTAACTCAGGGATGCCTGCGATCTTCTGGCTTGACCCATACCGTCCACACGAAAACGAATTGATCAAGAAAGTACAAAAGTACTTAAAAGATCACGATACGACTGGTCTTGATATCCAAATCATGTCTCAAGTACGTGCAATGCGTTACACACTTGAGCGCGTAGTTCGTGGCTTAGATACAATTTCTGTGACTGGTAACATTTTACGTGACTACTTAACAGATTTGTTCCCAATTATGGAGCTTGGTACTTCTGCGAAGATGTTGTCTATCGTTCCGCTTATGGCGGGCGGTGGCATGTACGAAACTGGTGCAGGCGGTTCAGCACCTAAACACGTACAACAACTTGTTGAAGAAAACCACCTACGTTGGGATTCGCTTGGTGAGTTCCTTGCTTTAGCAGCTTCTTTAGAAGAGATGGGTGTTAAAGAGAATAATGCTCGTGCGAAGTTGCTTGCTAAGACACTTGATGAAGCGACTGGTAAATTGCTTGACAACGACAAGTCTCCATCACGTCGTACAGGCGAGCTTGACAACCGTGGTAGCCATTTCTACTTATCACTTTACTGGGCAGAAGCACTTGCTGCACAAAACGAAGATGCTGAGTTAAAAGCGAAGTTTACTTCACTTGCAAAAACTTTAGCTGAAGAAGAGTCGAAGATTGTTGCTGAGCTTGCTCAAGTACAAGGTAAAGCAGCCGATATCGGTGGTTATTACGCAATTGATCCAGCGAAAGTAAACGCTGTAATGCGTCCAAGCGCTACATTTAATGCTGCTCTTGCAAGTGTTGGTGCTTAATTACTAACTCGTGTGAATAGCTTAAAAGCCGGTGTTTATACATCGGCTTTTTTTATTTTTTTATAAAAAATAAATGGCATTAAAAAAAGCCCACTGACGTGAGCTTTAAAACTTAAATGTTTTTATCGACCATTACGGCCACGACCACGTGGTGCCTTGGTATTTGGACGAGTTGTACCATTGGTCTTGCGACGTGGTTTTTCACTTTCATCCATTTGCCAGATACGTTTTGTACCAGACTTTTTAACAGAACCATCTTTGTTCTTACGAACCATTGGTTTACCACCTGTACCACCCGGTTTTTTCACATAAGAACGTGAACGATAAGGTTGTTCTGCTGGCACATCTTTAAAGTCAGGGTAGAGTAGAGGTTCAATTTCTTTGGTCTCACCCGGTTCTAGTCCTAATTGAACTAAATCAATTGAACCAATTTTAGTACGAATGAGACGTAAAGTTGGGAAACCTACCGCAGAGGTCATGCGGCGAACTTGGCGGTTACGACCTTCACAAATAGAAATTTCAATCCAAGAGGTTGGAATGTTGGCACGGTAACGTACAGGAGGATCACGGTCCCATACCCATTCAGGTTCACTTACCTTAATTGCTTTTGCTGGTAAAGTCATACCATCATTAAGCTCTACACCTTTACGAAGTTGCTCAAGCGCTTCTTCGGTTACATCACCATCAACTTGAACTAAATACGTTTTGTATTTTTTATTCGCAGGGTTGGTAATGAACTGATTCAAACCACCATGATCGGTTAAAAAAACTAAACCCTCAGAGTCCATATCAAGACGACCTGCTATGCGTAAAGTCGGGTCATCTATAAAATCAGAGACCGTCATATGCGCTTCGTCTTTACGAAACTGGGAGAGTACGTCATAAGGTTTGTTAAGAATGACGATTTTCATAAAAAATGACTTCTTCTTTCAAATAAGCGGTAAAAACATTGAGCTATATTTAAGTGTGAAATTTGCTTATTTCCCACATAAATCTCAAAAAGGATTAAATTCGATTAAGCTATTATGCGTTAATAAAAGTTGAAAGTATTGTTTATCGATAATTATTTTTGTTTGGTTAGTTAAATATTATAAAAGGGAGAATCTACACAATGGGTTATCAGAAGATCGTGGTTCCTGCCGATGGTGATAAAATTAAAGTAAAAGCAGACCTATCACTGAATGTACCAAATCATCCAATTATTCCATTTATTGAGGGTGATGGTATTGGTGTAGATATTACACCGACCATGAAAACAGTTGTTGATGCGGCTGTCTTAAAAGCCTATGGCGGTAAACGTTCCATTGAGTGGATGGAAGTATATTGTGGTGAAAAGGCTAATAAAATTTATGGCAGCTATATGCCAGAAGAAACTTTTGAAGCTCTGCGTGAATTTGTCGTTTCAATTAAAGGTCCCTTAACTACTCCAGTTGGTGGCGGTATTCGCTCACTTAATGTGGCATTACGCCAAGAATTAGACTTGTACGTGTGTGTACGCCCTGTACGTTGGTTTGAGGGTGTTCCATCACCTGTTCAGCATCCAGAACTAACCGACATGGTGATTTTCCGTGAAAACTCGGAAGATATTTATGCTGGTATTGAATGGAAAGCTGATTCTGAAGAAGCGAAGAAGGTGATAAAGTTCCTTCAAGAAGAAATGGGCGTCACAAAAATTCGCTTTCCAGAAGGATGCGGTATTGGAATCAAGCCAGTATCTAAAGAAGGATCGCAACGTTTAGTTCGTAAAGCCATTCAATTTGCAATAGATAATGACAAACCATCGGTAACCCTTGTTCATAAAGGTAATATTATGAAATATACCGAAGGTGCCTTTAAAGAATGGGGTTATGAGTTAGCTTTAGATCGTTTTGGTGGTGAACTCATAGATGGTGGTCCATGGGTTAAAATTAAAAACCCTAAAACTGGTAAAGACATCATTATTAAAGATGTAATTGCAGATGCCTTCTTACAGCAAATTTTGATGCGTCCTGCCGACTACTCAGTGATAGCAACCCTTAATTTAAATGGTGACTATATTTCTGATGCATTAGCAGCAGAAGTAGGAGGTATAGGAATTGCTCCGGGAGCAAATATCGGGGGTGCAATTGCCGTATATGAGGCAACTCATGGCACAGCACCTAAATATGCTGGGCAAGATAAAGTAAACCCTGGTTCAATTATTCTTTCTGCTGAAATGATGCTTCGAGATATGGGATGGACGGAAGCGGCAGACCTTATTATTAAAGGTATTTCAGGAGCGATTGCAGCCAAAACGGTGACTTACGATTTTGAACGTTTAATGCCGGGAGCAACCTTGTTGCGTTGTTCTGAATTTGGTGAGGCAATTATTCGTCATATGGAAGATTAGACTGTCATAAAGAAGCCCTTAACGAGGGCTTCTTTGTTGTTCAATGAGTATTATTTATAGTTTTTTATAGTATTGAAGTTAATACAAATAATAAGCTATGAGTTAGCAGTATAAGCCCAAAGCATACAAGTTAATACAGTTAAACTTAACAATATTCCACCCTGACCATAATGAGTTGCATAGAGGGGAACTTGTCCAATACTGTGCGTAAGTTTATAGTTCAAAATAGGTCTAATGCAAAAGAAAAACAGCGGTAATGAAAAGATTACCGTGTTACTCATTTTAATGGTAAAGCGGAAATAGTAACTAAATAGCCCTATTACCATTACATATAACAGAGTTTTGAAAAGTACTTCTCCACTGGTATAGACATCTATACCAACATAAACATTAAACTTCCATATAAGAAGGCTAAATGTAGCAATTATTGAAATAATAGTTACTACAACAGCATTTGCTGGGCTTGATACATTAAACATTTTTAAGTTTTAATTGATATAAAGTAATTTATTTAAAATATATATTATAAAAATATATATTTCAGTGACCATTTTTAACTTTATAAAAATCACGAAAAATCGTTATTCAGACTTTTTAAGACTAATGCGAATTTGAGCTTGTTTCTTTAAATACCCATAGCGCAAAGCAGAAGATAATGACGAGGAGTAATCCTAAAATTTGACCATGACCAGAGAGGTAAAATGGAACCTCTGGGATGGTTTGAATGGCTTTATAGTCAAGAACAGGCGATAGCCAAAAGTATGCAAATGGAATAGCAATTAAAAATTGTGTTGTAAACTCAATATGATCGCGTGTTAAAAAGCCAAGGGTAGCCGCTGTGGCAATATAGATAATAATCTTTACAGAGACTTCATAGGATGTTGTGATGTCCAGTGCAAATATAGTTCGACATTTAAATGCTAATAATGAAACGCAGATAAAAGCGAACATCGCTAAGAGCTTTAAAAGCTCATCAATATAATTGTTATTGCTCATGTCTTACTCTATTTTAAGTATTAAAATTATAAATTTTGAATAAATATAGATGAGACGAAAACACTCTACATTGACAAAATATGACATTTTTTGTCAATAAAGCTGCTTTGTAAATAATCAAGAAATGCAAACGATACCTTTTTACGACACAGATTTAATCGTTAATGTTCACTTTGAAAAAATTGACAAGCCCCTTATTAGTCGGGGCTTTTTTTATTGCATAAACTCAGGGTGTTTTGCCGTTTTGGGTGCACCGATTTTCTTTTGGTAGCTTTGGTCTAAGACCTGTATCACCAGTACAAATGCAATTAAAAATACAGGAAACAATATAGTTTTCACGTTTCGGTTGCTCCGAGAGTGGTAGGTAGGGAAGGACGGGTGCGGACTAAAAGGATTAAAGCGAATAGCAAAACAATGCCACCCATTAAAAAGAGATGGGCATACGACCAGTGCAAGTGATGTAAGGTACTTATAACCACGCCACCTAAAAGCTGGGTACTGGCAAAGCCAATCGTGGCAAGGCTCCAGAGTTTTTGATAACGCTGCTCATAGATTTGTAAAAGGCTATAAGAGCTAATAAACACGGTGGCAGGCGTGAGCAAACCTGTAAGAAATGAAGACAATGCAAGTAAAGAGATGGCATGTGAAAAGAACGGTAATGCAATGGCTACGCAGTAAATGCCATAAAGCCATTTAATTGCTTGTAAATATCCGGTGAGGCGGCTTAAACAGTACGCCACAAAAGCGCCTATACAGCTTCCGATGCCATACAGCACCCAAAACAAATTTCGCTGTTGCAATGGAAAATGCAAGGTTCCCGATAAGTAATCCATCCAAAACAAAGAGTGGGGAATATAGGCAAAAGCACTGCACATATAGGCAATAATAATGACCAGCCCCAAGCGTGAATGTTTGATGCTTTGAGGAACTTGGCTGGTTGTTTGAACAGACTGCTGTGGTTGATGGTTGAGTAATTGGAAAAGTACCAAACTGCCAAAAATAGAGAGCGCTGCAAAAATGCTCCAGACATATTGAACGGGCATATTTTTAAGTAAGGGAATAATAATAGTCGCAGATAACACGCCTACACCAATGCCGCTAAACCCTAAGAAATTGACTTTGAGTCTTTGACTCATTGCAATATTTTTCATGGCAAAGCTCGGTGCCAAAATCATGAGTAGGCCGCCTGCAATTCCTGAAATGGTGCGCCAGAACACGAACCAAACCAATGGTATGTGTATCAAGGCACAGCAGAGTAGGCTTAAACTGCCCACAACTGCCGAACTTACAATGAGTATGGGAATAGATTTTTCTTTAATACTAAACAACGCCAACAAGGCACCTAGCAAATAGCCCAGCAAATTTGCACTGCCTAAGAAGCTTGCGAAGTCATGTGTCCATCCGTATTGCACAATCATGATTGGCATGAGGGCAGTGTAGGAAAATCTAAAAACACCAATACCCAAGCAAGTTGCTAAAAATACAAGCAGACTCATTCGATAAAGCGTAGTCATGAGAAATCACTCAATTTTTTTATTATTAAAAGCGAGTTTGATAATCTTTAAAAATGATTTAATATGATACTAATTATCTTATTTTGAGATAGTGGTATGTTGCTTAAGTCTCTAGAGTTTTTTTTAGCGGTTGCAGAGAGTGGAAGTTTTTCACTGGCTGCACAAAAAATGTATACGGTTCAATCGAATATCACTAGTCATGTGAAAAAGCTTGAAGAAGAGTTAGGAGTGGTTTTATTAAATCGCCATAATCCCGTGACATTAACCAATGCAGGGCAGCAGTTGCATAGCTATGCTGTTCAAATGATCGCGCTGCACAATAAAGCGAAAAAAATCTTTCAATACAGTGATATTGATCCGAACGAAACCATTCGTTTAGGCAGTATGGAAACTACAGCGGCCATACGACTTCCTCAATTACTGAATGAATGTATGCAGCAATATCCTAATTTGCCGATTGAGCTTCAAACTCACCCAACAGGATATTTGATTAACGCTGTGCAGCAAGGTGAGCTTGATTGCGCTTTTGTAGCCTCGAAATATGTGATTCCTGAGTTATATAGCTATCCAATATGGCAAGAACAATTGGTTTTAGTTTGTCCGAAACAGCAAACCGAGTTTCCTGATATTGCCACGCTTGCAAAGACCAGATTTATTGCATTTCGACAAGGGTGTTCCTATCGCCATGCAATTGAGCTGTTTTTAAATGACCATAGTGTGCCGCCTTCGCAAATCATGGAAATGGGCAGTCTGGACGGTATTGTCAGTTGTGTGGAGCTAGGTGTCGGCTTTGCGCTATTGCCAAAGTCATATTTGACTAAAGTGGCTGATAAATTGTCGTTAAGCTGTTTTGAAATTAATACTGAATCTGCACACTTTACCACTTATGTCGTTGCTCAGCCTCCTGAGACATGGGGGAGCAATCTAAAGCAATTTATTGGTTTTATTGAGCAACAGTTTATACAGAAATGTGCTTAATTTTAATACATAAATGTCCTACTTAGCTTATGCCCTAAAAGTGATATATATGTATTTAAATGTCATTTTATATTCTCATCCAGATCGGCAATGATCTGCATGCTAGAAAATTGTGGAAAAGGGTAGTTTATATAGGCCGGCTATGGTCAAATATGCCCCCTTAAAAGATGACACAAGCAATAATTTGGAGTTTGGGAATGAATATACCCTTAATCATCAATATTGTGGTTTTTGTCGGGTTAATATTTTTACTCGCCCAAACACGTAAAACGGACTGGAGCTTATCTAAAAAAGTTCTTGCTGGCTTAGTTCTAGGTGTAGTGTTTGGTTTAGGACTACATTTGATTTATGGCGGTGGCCATCCGATTCTTGCTGAATCTATTAGCTGGTTTAATATTGTTGGTAACGGCTATGTAAAACTTTTACAAATGGTCGTGATGCCTTTGGTATTTGTATCGATTTTAGGCGCAGTAGCCAAGTTGCATCAGGCTTCCTCTTTAGGAAAAATCAGCGTCTATACCATCGGAACTCTACTATTCACAACGTTAATTGCTGCGCTGGTTGGTGTATTTGTGACGAACTTATTTGGTTTAACTGCCAAAGGTTTGGTGCAAGGTGCTGCTGAAACTGCGCGTTTAACTGCAATTAATACTGATTATGTAAGCAAAGTAACAGATTTAAGCGTACCGCAATTTATTCTTTCCTTTATTCCAAGTAACCCTTTTGCTGAGTTAACGGGTGCAAATCCGACTTCAATTATTAGTGTAGTTATTTTTGCTGTCTTTTTAGGGATAGCTGCGCTTAATTTAATGAAAGATGATGCAGAAAAAGGTCAGCGTATTTTGACTGCTATTCAGACGTTACAGTCTTGGGTCATGAAGCTTGTACGTTTAGTCATGACGCTTACACCGTATGGTGTTTTTGCGCTTATGACTAAGGTTGTGGCAAGTTCAAATGTGGCTGACATTTTAAACCTAGGTGGTTTTTTAGTTGCGTCATATTTAGGTTTGGCGATTATGTTTGGCGTTCATGCCATTATTTTGACTCTAACAGGTGTTTCTCCGCTTAAGTTCTTTAAGAAAGTTGCGCCTGTTTTAACATTCGCATTTACAAGCCGTTCAAGTGCAGCAAGTATTCCACTGAGTATTGAAGCGCAAACTCGTCGTTTGGGTATTCCCGAATCTATTGCGAGTTTTTCTGCTTCGTTTGGTGCAACCATTGGTCAAAATGGTTGTGCGGGTTTATACCCAGCAATGTTGGCAGTCATGGTTGCGCCAACCATGGGTATTAATACACTCGACCCAATGTGGATTGCTTCTTTAGTGGGTATTGTGACTTTAAGTTCAATTGGTGTGGCTGGTGTTGGTGGTGGTGCAACTTTTGCTGCACTGATTGTGCTTCCTGCAATGGGTTTACCTGTAACTTTGGTTGCGCTGCTTATTTCAATCGAACCGTTAATTGATATGGGCCGTACTGCATTAAATGTAAATGGTTCAATGACTGCAGGTGTAGTGACGAGTCAACTGATGGGCCAAACAGATAAAGACATATTAAATAGTGAAGATGAAATTGAGTTAACTCAACATCATTAATAGTTAGTATAAAACGGCTCATTCATATCTGAATGAGCCGTTTTTTATATGCTTAAATTGCCACTGTGATGTTAATTTTAAAAAAACTGTATCTGTTTTTATTTTAAATAGTTTTAGAAAATGAGCTTATTACAAAAGAGAGCACTATCATGAAAATGTATCAAGTCGATGCTTTTACAAAAGAGTTATTTCGTGGAAATCCAGCTGCTGTGATTGTTGAAAAAGAGTGGCTAGATGCAGATTTAATGCAAAAGATAGCGCTTGAAAATAACTTATCTGAAACTGCTTTTGTAAAAATTATAGATTCTGAAAACTATGAAATTCGTTGGTTTACACCAATGGTTGAAGTCGATTTTTGTGGTCATGCGACTCTTGCGAGTGCTTTTGTACTCTTTAAAGATTTTACGGATAAAAAGACCATTAATTTTCATGTCCGAAACTTAGGGCTTTTTATTGTTCACCAAGATGAAGATGGCAAAATCAGAATGAATTTTCCAATTCGTAAGGCTGAACAAGTGGAAGATTATCCAGCTATTTTACGACAAGCTTTAAGCAAACCATTTAAGGCTGTTTATCAAAATGTTCAAGCTTATATTGTTGAGTATGAATCAGTGCAAGACGTGTTGGATGAGCAGCCTGACATGAACTTACTTAAAGCCTTAGGTAAACGGACAGCTATTACGACTACAGATATGGATGTCGTAATCACTACAAAAGCAGACGAGCACTATGACTGTGTGTCTCGTTATTTTGCACCTGTTGCAGGCATTGAAGAAGACCCTGTTACAGGTTCAATTCATACTGCAATAGCGCCGTTATGGGCAGAAAAGCTGAGCAAAAATAATATTGTGGCTTATCAAGCTTCTAGCCGTGGAGGCGTTTTATATTGCAATATACTGAATCAGGAACGTATTGAAATTGCAGGATATGGCAAACTTTATATGCAAGCAGAAATTTTTCTTTAAAATAAAAAGCCGTTTAAATAAACGGCTTTCTTTTCAAAACTTTACTATTAATGTCAGCTTAAATTACCTACTATACTCTTACAACTATTGATTTTTTATTATTCAAATTAATTGGTATTTCTATGTTCATGCAGTTTAAACAACTGACTCTCTCCCTATGTATTCTTGGTTTAAGTGCTGCGTCTTTTGCACAAACGACATTAGTAAAAAGTAAGCAAAATATTGAGGAATATAAATTAGATAATGGCTTTCGGGTAGTGCTTGCGCCGAATGACAAAGAAAATAAAATCTTTATTAATACTATCTATTTGACAGGTTCTTTAAATGACCCACAAGGTAAAAGTGGCTTAGCACATTTACTTGAGCATTTGGCATTTAAAGGCACGCAAAACGTAAAGGGTGAAGAATTTCAGCGCCGTTTAGATCAATATACATTAATGACAAATGCGAGCACGGATTACTATTCAACCAAATATACCAATATTGTTCGTCCAGAAAAAAATGCGCTAGATCAAGTGTTGTACCTTGAATCTGAACGTATGGATAAATTGGTACTACAAGAAAAATTTGTACCTTCTGAAATTGAAATCGTAAAGCGTGAACGTGAAGTCCGTATGGATCAGCCTTTTGCTGTCTTAATGGATCAAATGTGGAAATCGGCTTATGGAAACAAGTATTTAGGGCGATTACCGATTGGTGATTTACCTGAGCTTAAATCTATTAAAATGCCTGAATTGAATCAGTTCTACCGCAGTTGGTATGCACCGAATAATGCTGTGATGGTCGTTTCAGGTAAGTTTGATAAAACTGATGTTTTAAAAACAATTGACCAATATTTTAGTCCGATTCCTGCACGAGCTGTGCCGAAGCCTGTTCAGGTACCTGTTTTAGATTCTACAAAAATGAAGGATCGTGAGTTTGTAGTGAAAAAGGGCAGTGATTTGGCCAAATTCCATATCTATATGAATGGAAAAAACACGAAAATTCAACCAACACTCGCTTTAGCTCCAATGTTGTATACCATGCAGCCAAGCGGTCATTTATATCAAAACATGGTTGAAACGGGTATTTCTACAGACGTTCAGGCATCAACATGGTTAGATCAAGATTTTAATGTCGTATTTTTAGGTGCGGTTTACTCACCAAAAAATGACCCTAATAAAGTTGAAAGTGCTTTACTCTCGGGAATAGAAAAGGGTAAGCCTTTTACAGAGACTGAGCTAAATCGCGTAAAAAGCTTAATGAAAACGCAAGGCGAGTTAGTCAATAAAGATGCCGTTGCTTTGGGTTCTCGTTTAAGTGATTACAGTGTAGCTGGTGGGCAATGGGACCAATATTTTAAAGATTTAGATGCAGTTGAGAAAGTGAAACTCAATGAAGTCAATCAAACCTTAAAGCAGTTTCTTGTTGCTGGGCATCGTATTGATGGCGATATTTTGCCGACACCTGAAGATCAAAAGAAAGCATTGCAACTTGACCCTAAAGATAAGCCTAAAACTTTAGATCAAACCGATGTTAAACCAGAGCCTTTAAAAGACCCAAAAGTTTATCAACAAGAAGTTAACGAGTTTTTAAAAACCTCAAAGCAATATGCCGAAACTAATGAGAAAAAGATTAGCCGCGGGAAACTTAAAAACGGAATGAAGTATGCTTTGTTCCCTGTAGAAACTCGTGATGATCGTACCTATGCCACTATTACTATGGATTTTGGTACAGAAAAATCTTTATTTGATAAAGGTACAGTTGTTGATTTAACTTCATATTTATTACTGCGTGGCTCTGACAAATATAGTTTGCAAGATATTGCAGATAAGTCGATTGATGCAGGCGGTGCAGCTTATGCAAGTGCTGACGGCAATGGTATGAATATTAACATTCAATCTAAAACTGAAAAATTTGATGAGTTCTTCAAATTTGTTTTAGAGGTCATGAAAAATCCGAAGTTTGAACAATCTCAATTTGATTTAATTAAGTCTCAAAGCTTGTCGAGCCTTGATCGTCCTTATACTGAACCAGATGTCGTGGCAGGTTTAACATTATCGCGTTTAATTGAAGAATACCAACCAGGTGATTTGCGTTATCACTTTGAACCTGAGCTGGCTAAAAAACAATTGAAGAATGTGACCCAAGAACAAGTGAAAGAGCTATATCAGCATTTCTTTGCAATGAACCATGCGCAAATTGCGATTACTGGTGCATTTGATGCAAAGAAAATGAAAAATCTCTTGAATCAAGAGTTTGGGAGCTGGAATAGTAAGCAACCATACGAAAAAATCTTAATTAAACATGTCGATTTTCCTGCTCAGAAAGTGCATGCTTTATCTGAACAACGCGAGTTTGGTAGTTATCAAAGTATAATCACACTACCAGTTGGGAAAAATCATCCTGATGCACCTGCATTAATTTTAATGAATTATATTTTAGGTGATTCTCAAATCTCATCACGTTTGGCTCAAGAGCTTCGTGAAAAAAATGCATTGGTATATGGTTTTGGAACAGGTCTACAACTTGATCAGGACACAAATGTTGGTGCGTTAAGTATTAGTGCAAACTATACGGCTGGGCGTTCAGCACAAGTCTCTGATTCAGTTCATAAAGTACTAAATGACTTGTTAACGAAGGGTATTACTGAGCAAGAGCTTGACGCAGCTAAAGCAGATCTCATGAAGAAACGTGTTACTGCATTAGAAGATGAGCGCAACATTCACGGTATGTTAAATATTGAGCTTGAGTCGGGTAAAACATTACTTGACCGCATTAAGCACGATCAAGACTTAACTAAGCTGACCGTTGCCGATGTGAACGCAGTCATTAAAAAATATATTAAACCTTCAAACCTTGTGGAGGTGATGGCTGACCAATATGGCCAAGCGCAAAAGCAATAACTAACTTATCAAATAAAAAGCCACATTAAGTGGCTTTTTATTTGAGTATTTAAAACTTATTAATGGTCATGGTCATGGTCATGGTCATGGTCATGGTCATGTTTGTGAGCATGGAAATCTTCATTCTTACGGAAACGTAAGTAGTTTTCGAACTGTTCACAATACTCATCAAAGTTATCTTCGAGCATCATTTGAAATTGCTGAAGCAAATAAGACATTACTTGCTCTTTTGCATCGCGCATTTCATTGCCATCTTTAAAATTGTTTGCAGCCACCCACGTATTAAAACGGGCAGTTGCAAATAACATGGCTGCACTCACTTGGCCGCGAAGCTCAGCGGGGTCAGGCTTTTGGCCTTTAGGCGGGCGACAAAAATCATTCGCTTGTTTAATGAATTCATCCGCACGCTCAAAGAAAACAGCATTTAACGCTTCTTCTTCAGTAATATCTGTTGCATTAATCTTTTGAGACATGACATATTCCCGCAAAAATAGAGCTGCTTATTATAGGCAAAGCCTTGCGGAAACAAAACCTTTGCCTTAGTCTGTAAATAGCCTAAGTGTTGGAAGTTCTAATTATGCAAGATGCGATAGCCGTTCAAAGTTTAAAAACAGACATTGCTCTATTACGTCAGCATATTTTTCCACCCCAATATTTAGAGCATGTCGAAGGGCTGCCAATTTATTATGGTTTGCAAGAAGAAGTTTTAGCCTATTACCAACAATGGAAAGACTTAATCGAAAGGGCACAAGAGCTTTTTCAACCTTTTATGGAAGATGAATTACCAGATGCAATTCATTTACCAAGCCATCTGAACTTACCATTATTCTTTTTTCATGTAGATCGGATTCGTATTAATAAAACACGTGCTAAAGAGTCGAAAACTTTTCGTGGTGTGGCAAGTCTTATTGAAAAATGCGGTCAGTTCGAAACAGATCAGATTTTTACCATGCAAGAATGGTTGCAGAGTGATGACACGGCAGCACTCGTTGCTCACCGTGAATTTATCGACTTGAGAACTTATGTGTTCCAGCATGGTCAAAGTGAATATACACGTTCACGTTTTTATACCAATGGTATTGTGCTAGGGGTAGAGCCTCACTTTGAACTTGTCGATGCCCGAGATAAACCAAGAAAGCAACGTAGCGATAGCTATAATGACCCGTTAGCAGATAATGGTGTGTGGAAAGTATTTGGTAAATACCGATAAGATAAAAAGTCGCGACATCTATGTCGCGACTATAAGATACTTACCAAAAAGTTTTTACTTGATTAAATTTTTGCAAAGCTTCGGCAGACTGATTTTGTAAATAAGGTTGTTTGGCCTTAATCCATCCTAGAGCAAACCAAAAGTGCGGGTCGTGCTCAATTGCTTTATTAAATAGATCTTCAGCTATAAACAAATCGTTATATAGTCCTAACGTATTTTGCACGGGTTGCAATTTCTTTAAAAACTGTTGAACATTTTTAGATGGATATAAGCTTGATATAAATTCGATGCAGTAACGTAGCTGTTTAGCTTTTTTACGTATCTTGTGCTGTTCAGTTACTTCGAGTTCATTGAAATCTTTAGCGTGACTCAAAACTTGGTGATGTAACTTATCTAAGCTTTTTTCTATCTGCTTTTTAAATTTTCCTTTAGTACTTTGGCTATCTTCTTCTGAATACGCAAATGCCAGTAATGCGAGTACAAGCTTGACGGTTTCTGCCGATTTGAACAGTGTGGCAAGATCTTTTAATGGCTCCTCTGAGATTGGAAGTAAAAGCTCAGGTGAACCATGTTGCACAATCATCGGTAAAATTTCAGTACGAATAGCATCTACGTCACGCGTGTTTCCAAGCTTGCGGAAAAGTGCTGCAATTTGCTCTTCCCAAGCAGGGTTCAAATCGTCTGACCATCCTGAAAAATGATGAAGTGCACTGCGTAAACGACGTAAGCTTACACGTGCCTGATGGATATGCTCAGCTTCGGCGACGTTATCGGCAATTGCAGCCATATTCGGTAAGAATTGTCCTAAACAGTTTTCTACAATTTTTTTGAGAGCTTGTTCTGCTGAAATATTCTTATTTAAGCTCAAGTTTTTTGCGTGAACAGCAGGTGAAACGGCTTTTCCTAATGCGAGTAAATTACCGCGTTCGGCTTTACTTCTAACATCGAGCCATAACTCATAACGATTAATCCATTGCTGTGCAAATTGAATCAGTGTTTTAACAGCACCTTGTTTAAGCTCAAACTCAACTTCACAAATTTTACTTTGGGTGGTTGCCGTTTTTACTACGCCGTCATCAAGACAGACTTCAATAGCAGTGTCATCGGCTTCAAATACATGATAAGTACGTTGTACATCTGTCTCAAACTGTAAGCTTAGCTTTTCGACTTCAGTGCCTAAAGCTTCAGTAATTAAATCTGTGACTGCTTTATTATCTTTATATAGATTAAGGTTTAGTTCGGGTTCTTGCTCGCATTTACCTAGAAAAACTTCTTCTTCAACACGGTGTAAATGACTTTGACCAGCGGCTTTAAAGGTTTGTACCCACAAATCATTTTCTTTACGTAAACGTAGAGCCATACCATTTTTTGCGAGTAGACGGTCTGGTGTATCGTAATATTTGGCCTGCAAGTGAATATGCTGTGCTTTATGCTTTTTCAAATACTGCTGAACAGTTTTTTTCTTCGATTCAGGTAACTGAAACTTAAGCTCAACTTCAACCATAATGGATCTCCCTGAATCAGGTATTTAAACTATCTTGAATAAGTATAATAGCTTAGTGCTAAAAATAATGTTTTTGATAGAGAAAGTTACAATCAAACCTATGACGCTACACTTTGTTTTAGGTGTACAATCAGGTGACGTTTTGATCAAATAAAAATCAGGAAGATGATCGTGAATGCACCAGTAAACTTCGACCATGAAGCTCAGCCAGAGTTTGAATTACCGATTAAAAACTATCAGGAATTTTATCGTTTTTATTTAACTGAACACCGTAACATTATGAGCAGGCGCTTACATGTGGTGGGTAGCAGCATTGGTATATACTTTTTTTCAAAAGCAATTCGTAAGAAACAAGCTAAATATGCACTGTATGGTTTAGTGTCTGGCTATGCATGTGCATGGGTTGGACATTTTGTATTTGAAAAAAATAAACCTGCCAGTTTTAAACAGCCTCTTTATAGCTTTATTTCTGATTGGCGAATGCTATCTGATGTGGCGACTGGTCAATTAAGTTTGATTGATCGTAAGCACGATAAAATTGATTCTTAAAGTAAAAATTTAAGGTGTTGAAAGGGCATGACTTGAAGCTTCCCACAGCTTCACTATATGACTTCAATAGTGCTGCATCAGTAGCTTATCTTGGGGTTCCTTTTTATATAGGTCAAAATGTGCGAGCTGTGGCGAAGAAAAACCAAAGCCAAAAACTTACCCTTTTGATTTAGTCAGTATGGTTTTGCCTTAATTATTTAAAGAAAATCCCGCTTTAAGCGGGACTTTCTGAACTAAAAATTATTCACAATAAAAATCCAAATACGGCTAATAAATCACGAATTAAACCTACAATGTCTGAAGCAGTTTTAAGATTATTTATTTCTCCCTTTATATTATTATTATAATCATTTAAATCATTAATGGCTGTATTGAATTTTGGATTATTATTGGCAATTTGCTCCTTTATAGTGTTTAATATTTCATGTTGAATTAACAATTTTTGAATTAAAGCTTCTTGCGATTTCTTATCAAACTCCTTTGAATCTTCATTAGGACTAGCATGATTGTTTAAAAAATAATCTCTATTATTAAGGGCTATATCATAAGCTCCATTAATAAGATCATGAACGTTCATAGTAACCATTTTATTTCTCCTTTTTATCCGAAGGAATTTTATTCATCAAGAAATCAACAACCTTATCTAAATCTGAAGTTTTCTTTTCAAATTTAGATAAATCAATTTGTTTATATTTCCTTTCTAATAAAAGCCCGAGAATATCAATTAGTTCACAATTAGGTTCTCTTCCCTTCATATATAGTATATTTTTGAAATCAAAAGAATAATCAGTGTATTGAGAATTTTTATTATCACTAATATACCATTTGATCGTATAGTATTTAGAAGAACTTAGATTGGAAGGACAAAACTTAGTATATAGTTTCGATCTTTCTTGTAGGGGAGACTCTTGTGCTAAATAATTTAAAGAACTATTCGCTACCATTGGTTGATTAAGTAATTGTTCAATTTTTTTTAAATCTTCAATACTGTAATTAGCTTTAGCTGTTTTGGCAGGGGACTTAGTGGCTTGTTTTTGTTGTTTTGCAAAAGATTTTAATAATGATTTGTGTGAGTTTTCAAAGTCACTATTTAAGTTCTTAGCAACAGGCGTTAAAGTATAATTTGTATAATTCATTATATTGATAATTGCTTGTAAAATAATTTCATATTGATCATTAATTATCTTATCAAATTGCTTGTATTGATGGATTTGGTAAGCTTCCTTAAAAAATGTATCTATTATTTTTTTATCTGTAGTTGTTAAATTTCCTTGTGGAACATCCCCATTATTTCGTAACTTGCCTTCAATAATCTTATTTAATTGATCAATATTCTCAACTAGGCTATTAAAATTTTCATTAATATTTTCAGATTCTAAAGATTTAGGTAAAATTTTAAAATACTCAGAAAGTTGAGCCGATTGTTGTTTTATATCTTCTCCTAGTGAATAATTAATATATTGGTTAATAAAAATTCGATTAAAGTTTCTTGAGTTGTTTTCATCTTCCTCTTTTTGATCTTTTATCTCTATTGGGGTACTTATATTAATACCTAACGATAGGTCTTTGTTTCCATCGATATATATTGAATATTTGTCATTGTAATCAACAATCTTGTTTGTTAGAACCACATACTTATCTACACTAGTTGTTAATTTAGTGGTAGCGTCATGAAGTTGTTCGACCTTGGCCGAGATACAACCCGTTAATAAAAACGATCCCGCGATCAAACCAATTATTTTACTGTCCATGATTTATCTCGATATTTATTATAATACTTATAAATATAATATTATTTTTTTACAAAAGAAACAGATATTTACGTGCAAAATAATTATAAAAAATGAATCTTAAATTATATTTTTAGTTTAATTAATAAACATAATAAATATATATAGTTATTTTGATCTAACGTTCTAAATTAATCTTTAAAATATTTGTAAAAACCAAAAAATAGGCAAAAAAAAGCAATCCGATTCAGGATAATGCCTGTAGAGCGGACTGCTTTCTTTATATTTGTATATTAATATGTAAAATTAAATATTGTCAAGATATTAATTGAAGAAATAGAAAAATATAGTTATAAAATTATTGTATTTATTTATAAAGCATATTCGCGCTGCAAGATGCGAAAGATACTATTAAAAAAGTCCCAGCTAAAAAATCAATATCTTTATCTTTAGTAGTCACTCTTGCAGAGAGTGGGCTTTACTAATTGGGAAATGTGGGCCCTAATAATTAAAATCATGATGATATGGCTACCTTGAAGGCACTCTTTATCTTTAAATTTTTACAAAGAAAATATATTCTGAGCGCAATATGTTTAGTGGCGAAACTTTCATGCGCGGTTTATATCTCATTACCAACGATGACCCAATCCAATTATTATTAGAAAAACTAGATGTAGCGCTCGCAACTCGTCAGGTCGCAATTTTACAGTACCGCCGTAAAAAAATAGAAAAAACTGACCAGCCTGCTGAAGTTGAACAGATCAAGATATTGTGTGAAAAATATCAGGTTCCTTTTGTCATTAATGACGACCTAAAACTGGCCGCTCAGTTTGGTTTAGGTGTGCATTTAGGACAAAGTGACGGTGAAATCACAGATGCAAAATCGAAACTTCCTGAAGGTGTCATTATTGGCCGTACTTGCCTCAACTCTTTAGACCTTGCACAAAAAGCAATTGCCGATGGCGCAACTTATGTTGCCTTTGGTGCTGTGTATGCAACTGCCACAAAACCAGAAGCAGGCAATGTCGGTATTGAAGTCATTAAACAAGCAGCAGTTCAATATGATTTACCAATTTGTGCAATTGGTGGTTTAACTGTTGAAAACTCAAAACCTGTGATTGAGGCTGGGGCTGACCTCTGCGCAGTCATTAGTGATATATTAGGTCGATCAACTGCTGAAATTCCTGCCCGTGTACAAGCGTGGGCACAATTATTTTCTTAAGCTTTCAAAATTATTTTTTAGATATTTAAGACGAGCATTTCCATGAGTTTATCTCCAAAGCAAGAACAGTTATTTAAACAAGCCAGCAAACACATTCCTGGTGGTGTGAACTCTCCGGTACGTGCCTTTAATGGCGTTGGAGGAACACCAGTTTTCATCGAGAAAGCTAAAGGTGCTTATTTGTGGGATGTCGATGGCAAGCGCTATGTTGACTATGTTGGTTCTTGGGGACCAATGATTTTGGGCCATGCTCATCCAGAAATTATTAAAGCGGTACAAACAGCAGCAGAAGATGGTTTAAGTTTTGGTGCACCAACCGTACATGAAACGACTTTGGCAGATATTATCTGTGAAATCATGCCATCAATTGAATTAGTACGTATGACCAACTCTGGTACAGAGGCGACCATGACCGCTATTCGTTTAGCACGTGGTTATACTGGCCGTGACAAAATCGTAAAGTTTGAAGGTTGTTACCACGGTCACTCTGACTCACTTTTAGTAAAAGCGGGTTCGGGTTTACTGACTTTAGGTGAAGGTGAGCCAACTTCAAAAGGTGTTCCAGTCGATTTTGCTAAACATACTTTAACGCTGCCTTATAATGATATTGCTGCATTAAAAGAGTGTTTTGCCAAATTCGGTCATGAAATTGCGGGCGTCATTATTGAACCTGTTGCGGGTAACATGAACATGGTGAAACCAATTGACGGTTTCTTACAAGCCATTCGTGATGTGTGTGATGAATATAAATCTGTATTTATTATTGATGAAGTAATGACAGGTTTCCGCGTTGCATTAGGCGGTGCTCAGTCAGTTTATAATGTAAAACCTGACTTAACGACTTTAGGTAAAATTATTGGTGCTGGCTTACCTGTAGGCGCGTTTGGCGGTAAGCGTGAAATCATGGAGTGTATCGCACCATTAGGTGGTGTGTACCAAGCAGGAACGTTATCTGGTAACCCACTTGCTATGCGTGCGGGTATCGAGATGTTTAAACATTTACGCCAACCTGACTTTTACAGCAAATTATCTGCTCAACTTGAAAAGTTACTTGCAGGCTTACAAGCAGCAGCTAATGAAGTGGGTATTCCATTTAAAACTCAGCAAGCTGGTGCAATGTTCGGTCTTTACTTTACCGATCAAGAAGATATTACAAGCTTTGACTCAATGTTGGCATGTGATATTGAAGCTTTCAAAAAGTTTTTCCATGGCATGTTAAAGCGCGGTGTAAACTTGGCACCGTCAGCATTTGAAGCAGGCTTTATTTCATCTGCTCATTCTGATGAAGATATCGAATATACGATTCAGGCTGCCAAAGAAACTTTCGCCGAAATGAAGTAAGCAAAAAGGCCCGTTTTAAACGGGCTTTTTAATTTGAGCTATTTTTATATTTGTAGAGAACAATGTTTTATCCCTTACCTCGAAAAATCCAATTAGCGCCAAGTACTTCAAACTGGTCTATTGAATCTACGCATAGCATTTTACTCATGGTTGGGTTAAACGAGCTTGAAAATGCCCCTGACTGGATGAATCAGCCATTAGCCGACCATTTAGAATTACTAAGCAAAAGAGCACAGGCACTCGAAATTCCAGTCATGATGATTCAGTCATCTCAACTTCAACAGGTCATGTTACAGCTTGGGCAACAATTGTCATCAAACACTCAAGCACAAGTGATAATAGCTGGAAATTTATCCCCGTTGTTTAAGCAAGTGATGCAGCTTGTTTTATCCATTACAGATTATGTAGCTGTTGTAAATGATGCGATCTTGGCAGGTAGTTTAGAGCAGCATATACAATGGATTGAAAAAATCAGTTTTGACTCCATTCAACATATAAATACACAGACTTTAATGCGCTTATGGTCTTTAAGTGCACCATCGGCACAGGTGTTGTCCGATAAAGGAATTTTATTGGCAGTTGCTGAGCAGGTGGGGCGGCATCCAATGGAAATTCATCCTGAAATAGATTTAAGAAACTATGGTTTAGATGCTGTAGGAGTCAATTATCTGGTGGAGTTATGGCGTGCGAACGGTGCGAGTCTAAGCGCTGAAGAGCTGATGCAAACACCTACCTTGCAACATATTATGCAGTTATTGAAGCACTAATCGGCTTTAGCCATAAACTGAATCATAATATTTGCAAATTCTGTCGTTAATTTACCCGAACGGCATTGTAATTCGGACGTAAGCTTTTTATTATTGCCCGCTTGTTTTTCATCTTGCCTTGGGAATACAACTTTGAGTGATTTTCTAAGTGAACATCTGATCTATCGTGATGATGATTTTATGGTGATTCATAAACCTTCGGACATTTTGAGTGTGCCAGGGAAAGGTGATTTACATGACAGCGTTTTAACAAGACTGGTGGCAATTGAACCACGAACTTTGCTCATTCATCGCCTTGACCGCGATACCTCGGGTATTTTGGTTTTTGGGTTATCTAAGCGTGGACAAAGTGCGATTGCACGCCAATTTCAAGACCGTCAAACCTCGAAAATATATGAAGCGTTAGTCGCAGGCCACCTAGACGGCGAAGGAACTGTTGATATTCCTGTAGTCTATGACCCAAGTCGACCACCGTTGCATATTGTCGATGCTTCTCATAACAAACCTGCTTTAACACACTGGCAGGCGATTGAACATTTCCAGATTCAGGGACAACCGGTTACGCGTGTCAAATTAACACCGATTACCGGACGTTCTCATCAACTCCGTGTACACATGCAATATCTGGGACATCCGATTGTAGGTGATACATTGTATGCAACACCGGAACAATTACTTGTTCCTCGTCTGTGCTTGCATGCTAAACAGTTAAGCTTTAATCACCCTGTTTCAGGTGAATCATTAACGTTTAACTGTCCTGTACCGTTTTAATGTAAAAACTTTCAATGAGTAATTTTTGTAGCGAAACAATTTAATTGGTTTCTGCTGCAAAATTTTGCTTTAAAGACTACATAAAAAGATGCAAAAATAAGCTAATTTGCATCGTACAATATGTAGTGCGAACTTGAGAAAAAGGTGGAAAAATTGCAGCAGTATGCTATTGGTCAACGTTGGCTATCAGATACAGAGACTGAGCTCGGTTTAGGCGTTCTTATTGATGTAGATGAAAGATCTGTCAGCATTTTATTCCCCAAAAGTGATGAAACGCGTGTCTATGCACGTAACAACGCACCGTTGTCTCGCATCATCTTCAACAAAAATGATGAAGTTCAAGATCAAGAAGGCCAGAAGTGGATTGTTGAGACTGTTGAAGACCGTCATGGTGTTTTGCGTTATAACGTTGTTCGTACTTTAGAAAATGGCGAACAAGAACGTAAAGCGCTCAATGAAACTCGTATTGGTGCACAAATTCAGTTATCAAAACCTTTAGATCGTTTACTGGCAAGCCAGATCGATTATAAAGAATGGTATGACCTACGCATTGAAGCCATGCTCATGCAATCGCAAATGCAAACCAGTCCTTTACGTGGCTTGGTTGGTGCGCGTGTAGGTTTAATTCCACATCAACTCTATATTGCACATGAAGTCGGTAAACGTTTCGCACCACGTGTTTTACTTGCCGATGAAGTAGGTTTAGGTAAAACAATTGAAGCTGGTTTAATTATCCACCAACAGCTTAAAACTGGCCGCTCTGAACGTATCCTCATTTTAGTCCCTGATTCATTACAATATCAGTGGATGATTGAAATGCGTCGCCGTTTCAACTTGCAATTTTCTCTGTTCGATTTAACTCGTACTGCGTCTATTAAAGAACATGATCCAGAGCTTAACCCGTTCTTAACTGAGCAATGCATTATTGCCAGCGTAGATTTGATGGTGGACCATGACGATTTACGTGAGCAAGCACTAGAAGCTGGTTTCGATTTACTTGTTGTCGATGAAGCGCATCACTTAATGTGGAGCGAAGAAGAAGGCGGTAATGATCGTTATGATTTAGTTGAAGAACTTGCTGAAAATACAGCGGGTGTATTATTGCTTACCGCAACACCTGAACAGCTTGGTGTAGAAAGTCACTTTGCACGTTTACGTTTGTTGGATCCGCAGCGCTTTAGCAGTTTAGAACGCTTCTTGGATGAAGAAGCGCAATATCAGCAAACTGCTCAAGTTGCAGAAGTATTGATGTCTGATGAACCTTTAACTCAAGAGCATTTAACTGCTTTAGAAGGTTTATTGGGTCATTCAATGGAAGATCAGCCTGAGCAACGTTTCAGAGCGATTCATGAGTTGTTAGACCGTCACGGTACAGGTCGTATTTTATTCCGTAATACGCGTGAAGCGATTCAAGGCTTCCCAGGCCGTGATTGTCAACCAGCACCTTTGCCAGCGCCAGAAGATTGGTCAAAAGACGGTAAATTACGTGAGCAAATGTGGCCAGAAGAAGCACAACTTGATGGTTCATGGATGCAAAATGACCCACGTGTACCATGGTTAATGGAAATCTTGCGTAAAGAACTTAAGCATAAAAAGGTTCTTTTAATTGCACGTAGTGGTCCTGTTGTTGAATCTTTAGAAAGTGTACTTCGTTTGCATGCTGGTATTCGTACTGCAATGTTCCATGAAGGCATGAGTCTACTTGAGCGTGACCAAGCAGCGGCTTACTTTGCAGAAGAAAGCTATGGTGCTCAAATTTTACTATGTTCTGAAATTGGTTCAGAAGGTCGTAACTTCCAGTTTGCAAGTGATCTAATTTTATTTGATTTGCCTGCAAACCCAGACGTTTTAGAACAACGTATTGGTCGTTTAGACCGTATTGGTCAAGAAAACCGTATCCAAATTCATGTACCTTACTTAATGGGCACTGCTCAAGAGCGTATGTTCCGTTGGTACAACGAAGCGTTGAATATTTTCAGCAATATTTCTCCGACAGCTCAAACGCTGCAAGAGAACTTTATTGTTGAATTAAAAGACTGCTTACTTTCAGACCAAGGTCAAACCTTTGAAGATTTACTCGAAGAAGTCAATGTTCAACGTCAGGCTTTAGAAACAGAGTTACAAGCTGGTCGAGATCGCTTGCTTGAATACAACTCATGCCGTCCTATCGTTGCACAAGAAATTGTTCAAGCCTTAGAAGACTACGATGACAACACAACATTACCTATGTTTGTGAAGCGTTTTATGTCTTCAACTAATATTGATTTTGATGAGCAAAGTAACGGTACTGTGATTATTCGTCCGACAGACCAAATGCAAGTGCAAGGTTTGGCATTAGATGAAGAGGGCATGACTGCGACGTTCTATCGTGATCAGGCGCAAATGCGTGAAGATGCTCAATATCTGACTTTAGAACATCCGTTCATTGAAAGTGTCATGGAAATGATCCGTACACAATCATTTGGTAGTACTAATGTTGCTGTTCTTAAGTCAAACGCATTAAAGCAAGGTTCTGTATTACTTGAAGTTTGGTTTAAAGTTGATGTAGTTGCACCAAAATCTTTGAACTTGCCATCAAGCTTACCGAAACAGCTCATTCGCGTGTTGTTAAGTGAAAATGGTCAGGACTTATCTGAAAAGATTGATCCAACCATTTTAAAACCATATTTGCATCATTTAGATGGCAATAGCTGTCGCCAAGTGGTTAAAGCTCGCCGTGAAGTGATTGAAGAGCGCTATAGACAAGCGCTTGATATTGCTAAAGTCGGCTTGCCACAGCTTCAACAGCAGGCAAAAGAGCATTATGGTAATAAATGGCAATATGAGATTGACCGTTTAACGTATTTGAAACAGTTCAACCCAAGTATTCGTCAAGACGAAATTGAGCGCTTACAGAAGTTGCAAAAAGAAGGCTTGAGCTTACTCGATGGCTTAACAGTAACTCCTGAAGCAATTCAGGTACTTGTGGTAGTTAAACCATAAATGATGAGTCATAAAAAAGCGCCTTTAAGGCGCTTTTTTATTGAATAAATTTTAATTAAATCATTCTGGCATCTTTCAACTCTAATTTTAAATAGGCATAAAAGATTGGTGCTGCAATCAGGCCACCTAAACCAAAAATTGATTCAAAAATTAACATTGCCAATAAAATTTCCCATGCATTGGCATTAATTTTATGTCCAATAATTTTCGCATTAATAAAATATTCTAACTTATGCACTAATACGAGATAGAGCAGAGCAACACCTGCTAAACCCAGTGAAACCGTAAGCGCAGCAATAAAGGTGAGCGTATTTGAAATTAAGTTGCCTAAAATCGGAATTAAACCAAACAAGAAAGTAAGAATAGTTAATGTTTTGGCGAAAGGGAGATGAACACCCCAAATCGGCAATATTACAAACGCAAATAATATAAAGAGCAGCGTATTAATTGCCGAAATTTTAATTTGGGCAAAAACGACATTTCTAAAAGAAATTGATAACTTTTGAATACGTTGAATGAGTAAAGACTTAAATACAGGCTGTGGTGTACGGCGGTGAAAGCCATGAATCGCCACCAAAATACCAATAATGAGGCCCATAATCATCGTTACAAAGTTATGTAAGATATCGGAACTGGCATTTTTTAATGTCGTCACATTATCTTTCATAAACGCAAAAATTTCATCTTTTAGTTCTGTAACACTATCTGGAATATAACCTGGAAGATATTTGCCAATTTCGGTTTGTAAGTGCAATAGCGTTTGATCGACTTTATTGTTGATATTATGGATACCTACACCTTTTAAGTCATAAACGACAAAGCTAATTAAACTTGTAATGAAAAAGGCGATGAGTGAAACCGTGATAATACTCAGTAAAATACTAATAAAAATGCGGGCTCTTTGACCATCAATATAACGTTCAACAATAGAGCTTAAACTAATAATAATTTCATAAATGAGAAAGCCAGCAAAAAAGCTTGCTAAGAGATGCAAGGGGATAACCGAAAGCAAAAAAATGCCCATCAGAATATAGCTTGCAATCAGGCTTTGACGATTACTCAAACTTTGCATGTGAATCCCTAAATATCGTGGGGAAATATGGGTATATATTGCTAGAATAATAATTACTTATACTCTTGCATGTTGGTTGCTTCAATCTGTGAATTATATTTTTATCAAGAAATAAGTATGTCTGTATAAAAAATGGCTTGTACAATTACAAACCATTTTGTGTTGATCTTATCGTATCTTTGCTTCGTCTAGATGACGAGCACCTTCTAAAATCATTCTGATCATGATCATGGTTTGTTCTGCGACTTCTGCACGTTGATGGACTGGAAGATCCAGCACTTTAGCACCCATGTGAAATACAAGCTGTGTAATTGCTTTTGCAACAAGCTCAGGATGATATAGGTGATTGTTATTTAAACGCTCTAGACGGATTAAATCTTCTTGTAGTTCTTGTTGGAAGAAATTGAGCTGGCGGTCTACCGCAGCTTTATAAGAAGCTGAACCTGTAAAGCCTTCGCGTAACAATAGGCTTAAATTACCTTCGTCTGCATCAAGCTGTTGAAGAAAAATTTCTACCGAACTACGAATAATGCTGTCTTGAAAAGATGCACGCAAACGAGCTTGACGAATAATCTTACGTAAAACGATACCTGCGCGGTCAATCAGTGAAATGGCTAACTCATCAATATCTTTAAAGTGACGATAAAAGCTATTTGGTGCAATACCAGCTTCCCGTGCGACTTCACGTAAACTTAATGAGGCGATACTTTTTTGAGGACCGATCAGGTTAAGAGCGGCCTGAAAAAGTTCGTCTTTAGTAATCGTCGCTTTTCTTCCAACAGAACGCGTTGCTGTTTTTATTTCAATGACATCTTGTGAAGAGGCTGTGTCATTTTGGCTCTGAGAAAGTGAGGTTTGGGTCATGCTTTTCAATATATTCTTAAACTGTCTGGATTATAGCGTTAGACAGGTAACTTGTGAAATTGTAATTAAAAGTACGGATGTATATACAAATATATATACATGTGTATAATAATTAAAAAAGAGCGACAGAGCCCTCAGTTATGCAAGCAATCGAAAAGAGAAATTCTCTATTCAATTCATTAACACAAGCTGTATTTGACAAAAATATAGCGAGTTTCTGGCTACAAAAAATAAATCCTTTATGGTCTGTACAGCACGGACTAGTTCAAATTGTAAAAAAAGAATTCGTGGCTCATGACACTGTGAGCCTTACTCTAAAATGCAACCGTTTGGTCAAAACTGGCGCAGCAGGTCAGCATCATCCTGTTATTGTTGAAATTGCCGGCCGCCGTTACGAACGTACTTATAGCTTGACGCAAATCGATGCTGAGCACTTACGTTTAACAGTTAAAAAAGTTGCTGATGGTATTGTCAGTAACTGGTTTATTGCTGAAAGCAAAATTGGCGATATTTTTGAGCTTGGTCAACCTTATGGTGACATGCAACAAAATATTCAGACACCGAAATTAATTATGTTGGCTGCAGGCAGTGGCATTACACCAATGTTGAGTTTAATTACAGCAATTAAGCAAAGCCAGCAGTTAGAAAAAGTACAAGTTCAGCTTTTATATTGGGTAAAACAGCGCTCTGATGCTGCTTTTACAGAATATTTTGAGCAAGTGGCTGAACAAAATCCAAACTTTAGCTATCAGGTGTTCTATACGCAAGAAACACCTAATGATGAGCGTTTAAATGCTGAACATCTTGCGTTAGTTGATGATATTGAAAACAGCACGGTCTACGCATGTGGTCCATCTGGCTTTGTTTCAACTGTCGAAGAGCTTTTTGAACAAGCACCAGCCGTACTGACTGAAGCTTTTAGTTTAACTAATGAAAGTTCTGCAGATGATGTTGGTTATGTAAATGTCACATTAACCCAGTCTAATAAAGTGATTGCAATTCCTAAAGGCCAATCTATTTTAGTCAGCCTTGAGCATGAAGGGCTTAAGCCAACACATGGTTGCCGTATGGGAATTTGCAATAAATGTGTTTGTAGTAAAGCGCAAGGTTCTACCCGTAATTTACTAAACGGTAGTCAAAATACTGAACCAAGCCAGTTACTTAAGATTTGTGTCAACTCAGCACAATCCGATCTAGTTATTGATCTTTAAGAGAGAACTCTGATGAATATGCCAGTGAAAGTCGAATATTTTAAAAATCCTAAAAATCGCGATTTGACTCCAGCAGAGCTTGAAGCATTTGCAAAAGAGCTTGATCAGATCAAACAAGAAGTATTGGATGATTTGGGTGAAAAAGACGCTAAATATATTCGCCGTGTCTATGCCGCAGTTCGTTACAGTGGTCTTTTAGGTCGTGCTTGTCTATTTGCTGGATGGTTTCCGCCAGCATGGGTTTTAGGAACAGGTCTATTAGGTTTCTCTAAAATTATGGAGAACATGGAACTTGGTCATAACGTAATGCACGGTCAATATGACTGGATGAACGATCCTAAGTTTAATGGTCAAACTTATGAGTGGGACACCGTAGGTACATCTGATAACTGGCGCCAAACGCATAACTATAAGCATCATACCTATACCAATATTAAAGGTGTTGATGATGACATTGGTTATGGCTTGCTCCGTTTATTCCCAGAGCAACGTTGGAAACCAGGTTTTTTACTCCAACCTGTTTATAGCATTCCGTTTTGTTTATTGTTCCAGTGGGGCGTAGCAATTCAGAATCTTGAAATTGGTCGTGTTCTTTACAAACGTAAGACTAAAGCCAAATTTTTAGAAGAGTTAAAACCAGTTAATAAAAAAATTGGTAAACAACTTTTTAAAGACTATGTGTTCTTCCCATTAATTGCAGGGCCCGCAGCGTTGCCTGTATTTACTGGAAACCTAGTTGCAAATGGTCTGCGTAATATGTGGACATTTACGATTATTTTCTGTGGTCACTTTACAAAAGATGCAGAGGTATTTCCAAAGTCTGTTTTACAAGAAGAAAGCCGTGGACATTGGTATATGCGCCAAATTCGTGGTTCTTCAAACCTAAAAGGTTCAGAAGCATTACATATTTTAAGTGGACATTTGAGCCATCAGATTGAACATCATTTATTTCCTGATGTTCCAGCACGCCGTTATCGTCAAATGGCTCCAAAAGTTGAGGCTGTATGTGAAAAATATGGTATTAATTATAACAATGCGAGTCTGGTGAAACAGTTTGGACAGGTTGTAGGTCGTATCTTTAAATATGCTTTACCTTTTAAAAAATAAGTCAAAAAAGCCCTGAAATTTCAGGGCTTTTTTAGAACAACAAATTATTTAAACTGGATTGAACCGTTTGCATTAACAGTAATTTTAGATTCACCAGCTGCCATATCTTGAGCCGGTGCAGCTTCTGCCATAGCAAATTTAGCCATGCTGGCACGCATTACGGGTTGAGGGAAATAATTGTTAGTGTTCAAGTTTAAATTGACCAATGTATATTGGTTTTTGTTCCATGCTTGAGTCAACATTTGAGCACGTTGTTGGAAGTTTTTAGATGCTTCAACCATCAACTCATTTTCAACTTTTTTACGTTGTTCGTCAGAAACCGTAAAATTAATCGATTGAGTTTGGAAGTTTTGCTGCAATTCGTTCACTAACTGGCTAGCGGCTTTAAAATCTTTACTTTCAAGACGAATTTCAGCACGACCACGCCATTCTTTTAACTTATTGCTATCGTTATCGTAAATTGGATAAGTGCTTTGAGCACCAGTTTCCACTTTTACTTGCGGGTATTTACGGGAAGTTGCAAGCGCTTGATTCATTAACTGGTTAATCTGATTTGAAAGTTCAGCAGGCTGCTTGTTACTTTTTTCAATATACAAAGTGGCATGCATTTCATCGTTAGATACCTGACGAGAAGCTTCAGCTTGTACATTTACAATATTGTAGTGAAGGGCATTATCATCTTGGGCAAAAACCATAGGGCTGAGTACCGTACCAAGTAGAAGAGTAGATATTGCTAAAGTACGCATAAATTTATCCTTTAAAAATTAATATAAATTTAATTTTTTTCATTAAGAAATGTTAAACATAAGTTATGCATAACTTTGGCAGATTTTGTGGGGTATTTGTAATATTTAAATCAATTTTTTTAATTTTTGGTAAGAATAAAAACTATAAAAAATAAAAACTTAAAATTTAAGTGTTTCAATGTAACTTAAAGAATCAAACTAATATAAAAAAAGAATATTTTCTTTAGGTTGTCACATAGTATGATGATAATTCATCATAACTATTGGGATAATACATATTTTCAATAAGATTAGATGAGTAAAGTACACAAAAGACGTTTTTTTTCTTGCAAAATTAGGTATCATCGCGCTCCTAGTTACAAGATATAAAATATGTGTCTTCGCTAGTTCTATAAAGCACCGAGTCAAAGGACCAAAAGTCACCAGACTTATTTCTTTCTACCCTTATCAGAGATGGTAATCCGATATGAGCGTTACTTCTGTCAACCCTGCCGATAATGCTACCAACGAATATTATTTGACTCGCCAAAGTCAGATGGAATCGAATGTTCGTAGCTATCCACGTAAATTACCGTTAGCGATAGCGAAAGCACAAGGCTGCTGGGTTACTGATGTTGAAGGTACACAGTACCTTGATTGTTTAGCTGGGGCAGGTACATTGGCTTTAGGTCATAATCATCCTGCGGTGATTCAAAGTATTCAAGACACATTGGCAAGTGGTTTGCCATTGCATACTTTAGACTTAACCACACCTTTAAAAGATGCGTTTACTGAAGCGTTGTTAGCATATTTACCAGGCGGTAAAGAAGAGTACTGCTTACAGTTCTGTGGTCCTGCTGGTGCAGACGCGACTGAAGCAGCGGTTAAACTTGCTAAGACTTACACTGGTCGTAGTTCAGTAATCAGTTTTTCTGGTGGTTATCATGGTATGACCCATGGTTCACTTGCAATGACTGGTAACTTAAGTGCGAAAAACTCGGTTAACGGTTTAATGCCAGGCGTACAATTCATGCCATATCCGCATGAATATCGCTGCCCACTTGGTTTGGGTGGTGAAGCTGGTGTTGATGCTTTAACTTACTATTTTGAAAACTTTATTGAAGATGTTGAAAGCGGTGTAACAAAACCTGCTGCTGTGATTCTTGAAGCAATTCAAGGTGAAGGCGGTGTTGTTACTGCTCCAGTAAAATGGTTGCAAAAAATCCGTGAAGTGACTGAGAAGCACAACATCGTTTTAATTTTAGACGAAGTTCAAGCTGGCTTTGCACGTTCAGGCAAAATGTTTGCGTTTGAACATGCGGGTATTGAACCTGATGTTGTTGTAATGTCTAAAGCAGTAGGTGGTGGTTTACCACTTGCAGTATTAGGTATTAAACGTAAATTTGATGCTTGGCAACCTGCTGGTCACACCGGTACTTTCCGTGGTAACCAACTTGCTATGGGTACAGGCCTTGTCGTATTAAAAACGATTAGCGAACAAAATCTTGCTCAAAATGCGCAAGAACGTGGTGATTTCTTACAAGCTGAATTGAAAAAATTAGCTACTGAATTCCCATGTATCGGTAACGTACGTGGCCGCGGTTTAATGATTGGTGTTGAAATCGTTGACGAGCGTAAACCTGCTGACCGTATCGGTTCTCATCCTGCTGACTCTCAGTTAGCGGCTGCGATCCAGACTGCTTGCTTTAACAACAAGTTATTGCTTGAAAAAGGCGGTCGTAACGGTACAGTAATTCGTTTACTTTGCCCACTTATCATTACTCAAGAAGAGTGTGTGGAAGTAATTGCCCGCTTTAAGAAAGCAATTGCAGAAGCATTGGTTGCAGTACGAGGCGCGTAAATATGGTGGATTTTGCAGAACATCGTAAAGCGTTACTCTGCAATGATGCACAATCCATTGCTGACTATGAGTCAGCAATGGGCGAAGCGGTAAAAGCCGTTTCAGCATGGTTGCAAAATGAAAAAATGTACACAGGCGGTAGCATTAAAGAATTGCGTTCAGCAATTTCTTTCCAACCTTCAAAAGAAGGTATGGGTGTACAAGAATCACTTCAACGTATGATTGAGCTTTTCTTAAATAAAAGTTTGAAAGTACACCATCCACATTCATTAGCGCATTTACACTGCCCAACCATGGTGATGAGCCAGATTGCGGAAGTGTTAATCAATGCAACTAACCAGTCTATGGACTCATGGGATCAAAGCCCGGCAGGTTCATTAATGGAAGTTCAGTTGATTGATTGGTTGCGTCAAAAAGTAGGTTATGGTTCTGGTCAGGCAGGTGTATTTACTTCTGGCGGTACTCAATCTAACTTGATGGGTGTGTTGCTTGCTCGTGACTGGTGCATCTCGAAAAACTGGAAAGACGAAAATGGTAATCCATGGTCTGTACAGCGTGATGGTATTCCAGCTGAAGCAATGAAAAACGTCAAAGTTATTTGTTCTGAAAATGCGCATTTCTCTGTGCAAAAGAACATGGCAATGATGGGTATGGGCTTCCAGTCAGTTGTGACTGTTCCTGTGAATGAAAATGCTCAGATGGATGTTGATGCTCTCGAAAAAACGATGGCACATCTTCAAGCTGAAGGCAAAGTTGTTGCTTGTGTTGTTGCGACAGCCGGTACAACCGATGCTGGTGCAATTGATCCATTGAAGAAAATTCGTGAAATCACAACGAAATATGGTTCATGGATGCACATCGATGCTGCGTGGGGCGGTGCACTGATTTTGTCAAATGACTATCGTGCAATGCTTGATGGTATTGAGTTGTCTGACTCGATTACCCTCGACTTCCATAAGCATTACTTCCAAAGCATTAGCTGTGGCGCGTTCTTGTTGAAAGACGAAGCGAACTACCGTTTCATGCATTACGAAGCTGAATACTTGAACTCTGCTTATGACGAAGAACATGGTGTACCAAACCTTGTATCTAAGTCATTACAAACGACTCGTCGTTTTGATGCATTGAAATTGTGGATGACAATTGAATCACTAGGTGAAGACCTTTACGGTTCAATGATTGACCATGGTGTAAAACTGACTCGTGAAGTTGCAGATTACATCAAGGCAACTGAAGGTTTAGAGCTTTTAGTTGAACCACAATTTGCTTCGGTATTGTTCCGTGTTGTGCCACAAGGCTACCCAGTTGAGTTTATCGATAGCTTGAACCAAAACGTAGCAGATGAATTGTTTGCACGTGGTGAAGCAAATATCGGTGTAACAAAAGTGGGTGATGTACAGTCATTGAAGATGACAACATTAAGCCCTGTTGTGACATTTGAAAATGTTAAAAACCTTTTAGGTCAAGTATTGGCTGAAGCTGACCGCATTAAAGATGCGATTGCTTCTGGTAACTATGTACCACCAATCGACTAATTAAGTTGATAACAAAAAAAGCTCGGTTTATTGCCGGGCTTTTTTATTGCATATTATTTTTATTAAAAGTGTGCATCACAACAGAAGGAAATGCACAAAACATGCATATTTTCAAAAAACAAAAATAATTATGCATGATTTATGGGGAGCAAATTTCTTATTGTATTGGTATGTTCCCGATATTTTGGGTTGCATTGATATATCAATATCGTACTTACTTTAAATAATCCCGCTTTAACTGAAAAAAGTAAGTGGCTGTAATTACAATTAAGACAAGGAAGAAGAAATGCAACAAGCGAATATGCTCAATGAATTTAAACTCATTATTGGCGGTCAACTTTGTTCAGGTGAGCAAGGTGAACTAGAAATTCTAAACCCTGCTACTGGCTTAACTGCTGCACGTTGTGCAAAAGCATCAGTTGCACAGGTCAATCAGGCAGTGAGTGCAGCTAAACAGGCATCTAAAGCTTGGCAACAAGTCTCCCACGAAGAGCGTAAGTTAATCTTGAACAAGATTGCAGATGGCATTGAAAAGCACGCTGAAATGCTTGCAGAGTTGGTTGTACTTGAACAAGGTAAGCCATTGGCACTTGCACAAATGGAAGTGCAGGGTGCAATTGGCTGGACGCGTTATGCAGCTGCTATGGATTTACCTGTAGAAATCATTGAAGACAGTGAAACCAAGCGTATTGAGCGCCATCGCCAACCATTAGGTGTAGTGGCTTCAATTACGCCATGGAACTGGCCACTCATGATTGCAGTTTGGCATATCATGCCTGCTTTACGCGCGGGTAACGTTGTTATTAGCAAACCTTCTGAATACACACCACTATCAACTTTGCGTTTATGTGAAATCATTCAGCAAGAAGTTCCTGCTGGCGTAATTTCAATTGTGGTTGGTGCTGGTGAGATTGGCGAAGCGCTATCTTCTCATCCAGATGTACAAAAAGTCGTGTTTACGGGTTCAACTCGAACAGGTCAGCACATTATGGCTGGTGCAGCTCAGCAGTTAAAACACTTAACTTTAGAGTTGGGTGGTAATGATGCTGGTATTGTATTGCCAGATGCAAATATCGATGAAATTGCAGCCAAGATTTTTAACATGGCGTTCTTAAACGCTGGTCAAACATGTGCAGCCTTAAAACGTCTATACGTGCATGAAAGTCAATATGAGGCTTTATCGCAAAAGTTAGCTGACATTGCCAATGCTCAAGTTGTCGGTGATGGTATGGCGTCTTCTACCACATTTGGCCCAGTACAAAACCAAATGCAATATAACAAAGTGAAAGCGCTTATTACTGAAGCGATTGAACAAGGTGCAAAAGCACTTTCTGGACAACAACAGCTACCAGAGCAAGGCTACTTTATTGCGCCAACTATTTTGACTGAAGTTTCTGACTCTTGTCGCGTGGTGCAAGAGGAGCAGTTTGGTCCAGTATTGCCTATCTTAAAATATACAGATATCAATGATGCAATTGCTCGTGCCAATGACAGTGAGTTTGGTTTAGGTGGCTCAATTTGGTCTTCCGATATTAAAGCTGCTCAAACTTATGCTACTCAACTTCAATGCGGTACTGTTTGGATTAATACCCATGCAGAAGTCCTGCCTCATGCACCTTTTGGTGGCTGGAAAATGTCTGGTATAGGTGCCGAGTTTGGTTTGGAAGGTTTGCTTGAAAATACGATTGGGCAAACGGTTCATATCAGTAAAGTCTAAATATTAATTTTAAGGCGGATCTAATATCCGCCTTTTATTTTCACTCATAAGGTAGAAAAGCTTGGCTTGCTTATTGGGAGTGATGATAGCTCATACTCTTAGGTTTGATTAAAAAATGATTCTGTTCTTTGATTTTTTTTAGAACAATGTAAGACTTTATATGGCCTATAAAATTATAAGAAAGCAATCTTTCAGTCACAAATTGAGAAAGCTGTTCTAAGTTTTCAGCAACAACTTTTAAAATAAAATCTGCATCACCACTAATTGAAAACGCATCTTGAATATTATCCTCCGCTTCAATCAATTCTTGAAAAGCTTGCTGTGACTTTGCCTCGTGTGTTCTTAAATTAATGTGAATCATTGCTGTAACTTCCAGTCCTAGCGCCTGCTGCTGGATACGCGCGGTATAACCTAAGATTATGCCTTTTTGCTCTAGTAACTGTCTTCTTCTAGAACATTGTGAAGCAGATAAACCAATTAAATCTCCTATTTCCTGATTGGTGAGCCGTCCATTCTTTTGTAATGCTTGAATGATTTGCCAGTCGAACTTATCCATTGCATAAAATCCTTTTATGATACACAAATCATGTATTTTTATTAAAATGCGTTTTCATTATGCACGAAATCTAAAAGGTAGATGAAATATTATTTTTCTATGGAATAAAAATTGGTCTCAAAGGATATAGAGCAATGTTCATAGAAATCGGTGACTTTTTAAATCTTCGTTTAAAACAAATGGGTATCCAACATCTCTTTGGTGTACCTGGTGATTTTAACCTCTCATATCTAGAACAAGTTGAAGCAGACCCACAACTCGAATTTATTGGAAATTGTAATGAATTAAATGCTGCCTATGCAGCAGACGGTTATGCACGAATTAACGGTTTTTCTGCCTTGGCAACCACGTATGGTGTAGGTGACTTAAGTGCGATTAATGGTATTGCAGGTGCCTACGCAGAAAATGTACCTCTTATTCATATCTCAGGAATTCCACCGTTACATGCGGTTCAAAAGGGTACTCTCATACACCATACATTAGTTGATGGTAACTACGACAATATTATGAACTGTATGAAAGAGTTTACAGTTGCCCAAACTCGTTTAACTCCAGCAAATGCAGCCTTTGAAATTGACCGTGTATTACGTCAGTGTTTCCTTGAGCGTCGTCCTGTACACATTCAACTACCAGGCGATATTACCCACGTTAAAATTGAAGTACCTGAGCGTCCGCTCGACTTAAGCTACCCAGCTGTTGAACCTGAATTATTACAAACTGTGGTAAAAAAACTCTGTGACATTATTGAGAATGCTCAAAGCCCAGCACTTCTTATTGATAATGAAGCTTCAGTTTTTGGTGTAACGTCGCTTTTAAATGATTTATCTCAAAAATGCTCTATTCCATTTGCAGGTATGAATACTGCAAAAAATATTATGGATGAAGGTTCTCCTCGTTATATCGGGACTTATGTGGGTGGGGCAAGCCAACCGCATGTGAAAAATATCATTGAACAATCTGACTGTTTAATTGGTATTGGTGCACGTTTTACCGATGTTGGTTCAGCTGTATTTACTCATCAAATTGAGACCAAGAACTACATCGAAATTAAATCTTATGGCTTAAATATTTTTGGTCAGGATTTTCCGGGTATTGAGATTGGACAGTTACTTGTCGAGCTAAATAAAAAAGTTGCACCACGTAAATCATCAACACCTCTTCTCGAAAAACAACCTCAGAAAGTAGTTGAAGCTCCAGCTCAACAAAAACTAAGCCAAGATGTGCTTTGGAATTACATTTCAGGATTCTTAAAAGAAGATGACGTGATTATTGGTGAAGTAGGAACATCAAACTCTGCTTTGTCGGGTATAAAGCTCCCAGCTACAGCTAAATATATTGCTCAGCCGCTTTGGGGGTCTATTGGTTATACCTTACCAGCTTTGCTTGGTAGTTTGTTGGCTGCTCCAGAACGCCGTCAAATTTTATTTATTGGCGATGGTTCTTTCCAGCTTACGGTACAAGAGCTTTCTACCATTATCCGTCACGGTTTAAAACCAATTATTTTCTTGTTGAACAATGGCGGCTACACCATTGAACGATTAATTATGGGTGAAAATGCTGCCTATAACGACGTGCAAAACTGGAAATACACTGAAATTCCAGCTGTATTTAATGGTAAGAAAGGCCATACCACTTATGTGGTTGAAACAGCAGGGCAGCTAAAGAGCGTTTTAGACAATGTTCATTTAAATGACCAGTTAACTTTTATTGAATTAAAACTACCAGCAATGGATGCACCAGTAAGTTTGAAAAAATTTGCTTCTGTGATTGCGCGTTTTGACTACGGCGATCGTGGCTACGAAATTTTAAAGGAGCGTTCCCAGCCAGTTAAATGTAAGGATGCAAGCTCGTTTTAAATAGAAGATAGGACAAGTCTTCTCAAAATTAAATGGACTCATATTAAAGCAACTTATGTCCGAAGGTCGGTTTCTGATCTTCGGATGTAGTGCTGAATAAAGGTGTACAGGAAGTGACACCAACATTGGAGATAATGTTATGGATGCAAACAATAAGCACGAGTTAAAACAAGGCTTATCCAATCGGCATATTCAACTCATCGCACTTGGAGGAGCGATCGGAACAGGGTTATTCTTAGGTCTTTCACAAACAATTAAATTGGCTGGTCCTTCAATTTTATTGGGATATGCAATTGCAGGAATTATTGCCTTTTTAATTATGCGCCATTTAGGTGAAATGGTTGTTGAAGAACCAGTGAGTGGTTCTTTTAGTTATTTTGCGAACAAGTATTGGGGCAAAATGGCTGGTTTTATGTCTGGTTGGAACTATTGGGTGTTGTATGTACTAGTGAGTATGGCTGAACTGAGTGCTATTGGTACGTTTATCCAATTTTGGTGGCCCGAAATTCCGACATGGATGACTGCATTATTTTTCTTTATTTTAATTAACGGCATTAACTTGGTAAATGTCCGCTTTTTTGGGGAATCCGAGTTCTTATTTTCCTGCATTAAAATTGTTGCCATTTTAAGCATGATTGGCTTTGGTACTTATTTATTATTTTCCGGTTCAGCAGGTCCGCAAGCAGGTGTTGCAAATTTATGGCAACACGGTGGTTTCTTTCCGCATGGTATTCATGGCTTTATTATGGCTTTGGCTGTCATTATGTTCGCATTTGGTGGCTTAGAGCTTATTGGTATTGCGGCGGCAGAAACGAAGAAACCAGAAACAACAATTCCAAAAGCAGTAAATCAAATTGTGTACCGCATCCTGATTTTTTATATCGGTGCAATTGGTATTCTTTTATGTCTTTACCCTTGGAATATGGTTGCAGAAGGTGGTAGCCCGTTTGTTTTAATTTTCCAGTCACTCAATAGTAATGGCGTGGCAAATGTTCTTAACTTTGTGGTCTTAATTGCTGCTATTTCAGTTTATAACAGCTGTATCTATTGTAATAGCCGCATGTTGCATGGTTTAGCAGAGCAGGGTAATGCTCCTGCAATTTTGAAGAAAGTAAACAGTCGTGGTATTCCGGTTCCGGCAGCGGTTGTTTCTGCATCAATCACAGCTGTATGTGTGGTAGTGAACTACTTAATTCCTGGCCAAGCGTTTCAGATCTTTATGATGTTGGTTGTGGCAGCACTTGTCATTAACTGGCTTATGATTTCAGTCACACATTTGAAATTTACCAAAGCAATGAAATTGCAACGTCGCCAAACTAAGTTCCAAAGCATTATGAGTCCATGGAGTAATTATTTAACCATTAGCTTTGTATGCTTTATTCTTATTATTATGGCGATGACGCCAGATATGAGATTGGCTGTTATTTTAGGGCCTATTTGGTTAGCGGCTTTAGCTATCATGTATTTCTTGAAGTACCGTAAAAAAATGGTCGTAATGCCAGAAGTGCAATCAAACTAATAAGCTTAAATTTACAGTGATATTGCGGTTATCTGACAAAGAGCAGATAACCGTTTATCTTTTTGTCATAATATTTTCATGTTTGAGCGAAATAATTTTTCAAAATAAATATGACATGTAAAAAAATAAAAAATGGGTTAGTAAAATAATTTTGTAATCTCAATTCATTAAGTTTTTATAATTTAAGCATAATTATTAATTTGTTGATTTGAGTCTTTGTCACATTCAAAATTAAACTTGAGTGCGAGCTACCTTGTAAAATAAGATTAAATAATTGATATAAAATAGAATTAGAAATATGACAGTCCCGATTTTAAAAATCATTAAAGCGTCATAATACTGTAACTTATTTGTCATATTTTCTATTCACAATGCAGCTATCGAAGAGCGTACAAGCACTAAACAAAAAGTGACGTACAACCTATTGCATTAATGAGAGAGAACAGAATGCGCTTAAATCCACGTCAAATCGCAATTGCGTTAGCAGTAACTGGGGCCGCTGTAACTACGACTGCAAATGCAGCTCGTGATACGATTCAAATTGCTGGTTCTTCAACTGTATTACCGTTTGCCAGCGTTGTAGCTGAAGAGTTTGGTAATACATTCCCTCAATTTAAAACTCCTGTTGTGGGTTCTGGTGGTTCTTCTGCAGGTTTAAAGCAGTTCTGTCAAGGTGTTGGTGACAACACAATCGACGTTGCAAACGCTTCTCGTAAAATTAAAAGCACTGAAATTGAAGCTTGTAACAAAGCTGGTGTAAAACAAATTCAAGAAATCAAAATTGGTTATGATGGTATCGTATTCGCGTCTAGCTCACACAAAGCAGCTTATAAATTAAAGCCTTACCATGTGTTTGCTGCTTTAGCTGCGCAGTTACCTTCAAAAGGTAAATTGGTTCCAAACCCATATACAAACTGGAACCAAATCGACAAATCACTTCCTAACGAACCTATTACGCTTGTAATTCCTGCGTCTAACCACGGTACGCGTGAAGTTTTCCAAGAGAAAATGGTTGATGCTGGTTGTGAATCATACGAATACTTCAAAAACTTAGATAAAGACGCTCAGAAGAAAGCATGTTCGACTTTCCGTAAAGACGGTCGTGTAATTGAAATTGCTGGCGACTATACAGAAACTTTAGCTCGTTTAAAAACTTCTCCAAGTGCGGTAGGTGTGTTCGGTTTAAGCTTCTATGACATGAACCGTGACAAGTTACGTGTAGCATCAGTAAACAACGTACTTCCTTCTGAGAAAACTGTGTTAAACGGTACATACCCTGTATCTCGCCCATTGTTCTTCTATGTGAAAGGCGAACACTTAAAATCAGTTAAAGGTTTACCACAGTATGTAGAATACTTCCTAAGCAAAAAAGCGACTGGTAAAGGTTCTAAAGCTGAGCGTGACGGTTTAATCGCAATGTCTGATGCAGAACGCGCTAAAGTCTTGGCTGACTTTAAAGCAGGTAAAACTGTTAAATAATTTGTTTTGAATAGGGGCTGGTGATCCCAAGTGATCATCAGCCTTTTTGTCTAACACGTTTTTCCCAAATTATGACAATTGAGAAAACAGTGGAGAATACATGAATCTGCTACTTATCGGTGTGTTGTTAGCCCTTGTGGCAATTGCATATCAACTTGGGCTAAGAAAGAGCCGCCACCTAGCAGGTAAGGGAAGCAACTCGGCGACACTACATTCTCGTCCTGGTTATTATGGTGCACTGGTTGGGCTTTGGTGCGGTATCCCTGCTTTTTTAATTTTGATCATTTGGAACTTGGTTGAGCCAAGTATTTTAAATCATATTATCTTTAATAATGTTCCTGCTTCTGTCGCTGCATCTCTAGATGAAGCAGCAAGAAGTGTTCTTGTTGATCGAGTTCAATCGATTGCTTCAGGTTTTGGGGTAAGTGATCATCCGGAAGCTTATGAATTGGCTGCGGCTCAGCAATATGCAAAATTTCAAACTATTGGCTCTTTTGCTAAATTTGCCGTTGTTGTTTGCGCTGCCTTATTAGGCTTGGTCTGGGCAAAGAAAAAAATCAATCAAGAATATCGCGCTCGTAACCAAGTTGAACGTGCCATTAATGTTGCTTTAATCTTGTGTTCTGGTGTTGCAATCTTAACCACTATCGGCATTGTAATGTCGATGTTTGGTGAAGCAATGCACTTCTTCCACTTTGTAAGTCCAATTGACTTTTTCTTTGGAACTGAATGGAACCCAGGTTTTAGTACTTCAGGTAATGCAGAAGGTAGCTATGGTTTATTACCATTACTATGGGGTACGCTCATGGTCAGTGGTATTGCCTTATTGGTTGCTGTACCAGTTGGCTTAATGATTGCTATTTATTTAGCTGAATACGCATCCCCATGGTTACGCTCATGGGCAAAACCAACCATTGAAGTTTTAGCGGGTATTCCAACGATTGTTTATGGTGTTTTTGCCATGATGGTTATTGGTCCATTCTTTAAAGCTGTTGGTGCTCATATTGGTATCGAAATTAACGCAACCAGTGCTTTGACTGCAGGTTTCGTAATGGGAATCATGATTATCCCATTTGTTTCATCTTTGTCAGATGACATTATTACTCAGGTTCCACGTGCACTTCGTGATGGTTCACTCGGGCTTGGGGCAACCAAATCAGAAACAATCCGCCAAGTGGTTTTACCAGCAGCTTTACCAGGTATTACTGGGGCATTTTTATTGGCTGTATCGCGTGCCGTAGGGGAAACCATGATTGTGGTTTTGGCAGCGGGGAACAGTCCACTTCTACATGCAAATCCGTTTGAAGCTGTTTCGACAGTTACAGTAACTATTGTAAAACAGTTAACTGGCGATACCGATTTTGCAAGCCCGCAAGCCTTGGTGGCATTTGCACTGGGTTTAACACTCTTTGTGATTACCTTGGGATTAAACATTGTTGCACTGTACATTGTGCGTAAATACCGTGAGCAATACGAATGAGTACATCAAATACATCGTCTCCTATGGATCAGAACGTATTTGATCCACAAGCTGCTGCTCAGGCACGTGATCGCCGTAAAAAAGTGATTGAAAAATCATTGGCGAAGCGTCACCGTAAAGAAAAAGCTTTCCGTATTGCTGGTTTATCGGCAGTTGTTATTGGTCTTGCATTCGTTGCGCTATTGTTCGGTAGTATTTTGGCAAAAGGTTTACCAGCATTTTGGCAAACCAGCATGAATGTTCCAGTTTACTTTGACCCTAAAGTGATTGATGCGGGTCCTGTGCCTGTTCGTACTCAGGGTGAAACACCGGCGCATTACCAAGAACGTTATGTCGATTGGCAAACAAAAATGGGTATGGTGGATTGGGATAGCCTGATCGTAAATGGTATGGTTGCTAAAGACCCTTCACTTGAGTCACAGCGTGATTCCTTACGTAGCCTTTATGCAAGTTCTGAAGCTTATCGTTTACGTGACATGGTATTTGCTGACCCATCACTGATTGGTAAAAAAGAGAATCTTACATTCTTGGGCGATGCTAACGTAGACGTATGGTTAAAAGGCAATATTGACCGCTCATTACCAGATGACCAGCAACAGCTTGATCCGGAAATCCGTAAGCTTGCAGATGATTTGAAAGCAAAAGGTATTCTCGAAAATACATTTAATACCAACTTATTTACAAATCCGGACTCTCGTAGTTCACCAGCAATTAGTGGTCTTGCAGGTGCATTCATGGGCTCGTTATTTATGATGCTAATTGTGATTATTATTTCGATCCCAATTGGTGTAGCGAGTGCTATTTATCTGGAAGAGTTTGCACCAAAGAACTTTCTTACAGACATTATTGAAGTCAACATTAATAACCTTGCGGCTGTTCCTTCAATTGTGTTCGGTTTACTTGGTGCTGCCATTTTCATTGGCTGGATGCACTTACCATTGTCGGCTCCGTTTGTTGGTGGTTTGGTACTAAGTTTAATGACATTGCCAACAGTCATTATTACAACACGTGCTTCTTTAAAAGCTGTGCCACCATCAATTCGTCAAGCTGCACTTGGTTTGGGGGCTTCAAAAGTACAAACCGTTTTCCATCATGTTTTACCTTTGGCGATGCCAGGGATCATGACAGGTTCAATTATTGGTGTTGCACACGCCCTTGGTGAAACTGCGCCGTTACTTTTAATCGGAATGAGTGCATTCGTTGCAAGTATTCCAACAACTCCATTTGATCAAGCAACTGCTTTACCTGTTCAAGTTTACTTATGGCAGGGTAATGAGTTGCGTAACTTCTTCGAAGGCCGTACTGCTGCTGCGATTATCGTACTTCTTGCATTAATGATTGGTTTAAACAGCCTTGCAATTTGGTTACGTAAAAAGTTCGAAGTGCGTTGGTAATAGAGGATAAATAATGAATACTATTGATATTACGAATTCCTTAGAAAAGGATAAGTTAGTGAATACTGAACAGTCTCAATTTACAGATAAGCCGCTGAACCATGGCACTTCATATGTTTCGCATTTTGAACCACAAACTTCAAAAAAGCAGAACTCAACTGAAATCAAAATTAGTGCACAAGATGCCCATGTTTACTATGGCGACTTTGAAGCAATTAAAGGCATTGATTTAGATATCTATCAAAATGAAGTGATTGCATTCATTGGACCATCAGGTTGTGGTAAATCGACTTTCCTACGCACTCTAAACCGTATGAATGACACGATTGATGGTTGCCGTGTAACAGGTAAGATCACTTTAGATAACAAAAATATCTATGATCCAAATCTGGACGTTGTATTGCTACGTGCTCAGGTGGGCATGGTATTCCAAAAGCCAAACCCATTTCCTAAATCTATTTTTGATAACGTTGCATATGGACCAAAGCTACACGGTCTAGCACGTGATAAATACGACCTAGAAGAAATCGTTGAAAATAGCTTGCGTAAAGCGGGCTTATGGGAAGAAGTGAAAGACCGTTTGAATCAGCCGGGTACAGGTTTATCTGGTGGTCAGCAGCAACGTTTATGTATTGCACGTACGATTGCGGTAAGTCCTGAAGTTATTCTGATGGATGAACCATGTTCTGCACTTGATCCAATTGCAACAGCAAAAGTGGAAGAGCTTATTTCAGAACTTTCTGATCAATATACGATTGTGATTGTAACGCACTCAATGCAACAAGCAGCACGTGTTTCAGACCGTACAGCTTACTTCCATTTAGGTGATCTGATCGAAGTAAACTCTACAGAAAAAGTATTCACGCAACCTGACCATCAATTGACAGAAGCGTACATTACTGGACGTTTCGGTTAATTTATAGCTGTGAAAGAAAAAGAGCCTTGTGCTCTTTTTTTATTTAATAAATGAAAATGAATCTATTTTGCAAAATCGCTATTGAATTTTAATCAAAAGAACCACATCTTAAGGCTATAAAGACAAACTTATGAGCATAGAATTTTATGTTATTCCATTTGCCTAAACTCCCTGCGGAAATACGTGTCAGCCATTTAAATGCACGTGTAAATGAACAGAGAAAAAAAATTGCACAAACTACAGCAAGTCGTTTAGAGCTTTTACAATTAGCTCAACAACTTGCGAAAGAAGCTAAAATCCGCCGTAAGAACAATCAGAAAATTTTTGTTTTAGATTTTAAAGGTGATATTCAGGCATCTGCGGTTGAAAATCTTCGTGAAGAAATCACACTTATTTTAGCAACGGCTAAAGCCGGACGCGACCGTGTTGTGGTACGCCTTGAAAGTCCTGGTGGTATGGTTCATGGTTATGGACTGGCAGCAGCTCAGTTGGTTCGTTTGCGTGACGCAGGTTTTCATTTAACAATTTGTGTCGACAAGGTTGCTGCAAGTGGCGGCTATATGATGGCTTGTATTGCCAATGAAATTATTTCTGCACCATTTGCTGTTGTTGGCTCTATTGGTGTAGTTGCTCAGGTTCCAAATTTCAATCGTCTTTTAAAACAGCATAACGTTGACTTCGAACTTTATACAGCAGGGCAATATAAGCGTACTGTGACCATGTTTGGTGAAAATACGCCTGAAGGGAAAGCTAAGTTTGAAGAAGAGCTACAACAAACGCATGTCTTATTTAAGCATTTTGTAGAGAAGTATCGTCCACAGCTGAATGTAGACAAAGTTGCTACAGGCGAGCATTGGTATGGACAAGATGCGCTTGATTTAAACCTTGTAGATAAACTAGAAACATCTGATGAGTATTTATTAGCTTTATTACCTCAGCATGATGTCTATGTGATCAACACACGTAAAAAGGCAACTTTGGGTGAAAAGTTGGGTTTACAAGCTGCTCAAATGGCGGATAGCCTGATTCCGGCGGTAATGAATAAAGTTGCAGACACTTTGGCAAAAGCGAATTCAACGCTAGTTCAAATGCGTGATACAAAATTTTAATTAAGATATTTATAAAAGAAAGAGCACCTTAATGGGTGCTCTTTTTATATCGATGATTAAAAGAATCTGCTTAATATTTGTTTAAGTTTCAATTGCCAAAGTAGGAGTTAATTCCTAAGTTTTGAGTTTTGTGATGTCAAAGACTTTGTCGCATATTGATATTCTCATAAGAATTTTACACATCATTATTATGATTGCTTTTACTGGAGCTTACTTTACAGGCGATAATGAAGACCTACATCAAGTGCATATGATGTTTGGTTATATACTTCTCATCAGTATTACCATACGAGTTATTTGGCATTTTTTAAGTCCGCGTGTTTCAAATAGCGCACCATTTGGCATAAAAAAGCGCAGCAGTATGGCATTCAATGCAATTAAAAAATCATTTAGTCATGCAAATTCAGCAAGTATTTTTTCGAAAAATTCAATTCAACTGTTCAGCATTGGACTATTTCAAGCTTCGATTGTATTTATTTTCATACTCATTCCTGTTGTTGTAGCACTTGGATACGGAACAGAGCACTTTACTTATTCTTTGAGAGACTTACATTCATTTTTCGCAAACTTATTTTTAGCCTTAGTTATCGTGCATCTTTCGACACTTGTTTTAAATAGCATACTTGCGAAACGCTTTCAGGGTTGGACTATGCTTAAGATGACACTTGCTGATAAGAAAATAACGAATTATATGACTTTATTTGTTTTAGTCCTTATAGGTGCATTTAGCTACTTTTACTTAGGAATGTAATATATACGTTTTATGTCTGTCCTGTTTAGTTATATTTTGAATGGAAAGAAAAAAAATATTATTGATAAATATACTTATTGAATTGTGATGGGTAAGTGATTTTGATATTTTAGGCAACAATAAAATAGCTTTTAGATGACTCATTTAAAAAGTTAAACATTTAAAAATATAACTGAGATTCAGGATAGGAAATAATGACAAGAATAATTGTAGCATCCAAAAAGGGTTTGGACGTTCTGCAAGATGGTCAGCTCAATAAAGTAATTTTGAATCAACCTACGATCATTCAAATTGGTATCAGTCAAAAAGATATTGCATCGATGGAAAAACAGGGTGGACGCCTAGTCATCCACTTAAAGAATGGTGAGACAATTGTCTTGGAAAATTTCTTTAATGAAGCAACAAATACAACAGAGCATTCCCTTGTTTTTCCGACTGAACATGGAAAATTTGTTGAAGCACAATTCGATGCCCAAGGTAAAGTAATCGACTATAAAGGCTTAAATCACGTTACAGATTTAGGTTACGGCAGTACTAGTCCAGCCTCTGCAAACATCGCGGTTGATAGTGATCCAAGTTTTTCAATGGGAAGCGTACTTAAAGCAGGTCTAGCAGTTTTAGCTGCGGAAGGACTATATCTTTGGGCTTTTAAGAAAGATGATAAGGAGGATTCATCAAGTGCGCCTGATTTAATCGCACCTGCTGCTCCTACAGCTACGCTTGCTGATGATAATGTGACAGTGACTGGTAAAACTGAAGCGAATGCAAAAATCTATCTTAAAGATGCCGCAGGCAATACCGTTGCATCAGGTGTTGCAGATGCAAGTGGTAACTACACGATTAAATTAGATAAGCCACTTGTGAATGGTGATAAATTAAATGTTATTGCTCAGGATGGAGCTGGAAATAATTCAAAAGCGACTGTTGTAACAGGAACAAAAGATACAATTGCCCCAGATGCTCCACAGGCTCAATTGAACGATGATGGATCATTGGTAACTGGTAAGGCTGAAGCAAATGCAAAAATCACAGTTTATGATGCCACTGGTAAAGTATTAGGAACTGTATTTGCAAATAAAGATGGTATTTATTCTTTAAAAATTACTCCACCATTAACTAGTGAAGCCGGAGGCAAAGTAGTTGCCGAAGATGCTGCTGGTAATAAATCTGAAGAAGTTAAAATTATTGCGGGTAAAGACACTGTACCACCAGCTTCACCTTTTGTTGAAGTTAACAAAGAAGGGTCGGTAATACATGGTAAAACTGAAGCAAATGCAAAAGTTCAAATTAAAGATGCAGATGGCAAAGTCATTGGAACTGGCATGGCGGATGTCCAAGGTGAGTTTCAAATTACGCTGTCGCCTGCTTTAAAAGAGTCTCAAAAAGGTACAGTAGTTGTTGAAGATGCAGCTGGTAATACGTCCAAGCCTATCGAAATTAAACCAGGTTTTGATTCGATTGCTCCTGATAAACCAACTGCTCAAATTAATGCAGATGGTAATTCGGTAACTGGTACAGCCGAAGCAAATGCCAAAATTGAAATAAAAGATGTGACAGGTAAGGTTATTGGTAGTGGAACAGCAGATGCAAATGGAAAATTTACTATTAGCATTTCACCAGCATTAACTGATAACAATCATGGTTCTGTTTCAGCCATCGATAACGCTGGAAACCGGTCTGAAAGCTTTGATATTGTGGGTACGAAAGATACTATTCCTCCAACAAAACCTATATTAAATAGCGCAGAAGATGATGTCGGTGATGTAAAAGGCACTATTGGATCTGGCTCAGAAACGGATGATGCTAGACCAAAACTTACAGGTTCAGGTGAGGCAAATGCGACGCTTACGATTTATGATAATGGTATTGCAATTGGAGTAGTGACAGTATCAACTGGTAAATCATGGACATTTACATTTGATAAAGACTTAGCTTTGGGTAAGCATAGCATTACTTTGACTCAAACTGATGCGGCAGGGCTTACGAGTGAAGCAAGCTCTCCATTTATCTTTTATGTAGTTGCACCGAAAGCTGCAAGTTTAGCTGATGCCTCAGTAGATACGTTAGGTACACATGAACCAGCTTTGGCAGATAGTGTTGGACTGAGTACTTTAAAAGTCGCACAAAATACAACACCTGAGACCAATACCCAGCAGAAAACTGTTTCTATAGATGATTTATTGAAAAGTTCTTCTGCGAGTAACTCAGATCCAGTGGCAAAGCTTTTAGCATCGACAGCATTAAAGCCTACACAAGCACCTGAACAAACTGATGTAAATACTTCAGTTGACCAGACAACAAATTTTGATCAAATTTTACCAAATACGACTTCTTCACCTTTGCAAAATATTTTAGAACAGACTTATCCAGTTGTTTAAAAGACTCTATGTAAAATATAAAAGCGCTCTATGAGCGCTTTTTATTTATGGCTAATTTTTGATTTTCGGTGTTGTTATAAGAGTAATAACTCCATAAACAATTGATCCAATTGTGGCGAGTAACATGTCTTTATGAGCATCCCACATGTCACCTTGTTGTCCATTATAATTTTCAGCTTGTTCAGGTGATAAGCCAATAGCAATGAGCCATTCGATCAGTTCATAAAAAACACTCGATGCCATCACGAATTGAACTACAAGTAAAAATAGGGAAAACGGACGTGCAGTCGGCAACCAAACTTGAAAAACGCGATAAATAAGAGAGTAGAGCAAAGCACCATATGAAAAGTGCACAAGTCGATCATACATATTGCGAGACCAACCCATGTATTCATCTAAATTAAAATGAAAGATGTGCTGAATCCAGTCGTTATACGGAACGTATGAATATAGATAATGAGCACCAATTACGTGTATTAAAAGAAACAGTAAATAAAAACAAAAACTTAAAAAATCGAGACCAATTTTTTTGAAAATAATAAAAAGTAAAATCAGCATTAAAACAGTGCCGGATTGATGAAGTAAGTAAGCTTCAAACTCCAGAGGATTGATACCTGAAACAATAATGGCAATCAAAAGCAGGCTGATTGCAATATAGTGTTTAAGTTGAAATTTTTTTTCGATCATTTTATGGAAAACTTTATTTTGATGGGTATAAGTGTAATAAAAAAGCGAAGCCTAGGCTTCGCTTTTGATTAACTTTTTAATTAGATTTTACTAATTAATTCATTAATTTGTTTTGCTTGTTCAGCTGCGTTACCCGTATAAGTTGCAGGAGTAAGCTCAGCTAAACGAGCACGCTCTTCGCTTGGTACTTGAGCAAGTTCGTTACCATTTACGAAATCAACCATCATGTCGCGAGTCATTGCTTGACCACGAGTTAAAGCTTTTAACTTCTCATATGGTTTTTCAATGTTATAACGACGCATAACTGTTTGAATTGGCTCTGCAAGAACTTCTTGAGCTTGGTCAAGATCTTCATTTAAACGATTTGCATTAAGCTCAAGTTTGCCAACACCTTTTAAGCAAGCATCAAAAGCAATTAAGCTTTGAGCAAAACCAACACCCATGTTACGAAGTACAGTTGAGTCAGTTAAGTCACGCTGCCAGCGAGAAATTGGTAATTTTTCGCCTAAGTGAGCCAACACTGCATTTGCAATGCCTAAGTTACCTTCAGAGTTTTCAAAGTCAATTGGGTTAACTTTGTGTGGCATAGTTGAAGAACCAACTTCGCCTTCTTTAAGTTTTTGCTTGAAGTAACCTAAAGAGATATAACCCCATACGTCGCGGTTAAAGTCGATCAAAATCGTATTGAAACGACGTAATGCATCAAACAACTCAGCCATGTAGTCGTGTGGCTCGATTTGAGTTGTGTATGGGTTAAATGTTAAACCCAAAGATTCAACAAAAGCTTGTGCGTGAGCAGCCCAGTCAACATCTGGGTAAGCAGAAAGGTGAGCATTGTAGTTACCTACCGCACCATTGATTTTGCCTAGTAACTCAACATTTTCAAACTGTTTGATTTGACGAGCTAAACGATATGCAACGTTTGCCATTTCTTTACCCAAAGTTGTTGGGCTAGCAGTTTGACCATGTGTACGAGACAACATAGGTTGTTCAGCATGAGTTGTTGCTAAAGCAGAAATTGCATTTAAAATTTGCTTCATGCTTGATACTAAAACTTCACGACCGTTTTTAAGCATAAGCGCATGAGACAAGTTGTTGATGTCTTCTGATGTACAAGCGAAGTGAATAAACTCACCAGCATTTTGTAATTCAGAAATACCAGCAATTTTCTCTTTCAAGAAATATTCAACTGCTTTTACGTCATGGTTAGTTGTACGCTCAATTTCTTTAATGCGATTCGCATCTTCTTCAGAGAAGTTGCTTACGATTGCATCTAAAGCTGCATTTGTTTCAGCTGAGAAAGGAGCAACTTCAATAATTTCTGGACGGTTAGAAAGCGCTTGTAACCAACGCACTTCTACAGTGACACGAGCATGAATTAAACCAAACTCAGAAAGAAAAGGGCGTAGCGCATCACATTTGCTGGCATAACGTCCATCTAATGGTGATAGTGCGGTTAAAGCGTTCATAACGATTCCTTAATGCTGGAATAAACATAAAACAAAAATAATCTCGTTACAGCGTTAGATAACTTGGTACTGTAAACGAGCAAGTGCTTGAATATCCTGTAGCAATTTACGTTTGCTAAAAATCATGTTCCATGAACTACCGCCGAGTTGTCGCCATAAATGAGCCATTTGAAGCCCTGTAAACAGACAAGCACGAATACGGTTAGTATGGTTGGTATCTTTAAATGCCTCAGCATTACCACGAACAAGAATACGTGGATTAATTTGCCCAGCGGTATCTACATAGGTTTGAGCCAAATTGGCTAAAATACTTGGGTGTAAATAGTTATTATCGAAAAAAGAAAGCTGTTTTAAAATTTTCTGCTGTGCTTTTTCAATAATCGCTACATATTCAGGATTGCTATAGACCTTTTTTTCTAATTGCAAAAGTGACATCGCATAAGACATAGGAAGTTTTGCACTACGCATTTTAGGCAAACGAGATTTAGGCGCATTGGTAAAAGGCTGAGTAATACAATTTTCGAGTGTCTTAAGACCTAATGAAATATCAGCCAGTTGATTAAAAAAATCTAAAGTCTGAACATTATTATTATTTATTGTAGGGCGAATATTTAAACTCGCCTTTATTAATAACTCAAAATAGAAGTTACCGCTTTCACCAATACTTTGTTGCCCAGTCATGGCAGTCATATGCGTAAGCTGGGTCGCTTGGAATACCCCAGCCAAAGCAAGGGCACGGTTTTGGCGAACATTCAAGGCTTGTGATTGTTGAAAGGGTAACTCCACCATGCCATCCATTCCCTTAAATAAAATCTGGTGTAGGGGCATTTGTATGGTGAATCACACCCCCGCCTAAGCAAACTTCATCCGAATAAAATACAACACTTTGGCCAGGTGTGACTGCGCGTTGAGGTTCATCAAACTCAACACGAATACCGTGTTCACTATTTTCATCAATAAACACTGTGCAAGCCTGATCAGGTTGGCGATAGCGTGTTTTGGCAGTACAACGTAATCCTTCAGTCGGAATATGTTGTTCTCCAGCTACCCAGTCAATTGACTCACTCCAAAGCTGTGTACTTTGCATAAGTGGGTGTTCATGTCCTTGGCCTACAACTAAACGATTGTTGGCAAGGTCTTTATGGAGTACAAACCATGCACCTTCTGCTGCACCTTTTAGTCCACCAAGACCAATACCGCCACGCTGACCGAGCGTATAGTACATCAGACCGTGATGTTCACCAACTTCTTTACCGTTATCCAACACGATTTTACCTGGTTGAGCGGGTAAATATTGTTTAAGGAAGTCATTAAAGCGGCGTTCGCCGATAAAGCATATACCAGTTGAATCTTTTTTCTTCGCTGTTGCTAAGTCCAGTTCTTCGGCAATTCTACGCACTTCTGGCTTTTCAATTTCACCAACGGGGAATAGGGTTTTATTAATTTCACGGCCATGCACTGCATGCAGGAAATAGGTTTGGTCTTTGTTGTTATCTAAACCACGTAATAAAGGTGCATATGCTTCACCTTTAGAGTTATAAGCAGTTTCAGCACGACGAGCATAATGACCTGTTGCAATAAAATCTGCGCCTAAAGTCATGGCATGGTCTAAAAATGCACGGAACTTAATTTCTTTATTACATAAGATATCTGGGTTTGGGGTGCGGCCCGCTGCATATTCAGCTAAGAAAAGTTCAAATACACGATCCCAATATTCCATAGCAAAGTTTGCGGTATGGAGTTTAATACCTATTTTGTCAGCTACTGCTTGAGCATCGGCTAAATCTTCCATTGCTGTACAGTATTCCGTGCCGTCATCTTCCTCCCAGTTTTTCATGAAAAGACCTTCAACTTGATAACCCTGTTGAAGTAAAAGCGCCGCAGAAACAGATGAATCTACGCCACCAGACATACCGACGATGACACGTTGTTGCATAGGACTAGGCATCCAAATGTGAAGTTAATGAGGGAGAAAAAGGGTGCTCATAAATAAGAGCTAAAGGATAATGGTGACCTTTTATAGCATCTTCAAGGGCTTTAATCACCAAAGGGCTACGAGCACGGGCAGATTCTTGAAGCTCATCTAGAGTCATCCAGACAGCAGAAACAATACCTGTATCAAGTTTAGGGTCGCTTTCGACATGAGTGACGTGCGCTAAAAAGCAGAAGCGATAGTAAGTCCGGTCCGGAAACATGGGTGGGGTATATGTATAAATGCCAAGTAAAGCATCTATCTCAACATGATGACCCGTTTCTTCAAGAGTTTCACGAATGGCAGCTTCTATTAGCGTTTCACCACATTCCACATGACCAGCAGGTTGATTAAACACTGTGTGTACAAAACCTTCGCTATGTTCTTCAACAAAAAGATAGCGTCCATCTTTTTCTACGACTGTAGCGACAGTGACATGAGGAGTCCATGCGGCCATAAAAAAGCACCATGAATTTAAAAGTCGTATGATACGAAATTTAGGGGTTTTTGGCTACGGTGATCTTACAAACGATAGAGGATTGTAAAAACGCTATCGCTTGAAAAAAATCAGTACATTTTAATTTGTTTGGGTATCTTTATGGTTGTTTTGCACTTTTACATAATGTCTTGCTGAATAAGGTAAAAATGCCAATTCTTTTTCAGTTAGAGGACGTACTTGCTGTACAGGGCTTCCAACATATAAATAACCACTTTTTAAGACTTTACGAGGTGGAACTAAACTGCCTGCACCAATCATCACGTCATCTTCAATAACAACATCATCTAAAATAACGGTATTGATACCAACTAGTACGCGGTTACCAATGGTACAGCCATGTAAAGTAACATGATGACCTACAGTCACATCTTCACCAATAATAAGCGGGGAACCATTGGGTTTTGCATCATTTTTATGGCTGACATGTAACATACAATGATCTTGTACATTACTGTTTTTACCAATTTGAATGCTATTTACATCTCCGCGAATGACTGCAAAAGGCCAAACTGAAACATTTTCGGCCAATTTAACATCACCAACAACCACTGACATATCATCAATGTAACAGCTTGGATCAATTTGGGGATGATGATCTAAATAGGGACGGATGTTTTTTGTCATAAGAAGTATCAAAATAAAATTTAATCAAATTATAAAATAAAAAAGCACTCAAGCTAATAGCATGAGTGCTTAATCCAACTACTCTAAAATTAGAATAAGTTGCTAAAGAATTGTTTAATATGGTCGATCATACGTGCAAAGAAGCCCGCTTCTTCAACAGGTTTTAATGCAACTAAAGGTTTTTCAGCAATGACCTTACCATCTAAACTTGCAACAAGTTTACCAACCACTTGGCCTTTTTGAAGAGGCGCATTTAAATTTGGTTGAACAACTAATTGAGTTTTTATACCGCCTGCTTTGCCTTTAGGCATAGTAACGTTAAAGTTCTCTGCTAAACCAATTTGAACTTCATTTTCTTTACCAAACCATACTTTAGCTTTCGCAAGAACTTGATTTGCAGGTTGAACATTTGCAGTTTCAAAGTTTGCAAAACCCCAAGACAACAATGCACGTGTTTGGTTTGCACGTTCATTAACGCTATTGGTACCAAAGATAACTGAGATTAAACGCATTGGGCCGCGCTTACTTGAAGTTGTTAAGCAGTAACCAGCTTCATCGGTATGACCTGTTTTTAGGCCATCAACACTTGGGTCTGTGTAAAGTAAAGCATTACGGTTACCTTGTTTGATACCGTTAAATGTAAACTCTTTCTCAGAGTAAATTGGATAGTATCTTGAGCTATCTTTAATAATATGTTGAGCTAAAACTGCCATATCTTTTGCAGTTGAATAATGACCTTCTGCAGGTAAACCCGTAGAGTTCATAAATTGTGTATTGGTCATGCCAATACGTTTTGCTTCCTGATTCATCAGGTGAGCAAAAGTACCTTCATTTCCAGCAATATGCTCAGCCATTGCTTTTGATGCATCATTACCAGACTGGATGATAATACCTCGAAGCATCTCTAAAACAGTTGCTGTACCATTTAATGGAACGTACATACATGATTCGGAACTACTGCCTTTACACCAAGCAGATTCGTTCATACGAACCTTTTCATTCTCGGTAAGTTCACCTTTTAATAGTTTTTGTTCAATGATGTAGCTTGTCATCATTTTAGTCATAGAAGCAGGAGCAAGCTTTTCATTTTCATTTTTAGAAGCAAGAATTTGTCCTGTCTCGTAATCCATTAATACATAAGACTTATTATTTAATTCTGGCGGAGCTGATAAGACAGTTGCTGCATAAGAAAAACTTGGTAAGAGGAGGAGTGCAGCAATAGCGCTTTTTCGAGTCATTCTAGGTAATTCCAATATCTTGTATGAAGCAGAAGAACCTAGCATTTTAGGACAAAGCAAAGCCGACTTCTATGGGGGAAGTCGGCTTTTTCGAACAGTATTGTAACTAGAGAGTTTTTAACTAATTTAGTTTTGCGATTGATAAGCTTTTACGTCTTGACAAACTAACGTATTTTGCTCGTTACCAGCAGCTTTTGCATCATTACGCGCTTCTTTTAAGACTTTCTTGAAACTTTTGTCTTTTGTACGTTTTTCTAAAGCTGCAACTGGGTCTGCTTCATTTGGCAAATAGTCTTTTACAAGACGTTCATAACCTTGAGCAAATTCTGCATCTTTTTTGCCAATCAAACTTGGGCAAATTTCAGAAAGTACCTGAATTGCTGCTAACTCTTCCGGGGTGGTGCCTTTATTTGGGGTAACTTCAACAACATTTTCATTTTCAGTTGGTTTTTTCTTGTCAGCAGCATAACCCACTGTTGCCATTGTCATAAGTAAAACAACAGAAAGAGATTGAACTAAGCTTTTTTTCATAAACATGTATAACCTGAAACAAAAATTTGAAATATGCCGATAGCTTAAACAATTTAAGGGCTAAAAAAATGGAAAAAATGTATTGTTATGTAGGTTTTCTGCTTTACATCAACAGAAAACCTTTTAAAGAAAAGCATATCGAGTGAAATAGGCTTAGTCTTTGTAATTTACCACTTCTTCACAAAGCTCATGTTGTTCATGGTGATCCATTTCTTTTGCCGCCTGACGAGCTTCATCTAGCAGTGTTTTATATTCTGAATCATTTTGCAGTGCAGAGAAGGTGATTGATTTATTGGAATAACCGCCAAGATACATTGCAATAATCTTTTTAGTATTGGTTTCAAGATTTTTATTTGCACCAACAAAAGTCGGGCAAATTTCTTGTAAAACTTGAGTAGATGCAATGTCATCTTTAATTAAGCTATCAGCTTCTTGTGTCGAGATACCCTCATCAGCAAAAACCGTCTGTGTACACAGTGTGATACTGATCCCCAATACTTGAAAAAAAGGAGCGAAAGTTTTCATTTTTTCACAATTTTATAATGCTATGGAGGCATAAATATATATAATTCAACAAATAATTCAATTGAGAAAACCTTCGGGTTTATTTGTCGAGAAAGATTTTTAGTGAATATTTTAATTGCGAATGATGACGGTGTCTTTGCACCAGGTATACAAGCTTTAGCTGAAGCGTTAAAACCATTAGGCCGTGTTGTCGTGGTTGCTCCAGAAAGTGAGAGAAGTGGTTTTTCAAGTGCGTTAACACTTGATCGTCCTTTACGTCCTATTCAAATTGCCGAAGATGTGTGGGCTGTGAATGGAACACCAGCGGATTGCGTTTATTTATCTATGAATGGTCTATTCGATTTCGAATTTGACTTGGTCGTGAGTGGAATCAATAGTGGTGCAAACCTAGGTGACGATGTTCTGTACTCGGGAACAGTCGGTGCTGCGTTTGAAGGCCGCTTAATGAAACAACCTGCAATTGCGGTTTCTTTAGCTGGGTCGGATGTACGTTCATACAATCATAAAGATGATTATGCGCAAGCAGCCAAATGGGTGCATGACTTTATTGCCAAAGGTTTACCTGCGCTACCGCCGCGACATATTTTTAATATTAATATTCCGGATGTGCCACAGCTTAAAGGGACTCAAATTACCTATCAAGGCCGCCGTGCTCAATCTAAACCAATCACCAGTCATGTCGACCCAAGAGGAAGACAGGTTTATTGGATTGGTCTAGCAGGTGAGGCCGTTACTGACCCACAGCGTATTGCTAGCCAGATTCAATCTGACTTTTTTGCAGTTGCAAATGGTTTTGTGAGTGTAACTCCAATTCAGATGGATGCAACAAACTATGCGGTTTTAGAGGATTTACAGGCCAGTTTGGGCGAATAATCTAGGTCGAATGTTATAACTTTGTGAATAAAGAAAAAGAGGAACATGTTTCCTCTTACTTTTTTGGTACTCTTAGCCGAAATGATTTGTAGCATTTAGTGAGGGAGATCGATGCATTTAACTGAGCAACAAAGCAGATTGCATATTCAAAGAGACAAAATAATGAAAATTATGATGTTGTCTTTAGCTGTGGGTTTTACTGTTGCAATGGCAGGATGTGCTTCTAGACCACAAATTAATAATAGTTCTCGCTATGCGACGGCTCCTAACTATTATACAGTTCGTTCGGGTGATACTTTAAGTGGTATTGCAATGCGCTACGGTCTGGATTATGTCAGTATTGCTGAAATGAATGGCATTGCTCCACCGTATCGTATTTATGTTAATCAATCATTACGATTAAAGAAATCTTCTTCACCAAGAACCGTGTCGACACAAGTCATGGCGCAACCTGAACCAATTAAACGCCAAACAATAGCATTACCGACTACGACAACAACGGCACCAACAACAACCCCGCCACGAACAGTTGCACCAACCACCAATACAACAGTGGGAACTGCTATTCCAAGTTCAAGCTTGCGTTGGATAAAACCAAATAACGGACCAGTGATTCAAGGGTTTAATTTGGCGAATAATGTCAAAGGAATTCGTTATGGTGGTAATCAAGGTGATCCAATTTATGCGGCAGCAGATGGTCAAGTCGTATACGCAGCCGATGGCTTAAAAGAATATGGTAATTTAGTTTTAATTAAACATATTGATGGCTATATCAGTGCGTATGCCCACAATAGCAAGATGATGGTGAAGAGTGGAGACAATGTAACCGCAGGTCAAAAGATTGCAGAAATGGGCTCTTCAGGTGCGTCGAGAGTTATGCTTGAGTTCCAAATTCGCCTTGATGGTAAACCAATCAACCCAGCAAATCTTTTACCTAATTAGCTAATGCAATAAATATAGGTTTCCTCGTATAATGTAATTGGTTGCTTTCATTACAACAATAAGCATTTTTTATAAATTTAAAATTAGATTTGAGGAAACCTATGTTAGATCAGCTTCGTGCGATGGGTGTTTTTGCTTGTGTGGTTGAAAAAAGTTCATTTAGTGGTGCGGCACGTGAATTAGGCATTACAACAAGTGCTGTAAGTCAGCAAATACGTTCTCTTGAAAATGAAATGGATGTAATTTTATTACACCGTTCTACTCGAAAACTTAGTTTGACAGAGGCTGGACAGGCTTTTTTCTCAAGTTGTCAAGAAATGTTGGCAGCCGCAGAAAGAGGCAAAATCAGAATCAATGAGTTGCGAGATGATTTGATTGGTGATTTGCGTATAGCAACTACACCTGATTTAGCAGTTCAGCATATTATTCCTGCGTTATCTCACTGGATGTCTGCTCATCGTGGTTTATCTGTTCATTTTGAAGTAGGTCATCGTTATATTGACCTCATTGAAGAGCGAATTGATATTGCAGTACGCATGAGTTCTACACCAGTAGAAGAGAGTAGTACTGTAGTTCCTATGGCTTTTGTCGATCAGATTTTGGTAGCCTCTCCTAGCTATCTCAATCAATCAAGCCCGATTTTGCACCCAAATGATTTAAACAACCATGAGTTGCTTTCTATCAATGCAATGAATGAATCACGCAGTTTTAGTTTCCAACATGCTAAAACCGGTGAAAAATTACATATTGAGATGGTAAGCCGTTTGCAAAGTAATAATTTGCAAGTTGCTAAAGCCTTATGTCAGCAAGGACATGGTATTGCTAGAATTTTATATTTAGATGCTCAAAAAGAATTGAAAGCTGGTTCTTTAATTGAAATCTTGCCAGATTGGAAACTGCCGGCTTTTACTTTGTATGCAGAGATTGCCAAACACGATCAACAGCCAATGAAAATTCAACGCTGTGTTGAAGCACTTAAACAATATTTTAGTCAGTTGGCTGGTGGACGAGCGATGCAGATCGTTCGCTAACTTTCAATTGATGCATAAAAAGGGCTTGTGATTACAAGCCCTTTTTATATGAGTATTATTTTTGCTTGAGAGTCGCAACTTCTTCCTGAGTTTCCTGTGGAAGATCATTTGCTGTGAGCTCCTCGTGCTTCTTAATTTTTTTCTTATTTTTCTTTTTCTTCTTTGGTTCCTCTTCAATTTCTTCGCCATCTTCAATCGCTTGCCAATATTCAAGCTGTTCCATTACGGCAGCGTAAATTGAATGTTTGCTATATCTACCTTTTTTATCCAGTGTACCAACAGGGCGAGCCATTAAAATTTCAAGTGCTTGATCAATGGTATCAATCGCATGGATATGGAATTGACCACTTTGTACCGCATCAATTACATCTTGGCGTAGCATTAAATGCTGCATGTTTTGACGTGGAATAATGACACCTTGTTTACCCGTTAAACCTTGTAATTTACAAGCATCATAGAAGCCTTCAATTTTTGCATTTACACCGCCAATGGGTTGAACTTGACCTAACTGGTTCATAGAACCTGTAATCGCCCATGATTGATCAATTGGAATTTGGCTTATGGCAGAAATTAACGCAGAAAGTTCGGCAACCGTGGCGCTGTCGCCATCTACTTGGCCATAGCTTTGTTCAAATGCAAGCGCAGCAGAGAAATGCAAAATCTGTTCACGACCAAAGTGAGCTTTCAAGAAGCTCGACATAAGTAAGACGCCTTTAGCATGCAGTGAACCACCAAGCTCTACACTACGCTCAATATCAAGAATATCGCCGCCACCTTGATAGACTGATGCAGTCAAACGTGAAGGTAAACCAAACTCCACATCTGCATAGTGAATAACAGAGAGAGCATTAATTTGACCTAAACGATGACCAGAAGTCTCGATTAGCTGAGTTCCGCGTGATAAATCCTGCCAGTAAAGCTCTCTTAGATAGCCTAATCGATACTGTCTATGTTGTAGCGCAAGGTTAATGTGCTGATCAGTTACAAGCTTTTCATTGGCTTTAAAAGCATGGTGATGTGCTTCACGAATCAGGTCACCCAAAGTTGAAGCATGTAACGATAGCGAGCTTTGATCTTCTGCTTGACGGCTTGAGTCGGTAAGTAAAGCAGCTAAAGCACTACGGTCAAATGGAAGTAGTTTGTCGGCTTGAACATAGTCAGCAATTAACTGCATGTAAGCTTGTTCATTTTCGTCATTACGTTGTAATGTATCGGTAAAATCTGCGCGTATTTTAAATACGCTACCAAGCTCTGGTTCTACTTCTAAAATTTCATAATAAATTTCAGGCTCTGCCATAAGTACCACTTTAATATCCAGTGGTACCGCAGCAGGCTCAATCGAGATAGAACCCGTTAACGTCAACATGTGTTCAAGAGAAGAGAGCTTGAGTTGTCCTGATTTTAAGGCACGTTTTAAACCTTGCCATGCATAAGGTTGCTCAAGTAATTGCTCTGCCTCAAGCATTAGAAAACCACCATTCGCTTGATGAAGAGCACCAGGACGAATGAGAGTAAAATCTGTGGTAATTGTACCGTTATGAGTAAGTTGCTCAACGTGACCAAGTAAGTTGTAGTGCGTTGGGAAATCTTCAAAAATAACCGGAGCACCGCTGTTTGGTTTATTTGAGACAATCACATTTGCTTGATAACGTGCTGGTACGCGATTGAACATAGCAGGAGCAAAGTCGTCTTCTTCTTGCTCTAAAATGAGTTCAACATTCTCAATTACATCTTGAGCATATTGCTTTAAATAATCTTCAAGGCCTTTCACTTGGCCATATTTATTTAAAATTAAATCTATTCGTGGCATAACCACTTGAGTCGCAATATCTCGATTTAATACAGAAACTTTGTCGCGCGCATCATCTTCTAAATCGCCTAAATGCAAACCAAGACGCTCAAGTTTTTTATCCATGTAGCGAACATTAGCCGCGATTTCAGCGCGTTGTTTCGTATTTAGAGCATCAATTTCTGTTTGAGTGAGCTCTTGCACCTGATCGTCTTTTACTTGTACAGGTACAAAACCATGTTTCTCATTTCGAGAAATCAATTTTAAGTCGAGCTCTTCGCCTTCTTTGGTTAACTCAACCAGCGCTTGTTGTTGTTCATCTCCGGTTTCCTCACGGATCCGTTCAATACGGTTATGATAAGTTTCGGCACTAAAACGGCGTTCAAGCTGTTTTAAAATAATTTGCCAAGCTTGATGAAGAGCTTGTTGAAACTTGGTGCCTTGACCAGCAGGGAAGCGTAAGGCAATTGGTTGACGCGCGTGTTTAAAATTATAGACATATACCCAGTCGTCAGGAGTTGGCATTGTTTTGGCATGTTGCTGTAGTAAACGCTTAATCATGGTGCGTTTGCCTAAGCCTGCCGTTCCTACTGCAAAAATGTTATAACCTGAGTAGGGTAAAGAAATACCCGCTTCTACCGACGCTTTAGCGCGGTCTTGACCTAAAAAATTATTGAGTGGTTTGATACGTTTTGTTGAAGCTGGAATATTTTCAAAATCTGGAATATGGGTAAGTTGTTCCGGTTTTAAGGCTGTTTTATCTAAAGTCATTTTTATATCAGGTTGCTCAAGAGCTGAAGGAAATGCATTTATTGTGACGTTTGTGGTGTTTGTTTTAGCGAGTGATAAAGTTGAAGTTGTCACTTGATCAAGTTTTTGTGTCACTGTTGGTATCCAGCAAAAGAAAACGAAGGTTGAGGGTTAAAGGTATACAGGTTTAGCATAAAATATCAAGCAAACTTGCCGTTTTTATCATCAAAACCAAACTTGATTGCATAAAGAATCTTGAAAGGAATGGTAAGAAGCGATTGAATAGGCACATTTATAATTTATGGAAAATAAAAAACGAATGACCACACAAACCTCTGGTTGGGTCTCGGCGTTTAAAGCATTTTTAGACCGTCGTGCATTAATTATGCTATTTCTGGGTTTTTCTGCCGGAATACCTATTTTATTGATTTTCTCTAGCCTTTCATTATGGCTAGGCGAAGCGGGTATCGATAAAAGTGCAGTCACTTTTTTTAGTTGGGCAGCTTTGGGATATTCCTTTAAGTTTGTTTGGGCACCTCTCATTGATGAGTTGCCAGTACCGTTCTTGACCAAGGCTTTAGGTCGAAGACGTGCTTGGCTGTTAATTGCACAGTGTTTGATTGTGCTTGCGATTTGTACGATGGCATTTGCTGATCCAGCTTTAGGTCATAGTTATCTCGTTCAAATGGCAGCAGGTGCAGTTTTACTTGGCTTCTCGGCGGCAACGCAAGATATCGTCATTGATGCCTATCGTATTGAGTTAGCTGAAACTGAAATGCAGACGGTGTTAGCATCTACTTATAATGCGGGTTACCGTATAGGTATGATTGTGGCTGGTGCTGGTGCATTGTTTTTAGCTGCACATTTAGGAACAGCGAAAGGTAACTATATTTACGAGGCTTGGAAAACCACCTACTTAACCATGGCAGCAGTCATGTCGGTCGGTATTATTACAACCTTACTTGTTCGTGAACCTCAAGTTAGTCGAGTATATAAAAACTATAAGACTACTGATTATTACTGTTTAGTTTTAGTCTTCTTTATAGCGGTCATTTCGTTTGTTTTAACTTATATTTATTCAGGTCAAATTACTGAGGCAATTTCAAAAGCTGGCAATATTCAAGATAGTGCAAGTTTATTTGGCTTAGAAGCTTTAAGATTTTTAACCGCAACAGGTACTGCCATTTTAGTCGGTTACATACTGGTTAAAATGGGTGTTGTAAACCAGCAAATGGCAAAAGAAACTTGGATTGCTCCAATTCTTGATTTCTTTAAACGTTATGGTGTCAAACTTGCGTTAGTGCTTTTATTCTTGATCGGTTTCTTCCGTATTTCAGACATTATTGCGGGTGTAATTTCAAACGTCTTTTATCAAGATCTGAACTTTAGCAAAGAGCAAATTGCCGAAGCAGTAAAAGTTTATGGCGTTATCTTTAGCTTGGTTGGTGGCTTCCTAGGTGGCCTACTAGCGCAGCGTATGAACATCATGAAACTGATGTTTGTTGGTGCTGTATTGGCAAGCTCTACTAACCTCATTTTCATTGGTTTAGTAAAATCTGGCAAACCGCTTGATATGGTTGATATTCAAGTGGGAGACAAACATTATAAAGCTCAGCCAGATGAAGTAGGGTATTGGAAGGTTAAAGTCCCAAGTTCTACTTTTGATGGCACAAAACAAATTGATGTTAAAGCAGGCTATGCTTTGCAAGGTCAACAAGCAGAGAGCATAGTCCGAGTTCAACCATTAGTAACAACGCATGCTGAAGATTCACCTATACAGATTTTACCTTTAATGGGAAGTGACCAAATTACTGCTAAATCTTCTGAGGGAAGTGTTGTTGTTCGTGGTCAGTACTTTGGCAAGGCTTTGTCACCTAACCAAAAGATTGTAGTGAGTTTGAATGGGCAAAACTTTGATGCAAAAATGACAGATCAAAAAGGCGTGTTTAACGCGGCAATTGATATGCAAAAATTATTGTCATCACCAACCAAGCAATTAACTGCTGCGGTGGTTGAAGGAAACCAAAAATTATTATCAGTTTCGCATCAATATGAAGTCGCTTCAAATTCTGCACCAAAAGCTGAATTAGATGTAAACATCGAGCCTCTACCATACATTGACACTCAGTCAGGTAAAGAAGTTGAGATTAGCGGTAAAGTCATCAAGCCTTACAGTTCGCTATGGCTCTACTTCGCAATTGTTGTAGACAATATGGCTTCGGGCCTTGCAGGTGCAGCATTCATTGCATTCCTTTCGAGTTTAACCAGTGTGTCATTTACTGCTGTTCAATATGCGATCTTTAGTTCACTCATGACCCTTACACCAAAACTTTTAGGTGGATATTCGGGTACCATAGTGAGTAATATTGGGTACCCAAACTTCTTTTTGATGACCACACTGATCGGGATTCCAATCTTAATTTTAGTGGTTTGGGTTGGAAAACTACTCAAAGATCATCAAACACATGAATCAGAAAAGGCAGGTGAATAAACATGCGAATGCTTCATACAATGTTGCGAGTAGGCAATTTAGAACAATCTTTAAAGTTCTATACCGAAGTATTAGGAATGAAGTTACTTCGTAAGCGTGATTATGAAGAAGGTCGTTTTACACTGGCATTTGTTGGTTATGGCGATGAAGAAAATAATACCGTGCTTGAACTTACTCATAACTGGGATACATCAAGTTATGATTTAGGTAATGCTTATGGTCACATTGCAATTGGTGTCGAAGACGCTTACAAAGCATGTGAAGAAATTAAAGCACGTGGCGGTAAAGTTGTGCGTGAAGCTGGCCCAATGAAGGGTGGTGTTACGGTTATTGCCTTTGTTGAAGATCCAGATGGCTACAAAATCGAGCTCATTCAGCAAGATGCAGATGCCAGAAATAATTAAGTAAATGACTTAAGTGCTTTAAGATTTAGCTCTTAAAAGTCTAGCTTTATTTTTACAGCCCAGTATGATGAAGACCTGACCAAATGGTCAATTTATCAACTGGGCTTTTATTTGTCTAAAATAATCATAGGATGTGAATATGCTGAAGTTCTTGGCACTTGATCGATTTACAGTTTTGTTGGTTGGCATGGTACTACTAGCAACGTTTTTTCCAGTCAGTGGTCAAGCTGCGCAGTATTTCAATACATTAACTACAGTCGCGATTGCAATTTTATTTTTTCTGCACGGTGCTAAATTGTCTCGTGAGGCTGTAATTGAAGGTATTTTGCATTGGAAAATGCATTTACTGGTATTTGCAATTACGTTCTTTATTTTTCCTGCTCTGGGGTTATTGGCTAAACCTATTCTTTTACCCTTATTAGGACAGCAGCTCTATTGGGGCTTTCTATTTATGTGCTTCTTGCCATCTACTGTTCAGTCTTCTATTGCATTTACTTCAGTTGCAAAAGGAAATGTGGCAGGGGCGGTATGTAGTGCATCTTTCTCAAACTTGGTGGGTATGTTTATCACGCCAGTTTTAGTCAGCTTTTTTATTTTAGGGCAAAGTCAGCACGGGTTTGATCCTACGTCGTCTATTATTGAAATTACGCTGTTGCTATTAGTGCCATTTGTTTTAGGCCAATTGCTTCGTCCCTATGTTTTTCCATATATGGCAAAAGTACCAAGCATTGTAAAAGCATTTGATCAAGGCTCAATTTTGATGGTGGTTTACGGCGCGTTTAGCGGGGCAGTAGTGGCCGGGCTTTGGCATCAGGTAAACTGGAAAACTTTACTGCTTTTGGCGCTCGCTTGTTCTGTGTTACTTACCATTATTATGTTGCTTGCGCTCTATTTGCCGCGTGCTTTTGGTTTTAGCCGTGCCGATCAGATTACTGTTTTCTTTTGTGGTTCAAAAAAGACCTTGGCAAGCGGTGTACCTATGGCACAAATCTTATTTATTGGTCAGCCGTTAGGAATGATTGTTTTGCCAATTATGATATTTCACCAAATACAGCTAATGGTGTGTGGAGTAATCGCAAATTACTGGGCTAAATCCCAAGATTAATTCGCAAAAAAGATTTATATGGCGTATAATAATGTCCACTTGTTGTGCTTAGCTCTAACCCTAGAGGTTTCGGTGGGCCAAAAGAATGGTCTGTTGTGGTGTTGATCTGCTTGAAAAAGCTTTCCTCAATTTAATTGAGAGTGATCAATTGCGATGACAGCTTAAGCCTTTCTTCAATTAGGAGTAATCGACGATGCGCGCCGATATTCACCCAAAATATGAAAAATTAGTTGCAACTTGCTCATGCGGTAACGTAATCGAAACTCGTTCTGCTTTAGGTAAAGAAACTATTTACCTTGACGTATGTTCAGCTTGCCACCCATTCTACACTGGTAAACAAAAGAATGTAGATACTGGTGGTCGTATCGACAAATTCAAACAACGTTTCTCTGGTATGTCTCGCTCTATCAAGCGTTAATACTTCAGAACGAAATAAAAAACGGGCTTATGCCCGTTTTTTATTTTTTAAATAACAAGACCATTACTGGTCTTGTACATCGGTTAAGCGATCAAGTTTTTTCTGGAAATAATCACCTTGTAAGAAACGTGCTTCCACATTCCATGCATTTGCAAATAGGTTCATATCATTTAAGTTAGCCAATAAAATTCCAATTGGTTTTACAGTCAGATAGTTCAATACCTTTTCTTGCAAGCTGTTCAGACCTTGATCTGAACTTAACAAATCCGTTTTGCTAGACTGTAATTTTACAAGCTGAATATCAAGCTGCTGTAAAATTGAATCACTATGCATTGAAGAAGCAAAATCTCGAATTGAAACTTCTGCACCGTGTTGGCGTAAACGACCAATCAGCGGCTGAACGGTTGGAAGATAGTGCTGAAGTGCTTGTTCTGAAAACTGTAAAATTAACGGACTTTCAAGTTTGCTACCAATAATGGTTAGCAGCTTTGAAATCAGCTCTGGGAATGATTTATCTTTCAGCAAAATATCAATATTCAGGTTAATAATGAGTCTTGCTTTAGGATACTGAGCAATAAAATTGTGAAGCTGTTTACATGCTTCAACCAATATCCAGCGATCTACTTGAATTGAAAGCTCAGTATCTTCTTTTAAGTCAGCTAAGTCGTTTAAATCATGCCATTGTTCATCAGTAATAAAGCCACTCGTCACTTCATAGTTATGAGTTTCTTCATCATGTTTGTCATACACTTGCTGATACTTCAGATGTATCTCACCTTTAGCGAGTTTCTGTTTTAACTGCTGTAGCAAAGATGACTGAGAACTCACCTCGAAATGGTCAATTGTTAAATCTAGAGGAACAGTTTCAACAGTCGGTGAAACGATTTTTTCTTCAATTGGCGCTATTTCAAGTTGAGGTGTAACTTGAGGTAGATTCTGCTTTTCAGCTTCATTGAGTAATGAGCTAAAAGACATCTCAGTGAGCGGTTGTTTAAGCGGAGCATAGCCAAGCTTTAACTGTACCGAGAAGTTTTGTTCATTCACTTTTAACAAGTGTTCTTTTTGCAAAGTTTGTAGACTTGTTAACTGCGAATTTAAAACTGAACTATTTTCAGCTTGTAAAATCCCAGCATAAGTTCCCAAATCGACTTTGAAAATTGGCATTTGTGCATGATCTTTTAAAAAACCATGAAGCTGATTGAAATATAGTCCCAACGTCTGCCAACCTTGTTGAAAGAGGCGTTCTGGGCATTGCGCGAGCTTAAATAACACTACAGCATTTGCTTGCGCAGGATGGGTTGATAAATGTCGATTGATTTGTTGCCAAGCCGTACTTAATCCGACACTTTTTTCAGATGGAGACGTGTTTGCTGGAATGCTTAAATCAACTTGATAATCGATGGTCAGTTGTACAGCGTCTTCTTCTTGGCTTGGAATAAATTCCAGTTTCAAAGCGTTATTACCAGAAATAGCTTGATGCTGACTTTGAATTTCAAAACGAGCTTGATCAAACTGACCTAAAGAAATTTTCTTAAATCGTTGTTTGAAAATATTTAAATCGTTCGGTTGTAAGACATCCAAGATTGGCAAACCAATAATATCTTCTTCTTGCTTAAAGCCAAAAAGATTAAGGTATTCAGGATTTGCCTTAATATGTATGCCTTCTTGAAAAATAGCGACTGCTTTATGGCTGTTGTCGACTAGAGTTTGCGTATGACTATGAATGGTATCAAGCTCTGCTAACAAACGTTGTTCCGTTTGTAAAAGGCGGCTATACGATAAGGTTCGAACAAGTGTGATGTAGAAATAGTCCAGTGGTTCTAATGGAACTACATCGTAAATACCTTTTTGAATATAGTTTTGGTATTGCTGTGTTTGATAATCATCTGGTTGCAAAAGTAAAATTGGAAGTTGCGGCTGTTCTGACGCTTGAACGAGGGAGAGAGTTTGTTCAATTTTCAAATCGTACGCGCGGCCAAAAATAATCACATCCCATGATGTATTGAGCTGCTTTTCAAAACTTTTTAAATCATCAAGTAATAAAGCATTAACTTGATATTGATTCCCCGATAAAAGATTTAAAATTTGGTTATAACGTAACTGGTTATCATCAATAATGAGTAAACGTATTTCAGTACGTCTTAACTTTTTAGATAGTAAAGAGTTTCTCACTTTAATGCTTCCCATAAATCTTGACTATTCGCGTTACTATTCTTTTTCAACATGAACTGATCAAGCAAATGTTGTTGCTGATCATTTAAAAGTTCAAATTGAAATTGAATAAAACTCTGAGTAATGAGTTGTGCTTTGAGTAGATACACTTTGATTTCTTCTGTCCCCAATCGTAAATGAATTGTTTGTTGCTCTCTAAAAATTTGAGACCCCGGTAAAATAAGCGTGTTTTGTATTTCTTCTAAGTTTTGAGTTTGTAGTAATAGTGCAGGGTGATAATTACGGGTATGGCGCTCAGCCTGAATATGTACAGCACAAGGGAACATGGCTTGTGAAAGAATTTCTAAACCCAGTTCCAAACTTTTTTCTGTTGATTGTTTAATCCAGCGAATCACACCGCCACGCCACTGACCATGTAATGTTTCTTTAACTAAAATATATTCGCCAGTTCGTAAGTTTTTCGGAGCTTCACCAGACCATTTAATACGATAGCCATTAACACTGATATCAAGCACTGTGGTTTGATAAATGGTTTTACTTTCACGGCTTAAGCGTTGGTAAGAGCTGGTTTGTTGCTCTTTTTTCTCTAGGTTTGATAAAACCTTCGATTCACTTTGTAAATTATAGTTATTGTTGAGTTGGAGCGTTTCTTCAAAGTTCTTTGCTTTAGATAGATAAAAATGTGCGGTAGTTAATCCGAAGCAAATTTGGAGAGCGGCATTATATTCATAACGTTCATGACGGCGCTGTGCGGTCGTGCCTAAAATGGTTTGAACGTGAAACTTTAACGCAGGGCTTAAATAAATCTTTTCATTTTTAGACATGTACTGAGCATTTTTATGCATGGTGGCAGTAACATGCTCAAGCAACGCTTGAGTGCTAATAAAAATGCTTGGATTGAAATTTGAGCTTTGTTTTTTGTTATATACCGGTGGGTGGTCTTTAGTCGGATCGACCACATACTTAGTTAAAGCACTATCTTTAGGTAAAATTTGAATCATACGTGCCCAGTCAAAACTACACTGGAATAGCGCTTGAATTTCCGATTGACGAATCTGATTGGTATTAAAAATATCTAATAAAATAAGCTGAGCGTATGCCTGCGTAATATTGGCTAAAGGATGCTGTACGCCTTGAATATGATTAATATTGGTTAAATGATATTTATATTGGACTGCGGTTTCATAAAGTTCATGAGCAATTAACCATTGGCCTTTGACAGGTTCGCTATAGAGCATGTGCTGCTGATATAAAAGGTTGGTGAGTTGCTGCAATGCATGGAAAGTCGCCAAAATACGCGCAGTTTGCAAATTTTTCTTTTGTTTAAATGAAAATAGAGAAAACTTCTGTCTTTGTAGCTGTCCGTGGCTTGTCCTTGCGATATTTAAATAAATACTCGCAAAATAGCAACGTAGAAGCATTGCCAGTTCAATAATGTGCTCGTTACGGTCTGTACTAATCACACCTTGGTTAAAAAAGTTTTTTTCTAGACTCGCCAAAACATTATTAATGGTTGGGTGAAGTGTTTGAATTAAATCGAAGCGAAGCGTTTCACTGCAATTTAATTCATTCAATTCCAAAAGTGCTGTAAATAAAGCCTTTGAGGTATCACCCAATTGCATAATAGAAAGGGTAGTAACCCATTCATTAAGGTCTTTAATATTGGCTTCACAAAAGCTTAACCGTTCACGAGTAAGTGCGGTTTGATTGTGAAAAATGTCCGAAAGTGCATTATTCATCATCACTTATTATATAACTCAAAAAGTTGTAGCCCCAAAAAGCGGTGTTTTATTCTTTTCGCCCGCAATTTCCCTGACGAGTTTAGGAACCAAATACCCCGGTAGGCTCGCTAACACGTCTTGATATATTGCATCTATTTCAGATGGTATTAAATCAAAATGTTGTGCACCTTTTACTTTATCTAAAACATGTAAGTAATAAGGCATAACGCGAGCTTCAAATAAACGATAACTTAAATCAACGAGTGTCTCGGCAGAATCATTAACACCTTTAAGCAACACCGCCTGATTAAGTACAGTAATGTGCTCGTCAGATAACTGCAACAATTTTGAACAAGTAAAGTCATCGAGTTCAGAAGCATGGTTCGAGTGTACCACCAGAATAATACGCAGCCTACTGTTTTTTAATAAAGAAATAAGCTGTTCGTCGATACGGTTTGGAATAACAATTGGAACGCGTGAATGAATTCTCAGAATCTTCACTTGTTTGAGAGATGATAAACGTTCCAACCAAAGTGCTAATTTTCGATTAGACAAAGTAAGTGGGTCACCGCCACTTAAAATCACTTCATTAATGTCGGGATTCGCTTCAATATAGTTTTTAATGTTTAGCCAATCGTCATTTTTTGGCAGATTTTCCTGATAGGGAAAGTGACGACGGAAACAGTAACGACAATGAACTGCGCAAGCACCTGTCAAAGTCAGTAAAAAACGCGACTTATATTTGTGTAATACACCCGGTAATTGATTTGCTGCTTCTTCACCTAAAGGGTCGGTTACAAACTCAGGATGTTCTTCAAGTTCTAAATGATGAGGCAATACCTGTAGCAAAAGCGGGTCAAGTGGGTTTTTAGCGTTCATTTTTCCGACGAACGCACGAGGCACACGTAATTTAAACTTTTCAGAAGCTAGAATCGCACCCGATAATAGCTGATCTGAGGATAACTCGAGTAGGCTTAGCAGTTCAGAAGGATCAGTAATAAGGTCACTGAGTTGTGATTGCCAGTTTTGCTCTTGGTATAAATAGTTTATCATTTGACACGATTAAGATAATGCAACAACGCATTATATCGCATAGTTGACTTGTTAAGTTTGGAGTGTGCCTTTCATGGCCTATTATTCTACAAATGATTTCAAAGCTGGCCTTAAGGTTATGCTTGATGGTAACCCATGTTCTATCATGGAAAACGAATATGTAAAACCAGGTAAAGGTCAAGCGTTCAACCGTGTAAAATTACGTAACCTTAAAACCGGTAAAGTATTAGAAAAAACTTTCAAATCAGGTGACTCTTTAGAAGCAGCTGACATCGTTGAAGTTGAAATGGAATACCTATACAACGATGGTGAAATGTGGAACTTCATGGATCCTGTATCTTTTGAACAAATCGCTGCAGACAAAGTTGCAATGGGCGATGCTGCAAAATGGTTAAAAGACGATTCAAATGAAAAATGTACAATTATGTTGTTCAACGGCGTACCTTTAACAGTAAGCCCACCGAACTTCGTTGTATTAAAAATCGTTGAAACTGATCCGGGCGTACGTGGTGATACATCTGGCGGTGGCGGTAAACCAGCTAAGCTTGAAACAGGTGCGGTTGTTCGTGTTCCGTTATTTGTTCAGCAAGAAGAAAGCGTTCGTGTAGATACTCGTACTGGCGATTATTTAGAGCGTGCATAATAGTTAAAAAATACACTATTATCGAAGGGATGATGTAAATCATCCCTTTTTTTATGCGAAAGTATAAGAGGAAAAAAGAAAAAGGAGGAGTAGAGTCACAGGGATTAAGAGAAACAGTACATAACAATATAAAAATGCTGTAGTTATTTATTGAGAGGTTAAGAATGGACACAATGCAAGCGAAATCTACGCTTCCCTCCAAGCTGGTCTGGAGCCTAGTGGCAATTATAGGTGCAATTTCTTTTGGGATGCTGGCACTTAGTCGTGGTGAACATGTTAACGCGGTTTGGCTTGTACTAGCTGCAGCATGTGTATATAGCATCGCATACCGATTTTATAGTCTATTTATTGCAACTAAAGTATTTGAATTAAACCCAAGACGTTTAACCCCAGCACATCGTTTAGCCGATGGTCTGGATTATGTACCCACCAATAAATATGTGCTTTTTGGTCACCACTTTGCTGCAATTGCTGGAGCAGGGCCGCTAGTTGGACCAATTTTGGCAGCACAAATGGGCTTTTTACCGGGAACCATTTGGCTACTGGTTGGTGTGGTTCTGGCAGGTGCGGTACAAGACTTTTTAGTTTTATTTATATCGACACGCCGTGATGGTCGTTCACTTGGTGAAATGGCAAAGCAGGAGCTTGGCTCTTTTGCGGGTGTTGTGGTAATGCTCGGTGCACTCGGGGTAATGATTATTATCCTTGCAGTACTGGCGTTGGTAGTTGTGAAAGCACTTGCACACAGCCCGTGGGGTGTATTTAGTATTGCAGCAACCATTCCAATTGCATTGTTCATGGGCGTTTATATGCGCTTTATCCGTCCAGGACGTATTGCAGAAGTTTCAATTATTGGTTTTGTTTTAATGATGCTGGCAATTGTCTATGGTGGACATGTTGCAGCAGACCCGTACTGGGGTGAGTTCTTCACTTTAACGGGTACACAACTGACTTGGTGTCTCATCATTTATGGTTTTATCGCATCGGTATTGCCAGTTTGGTTGTTATTAGCACCACGTGATTATTTATCTACCTTCCTTAAAATCGGGGTAATTCTTGGTTTGGCGGTGGGTATTATCATTGCATTACCTGAATTGAAAATGCCTGCTGTAACTCACTTCATTGATGGTACAGGTCCAGTTTTCTCAGGTAGTTTATTCCCATTCCTATTTATTACCATTGCCTGCGGTGCCATTTCTGGTTTCCATGCACTTGTATCTAGTGGTACGACACCAAAACTCGTCGATAACGAAGCTGATATTCGTGTGATTGGCTACGGCGGTATGCTTATGGAGTCTTTTGTCGGGATCATGGCCATGATCTGTGCGACAGTTTTAGACCCAGGTGTATATTTTGCGATTAATGCGCCTGCGGCAGTACTCGGCACAACTGTAGAGTCTGCGGCAGAAGCTGTACGTAACTTAGGTTTTGTCGTTACTCCAGAAATGTTGACAGTGTTGGCTCAAGAAGTAGGTGAAAGCTCTATTCTTTCACGTACAGGTGGTGCGCCTACCTTTGCTATTGGTATGGCTCATATCATTTCTGAAATTTTTAATAGCCGCCAAATGATGGCATTTTGGTATCACTTTGCCATTCTATTTGAAGCATTATTTATTTTAACTGCTGTTGATGCGGGTACTCGTGCTTGTCGTTTCATGGTGCAAGACACGGTAGGTATTGTTATTCCTGCGGTTAAAGCATCAGGTTCTTTCTTTGGTAATTTGGTTGGTACAGCCGTTGCAGTTGGTGGATGGGGCTTCTTCGTCTATCAAGGTGTGATTGACCCACTAGGTGGCGTTAATTCATTATGGCCTCTGTTTGGTGTTGGTAACCAAATGCTGGCTTCTATGGCACTCATTTTAGGTACAGTCATTCTATTTAAAATGAAAAAAGAAAAATATGTATGGGTAACGATTATCCCAACTATTTTCTTGTTCGTGACCTGTATGACTGCCGGTTGGCAAAAGATTTTCCACGAAAACCCAAAAATTGGTTTCTTGGCGCAAGCGCATAAGTTCTCTGATGCGATTGCTCGCGGTGAAATTATTAAACCAGCCAAAACTATTGCTGAGATGCAAAACATTGTGATGTCGAATCAGATTAATGCTGCACTTTGTGGCTTCTTTATGATTGTTTCGATTGTCATGATTATTGCCTCAATTGGTATTGTTCGCCGTGCTTTAGCGAGTCGTACTCCGACTGTAAATGAAGCACCTGCGGTATATGCCGATCCTGAAGTGGTTACCACTCGAGGAGAATAAAGATGAATTTTAAATTTGCAAAAAATGGAACTGTCATTATTGCGAAAATCATCAAAATGACAGTGCTCTCGCAAAAAGAGCTATTACTTTCTCCAAAGAACTGGTCGCGTATAGCAACCTTGTGGCAGCGTTTGCAGCAAAGCTTCCGACTTATGGTCGGTGTGCCGGACTATCAAACGTATTTGGAGCACATGAAAGCTCATCATCCAGATTTAACACCTATGGATGCGAAGACTTTCTATCGGCATTGTGTTGATGTGCGTTATCCATCGGCAGGCGGTACTTTAAAGAAATGCCCTTGTTAAATTGAGAGTTAAATTCAGCTAAACAAAACGGTATGTGGTTGAACCATGTACCGTTTTACTTTTTGGAAAATGAAAAAGAGTTTGCTCAAAGTCTGCTCATTTGTATTTTTTTCAATGGCAAATCTCTTGTTTTGCTTTTGAAAAATGAATATTATGCTTTCCATTCTAGGTGTATAGCTCAGTTGGTTAGAGCGCTACGTTGACATCGTAGAGGTCTCCAGTTCGAGTCTGGATATACCTACCAAGATTCGCTGTTAAATCAGCAATTTAAAAAACCGCCTTAAATGGCGGTTTTTTCTTTTCGGGGTATTAATTCACGCCCTAATGTGTATAAGTACGAAAATCAATCAAGTTCAGAATTCAAATACTATGAGAGTAGACTAATTTTTGTGTTTATAGTCCTCCTTATTATAGGAAGTAATATCTTATTGATTATTAATGCTCTTGATTTTTATATTTTGATCAATGATAGTGGGCTATAGGTGTTAGTGCTTTTTAAATAAGAATAATAATTTCATATCAAGGAGATATGGATGAGTTCACATGAGATTGGACGTCAAAAAATGTCAGCAATGACATTGGGTGCTTTAGGGGTAGTTTTTGGTGATATTGGTACTAGCCCACTGTATGCTTTTACCCAATGTTTTCATACATCACATAATGTTCCTATAAATGAAGCGAATGTTCTAGGCATTTTATCATTGATTTTTTGGGCACTGATGATCGTGGTGTCTTTGAAATTTAGTATGTTAATTATGCGTGCTGACAATCATGGAGAGGGGGGCATTTTAGCATTATTAGCTCTTAACATGCACAATAAGCAAATTGGGCCTAAAGTGCGCTTTGGGTTAATTACAATTGGTTTATTTGGTGCTTCATTGTTTTTTGGTGATGGCATTATTACCCCCGCTATTTCAGTATTGTCAGCAGTAGAGGGATTGTCTGTAGCAACCCCTATTTTTACACCGTATGTAATACCAATTACGATTGTGATTCTAATTGGATTATTTATGATTCAGAAAAAGGGAACTGGATCCGTAGGCCGTTTTTTTGGACCTATCATGCTACTGTGGTTTTTCTCAATAGGTTTTATTGGCCTATCTCACATTATCAAGAACCCTTTTATCTTGAATATGCTTAATCCGTATTGGGCTTTTCCTTTCATTGAAAATAACCCCGTGACTGCATTTGTAGTTATGGGAGCAGTTGTATTGACGATTACAGGTGGAGAGGCGCTATATGCGGATATGGGCCATTTTGGTCGTAAGCCAATTCAATTGGCTTGGTTTTTGGTTGCGCTACCATGCTTGGTATTAAACTATGCAGGACAAGGAGCATTAATTCTGCAAAACCCGCAGGCCATCGAGAATACTTTTTTTATGATGGTGCCTAAAATAGCCTTATATCCTATGATTGCTTTAGCAACTGCTGCGACAGTAATTGCCTCTCAGGCAGTTATTTCAGGTGTGTTTTCTATGGCACGTCAAGCTATCCAATTAGGTTATTTACCACGTTTTGCGATTGACCATACCTCTGAATCTGAAATTGGTCAGATTTATATACCCGCATTGAACTGGATGTTGCTTGGTATGATTATTAGTTTAGTGCTTATGTTTCAATCTAGCGCTAATCTAGCTTCGGCTTATGGTATTGCAGTAACTTTGACTATGTTCTGTGACACTATTCTAGTTGCTTTCATCATGTATCACTTATGGAAATGGCCTTCGTGGGTCATGTTGTTAATTGCGATACCTTTGCTAATACCAGATCTCCTCTTTATTGCTTCAACTTCACTAAAAATTGTAGATGGCGGCTGGTTCCCATTAATGATGGGGGCAATCACTTTTATAATTATGACAACATGGCGCCGTGGACGTGAATTACTACTGAACAAGTTGCAAAGTGACACTATGCCATTAGATTTATTTATTAAGAGCTTGGAGTCTAGTGCTTATATGGTGAGTGGAACGGCTGTATTTATGACAAGTAGTCCAAAAGTTGTTCCACATGCTTTATTACATAATTTAAAACATAACAAAATACTTCATGAACGTAATATTTTGATCACTATAAATACTCGCGACATTCCATATGTAGATGAATCAGAACGTATTGATGTCGAAGTATTAGATAAGCACTTTTTACGTGTCAGTGCTTATTATGGATTTAAAGAGCAGCCCAATGTACCTCAAGCATTAGAACAAGCTTTAACTAAGTTGAATCAACCGTATAACATTATGGACACAAGCTTTTTTGTATCACGTGAACGTGTAATTCATAACGTAGGTGATGGTATTGTTTCATGGCGTGAAAAACTGTTCATTTCTATGCAACTTAATACGAGTCCTGCTAGTGATTTTTTCCAGATACCAGCTAACCGAGTGGTGGAAATGGGAAGCCAAGTAGAGATTTAGGGATGCCTTGATTGATTTTATATATGCAGAAATGAGAGGCTTTTAAAGGCTTAAATTTAGAAGATTTAAGCCTTTTTTCATGATTCGAGAACTATTTCAGAAAGTTACTCTAATTCAAGTTGACCATCTTCTTTTATATTATTCTATTTTTGAGATTTCATCTTTTCCTTCAGGTGGAATATAGCATTTCACCTTATGTGGAAGTTCTCCACCTAGATCATTTTTTGATTCATACAATACAGATACAACAATATTGCCATTACCTTGTGCTTTAAGTGTATCAATATTTCCATATTTAATTGATAAGGGATGCGTTTCATTAACTCTAATTAGTTGCTTACATCGGCTTATAGCTTCATCTACATTTACTGATTTTTGCGCTTGAGACAGTATCTGTTTATCTTCTTTCAATTCCTTTTCTGAGACATAAAAACGTTCACCATTTGCACAATTAACATAAATAACAATTTCTTTTTTAGGTATACTTCGCGTTGTAGAGATACCTGCTTCTTCAATTGAATCACAAGTATTTTCGCTATTAGCGACTTTCTGTACTGCTGCTTTTTCTACGTTAGTAATTTTCTTAACCCATTTACTTCCCCATTCAGCATAAAGTTTAGGGAATTGATCTTTTGTATAGTCATTATATGCATATTCACTAATAGGTTTTGCTGAAGATATATTGCTTTTATCTCCGATTTTATTATTTGATTTTGTCTCTGAACCAATATTAGCGAAGAGCATTATTGGAATACCTAAGATGATAACCCATAGTAAAAGATTAAAAAGTTTAGTACGTACCTTTGAGTTTTGAGACGAAGATATTTCTTGCGAGCTACTGGAAAGGTTGCTCTTATTACTTAACATATCAGGCAAAGGCGGAGGCGTTGATCTTGCTGCATTTGTTTTAAGAAATGGGTTTCTAAGATTTTCTATAGGAAAACCGCAGTGAGGACAACTTTTAGCTTGATCACTAATTTCTTTCTTACATTCTGGGCATGATATTAAAGCCATTTTTCCCCCTTTAATAAATTAAATATAAATTTGTTTTTGATATTTAATATTTAAAACTTAGGCATAGTAGTTGATGAAATTTATAAATATTTAAACCTATATTACCTAAGAACTATATATAAAACACCAAAAAGATCAGATGCTGAAAGACAAAATCACATTTCAACCTTTTCATAATCCCCCCTTTATAAACCCTCATTTAACAATAACTCACGCATTATTTATTCTTACTTTTTAATGATCTAATTTAAAACAAATGTCATTTTGTGTGCTTGACTGCAACAGGGTTGGGCACTATTCTTTGCCTGCTGGCCACATTGCCAGCCGGCTTTGACAGGCTGAATATTATCTCCCGCATCAGAGCTTTTCCTTCTGAGGAATAGTTTTGTGTGTGGTGTGCCACTCGTCTCTTTCCCGTAGCGGTAGGACGGGAGAGGGACACCCTCGGGTGTGCTAGTTTGAGATAATACTAGTCTGTCAACCTTCTTCCGTTCTGCCACCATAATTCTATAAATGTCTGGCAGAACTCCCCATAAAAAGGAGTTGGCTTTGCACATCCATTATTTCTTGGCCGCCGTTGCCAAAAGCTATAACGACACCACTTAAAAATTTAAAGCAGCTTGATCACCTTTAGGGTTTTTAGGCTTTCAGTCATTACGGCTCAAAAAACTTGCATCAACAATAAAACTTGAGATGTGCCAAGCACAGTCTTTATGGCTTTGCTATGCCTTTTTTACAGCTTTAAAAAAGTGAAAGGCTTTTATATCTCATTTATATACAAAAAAAATTTAATTTATAACGGTAAAACTATGCAAAATTTAACTCTCCCAGCACGTGCTGTAAAAGTTATAAATAACGGGATTCAGGTATTTCATCATGGTGGGTTTCACACAGTCGGTGTCGACAAAATCGTGAGAGAAACTGAAATAACAAGAATGACGTTTTATAACTACTTTCACTCTAAAGAGCGGTTTATTGACATTTGTTTAGTTGTACAAAAAGAACGGCTCCAAGACCAAGTCATTAAAATGGTCGAATATGACCATGCCACAAGCGCGTTAGATAAACTTAAAAAACTATATTATCTACATAGTGATATAGAAGGGCCATATTACCTATTATTTAAAGCCATTTTCGAAACTAAAAATAGCTACCCAAACGCTTATCTAACCGCCGTGAGGTACAGAACATGGCTCACCAATGAAATTTATAGCCAGCTTAGATTAGTTAAAACCGATGTTTCATTTACCGATGCCAAACTCTTTTTATATATGATTGAAGGTGGAATTATTCAACTTTTAGGTTCGGATGGAGCAGACGACAAAGAGCAGATGCTTGAATATTTTCTGCGAGCTCTAACTTATAACAAATAAACTTGATAGCTTTGTATGACTGAAAAAGCCCTAAATTAAAGTAATTTAAGGCTTTTTAGGGCAGAGATAAATAGATTTTTTGAGAAATGTAGATAAAGAAAAAGAGTAATTTCGCGGCTAAAGTTTTATTAACTTAATGATAATTTGAAAAATGCTGTTTTAAAGAATTTAGAAAAAGCTCAACCTTTTTTGGAACTCTCGATCCATAAGGTGTGGTTGCATAAAAATAAAGATCAGAGTTTAAAAGGGTTTTTGAATAATTAATAATAACTCCCTCATCTTCATATTTTTTTGCTAAAAAGTCAGGTGCAAATAAAATACCTTGATTTCTCTTACAAAGTTCTAAAAGAATTTCTATATTATTACATGTCAATTTTGGTATTGAGTTAATAATATTATTTTTTAAGTCATCTTTAGAATATAGTAAAATGCTATGCTCTCTAAGCTCTTCTATATTTTTCGGTTTTCCATATTTATTTAAATATGCGTCTGTTGCATAAAAGCTTCTTTTATACGTGTTTAAAATAAAAGTATTTTGCTCTTCAATATTTTCCTCAACTTTTAAAATCACATCAAACTTATGCTGATTGATATGAGAGGAGTGGTCTGAAAACATAAGATCAATTTCAATATGAGGATATTTGATTAGAAAATTAGAAATGACATCTGAAAAGCACGTTTGGATAAAGGCATGTGGAGCACTAATTTTGAGTAAGCCTTCTGGGTACTTCTGGTCGTATACAAAGTCATGAGCTGCTAAATCTAACTCTTTCACAATCACTTTGCATCGCTCATAGAACTTTTCTCCAGAGCGAGTTAAGTCCATCTTTCGGGTGTTGCGTATAAATAATGATGTATTAAATAGACTTTCTAAATAAAAAATTCTTTTTGAAACTTGATCTCTCGTAATGCCTAGATTTCTAGAAGCATGACTAAAATTTCCATTCTCTACCACACTTATAAAAGTATTAATACAGTCTATTTTATCCATTAAATTTTAAAGGCTAAATGATCTTGCCGCTAAATTATATGAGGAATATCTGTATATCAATCATTGTATCTTTTTAGAATACAGTTTGTATTTAAATAAATATCTAGTAGTTTACACGGTTTTTTGATTTTATATACCGTGAGTTATTTGGTTTTTTAAAGGTTAATAAAATATTTAAAACTATTTAAATTATCTTATTTTTATAAAGATAATTTTATAAATTAGATCATGAATATTGCATATTTTATAAACTTTTATTAATACATGAAACTTATATTTTTTAAATATTAAAACTATGAGATTTCAAAAAGGTAAATAGATGAGTGACTTGATTAATAATAACCCAGTATGGGTAAAAAAGATCTTATCAATTCATGGATTGCTTCCGCTACTTCGACTTGCACTCGTTTCAGCGTATTTAGTGGGGGGAATTAATAAATTCATCGGATTTCATGCGGCTATTGAAGAGCAGGCGAGTTTTGGGTTACAGCCTGCTTGGCTCTGGGCAGCTACAGCGATTTTTATTGAAATTGTTGGTTCACTGCTTGTTATTTTTAATCGTTTTGTCTGGTTAGGAGCAGGGGCTTTAGGCTGTCTAACCGCAGTCGCAATGCTGGTTGCAAACGACTTTTGGAATCATACAGGCCCAGCATTTTTTAGTACGTTTAATAGTTTCTTCGAACATCTTGGGCTCATCGCTGCGTTGGTGATGGTCACCATTCTTTCTAATCAATCTTCAAAATCACAATAAGTTTAAGCATCTCATTTAAACAGGAGCATTTTATGCGTAAATCATTATCAGCATTGCTTTTAAGCACCATGTTAGTGGGCACAAATGTTGCCCTAGTTCCTCAAGTTTTTGCCAAAACAACAACAAGTATAAAAAGTGAGGCGCCCGGTGTAGCCCCCCAATACGATACAACGCATGTTTATGTAAATCCTGAAGACTTTGACAAATTTACCGATAGTTTGGTTGCAACATTCGGTGGCACCAAGTCGAAACAAGGTGTTTTCCAAGTCACACCAACACCGAGCCAGACGATGTCTCAGCTTGTATTGACCCCAGTAGGTACATTGTCTGTATTTGGTTTTAAAACCCCAATTCCATATCCGTTTGGTTTGGAAAGAACAGGCTATTTAGTCAAAGACATGGATGCAGCAGTGCAGGCTGCCAAAGCAAATGGGGCAGATGTTATTGTAGATGCTTTCCCAGACCCAATTGGGCGTGATGCGATTGTCCAATGGCCGGGCGGTGTAAATATGCAGCTCTACTGGCACACGACTAAGCCTAACTATAACCAGTTAGAGAGTGTTCCAGAAAATCGTATTTATGTTTCAAAACAAAGTGCTGACTCGTTTGTTAAGAAGTTCGTGAGTTTCTCGCACGGTAAAGTCGTTTCCGATAACCCTAAAGCCGCAGGTATAGAAATTGGTCGCCCAAATGAAACCTATAGACGTATTCGCGTTGAGTCTGACTTCGGCAAAATGACAGTGTTCGTGACCAATGGTCATCTTCCTTATCCGTATGGGCGTGATATGACGGGTTATGAAGTTAAAAACTTATCTGAAACTTTAGATAAAGCCACAAAAGCAGGCGCATCTGTTTTGGTGAATGCTTATAAGTCGGATGGTCGTGAGTCAGCAATGGTGCAGTTCCCAGGCGGTTATATCGCTGAAATTCATGCCTCTATCAAATAATTTATAGCCTAAATGATCGATTGAAATTTGCACTCATGCTGCCTAAGAGCAATGTGAGTGCAAAACACCAAGTCTCTGCAACGACCTATTTATTACTATGGATAACACTTGATGGCCTCGCATGTTTTTAAAGATAGAACATATCGAACTAAGCACTCAGAGATTTACCTGAAAATAATAAAAATGAGTCTGTTATTAACCAGCAGTTTATTTTTCTACGAATCTGCTTATGCAGAAAATGAAGTCTCAAACACAGATGCATGTCCAACTCGTCCAAAAATCTCAACGAATCGTTGGCAAGAAAATTGGGATGTTTTAAAAAATCCGTGTGTGCCAAAGAAAATAGGAGACGACTTCAAATATATACCTTTTGGCGATAATAATTATTTATCACTAGGGGCAAATATTCGTGAACGTTTTGAAGTCAATAATAATGCCAAGTTTGGTACTGGAAATAATCAGGCCGACAGCTATTTAATTCAAAGATTACAAGCACATGCAGATTTACGAATAGGTGATCATTTACAATTATTTACGCAGCTAAGCGATGCCCGAGCGTTTGATAAAAAGAATATTACCAGTACCGATCAAAATAGACTCGATATAGAACAAGCCTTTATTGCGTGGGTGAGTCCTTTAAATAATGGAACTTTTAAATTTAGAGTAGGCCGTCAAGAAATGGCTTTTGACTTACAGCGCTTTATTTCAAATAGAGAAGGCCCAAACGTTCGACAAGCCTTTGATGGCGTATGGTCAGGTTATGAATATGGCGACTGGAGAATTTTGGGTTATCTCACCAGACCTGTTCAAATAGAAAAAGATTCCACGTTTAATGACCGCTCGAAAAGCAATTTAAGTTTTAGTGGCTTTCGCGTAGATAAACAAAATGTAGGGGATGGCGAGTTATCAGGTTATTACTCGCGTTATGAACGAGATAATGCCTCTTTTCCAAGTATTAAGGGCAATGAGGTTCGAGACTTATATGACCTTCGCCATATGGGTAAAAAGAATAATGTCGATTGGGATGTTGAAGGCATGCTTCAGCATGGAAAAATTGGAGGGCAAACAATTCAAGCTTGGGCGCTCAGTAGTATTACGGGATACACTTTTGCTGACCAAGCGTGGTCACCTCGTTTAGGGGTGCAGTTTGATATTGCCACAGGCGACAAAAAAGCCAACGATAATCAACTTAATACCTTTAATCAGCTTTTTGCAAATGGCTCATATTTTACTTTGGCGGGTTATAGTGGTTATAGCAATATTATTCACCTAAAACCGTCTCTGACGCTCAAGCCTTCCCAAAAACTTACACTGTTAAGTGCCTTAGGTTTTCAGTGGCGTGAAACCACCCACGATGCGATTTATTTCCAAGGCAATAACAGCATGGCAAATACCGCAGGGCAAGGTTCGAGCTGGACTGGGGCATATCTTCAACTCAGAGCAGATCGAAAAATTAACTCTAATCTGTCTGTGGCTGCCGAAGGCGTGCACTTTGAGGTTGGAGATACCATTAAGAAAGCGGGTGGTAAAGACGCAAACTATTTAGGCCTTGAGCTGAAATATGGTTGGTAAAACGAGAAGAGTAAAAATATGAGCACAGAATTAAAGCAGACTAAAATTGGGCGCTACCAAAATTTAAACATTGAACTCGTGACTTGGGACTGTACCACGGCCGAGGTTGAGCTTTCCTGTGCTTGTATTTTTGAACATGAAATGAATAACCGTTCTTTTTCTGGTGGTTTGGCACATTTAGATGAAGCTCTAAACGGCAGACTACATGAAATACGGAAAAATAACTGGTTTAGTGCAAAACTGAATGATGTTCTTTTAATAAATCAAACGCCATCCACGATACATGCCTCTAAAGTTTTACTTATAGGCATGGGGGCACCAGAAGATTTCACGTTAGAGCGAATCGAGACTGCGATAAAAACTGTTGTAAGAACAGCGCATCAACTGGAACTCAAAAGTGTGGCATTTGCGCCGAGTCTTTTAGATACAGGTCTGAATCCTCCTACTGGTTTAAATGAACTGATGCTAAGAAGTTTAAAAGAAGAATTAGACCGACATCATCAGCTTTATTTGCAAAAATTAGTCAAAGAATCTGAAATTGAAAAATGGGTATTTGATGCGGGTTTTCAAAACTATGATGCTAAGGCCGAGCAATATATCGCGTCTTTTGCCAAAGTTTTTATTTAAGATGAATTCTGATTTTAAAAACAAAATTCAGTAAAACATTATGAAAAGGAACATGCTTTACATCTAACTGCATCAACCTGAACGATGCAGTTAAATGATCAATATTAAGAAATTTCTAAAATTTTCTGAGCGATATATAAATCTTGTATAGATAAACCTGAACTGTCATAAATTGTGATTTGTTCCTGAGACTTTCTGCCTTGAGCATTTGCTAAAAGCACATCCCCTATATTGATTAAGGTTGCAGACTCAGACGCATGTTGAAATTCACCAATGAGTTTAGACTGGACATTAAGGTCGCAAAATAAACCACTATGTGAAAATAGCTCTGGCGGAAGTTCTTGTTTGCCATGTTTATCTGAACCCATCGATGAAATATGAGTGCCAGCTTTGACCCATTCAGCTTTAAAAAGAGGAGTATGCGAAGAAGTTGCGGTCACAATAATATCGGCTTGTTCACAGGCTTCTTTTGCACCCGTAATTTGAAGCTTAACGCCTAAGTGTTTGAGGGCATCTGCCATTTTTTCAGCTTTACTTGAGTCGCGTCCAACTATCAAAATCTGTTCAAAATTTCTAATTCTCGCTAAAGCCTCACACTCATATTTGGCCTGATTTCCTGTACCAAATATCGCCAAGACTTTTGAATCTTTTCTTGCAAGTACGTGGGTCGCAACAGCATTAGACGCTGCTGTCCGAAACGCATTCACTTTGCCTGCTTCGATGGCCGCTGCCATTTTTCCATTGGCTTGATTAAATAATAAAATGAGCGCGTTATGGCGAGGCAAACCATGTTTAGGGTTATCTTCCCAAAAAGAACCAACTTTAAGGCCAGCCAAATGCTCGGTCGCCGATGACTTAACACTAAAGGTATTTTTGCTATCGGAACCTTGACCGTGAACCACAGCAAAACTTTTAGTGTCAGGTTGAGTTGCAGCAATTAAAGCTTGGTAAATGGCGTCATAAGCCAGTTCATGATTGATGAGAGCAGAAGATTCAGACTCAGAAATAAATCTCATCATATCTCCAAAAGTTTATTTAAATTAAGACACGAGCAAGTCGAGAGACGAGTAGCATGTAATGCCTATCTATGACGTATTAACTGAACTCATAGATAGGCACTAACTTTTATTAAGCAGATAAAAACGCTACATATTTAGAAATATCTACATTGCCACCACTAATGATGATGCCTATACGTTTGCCTTTTAACTCATGCTTTAAATTACGTGCAGCAGCAAATCCGAGACATCCTGTCGGCTCAACCACCATCTTCATTCTTTCAGCAAAGAACTTCATACAGCTAATGAGGTCTTCATCTTCTACTGTCAAAATGTCATCTACATTCTTTTGAATAATAGGGAATGTTAATTTGCCTAAATATTGAGTTTGAGCACCATCGGCAATGGTTTGCGGCGTATCAATATGAACAATTTCTCCTTTTCTAAAAGACATTTGTCCATCATTTCCTAGAGCAGGTTCAACGCCATATATTTTACAGTTCGGAGAGAGATGGCGAGCAGACAGGGCAGAACCAGCCAATAAACCACCGCCACCTAAACATACAAACAGGTAATCTAATTCGCCGACTTCTTCAAATAACTCTTTTGCAGCCGTACCTTGGCCTGCAATTACATGTGGATGGTCATAAGATGGAATGAGTGTCAGGCCATTTTTTTCGGCAATCTCTTTTCCAATTTTTTCTCGATCTTCCGTATAACGGTCAAATTCAACAATATCGGCGCCGTATTCTCGTGTTGCTGCCATTTTTGCAGCAGGAGCATCTTGCGGCATAACGATTATGGCTGGAATACCAAGAGTTTTTGCTGAAAGTGCAATCGCTTGTGCGTGGTTACCCGAAGAGAAAGCGACCACACCCGCTTTTTTCTGAGCTTCACTAAATTGCAAAAGAGCATTCATTGCACCACGAAATTTGAAAGCACCAACACGCTGAAAATTTTCACATTTAAAAAATACTTCTGCTTCAAACTCATTGTTTACAGTACGTGAAGTTAAAACAGGAGTCTTATTTGCAAAACCTTTTATACGTTCAGCAGCGGCTGCCACATCGTCATAAGTGGGAAGGGTTAAATTTTTCATAATTAAACCTAATTCTATTCAATGTTTTCGGATGCAAGATTTACTATTGCTCAAGCAACGCACAATATACTGACCTTGTTTAGATAAAATATATATTTTTAGATAAAATGTCTAATTTTATTTTCTAATGTGATAACAATGAGATATAAGATTTTGATTTACATTAAGTTTAAAATTAGATAAAAAGTCTAAATTACTATTGCATGCTTTGCGTTAGGGTTTGAAATAGTAACTAAGTCATTTGGAGGAAATACATTGGGCAATCGTGATAAACATTTACTCATTCAACTAGATACTATCGCGAAGGGGTTAAGTGAAACGCTATTTCCTTTTTGCGAAGTTGTTGTCCATGACTTAACAAATCCTGAGCATGCCATACTCTCTATACATAACAATTTATCTGGTCGAAAAATTGGAGATCCAGCAACCGAGTTAGGGCTGGCTAGAATCATGTCTCCAGAATTTCCAAACCTCATTTCAAACTACGCAAACCAGTTTGCAGATGGTCGGCCTGCCAAAAGTACATCTATAGGGATTAAAGATGAAGAAGGGCAATATGTGGCCGCTTTATGTATGAATATAGATTTAACCCTATTTAGGGGAATGCAAAGTGCTCTAGACCAGTTCACTAAAATTGAAACTGACAACATTATTGAAAATCTGGAACCGAATGGTACAGAAGCAATTCGAAGATATATCGATCAATTTGCTTCAAAACAGGCTACGACACCGCGTATGCTAAAACTCAATGAGCGAAAACAATTAATACATGAACTCAAGAATAATGGCTTATTAGACATTAAAAAGGCTGTAGAGACGGTTGCTCAGCATTTAGGTATATCTAGAGCAAGTGCCTATTTATATGTGAAGGAAACTCAAAACGATTTTTAATCATTTATAAAATGAGAGTAGTTTTATTTAAGCTATGCTGAGAGTGGTAGTGTGTAACTTTCGAGTTATTTTGAAAGGTTACTCATCCAGTTTTTACATTGAAAGTGTTGTGGTATTTATCAAAAAATAACTTGTTTAATCAGCATGGGTCATTTAAATAAAGAAGTAGGTGATACAGTAATCATCTATATAGATTTATTTAGGAGGTTGTTATTTGAAGGTATTTTTTATTGTATTTATTACTATTTTTTCCAGCATCGGACTGTTTCTGTTAATTGCAGCTCTTCGCTATCGAAAGAATTATTCATCATCGGGTGAGCATGATTATTCATCGTCAGCAAACCATCATGTTCATGACAATAGCCATCATCATAGCTCAAGCTATTCAAATGATTGTTCGTCATCTTCGGACTCAGGCAGCTGCGATAGTGGCGGTAGTAGTGACTAAAAAGCCCTTTTATATAAAAGGGCTTTTAGCTGTTTAAGGTAAATCAAACCAAATAAATTGACTGTCTTCAAGTGCATGAATCACGGCGTTATCTTCAAACACTAAAGCATCACCAGCTTTAACTTCTTGATCACCAATACGAATTACACCTGAAATCACATGAACGTAATTTACCCGTTTTGATGTTTCAACAGGAAGTTCATTTCCTTTTTCCAATACTGCAGATTTTACTTCTGCGTTTTGGCGAATGTGCATAGGTGCATTTGCATCTGGGCCTGCAATTAAATGCCATTTATTTGGATCTTTACGTGGGTCCAAATTAATTTGTTGGTAGTTTGGCTCAGCTTCTTTTTCGTCTGGAATAATCCAGATTTGTAATAGATGTACGGGTGTATCAGTGTTGTTGATTTCACTATGGGCCACGCCTGTACCAGCACTCATGAGTTGCCATTCACCAGCCTTAATTTGGCCTTCATTTCCCATCGTATCACGGTGTGAAATTGCACCATCAAGCACACAGGTTAAAATTTCCATGTTGTCATGAGAGTGTGTGCCGAAACCATTATGGGCATCAATTCTGTCGTCATTAATCACGCGTAATGCACTTACACCCATATATTTCGGGTTATACCAGTTACCAAATGAAAAGCTATGATAAGACTCTAACCAACCCGCTTTAACATGACCACGATCTTCACTACGATGCAAAAAAGCATTCATGACTCGATCTCCTCAAATTATTATTGATCTCTTGAGGACTATGTTAAACCTGTAGAATGAAGCTAAAAATAGAGTAGATGCAACATATTGTTGCGTTTTTAATATGATCGATATATCAATAAATATTCGTTTCAAATTTTAAGTATAAAAAAAGCCTGCATAAAGCAGGCTTTCTTTTTTAAAGGATTATTCTAAGAATTTAACAGTAACACCTGCACGTACTTTATTACCTAAATCGTTAGCATCCCAGTTGGTTAAACGGATACAACCGTGTGATGCAGTTTTAGAAATTAAAGATGGGTTTGGTGTACCGTGAATACCGAATGATTTTTTACTTAAACCAATCCAGATATTACCTACAGGAGCGTTAGGGCCTGGTGGTAAAGAAAGTGGTTTTAAGTTTTTACCTTGTACGAAGTTCGAAGGTGAATAGCTATACCAAGGGTTACGCGCAACACCAACTACCTTATAAGTACCGGTCGGAGAAGGCGTATCAGTACTGCCAATTGTTGCAGGAAAGGAACCTACCATTTGATTGCGGCTGTTAAACAGATACAACTGTTTTGCACCTTTATGCGCAATAATCAAATGAATATCTTCTGGTAAGTCATTGCGTACGTTTGGAACAATAACTTTCTCACCAACTTTTTTGAAGGTTGCTTTCGGGTTTAATTTCTTTAAGAAACCTTCATCAATATGGAACTTCTCGCCTAACATTTCAGTCACACGCGTGTAGTACAAACCTTTCATTTTGGCTTGTAATGCGTAGTCAGAAGGAATTGACTCAGCATATGGACCTTTTAAGTCTGCATCAGTAATCGTGTATTCAATAAATGCTGGTTTTGTTTGTTTTGCAACAAGTGCATCCCAAGTTTCTTTAGTTAACTCGCCAGTAGGAGATAAACCATTCATTTGTTGGAAAGATGCAATTGCTTTTAGGGTATTTTTACCGCTCATGCCATCAATCGCACCCGGCGAAGCATGTGCATTGTTCAACATAACGTGAGCACGTGCATAAACTGGAAGTTGGCCTTTGCCAATGTTTTCGTACCAGTCAGCATTGTTTAAGCTATCTAATGTCCATGAAACAGCTGGAGCAGGAGCAGAAGTCTTAGTGGCTGTCGCTGTTTTAGCTGGTGCAGTTGGTTCTGAAGCAGCAATGCCTGAATCAGCATTTGGATCTTCAGCTTTTTGCAAATTTTGTAATGTTGTAGACGCTCGATTTAAATCATTTTGTTCTTGAGCAGTAATCTGTGTCTGCGCTTGGGCTTTTGCAGTTGAAGCAGCATCTACAGCAAGCGGATCAATCGGATCTTCTACAGGAGCAGATACTTTTTTAGGGTTCAGTGGTTGCTCAGTTGTTGACGCAGCCAAAGCAACATTAGCAATAATACAACTTAAACTCATAGCGAGTAATGAGCGAACAAACATGTAATTCAACCTTAAGAATTTTCATATAAGCAATAGGGCAAGGAGACTGATCCTAACGTTTATAAAATCACCAACAACGCAATTTTTGCGCATTCAATATTGGTGAATTTAATCATTAATGGAATATCAATAAACCCGATGTAACATGTTGCAAGTATTGCAGAAAACCGAGCTTCTTGCAGTAGACTTTTGTGTAAATATGCATTTTTTAGTGGATTGACAAGTTTTTTGTATGAAATTGAAATTATAAAAACATCTACGTTTTGATATGATGCTGCCACATGAAAAAGATAGAGATCGGCAATGACGACACTTAAAAATGATCGTTTCTTACGTGCTTTATTACGTGAGCCTGTAGACACCACACCGATATGGATGATGCGCCAAGCAGGACGTTATTTGCCTGAATATCGCGAAACACGCTCAAAAGCGGGTGACTTTCTATCTTTATGCAAAAATACAGAGTTTGCTTGTGAAGTAACTTTACAGCCTTTACGTCGTTATGATTTAGACGCAGCAATTTTATTTTCAGATATTTTAACTATTCCAGATGCACTCGGTTTAGGTCTTTACTTTGAAACAGGCGAAGGCCCTAAGTTTCATAAAATGGTTCGTACTGAACAAGATGTAGCGAATTTACCAAAGTTAAATGCTAAATCTGATCTTGATTATGTGATGAACGCAGTAAGTACAATTCGTTCTGCTTTGGGTGGTCAGGTTCCACTCATTGGTTTTTCGGGTAGTCCTTGGACGCTAGCAACTTACATGGTTGAAGGTGGTTCAAGTAAGGAGTTCCGTTTTACCAAGCAAATGATGTATGCACAGCCGGAAGTTTTGCATGCGCTACTCGACCATTTAGCAGATTCAGTGATTGACTATCTAAATGCTCAGATTGATGCGGGCGCTCAAGCAATTCAAATCTTTGACAGTTGGGGCGGTGCTTTAGCACACCGTGAATATGTAGAGTTCTCTTTGAACTATATGAAAAAGATTATCGCGGGCTTGCAACGTGAAAAAGATGGGCGCCGTATTCCTGTCATTGTATTCACCAAAGGTGGCGGTCAGTGGTTAGAACCAATGATCACAACAGGTGCAGATGCATTAGGTTTAGATTGGACGACATCATTAAATACAGCCCGTACAACTGTAGCAGGTCGTGTTGCTCTACAAGGGAACCTTGATCCGGCTGTTTTATATGGTTCAGCAGCTACGATTGAAAAAGCCGTAAAAGCGATGTTAGATGACGCTTACGCAAATGGTGAGAAGACTGGTTATGTTGCAAACTTGGGTCATGGCATTACCCAGTGGGTAGATCCTGCGCAACCAAAAATCTTTGTAGATACAGTGCATGAGTATAGTGCTAAATATCTAGGATAGTTCTTTGTGCGCCACCTAACTTTACCAATTTATTTTATCGGCAAGGCTGTTTCGGCAGCCTTGTTTGGTATTCTGCTTTTAATAGCTTTTGCCCTGACAGCACCGATGGGTAGCCATGAATATATGGGTTTTTATCGTTATGATTATTTACTCATCTATGCGCTCATTATTCAAATTTGCTTGTTATATCTAAAGCTGGAGTCATGGCAAGAAGCCAAAGTCATTGCTTTATTTCATATCATGGCAATGGTCATGGAAATCTTTTTGACACATCCCGGCATTGCTTCATGGCAATATCCGCAGCCTGCGGTATTTAAAATTATTACTGTGCCTTTATTTGCAGGCTTTATGTACTCGGCTGTAGGTAGTTTCTTTGCTCGCTCAATACGACTGTTTCAAGTTTCCTTTGAGAAACTGCCAAGCTTTGGAAGCATGCTTTTTCTCGCATTTTTCTCATATATTAACTTTATGAGTAAATTCTTTATTCCTGATATTCGCTATATTTTATTTGCATTTAGTGTTTATATTTTCTGGAAAACTACTCTTTATTTTCAAATAAATGAACGTAAGTTTAAAACGCCAATGCTCCCTGTGTTGGTGATACTCGCATTCATAATTTGGGTTGCTGAAAATATTAGTACATTTTATAAAATTTGGGTTTACCCAAGTCAGATTAATGCTTGGCATATGGTGGGATGGGGTAAACTTGGTTCGTGGTATTTATTATTACTGCTAAGTTTAGTATTAGTTCTTAAAATATTAGGTCATCGAGATAATCAAGGGAATTGGAATTTAAAGTAAAAATTTCATTTTCACTTTTTATCATATTATTTAATTTTTAATTGCTAAATGACTGGCTTATCGCTATCTTTGATAGGGTGTAATAATAGTTACACATAACAATACATAAGAAACAAATCAATAATGATTTTTGGAGATATACATCTATGTTAAAAAAATTAGCTTTAGCTGCTTTGTTAGCAGCTGGTTCAAGTGTTGCTATGGCTGATAACGATGTAGGTTGTGGTGTGGGTACGCAAGTATGGGCTGGCCAAAAAGGAGTGGTGCCTAAAATTCTTGCTGCAACAACAAACGGTATTTTTACTAACCAATTATTAGGTATTACTTTTGGTACTTTAGGTTGCCGTCAAGGCGGAACAGTAACAGCTCAAGTTGTTACTTTCACAAATGAAAATGCAGAAACTTTAGCGCGTGATATGGCTGTAGGCCAAGGTGAAAGCCTGAATGTACTTGCTGAGTTAATGCAAATTAAACCACAAGACAAAGATCGTTTCTTCAAAGTTTCAAAAGCAAACTTTGGTGAAATCTATTCAGCAGACAACCAAAACACACTTCAAGTATTAGCATCATTACAAAACGTAATGGCTAAAGACGACGTTTTAAAAGCTTACGTATAAGTTTGAAATTGAAAACCCTGTCATTTGGCAGGGTTTTTCTTATATTTAATGATAAAAATTGATGAGCTTAATGAAATCGGTTGTTTTAATTTTTGCCTCATTGGCAGTTAATATTGCGTATTCAGCAGAAATAAATCCATCTATTCAAAACTACTGGTCTATTGCAGAACAAAAAAAGTTAGATCAAGACATCACATGGCAACGCCTGATGTATGCCAATAAAAACCAGAAGAGTGAAGTGAGTTACGCTGGTTACTTTATGGCACCAAATGGGAAAAATAATTTAAAAGAAGAACAGAAAGCAGATATCACAGCATTATTTGCACCAGCTCCAGACAATCAATCAATTCGTTGTAAGTTTCCTGCACGCAGTCAATGGCTTATAAAGCAATTAGGCATTCAAGAAAATGAATTACCGCAAGTAAAATGTTCAGAGTTTGAAAACTGGATTGGCCAGATTAAACCTTATAAAGCGACGCTAATTTACGCTACAGACTTTATGGGCAATCCAAGCTCAATGTTTGGACATACCTTATTACGCTTAGACCCTAAAGATCAAAAACAGTTAAACCTCGTTTCTTACGCTGTAAATTATGCAGCCACTGTCGCAGGCAATGACAACTGGTCATATGCTTGGAAAGGCTTAACAGGTCAGTATCCTGGTGAATATTCACTAATGCCTTATTATCGTAAGGTAAAAGAGTATGGTGATTTTGAAAGCCGTGATTTATGGGAATATGAGTTAAATCTATCTCCTGAGGAAACACACTTTTTAGTGTCTCATATTTGGGAAATGCAACATGTGAGCTTCCCTTATTACTTTGTGAGTGACAACTGCGCCTATCGTTTATTGGGATTGGTTGATTTGGTTAAACCTGAGTCTAACTTACAAGAAAAGTTTAATTACGCTTCTATTCCAATGGAAACGATTAAAGCGATGCAGCAGCAAGGGCTTACGAATCCTCCTGTGTATCGACCAGCTTTAGAGACTCAATTATTAGCTCAAGCTCATCAGCATGGCGCGTCTTTGGCAAAAGTTGCTCATCAGGTAGCCATGATTCTAACTAAAGAGTCCTCCGAAATACTTAAGTCGTATAGTCAGCCAGATCAGGCCAAAATTCTTGAGATGGCTTACGATGATTTATATCTACAATTCATTAGTCGAAAAGTTGAAGAAAGTTTTGCTCAACCACAGCTAAGGCAACTTTTGGCTTTAAGAAGTCAGATTGATTTAGATAAACAACGCCAAGAACCTAAACGACCTTCTACCGAGCCAACACAAGGCCATAATGCACGCAATGTTTCGCTAAAACTGGGCGAAGTACAAGGTGATAAGTTTATCGAGATTGGGCATAGACAAGCTTACCATGACTTGATTGATCCTCAAGGAGGGTATCGTGCTGGTACTCAATTGCTTTTTTTAAATGGTAATGCCCAGTGGAGAGATGATCATTTAAAGCTAGAACGTCTTGATCTACTAGAAGTGAACTCCTACAACCCGATCCAACCATTCAAAACGCCTCTCACTTGGGGATTTAACTTAGGCTGGCGTCAAGAAGCAGTTCATGATGGCGTTTATAGTGATGAAAAACAGCATGGGGTAGCGAGTTTTAATACCCAAGTTGGCTATAGTGTTGCGGACTATGAGCGTAAACATGTGTGCTATGGACAAGTCCAAGCTTATGTTCAAGCAGGTTCAAATTTAGATAAAGGTTGGCGTGTAGGAATGGGGCCAACTCTAGGCTGTATGAATCAGTGGTTTGAAAAGTTTAACTCAGTGATACAAGTTGAATTGCCCTATTGGGAAGACCAAAACCAATGGAACTTACGCTTAAATACCCAGTGGCAATATGCCATTAATAGCAATAATGCTATTCGCCTGAATTGGGATTATGAAAAACAAAATCATCTGGACTGGATGAAATCAAGTCTTGGATATGTTTGGTTCTTTTAAATCGTATATTCATAAAAAAAGAGAAATAGATTTCATCTATTTCTCTTTTTTGTTTTAGCTAAAGATGATTATTTCTTTATCGCATTTAGCACAGCATAAGCCGCCTTAATGCGTTCTTCGTTTGGAATACGTTTATTGGTTAACATGACTAAACCAATATTTTCTTTAGGAATAAATACGACGTATGTTCCAAAGCCATTGGTTGAACCAGTTTTGTGAAACATTTTAACTGAAGGTTCTTTAGAAATAGCAGTGACTTTATTAGGCTTCATCACAATCTGGTCAGAATTGCTGTCTAATAAAGTTTGTAAGGTTGCAGGGTAAGAAAACTCTTCCCAACCAAGCGCCTGATACATGGTACCTACTTGATAGAAACCTTGATGTGTCTCATTAATTGCACGTTGAATATCAGCAGGATATTGCTGCGGGTTGAGGTTGGCATGAACAAACCCCAACATGTCTGGAAGAGTCGATTTAACGCCGTAAGCTGGACCATCTAAGGGACCAGGGTTAACTCGAATCGGCTGATTTTGTTGGTTGTAGCCAAATGCATAGTTTTGCATCTGAGTTTTAGGTACATTGACATAACTATGTTTTAAGCCAAGGTCTGGAAAAATGGTTTTTTCTAAAACCTGACTAAAAGGTTGATTCATTGACAAGCTTACAACTTTTCCAAATAGGCCAATACTTGGGTTGGAATATTGTCTATATTCACCAATTGGATTTTTAGGCTTCCAGTCTTTGAAAAAAGTTAAAACTTGTTGGTCTGTTTGTACTTCATCTGGAAACTGTAGCGCAAGATTATCACTGGTATAAGTAGCAAGTTGAAGTAAATTGACCTGATCAATCGGGGTGTTTTTTAGCTCTTTCCAGTATTTACTTGGTTTATCTTCAAAAGAGATTTTTCCCTTATTCTTAGCATAAGCACCTGCTGTAGCAGTAAAAAGTTTACTGACAGAACCTAGCTCAAAAATGGTACTGCTATTTACAGCTTTTTTATCTTGAACAGATTGAAGGCCATAATACATTTCATATTTTTTATTGTTTTGAATAATACCTACCGCCATACCCGGCACATTATATTTTTCTAATAACGGTTTAAAATTTTGATCAACCAGTTTCTTAATTTCTTGCTCTTTTGGTGTATTCCCTGCATAAATTGAGGTATTAAAAATAAAAAGAGGGGATAAAAGTAAGCAAGAAATTTTTTTAAGTCGCATGATTAACTCATAAATTATCTAAAAAGAAAGATGCGAGCTTTTATAACAAAAATCACCTAATTTAACTGTTATGTTTTATAGGTTAAGTGATTTAACTAGATATAAAAAAGCCCAACTTCGTCGGGCTCTTATTTTGGCAGTAAATCCAAATTAGTAACTTTCTGGTACTGCACTTAAAAATTCACGACGTGCTTCTTTGTCAGTTTTAAAATCTCCGACAAATGAAACTGTACGGGTTGTAGACTCTTGTTTACCTACACCACGCATCATCATACACATATGTGCAGAGTCAATTACGACAGCAACACCGCGAGCACCAGTCACTTCAGCCACAGCTTCAGCAATTTGCTGAGTTAGATTTTCCTGAATTTGCAAACGACGAGCAAACATCTCGGTAATACGTGCAAATTTAGATAAGCCAAGAACTTTACCTTCTGGTAAATAGGCAACATGAACACGGCCATAGAATGGAAGGAGGTGATGTTCGCAAAGCGAATAAAATTCAATATTTTTCACCAATACCATTTCATGGTTATCTGATGGGAAAACAGCATTATTGGTGACTTCTTCTAAAGTTTTACTATAGCCAGAAGTTAAATATGAAAAAGCTTTAGCCGCACGCACAGGCGTATCTTTAAGGCCGGGACGATTAAGGTCTTCACCGACGGCAGTCAGAATGTTTGCGTACGATTGCTGCATTGACATAAGGCGTATAAATTTACTCTATTAGACAAGCTCGGCATTGTATCAGAAACATGACCTGATGTTCATAACTCGTCGCACTATATTTATCCTGTTCGGTACGCGTTGGATAAATGGTGAATAAATTTCATGTTTTTTATCGTTAATAGTCAAGTATTTGAACATGAAATGTGCGACTAATACAGTTAAGTTATAAATGATCGCCTCATGGCATCATATTTGCAAATATGCCGTACTATAGAGCATAAGGATAAAAAATGTCAGAACGTCCAATTACCTTTTTTTTTCGTGGCAGTCAGCAACAAGTAGAAAATGTATTACCCACCATGACGGTCTTACAATTTCTCCGAGAATATACCCAAACTGGTAAAACTCGGCAGACTGGTACAAAAGAGGGCTGTGCTGAGGGCGATTGTGGTGCATGTACAGTAGTGATTGGTGAGTTAGTCAATGACAACCTGCAATTACGGAGCGTAAATGCCTGTATTCAGTTTTTAGCGACTTTAGATGGTAAAGCTTTATTTACAGTAGAAGATCTTCATAATTTATTACCTACACAAGCTGGGACATTGCATCCTGTACAACAGGCAATGGTGGATATGCATGGCTCACAATGTGGTTTTTGCACGCCCGGTTTTATCATGTCGTTATGGGCAATGTATGAAAATGAACAACAGCCACCAAGCAAAGATAAAATCAGTGATTATCTTTCTGGAAATTTATGTCGCTGTACGGGCTATCGACCTATTTTAGATGCAGCAAAAAAAGCATATGACTATCCGCGTGTTCAATTAGAACGTCAAAAAGTACTTAATGTATTAAAAGACATTCAAGCATTACCGGCATTGCATTTAAATCATCATGTTCAGCAATTTTTTGCACCGAAAACTTTGCGGGATTTTGCCGCTCTACGTTTACAGTTGCCGCAAGCCCGTATTGTTGCAGGTAGTACAGATGTCGGTTTGTGGGTCACAAAGCAGGGCCGTGATTTAGGAGATATGCTTTATATAGGTCAGGTTGAAGAGCTTAAAAAGATAGTAGTCAAAGACCATACTTTAACGATTGGGGCAAATGTCAGTTTGAGTGATGCACTCATCAAAATTTCAGAGTTTTATCCTGACTTTCAAGAATTACAGCGCCGTTTTGCTTCCATGCCTATTAAAAATGCTGGAACTTTAGGTGGAAATATTGCCAATGGTTCGCCTATTGGCGACTCAATGCCGGCATTAATTACGCTAGGTACGCGATTGATTTTGCGTATAGGTGAGCAGACTCGTGAAATTGCCTTGGAAGACTTTTATTTAGATTATCAAAAAACAGCATTACAACTTGGTGAGTTTGTAGAGTCGATTGTTATTCCACTTCGTGAAGGGCAGCCACGTTTTAAATTTGCCAGCTATAAAATTGCTAAACGTTTTGAACAAGATATTTCTGCGGTATGTGCGGCTATTTCATGCGAGTTAGATAATCATTGTGTCGCTCATAATGTCAGAATTGCTTTTGGTGGCATGGCTGCTATTCCCAAACGTGCAAAATATGCAGAAGCCATATTGGAAGGTCAGCAACTTACAGCAGAATTGATAGCTAAGGCACAGGAGGCATTGTCGCAAGACTATCAACCTTTAGATGATGGACGTGCTAGCTCGGCATATCGTTTACACGTCGCGAAAAACTGCGTACAGCGTTTCTATGTAGAAAAAATCCTGTCTCAAACGATCACTCGTGTGAATGACTTGATTGCTATGGTGGAGATCTAACATGAATCAAACCATTAACTTAAGCATTTCTAAAAAATCAGCTAAAGCTGGCGACTCGATTCCACACGAGAGTGCCCATTTACATGTAACGGGGCAGGCAACATATATTGATGATTTACCTGAGCTTGAAAATACCATGCACCTAGCTGTCGGATTTTCAAGTTGTGCCAAAGGCAAAATCAGTAAGTTCGATTTGGATGCAGTACGTCAGGCCGATGGTGTGCATGCAGTTTTTTCGGCAAAGGATATTGATGTTGAAAATAATTGGGGACCCATTGTAAAAGATGACCCGATTTTTGCCGAAGATCAGGTCGAATTTTATGGACAAGCCCTGTTTGTGGTTGTGGCCGAGAGTTATCAGCAAGCCCGTCAGGCAGTTCGCTTAGCAAAAATTGAATATCTGCCCGAAACTCCGATTTTAACGATTCAAGATGCGATTGAAAAAGAATCGTGGGTGTTGCCGGCTGTTGACTTTAGTCATGGTGAGGTTGAACAGGCATTTCAAAATGCAGCCCATCAACTTTCAGGTGCTATTGAGCTGGGTGGGCAAGAGCATTTTTATTTAGAAGGACAAATTTCCTATGCGATTCCACAAGAAAATCAGAGTTTAAAAGTCTATTGCTCAACACAACATCCAACCGAAATGCAGCTACTGATTTGTCATGCGCTAGGCATGAATATGCATCAGGTCAGTGTGGAAAGTCGCCGTATGGGTGGTGGTTTTGGTGGTAAAGAGTCGCAGTCGGCACAGTGGGCATGCATTGCATCTTTGGCAGCGCAAAAAACAGGCCGTCCGTGTAAGTTACGTTTGGACCGTGATGATGACATGAGTGCTACAGGCAAACGTCACGGTTTTGCTTATGAATGGTCTGTAGCTTTTGATGACACTGGTATTTTGCAAGGCTTAAAGGTGCAACTGGCTTCAAACTGTGGTTTTTCGGCAGATCTTTCTGGACCAGTGAATGAACGTGCGATTTGTCATATTGGCAATGCCTATTATTTAAATGCGGTTCAGTTGCGTAACTTACGCTGTAAAACCAATACTGTTTCCAATACGGCATATCGTGGTTTTGGCGGACCGCAAGGTATGTTTGTCATTGAAAATATTATCGATGATATTGCTCGTTATTTAGGTTGTGACCCAGTTGAAATTCGTCAGCGTAATTTCTTTGCCGAGCAGCCCGGTGCCGGACGTGATCGTATGCATTATGGGGCAGAAGTCCGTGATAATGTTGCGCCAAAATTGGTAGCCGAATTATTGCAAAGTAGCGATTATGCGAAACGCAAACAAAGCATTCATGCCTTTAACGAGAACAATGACATCATTAAACGTGGTATTGCGTTAACACCCTTAATGTTTGGTATTTCGTTTAACGCCGTGCATTACAATCAGGCCGGTGCACTGGTCTACGTATATATGGATGGTACTGTTTCTATCACCCATGGCGGTACAGAAATGGGACAGGGGCTATATACCAAAGTACGGCAGGTTGCTGCTCATGAGTTGGGTTTACCAATCGATAGAGTTCGCTTAATTGCAACTGATACTTCTCGGGTGCCAAATACATCAGCAACCGCAGCATCGAGTGGAGCAGATCTAAACGGTAAAGCTGTTCAAAATGCCTGTATTAAAATTCGTGAGCGTCTGGCTAAACTTGCAGCCGAAATAAGTCAAAGTGAAGCTGAACAAGTCCAGTTTGAAGATAGTATAGTCACCACAGCGAATGGTCATTCATGGACATTTCCTGACTTGGTTCAACGGGCATATATGGCACGTGTACAGCTATGGGACAGCGGTTTTTATAAAACACCAGAAATTCACTATGATCAGGTCAACCATTTAGGGCGTCCATTTTTCTACTATGCTTATGGCGCAGCGGTCAGCGAGGTCGCAATAGATACGCTAACTGGGGAAATGAAAGTATTACGTGCCGACATTTTGCATGATGTCGGACGGTCAATTAACCCTGCAATTGATATAGGGCAAATTGAAGGTGGTTTTATACAAGGGATGGGGTGGCTCACGACAGAAGAGTTGTATTGGCAGCCGCAGGGGCCACACGCAGGCCGCTTGTTTACCCACGCACCTTCAACTTACAAAATCCCGACTAGTGTGGATATTCCTCATATTTTTAATGTCAAACTCTTTGATAACCAAAATCAGGCGGACACCATCTACCGCTCCAAAGCGGTAGGTGAACCGCCATTTATGTTGGCATTATCAGTGTTCTCTGCAATTCGTCAGGCAGTACAGGCGGCTATTCCAGAAAATGCACCGCTCGTACTCAATGCTCCAGCAACTGCCGAAGAAATTTTACGTGCAATTGCGATTGGACGAGGACAAGCTTTGGCTGACCGACCACAAGCTAAAATGTAGAAGATTATGCAACATTTACAATGGTGGACTGATTTTGTAGCGTGGCAAGTCGATGCTCTGCCTATGGTATTGGTCACAGTGGTACGTGCAAATGGTTCAACACCACGAGAAGTTGGTGCAACCATGTTATTGCGGTTTAATTTGCAACAGCAATGGCAGCAGTCCGATACGATCGGTGGCGGGCATTTAGAGTTTCAGGCCATTGATATTGCTAAAGCAATGTTAAAAGAAACGGAAACTTGTGTGAGGCGTATTGAACGCTTTAACCTCAGTGCTCGGCTAGGGCAGTGTTGTGGCGGAGTGATGTGGTTATTGTTTGAAAAAATATCACCCAGTGCGATCACATTGGATTTATCTGCGATTTTACAAGCATGGCGAGCTGGTCAGCGTATAGGGCGTAAGGTCTCACATCAATATGTGTCCACTTGGCAGACTATGGATATAGAACAACAACCAAGTTTCGAGTTTCATTCTGGCAGCAGTGAAGAATGGCAATTTAGCCAGCAGATTCAACCTTATGCCATGCAAGTGCTGATTTGTGGAGCAGGGCATGTGGGTGAAGCAATTGTTCGTTGTTTATTACCTATTGGAGTTCGGGTGAAATGGATTGATCCGCGTGATGATATTTTTCCATCCGATTTACTGCAACAGGTGCAATGTATAACGACTGATACCTTAGACGCCGAGATCGAGCAATTTGATCGTTCGGGGGCAATTTTAATTTTAACGCACGATCATCAACTAGATTTGCAATTGTGTTTTACAGCCTTAAAACCTACGGCGAAACCATTTGCTTATGTAGGAATGATTGGTTCAAAAAGTAAAAGGGCCATTTTTGAAAAGCGTATGCAAGTACGTGGTTATACTCCCGAAACTTTGCAACGTTTAGTTTGCCCGATCGGGGTAGAAGGGATTTCATCGAAACAACCTGCAATGATTGCCATTGCAGTAGTTGCTCAATTATTGCAGGTATTTGATGTAAAAAAATGATCCCAAAGGATCATTTTTTTTGTTCGAACTTTGGATTTTTTTCTGAGCGTTTAAGCAGCACGAGAACTGCACCTGTGCCACCTTGATTTTCTGGAGCACTTACAAAGGCTAAAACATCACGATGTTGGCGTAACCATCCGTTGACATAGGTTTTTAAGACCGCTTCGGGGCCTTTACCATGTACAATTTTAATGACATTTTGATTTTCATCTTTTGCCATCTGGATAATTTGTAAAACTGCGTCACGTGCTTGTTCAATGGTACAGCCGTGTAGATCTACAGCTTCAAACCAACGCATCTTGCCTGCTTTTAAGTCTTCAAACACCTTATGTTGAAGTGTTGCAATGCGATAGCTTAATGAAGCTTGGCTTGCGACTGGATTTAAAGCAGCTTGAGTGTCTGATAATTCAGCATGTTCGGTATCACGGCCACCTTCGGCAGCTGCACGTTTAGCTAGTGTTTGTGCATCGACTTTTTTGGCACGAGGTGGTTTGACATTAGCCACATTACTATTGTTGATGCGTTTAACACCTGCAACAGCTTGTTGAAACAAATGTGTATCTTCCAATTCTTCAGGCTCAGCCTGAGATTTTTTAGTCTCAGGCTGATTTGCGATTTTGCTTGAATGAGGATTGGAGATTTGCTTTTTAAATTGCTTCAATAATTTTTGTTGCTCTTTAGAAAGCGATGAATCTTTATTACTCATATATCTTCATTAAACCGTTTGAGGTTGTCCAAAAAGAGCAGTAAAAGCTTGATCTGGACGTGGTTGTTTCATAAAACTTTCGCCGACCAAGAAGCTTTGAATATCATGCTCTTGCATCATATGCACATCGTCTGGCGTCGCAATACCGCTTTCAGTAATTAATAAACGTGAGGCTGGAAGTAATTTTTTCAATCGGATAGACGTATTTAAATCTACATCAAACGTTTTTAAATTACGGTTATTCACACCTAATAAACATTGTTCAGAAAGCTTTAACGCGCGTTCCATTTCTTCTTCGTCATGAACTTCAACCAATACATCTAGTTGATGTTCAAACGCAGTTTTTGACATTTCTTCGAGTTGCTGGTCAGATAAACAAGCAACGATTAATAAAATACAGTCAGCATGCAAAGCACGTGCTTCAACTACATTGTATGGGTCGACCAAGAAATCTTTGCGCAAAGCAGGCAGGGCACAATGATTGCGAGCAATCGCAATATTTTCATCTGCACCCTGAAAGAAATCAACATCAGTCAGTACCGATAAACAGGCTGCACCAGATTGTTCATATTGCTGGGCAATTTCAGCAGGATTAAAGTCTGCGCGAATAACTCCTTTTGATGGAGACGCTTTTTTAATTTCAGCAATCACACCCGGACGTTTATGTTGTAAAGCATTTGCAAAGCCACGCACTGGAGTCGCAGCTTTTGCTAATTCTTCAACGTCTTGCAAATTACGTTGTTTTAATCGCGCAGCAAGTTCCTCATGTTTACGGTCAACAATTTTACCTAAAATGGTATTTTGAATATTAATCATGAGAAATCCTTAATCTGCCTGACATTGTTTTAATGTTTTGGTAAATTCAGCCAAAACGCTCATTTTTTCTAAAGCTTGTCCGCCGTAAATAATATCTTGAGCGAAGGTAACAGCCTGAGCATAAGTTTTGGTAATACCCGCCACATAAATTCCTGCGCCTGCATTAAGCGCAATCATGTTTGCTGCTTTTTCACCAATATCAGTTTTATTTTTTCCTAATGCATCTTTAATCAGCTTTAAGCTGGAAGCAGCGTCCGCAACCACTAAACCGTTTAAAGTTTGTGACTCAATCCCGACATCTTCAGGGGTAAGTGTCCATTCAGTAATTTCACCGTCTTTGAGTTCAGCAACAGTTGTAGGAGCTGCAAGACTGATTTCATCAAGCCCATCTCTTGAATGAACCACCATCACATGTTCAGCACCAAGTTGCTTCATCACTTCTGCAATCGGACGACAAAGTTCATCTGAAAATACCCCAATCACAAAACGTTTTACACCAGCCGGATTCGTAAGCGGGCCAAGTAAATTAAAGATACTGCGAACACCAAGCTCTCGACGTGGTCCAACAGCATATTTCATTGCTTTGTGGTGGTTTGGAGCAAATAAAAACCCTACACCCATCTCACGGATGCAGCGTTCAGTTTGTTGCATGTCTAAATCAAGATTAATACCAGCTTGCTCAAGTAAGTCAGATGAACCTGATTTGCTTGAAACGCCACGGTTACCATGTTTGGCAATGGTTGCACCTGCCGCCGCAATTACAAAGCTTGAAGCGGTAGAGACATTAAATAAGTTTTGACCATCACCACCCGTACCGACAATATCAACTAAATATTTGATATCACTGACATCAATTTTGATGGCAAATTCACGCATGACACGCGCAGCAGCAGTAATTTCGTCAATACTTTCACCTTTCATGCGAAGGCCCATCATCAAAGCACCAATTTGTGCTTCGGTTGCCTCACCCTGCATGATGCTACGCATAATGTCTTCCATTTGCGGCTGAGTCAGGTGAATATTTTTTGTTATATGGTTAAGTGCTTGTTGAATATTCATAGGGATCACTTATGCATAAATATCTAAAAAGTTTTTAAAGATTTGATGGCCATGTTGACTCAAGATTGATTCAGGATGGAACTGCACGCCTTCAACAGGCAATGTCTTATGTTTAACACCCATAATTTCTTCTATTGAGCCATCTGCTTCATTAGTCCAGCACGTTACTTCAAGGCAATCAGGCAAAGTTTGCTGATCGATCACCAATGAATGATAACGAGTTGCCGAGAATGGGCTAGGAAGATTACTGAAAATACCTTTATTGCTATGGTACATATCAGATAAACGTCCGTGCATCACTGTTTTGGCTCTTACAATGTTTCCGCCAAAAGCTTGCCCAATACTTTGATGTCCTAAACACACGCCAAGCAAAGGAATTTTTCCGGCAAAGTGGTTAATTGCAGGAATTGAAATACCAGCTTCACTTGGGGAGCAAGGACCAGGACCAATAACCAGATATTTAGGTTGCCATCGTTCAATATCCTCTAATGTGACTTGATCATTGCGAACTACTTTTACTTCCTGATTCAACTCGCCAAAATACTGGACGATGTTGTAGGTAAAAGAGTCGTAATTGTCGATCATTAGAAGCATGATGAACTTAACCTCATGATAATTAATATATATTTAATAAGTGACTAGAGTATTACTCATAATGTTACTCACTTTTTAAAAAGTACTTTTATTTGCTCAAATAAAAAGCCGCTTTCTAAACGGCTAATATAACAAAAAAAGAAGTAACCAGTTTAACTATTTCATTCGTTAGAAATTTGCAGAAAAAAGCTTTGGGAATGGGTGCTTTTTAAAATTATAGTAAGTACAAATCAGGCAGAATAAACTTCTATTGGAAATAAAAATTATTCTGCCTTGTTCATAAAAGAAGATTAAATCTTACGTGTGTTATAAATCAGCCAATCTAAAACATCGCCAGACACGTGTTCAGCTAGTCTTTCTTGAACAGTTTGATGGTAAGCATTTAACCAATCTTTCTCTTCATTCGTTAGCAGATCAATAACGATACAATCTAAATGAATCGGGCAAAGGGTCAGCGTTTCAAACTCTAAAAATTCACCGTAAGTTTTTTCAAATCCAGAGTGGAGACGGTTTGCAACGAGGTTTTCAATACGAATACCGTATTGTCCCTCATGGTAAAGACCTGGCTCGTTAGAAATAATCATTCCCGCGCGTAGTTTGCTATGGGCATGTATAGGCGCGTAATAAGAAAGAACTTGCGGTCCTTCGTGTACGTTAAGCGCAAAGCCTACGCCGTGTCCTGTTCCATGGCGATAATCTAAACCATGTTGCCATAAAGTATGACGACAAATTGAATCGAGTAGAGGAGCAGCTAAACCTTCTGGATAAATCGTTTTTGCCAAAGCAATATGACATTTTAAAACCAGAGTATAGTCACGTTTTTGTTGCTCTGTTGGTGTCCCGACGGGAACAACACGGGTGATATCCGTTGTTCCATCAATATATTGCCCGCCAGAGTCAATCAGTAACAGACCATCACCTTCAATAAATGAATAGTGCTCTTCAGTTGCACGGTAATGGGGTAGAGCGCCATTGGCATTAAAGCCAGCAATCGTTGAAAAACTTGGGCCTATAAAACCCTCTTGCTCAGCACGGAAGGCTGTAATTTTCTCATCAATAGTCAGTTCTGAAATGTTTTCACCATGATGAAGTGCTTTTTCCAACCAGTGAAAAAAGTGACATAGTGCAATCCCATCTTTCACCATGGCGTGACGGATATGAGCTATTTCACTTTCATGTTTACGCGATTTAAAAAGTGTACTTGGGTTGATGTCGTAGACAATCCGAATATCTTTTGCGATCGCTTGTTCATGAAAAATCGATACTTTGGCTGGATCTAAAAGTACCGAGGCATCAGAAATATTTGCTAAAAACTGAGCTGTATCTTGGTAGTCACGAATCTCAATACCATTAGTTTTGAAAGCTTGCTGAGTAGTTAAATCGACTTTGTTGCTATCAATGAATAAAACAGCTTGTTGAGCACTGATATATAAATGCGAAAGGAATACTGGGTTATATTCTACATCTTGCCCACGTGTATTTAAGACCCATGCAATATCATCTAAAGATGAAATAAAATGACCCGTAATATTCTTGTTAGCTAATGTCTCACGAAGCGCCTGAATTTTTTCTTTACGAGATAGTGCATTTAAGTCTTCGGGCATTAAATGAATCTGCTCCGAAGGAAGTTCAGGGCGGTTGGACCAGATTGAACCGATTAAATCTTGCTGTGTTTCAAGTTTAAAACCGCGTTGTTTTGCTGTAGCTTCTAAAGCCTTAAATTGCTGGATTGAAAGCGTTTGACCGTTTACTGAAATAACCGAATCAGTTGATAAATTTTTCTCAATCCACGCAAGATGTGTTGAAGACTCATCACTGGTCAGCTTTTGTAATTGAAAGCCAGTTCCAGCGAGTTGTTGTTCGGCTTGTACCCAATAGCGACCATCAGCCCACAGTCCAGCAAAGTTTTGGGTCACAACTAAGGTGCCAACAGAGCCACTAAAACCGCTTAACCACTGCCTTGCTTTGCAGTAGTCAGGTAAATACTCTGACATATGAGGATCTGCACTCATAACAACCAAAGCATCAACGTGTTGAGTGGTCATGAGTTCACGAAGTTTTGCTAGTTTTTCTGGAACAGTTAAGTCGGTCATATCGTTTCCAAATTAGGTTGAACTTTGTTGCTAGTTTTATTCATTAATTTATTCAGGGGTTTCTTTAATAAAAATAACACGATTGCGCCAATAACCAACGCCAATACGCAGCGCATAAATAAACTTGGTAAATGTTCGATCGCATCTGCTGAAACTTGTCCGCCAATTAGACCTGCCATGAGGTTACCTAAAGCAGTACCTGTAAACCATAGTCCCATAATTTGCCCACGAATTACATTTGGTGCAAGTTTGGTCATGGTCGATAAACCAATTGGACTTAGGCAGAGTTCTCCTAGTGTAAGTAAAAATAAACTGCCTACAATCCAAAACGGCGAAACCAAACCATCACTTATCGCAAAACGGCTAGCAAACGACATTACTAAAAATCCGCCTGCCGCAAGTAAAAGCGCAATAATAAATTTTGAAATGTAATTGGGGTCTTTATTCGATTTGCCTAGTTTTGCCCACAGCCATGCTGCAATTGGGGCAAAAATAATGATAAAAAAGGCATTAATAGACTGGAACCATACGGTTGGAATTTCAAAGCCTAAAACATTGCGGTTCGTATAGTCCTGAGCAAATAAATTAAAAGATGTTGGCTTTTGTTCAAAAGCAGACCAAAAAAGAGCGGAAGTGATCAATAGCACAAAACAAATAATAATTTTAAATTTGTCGTTTTGATCTAAATTAAGGAAAAGCAATAAATAAGCAAAGTAAGCAATAATTCCTAGGCCAATTCCTACGGTTAAGTAGGTTGCTACCACGACTGGGTTAATGTGGATAATCCCAAATAACGTTAACGCAATAATCATCGCAACTACGAATAAAAAACTAAATACAATTTTGGGTGCATTTTTATTATCTACAACAGGTTTATTACAGGTGTTGGTTTCCTGACGTAACTCATTAAAAGTTTGAAGTTGCGGGAGTGCAAAAAAGCGGAAAATTAATAAAGCAATTAACATTCCGATGCCACCAATACCAAAGCCTAAATGCCAGCCATGATTTTGTACTAACAGTCCCGTTATGAGTGGGGCAATAAAAGACCCCATGTTAATTCCCATGTAAAAAATAGAAAAACCTGCATCACGCCTTGCGTCATGAGTTTTATATAGTGTTCCTACAATCACCGAAATACAGGTTTTAAATAATCCGGTACCTAAAACAATCAGTACTAAACCCAAGTAAAAGAAAGACTGATTAAACAGGGAGCTAAGGGCAATTGATAAATGACCTAAGGCAATAATAATTGATCCATACCAGACAGCACGTGCTTGCCCTAACCAGTTATCTGCAACCCATCCGCCAAAGACGGTCATTAAATACATTGAACCTGCAAATAACCCAACTATAGCGGCAGCCGTTGGTCGGTCGAGTGCTAGGCCACCCTCATTGACCATAGCAATCATGTAGAGAATAAGTAAAGGCTGGATACCATAATAAGAAAACCTTTCCCAAAGCTCTGTAAAAAATAAGCCTTGTAGCGGTTTAGGATGACCAAAAAATGCTTTATCTGGCTGTTTAAGTTCATGTTTCATTATTCAAATCCTTGAATGATTTTCTGTTTTTTTATAAACATAACTTTTAGTTTGATTATTTATAACCAAAATTTATATTTTATTTTTTAGTTATTTTTAATAATAAAAGCAAATTTACCTTGTATAAAAAAAGTGAATGAAAAAGAACATGAATAGTGGAGTTAGTTATTAGGTGTTAATTATGATCAGTGTTCATTTGCTGAATCAAAGAATTGCATAGTGCTGAAATGAAAGATAAGAATTCATAAAAATGAAAACTATTTATTAGATTGTAAGTAAACAGCAAAAAGCTTATTTGGGTCGCTTAACGAGAGAGTTTGGGTCATTTAAGCATCGTAAAAATGAGTGAGATCTGTGACTTTAAGACTCTTAAATTTTTTTGTGTAATCTGATAACAATCTCAACATTATATATAAGAAAGTATTATGATCAGAAATGACTGTTAGAAATTGATGCAGTGGGTTATATCAGTGCAACAATTTTGCACTAAATTAGGGCAATAATGAGCTGTTTAAATATGCCATAATTTGAAAATGTGTGAATATGGTGCATTTGCACATTCAAACAGTATAATGGGTTCAAGACAAGGGGCCTAAATCATGAATAGATATAAGTAATTCAATGTTTTAGGTAAGTCTTATAAAGTTGGTATGAGAATTGCTTTATAAATACCAGCAACTAACACGCACTCAACAAGTGCAACAAAATTTCATTGGAGCAAAATGAGCATGGCGAACAAGGTCCTTCAACTCATACAAGAAAGTGGCGCAAAATGGGTCGATTTTCGCTTTACTGATACTAAGGGTAAAGAACAGCACGTAACTTACCCAGCTGATTCTATTGATGAAGATACTTTTGAAGACGGTAAAATGTTTGATGGTTCTTCAATCGCTGGTTGGAAAGGCATTGAAGCGTCTGACATGATCTTACGTCCAGATGCAGAAACTGGTTTCATCGACCCGTTCTTTGCTGAACCAACTGTAGTTGTGACTTGTGACGTTATTGAACCTTCAACTGGTCAAGGTTATGAGCGTGACCCACGTTCGATTGCTCGCCGTGCAGAAGAATACTTAAAATCTACAGGTATCGGTGATACTGCATTCTTCGGTCCAGAACCAGAATTCTTTGTATTTGACGAAGTGAAGTGGGACATCGATATGTCTGGCGCTCGTCATACATTAATCGCTGAAGAAGCTGCTTGGTCTACTGGTAACAGCTATGAGTCTGGTAACTCTGGCCACCGTCCACGTGTGAAAGGCGGTTACTTCCCAGTTCCTCCAGTTGATTCTTCACAAGATATGCGTGCAGAAATGTGTGCAAAAATTGAAGACATCATGGGCCCAGGTCGTGTAGAAGTACATCACCACGAAGTTGCATCTTGCCAGTTAGAAATTGGTGTGAGCTTCAATACACTTGTTCGTAAAGCTGACGAAGTTCAACAGTTCAAATATGCTGTTTGGAACGTTGCGCATCAATATGCAAAAACAGCTACGTTTATGCCTAAACCAATGGTAGGTGATAACGGTTCTGGTATGCACGTTCATATGTCTATCTCTAAAGATGGCAAGAACTTGTTTGCTGGTGATGAATACGCTGGCCTTTCAGAAATGGCGTTGTACTTCATCGGTGGTATCATCAAGCACGCTCGTGCATTGAATGCAATCACAAACCCATCTACAAACTCGTACAAGCGTTTGGTTCCTCACTTCGAAGCACCAATTATGCTTGCTTACTCAGCACGTAACCGTTCTGCGTCTATCCGTATTCCATACGTTTCTAGCCCTAAAGGTAAGCGTATCGAAGCTCGTTTCCCAGACCCAATGATGAACCCGTACTTAGGTTTCGCTGCATTGTTAATGGCTGGTATCGACGGTATCCAAAACAAGATCCATCCGGGCGAAGCTGCTGATAAGAACTTGTATGATCTTCCTCCAGAAGAAGAAGCAAAAATCCCAACAGTTGCTCATAGCTTAGATATGGCTCTTGAAGCACTTCAAGCAGATCACGAATTCTTGTTAAAAGGCGGCGTGTTCACTAAAGAAATGCTTGATGCATACATCGAACTTAAAACTGAAGATGTACGTCGTCTTAACACGACTACTCACCCAGTTGAATTCGATATGTACTACAGCTTGTAATACGTATTTCGTAAAAAAGCCTGCTTATGCAGGCTTTTTTATTGCTTGGAATGTTGATTGAATTCTCTACGTTTTTTATCAAAAAATTGGGGTAAACTAGGTGCGAGTTTTCATGTGAGCAGATTATGCGTAAACGTCAACCAGTACTTAAACAGGAACAAGTTTTAAATCCTGCATTGAAAACATGGTTGTATGCGTCTGGTTCTCTGACACAACAATTAACTGAACTTGGCGGTGGACAGTTCAGCGTAAAACCTTTCAAAGAACATTTTCAACGGTTAACTTTTGCAGACAGTCAATGGATGAATATGCCTCATACCCACACTTCATGGGTGAGGGAAACTTATTTATATGGTTGTGAAGTAGAGCCGTGGGTTAAAGCAAAAAGTATTTTTCCAATTCAAAGCTTACAAAAAAAAGCCCGTATATTTCAGCATATTGGTTCTAAACCGATAGGCCAGTTTTTATTTCAAAGAACAACTCCACTGTGTGATCGCCGTGTTATTCGCTTACCAGAAGGCTGGACGCGACAAAGTTGCTATACTTGGCATGGGTGTAAATTTATTGTTCAAGAAACATTCTTACCAGCTTTTGAAGCTTTTTTATATCAGCAGCACGACAAGGAATTACTATGACGACTGCAACAGGTACAACATGGCGTCAGCGTTTAGAAGCTTATTATTATCTATGTCGATTTGATAAGCCAATTGGAACCGAACTGGTGTTTTGGCCAACCATGTGGGCACTTTGGGTTGCATCAAAAGGAATACCTCATTTAGATATTCTATTCGTTATGATTTTAGGCGTCATTTTTATGCGCGCTGCTGGATGTGCTATTAATGACTTTGCTGATCGTAAAGTAGATGGTCATGTAGAGCGTACAAAAACACGTCCTTTAGCAACGGGTGTTATCCGTGCAAGGGAAGCAGTATATGTCTTCTTGGGCCTTGTTTTAGCAAGCGCATGTCTTTTGTTTTTTTTACCTATAGAAACTTTCTACTGGTCATTTGGAGCATTATTTTTAGCGTTTATTTATCCATTTATGAAACGCTATACCAACTTGCCACAGGTATTTTTAGGAGCGGCATTTTCATGGTCGATTCCTATGACTTTTACTGCTGTAGGTAAAACTCCAGATCTAACTTGTTGGTTGCTCTATTTTGGAAATTTGGCTTGGACAGTGGCTTATGACACTCAATACGCAATTACAGACCGTGAATATGATTTAAAAATTGGCGTGAAATCTACCGCTATTCTTTTTGGGCGTTATGACATCCAAATTATTGCACTTTTACAAGTAACCAGCCTTGTTTTGATTGGAAGCGCATTATATTTAGAAAATATTTTATTTCCATGGGCGACCATTGCTTTGGTTTTAGTGGCATTCGATTTTGTATATCAAACAATTAAAACCAAAGACCGCAATCCTCAGGTTTGTTTCTGGGCATTCCGTCACAATCGCTGGGTTGGATTAATCATTTTTCTAGGAATATTTTTAAATTTCATATAGTAAAAATGACCGTAAGGTTGAAAAGTGTTCTATGCAGAGCACTTTTTTTATGTCTTAATATTTGTGCATAAAAAATATGCGGAATAAACAATACATAAAAAGGATATTTTATGAAACGGTCAAACATTGCTTTAGCTATAACATTATCAGTTTCAGCATTATTTCTTACAGCGTGTAATGACAATAATGACGATTACACTGGGATAGATTCAAATAAAACTTTTTTGTCTGAGAGTAACTACGCTATTGATCAAGTTGATAATGCTTCATCAATTAAAGTAATGACTTATAACATGACAAATGTTCAGGGAAAAACAGCCACTGCTACAGCTATGGTTTTATTTCCAAAAGCTACACAACCTAAAGATGGTTATCGAGTGGTGGTATGGGAACATGGAACTGTTGGAGTGGGTGATGGTTGTGCACCAAGTAAAAATGCAATTAATCCTCGATTTAAAATTTTAGCTGAAAATTTATTGGCAGCGGGTTATGTCATTATTGCGCCAGATTATGAGGGTTTAGGTACCCCTGGGGTGCATCCATACTTAAACTTATCAAGTGAAGCGAAATCTGCACTAGCGGCAGTCAAAGCAGCAAAAGACCATTATGGTACCCAGTTGAAAGGTGATTGGATGTCAATTGGTCAGTCACAAGGTGGACATGCATCATTGGGTACTGCTGAGTTTGCTAATACGGATGCAAGTTATAAAGGTGCGGTAGCCGGAGCACCTGCTTCAAGTTTGGGAACAATCATTCAAATTTATATTGATCCGCAATTTAATCTTGATGCAAACGGAAAACCTAAAGCAGTAAATAAATTGGATGAAAACTTGCTGCAAGTTCGTTATGCAGTGGCTAATAAATTGATTACAGAAGCTGAAGGTCAGGCGATGATTGACCAAATTGCTGATGGTTATGCTGAGTTGTTAGCATATGCTGCTTTTGCAAGTGCAGGAATTAAAGCCCAGCAACCCAATTATGACATGAAGTCAATCTTTACATCAGGAGCGGCTGACATTGCTGAATTAGCTTATGGTCGTACAGGCGATGATGGCGCATGTCTAAGTTATCCAGCACCTGGTACTGCAAATGGCTTACAAGCGAAGTTTAAGGCGGAAATCTTAGCTTTCTTGGCTGATCCTACACATCAAATTTCACAATATGGTATTGATCTGAACAAATTCAAAGTAGATCAAGTAGTTCAAAGCTTCTTGACCGTGACTCAACCTGCAACAAATGCTACAGCTGAAAAAGTTATTAAAGCACCTGTATTCATTATTCAAGGTGAAAAAGATCAGGCCGTATTACCAGTGGTAACGCAAGCCTTATTCGCAAATATGAAAGCAAATGCTTTGAAGTTTTTCCCTCAAGGTGGATACGATAAGGGATATAATTTAACAATTGTGCCAAATGCAACTCATACACAAGCAATTGTATGTAAAAATGCAAATGCTGTAGACTTTATTCAAACCAATATGTCAGCAGGTACAGGAATTGTTCTAACTGATGCACAGAAAGATGCTAGCCAAAGCCCTCACTGTACAGGTAAGTTCTAAGTGTCCTTAAGCTAACTTTTAGTTAGGTAAAAAAAGAGCCTCTTTATAGAGGCTCTTTTTTGTTATATTGTTACATATCTTAAAATTAATGATGTTCGAGTTTAAAACACTTATGAGCCAGCAACCTGTTGAAAAAAAGTCTGTTCCTTGGTTATTAATGGGATTAGGTTTGCTTATTCCTTTTTTGATTATTGGGATACTTTTCTTTGCTGCAAAAAGTGATGCTAAGAATAAAAAGCAGTATGAGCAGCAACGTTTAGAAATGGAAAAAAGAATAGCTGAGAAAGAAGCTGCAAGTTCTGAAAAGAAATAATAGCAGTGCTGTTAATGAATATCCTTTTGTAGCTGGCGTACGCTAGGGATGCTTGTATAACGTTTTACGATATATCCTGCTTCTGTAAGCATTTGATCACGCATACGGTCTTCTTCTACTTTCTCAAGATGGGTAGGGTCGTCTAACTCAATGATTGCGATGACTTCCATTTTGTCGTTTAGCACAACAAAGTCGGTAACTTTACGGTTGAACTGACTACGAACTTTATAATCATTACTGGTAATTAATGCGCTAAAGGCCACTTGAGCTAAAACATGGTAACTAGGGAAACTCTGTTTCAAACGGATAAACATCTGAGTTTCAAAATTAGTAATGACAGGGCGGGCAAAGAATTTTTGTTTTTGAAATAAATAGGGACGTAAACAAACGACAAGAAAAATGCAGGTGCTTAAGCAGCCTAAAATAATAAAAAATAAATGACTCGATTCGAACATGTGACAACATCATACAAATAAAAACCCACTCGTAATGAGTGGGTTTTTAAGAATCTTGGCTCTCCCACCTGGGCTCGAACCAGGGACCTGCGGATTAACAGTCCGTCGCTCTACCGACTGAGCTATGGGAGAATCTGGAAAAGGATTTTAGGGAGGAAAGGGAGCTAGGTCAAGGGCTAATAAGAGAATTAAAGAGAATATCTAATCGTTTGGCTTAAAAATACACGAAACATTGATTTTATTCAAAATAATGGAAAATTATTAAATCATTAGAAAAGAAAAAACCCACAATAAATGTGGGCTTTTAAAATCTTGGCTCTCCCACCTGGGCTCGAACCAGGGACCTGCGGATTAACAGTCCGTCGCTCTACCGACTGAGCTATGGGAGATTAGTAGATGGCTCTCCAACCTGGGCTCGAACCAGGGACCTGCGGATTAACAGTCCGTCGCTCTACCGACTGAGCTATTGGAGAATCTGATGCGCATTTTATGGATGAAATCTAAATGCGTCAATAAGAATATTAAAGAAAATGAATCGTTTGCTTGATTAATATGCTTTTACTGCACTAAAAATAAAAAAACCACCCTAAAAAGGGTGGTTTTTTATAAAGAAATAAAATTATTTCTCTACACCAGCTGGTTGACCTGCAAGTTTTGCATTTGCATAGTCCCAGTTCACAAGGCTTTCTAAGAAAGTTGAAATGTATTTAGGACGTAAGTTACGGAAATCGATGTAGTAAGCATGTTCCCATACGTCAATTGTTAATACAGCAATTTGGCCGTGTGCAAGTGGAGTGTCTGCATTAGAAGTTTTAGTAATAGAAAGTTTACCGTTTACTTCATCAGCAACTAACCAAGCCCAACCTGAACCGAACTGAGTTGTTGCAGCAGCAGCGAATTCTTCTGCAAATTTTTCGTAGCTACCGAAAGCTTCGTCAATTTTAGCAGCGATTGCGCCAGTAGGCTTACCACCACCATTTGGCTTCATGCTGTTCCAGTAGAAAGTGTGGTTCCAAACTTGAGCAGCGTTGTTGAAAATACCAGCTTTAGAAGCATCACCAGCAGTTGCTTTAATGATTTCTTCTAAAGTTTTACCTTCAAGGTCAGTGCCTTTAATTAAGTTGTTTAAGTTAACAACATAGGTATTGTGGTGTTTGTCGTGATGGTATTCTAAAGTTTCTTTACTGATATGTGGCGCTAAATCATCATAGCCATATGGAAGTGCAGGTAAAGTAATGGTTGTCATGTTCCTATTCCTTGCATTTGCTGGGTTATACAATTAAGTGGCTCTATTGTAAATGATTCTGGTAACAATAGGGCATCGTTTTAAAGAACTATACACAATAAAGATCTAATTAATACGCATAACACAGATTGAAAAAAAGACTTAATTAAATCGGATTATTCAATTCAAAATATTCAGCTTCAATTGCAAATTGTTTTGAAATGGCTTGGGCCAAACGTTGAACACCATAACGTTCGGTTGCATGGTGACCACAGGCAAAATAATGAACACCTAATTCTTTAGCTTCGTAAAAAGTTCGTTCACTCACTTCACCAGAAATATAAGCATCACAGTTTTGTAAAGCCGCTTTAGAAATATAATCTTGAGCACCACCTGTACAGAAGCCTATTTTTTGAATAGTTTGTTTTTCTGCTGGTAAGTGAATAACCTTAAAATCAAAGCTATTTTGTAGTTTTGTTTTAAATTCCTCTACAGAAAGCGCTTGTTCTAAATAACCGATATTACCAATCGGATGTTTTTCGGTTAAATCAAGAGGTTCTAAATTCTGTAAATTTAATTTCTCTGCAATCGCTACATTGTTGCCCAAAGTTGGGTGCGCATCTAACGGCAGATGGTAAGCGACTAATGAAATATTATTTTGAATGAGTTTTTTAATGCGTTTACCTCGCATTCCTGTAATTGGGTACGGTTCGCCTTTCCAAAAATAACCGTGGTGCACGAGTAATAAGTCTGCGTTTTGAGCAATTGCCGCATCAATAGCATCTTCGGAAGCAGTAACGGCACAAACGATACGTTTTACTTCAGTTGAACCTTCAATTTGCAGGCCATTTGGTGCGTAATCTTTAAATTCTGCCGCTTTTAAGGTTTGATCACACCACTGAATAATTTCATGCAAATTCGCCATGATATTTCCTGAATTGAGTAGTAAATAATTGCTAAAGCTATAGAAACATATTTTGTTGTGTAACTAAAGCTAGACAAATCTTTTTTGACTTTTTTATGTATATCGACATATTTAATTTAAAATGCGTAATTGAAAACTCTTTTTGTTCAATATATTAATTTAATTAAAAACTTCTTTTCGTAGAGGATATGAACGTGCGCCGCACCTTTACATGGTTACCTTGGGTGTTACTTATTATTGTAATTGCCAGTTTTATCGCATGGCAAAAATACCATCGGCCGAAACCAACTGTTGCAGTTGATGGTGTGCAAATGCCTGCTGAGAAAGTTGAACCACTGGTGGATACTTCTCGAACGGGCGGGGTGGTGTCCTATAGCGCTGCTGTAAAAGTTGCAGCGCCGGCAGTTGTGAATATTTTTACGACCCAGAAAGTTAAACAAAATCATCCTTTATTGAGTGATCCTGTCTTCCGTGAGTTTTTTGGAAATCAGGTTCCTGAACAACAACAGCAAAATGAAAATAGCTTAGGATCTGGTGTTATTGTTCGTGCCGATGGTTATATCTTGACGAACAATCATGTGATTGCTCAAGCTGACCAGATTGTAGTTGCTTTACATGACGGACGTCGTGCCGTAGCTACAATTGTCGGGACAGATCCTGATACAGATTTGGCAGTGATTAAAATTGATTTAGATAAGTTACCAGTATTGCCATTTAAATTGAGTGGTAATGAAGTTGGTGATGTTGTCTTAGCAATTGGTAATCCATTTGGTGTGGGTCAAACAGTAACTCAGGGAATTGTTTCCGCAACTGGTCGCTCAGATTTAGGTATCAATACTTACGAAGACTTTATTCAAACAGATGCTGCAATTAACCCAGGTAACTCGGGTGGTGCGTTAATTGATGTCGCAGGTAACTTGATTGGTGTAAATACTGCTATTTTCTCGCAATCTGGTGGTTCATTAGGTATTGGTTTTGCGATTCCTGCTAAAGTTTGCCAACAAGTACTCAACTCTATTTTAAAAGATGGTCGTGTAGTCCGTGGTTGGTTAGGTATTAGTTTACTTCCACCTACGCAAGATGATGTATTAGCACCAAAACAACAGGTTGGAGTTGTAGTTGCTGACGTGTTGAAAAATGGTCCAGCAGCTTCAGCTGGTATTAAAGTTGGCGATAAGATTGTTCAAGTAAATAATGAACAGATCACTTCAGCTTCTCACTTAATTAACTATGTGGCTTTACAAGCACCAAATAGCGAAATTAATGTATTGGTTGAACGAGATGGTAAACAACAAAACTTTGTTGTGACTGTAGGGGAGCGTAAAGCGCAAAATACCCAATCTCAGTATATTCCACTTCCAAAACGTTAAAATCTAAATAAAAAAAGCCTCGTAAAGAGGCTTTTTTTATGATTACTCATTAGGAATGACTAACACTTTGATGCTGATTTTTAAATTCAGTTAAAGCTTCAATTCGATATTGAATGAGCATTTCACCAATTTCAGCACCTTTAATATTTTCAGGTAAATTCTGAACTTTGATTGAGCGAACGATTTGCATGGCTTCAAGCATATATTGAGCTTGAGGATAAGGACGATCTTCTAATCCTAATCTTCCTTTTGCATCACATTCACACGCTTGTACAAAAGCTTCTACTCTTTCAGGACGACGTAAAACATCTAGGCGTTGTAATAGACGCCATAAAGTGCCTGGTTTTAAGGACATAATCTGGTGGCATTTTAAATGTTCTTTGCACACTGATAATGCCAACTGCTTGGTCTGAGTTGGAACTCGTAAACGTTCACACAACTCAGTAACTGGTTTAATGCCGCGTTCTTCATGCATGATATGACGAGGAAGCTCATCAGCAGGGGTCAATGCTTTACCAAGATCATGCACTAAAACAGCAAAACGTACGTCGAGTGAATAATTCGATTTACAAGCTTGTTGTAATGACATAAGAGTATGAATGCCACAATCTACTTCTGGGTGATATTCAGGACGCTGAGGTACACCAAATAAAGCATCAATTTCAGGGAAAAGATGTTTTAACGCCCCGCAATCACGCAGAGTTTGGAAGTAAATGTCTGCATGAGTTTCCATTAAAGCGCGAGAAGTTTCCTTCCAAACACGTTCTGGTGTTAATGCAACTAGCTCACCTGACTCCGCCATAGTTTGCATAAGCTGCAAAGTCTCAGGAGCAATTTGAAAACCATATGGGAAATATCGTGCTGCAAAACGAGCCACACGTAAAACTCTTAAAGGGTCTTCAGCAAAAGCTTCTGAAACATGACGTAGAGTTTTATTCTCTAAGTCGCTTTGTCCACCATATGGATCGTATATTTTGCCGTCTTGATCCATGGCTATTGCATTAATGGTTAAATCACGACGAATTAAGTCATCTTCTAAGCTTACAGTGGTATCAGTAAAGAATTGAAATCCGTGATAGCCCTGACCTGACTTCCGTTCGGTTCGTGCAAGTGCATATTCTTCTTTGGTTTGGGGATGAAGAAACACAGGGAAATCTTTGCCTACAGGTTGGAAACCTTGGGCGAGCATGTGTTCCGGCGTTGCACCGACCACAACATAGTCCTTTTCTTGATAGGGATGCCCAAGTAAATAATCTCGAACAGCACCGCCTACTAAATACACTTGCATGAAAAAACCTCTATTCTTCAAGCAATCATGCTACAGAATAGAGGTTTTCTCAAGTCATTAGAAACGCTTTTCGTAAAAAGCAGTTTCTAAATTACTTTTCTTGTTGTTGAATTTCAGCAACAGTTAAAGCAGTCATATTGATAAGGCGGCGAGTCGTCGCTGTAGGTGTCAAAATATGAACTGGTTTAGCAGCACCTAGCAAAATTGGACCAATGGTAACGTTGTTACCAGAAGTTGCTTTTAACAAGTTAAATGAAATGTTTGCTGCATCTAGGTTCGGCATAATCAGCAAGTTTGCCGAGCCTTTGAAGCGTGAACCTGGGAATGCAAATTGACGAATGCTTTCATCTAATGCTGCATCACCATGCATTTCACCTTCAACTTCAAGCTCTGGAGCTTGCTCAGATAAAATACGATAAACTTCACGCATTTTTTGAGCGCTTGAATCAGTCTGGTCGCTACCGAAACTTGAGTGAGAAAGTAAAGCTACACGTGGTGTAATACCAAAACGACGTACTTCTTCAGCTGCTAAAATTGTCATTTCAGCAAGTTGTTCAGCAGTCGGGTTAGTGTTTACATAGGTATCAGCAATAAACAAGTTACGATCTTCAAGCATTAATGCATTTAGCGTGAAGAAGTTGTTCATACCTTCTTTAAGGCCAATAACGTTGCGTACGAAGTCTAGGTGAATGTTATAGCTACTGTAAGTACCACATAACATACCATCTGCTTTGCCGAATTTAACCAGAAGCGATGCGATTAAAGTTGAACGACGGCGAGCTTCACGTTGAGCATATTCAACAGTAATGCCTTTACGTTGCATTGTTTGGTAGTAGTCTTTCCAAAACTCTTCGTACATCGGGTTTTGTTCTTGATCTACAATCTCAATGTTCACGCCATGTTGTAAACGTAGGCCTAATTTTTTGATATTTGCTTCAATGACTGCAGTACGACCAACTAAAATTGGTTTAGCTAAATCTTCATCAACTGCAATTTGAACAGCACGTAATACGCGTTCATCTTCACCTTCAGCGTATGCAATACGTTTAGGATCTGTTTTTGCTTGAGCGAAGATTGGTTTCATCAAGAATGCAGAGTTATAAACAAACTCAGACAATTTTTGACGATATGCAGCAAAGTCTTCGATAGGACGAGTTGCCACACCTGAATCCATTGCAGCTTTAGCAACAGCAGGTGCGATTTCTAAAATTAAGCGTTGATCAAGTGGACGTGGAATTAAGTAGTCACGACCAAATGAAGCAGATTTTTCGCCATAAGTAGCAGCATCAGCTTCTACGTGAGCCATACGTGCAATTGCATGTACACAAGCAATTTTCATATCTTCATTAATTGTTGTAGCACCTACGTCAAGTGCACCACGGAAGATATAAGGGAAACATAAAGCGTTGTTTACTTGGTTCGGGTAGTCCGAACGACCAGTTGCCATGATGACATCAGGACGTACTTCATGAGCGTGTTCAGGTAAAATTTCTGGATCTGGGTTTGCCAAAGCAAAAATAATTGGATTTTCAGCCATTAGTTTCACCATGTCTTTGGTGAGAATGCCAGCAGCTGAAAGGCCCAAGAACATATCTGCGCCAGCCATTACTTCATGTAATTGAGTCGCTTTAATGTCTTGTACATAACGTTTTTTAGATTCATCTAAGCCTTCACGTGAAGTCGTAAGAAGACCACGAGAGTCGGCAACAATGATATTTTCTTTATTTACGCCCAAAGCGCAAAGTAAATCTAAACAAGAAAGGGCAGCAGCACCTGCACCTGAAGCAACAATTTTGATTTCTTCAATTTTCTTGTTAACCAGTTGTAGAGCATTTAATAATGCTGAACCTACAATAATACTTGTACCGTGTTGGTCATCATGGAACACAGGAATTTTCATGCGTTCACGAAGTTTCTTCTCGATATAGAAACATTCTGGCGCTTTGATATCTTCAAGGTTAATACCGCCGAAAGTTGGTTCTAATGAAGCAACAATATCAACGATTTTATCTGGATCGTTCTCAGCAATTTCAATATCAAATACGTCAACACCAGCGAACTTTTTGAAAAGAACGCCTTTACCTTCCATTACTGGTTTAGAAGCTAATGGACCAATATTACCTAAACCAAGAACCGCAGTACCGTTACTTACAACAGCAACTAAGTTGCCACGTGCAGTGTATTTTGCAGCAGCTGAAGGATCACGTTCAATCTCTAAACATGGAGCAGCAACCCCTGGTGAATAAGCTAGAGCTAAATCTCGTTGGTTGACGAGTTGCTTACTAGGCGTGACGCTGATTTTCCCTGGATTTGGATATTCGTGGTAATTTAAAGCGGCCTGTTTTAAAGATTGATCGTCCATCTGAGTCTCTATTTGATACAAAAAAGCAAACTAGTCAAATCACTCATTTAGGGGGAGGCAATGTGACGCTCTTACTATGCTTTAATTTTTACCAATTAAGAGAATAGTAGACGAATTGCCAATAGCCCCATAGTGAGCTAAATGCTAAAGAATATAACACTACTTCTCTATTTCTCACAGTCAAAAACGCTCATTTTTGGAAAAACCAGTGCATGTAAAATAGACTGTTAAAACAATTATGAAATATGTGTATTTGATTGAAGATATTGCTTAATCTGATTTGGATGAAGTGGACGACTAAAGAAATAGCCTTGTAAAAAATCACATTGTTGTTTTTGTAGATAAATAACTTGCTCTTCGGTTTCAACACCTTCAGCCACCAGTTTTAACCCCATACTTTTGCCCATCGCAATCATGGCATTGACAATAGCTTCTTGTTTTTGATCGCCGATTTTCGAAATAAAGGCTCGATCAATTTTTAAAACATCGATTGGATATTCTGTCAGGTAAGCTAAAGATGAATAGCCTGTACCAAAGTCATCGAGTGCAATCGAAATATTGCGTTCTTTAATTGAATGCAATAATTTTTTCACATTATCAGTATTGTCTAATAAAGCCGATTCAGTAATTTCGAGTTCTAGATTTGATCCATCGAGTTGATATTTCTCTAAAACTTCATCTAAATCATTCAGTAAAAGTCCACGATGAATTTGTTGAGCAACAATATTTACAGAGACTTGAATATCTGAATAACCTGAGTTTTTCCACTCTTGTAATTGTTTGCCAACCTTATCTAAAACCACTTTACCAATATCGGAAATAAGGCTACTACGTTCCGCAAAAGGAATGAACATATTCGGCATGACTAATTCCTTGTCAGGATGCTGCCAGCGAATTAAGGCTTCAAAACCTTTAACAGATTTGTCATTTAAACTAATTTTTGGTTGATAATAAACAATAAATTCATCATTTTGGATAGCTTTGCGTAATTCTTGCTCTAAATCTGCGGTTTTATACGGATTGCTTGCTTTATTGAAATAGTAGCAAATGGTGTTACCACCTAAACGTTTTGCTTCAGATAATGCTTGTTCGGCATGGTTATTGAGATGGTCAATTTGTCTACCATGCTCTGGAAAGCAGGCAACTCCAATAGAGGCAGTAATAAAATACTCTTGTTGATCAATATAAAATGGAGCATTTAATGCTTGTAAAATATTTTGGCAATATTGCTCAATATTAGGATGAATTGGTGATATTTCATAAATAATTGCAAAATCATCACCATTTAAGTAAGCCACTAAAATGGCATTAATGTTGGTGAGGCGTAGACGCTGTGCAAACTGTTTTAGTAATTCATCACCACTATCATTATTTAAAAACTCATTAAACGCTCTAAACCTATCAATATTAATGCGTATTAATGCAAGATTTTTAAAGCTATAAGATGGATTAATTAAATACTGGTGTAATTGATTGTAATAATAAAAACGATTAGGAAGATGAGTTAAGCTGTCATAATTTTTTAAATAAGATAAATGTTGCTCTTGTCGCTTTTGTTCGGTTAAATCACGTGCAAAGCCAATATAATTAATGACTTGATTATGTTCATCTTTCACAGCATTAATATGGAGCCATAAGTGAACACTTTTACCTGATACAAACTTTTCATCAAATTGACCCATATATTCGCCAGTTTTAAGTAGCTGCTGGGTAATGGAGTCATGAAACTCTTGTTGCTGTAATTTCTGATTTATTGTGATATTGAATAGTTGTTGATTTAACAATTCAGATTTAGAAAAACCAGTTAATTTTTCATAATAGGGATTAACATCAATATAATTCAGTTTATCATCTAAAATAAAAATTCCTTCTGCTGCTTGTTCAAGCACAATTGCGCAAAGTCTCAAATGTTCTTGATCTTTTTTTTCTTGATGAATATCTCTGGTCATTCCCACCATACGTAAAGCTTTATTGGTTTTAGGGTCACGGCTAATGACACGACCTACATCGTGAATCCAGCGCCAAGAACCATTACGCCGTAAAATACGAAAGGTAATATTGAAGTGATCAGATTTTCCATCTAAATGCTCTTTTAAACGCTCATCAAATAACTTTCGATCATTAGGATGGATACGTTCTAAAATTGTATTGAGGTGTAAAGATGTATTTTGGGTCTGCTTTTGTCGATCAAAAAAAGTAATTTCTAATTTTTGTTTTTCAATATCCCAATCCCACGGACGAATACCAGCAGTTTCATGAGCAAATGCCAAATTATGATGATGGCTTTCAAGCTTCTCATTCATTTTGGTTAAATCATAGGTTCTTTCACGTACTTTCTGTTCGAGCAAATGATTATTAAATTGAAGCTGTGCTTCAATATCTTTTGATTTATTTACTTCTTGTTGAAGTTGTATACATAATTCTTCAGCCCATTGCGTATGTTGTTCCGCAACTTGTACGAGTTGTTTATTTTTAAATAGGAGCTGAGAAATTTTTTGGTAGTTGCGTTGAGTTGCGTAAGCACAAAGTAGGGTAGCTAAGAAGGCTAAATTATACGCAAAGTAAAAGGGAAGTTGCGATGTCTGTACATGTGTAAACTGGCTAATAATAAGCGGAACAGTGCTTGGAATAAAAAGTAAATAAAAATATCGGGGTTGCTGAGTTAGAAAGGTAAGACCGATAATATGAGATGAACTAATAAATAATCCAATTAGAATATGAACATCAGAGATAGATATAATTGTAGAAGGAAGGGAGAAATGCAGAACAATTATATTTAATCCCATTAATATCCCTGATACCAAACAAATAGCTTGTAGTGTTAAATCAGTTTTTCTAATGAAATTAATGTCACGATAACGTGTTAAAAACTTCGGGATAAATAATAGACAACCAAGACATAAAATAGTGAAACCAATTGACCAAATAAAATTTGTGATGTAAGAAGTAAAGTAACAAGTGAAAATAATGGCCGAAATTAAGCAAAGTAATATTAAGCTAATCAGATACAAGCGAATATATTGAATTGAGAGTCGGAGCTGCTCAATCCTTGTTTGATGCTGTAAATATTCTTCCTGAAGGCCAGACATAAGATTTTTCTATCCTATTTTTTTACATTTATACAGAAAGAATCTGATTTATCAGTGGAAAAGAATTTAAATTAATATTCATACATTAAAAGTAAGTTAACTTTAATTGTTGATTTAATCAATGTTCAATTAGCTTATATGGATAAAAACCGATAATTTAAAATAGATAATGCAACAACAGGCGCAGTTTCGGTGCGTAATACACGGTCTCCGATACACCAGTTCATAAAACCCGCTTCATTGGCCTGCGTAATTTCATTTTCGCTTAAACCACCTTCCGGACCAATTAAGAGAGCGAGTTCTGGTTGGATCCCTGCTAATACATCTTTTTGTTCTTTTTCAGGAGCCAAAACAAATTTGGATGCAGGAAGATCAGAAGATTTTAGCCATTCATGAAGAGGGACGGGTGCTAAAACTTCTGGGACAAAGTTAAGCCCGCATTGTTCACAGGCTGCAATTGCAACAGCTTGCCAATGATCTAATTTTTTTTGATCACGGTCGTATTTTAAACGCATTTCACAGCGTTCACTGGTTAAAAGCTGAATTTTGCTTACACCAAGTTCGGTGGCTTTTTGAATGGCATAATCCATTCGGTCGCCTTTACTCATGACCTGACCAAGAACAGCTTTAAAAGGGGCATTACGGTTGGCAGGATTAAAATTCTCAATGGCGACAAATGCATTTTTTTTATTAATTTCGGTCAGAGTTGCGAGATATTCGCCACCTTGTCCATTAAATAGAGTCGCTTGTTCTTGTAGTTGTGCGCGTAAAACACGCACCCAATGATGAAATACCGATTCAGTCAGTTGAATTGTTGAGCCAACAGTAAGTTCAGTTTCGATAAAAAAACGATTCATTGGGTACGCCTTACAAAATTAATTTAAACCAAGATCAACAACAAGTTGACGGGTTGGTTCAACTTGATTCATTGAATAGAAGTGTAAGCTTGGTGCGCCACCTGCAATCAGGCGCTCGCATAGCTTAACAACAACTTCATGACCGAAAGCTTTAATACTTTCACTGTCATCGCCATAGGCTTGTAACTGCTTACGGATCCAACGAGGAATTTCAGCACCAGTACCATCTGCAAAGCGAATTAAGTTGCTTGCATTGGTAATTGGCATAATACCAGGAGCCACTGGAATGTTAATTCCTGCACTCTCCAAGCGCTCTATAAAGTAAAAGTACGAATCTGGATTAAAAAAGAATTGGGTAATTCCTGCATTAGCACCAGCTTGTACTTTTTCAATAAAACGTTGAATATCTGTATCAAGATTTTCAGCTTGAGGATGCATTTCTGGATAAGCTGCAACTTCAATATGAAAATGATCACCTGAGTGCTCACGAATAAAACGTACTAAATCTTGAGCATAAGGAAGCTCGCCAAGTCCAACCTGACCAGATGGCAAGTCGCCACGTAAAGCGACAATACGGTCAATGCCTTGTGTCTTGTATAAATCGAGTAGTTCAGCAATACGCGCTTTATCATCACCAATACAAGAAAGGTGAGGGGCAACAGGTGTACCTTTGCCATTGAAATCATCAATAGCAGCAAGCGTGCGTTCGCGAGTAGAGCCACCAGCTCCATAAGTAATCGAGAAAAACTCAGGGTTTAATAGCTGTAGTTCTTGGTGAACAATACGAAGTTTTTCAGCACCGGCATCAGTTTTTGGCGGGAAAAACTCAAAAGAAATAGGTGTACGTTTAGTCATGTCAAATCCTTGTAAACAGCGAAACATTTTAGAAAAAAGGGCAGTCGGTTCACCGTCTGCCCTTAAGTTCTTAGTATTTGTAAGCGTCAGACTTGAATGGTCCCTCAACAGCAACGCCTAAGTAATCGGCTTGCTTTTGAGTTAACTGGGTAAGTACACCACCGAAACCGGCAACCATTGCTGCAGCAACTTCTTCGTCAAGTTTCTTAGGAAGAACTTCTACACGGATTTTTGCAGCTTTTTCGTTTGCAGGAAGGTCAGCAAATTTCTCTTGGAATAAGTGAATTTGACCTAACACTTGGTTAGCAAAAGAACCGTCCATCACGCGTGATGGGTGACCAGTTGCATTACCTAGGTTTACAAGGCGACCTTCAGAAAGAAGGATAAGGTAGTTGTTTTCGTCTTCTGAACGATAAACTTGGTGAACTTGTGGCTTAACTTCAACCCACTTGTAACCACGTAAATAAGCTGTGTCGATTTCTGTATCGAAGTGACCGATGTTACATACAACTGCACCAGCTTTTAAGCTATCTAACATTGCAGCATCACATACGTGGTAGTTACCAGTAGTCGTTACAACAAGGTCAGTGTTGCCAAGTAAGTCTTGGTTAACATCTTCTTTTTTACCTGTTTGTACGCCGTTTTTGTATGGAGATACAACTTCATAGCCGTCCATACATGCTTGCATTGCACAAATCGGGTCAACTTCTGTTACACGAACAATCATGCCTTCTTGACGTAAAGATTGAGCAGAACCTTTACCTACGTCACCGTAACCAATCACAAGTGCACGGCGGCCAGATAACAACATATCTGTAGCACGTTTGATTGCATCATTTAATGAATGACGGCAGCCATATTTGTTGTCGTTTTTAGACTTAGTAACTGAGTCATTTACGTTAATTGCAGGTACTTTCAAAGAACCGTCTTTCCACATTTCGATAAGACGTTGAACACCTGTAGTTGTTTCTTCGGTAATACCGTGAATACGTTCTAAAAGAGCAGGGTATTTTTCATGAACAAGAGCAGTTAAGTCACCGCCATCGTCCAAAATCATGTTGGCATCCCAAGGTTGACCATTTACATTGATCTGTTGTTCTAAGCACCATACATACTCTTCTTCAGTTTCACCTTTCCAAGCAAAAACTGGAATACCGCGAGCAGCAATTGCAGCAGCAGCGTGGTCTTGAGTAGAGAAAATGTTACATGATGTCCAGCGAACTTCAGCACCTAATTCAACAAGCGTTTCAATAAGAACCGCTGTTTGAATGGTCATGTGAATACAACCAAGAATTTTTGCGCCAGCAAGTGGTTTAGATGCTGCATAGCGTTTACGTAAGCCAATCAAAGCTGGCATTTCTGCTTCAGCAAGTTTGATTTCTTTACGACCGTAGTCAGCAAGAGAGATGTCAGCAACTTTGTAATCTGTAAATGAAGCATTAACCGCGTTCATCAGGATCTCCTAGGAAAAAATAGTATTGATCATTCTGTTCGCGGATGCCGTTGTTGGTTAAAACGAGTGTTTAACCGATCGTCGAGCCTGGCAAACTGATCTTTAGTGCCGATCATTTGTCGCAGCATCCCTCGACTAGCGAAACATTGTACTTGGAAAAGCTTTTAGTGCCAATCCAGTTTTGTTTATTATCTGCTTAATTATGACTTTAGATTTAAATTATGGCCTTAAATATTCCCGAATCTTTGGCAAACCTCGAGGCAAACAGTGGTATTTTTGCAGTTTGGATGGTGCTAAAGCATTATGGGGTGCAAATTGATGTTGCTGAGTTAATTAAAGTTTGCCGACATGAGCAAGATGGTACCTATACCATTGCTTTAGCTGTTGCTTTAAAAAAGTTTGGTTTTGATGTTTCATTTTATTCAGATAAAGACCCTAACATTAGCCCCAGCGAACGTATGAGTTATAAAGAGGCAAAGGTGTTGAAAATACCGACAGGGCCTGCTTTGAGCTATCAAGACATTCAAGGTGCAATTCAAAATAGGCAAATGGTAATCGTGTACTACGACACTTTAGAAGGTGTTGGAAATCAGTCGCTCGTTTATTCTGTAGATTCAAACGAAATTTGCTTTTTCGATAGTTTTGAGCCGATGTCAGCAACAGTTTTTGAGAACCAGCGTAAAGCAGAAGGGATTTGTCGTCAGGCTATTGTAATTGGTGATCGTAATTTAAATATTTATTCGACTACATTAAATTAGGTCAAAGTGAGCCAGTAGAGTGCTGGCTCAGATTGAAGTTATTGTTGTTGATATTCTTGAATGACTTCTAAAGCAGCACGAAAAGCTTCTTGAGTAGCAGGCGCGCCGCAATATGGCAGACTATGCAATAAAGTTTCTTGAATCTCTTCAACTGTACAACCATTGTTGAGTGCGCCACGGACATGGCCTTTAAGTTCAGTTGGCGATTTAAGTGCGGTTAGCATAGCTAAAGTAATTAATGAGCGATATTTACGTGGAAGCACACCTTCACGTTGCCAAGTTGATCCCCATGCATGTTCATTAATCCAGTCTTGTAAAGGTTGGGTAAAGGGTACGGTATTTTCTTGGGCACGTTTTACAAAAGCTTCTCCCATCACTTCTGTGCGTACTTTTAATCCATTTTCGTAATCTTGCTTAGACATTAATTTCTCCTAAAAATAAAAGCGTCGAGTGACGCTTTTATGGCTATTTATTAATTAATGCGAATCAAAAATGATTGCAATAGTGAATTGGTGGAGGCATCAGTCACACTATTTGATGAGGGTTTGACAAAGGTAGATCCTTATCGAGTTTTTCATCAAAAACATCGGTAAGCATGCTGTCAAATCGAATTGCGTTGTATTGCAATAATTGTTGAGCTTCACTTTCAGAAATAAAGCCTTCTTTTATCGCTTGTGCAATATTCTCTTCAAAAGTAAGACCAGTAAACTTGCCTTTGGATTCAGCTTTCTTAAACTTATCCCAAAGCGGTTCAAGGGTTCTTAAAATCTGGAACGTGTGCTCTAGACGGCCAGTAACATCGTTAGGTTCAGTTGAATAGTACACATGGCGTTTGAGTTGCTCTCTAAACGGATGTTCTTCCATCATGAGTTCAGCAACTTGCTGTTTTAACTCATCATCAGGTTTTGCAATCACACGACCTAGCGGGAAACAAATCCATTTCACTAAGGCTGCTGGAAGCTTGGCTGGGAAGTTGTCAAATAATCCCCAAAATGCTTCCTGAATATTTAAGAACGCTTTTTGTAATGCTAGTTTTGCATGCAGTTGTTCAGCTTCAGTTTTTTGTCCAGCCTCATAAAACTTTAAAATTGCAGTGGCAATAAACAAGTGTGCATGAATATCAGCTAAACGTCCTGAGAGCATTTCTTTGCGTTTTAAATCTCCTGCAAGTAAACCTAGTGACATATCAGAAACAAGGGCGAAGTTGGCACTAAAACGGTTAATGGTTTTATAGTAACTTGCCGTGAACTGATCTGATGATTGAGGTGCATCACTTGAACCACCTGTCCAACCATAAGCAAATGATTTTGCGCCGCGATTAAAGGTATACGTTAAGTGTTTAAATAACAGGTCATCGAATTTTTGAACTGCATTGGCTTTATCGTCAGACTGAAGTAATTGTAGCTCTTCAAAAAGATAAGGATGACAGCGCATTGAACCCTGACCAAAGATCATGAGTGAGCGGGTTAAAATGTTTGCACCTTCGACCGTAATTGCAATCGGAATGGCTTGATAGGTGAGTGCAAGGAAGTTACGAGGTCCAAGCTGAATACCACGTCCACCAGCGATATCCATGCCGTGATTAATGACTTTACGCATAGTTTCTGTTGCATAGTATTTTGCCATGGCAGTCATCACGGCAGGGGTTCCGCCTTGATTTAGGCCACATGTTACTAAATAACGAAATGCTTCAAGCATATAGGCATCACTGGCAATTTCACTGCTTGCTTCTTGCACACCTTCAAATTTACCAACAGAAATATTGAACTGTTGACGAATTCTCGCAAAAGCACCTACGGTTAAATAGCTCATTTCACCTGCGGCCGTAGCTAATGCTGGGAGGGAAATACCACGCCCAACACCTAAACACTCCATCAGCATACGCCAGCCTTTACCAGCATTTTCTTGTCCACCGATAATCCAGTCGATAGGAATGAAAACATCTTTACCCTCAACTGTTCCATTCATAAATGGAGAGCCTGGATAATGGCGTGCACCTATTTTTACACCCGCATGGCTTGCAGGAATAAGTGCACAGGTAATACCGTATTCGGTTTTATTTTTATCGCCGAGTAGACCTTCAGGATCATAAAGCTTAAATGCTAAGCCAACTACTGTGGCAATCGGAGCAAGTGTAATCCAGCGTTTAGAGAAATTCATACGCAGACCAAGGACTTGAGCGCCTTCATATTCGCCGTAGCACACCACACCCGAATCTGGAATGGCACCAGCATCTGAACCAGCTTCAGGACTTGTTAAACCAAAACATGGAATTTCTTCACCTTTGGCAAGACCCGGTAGATATTGCTGCTTTTGCGCATCAGTACCGTAGTGCATGAGTAACTCACCAGGTCCTAAAGAGTTCGGAACCATACAACTTACTGCTGTAGTTAATGAGCGTGACGCAATTTTGCTCATAATACGGCTTTGAGCAAATGAGCTAAATTCTTTACCACCAAAGGACTTAGGGATAATCAGGCCTAAGAAACCTTTATCTTTAATGAACTGCCAAACTTCAGGTGGAAGGTCTTTTAAGTGATGGTGAATTTCCCATTCATTTAGCATGCTGCATAGCACTTCAACTTCATTATCAATAAAACTTTGTTCTTCTGATGAAAGTGTAGGATAAGGATACTTTTCAAATTGCGACCAATCTGGTGCACCCATAAATAATTCTTTTTCCCACCAGCTTGTTCCTGCTTCCAATGCTTCTTGTTCGGTTGTACTGATGCTTGGCATTGAATTTGCCAGAGTTTTATAAGCAGGTTTTGTAATTAAGCTAAACCGTAAAGGCTTAAACAAAATAATAATGCTAAGAGCAATAAGAGGAATCCCTAAAAGCAGTGACCATGGCGTTAAAATGATTGCGGTAAGTATAGCTACCGCAATCATCAGAATGCTGCCAATGACTCTGTTTAGGTTAAAAAAGAAAATTGCCCATATTGCAGCGAGCTGAATCACAATACTTAAAACAAAGAGTAGGAAAATCATACTTGCTCCTTGCTAGATAAGCCCTCAAGTTGGAAGTTACAAAAGGCGAGGAGAGATTTAAGGCTTAACTAGCTTATTTTTAATGCTGTTTAAATTTGATTTTTTATGTCGCAATTGATCTATATGCTAGAGCAGGGATATATCGTACTTTTAGGTATAAGATATTTTTGAGTGAAAGTGTAATAGCTTGTTTTATCTATTTGTCAAGAAATGTTATTGATTTTCTTATACAAATAAAAAGCCCTCTGTATTAGAGGGCTTTTTATAGAAATTTAATTTTTAAGCTTCGACGACTTGAACAGCGATTTTTTTAGCTGGATCTACTTTACGACGAACTTCTGGTACTGGCTCACCGTGATATTGACGGTCAGCAAAGTAACTCGAACGAACCATTGGCGCAGACCAGATATTTCTAAAACCAAGTTTACGGCCATGCTCTGCATAACGCTCAAACTCTTCTGGTGTTACAAAGCGGTCAATTGGTGCGTGTTGTTTTGAAGGTTGCAAGTATTGACCAATAGTCACATAGTCGACATCGTGAGCACGTAAGTCATCAAGCAATGCAATGACTTCTTCTTCAGTTTCACCAATACCTACCATCAAACCACATTTGGTTGGGATGTCAGGGCAGTATTCTTTAAACATTTTCAATAAGTTTAAAGAATGTTGGTAATCTGAACCTGGACGCATCGCTTTATAGAGACGAGGTACAGTCTCAATATTATGGTTGAAAACATCTGGTGGACATTCAGTCATAATGCGTAAAGCAATATCCATACGTCCACGGAAGTCTGGCACTAAAATTTCAAGTAGTGTGCTTGGACTAAGCGCACGAGCTTCCTTAATACAGTCCACAAAATGTTGTGCACCGCCGTCAAGTAAGTCATCACGGTCAACCGAAGTAATTACTGCATATTTGAGTTTAAGATTGGCAATAGTCTCTGCCATGTGACGAGGTTCATCAGGGTCTAATGCATTTGGACGACCATGTGCGACATCACAGAACGGGCAACGACGTGTACAAATATCACCCATAATCATGAATGTTGCTGTACCACCACCAAAACATTCTGGTAAGTTAGGACAAGCTGCTTCTTCACAAACGGTATGGAGTTTTTGAGCACGTAAAGTGGTTTTAATACGCTGAACTTCTTCTGGTGCCGTCATCTTGACACGAATCCAGTCAGGTTTACGCGGCACTTCAACCGTAGGTACAACTTTTACAGGAATTCTTGCGACTTTTTCTGCGCCACGAAGTTTTACACCCTGTTCAGGTTTACGGTGTTCTGACATATTTAACTTTTCCACTCGTTTATAGAGACATTGACATTGTATTATAGCCGAGTTCTTTGGTTAATAGCGGAAAATAACTATTCATATAATAAATGTGGTTATTCAGAAATATAGGGTTGAGAAATACATAAATTCACCGCATATTAGTCATAATCTATTATAAAATATGGTCATTCAAGAGAGGAAGGAGCTTTCAATGCCACGTAAAAAAGAGGTCGTTAGTGGGAATTTCGTTAAGTACGATGCGGTAGTTCTCGGTTCTGGACCTGCAGGTGAAGGCGCGGCAATGAAGCTTGCAAAAGCGGGTAAGCGTGTTGCAATTGTAGATGTGCGTGATCAACTGGGTGGTAACTGTGCTCACGTAGGGACTATTCCAAGTAAAGCATTACGTCAAACAGTTTCTAGTATTATTCGCTATCAACGTGACCCGATGTTTCAAAAAGTAGGTGAATGGAAACAGTTCACCATGAAACAGGTGTTGCGTAATGCTCACAAGGTGATTCAACAACAGGTTGATACACATACACGCTTTTATGACCGCAACAAAATCGGCGTATTTCATGGCCGTGCATATATTCAAGATAAAAATACAGTTTTAGTTTTTAGCCATGAAGGCATTAAAGAAACAATCATCTGTAAGCAAATCGTGATTGCGACAGGTAGTCGTCCTTATCATCCACAAGGTCTCGACTTTGACCATCCTCGTGTATTTGATTCAGATAAAATTCTTGATCTTGATTACTCAATTCAAAAAATCATTATTTACGGTGCAGGCGTTATTGGCTGTGAATATGCTTCGATCTTTATTGGTTTAGATCATAAAGTTGACTTGATTAATACTCAGCAAAAACTCTTAAGCTATTTAGATGATGAAATTGCTGATGCTTTGTCTTATCACTTACGTGAACAAGGTGTGTTAATTCGTCACAACGAACAAATGGATCATCTTGAAACATTTGATGACCACGTTGTATTACATTTACAAAGTGGTAAAAAAATCAAAGCCGATGCGATCCTTTGGTGTAATGGCCGTTCAGGTAATACAGAAGGCTTAGGTCTTGAGAATGTTGGGTTAGTACCAAACAACCGTGGTCAGCTTTCTGTAAATGATCAATACCAAACTGAAGTTGAAAATATCTATGCTGCTGGTGACGTAATCGGTTGGCCATCACTTGCTTCTGCTGCTTATGACCAAGGGCGCTGTGCTGGTGCAAACATGAGTGGTGAAGATGCGAAGCCAGTACGTGATATCCCAACGGGTATTTACACCATTCCGGAAATTTCATCTATTGGTAAAAATGAGCAAGAATTAACGGAAGAGAAAATTCCGTATGAAGTAGGTCAAGCTTCTTTCCGTCATTTGGCTCGTGCACAAATTACGGGTGATACAGTGGGTGAATTGAAGATTCTTTTCCATCGTGACACTTTAGAAATTTTAGGTATTCATTGTTTTGGTAATAACGCTGCCGAAATTATCCACATTGGGCAAGCAGTTATGCACAGCCCAAACAATACCTTGAAATATTTTGTCGAAACAACGTTTAACTATCCAACCATGGCTGAAGCTTACCGTGTAGCTGCACTTAATGGTATGAATCGTTTATTTTGATTTTAAATAATTTCTCAATAAAAAAGCCCGCAAATTTGCGGGCTTTTTTATTTTCATTAGACCATACGATTTTTATATTTTTATGACAATGTACAGAGTGATTTCAGCGCGTCATCTTTCTAGTGTGCACAAAATGCTTGATTAAAATATTCAAATAAATCAGGTGTCTGTTTCCATAAAACGATAGAAAGAACCAGAAGAGCTACAATGAAGAAACTCATAATTGTTTTCAAAAGTAAGGCATTATGCGTCATGAATAACAGCCTCCTCATTTACAAAGAAATGTACAATTACCCCTAATATACTCAAAGCTATTGAACATAGCCAAATCGCATTGTAATTACCTGTTAAGTCATGGTTAACGCCGCCAAGCCAACCGCCAAAGAAAGAACCAACTTGATGGGTGAAAAACACAATACCGCTCAGCATTGAAAGGTATTTAACACCAAACATATTTGCGACAATGCCATTGGTGAGTGGAACAGTAGAGAGCCATAGAAGACCCATAACGACGCCAAAAGCATATACTGTATAAGTGCTTAAAGGTAATAGTAGAAAGGCAATGATCGCGATCCCTCTGCTACCATAAAGTGCCATTAATAATTTAGGTTTTGAGAAACGATCTCCTAGCCAACCCGCCCCATAAGTTCCCACAATATTAAATAAGCCGATTAAAGCTAGAAACACTGTACCTGTCGCCGCATCAAAGCCGTGGTCGATTAAATAGCCTGGCAAATGTACCCCTAAAAATACAACTTGGAACCCGCATACTAAAAAACCTAAAGCTAACCACCAAAAAGGTTTGTGTTTTCTGGCAATGTTAAGTACTTGTTTAAACGTGAGTTGAGTTTGAATGAGTGCCTTAGGTGATTGATAAGTTGGAGCTTTAAGCATCAATGCCAGAGGAATAATTAGAGCAATAAGGAGAGCACTCACCATTAAAGCTGCGGACCATCCTACTGTTTTAAGTAAGAGAAGGGTGGAAGGCAGCATAATAAATTGACCGAAAGAGCCTGCCGCACTGGCAATACCCATTGCCATACTTCTTTTTTCTGGTGGAGCAGCTTGGCCTACGGCACTGAGTAAAACCGTAAAAGAGGTTGCTGATAAAGCTAAACCAATAATAAGACCTAGGCTTAAATTCAAAATGAGTACACTGGAACTAAAAGCCATTAAGAGTAAGCCAAGGGCATAAAGTAATCCGCCAACAGCAACCACAACTTTACTGCCATATTTGTCTGCGATTGCACCCGTAAAAGGTTGAACGGCTCCCCATATTAAATTTTGCATCGCGATTGCAAGACTAAAAACATGTTGCCCCCAACCAAAATCATGACTCATTGGAACTAAATAAAGGCCGAAACCGTGACGAACACCTAATGAAAGAGCCAAGATAAGAGCGCTACCAATTAACATGTATATAAGTGGCTGTGAGAACTGATTGCCTGTTTTAGTCATTGTGATTGGAAAATTATAGGAAAGTGATGAGTTATTGTAGAAGATGTATCGAAAGATATCGATATAGATGGTGGAGTATTTAAGAAAAATTAAAAGGTAACAATGCTAGTCTCTTTATAACAAAAGCAAACCAGCAGAAATCATTTTGATTTCTGCTGGTTATAAAAAAATTAAGTTGCAGAATTACGCTCAAGTAGCGCTTGTTCAAAAAGGACTTGTTCTTTTTCTTTGTGTTCGGTTGTGAAGCGAATCAAAATTACGCTACAACCCGCAACCATAACCAGTCCACCTAAAATAAATAAGCAAGTTTGAATATCAAGTACACCTTTTAATAAAAAGCCAGCTGCAACTGCACCTGCATTACCACCCGCACCAATAATTCCTGCTACACCGCCTAATGCATTACGGTCAATAAATGGCACAAGAGCATATGTTGCGCCGCAGGCCATGTGTGTAAATAGTGCAAAAATAGTCATTGAAAGAATAGCGAGAGCGACACCATTCATTTGAGAGAAAAGGACTAAGAATAAACCTTCGCCTAAAATCATGAGTACAAGTACTTTCGTGCGTCCATCTAGTCCTTTAGTAAGTGCAACTTTATCGGAAATAATGCCCCCTAGTGCACGTGCAAATAATGCAAGAAGACCAAATATTCCTGCCGTTAAACCCGCAGTTTTTAAATCCATTTTGAATTGATCAACATAGTACATGGCTGCTACGTTATGAATAAAAATTTCTATACCAAAGCATGCACCATAAGCCAGAAATAAAATCCAGACACGGTAGTTACGCGCAGCTTGCATTAAAATTGCCATACCGCCTTTTTTGCCGCTGCCAACATCAATGCCTTGTGCACGAACTTCTTTAAAATCACCTTGAGGGCAATCTTGAGTTAACTTCCAGTAAAGGACTCCCACAATCACCATCATCACACCCGGTACGATGAGTGCAATGCGCCAGCCCATAGTTTGCTCAACACCGAACATGACAATTGCACCGAGTAATAAAGGCATTAAGGCTTGAGTTGCACCGCCGCCAGCATTACCCCAACCAGCTGCCGCTGCGTTTGCTGTACCTACAACATTAGGCGCAAACATAATACTTGTATGATATTGCGTAATAACGAAGCTTGCGCCAATTGCACCAATCAGTAAGCGGAAGAATAGAAATGATTCATAACTGTTGGCAGCAGCAACACCAAATACCGGAATACTGCCTAGTAAGAGAAGGGCTGTGTAGGTAATACGTGGACCATATTTATCACAAAGGGGGCCGACAGCGAGTCGCACTAAAATCGTAATAGCAACGGCGGCAATATTAATATTGGCAATCTGGTCTTTAGTTAAGCCAAATTCGCCTTTAATAACAGGCATTAGTGGAGCACAGGCAAACCATGCGAAGAAGCAGACAAAAAAAGCGAGCCAAGACATGTGAAAGGCACGCATTGCTGGAGTTGAGAAGCTGAATAATTTAATCTCAGTTGCTTTTTTTGCATCTAGATTGATCTTTGAAGACATACGCCGTCCCTCTGAACTGAACGAATTTTTAATTTGCACGACAAAATAAATTGTCTATTTGCATACCGATCAGAGCGGACGTCTTTGGCCGTCTTGGTTTATCCATTGAATCGCCATTGATTCATCATGCTTTAGATAAAGCAAAGGATGTGCCAAAAAATAATTTTTACTAAAAGGAAAATGTTAGTTTTTAATTTTATTCAGTTAGTTGGGATTTAATAAAATTAATTAACAAAATAAAATTAAGAAAAAAGGAAACCACAGAGGTGGGACATGAGTTTTCCTAATAATTTAATAAGAAATGCTCATTTTTTTAGCATATTGGTTTAAAAAGAAGCAGGATTGAACTTACCAATAAAAAAGCTATAAAAGCTTCAGTAAGGCTTTTATAGCTTGAGTATTTTAAAAAATTAGAAACGGTAGCCTACACCTACATAGGTAATAAGTGGGTCGATATCAATTTTGGTATTCGCTTTAATAAGCTCTTTACCTGTATTTTGATCTGTGACATAAATTTTTGCTTCATTATTCATTTTTGAATAAGAAACTGAGCCGACGGCGAACCAGTTCGGATTAAAGTCATAGGTCGCTCCAACCGTAACAATCGGTGCGAAAGTATCGGTCGCTTCAAGTTTAACAATAGGGTTAGCTGAAGACGTTTTACCGTCTAATGCTGCACCCGCTTGACCATCATGAATATTTTGAATCATATGGCCTGCTTTGATTAAATCTGATTCAATCCCTGAATTCATTTTTAAATCATTGAAATAGGCATACATCACACCTGCACCAATGTATGGACGAAATTTATTTACACCCGATTTACCAAATTGGTAATGCAGTTCAACTGCTGGTAACCAAGCTCGTGCTGTGGCAGCTTTACCGCCTTGAGTAAGATCAGTGATATGAATATCTTCTTTTAGACCGATTGAACCAAGAGCTGTGTTTGCTGAACCAGATAATGGCGCATAAATATTTCCTTTACCTTTTATATCTACCTTTGGAGGAACGCCTGCTTTAATTTCCAGAGATAAATTATCTGTAAAATTATAATTTGCCATGATACCCAGAGTATCAACACTTTGAGCTTCTAAGCCTGTACCTTCACTTTGCCAATTTGATAACCCATTTACCGTTGCAGTACCTGTAAGAATGGATGGTAATGTATCTGTAGGTAGAATTTTAATTGCATCGTATAAGAGGGGGTTGGAACTTCGATCCGCCGCATTTAAGACGGATTGTTTTGATACAGAACCTACTTTAGAACTGGTTCCTTCAGCGACACTGGTATTAATGTTGACTGGATTTCCTGAGCCTTGAGGCATAGCATGGAGCCAACCAGCTGAGACCGAAAAACGTTTGAAACCATCACCATCTTTTAAACTAAAATATGGAGAAGCGGCGAAAGTGACTGTAGGCAGAGCAAAAAAGGCAGCTGTCATACAAAATAATGACTTTTTCATCATAAAGGACTCCATGTCCAGACATTTGTTTACTGATTTTTATTGAGCCCACCATAACGCGTTTTATTAAAATGATTGTGTAATAAAAATTAATAATTGTAATGTTTTTGAAATATTTGTTTATATTTGGAAAGAATTATTAATAAAAAATACAAAGTAAAAAACAAAAGGCTACTCAAAGTAGCCTTTTGTTAATGTTTATTAAATTATTAGTTGAAGCGAGAAAGGTCTTCTTCAGGACGAGCTGTCAATACTTCGATACCTGTTTGAGTCACTAAAATAGTGTGTTCATATTGAGCAGAAAGTTTATGGTCCTTAGTTACAACAGTCCATTTGTCACCAAGTAATTTGGTTTGCCAAACACCAGCATTGACCATTGGTTCAATCGTAAAGGTCATACCTGCTTCTAAGCGCATACCAGTGCCAGCTTGGCCATAATGCAACACTTGAGGTTCGTCATGGAAAACGGTACCAATACCATGACCACAATATTCACGTACTACGCTAAAACGCTCTGACTCAACATATTTCTGGATAGCATGGCCAATGTCACCTAGATATGAACCGTCTTTAACTGTTGCCATTCCACGGTACATTGCTTCTTGAGCAACTTTACATAAACGGTTTGCCAAAATAGAAGTTTCACCTCCTACGACATACATCATGTTGGTGTCGCCGTGATAACCATCTTTAATTACGGTCACATCAATGTTAAGAATATCGCCGTTTTTTAAGATTTTATTTTCAGAAGGAATACCATGACACACGACATGGTTAACCGAAGTACAAATAGAATGTTGAAAAGCAGGGCGTCCTGGAGCACCACCATAACCTACACAGGCTGGAATGGCATGTTGTACATTTTCAATATGATTACGGCAAATCGTATCAAGTTCGAGGGTGCTTACACCGGCCTTAATATACGGCTTGATCATCTCTAGAACTTCAGCCGCCAGTCGTCCTGCAATGCGCATTTTTTCAATTTCATCTGGAGTTTTGATTAATCGACGTGGAGCTGTATAAGTACTGTTCATGATCTCTAAAAACTTTTGGTAATTTACAAGCGTCTATGGTATAAATAGCCGCCCATTTTATCAAATGCTTTTCGTGAATATCTTTTACGAAGATTTTTGATAGGTGGAGTAAAAAATCCGCACATATATCGTCACATTACTCTGGGTGCCTGTAAAAAGGTGGAGAATGCGGATATATGGAGGCCTAACCCAACTTTTAAGGTAAAGAAAATGGCAGATTACAACGTAAGCATGCGCGACCTTCTTCAAGCAGGTGCGCACTTTGGTCACCAAACTCGTTTCTGGAACCCAAAAATGCGTCAATACATTTTTGGCGCGCGCAACAAAATTCACATCATCAACCTTGAGCACACTGTTCCTGCGTTAAATGATGCTTTGAACTTCGCTAACCAATTAGCAAGCAAAAAGAATAAAGTTTTGTTCGTTGGTACAAAACGTGCTGCTTCTAACATCATCCGTGAACAAGCTCAACGCGCTGGTCAACCATATGTAGACCACCGTTGGTTAGGTGGTATGTTGACGAACTGGAAAACACTTCGCCAATCTATCAACCGTTTAAAAGATCTTCAAACTCAATCTCAAGACGGTACTTTTGCTAAGCTTACTAAACGTGAAGCTTTAGAACGTACTCGTGAGATGGAAAAACTTGAGCGTTCTTTAGGCGGCGTTAAAAACATGGGTGGTTTACCTGACGCATTATTTGTAATCGACGTTGATCACGAAGCGATTGCAATTAAAGAAGCTAAGAACTTAGGTATTCCTGTTATCGGTATCGTTGATACAAACTCTAACCCAGACAACGTTGATTACGTTATTCCTGGTAACGACGATGCGATCCGTGCAGTAACTTTATATGCTTCAGCTATGGCTGACGCAATTCTTGCTGGTAAAGAATACGCTCAATCTCAAGCGAACGCTCAAGCAAAAGGCGATGACGCTGCGAAAGACGCTTCTGAGGCTTAATGCGTTTTGACGCAGGCTTGTCATTTTTGCGACATGTAATGGTGGCAAATTAAGCGTCGAGAGTGCAAACGGCCCAGAGTTTCTTTGGGCCGTTTTTGTTGAAAAGATTTATTTTCTACCGATTTTAGGAGATCAACATGACTGCAATTACTGCAAGCATGGTAAAAGAATTACGTGACCGTACTGGTCTTGCAATGATGGAATGCAAAAAAGCATTAACAGAAGCGAACGGTGACATCGAACTTGCTATTGATAACCTTCGTAAATCTGGTCAAGCTAAAGCTGCTAAAAAAGCTGGCAACATTGCTGCTGACGGTGCAATCACTATCGTTCAAGACGGTAAGAAAGCGATCTTAGTTGAAGTAAACTGTCAAACTGACTTCGTTGCTAAAGACGAAAACTTCTCTAACTTTGCACACGCAGTTGCTGCTGCTGCTTTAGCTGCTGGCGAAACTGATGCTGCTAAAATCGCTGAATTAAAATTGGCTGATGGCCAATCAGTTGAAGAAGCTCGTATTGCGCTTGTTCAAAAAATCGGTGAAAACATCCAAGTTCGTCGCGCGAAAATCGTTGAAGGCGAAAACTTGGCTATCTACAAACACGGTTTAAAAATCGGTGTTGTAGTTTCTTACACAGGTGATGCTGACACTGGTAAAGGTATTGCAATGCACGTTGCTGCATTCAACCCAGTAGCAGTAAGCGCTGAAGCTGTTCCAGCTGACCTTATCGCTAAAGAGAAAGAAATTGCTGAAGCGAAAGCGTTAGAATCTGGTAAGCCAGCAAACATCGTTGAGAAAATGGTAACTGGTTCTGTTGAGAAATACTTAAACGAAGTTGCTCTTGACCGTCAAATGTACGTTATCGACAACGACAAAAAAGTTGCTGACGTATTAAAAGCGACTGGTACAACTGTTGCTAACTTCGTACGTTTCGAAGTTGGTGAAGGTATCGAGAAAAAAGCAGAAATGAGCTTCGCTGAAGAAGTTGCTGCTGCTCAAGCTGCTGCGAAGTAATTCGTATCACAATAAAAAAAGCCCCTATGGGGCTTTTTTTATCTCTATTGAAATCGGAATATAAAGATGACAAATAAAAAAAATCTAAGTATTGGCGGCATTATTGTCTTATTGATTGCTGCATATTTCGGTCTAGATTCATCTGGACATAAGAAGAATCAAACATCATTACCCACTCCTGTCACTCAGCATACTGAAACGGCGCTTTCAAATGATGGTGCGGATACCATAAAAACTGCTTATGATCGTAAACAAAGTAATGTTCAAGTGCAGGGAAGTGGTCGAGTAAAAGCAATTTTAAGAGAAGATAATGATGGGACAAGACACCAGAAATTTATTCTTGTATTAAAAAATGGTCTTTCAATTTTGGTCGCACATAATATTGATTTAGCACCAAAAATTGAAGATTTACACAAAGGGGATATTGTCGAATTTAATGGTGAATATGAATATAACGAAAAAGGTGGTGTATTGCATTGGACGCATCATGATCCACAAAATCGACATGAAAATGGTTGGCTAAAACATAATGGGCGTATTTACCAATAGAAAACGGGTATACATTTCTATCTAATAGCAATTTTGTTCTATGCATCTTTTTAAAACATGCTATGTTTTTTCTAGATAAATAGATGAGATGTATATATGTACCGCGAACAGGCTGACTACTTGCATTTGCGAGAGTTGGGCGGTTTAGAACTATTAAAAGCACATTACCACCAAACGCAATTTTCAAAGCATACCCACGAAGGGTATTGTATTGGTGTGATTGAAGAAGGTGCACAGTCTTTTTTTAGGACGGGACAGCTACATATAGCCCCTAAAGGCGACATTATTTTGGTGAGTGCAGACGAAATTCATACAGGTTCATCTGCTGTCGAATCGGGTTGGCGTTATCGAGCAATTTATCCCACACCAGAAATGCTCGCTGAAGTGAGTCAGGATTTTTTTGAGAATGGTCATGGCGCACCTTGGTTCCCTCAAGCAGTTATTCAAGATCTGGGTTTGTCTCAACAACTTTGCTTATTATTTGACTTATTAGAACAAAAAGATAATTTTTTGCTGAAAGAAACCATGTATCTGTCGACATTGGCTTGTTTAATGATGCGTCATGGTAAATCACGGCATACCTTTTGTGAGCTACCTGAAGCTTATTCGAAAATTTTAAAAGTTAAAGATTTGTTGGCAGATATGCCTGAAAAGAATTTTTCTTTGCAGGAATTGGCTGATATGGTTGGATTAAGCGCTTGGCATTTTTTAAGACAATTTAAAAAACATGTGGGTTTACCACCTCATGCGTGGTTGGTACAGGCACGTTTGCAAAAAGCGAGACAGTTATTAAAGCAAGGTGATCAAATTGTGATGGTTGCACAGCAATGTGGGTTTTCTGATCAAAGTCATTTTAACCGTCACTTTAAAAAGGCAATGGGCGTTACACCTACCCAGTATGTAGCAAGCCTTAATCTCTAAAAATTTATTTTCATTTCTAACCGCAATTTTGTTCAAGAGAAGCTAACCTGCATAGAAGAAAATCTATAAATATTTAATGTTATAGATGTCTAGAGATGAATGCTCACTTAAATCAATCTGTAAGATTTTCTAAAGGCCAACCTCCGTATCTTTTTTTACGAGGGGCGGTAGATATATTGCCATTGTCTATTTCGGTTATTCCGTGGGCTATTTTGGCTGGTTCAATGGCAATTCATGCAGGTTTATCATTTTATAAAGCATTAGCAATGTCAGGAATTGTTTTTGCTGGCGCTGCACAATTGGTCAGTTTGAGTATGGTGATGGAAGGTGCATCATTATTAACGATCTATATCACGATTTTCTTTCTTACTGCACAGCATTTTATTTATGCATTAACTTTAAGAAATAACATTTCTATTTTGTCTTTGCCAAAGCGATTAAGTTTAGGTTTTTTGCTAACAGATGAATTGTTTGCTTTAAGTGCTCCGAATGAAAAAAGGCATCCTCATTATTTGTTAGGGGCGGGTATATGTTTTTATTTATTCTGGGTGGTTTTTAGTTTAGCCGGAATTTTATTGGCTACTGCGATTCCAGATTTATTGTCCTACCATTTAGATTTTTCGATTATTGCTATTTTTGTAGCCATGATTATTCCTATGTGTAAGGAAAAGCCTGTCATAGCTGGAGTTTTAACAACTTGTGTTACTGGCTTTTTTCTCAAATTTTTAAACTTGGAAGGAGGTATTCTAATTTCTGGTTTATTGGGAATGCTTATTGCGGTTTTTGCAGAAAATAGAACAGGAGAAAAATAATATGTCATGGCTCATGATTTTAGGATTGGCTGCTATTGTGTTTTTTAATCGTTATTATTTTTTAGAACCCAATGTAAAAGTAAAATTACCCGTATTAATGAATAAAATGCTGAATTATTCAGCGCCTTGCTTATTAACTGCTATTTGTATACCAGTAATCTTTTTTGAGGCAAATGAACTAAGAGGTATTTTTGATAATCCTTACTTATACGCGACAATATTTTGTATTGTAATTGCTTTCTATTTAAAAAAAGTTTTACCCAGTGTGCTACTCAGCCTAGCATTTTTCTATTTTATAAATTTTCTAATAAATCAGTAAATTTAAGCTGAATCTAAAAGATTCAGCTTTTTAATAAATTATTGAGTAATCAATTTGTTCTGCCGACTTTTCCACTTTGGCAACATTTTTCCAAGATACGCATCCATACACCAAACTGGACCAATCAATAAAAATTGTAAATCTTTAAAGAAGGAAGGTTTTTTCCCTTCAACTTTATGTCCGTAAAATTGTCCAATCCAAGCAATGACAAAAAGAGCAATATAAAATCCTACCCCTACAGGTAAGACATAAATAAGCCAAGCCATCACAACAAGAAGTGCAGCCATTGCTACTGCAAGTACAAGATCGAGTCGAGCGTAGAAAATTAGAGTCAGTACAATGAGTAAAGCAGTGAGTAAGGCGCTAAAGTGGGCAATGATTCCGATAATAGAAAATAAAATAGCTGGGACGCATACCCAGTGGATTTTCTTATTCGTTGGATTTTGATGGCTTTCACTGTATTCATCAAACCATTCACCAATAGATTTCATAGACCTTTTTCTCCATGTCTAATTTTGAATCATTCTTTTTATGCCTATATTTTAGCCTGTTGTTATCTGAGTAGACAAGAAAAGTTGTACATGTTCCTTATCGTTTATTCATTCACTCTGAATATTTGTATAAGCATAAATTTAAGATCTGACCATCTATAAAAATAGATTTGAAAAGTTAAAAGCCGAACTTAAAAATAGCGAATTCTATTTTAGAAAAATCTGGCTATTTATTTTTGGATTTTGAAGTCAGGAAATGACCCAAAAAAGCACTTTTTTATGAAAAGCCGGAAAATAACAGAAAAATACTCAACTCAACTGCTCTTAAAACGCGATAAATAGCCCTTTTTAGACTAAAGTGGTACTGGGGTAGCGTAATTTTTTTAAAATGGCTCTAATCGAAAAATAGAAGAAAAAAATGAGAGGTATTAAAAAGATGTGTTTTTGGGTTGAAAATTAATCAATTTTGTAATTAAAAAAAGAGTGAAAACATAAAATTTTGAGCATAATTTTTATATTGGGGGGGGGCTAAAAATTAAAAAGCCACAAATTAAATTGTGGCTTTTTCATGAACTCTAGGAGTAATCGCTTATGAAGTAGGACCGTCTACACGTTCAATACTTACTTTTGCAGTACCAGCATTGGTAATACCAAGGCGTTTTGCAGCGCCGTATGATAAATCAAGTACACGATTTGCATGGAATGGACCACGGTCGTTTACTTTTACTACCACACTTTTACCATTATCTTTGTTTGTCACACGGATATAACAGTTCAATGGCAGACTGCGATGAGCAGCAGTAAGTGCATTCATGTCGAATGTTTCACCACTTGCAGTTTTACGGCCATGAAATTGACGACCATACCAAGATGCCATACCAGTTTGGCTAAACTTACGAACAGTATTTGAAGCTACTGTGTTAAGTTTTTCAATCACTGAAGGCTCATCTTCAGGGATTTCAATTTTAGCTGCGATAGCTTGACGACGAATTTGATCGCCAGAACGTTCAGTGATTGAAAGACTGTTAATGTTAGAAAAACGAGAATTAAAGCTTTGAGTATCTTTACTCAATACACGTGCTGCTAAATTTGCATTTGGACCATCTACATCACTGTTTAATGATGATGACTGCATCATTTCAGCGTGCAGTGGGGCCATACTTAAACTAGCCGTCAGTGCAAGAATGTATTTCAGCGATAACTGCATTTATATAAACTCCTGAGAACATGCTCTTTTTCTTTTAGCAAAACGCTAAAAATTGAAGTGAACATGCCTAATTATTCACTTTTGCAATTGCTTGATTGGGGTGGATAATATTCATCGCTTACGGAGAGTGTCTAGTCTTTAACGAGAAATAGTTACAAAAAGGGCAAAAACTTACAGTTTTAGATTAAAAAATAACCAAATATGTAACAAAATATTTAAAATGTGTGTATTGTGATCGATTTAACAAAAATATTTATTGACTTTTACATAAACTCATCAAAAAGCTAGCCTATCGGCTAGCTACTTCTGTGCCTAACAACCATACAGCAGTCGCATACATTCGACTTTTGTTATAAGTCGTAATTACTTGAAAATTCGGATAGGTTAAATAATAAATTGGACCATTATAGTCTTGTAATTGAATAACATTTACCATATCTAGGTCATCAATTTTAACTAAAGGGTTTAATGGAGAAATCCCTTGATTTTTAAGTACGCCATATGGAGAAGGTTGGGTCAGGTCTTTAGCAATAATACTTTCTGGATTTGAACCTGTGTAACGTGCCATAAAACCAATCGGCTGATCGCGCTGCCATCCTTGTTTTGCTAAGTAATTTGCGATTGACCCAATCGCATCTTCCGCAGAGTTTCGTAAATCAATGTGGCCGTTACCATCAAAATCGACTCCATATTTACTAATATTGCTTGGCATAAACTGTGGATAGCCAATTGCTCCAGCATAAGAGCCAACAATACTACTAGTTGGGTAGCCTTCTTTATACGTCCATGCAATCAGAGCAGCTAATTCATCACTGAAATAATCAGCACGGCGCGGATAGCCAAACGCTAATGTCGCAAGCGCGTCACGAGTGATGAAAGAACCTTTATTGGCTCCATATCCTGTTTCAACACCTAAAATACCCAAAATGACAGCTTGAGAGACACCAAATTGCTGTTCAGCTCGGTTAAGTGCATCTGCATATTGGTTTTTAAAACGAACACCACGCTGAATAGTGCCTTCAACTAAAAACATAGAGCGATAGTCGTACCAAGGCTTACTTTCACCTGGGCGAGTCATAATATTTATAATGTTTGGTAAATTTTTTGCACCGCTCATCGCGGCATCTACTTGTACACTGCTTAAACCATAAGTATTCATGGCTTTTTGTTTAAAATTTAAATAATTAGGATCATTTACAAAATCATTGGCCTGAGCAAAATGACTTGTGCTCACTACACCAGTACACAAAGCGAGTACTTTTAAAGTTTTATTAACAAATTGAGACAACATATCTTTTTAAAATTCCAAATTATCGATGTGTATGAATAGACATGACTAAACCAAAAGTGGCCATTAAAGTAATAATAGCTGTACCGCCATAACTCATAAAAGGCAAAGGAACACCCACTACAGGTAAAATACCACTGACCATTCCTGCGTTTACAAATACATAAACAAAAAAAGACAAACCAAAGGCGCCAGCAACCAAACGGCCATAATTATGAAAGCTTTGTAAACCAATTTGGAATGTTCTAAAAATAATAGCTGAATAAAGAATAACTAATATAAGTACGCCAATCAGGCCAAATTCTTCGGAGTAAGCCGCAATAATAAAGTCAGTATGACCTTCTGGTAAAAAGTGTAAATGTGACTGTGTCCCTTCAAGAAAACCTTTACCAGAGAAACCACCAGAACCAATAGCTGTTTTAGATTGAATAATGTTCCAGCCTGTTCCTAATGCATCTGCTTCTGGGTCAAGTAGCGTTAGAACACGTTGACGTTGATAGTCGTGTAAAAGGAATTCCCATGCAATTGGAATAACAATAGCGGCACAGGCTGCAGCTGCGCCGATCATACGCCAAGACAGACCACTTAAAAATAGTACGAAAATACCACTGGCTAATACGAGTAGAGATGTTCCTAAGTCAGGTTGTTCCGCAATGAGTAAAAAAGGAACACCAATTAACATTAATGATAAAACAACTTGAGAAAAGCTAGGGGGAAGTGGTTTGCGTGCTAAGAACCATGAAATCATCATTGGCATGCCAATTTTCATGAACTCACTGGGTTGCACACTTCCGAAACCGGGAATATCAATCCAGCGTTTAGCCCCCATACGAACTTCACCAAAGACCATAACTCCAATTAAGGAAAATAGTGCAAATAAATAAAAGTAGGGTGAAAAAGCTTGATAAACCTTTGGAGGAATTTGAGCCAGACCAATCATGACTAAAAAGCCAATACCAAAGCTCATAGCCTGTTTACTGACTAAGCCGACATCTTGTGCAGATGCACTATATAGTACCGTTAAACCTAACAGAGCATTTAGGAATAAAAATAGGCATAACCAAGGGTCAATATGAAGTTGCTGCCAGCGTGATGGTTGCATGGCAGTACTAAGACCATCTCGAGGAGCTTGGCGTAAAAATTTATATTGTGGACTAGGAGACATGCGGCTTTAACTAGGTCAATCAGTGCTTGGCGCATGCTAACATAAACGTGATTTATGGCAATGTATATCAATATTTTGCAATAAAAAAACCTGGCGTTTGCCAGGTTTCCGATAGTCTATTTTTTATTAGTTAAAGAATAGACCATCATGATATTCAGCCATCGCTTTCAATTCAGTGCGATTTAAACTTGGAATGAGTTTATCGATCGCGATATGAACCGCTTTAGTCACAGCAGCAGCGCCAATATCGGCTGCTTTACGCTTAATCATGCCTAAATCTAATGTCTTGTTAAAATCAGACATAAAGTGTCTAACCATAGCATCACCAAACTGTTTATATAGTTCCGCTAATGCTGCTTTATTAATGTCATTACCTGCTTGAAGCTCAGCAAAATTATGCTTCAAATTAGTCACTAAGCCAGCATCTAAAGCTACGCCAACTTTATATTGACCTTGTGGATCTTTAAATAAGCTTTTCTCTGAAAACTCAACTGACTGTTTAACAACGTCATTTGGAGCTTTGCTGAGTAATTGCTTTAAAAGTACGGCAACTGTAGATTTGACATAACCAGCTAGTTTTTCGGCAGTATCTCTTTTTTCACTCACTGGGAAATGTTGTACTAACTGAATCAGTACATTATCAATAATTTCTTCATTGAGTTGTAAAGCAATTTTGTCTCGAAGTGGATATAGCGGTTCACTAGAATTTTTATTCGCAATTCCAGTCTGCATATCGTTCAATAAGCCTTCAGAAGGGGTAAAACCAAAAAACGGCATGGTGTATCCTCAAATTATTCGTTTTATTGTCGTGCCAATCGAATCGGTTTTGGCATCCATGATAGATCCGATACTCGGCAAGGATTGATATCAAGTCCACCGCGGCGAGTATAAGTTGCATAAACCATCAGCTTTTCAGGCTGCAAATTTTGCCAAACATCTGCAAAGATTTGCTCAACACACTGTTCGTGGAAACCGTTATGCTGACGGTACGAGATAATATAAGCTAAAAGACTACGATAACAAGGTTTTTTGCCCTTAAAACGGATAAAAACTGTACCCCAATCAGGTTGTCCCGTGACTGGGCAGTTACTTCTTAAAAGATGAGAATACAGCTCAATTTCAACTTCTTCACCAGACTCATCAAATTTTAAAAGCGATGCATCGGGGTGTTGTTCTAAACGTTCAGGTATTAGATCATCAATACAAATACCTTGTGGCTTGGAAATATCGAGATCATCTACTTGAAATAGCGTTAGCTCAACTTTTACGCCTGCCGCAGCCGATAAATCTTTTTCAACTGTTTCAATGAATAACGCTTTAGAGTCAAACTGAGTGAAGTTAAGACTATTGAAGTAAAGTTTTAATGACTTTGATTCAATCAAATTTGGTGAAGAAGCTGGCAGGGTAATTCTACCAATAGCAACCTGTGGAATACCGTGCGAATTTAACCAAGAGATTTCAAAAACATGCCACCAATCTTTACCTTGGGTAATGCCTTCAATATGTGAATAATTTTCACGAGATTGAGCACGTGCGATTGGAAATAACACATCGGGTTGATAGCTAGTTGGATACTGGGTTTCTTTACCCAATAAAGACTGTTCGACACTCATTCACGCATTCCTGAACCACGAGCAAGTAAATAGTAAGCAACTCCGTAAAGTACAACACAACATAATGTCACAACGATTAAAGAGAACGTAACGTTCACGTCGCTATGACCTAAAATGCCGAAACGGAAAGCATTAACCATATACACAATAGGATTAATTAAAGAAAGTTTTTGCCAAAAAGGACCAAGTGCACTAATGGCATAAAACACACCACCTAAGTAGGTGAGTGGAGTAAGTACAAATGTTGGAATAATAGAAATATCATCAAATGATTTCGCATAGACTGCATTAATAAAGCCACCTAAGGAAAATAAAACAGATGTAATTAAGACTGTATATATAGTTACGAACCAGTTATGTATAAAAAGGTCAGTAAAGAACATACTCATCGCAGTAACAATGGCCCCAACTAGAACACCACGACAAATACCACCAATGACATAGCCCCATAAAATAATATGTAATGGCACAGGACTCATAATGAGCTCTTCAATGCTTTTTTGGAATTTCACACTAAAGAAACTGGAAGAAACGTTCGCATAACTGTTGGTAATAACAGCCATCATGATTAGGCCAGGCACAATAAACTGCATGTAGCTTACGCCGCCCATTTGTCCAATACGTGAGCCAACCAAATTACCAAAAATGACAAAATACAAGCTCATGGTAATCGCAGGTGGTAATAAGGTTTGGGGCCAAATGCGAAGAAATCGGCGTACTTCTTTACGAACTAAAGTCCAGAGGGCAATTTGCAGTTGGTTAAAGTTCATTTTGCCTCTCCTTCAAGATTTTTCTCAACCATTTTGACAAATAGCTCTTCAAGGCGATTCGATTTGTTTCGCATACTACGGACACGAATACCTTGTGACTCTAAAAGTTGGAATAAGTCATTTAATGTATGTGCCTTATCCATTGTTACTTCTAAAGTGCTGCTATCAATTAAGTTGAACTTCACACCAATAATATTTAACTGGAGTGGGGCAATCGGTTCTGCTAAATCAAAAATAAAAGATTCTTCACTCAACTGGTTTAAGAAACTTTTCATGCTGGTATCTTCTTTGATAACACCGCGGTCAATGATGGCAATTTGACGACAGAGCATTTCCGCTTCTTCTAAATAGTGTGTCGTTAAAATAATAGAAGTGCCACTTTCGTTCATTTCGGTTAGAAAATCCCACATAGAACGGCGTAACTCAATATCTACACCCGCAGTAGGTTCATCTAAAATAAGAAGTTTAGGCTCATGCATCATGGCACGGGCTATCATTAGACGGCGCTTCATACCACCAGACAGCATGCGTGCTTGTATATTACGCTTTTCCCAAAGGCCTAGTTTTTCTAAATAATGTTCGGCACGTTTTTCGGCAATCTTTTTGTGAATGCCATAATAGCCAGCTTGAGTGACTAAAATATCGAATGCTTTTTCAAACTGCCCAAAGTTAAATTCTTGAGGGACAACACCAAGCTGTTGTTTTGCCAAGGATGGGTGAGTGTCGAGATTGTGCCCAAAAATCTCAACTGTTCCTGAGGTCTTTTTTGTGAGGGAGCTGATAATACCAATGGTTGTTGATTTGCCGGCACCATTTGGGCCTAACAACGCATAAAATTCACCTTCAGGCACAGTGAGGTTAATACCTTTTAACGCCTGAAAACCATTACGATATGTTTTGGACAAATCTTTTAATACCAAAGCATCAGTCATGAAATTCTCACATTATGAAAGAGGGGTATATTTTGAGCGATAATGATTAATAAACCAAGTAAAATAGTCGGAATTTTATGAAATTGGGATAAAATTATGAAGTTATTATATATAAATTGGTGCGCTCGGCGGGGATCGAACCCACGACCCCAGGCTTCGGAAACCTGTACTCTATCCAACTGAGCTACGAGCGCACATGTGTGGGGCACATCATAGGAAAAAAACACCGGTAGGTAAAGCACGAAATACATACCAAGTGAGTTTAATGCTTATTTAAACAGCAGCTTGTTCTATTTTTAGATGCGTTGTTGAATAAGCTGAATTGAATAGTTAATAGATTGAAGTGTCTTTGCTAGCTCATGAGGTGGAATACGTGACTCTTGTAAGTGAGTAATCCATTGCATTTGACACATTTTAAGTTCTTGAAGTGTTTTGATTTGCTCTATTTTTTGAATAAGGGGTTTTGCCATAAGGCCACAGAACTGGCCTAAGCTTTGTTTCATTAATAATTGTATTTCTTCAAAAGACAGTTGCTGAACTGGAATAGATGGCTGGTCATTTTCTATATTTGAAGAAGTTACAGACGTTGATTGAGGAACCTGAATCTCTCCAACTAAGTCGTTACTTTTGTTCTCATCAATATTTTTCTGATGTACTTCATTTGATGTTATAGATGACTCTTGCATAGATATTTGCTCGGTCAACTCTGAGTAACTTTCGTTAGAAGTAGCAATGAGTTTTAAATCAATCAGTTGTTGAATCAGCTCTGGAGGAGCAATACGCTTTTTAAACTCGCTATTAAGGCTTTGAAAATCTTCATGATCAATGAGTAGAAGTAAACGTCTTTGTTTTGCATTTAACGTGATATTACGTTGTTGAAGCGCAACTCTTCCCAAATTGGTTCGATAAAAACCAGACATTGTATTTCCCCAATATAAAAATGAAGCAGACTGTTTAATTTTTATCAAACAGTACTGTTCTTAATAAAATATAAATGGGGTTAACGATAAAACTCAAAAATGACAATATGATGAAGAGTCGATGAATATCATCTATTTAAGTCATTAAAGTACACCTTCTAATGCTTTGCGAAGGTAAATATCAAGCTCATCTTGGCGTAATAACCATTGAATATAGTCTTTAGGAAGTTCAGCAATTGCTGTGCCTTTATGCTTACCAAAGTTAACCGTTGTGGGGATACGTGCTTCTTCAGAAACTCGGTATAGCTCTTCAATATCTTGAATATTTAAATGATAGACAATATGCATCAAAATATTAGCAGTCAAAATAATATCTGCATCGGCACGGTGTGCACCTTTGAGTAATTCACGAGCTTTACTGCTGCCTTGCGAAATCATATAGATGAGGGCGGAGATATTATGAGCTTCTGCTTCAGGCCAAACTTTACGTGCTAAAGCTAAAGTACAAATCGGTTTAATATTTGATACATCCACACCGCAACGAGCAATGGCAGCAATATCATAATCAATGTTGTGACCAATAATATAAGTCGTACTATCAGGTAATTTAAAGGTTTTATAGTGAGGCTGGTTTTCTAGGTCAGACTCTAAGATGTGGTGAACCGCCATAGCGGCGTAAGAAATAGGGGCACCGACTTGATAGAGCTGATCAAACAATTTGCTTTTATCTAAGGTGAGCTTGCCTTCATTAATTTCAATCGGGGCATATGCAATTTCAATAGGCAAACCATTTAGTGTATGTGTTTCTGTATCTAAAATAATGGTTTGCATAACTGGCCCTTTAAACAATCACAAGTAACTATGAATGGTAACAGTTGGCTATCTACTTTAAAACATGAAGTGAGGCTATAAAGTAGCGAGAACGTCAATTTATATTAAAAATAAAGTTTTCATAGATTAATTTCATCCAATAGAACTTGCGAAAAATAAAGATTAGGCGTAATTGTTTTTAAGACATTAGAAAATGTTGATTAAAAAACTAAAGCAAAACAAAAATGGAATTTAAGGGAAGATATACCAATGAAAATGAAACTGTTCATGACCAGTGTTCTTAGCACAAGTTTATTGTTGACGGCATGTGGTGGAGGAAGTAGCGATGACAGCCCAGTAACTACTAATCCATCTGGTACTCCAACCAATAATATTCAAAACCCAGTGGTTAAAGTAGATGCTTACACGAGCACCAACTTAGGATCAGTTGCTGCTGAAAGTAGTATTTTGACCTATAAAATGTTAGGTCAAAGTGGCCAAGAAGTACAGGCAACCAGTTTGGTATTTACACCAAATACACCACCACCAGCAGGCGGTTGGCCAATTGTCGTTTGGGCCCATGGCACTACAGGTGTTGCAGATGCCTGTGCACCAAGTAAGACAGCGTTAACCGACAGTACAAAAGATTTAATTAGTAAATTACTAGCAGCAGGTTATGTTGTTGTCGCACCTGACTATGAAGGTTTAGGCACACCAGGCATACATCCTTTTTTAAATGTTAAAAGTGAGGCTTTCTCAATTACGGATGCTGTAGTTGCAACGCGTAACTATTTATTACAGCGTAATTTATTAACTTCAAAAAAATGGCTGACAGTCGGACATTCCCAAGGGGGGAATGCTGCGTTAGGTGCTGCACAATATGCGAGTCGTGCACAACTAGATTATAAAGGTACTGTAGCGGTAGCACCTGCTTCTAATTTAGGGAATATTTTAGTGGCTGGAGAGGCACAAGTTGCGAATGCACCGATAGATATTAAAATTGGAACCTATGCACAGCTTGATACATATACAGCTTTGGTTACAGCTGGTATTCGCAACACACAACCAAGCTTTGATTATGGACAAGTATTTACTTCACAAATTTCAGGTATTGCCGCTCAAGCAGAAAACCTTTGTTCTGGACCATTGTATGAAGCCTTTCATAAAGGCATGTCGAATTATGCTGATAATAATAATGGAACACTGAATGGTTACACGCGTACACAACCTAATTTTATGGCAGTGCCGCTAGTTAAGACGTTTTTGGAAAAAGATTCGCAGCCGTTACAAGTAAAAGTCACTACACCAATCATCATTTATCAAGGGATAGCTGATCCTACAGTACCTAAATTGGCAACTGATCTATTGATATTTAATGCCACTACCTTAGGTACTAAAATTAATAGTTATGTGACTGGTAACTGGGACCATAATACGGCGATGAGTAGTAATGTAGACAACATTGTTGGAAATGTTCAGACCTTGCTAACAGCACAATAGAGTTATTGATATTTAAAGTATTTTTAACCTTATTGTAAGCTAAAGTGAATGAGGAAAAATTTTTAAATATAAGCTTTAAACCAGCTTTTTTATTGATTCATAAACAATGGCTCATTTTTTATAAAACTTGAGCCATTTTTATTTAAAACTGAGCTAACTTCATTCTGTTTAATTATAAAGTTCATGCTACAATATGACGCAATCTTAGCACGGCTTAAAAGCCCTAATTTTATAGGACCCCCGCTAATGTTTGCCAATATTTCCATTTCTGAATTTGATCCAGAATTAGCTCAAGCTATTGCTTCTGAAGATGAGCGTCAAGAAGCACATATCGAGTTAATTGCATCTGAAAACTATTGCTCTCCTGCTGTGATGGAAGCGCAAGGATCAAAACTTACGAACAAATACGCAGAAGGTTATCCAGGCAAACGCTATTATGGCGGTTGCGAGTATGTAGATGTTATTGAGCAAATGGCGATCGACCGTGCTAAAGAACTTTTTGGTGCTGATTACGCAAACGTTCAACCACATGCTGGTTCACAAGCTAACTCTGCTGTTTATCTAGCACTTCTTAACCCAGGCGACACAGTTTTGGGTATGAGCTTGGCTCACGGTGGTCACTTGACTCACGGTGCAAAAGTAAGCTTCTCTGGTAAAACTTATAACGCTGTTCAGTATGGTTTAAACTCTGAAACTGGCGAGATCGATTACGAAGAAGTTGAACGTTTAGCGTTAGAGCACAAGCCACGTATGATCGTTGCTGGTTTCTCTGCTTATAGCCGTGTTGTAGATTGGCAACGTTTCCGTGACATCGCGGACAAAGTTGGCGCTTACCTTTTTGTTGATATGGCTCACGTTGCAGGTCTTGTTGCTGCTGGCGTATATCCAAACCCAGTTCAAATTGCTGACGTAACTACAACGACGACTCACAAAACACTTCGTGGTCCACGTTCTGGTTTAATCCTTGCGAAAGCGAATGAAGAAATCGAGAAAAAACTTCAATCAGCCGTATTCCCTGGTAACCAAGGTGGTCCATTAATGCATGCGATTGCTGCTAAAGCAATCTGCTTCAAAGAAGCAATGTCTGATGACTTTAAAGCTTACCAACAACAAGTTGTGAAAAATGCTCAAGCAATGGCTGAAGTATTAATCGCACGTGGTTATGATGTTGTTTCTGGCGGTACAGACAACCACTTATTCTTGTTATCTTTAATCAAACAAGACGTAACTGGTAAAGATGCTGACGCTTGGTTAGGTGCTGCTCACATTACTGTGAACAAAAACTCAGTTCCAAATGACCCACGTTCTCCATTTGTAACTTCTGGTATCCGTATTGGTACTCCAGCAGTAACAACTCGTGGTTTTGGTGAAACTGAAGTTCGTGAACTTGCTGGTTGGATCGCTGACGTGATTGACAGCAAAGGTGACGAAAAAGTTATTGCTGATGTAAAAGCGAAAGTTGAAGCTGTTTGTGCAAAATTCCCTGTATATGCAAAATAATTTGTGTGTATAAAAAAAGCGCCGTAAGGCGCTTTTTTTTATATCAATTATTCCAACCCCCACCTAAAGCACGGATTAAGTTTACACTTGCAATGATTTGGCCACCTTTAAGCTGAGCTGCCAATTGTTCTTGTTGCAAAATAGTCCGGTCGGAGTCAATCACATCAAGATAGCTAATCGCACCTTCTCGATAGCGTAGATGAGACAATTGATTTGCATGACGAGACGATGAGAGTGCTTGGTTTTGAGCTTGAATTTGCTGATCAAGAATACGTTGATCGGACAAACCATTTTCAACTTCACGAAAGGCGTTTAGTACAGTTTGTCTATAGTTGGCAACACTTTCTTCATAAGCTGCTCGTGCTTGAGCAACACCTGCTTTACGTTGTCCGCCATCAAATAATGGTAAAGATAAAATAGTACCTGCGACTGGACCAAGCAAGAAGGTACGGCTCGACCATTTACCTAACTCGCTTAAACTTGAAGATTCATAACCTAAGGCACCCGTTAGATTAACTTTCGGGAAAAAAGCTGCACGGGCAATTCCAATACGTGCATTATCTGCTGCCATAGCACGTTCAGCAGCAGCAATGTCAGGTCGCCTTTCAAGTAAACTCGATGGTAATCCTGCTGGAAGACGAAGACTATTTATAGTTAAAGGTTGGACAGCCAAGCTAAAGTCAGCTGGTGTTTTGCCTAACAATACTGCAAGTGCATGTTCGGCATTGGCTCTGTTACCAGCAATGCTCAGTGCATTGGTTTGAGCTGTAGCAAGTTCAGTTTGTGCACGAGAAACATCTAATTCACTGACTAAACCATTTTTAAATCGGGTTTGAACGAGATCTCGTGTCTCACCAAGTAATTTAATAGTACGAGTATAAATTGCTTGTTCAGCATCAAGCTGGCGAATGAGAAAATAACCTTGTGCAACATCGGCCTGTAACGCTAAAAGTGCCGACTGATATAACGCTTCTTGCTGTTGTAGATCCGCTGTTGCTGCATTGACACTACTAGTGATACGACCAAATAAATCGAGCTCATATGAAACATTCATTTGAGCGCGCCATAAGGTTTGTGCAGATGTATGCGCATTGTCATCTAAACCCAATGAAGCAGGAGAGGGTTTTTGACGAGTTGGACCAAAGCCAGCACCAATACTTGGCAAACGTTCAGCTTGTGCTGCCGAACGTATTGCACGTGAAGCCTGAATATTAGCTGCTACAGCTTTAAGATTTTGGTTGCCGGCAATCGCTTGTTGTTCTAGTTCATTCAATTGAGCATCATTAAAAACACGCCACCATTCACCTCGAACTTGCTGATCGGCAGGCTGGGCAATTTTCCAATTATTGTCTTCAAGTTTAGGGTCTGACTCTTTGAATTTGACAGGAACTATAACTTTTGCAGGTTGATATTCCGGAGCCAAAGAGCAGCCTGCAAGAAGCAGGCTCCCCATGAGTGAGGACAATAACAAGCTTTGTTTTGCTGTAGTCATTAAATGTCCTCCTTAATGATCGTGTGGGTTAGCTAATGGCGCTTCATGAACTGCTGCGGAATGCAATTTATGTTTGCTATTCAATGTACGAATCAGGACGTAAAAGGCAGGGGTCAGGAATAAACCAAAGAAAGTTACCCCGATCATTCCGAAGAACACTGCAACACCCATGGCATGACGCATTTCAGAACCTGCACCAGTTGAAGTAACCAGTGGGACGACACCCATAATGAATGCAATAGAGGTCATTAAAATTGGACGTAAACGAAGACGACTTGCTTCAACTGCTGCTTTAAAAGCAGTTGCACCTTGCATTTCGAGTTCCCGAGCAAATTCAACAATCAAGATGGCATTTTTACAGGCCAGTCCGACCAGTACCATCAGACCGATTTGGGTAAAGATATTGTTATCTCCACTGGTGAGCCAAACACCTGTCAGAGCCGCCAAAATTCCCATCGGTACAATTAAGATGACTGCTAATGGTAAGGTTAGACTTTCATATTGAGCGGCTAAAACTAAGAACACGAGCAATACGCTAATTGGGAATACCCAAAGTCCTGCATTACCAGCCAAGATTTTTTGGTAAGTTAAATCTGTCCATTCAAACTTGATACCACGCGGCAAAGTTTGAGCAGCAATACGTTCAACAGCAGCTTCTGCTTGGCTAGATGAATAACCTGGTGCAGGACCGCCATTAATATCTGCTGCAGTATAACCGTTATAACGCACCACCATTTCAGGGCCATAGGTTTGAGTTACATTTACCAATGAAGATAATGGCACCATTTGTCCGGCACTATTACGGGTTTTAAGCTGCAAAATATCTTCAGGATTTGCACGGAAAGGCGCATCGGCTTGTGCACGAACCTGATAAACACGTCCAAAGCGGTTAAAGTCATTAACATACTGAGAACCTAAATAAATCTGCATAGTGTTGAAAACATCTGTCACAGCAACACCTTGCTGTTTGGCTTTTACACGATCCAAATCTACGTTGAGTTGAGGCACGTTAATTTGATAACTTGAGAACATTGGACCAAGCTCAGGAGCTGATTGTGCTGCTTTCATAAAGTTTTGTGCAGCATCATTCAAAGCTGAATAGCCTAAGGCACCTCGGTCTTCAAGTTGAAGTTTAAAGCCGCCCATAGTCCCTAAGCCCATCACAGGTGGTGGTGGGAAAACCGCAATATAAGCATCTTGAATAGCTGAGTATTTCTGGTTTAAGGCACCTGCAATTGCATTTGCAGATAAGTCTTTGGCCTTACGTTCATTGAATGGCTTTAAGGTCACAAAGACAATACCGGCGCTTGAGCTATTGGTGAAACCGTTAATTGATAGACCAGGGAAGGCAACCGCGCTTTCTACACCAGGTTGTTTAAGTGCCGTATCACTCATTTTACGAATGACAGCTTCGGTACGATCTAATGATGCGCCGTTTGGTAGCTGCGCAAAACTAATCAAATATTGTTTGTCTTGAGCGGGAACAAAGCCACCCGGAACAATATAAGAAATACCAACGGTTAAACCTAAAAGTGCTGCATAGACACCCATTGCCGATGCTTTATGGGAGATAACACGACTTACGCCTTTACCATAGTTGTCTGATGCACGGGTAAATACGCGGTTAAACAGCGCAAAGAAACGTCCAAATACACGATTCATAAGGCGTGTTAATGCATCAGGTTTCGCATCATGTCCTTTTAGTAGCATGGCTGCTAAAGCAGGAGATAGAGTAAGGGAGTTAAATGCCGAAATAACAGTTGAAATGGCAATAGTCATGGCAAATTGTTTATAAAATTGCCCTGTTAAGCCTGTCATAAAGGCAAGAGGTACGAATACTGCAACGAGCGTTAAAGCAATAGCAATAATCGGTCCGCTTACTTCTCGCATGGCACGGTAAGTCGCTTCCCTTGGATTTAAACCAGCTTCAATATTCCTCTCGACGTTTTCGACGACTACAATCGCGTCATCGACCACAATCCCGATGGCAAGCACCATCCCGAATAGCGAAAGCGCATTGATTGAGTAACCAAAAGCAAGCATGAGAGCGAATGTACCAATAATTGAAACTGGTACAGCAAGTAATGGAATGATTGAGGCACGCCATGTTTGTAAAAATAAAATAACGACCACAACAACCAGTGCAATTGCTTCAAGTAAGGTATGAACGACTGCTTTAATACTGGCACGTACGAATTGAGTCGGATCGTACACAATGTCGTATTTAATTGAAGATGGGAAATCTTTTGAAAGTTCTTTCATAGTGCTACGCACTTGATCCGAAACTTGCAAAGCATTAGCACCCGGTGCTTGGAAAATTGGAATGGCGACCGCTTGTTTGTTATCAAGTAATGAACGCAAGCCATATTGTGAAGCTGCAAGTTCAACGCGTGCAACATCACCCAATCGAGTAACCGCGCCATCAGGAGCCGTTTTTAAAATGATATCTGCGAATTCTTGCTCAGTGGTTAAACGACCTTGAGCATTGACTGAAAGTTGTAAAGGGGAATGACTTGGTGATGCACCAATGGTTCCTGCTGCAACTTGAATGTTTTGTTCGCGGATTGCACTGACAATTTCGGTCGCAGTGAGGTTTCGCTGTGCCACTTTCTGTGGGTCGAGCCACACACGCATCGCATAGTCACCAGAACCAAATAAACCGACTTCACCTACACCTTGTAAGCGTGCCAAACGGTCTTTTACGTTGAGCACCGCGTAGTTACGCAAGTAGGTCATGTCATAGCGATTATCTGGTGAGGTCAGATGCACAACCATGGTTAAAGTCGGTGAGCTTTTTAAAGTAGTAACGCCTAAACGCTGTACGTCTTCAGGTAAACGAGGCAGGGCTTGAGATACACGGTTTTGAACCAATTGCTGTGCTTTATCTGGGTCGATACCGAGCTTAAAGTTCACCGTAATGGTTAAATTACCGTCACTGTTTGCCTGAGATTGCATATAAAGCATATCTTCTACACCGTTGATAGATTCTTCAAGCGGAGAAGCAACAGTTTCAGCAATCACTTTTGGGTTTGCACCCGGATATTGAGCACGTACTACCACGGAGGGTGGAACAACTTCCGGATATTCTGAAATCGGTAATTTAAATACCGAAAGAAGACCGGCAAGTAAAATCAGTACTGATAACACACCAGCAAAGATCGGCCGATCAATAAAAAATTTAGAGATATTCATATGTGATTAACCTTTTGCCGGAGTTGAAGTTTTTTCTGTTGGCTGAGGTTGAGGAGTAGTGCTGCTCGCAGTGATTTGTGCGTTTGGCATAGGTACAAGATGAGGTGTAACAGGGTCACCCGGACGAATCCGCTGTAAACCATTCACCACAATACGATCACCCGCTTGTAATCCGCTATTTACGATTTGCAAGCCATCTTGTTGTGCACCGAGTTTTACCTCACGGTAAGCAGTTTGATTTTTAGCGTCGACGACCACAACAAAACGTTTATCTTGATCGACACTAATTGCAGTTGGGCTAATCAGAATTGCTGAACGAGGTTGACCTCCACCTAAACGGATTCGTGCATATAAGCCTGGTAATAAAACGCCGTTAGGATTATCAAAAGTTGCGCGAACGCGAATCGTACCTGAAGTCGTATTCAGGTTGTTATCGATGGAGTTGATGGTTCCTTCACGAGAGAAACCTGTTTCATTGGCAAGCCCCATATAGACGGGAACTTGTGCTGAATTACGCTGATTACTGATGTATTTGAGATAAGTTTGTTCATCAACGTCGAAAGATGCGTAAAGGCGAGATACAGACACCAAGCTTGTTAAGACCTGTGCGCCATTACCTGCAGACACCACATTACCAACGGTGACTTCAGCACGGGAAATTCGGCCGCTGACTGGTGCAGTAATACGAGTGTACTCAAGATTTAAGCGGGCAGATTGAACAGCGGCTCTAGCAGCTTGTAGGTTGGCATTCGCTGAACGTGCATCATTTTCAGCTAGATCTAGCTCTTGGCGTGATACAGCATTACTCTGAATTAAACGTTGAATACGAGAAAGGTTAGATCCCGTATAAGTGACTTGTGCCTCAGCCGAAGCAAGTTGAGCTTGAGCACGATTCAGTTCTGCTTGGAAAGGACGTGGGTCGATTGTAAAAAGTAAATCGCCTTTTTTAACAAGACTGCCATCTTTGAAGTGTACGGAAATGAGTTTACCTGAAACCTGTGGCCGAATATCGACTTGATCAATCGCTTCTAAACGACCGGAATATTCTTGCCAATCGGTAATCGTTTTGCTGATGACATTAGAAATATCTACTGTTGCAGCTTGTTGGGCACTGGTCGGTGCAGCTTTTGCATCGGCATTTTCATGTAAAAACATAAAACTACCCCCTGTAGCAAAAATGGCGACAAAGATGGCAGACAGTGCGAACTGTTTGCGGGAAAATGACATGAGGTGCTCCTAGTTATTTGGATACCTGTTTTCAGACTTTTAGTTGTGGTCCATATGGGAGAAACAGGGGTTATGGGATGGACGGAGCATAAAAGTTTGTCAATCACGAATAAATATATTAAATTCGATAACACTATTCGTATTTTTATAACAATTGATGTGTTTGATTAAATAAATGCATTGATAGGAGCGTGCGTGTGGATCTATTTCATGCGATGAAAGTATTTAATAAAGTTGTCGAAACAAATAGTTTCAGTTTAGCGGCTGACAGTTTAGGACTACCGCGTGCTTCTGTGACGACAACCATTCAAGGTTTAGAAAAACATTTACAAGTTCGTTTATTGAACCGAACCACTCGTAAACTGAGTTTGACACCAGATGGCGCAGTTTATTATGAAAGAACTGCACGAATTTTAGCCGACGTAGAGGATGTAGAATCGAATTTCCATGATTCTGAACGTGGACCACGAGGTCGACTGCGCATTGATGTTAAAGCGTCAATTGGACGACTCATCCTTATTCCAATGCTTTGTGATTTTCATGCCAAGTACCCCGATATTGATTTGGTGATTGGCATGAGTGATCGTCCAGTCGATTTGGTTCAAGATGCAGTGGACTGTGTTATTCGTATTGGTCAATTGAAAGATTCAAGTTTAGTTGCACGTCGTATCGGAACAATTCAGTGTGTCACTGTTGCTGCGCCTCGTTATTTGATGGAACATGGCGAACCAAAAACCATTGAAGATTTACAAAAACATCAAGTGGTGCATTATTTTAATAGCCGTACCGGACGCAATATTGACTGGGATTTTATGGTGGATGGCGAGATTCATAGCGTCGGTGTGAAAGGGCGTGTTTCTGTCAATGATAGCGATTCATATATTGATTTGGCAGTGCAAGGTTTCGGCTTAATTCAATGTCCATATTATATGGCGGCAAAACATTTAGAATCTGGTGCACTTAGAGAGGTATTGACTGAATGGTTACCTGCACCGATGCCAATATCAGTCGTTTATCTACAAAACCGTCATTTATCGCCTAAAGTTCGTGTATTTGTAGACTGGGTAGCTGAATTATTTGCAAGTTGTCCATTGTTGAGTGGTTGTTCAATGTCATGGGATTCGAAATGTGAATTTGCCAGCGCCAAAGAAAATAACCATGAATATACCATTCGGACTCTAGTTGAAAATGAAAATATGGCAGAAGCCTATACACTCAAAAACTAATTTAAAATTTGAGTGATTTTTCAGCATTTAGATAGTTAATCCAATCCATTGTTTAGACATATTCATAAATCCTTAATTTACTGGTATAGAAATTGCAATTATTTCGGCAGAAGAGTAATTTAGAAATTGCTCAAGTTTTTATCACCTTATTTGGATTTTAAGGAGAAGCTTCAAGATGGCAAGCTTTATGAAAAAAATGTTCGTTTCAACAACCTTAGTTTTGGCTGCTGTTGCAACGAATGTTCAAGCAAAGGATTGGAAGGTGATTCGTTTTGGTACTGAGTCGTCTTATGCTCCATTTGAATATAAAACACCAGATGGCAAGTTAACTGGTTTTGATGTTGATTTAGGTAATGCCATTTGTGCAAAGCTTAAAGCCAAATGTGTTTGGGTTGAAAACTCTTTTGACGGGATGATTCCCGCACTTAAAGCGAAAAAATTTGATGGCATTCTTTCATCAATGACCGTTACTGATGAACGTGCGAAACAAATTTTATTTAGTAGCAAAATCTACAATACGCCAACGCGTATGGTTGCAAAAAAAGGCTCACCGTTATTGCCAACGCCTACTTCATTGAAAGGTAAGCGTGTAGGGGTACAACAGGGCACAATTCAAGAAACATACGCTAAAACCTATTGGGCTCCAAAAGGTGTGAGTGTTGTTCCTTATCCAACTCAAGACTTGATTTACCAAGATATGATGTCTGGTCGTTTGGATGCAACGTTACAAGATGCGATCATGGTTGATGGCGCGTTCTTAAAACAACCAAAAGGCAAAAACTTCGCTTTTGCTGGTGGCAATGTGGTTGATGTCAAAACACTGGGCGTAGGTGCGGCTATTGGTTTACGCAAAGAAGATGCAGATTTGAAAGCGAATATCGACAAAGCTTTGGCTGCAATCATTGCTGATGGCACATACAAGAAACTCGAGAAAAAATACTTCTCTTTTAGCATTTACTAATGATGTGAAAAATGTCGGCTGAGTGCCGACATTTTTAAATCTATTCTCATCTCATCAATATTAGATATTGTTTTTAAGGAGAAGATGAGTCATGTTTTTATCTGGCTATGGGCCACTCCTTCTCAGCGGAACATGGATGACCATACAGCTTGCGCTGTTGTCACTTTTGCTTTCTGTCATTATTGGCTTAATTGGTGCGAGTTCAAAACTCTCTAATATTAAAGCTTTACGCTATATTGCGACCGCCTATACCACGCTTATTCGTAGTGTGCCTGATTTGGTAATTATGCTGCTGTTATTTTATAGCTTGCAGTTAGGTTTAAACCAAATTACTGAAGCATTGCAAATGGACCAGATTGATATCAACCCATTTGTGGCTGGTGTGATTACTTTAGCGTTCATTTATGGTGCATATTTTACCGAGACCTTTCGTGGTGCATTTCAATCGGTTCCAACGGGTCAAATTGAAGCAGCAAAGGCCTATGGGATGACTCCTTGGCAGGTTTTTCGACGTGTATTGTTCCCTCAAATGATGCGTTTTGCACTGCCAGGTATTGGTAATAATTGGCAGGTTTTGATTAAGGCAACCGCACTGGTTTCCATTATTGGCCTGACTGATATTGTAAAAATTACGCAAGATGCGGGTAGAAGTACCATGCAACTGTTCTTTTTTAGCATCGTGGCTGCTGCGATTTATTTGGCAATTACCACCGTATCAAACCTGATTTTAATGTGGCTTGAACGTCGTTATTCTGCTGGTGTGAGGAAGGGACAATTATGATTGAAATCCTTCAACAATATTGGCAGGCATACCTTTGGACCGATGGCCTACAGATGACCGGTGTCGCGATGACTGCTTGGTTATTGGTGCTTTCTATTGGTATTGGCTTTGTGCTTGCTGTGCCTTTATCACTTGCACGAGTATCAGAAAATCTTTGGTTGCGTGGTCCTGTTTGGTTGTTTACCTACGTTTTTCGTGGCACACCACTGTACATCCAATTGCTGATTATTTATTCAGGTATTTACAGTTTTGATTATGTCCATGAACATCAGACGCTCGATGCATTTTTTCGAGAGGGCATAAATTGCACCATTTTGGCGTTCGCGCTCAATACTGGTGCATATACGACTGAAATCTTCGCAGGAGCGATTCGTTCTATTCCACATGGCGAGATTGAAGCTGCCCAAGCTTTCGGTATGTCAAAATGGAAACTCTACACACGTATTATCATTCCGTCGATGTTACGCCGTGCTTTGCCATTTTACGGTAACGAAGTCATTTTGATGTTGCATGCGACAACCATTGCATTTACAGCAACAGTTCCCGACATTTTAAAGATTGCTCGCGATGTGAATGCCGCAACCTATGACACTTTCAATGCTTTTGGAATTGCTGCTGTGTTGTATGCAGTGTTGGCATTTATTTTGATTTGGATATTCCGTAAGTTGGAAAAACGTTGGTTGGCATTTTTAAAGCCATCGAATCATTAGGAGACATAAATGGAACACGTTGCAAAACTAGTGATTCGTGATTTACACAAAACATTTGGCGATCATGAAGTACTGAAAGGGATATCACTTGATGCAAATGCTGGCGATGTGATTAGTATTATTGGTTCATCTGGTTCGGGTAAAAGTACCTTGCTGCGTTGTATTAACTTTTTAGAGCAACCGAGCAATGGCACCATTAAACTCAATGGTGAAAAACTACGCACAGTCTTTGATAAAAAAGGCAATTTAAAAGTGGTTGATCCAAAGCAACTACAAAAAATGCGTACTCAGCTCATGATGGTGTTTCAGCATTTTAATTTATGGTCACATATGACAGTGCTTGAAAATGTCATTGAAGGGCCAATTCATGTGCTTGGGGTGAAGCGTGCTGAAGCCGAAGAGCGTGCAAGAAAATATCTGCGTAAAGTTGGATTGCCTGAAAGTGTTGAAATTAAATATCCAGCATTTTTATCTGGTGGGCAACAACAACGTGTAGCGATTGCTCGTGCTTTGGCAATGGAACCGGAAGTGATGCTATTTGATGAACCAACCAGTGCACTTGATCCGGAGTTGGTGGGTGAAGTGCTAAAGGTTATGCAGAGTTTGGCTGAAGAAGGCCGTACCATGATTGTGGTGACACATGAAATGGGCTTTGCACGTCATGTGTCTAATCAAGTGATTTTCTTACATCAAGGAAAAATTGAGGAACAGGGCCATCCTGATGAAGTACTCAACAATCCGAAAAGTGAGCGTTTAAAACAATTTTTGACGGGCAGTTTAAAATAAGTTGTTTATACCGAGTAAAGTGAAATTTTTTAAAAGAATTCGTACCTTACTCGGTTGCTTTTTAATTATATTTTATAGATGAGTATTTTTAGAAAACACATTAATAATGATAATGCCTGCAATCATTAAAGTAAGACCAATACAGGCCGCCAAATCTAAATGCTGTTTGTAAAATATCCAGCCAATTGCAGAAATTAAAATAATACCCGCGCCCGACCAAATGGCATATGCAATTCCAATTGGGATCGTTTTTAGCGTCAGGGACAATAAATAAAAAGCGATCGCATAGCCCACAACTGTAACGATGGATGGAATAGGAACAGTAAAACCTTGAGATGCTTTTAAAGCTGAAGTTGCGATAACTTCACAAGCAATCGCAATTGCTAAATAAAGATAAGACATGGGGAGCTGCGCCAGAATGAGTTTTAATCAATCTATATGAAATGTTGAAATGGTTTGCCAGTTTTAACGATTGTGCAATTTTTTGGGTACAACATTACCAGTAAACCAAACTGAACTGATAAATTGATTTTATCACTAGCAAATTGTTCTCAGCTATTTATTCGTTTATTTAATCATTGATCTGTATAGTCATTTAAGAGGATCAGCAATTTTAGCTTGATCCTCTATAGATTATTTTAAAAAATAGATTAGCTGAGTATATTTAAACTTTTAAATTTCTCTAGCAGTTGCTCTTTATTTTCAAGATGCGCAGGGTCTGGTTTTATACAGTCGATTGGACAGACCACCTTACATGTTGGGGCATCGTAAAAGCCTACACACTCGGTACAACGAAGTGGATCAATTTCATAAACTTTGCTCCCTTCAAAAATGGCTGTGTTAGGGCATTCTGGTAAGCACATATCACAATTGATACAGTCACTAGTAATCAAAAGTGCCATGTTTAACTCGCTGAATAAGCCAATGTAGAGGCAGTAATACTTTCTTTGGCATGCGGCAAATTGCGTATGAGTAGGGCATAACTGATATCAACATTTTGTGAGAGTGGAATTTCAACAAAATGCCCCGAACCTTTAGCATCTGTAATTGGGTTACCTTTTAAATCGCGCATTTCGGTTAAGGTAAATGTGATATTGCCTTGAGGTGTCATGAGTTCAAGTGAGTCACCAACCATAAAACGGTTTTTAACTTCAATGCGAATATAATCACCGTGACGTTCTAAAACTTCACCACAAAATTGTTGATAGTCAAAGTGTGATGAACCATCGGCATAGTTTTGATATTCGCTATGAACATGACGTCTTAAAAAACCTTCGGTATAACCGCGATTTGCCAAACCTTCGAGCTGAGACATTAAGCTTGGGTCAAATGGTTTTCCTGCTAATGCATCATCAATCGCTTTTCGATAAATTTGAGCAGTACGGGCACAGTAAAAATAGGATTTAGTACGGCCTTCAATTTTAAGCGAGGTTATGCCCATTTTTGTTAAACGATCTACATGTTGTACCGCACGTAAATCTTTCGAGTTCATAAAATAGGTACCGTGTTCATCTTCTTCGGCAGCAAACATTTCTTCATCATTACGTTGTACGAGTAAAGTTTGAACCGAGGCTGTTTCTGATTGTGCTGATGAGCAGCAAGCCTTTTCTGACTCATTGAGCTGAGTGGTTGGAATTACATCGCCGTTTGCATCTTCTTGAGTTTCATGCAACTTATAGTCCCAACGGCAAGCATTGGTACAAGCACCTTGGTTGGCATCACGTTTATTCATATAACCAGAAAGTAGGCAACGGCCTGAGTAGGCCATACATAGTGCACCATGTACAAAAACTTCGAGTTCAATATCTGGTACGTGTTGCTGGATTTCTTCGATTTCTTCTAATGACAACTCACGCGATAAAATCACACGGCTTAAACCGTAATCTTTCCAAAATTTAACAGTGGCCCAGTTAATGGCGTTGGCTTGAACAGATAGATGAATTTGCACATCAGGAAAATGCTCACGCACCATCATAATTAAGCCTGGGTCAGACATAATGAGCGCATCTGGTTGCATCGCTACAATCGGTTCAAGATCACGAATAAAGTTTTTTAATTTGCTGTTATGCGGTTGAATGTTCACCACAACATAAAACTTTTTACCTAAAGCATGCGCTTCATCAATTCCAATTTTTAAGTTGTCATGATCAAAAGCATTATTACGGACACGTAAACTGTAACGTGGTTGGCCTGCATATACGGCATCTGCACCATAGGCAAATGCATAGCGCATGTTTTTAAGTGAACCTGCGGGAGAGAGAAGTTCAGTTTTCATAAAATAAAAGGCATAAAAAATATATGGTTTTATTTTATTAACTCTATATTTTGGATTCAACCCACTGAATTAGTAGGGATTTGATCATTATCCTTTTGTACGGGCAGCATATTTTTTGCTAGCTCTCCTAAGCGCATCAAAGCATTTAACATTTTGGGATTTAGCTCAAAACAAGCTGCAATACGTAAACAATGACTAAATCGTTTATCAGCCGAACATAAAATTCCCGGCATACATAAGATCTTTTCATCCATTGCTTGGTGAAATAGTTCTAATGTATCTATTGATTCGGGTAGTTCTAACCATAAAATAAATCCTGCTTGCGGTCGACTGACACGAGTACCGAGTGGAAAATAACGGCAAATATAAGATTTGATGGTATCGATTTGCTGTTGATAGCGTTTTTTGAGCTGACGTAAATGCAGGTCATAACCGCCATTCTCTAAGAAAAGTCCTAAAGTTTCCGTGAGCAAAGCCGGTTCAGCAACAGTGGTCGTAAATTTAAGTTGCTGCACAATATTACGAAAGCGCCCAGCTTCTAGCCAACCAATTCGATAGTCGGGTGCTACGGTTTTTGTATAGCTACCACACACCAAAACCCATCCATTTTGATCAAACGCCTTAATGTTGGGTAAAAGCGGTTCTGTCAGTTGCAATTCGGCGTACATCGCATCTTCAATGACAGGAACTTTAAACTGATTAGCTAACTCCGCCAAGCGACGACGGTTAGTTTCAGGCATGCTAAAACCGAGAGGATTGTGACCTGTTGGAATGGTTAATATAGCTTGTACACTTTGAGATTTTAACAGTTCTTCAAGAGCATCAAGGCACATACCTGTATGCGGCGAAGTCGGCACTTCTACGATTTTTCGGCCTAAATTATGAAGGAGCGGGTACAGGTTATGAAAAGTAGGAATCTCAAGAGCAATGCTGTCACCTGCTTGTGTGGTTGCCATAATCGTAAGACTCAAAGCCTCCATTGTGCCGTGAGTCAGCACAATATCATCTGCTGAAAGAAACATACCAAGTTGTAAACTTCGCCTCGCAATTTGTGTGCGTAAACGCATAGAGCCGGGCGGTAAAGTATAGTTTTTAAAAATGTCTGGCTGCGTCCGTAAAACTTGAGCAGTTAAGCGTTTTAAGCGTTCAATTGGATAGAAGTTTTCACCTGTAGGACAAGCTAAGGCTAAATTGACATAGTCAGGATCCATCTGCTTTTTAACGATTTGTGCTAGAAAACAGCTAATTCCTGAAAGAGATACTTTTTCTTCACTGACATAACGCTCTTCGAGTTCTAATAAGTTTGAAGGCGCATGACAAACATAGTAGCCAGACTGTGGGCGAACTGAAATTAAACCTTGGTCTTCAAGCTGACGATAAGCTTCTTTTACGGTGTTAATGCTGACCTGATAATGATTTGCGCAGTCGCGAATTGATGGTAAGCGAGAGCCGATAGGCTGTCTGCCATTCTGAATTTGCAAAGTGAGGTCATCACTCACTTTTTTATATTTGTACATGTCAATTCATTAAAAAGCTAAAGCAATGGATACACTTTATAGGGATCTTATATTTAACTCAAATATAGTGATTGCTTTTGATTAGTTCATTTAACGCAAATCTAAACTGAAAAACTGTGTCTATTATTTTTTATATGAACTGATACTGTGACCATTAAAAATAAATCAGTAAGATCAAAAAATGGTAAGGATTTAAAAGCCATAATTTTTAATTACAAAATCAGTAGGAGTGGTCTATGTCTGTTGTTGCATTTAAACAAGTTGATGTTTTTACTTCACAAGCATTTAAAGGTAATCCTGTTGCAGTCATTATGGACGCCAGTGCCTTAACATCTGAACAGATGCAAGCCATTGCGAATTGGACTAATCTTTCTGAAACGACATTTGTGCTCGCTGCGACCGATTCTCAAGCTGACTATCAGGTTCGAATTTTTACTCCACAAAGTGAGTTGCCCTTTGCTGGACATCCCACAATTGGTACTGCCTATGCTTTGCTTGAAGCAGGCCTCGTGACACCTAAAGATGGTAAACTGGTACAGCAATGTGCTGCGGGTTTGGTGACTCTGACAGTAAGTGACTCAAAGCATATTTCATTTGAACTACCTAAGCCTAAAATTACTCCACTTGACCCAATGCACACTGAAAAACTGGCTGAAATTTTAAAATGTCAGATTGATACTCAATGGAATGCTACATTGGTTGATGTAGGCGCACGTTGGATTGTATTACAAGCGGTGAATGCCGAAGCTGTTTTAGATAGCCAACCAGACTTTGCTGCTTTAAAAGAACATGATTTAGAAATGAAAGTTGGTGGAGCGACGGTTTATGGTTTTTATGAAAATAATGATGAGCAAAAACATATAGAAGTCCGCTCATTTGCTCCTTCTATTGGAATAAATGAAGATCCAGTTTGTGGGAGTGGTAATGGTAGCGTAGCTTCATTTATTCGTTACCATGAAATTTTGCCAGCACAAAATGATGTGGTGCTTTCTTCACAAGGTCGGGCTTTAGGCCGAGATGGACAGCTTCAACTTGAATTGCACCAAGATAAAATTTTAGTGGGTGGAACAGCTGTTACCTGTATTGATGGCAGTATCACCTTATAAAAAGAGATAAAAAAACCGAGGACTTTACCTCGGTTTTTTTATTTAGAAAAATCTTATTTTTCTACGAACGCACGTTCAATCACATAGTCGCCCATTTCACCCATACGAGGTGATTCAACTAAACCATGTTGATCAAGTAATGCAGCAACATCTTTTAAGAATGCAGGGCTACCGCAAAGCATTGCACGGTCAGTTTCGCGGTTAAAACGTGGTAAACCAATTTTTTCAAATAAAGCGCCAGTTTCAATTGCAGTTGTTACACGGCCTTGAGTGTGGAAAGGTTCACGAGTAACAGTAGGGTAGTAAACAAGTTTGTCTTTAATACCTAATTCTTCAAAGAATTCATGGTTTGGTAATTCGTTCAAGATTAGGTCTTGATACGCTAATTCAGAAATATAGCGTGTACCATGAACAACGATTACTTTTTCAAAGCGTTCGTAAGTTTCTGGGTCACGAATAATTGATAAGAATGGAGCAAGACCAGTACCAGAAGATAAAAGGTACAAGTTTTTACCCGGTAAAAGGTCATCATGAACCAATGTACCTGTTGGTTTTTTAGAAACTAAAATTTCGTCACCAACTTGTACTTTTTGCAAAATCGAAGTTAAAGGACCGTCTTGTACTTTAATTGAGAAGAATTCTAACTCTTCTTCGTAGTTCGCACTTGCAATCGAATACGCACGCATTAACGGTTTGCCATTCACTTCAAGTCCGATCATCACGAACTGACCATTTTTAAAACGTAAGCTAGAGTCGCGTGTAGTTTTAAAACTGAAAAGGGTGTCATTCCAGTGGTGCACATGAGTAATGCGTTCAACGTTAAAAGCAGCCATTAAAGGTCTCGATCACGATTAAAAGAAAACAGATTGCTATTCTAATCTAATTTCATTCCCGATAAACTGAATATATTTAATTGTGTTTATAAGAAAAAGTGATGATGAACTCTGTCACCCTCCCAATAGTCGGGCACATGTGCTCACCTTTTCGAGAAAAATTTGGTATTCCACGTCAGCCCAACTTGGTCAATATCGAGTCTTATATCGAAATGGTTGAACCTTATAATGACTTATTGGCTTTTGAGGGAATTGAGCAATTTACTCATCTCTGGCTCATCTGGCAGTTTCATGACAATAAAAATCAGGAGACTGCAACTAAGTTTCGATCTCAGGTTCGCCCACCACGTTTAGGGGGTAATGAAAAAATTGGTGTATTTGCAACACGCAGTATGTATCGTCCAGCGCCTGTAGGTTTATCTGTAGTACGTTTAAAAAAGGTTGAAAAAGTCGGTAAGTCTTTAAGAGTGTATGTTACGGGCAGTGATTTACTAAATGGCACACCAATTTTAGATATTAAACCTTATATTCAATATTCAGATGCCATTGTCGATGCTCAAAGTGGCTATGCACAAGCTGAACCAGAACGAAAGCAAGTCATCTGGTCGGAAAGTGCAGTGAATATCCAGCAAAATCTTCTAAAAAATAAAAAAATTAACGGGCAATATCTGGATGAATTAGAGCAAGTTCTAGCTTTAGACCCAAGGCCTGCCTATCAAGAAGACCCTGAACGAGTCTATAAAATGAAATTTTCGAATTTTGATATTCATTTTAAAGTGAATGATAATGTAATTACAGTAATTGATCTGGTAGAACATGTTTTACTCGCTTAAGCATCTCATTTTAAAACCAATGTATGTTCATCCAAAGCAGGCAAATTAATATCGCCATGTGAGAGAGTTGTGCGGGAATAAAAGCAAGGGCATAGCGCATTCCACCTGAAATAGCCGAATTAATGCTCTTAGCAATTGCATGCACTGCAAAACCACTCATAAAAGCGATTAGTAGCGATGTGTGAGCGTTATTCGGTTCTCCTTGTACAATTACTGCTGCAATAGCTGCATGTATTTCAAACAAAGAAGCGAGTAGAGTCCCTGCGATTAAGCCTGCATTTCCTAAATATAGGCTTAGGCCATAAACACTAATCTGAATGAGTGTGAGTGTTCCCGCAATAATCACGGCTTCTTTTAAGCTGAACATTCTGGAGTCTAATTCGGCTGAAGTCGAACTTGGTTCCGCCTTACGCAATAAAATAAAAGCCCACACCGCTAAAAAAACCAAAGCAATCAGCATTGGAAATATAATGACTTTGAACCATGCTAAGCTAATTCCAATCACAATAATTAAGGTCTGAATGAGTGTAGAAACACACGACATCAATGCAGCACCTGCATTTGTGGTGGCGTTCGCACGACCAGAACGAACTTCTAAACCTAGAGTTGCAATAGTCGCTGTACTCGATACAAAACCAGATGCTAAAGAAGAAAGTAATAGAGCATTTTTCGATGACAAAAGCCGTTTTGCAATATGTGCGAGCGCTTGCACAAATAAAATCAAAGTCAGTAATTTTAAAATCACATGTGGGTTTAAAACAGGTCCCCAAAATGGTTTATTGGGAACTAAGGGTAAGGCTATTAAAAGTAATGCCAGTAAAAAAATCCCATCACGCAATTCGGACTCGGTAATCCACTGACTGGCAATACCATGCATCGATTGTTTTGCTAATAAAATAATTGTCATGATGACGGCGAGACCCGCAGCTAACGAAATATTCCAGATACAAAGCGCTCCTATAAAGTAAGTCATAATAAAAGCGAGTTCTGTCGTAACACCGGGGTCATTCGGCTGATTTTTAAGGGAGACTATGCTGATTGCGCCAATAAGTAGAGCGCCTACAATTCCAATTTCAGTACCAAATAAAAAGCAGATTGCACCAAGAAGGGAGCTAATTGCAAAGGATCGAAAACCTGCAAAAGTCTTATATTCGTGTTTGAGCTTGCTTCTTTCACGTTCCAAACCAATTAATAACCCGCAGCCTAATGCCGCAGCAATAATGGTGATAAATTCTTCAAATGATGCGATTTGTAATGATATTGTCATTGGAAGATTCATAATACTTCCTCATTGGTTTATTGTTATATACAGGTGTTAATCATATTTAAATCATGTATTCATATGCAGTGTATGCTTTTTATTGTATTGAGCCTAGTCTCTTTTTTAATCAAACTATCACAATAAATATCTTTATAAATATGATCTATGCCACAAAACAATAATAAGTTGAGAATTGGTTTAATTAATTGAAGTTAAAAGGTATTTAAAAGCTGAATTTGGAAATTTTCATACCAGTTAAATCTAAAACATCTCTGCTATATTATAAAAATATATTGGGGATAACACATGAATGCACATGTAGAAATAGACGCACATTGGTGCCTAGAACAACTATTACAAGAAGGCCGTATTACTGAGCGTGATAAATTACTGGTACAAACGACAAATAGACAAAAAGATCAATTGAAATGGCATCCATTACAGTGGATTGCCCATTTTAATTTAAAAGATCAACACCACGTTCAGGCGCATTTAAGTTTAAACCGCCTGTGCCAATGGTTTGCCGATCGGGCGCAATTACCATTATTTGTGATTGATCCTTTAAAGGCAGATGTTAGCGCTTTAACTCAAGTCATGTCACAAGAGTTTGCGATTCGAAACCACATTTTAGCTGTAGAAGTCCATGCGGACCGAATTGTGATTGGTACCGACCAGCCTTTTAAAATAGATTGGTTAAATAATCTGGAACGCAGTTTGGCACCGAAAAAAATTGAACGGGTATTGCTTAATCCCGAACAGTTGCAACGTTATTTGCGAGAGTATTATCAGGTTAGCCGTGCTGTAAATTCAGCTCAAAAAGATGCTGCGCATGACCGTGATAACAAGGGAGTAGAAGCACTTTTACAGCTTGGTGATAGCCAAAACCCTGATGCCAATGATCAACACATTGTGAAATTGGTCGACTGGATTTTACAGTTTGCATTTGAACAAAGCGCCAGTGACATTCACATGGAACCACGCAAAGACAATGGTAAAGTTCGGTTTCGTATTGATGGCGTTTTACACACCATTTATAACATGCCTTCAAATACACTGACCGCCGTGATTTCCCGAATTAAAATTTTAGGGCGGTTAAATGTAGCGGAAAAGCGTAAACCGCAAGATGGTCGATTAAAAACACGGACACCGAAAGGGCAAGAAACTGAACTCCGTTTATCTACCTTACCAACAGCATTTGGTGAAAAACTGGTTATGCGTATTTTTGATCCAGATGTGTTGGTACGTTCTTTTCAGCAATTGGGTTTTGATCAGTCTTTATTACAACAATGGCAGCGCATTACACAAAATAGTCACGGCATTATTTTAGTTACTGGGCCCACAGGTTCTGGTAAAACCACCACGCTATATTCTTCTTTAAAGCAACTCGCAACTGATCAAGTCAATGTCTGTACCATTGAAGACCCGATTGAAATGCTAGAGCCTAGTTTTAACCAAATGCAGGTCAATAATGCGATTGATCTAGGTTTTGCTGATGGTGTGCGTGCTTTAATGCGTCAAGACCCCGACATTATTATGATTGGGGAAATTCGTGACCAAGATACTGCGAATATGGCCATTCAAGCTGCACTCACAGGCCATTTGGTATTATCAACTTTACATACCAATGATGCACCGTCTAGTTTGACCCGTTTACACGATTTAGGTGTACAACCCTTTTTAACAGCCGCGACTATTTTAGGTGTATTGGCACAGCGTTTAGTGCGACAGCTTTGTCCGCACTGTAAGCAACAGACTCATATTAATGAAGATGAATGGCAACACCTAACCTTTGACTACATTATGGAAATGCCCGAAAAAGTTTATCAAGCAGTAGGGTGTGAGCAGTGCCGACATACTGGTTATAAAGGTCGAGTCGGTATTTATGAGTTTATGCCTGTTAGTCTTGAGCTGAAGCATTTGATTGGTAGTCATGCGACATTAAATGAATTAAGAAGCCAAACAAAAAAAGAAAGTGTAGAGCCTTTGAGAATTGCCGGAGCGCATAAAGTCATAGAAGGACTTACCACTTTAGAAGAGGTACTACGCGTTGTGCCTTTAAATTAAATTTTTCTTAAGATTCACCTCATCTATGCTTGTTGTACTTATGTCATTCCAAGATGTAATCAAATAGGTGATTTTATGAAAATATTTAAAGTGATCTTGATGACTGCTGGTTTGGCAACTGCTGGCATGGTTATGGCAAATATACCCTTGAACCATGCAGCAATTACTCCAGCAACTGTAACGACTGTTAAGCAAGCTTTAACAGCAAAAGACAATACGCCTGTAAAACTGCATGGCCAAGTGGTGAAATCTTTAGGGGATGAAAAATATCAGTTCCGTGATAAAACGGGCACTATTACCATTGATGTAGATGATGAACTTTGGCAAGGTCATCCTATTTCCCCAACGACTAATATTGGTCTGGTGGGTGAAGTCGATATAGACCTTAAACCGTTAAAACGTGTAGAAATTGATGTAGAACAAGTCCAGTTCTAACACTGGATTTTACTTATACGATTTATAGCCGCACAAATGATGCGGCTTTGCTTTTTTAATAAAGGCTTGGCAAGATCAGGTCAGAATATAACAGGAAAAATAGATGAGAATTTTGCTTGCAGAAGATGATCGCTCTCAAGCGGAAAGTATTCAATCTTGGTTAGAGTTAGATGGTTATCAAGTCGATTGGGTTGAAAGAGGCGATTATGCCCTGACTGCCATTGAGCAGCATGACTATGACTGTATTCTACTTGATCGAGGTTTGCCTGAATTGGCGGGTGAAAAAGTCTTAACAACAATACGTTATAAACAAAAAAATGTACCTGTCATTTTTATTACAGCGCGTGACAGCATTCATGACCGGGTAGAGGGACTAGATTTAGGCGCAAATGACTACTTGATTAAACCTTTTAGCCTAGAAGAGTTATCTGCCCGAATCCGTGCTCAATTACGTAATCAAACTTTAAGTCAGCAATCGATTTTAATATGGGGAGATTTACATCTCGATACTCAAGCAAAAGTTGTATCGTTGGCCGGAAATTCCATTGATTTAACAGCGAAAGAGTTCCAAATTTTACGTAAGCTCATGGTTCATCCTGAACATATTGTTACTCGGGATCAATTAGAAGAAGCGCTCTATGCATGGGGTGACGAGATTGAAAGTAATGCAATAGAGGTTTTTATCTATCAACTTCGAAAAAAAATCGGCAGTAGCAGTATTAAAACCATACGGGGACTAGGCTACCGTATGGGAGATTTAAAATGAAAACGAATCGCTCCTCTTTGCAGTCTCAACTGGTTAAAACCACCATGTGGAGCAGTATCGTGGTGGGACTGCTCGCTTTAAGCTTGCTTACCATATTTTCGATTTATCACAACATGTCAGTGCAAGATGAAATCATGGATGAAATTTCAGATACCTTATTGGTTTCTGATCTCTCTAAACATTCTATGAGACAATTTGACGAGCTCAGTGATGAGTTTGATATTCAGTATGAATTATTAAATTCTGGTCAATTGCTTACTCATTCTCATACCTACCAACATGAACTTTTTGAACAAGGCAATTTATCAAAAGGCTTTTCATATTTTTGGTTTGATGGTCAATTATGGCGTAGTCTGGCCGCACAACAAAAAGATTCAGAGCTGCAAGTTGAGGTTTTTCAACCCATGAGTACTCGTGTTGAAGAAGTACTCAAAGCACTCGCTGGATATAGTGGTCTTATGGTTTTGTTCTGGCTACTACAATGGGTCATTGTAAGTTGGCGTACCGAACAACAATTGGCGGCTCTCAACCTACTCTCTAAACGTATTGCTCAAAAAACCGCATCAAATTTAGAACCGATTCAAGACCCAGATGTCATTACAGAAATTCAACCCGTCATAGATGCATTAAACCAGTTACTCGCAAGGCTCCAAAGGGCACTCGTTGCTGAACAGCGATTTACCGCAGATGCATCACATGAGTTACGTTCACCATTATCTGCCATACAAATGCGTCTGCAAGTTTTACAACGTAAATATCAGCATATTCCAGAGCTTGATCAAGACTTTGAACGCATCCAACAAGACGTTTCAAGAAGTACCAAAATTCTTGAAAATTTACTGCTCCTTGCTCGTTTGGAACCTAATGAAATAGAACAACCAGAACTTTTTAAGAGTGTGATTGATTTAAACCATCTATTAGCTCGAGTAATTGAAACTGTAAGTATGGATGCACAAGCCAAACAAATGATGATTGAGACAAATATTTTGTCAAATGAAACCAAAATATTTGCAAATGAAGAATTACTTTTCATTGCTTTTAGAAATCTGTTTGATAATGCTATTCGCTATAGTCCTATGTTGGGTTTTATTCATGTTGAGCTCAGTCATGATCAGCAACAACTAAAAATTTCTATAGAAGACACTGGAAATGGCGTAGATGATGAAGTTTTAAGACGTCTAGGACAGCGTTTTTTTCGTGTATTAGGTACGCAGCAACAAGGCTCAGGATTAGGACTATCAATTACTAAAAAAATTATTCAACTCCATGGTGGGGAACTGCAATTTATGCATGCAAACCAAGGTGGTTTAAAAGTTGAGGTGACATTGCCTTTTAATCATGAAATACAAAAATAGCATGGTTGCCCATGCTATCCATTTTTTGTTTTCCCACGAATATTATTGAAACGCGAGGGTAGTTCTTATTTAGTTAAAATGAGACGGTTATTGCGAGTAAGGCGTAGTCGATATTCCTCGCCAGCATGCATAATTCGAATTTCACGACCTAATGCAAATAGGTTGTTAGAATGCAGCATTGGTAAGGCATGAGCTGAGTCAGTGTTACGAGTAAATAAGCTAAAAGGTGCGTTCATTTGTTGTGCTCCGTGGTATATTCTTGAACGATTTAAATGATAATCATTATCGAATAGATCTGTCAATGAGATTTTAAAGAATTTATAAATTGATAAAATTTGCTTACACTTGGGAAAAATTTGAGTGAGTAGAAAAATGCCTAAACCGATAGTCGATGTCGCAATAGCTATCTTAATTCATCGCGGAAAAATATTAGTTGGATGGCGTGGTGAACAGCAGCATCAAGGTGGAAAGCATGAGTTTCCAGGAGGAAAGGTTGAGCAGGGTGAAACGCCTGAAGAAGCATGCCGCCGTGAAATTTATGAAGAAGTCGGTATTGGTTTAAAAGAATGGCATCAATTTGATTATATTCACCATGAATATGACGATATTGTTGTCAATCTTCATTTGTTCCATAGCTATGTACCTGATGAATTATTAAATCTTATTCATCAGCCTTGGACATGGTATACGCGTGATCAGCTAGTTAAATTAAACTTCCCAAAAGCCAATAAAGACATCATAAAAAGATTGTATTGGCCGCATTTCATTAAAATTAATTCTACACTCGCACTAGTCGAAAATGAGGACACTTTAGTGTATTGGCGTAGTGAAAAAGATAGTTTTAAACCAGAAGATATAGAAAAATTAGCGCTGTTAAATACAGAGCAGCTTGCAAAATTAATCATAAATATCGATATTTGGCGCAAGCTAAAACCTGAGTTAAAAAGCCACATAAAAACAGTTCATCTTAAACAGTCTCAATTAATGAGTTTGCATAAAGGTGATTTAGAGGTGGGAGTGCGTTTTATTGCAGCTTGCCACGATGCAGTTTCTTTACAACACGCACAGCAAATCGGCTGTGATGCTGTTTTTGTAAGTCCTGTCAAAGTAACTGAAACTCACCCAGAAGCGAGAGCACTTGGGTGGGATCGTTTTGCTGACTTGATTGAGAAATGCCAGATTCCCGTCTTTGCTTTGGGGGGGATGAGTCCTGATGATTTAGCCACAGCACAGCAACACGGTGCGTATGGCTTGGCAGGTATTCGTAATTTTTAATAAGATATAAAAGCATTAAAAGCTAGAGTGCTTTTAATGCTTGCTGTGCTTCTTGAATAGTTTTTTGGTTATTGCGTTGTTGCCCAGCTTTTAAAATGGTTAGCCAAAGCTGTTTTTTCATCGCTTGGCTCTGAGCAAAGCTTAAACCACGTCTTGCAAGAGACTCGGCATTAGCATATTGCTGTTTATGATTTGCACTGAGTGCTAAAAATAAATAAGTTTCGGCGGCTTGTGGTGCTAAACGCTGTGCTTGAAGGGCGTAGCGTTCAGCCTCCGACCATTGCTGGTTTTTGTAAGCTTGCTCAGTTTTTTGCATTAACGTTTTAAAAGCAGGTAATTGGCTTCCATCATCATTAAAGCGTTGGGGCTTTTTCTGCTGAGGAACAATCACCTGTAAACTTTTACGTTGAATATCTGGATGATCATAAGGTGTAATTTTTACACCAGATGGTGTCTCAGTATTCTTTTTTTCGGCAACAGGTGGTGTTTTCTCTTTTGGGACTGAATGATCTGGTAAAGTTGTACAGCCGACCATAAGTACAGCACCAATATAAAAAACACCCTTCTTTAACATATCCTGTTTCCTGTTAACACTTAGTTGTTATAACTACCACTAGAAATCACTCGTGTGTTATTCGACAGATCTTGTTCCATCTGACTTTCACTATCACGAATATAGCTATCGCTATTATCCGGTTGAGATGCTGGTGCTGTGTTATCACTTTGTGGTGCGTATGTTGGATCAACTTGATAATAAGGTGCTGCACATGGCGTAGCGCGATGTGGCACTGTATGCGTCAGCATAGGAATATACATTGCGCCAGCACAAGCCTGTGCAGACAAATCACCTGTTGCATGATCAATCCATTGCCACTGTACAGTGTCTGGTTGACGTAGATTTACTGGGGTTTGACGTAACTGTTTCATCACATTAATCCACACAGGTAATGCTCCAGATGAGCCAGTTAAGCCAGTTACTTTATTGTCATCTAGACCTAACCAGACTACAGCAACATGGTTACCTGAATATCCAGCGAACCATGAATCACGTGTATCGTTGGTTGTACCTGATTTACCAGCCAATTTTAAAGTAGGTGATAAGCTGTTATAAGCTGCACGACCAGTACCTGAAGACATAACCTGTTGTAGACCATAGTTCATGATATAACCAACAGATGGATCAATTGTTTGTTGTACGTTTAAACCATAACGATCAAGTAAACGACCCTTGGCATCTACTACAGAACGAATTGCACGAGTTGGATATTTAAAACCACCGGTAGCAAAGTTTTCATAAATACCGAGTACTTCCATTGGTGACATATTAACTGCACCAAGGAAAATAGAAGGGTAGGCTGGAATTGGTGATTCGACACCAAATTTCTTTAAGTTGTTGGTAAATGTAGATAACCCAAATTCTTGGCCTAAACGCACAGCAGAAAGGTTATAAGAATTTGCTAAGGCTTCACTTAAACTTACGACGCCATGACCACCGCCACTATAGTTTTTCGGTGTCCAGCTTTTACCACCATCTACAGGAATGCTAATTGGTGCATCTTCGATCTTGCTTGCCCAGTTATAACGTCCAGACTCCATTGCGCTTAAATAAATCACTGGCTTCAATAGGGAACCGACTTGACGTTTTGCATCTAAAGTACGGTTGAATCCAGTAAAGTCTTGAGTCGAACCGACAGCTGCAATCAATTCACCATTTTCTGGATGTGCTATGAGCACAGCACCTTGCAAGTTTTTCAAACGAGCAGGGTTGCTTTGACTAAGACGTTCTACAGATGCTTTAAATGCATCTTGAACTTGAGTTTGAGCAATTGGGTCCAAGGTCGTAAAAATACGTAGTCCTTGATTGGTTAAATCACTTTCTTGATATTCGGTACGTAACTGACGACGTACAATATCTAAAAAGTCAGGGAATTTTGCAGGCCCTAGGCTTGGTTTACTTAGAATACCTAAAGGACGTGCAATTTCAGTTTCATATTCTGCTTGAGTTAAATAACCCATTACACGCATGTTATTGAGCACTGTATCGCGACGATTTTTTGCTCCTTCAGGGTTTTTCCAAGGGTTATATAATGATGGCCCTTGAACTAAACCGACTAAATAAGCTTGTTGCGCGACATTGAGTTCACGAAGTGGTAAACCAAAGTAAAATTGTGAAGCTAAGCCATAACCATTGATTGAATAGTTACCATTTTGGCCTAAATTTACTTCGTTTAAATAAGCTTCTAAAATTTCATCTTTGCTGTAATGCAACTCAATAAGTAAAGCCATTAATGCTTCATTCACTTTACGTTTTAAGGTGCGTTCAGGTGTTAAATAGAAGTTTTTAACTAACTGTTGTGTGAGTGTTGAACCACCTTGGCGACGTCCTCCAGTGACATTACTCACCAAAGCACGTGCTGTACCACGAATCGAGATACCGTGGTGGTGATAGAAGTTGCGGTCTTCGGTAGAAATTAAAGCTTCAATCAGTGGTTTAGGAACACTATTAAGTTTAATCAGGACACGGTCTTCATTATGCTGGGTATAAATGCCCCCAATGAGTAAAGGTTCTAAACGGGCCACACCTGTTGATGATGGTTTTGTACTACGTACATCTGCAACCTGATCGTTTGCAAAGCTGAGCTCTAAAACCTGTTCAGGTTCTACGCTATCACCATAGTCGAAACCACGTGTATGCACATACATGTTGCTACCTTGAGCAACAAAGGTTCCTGACTTGTCATAATTACTTGAAGTTTTGTAACCTAATAATTTTAATTCTTGAGTGAAATTTGCTTGGGTAATGGGTGCATTATTATAAATTTCCAAAGGCCGAGCAAACACTTTGGCCGGAATGTCCCAGCGCTGTCCTTCAAATTTTTCACGAATAATATTATCTAAACGAATCAGATAGATACTAAGAGCAATAAAAGCACCAATCACTAAAATTGAAAAGATTAGCGCGAAGAAACCGATACCACGTTCAAACTTCATATAAATGAGATAAAACCCTAAACAATACGCTAATGATGCGATAGCTTGTCATCAATTTGCAATGATAAAACTGTGAATAAATTGAAAACTTAGATTGAATTTTACTGCATCTTGTTGTTATGTTTTTTTAAATTAATCAGGATAATGTTATGATAGCGTAGAATCGCAGCGGAGCTTACTCATTCGTGCAAATTTCACATAAGTCCTTCAGAAACGTCGGGTTAATTGGTCGACCGGATAAATCATCAGTTGTAGAAACACTATGTTTAATTCATGACCATTTGCTAAGTTTAGGCCTAAACCCCATTTTTGATCAGGAAACTGCCGAATTAGTGCCCTATGATCATGCGCAAGTTGTTAGTCGTCACTTATTAGGTGAAGTCGCTGATCTGGTCATTGTAGTAGGTGGAGATGGTTCTTTGCTTCATGCAGCCAGAGCTTTAGTTCGCTACAATACACCTGTTATTGGCATTAACCGTGGGCGTTTAGGATTTTTAACTGATATTAAGCCTGCGGAAGCTATTTTTAAACTTGATCAGGTATTACAAGGTCATTTTCAACTTGATCGCCGTTTCTTGCTTGAAATGGAAGTACGTACTAATGGTGAAGTCATTTACGACGCAATTGCTTTAAATGATGTCGTACTACACTCAGGTAAGTCGGTACACATGATCGACTTTGAACTTAATATTGATGGTCAATATGTTTACCGTCAGCATAGTGATGGTTTAATTGTTTCGACACCAACAGGATCAACTGCTTATGCATTGTCAGGCGGTGGCCCAATTTTACATCCAAGTATGGATGCGATTGCATTAGTCCCTATGCACCCCCATACATTATCTTCACGCCCAATCGTAGTTGGTGGGCAAAGTGAAATTAAAATTGTCATTCGCGAAAACCGGGTATTACCGATGGTGAGTGCAGACGGACAGCACAGTGTATCGCTCAATGTCGGTGATAGTTTGCACATCCGCAAACATCCATTTAAATTAAGTTTATTACACCCACCAGGTTATGATTTCTATATGGCTTGTCGTACCAAACTGGGTTGGAACCAAGATTTTGAGTCTTTTCAAAGAGATGAATCATGAATATTGAACAAATGCTATCTGTTTTAAACCCTGAAATTGTCGAGCGTTTAAAAACAGCCGTAGAGATCGGTAAATGGCCAAATGGTGTTGTTTTGACAAAGGAACAGCGCGAAACATGTATGCAAGCTGTGATTGCTTGGGAGTTAAAGAACTTACCGGAAGATCAGCGTAGTGGTTATATTGACCGCGGAACGAAAGAAGAGGGTGAAGAGTGTGATGATGATCATCACAAGCATGAGCCTGAGTTTAAACCGATTCGTTTTGTTTAAAATTAATTTTAGAATAAATCTCAGTTAGCATTTGCTATCGTGTAGGCGACATGGATGTCGCCAGTTGAGCAACAGTACAGGGAAGTACTGTTTGCTCAACAAAAGATTTTTGTTACTTTTCATCTTTGAAAAGTAAGTATCGCCTATATGTAGCAATATAAGAGAAACACGCTATAGAAGGCTGTATGGTCTTATATTAGTTTTGTTGGCTTAAATTTCGTGTTTCCCATAGCACTTTTGCTTTTTGCATCGCTTCTTCAAAGCTAACAACAACGCCCATGGTATATAACGCAATACCCATGGTTTCTGTTACTGCCATTTCACCATATTCATGATGTTGCTGACCAAGCCAGACCGCTTTAAACGTTGCTAAATCTAACTCTTCTTCAATTGGGCTACGTTCAGGCGTAAGCTTTGGCAACTCATGTTCATAGAGCTCACCATTTTTAATACCGCAAATGAGAGTTTTAGCATCGGGGTTTCGCTCAAATTCACCGCCTTCACCTTTAATCACTGCACTATTTTGATAGCCTAAGCGAAGCGCACTATGTTGATGAGAGGTTCTATACGCAGGATGGAATATCGCTTGTAAGGTGGCTTTCGCATTAAATGGGTTAATGAGGCGGGCTAATGTATGAATAGGCGAGCGCAAGCCCATGACATTTCTTAAAGAAATTAAATCACTTAAAACAGGTGAAATTACATCTAATGGTAAGTAAGCAAAATTCTGTTCGGCTAATTGTGTGCGGACTTCTTGTTCAGAATGGCAAATTTTATAATCTAAATATTCCAAAACTTGTTCGGTATAGACTCGGTTAATCGTATGCCCAGAAGCGCCATGCATGACGATTTTGTAGCCATGATGAGCAAGTGTTAGGGCAGCCAATAAAAACCAAGGATAATGTTTACGTTTGCCTGCATAAGATGACCAGTCTAGGTCAACGTCTAAAGGTTGAAAATTAAGTTGGTCTTTGGTGGCTTGTACAAAGCCTGCAAGCTCATCAATAGATTCTTCTTTAACACGTAGTAGCATTAAAAAAGCACCCAACTGAACATCAAGAACTTCGCCTTTTAAAATCATGGTAAAAGCTTGATAGGCTTCTTCATAACTCAGTGATCGAGATCCGGTTTTCCCCTTACCTAAAATACGGACATATTGCGCAAAGGGATGTTCAGCATCTTTATAGATATTACGTTTAGTATTCATGGTAGTTCAAAACAGTAAAAATAAGGGGTATGCAGCTCAAAATGAAATGTCTGCAAGTGCTTATCAATATGACATAAAAATCTGCTGAAAAAATATCAAAAGCGTTTCTCATACTAAAGTCTTAAGGCCGCATGGGTGTTTTTTATACGTATTAGCCAAAAATTTAACCGAATCGTGATTTAATTCGAGTAAACTTTCATGTGCTTTTTTGAGCACTCATATCATAATTTTCTGTGATTCTCCTATATCTTCAGCTTTTTATTGAAAAAGTAAGAGGTTATTTCTGGCTACTCAAAGTGGTTGGAAACTTCAGGTATTCTCCTGTTTTAGAAAACAGCTTTTTTGTTTTCGTTGAGGTAGTAGGAAGGTTTTTTGTTATTAAAAAACCATTTCCCTTTTGCGGTGTCCATGTGAAAGGTTAGGGCTGTGTATTCGTAAAGAATAGACGTTTCATTTTGATATTTCCAACGGACTTGGAAATATAGATTGAAGTAAAGTTATGGCTAAAAAACCGATTTATAAATCACTTTATTTTCAGGTGATTATTGCGATTATTGCGGGTGTTTTGGTAGGGCATTTCTCTCCAAGTACAACGCAAATAGTGAATGGTGTTGAACATCATATTCCAGGTTTAGGTGAGCAACTCAAGCCATTAGGTGATGCTTTTATTCGTTTGATTAAAATGATCATCGCACCTGTTATTTTCTGTACAGTGGTCAGTGGTATCGCTGGTATGGAAAGCATGAAGTCAGTTGGTAAAACTGGCGGTGTTGCATTGTTATACTTCGAGATCGTTTCAACAATCGCACTTCTGATTGGCCTTGTGGTGATTAACATTGCAAAGCCAGGTGTAGGAATGAATATTGATCCTACAACCCTAGACACTTCAGGTATCCAAAAATACGTTACTTCTGGTGAGTCACAATCTACCGTTGATTTCTTAATGCACATTATTCCTGACACGGTTGTAGGTGCATTTGCAAATGGTGAAATCTTACAGGTCCTTCTTTTTGCAATTCTTTTTGGTTTTGCACTTCATAAGTTAGGTGATGCAGGACGTCCAGTTTTAAAGTTAATTGATCAAATTGCACATGTATTTTTTAACATTGTAAATATGATCATGAAGCTTGCTCCATTAGGTGCATTTGGAGCAATGGCATTTACTATTGGTAAATATGGTGTGGGGTCACTCGTACAATTAGGGCAACTTATTATTTGCTTCTATATTACGTGTCTGCTCTTTATCTTCTTGATTTTGGGTACAATCAGCCGTATCAGCGGTTTTAGCATCCTTAAGATGATTCGTCTAATTCGTGAAGAACTCTTAATTGTGCTTGGTACTTCTTCTTCAGAATCAGTCTTACCACGTATGCTGCGTAAACTTGAGATTGCAGGTTGTGAAAAGTCTGTTGTCGGTTTAGTTATTCCGACGGGTTACTCGTTTAACCTTGACGGCACTTCAATTTATTTGACGATGGCTGCAATTTTTATTGCTCAAGCCACAAATACACAGCTTGATATCCAGCATCAAATTACTTTGCTTTTGGTACTTTTAATTTCATCTAAAGGTGCAGCAGGTGTAACAGGTTCTGGCTTTATTGTTATGGCGGCAACTTTATCTGCTGTTGGTCATATTCCAGTTGCAGGTTTGGCATTAATTTTAGGTATTGACCGTTTCATGTCAGAAGCACGTGCTTTAACCAACCTTGTTGGTAACTCTCTAGCAACAATTGTGGTTGCTAAATGGGTAGGTGCTTTAGACAAAGATAAATTAAATGATGCATTAAATAATCCAGAGGAAGTGGATAGAAAAATGCTTGAGCCAAAAAGTGTTGTTGCTGAAGCATCTCACTAAAAATTATGATTGATAAAAAGGGAGCTTCGGCTTCCTTTTTTATTGGCTGACTGAAAAGTACAGTTTTAATGAGCAGCTATGCCATGACAGTAACTAAAAAAATGATTAGCATGCTCAGCAATGAGAATTGATAAAACAATAAAGCTGAAGGAAAATATTATGTTGGCATACGATGCAGATTTAGAATTATTTCGTGATAATTTTAAACGTTTTATGAATGAGCATATCGCTCCACATTATGACCAATGGGAACACGAAGGAATTATGCCGCGTTCAGTTTGGAATCAACTGGGCGAAAATGGCTTTTTATGTGTAGATGTTCCAGAAGAATACGGTGGTTATGGCGTTCCAACTTACTATTCATTAATGTTGGTTGAAGAATCTGCTCGAGCTGGTTTTTGCGCATTATCAACTGCTATTTCTTGTCACTCTGAAATTGCTGCACCTTATATTTTACACATCGGGACAGAAGAGCAAAAACAATACTGGTTACCAAAAATGGTTACTGGTGAAGTGGTTGGTGCCATTGGTATGACTGAACCGGGTGCTGGTTCAGACTTACAATCAATGCGTACGAGCGCCATTTTGCAAGATGACCATTATTTACTAAATGGATCAAAAACATTTATTTCAAATGGTCAACATGCTGACCTTGTGGTGCTTGCAGTAAAAACCGATCCTCAAGCGCGTGCGAAAGGGGTGTCGTTATTATTGGCAGATACTCATCTAGAAGGTTTTAAAAAAGGTACCAACCTCGACAAAATCGGTCTGCATTCTCAAGACACATCTGAGCTATTTTTTGACAATGTTAAGGTTCCTAAAAACCAGTTACTCGGTCAAGCTGGGCAGGGGTTTGCTTACTTAATGCAAGAGTTACCACGTGAACGTACAGCCATTGCATCTACCGCTATTGGCGCTATTCGTGGTGCAATTGATTTGGCAACGGCTTATGTAAAAGAGCGTCATGCATTTGGTCAACCTATTTCACAGTTCCAAAATACGCGTTTTGTTTTAGCACAAGCAAAAATTGATGAGCTTGCTACGGCTGCTTTTTACGAGAGAAACGTTGCTCTATATCAAGAAGGTAAGTTAGATGTGGAAACAGCAGCCGCACTCAAAAGTTTTAGTACGGATATGCAAATGAAAGTCGCAGACAACTTGCTGCAACTCTTTGGTGGTTATGGTTATATGACTGAATATCCAATTTCACGTTTCTTTGTAGATGCTCGTATTCAGCGTATCTACGGTGGTACAAATGAAATTATGAAAGAAATCGTAGCGCGTGGCTTAATTGGTAAAGCCTAATTAAATAGTTTTAAAAAAAGCCTACCTTTGAGTAGGCTTTTTTATATTACCTATTTGTGAGTTCGATAAATGACAGGATAGTCTTATTGCTTGGGTAACTTGTGTAAGGCCTGATTGATCTTTATTAAAAATGCATCGGCTTCATCTTGATGAAAAGAGTCTTCGGTATATTTGCTACGTTTTTGATTGATGCCACAACCTGTTATTTCCATATTTTCAGGATTAAATGACCAGTCATTTGGATTCTTTAAGTTAATGTCTAAATCACTTTCACAGCTTTTCCATAAACGTAAAAACTCATTTGATAATTCTGTTTTAAATCCTCGTGCTGGATAGACAGAAAATCCTTTTATTTCAGGATTGGAAAATTGTATAAACATGTCTACTGGCATACCACCCCAAATAATTGCTGTATCTGCTGGCAAGTATATACCTGATAGATTTTTCTCATTTAAAGCATGTTTTTGCTCAAATTTCTGCCGGAAGTGTTGCGACCGATAGGTCAGTTTTGTTTGGGCTGGGATTTGAATACCACGAACTTGATTGCTGGTAGTTGTCATATAGTACGGAGAATTATCAGTACCATTACATCCTGCGATTATTGGACAACCGCTACAAGCCGTTAAACTATAACTTGCAAGACTCAGTAGACTTAAGACAATAATTTTATTCATTCTATTTTACTGTTCTTTTAACATCTTTAAGCAGTATAGCTAATCTAGGCTTTAAGATGAGTTCAGCATTTTGAAATTTGAGTAATTTCTTATTCCGCTGCCTTCTCACTCTGTTCATCAAATAAAGATTTGCAGCTTTCTAGATCTTTGCACGAAGCAAACATAAGGGCTTTAGGCAAGCTCGCATACAAATTTGTAATGTGTTGCTCAGCAGAATTATAAAAATGCCAATAATTAAATTGGTTTGAACGTTTGTTTTCTAAAGCTTTAAAGAAATCTGTTTCATTAAACTTATTATTAGATTGAGTACGAGGCCCACCTTGCTCATGTGTACCGACTGTGGTCATGAGTAAGGGATGATTTGATTTTTGACTTTGCCAATGCTTTAACTGTTGAAATAACATACCTTGGTCAAACCACAGAGAAGGGCTTGCAGCGAAGTAACGTTGAAATGCATCTGGCTTTTGAAAAAAATGATAAAGCACAAACAAGCCTCCAAAAGAGTGCCCATAGATACTTTGTTGCTGACTATTAATTGGAAACTGTTGTGCAATTTCAGGTTTGAGTTCGTTATTTAAAAATGCAATAAACTGATCAGCACCGCCATATTTATATTTACCTTGAGCCTGAAATTCAGAAGAAGGTTTTGGTGTGTAATCGTAAGCACGCTTTTGCACATCAAAAATTTTTTGCTGAGGATAACCAACCGCTACAATCATAAGTGGATCAAGTCCTAATTTTGTAGAGCCAGCGCCAATCGACTGAGCAATATTGACAGCACTTGGGAAAGTTGCATTTCCGTCTAGTATATATAGTACGGGATACCCATGTTGTGGTGGGGCAACAGGTGGTTTATAAATTTGAATAAGATAATCATGGCCTGTATTTTTAGATTTGATTTGGAATTGTGCCTGATTATTTTGAAAAACGATTTTTGATTGATTTTGTATAGACGTTTCAGCTAGAACATTACTGCTTATTAAAGTACTCAAGATAAAACTAGAAGAAAAAAAGAAAAATGATTTATGCATAACAGATAAGAATAAAATTTATTACTCAAATCATAAATGAAAATCATTATCAAATAAAGCTATCAAAAGAATGTCCGCAAAAAGGTTAATGAAAAAAGCTCTTACAGCCATATTGCCTAACAAATCAAAGCAGACTATTGTTATACTCTCGTTTAAAAGATGATTTTACTGAGGCTGCATTCCAATGATCAACGATGATCAAAACAAAACGACTTCTCTTAGTTTAGAACAAATTCGCGAAGATATTGATAGTGTTGATCAACAGATTCAAGAATTATTAAATCGCCGCGCAAGCCTTGCTGAAGCTGTTGCTAAAGCTAAATTTGCTTCAGAAGAGAATCCTTTGTTTTATCGTCCTGAACGTGAAGCGCAAGTCTTACGTAAAGTGATGGAGCGTAACCAAGGTCCTTTATCTGACGTTACTATGGCGCGTTTGTTCCGTGAAATTATGTCTGCTTGCCTTGCTTTAGAAGCTCCGCAAAGTATTGCATTTTTAGGACCAGAAGGTACTTTTACTCAATCTGCTGTGCTTAAGCATTTTGGTAAGGATGCAGTTGTTCGTCCATTACCAACTATTGATGAAGTGTTCCGTGAGGTGGAAGCGGGTAGTGCACATTACGGTGTAGTTCCAGTTGAAAACTCATCTGAAGGTATTGTGAACCATACTTTAGATTGTTTTAAAACATCTAACTTAAATGTGATTGGTGAAGTTGAATTGCGTATTCATCATCAATTCTTAGTCTCTGAAAATACACGTAAAGACAGCATTAAACAGATTTATGCTCATCAGCAAACTTTGGCCCAATGTCGTCAGTGGTTAGACGCGCATTATCCGGGTGTTGAACGTGTTGCTTTAAACTCAAATGCAGAAGCTGCACGTCGTATTCGTAACGAATGGCATTCAGCAGCGATTGCATCTGATATTGCAGCAGGCATGTATAACCTTGAAATTTTACATAGCAATATTGAAGATAATCCGGAAAATACTACTCGTTTCTTAGTCATTGGCCGTGAAAAAATTCCACAAAGTGGCAATGACAAAACTTCATTATTAATTTCAGCACATGACCGTGCTGGTGCTTTATTAGAAATTTTAGCGCCGTTTGCAAAACATAATATTAGCTTAACAAGTATTGAGACGCGCCCAGCATTACCTGAAAAATGGGCATATGTATTCTTTATCGATTTAGAAGGTCATATCGATCAAGAGAATGTTGCTGCTGCAATCAATGATATTCGCCCAATGGTAAAAGAGCTTCGTATTTTAGGTTCTTATCCTGCTGCCGTTCTCTAATTACTCATGTTGGAATAATGACATGTATCAAGATGGTCATGTCATTATGCTTAAAAACAAATTGCTCAAAGGTTTAAATAACTTTGAGCAAAAGCAAAGTTGAAGTTATGTCACAACCCCTATTTAAAAAAGTTGCATTTATTGGTTTAGGACTCATCGGGTCGAGTTTGGCACGGGTTATTGTTGCCGAAAAGTTGGCGACAATAGTTGTTGCATCTACACGCTCAAAAAAAACTTTAGAAGATGCAAAATCACTTGGCTTAATACAAGAAGGATTTTCTGATCCTATTGAAGCCGTGAAAGGGGCAGATTTAGTTGTTTTAGCCTTGCCAGTACGTGCGACACAAAAAGTGCTCGAGCAAATTAAGCCTTATTTGTCAGAAACCACGATTGTAACTGATGTGGGAAGTACAAAAGGTAATGTTGTTGAGGCAGCAAAAGCTGTATTTGGTGAAAATTTACCAGCAGGTTTTGTACCGGGACACCCTATTGCTGGTAGTGAGCACACAGGTGTTCATGCAGGTAAGGTTGATCTATTTGCAAATCATAAAGTGATTTTAACGCCGTTGCCAACAAGTGCAGAATGGGCTGTTGATAAACTGATTCAACTATGGTCGGCTGCTAAAGCTGAAGTGATTTGTATGGATGTTGCCAAGCATGATGAGGTTTTGGCACATACGAGCCATTTACCGCATTTAATGGCATTTAATCTGGTCGAGCAACTTGCAAACCGTGAAGATAACTTGGATATTTTCCGTTATGCAGCTGGTGGTTTCCGTGACTTTTCACGAATTGCAGCAAGTGATCCTCAAATGTGGCATGACATTTTCTTTGCCAACAAAACCGCTATCTTAAATGCTGTAGATGGCTTCGAAAAGCAACTTACCGTACTTAGAAAATTGATTGAAAACGAAGATTCTCATGCATTAATGGGTTTACTCGGCCATGCTCAGGCAGCACGCCAACATTTCAATCATATGTTAGCCAAAAAACCTTTAATGGAGAAAAATAAGGTGACACAGCAATTCAGTATCTTACCGGGAAATAAGGCATTTAAAGGTAAATTTACCGTACCGGGTGACAAATCTGTGTCACATCGCTCCATTATGTTTGGTGCTATTGCCGAAGGCACCACCCACGTAACTGGCTTCTTAGAAGGTGAAGATGCTCTAGCAACTTTACAAGCTTTTCGTGATATGGGTGTAAGCATTGAAGGCCCTAAAAATGGTGAAGTGACCATTCATGGCGTGGGTATGCATGGCTTAAAAGCACCAGCAAGTGCATTGTATATGGGTAACTCTGGTACAAGCATGCGTTTACTTTCAGGTATGCTTTCTGCACAAAAGTTTGATTCTGTTATGACAGGTGATGCATCACTTTCTAAACGTCCAATGGAGCGTATTGCTAAACCCTTACGTTTAATGGGTGCGCAAATTCAAACAACAGGTGAGAAAGGTACACCACCTGTAAGTATTACGGGTAGCCAGCAATTAAAAGGCATTCAATACGATTTACCTATGGCATCTGCTCAGGTGAAATCAGGTATTTTACTTGCTGGTTTGTGGGCTGAAGGCGAAACTTCGGTAACTGAACCAGAACCAACTCGTGACCACACAGAGCGCATGCTTCGTGCATTTGGTTATGAAGTTAAAACTGAAAGCAACAAGATTTCACTCGTTGGTGGCGGAAAATTAGTAGGTACTGATATTCAAGTTCCATCTGATATTTCATCTGCTGCTTTCTTTATGGTGGGTGCTGCAATCACAGAAGGTTCAGACGTTGTGCTTGAGGCAGTAGGTATTAATCCAACACGTACTGGTGTAATTGAAATTTTAAAACAGATGGGTGCAGATCTGACTGTTGAAAATGAACGTATTGCTGGTGGCGAACCTATTGCTGATATTCATATTAAAGGTTCACGCACACTTAAAGGTATTCATATGCCTGAAGACCAAGTACCTTTAGCAATTGATGAATTCCCAGCTTTATTTATTGCAGCGGCTTGTGCCGAAGGCCAAACAGTATTAACTGGTGCGGCAGAACTTCGTGTGAAAGAATCTGACCGTATTCAGGTCATGGCAGATGGCTTAAAAATCATGGGTATTGACTGTACGCCAACTGAAGATGGCATCATTATCGAAGGTAAAGGCAAATCTGGTGATTGGTCACCAATCTTCACTGGTGGTGAAATTGAATCACACCACGACCACCGTATTGCTATGAGTTTTAGTATGGCAGGTCTTCGTAATTCTGGTCCGATTACAATTCATGGTACTGAAACCGTTGCTACAAGTTTCCCAACTTTCACTGAGTTGGCGAATCGTGCAGGTTTAACAATCGAAGTTAGCCAATAACTTTTTACCTAACACATTTTATAATTGCTAACACAATAGCAACGGCAGCAGCGAGCTAAAAGCTTGGCTGCTGTTTGTTTATTGCTTATGCTAAGTGCAGATAATGATAATAGTGTTAGGACAAAGGATGAAAAAATTACAATTTATTGCCAGTTGCCCACAACATGGGGTGCTTGATCATCCACCAAATGAATGCCATATCACTCAAGAATATGTAGCGGCTTTATTATTTAAACAATTGGGGCATTATGGTTTCGATGCACAGCATATTGTGCATGAACATGAAAAGGTAGAAGTGAGTATTGATAATCATCTTTTACCTTTGTCTATTACTTGTCAAAAAACAGAACATGATGGACACCTGATGTGTGAAATTTCTGCCAATCCAGATGAAGAACAAGACTGGTTTGAGAAAATTGAAACACAAAGCATTATTCGCCAGCTTGCACAGGCCGTTGAAAATAGTTTGAAAGCCGATCAGAGTTTTTCCCAATTTGTTTGGAAGTCTTGATCAATTAAATATATTTTATGAAGTAAGGGTGAACATATTTGTTCACCCTTTTTATTTATTAATATTGATAAGAATTATTTATTTTTGTAGTGACATTATTTAATAAAAATTAACAAACGAAAAAATAATATTGTTTGAATTTTGAACTAATTTTCTATTAATTTAAAAATGCTTTTTAACAAAGAACTACTCAATTTCCTCTTCTTATTTATATTATTTTACAGAGAATTAACATGAACATAATTTCCAGTAATTATTCAAAAGGCTTTGGTATATTGATTATCTCCTTATTATCAGCGTGTAATAGTGATGATAAAGATACGACCATAAACTCAACAAACCAGAAGTTGCTAGAAGGAACAATTACTTCTTTAGAGAATCTTAAGCAAAATCTAGTATGGCAAGAAAATCAGTGTGATAGTGTTTATTCTAAAGTGATCAGTGAGGCAGCAATTGCTCAAAAATCAGCGGCAGAACTAAGAGCCAATATCGCTAGTTCAAATAATTTAGGAGTTTTTCTTGATAATCAAATTATTCCGAAACTAGCTCAGCTTACTGATGAGTCAACTGTATTAAGAGCAAGGTGTAATGCTCCAGACTATGATGGAACAGGCGTAAGCATTGAACGACCTGCCATGCTAAGGGAAATGTTAAGTGAATGGCAGGGAACAATTAATTTATTAATTCGTCAAATCAATAACCCGCCAAATATGAATCCTGAAATTAAATTAGCCTCATTAACCAATACCAATATTAATCAATCAACTCTAGCAAAGTCTAAATTCAAAGATTGTTCAGATAGTTTTTGTCCGGAAATGACGGTTATTCCAGCTGGTAGCTTTTTAATGGGTGGAAATATAAATGAGCAAGAGCAACAAAATGTACCGGCTCAATCTCGACCATACGAATTACCTCAGCACTTAGTACAAGTCGAAAAACCATTTGCAATGTCAACTTATGAAACAACAATTGCTGAGTTTCAGGCTTTCCAAAAAGAAACTGGCTGGGAAGTCGAAGGATGTCGTAATTGGGAAACACGCAATGGTGTCTTCAATATGTGGTATCGAGATGATTTAAATCCGAATAATTCGGGTATGAATCAAACACCTCAGGATCCTGTTGTATGTGTACGCCGTGAAGATGGAAGAGAATTTGCGAAATGGTTATCTAAAAAAACAGGTCAGACCTACCGTTTACCAACAGAAGTTGAGTGGGAATATGCGGCGCGTGCTGGAACGACAACAGCGTATTATTGGGGAGATGACCTTAATCTTGACCAAGCTTGTAAATATGCAAATGTATTAGATCCATCTACAGCGGCAGCATTACCCCAAACCAGTGGTTGGAGTCTATTTAAATGCACGGATGGTTATGCATTTACGTCACCAGTCGGAAAGTTTTTACCAAACAATTTTGGTTTATATGATATGAGTGCCAACGCACGAGAATGGGTGGATGACTGCTGGCACTCAAATTATGAAAATGCTCCTAGTGTGAATCGTCGCTGGGGTGAAGAAAATAATGGACAGTGTAATTTCCCAGTTTTACGTGGAGGGGCATGGATATATAACACTTATAACGTGCGAACTGCTTATCGTAATGCGTATGTAACTTCACAAGCTCGTTCAATTATGTGGGGATTCCGTTTGGTTCGCGAAATTTAGCTTTGATTTTTATACCTAATATATTCTACATTTAAAGTCATTTTTTTAATTTATCAGCGTCGATTTTAATAAAAAGCTAAAACTGCGCTGATAAATTCTTATCTTTCAATAAACCTACGTTTATTAAGAATATTTGTGAGAGTATAAATATATGGTGCCATTTGATTTTTCGAACTTATCTCCTCAAGTGGTTTGGCAGCATTTTCAAACACTTTGCACTATTCCACGTCCCTCAAAGCACGAACAGCAGCTTCGTGAGTTTTTAAAAAACTGGGCTGAAAGTCGAAATTTAGAAACTTACGTAGATGAAGTTGGTAATTTAATTATCCGTAAGAATGCGACCACGGGTAAAGAACATGTGTCTGGCGTTATTCTTCAAGGCCACTTAGATATGGTCACACAAGCTAACACTGGCACAGTACATGATTTCTTTAAAGACCCGATTTGTCCAGTCCTCGAAGATGGCTGGTTAATTGCTAAAGATACTACTTTAGGTGCCGATAATGGCATTGGCGTAGCCTTAGCTTTAGCTGTATTAGATTCAAATGATATTGCTCATGGACCAATTGAAGTTCTTTTAACAGTTGATGAGGAAGCGGGTATGAGTGGTGCACGGCTTTTACAGGCAGGTGTACTAAAAGGAAAATGGTTATTTAATATTGATACAGAAGAGTGGGGCGAGTTATATCTCGGATGTGCTGGCAGTATTGATGTTGAAGTAGAGCAGCCGCTTAGTTATGAACCAATCCCTGAAAATTTGAATATTATGAATATTCAGGTAGCTGGTCTTAAAGGTGGTCACTCTGGCGTAGATATTCATTTAGGACGTGGCAATGCTAACGTTATTTTGGCTCGCTTTTTAAATCAATATTTAGACTCACTTGGTGGGCATCTTGTTGAGTTTACAGGTGGTACGGCCCGTAATGCTTTACCGAGAGAAGCTGTAGCGACTATTGCAATTTCGCCTAACCAATTGCCTGAATTAGAAAAATTACTCGATGAATATCAAACAGCATGGAAAAAACAGCTACAAGGTATTGATGACAATCTGCAATTAATTATTCAGCCTAATAGTGCTGAAGTGACTGAAGTGACTGAAGTGATTACTCAACAACAGCAAAACGAGTGGTTACAAGCTTTAGCAACAAGTCCTTATGGCGTTGCAAGTATGAGTCAAGCTCTCCCAGATGTGGTTGAGACTTCAAATAATATTGGAGTGGTGAGACTAAATAGAGAAGGCGGAAAAGCTGTTTTAATGGTTCGCTCAATGGTGAACCAAGAAGCTCAAGATTTTGCAGAAAAAATTCAGGCACATTTTAGTCAATTTAATATCACCTCTATACTCACACCGTTAGTTTCAGGATGGACACCAAACCCTGACTCGGCGGCTTTAAAGTGCCTACAACAAGCCTATCAAAATGCGTTTAATATTGAACCAAATCTAAAAGTAATTCATGCGGGTTTAGAATGTGGGATTATTGCTGAACATTATCCACATTTACAGATGGTTTCTTTTGGCCCGGATATTCAAGGGGCGCATGCGCCGGGCGAACGAGTAAAAGTAGATACTGTAGAGAAATGCTGGAAGCTACTGGTAACCGCTTTGGCATCTGTAGAGTAATTTTTTAAGAAATAAGAAGCTCAGTTATGAGCTTCTTAAATTTTAACCTTTACATGAAAATGATCTGGATTTAACTCAACAAACTCGATTTCACAATCAATAAATTTTTCAATCATGGCCGCTTGAGTACGAGTGTGTTCGCTAATACATTGTGCGGTGAATTCACCCCCTTGACCTAATGTTAAAGGTAGCAGTAACTGGTCTGCCAAATATTCATCTACAACAGCCTGCGAAGATAAATATAGCTTTACATCTTTTGCTAAATGATCAGCTATTTGCTCTGCACTTTTGCTCTTCTCACCTAAAGCTGTAAATAGTTGGCTGTGATATTGATGAGTAACTTTCACATATACTGTATTGCCTTGGCTAATTCCATTTAAATGAAATTGCTGCTGAGAGCTTAAGTTTAGCTTTTTACTTAATGTGGTTAATTCGCGTTGTGCAATTTGTGCTTCTTCTGAAAGATTTAATACTGCTGCAAAAGCCTCATTGCTTTGTAAAACACCACGATCTAATAAATTTAGCTTGTTTCGATTTTGCCATGGCTGAATGGTAACTTGAATTTCACCCGCACCAATTGGAAAGAAGCCAGCTTTATTTAATTTAAAATTTACGTTAATTCCAATCTTCGCTAGAGCAGGTAAAAAGCAATGTTCAATAAAATCTGCTGTTGGTGCAAGTGGATTATGTGTACCGCCTGAAATGGTGAGTTCGCTAGCTTCATTTTGTAATAACAAAACAGGTAGAAGCGTTTGTAAAACCAGTGTTGTACTACCCGCTGAACCAATTTGAAATTGATATTTACCACTTTGAACATGCTGAGGTGCAAAATATAAACGCTGGCTATGTAATTCAGCGCCTTCCACATAAGCTTGGCTAATTTGTTGAGATGCCTGTACGCAAACTAAATGCTGGCGCATTAAACCTGGTTTTTTACGTCCTGCACGTATATTAATTAATTCAAACGGTTGGCCTGTAATCATTGAAAGCGCAAGGGCAGTTCTTAAAATCTGTCCACCACCTTCACCTTGTGAGCCATCAATTTGAATGGCTTTTGGCATATTTGCCAAAACTGTATTCACTTCTATTTTCCTTATTTTCTAATTTAATGAACATACTGTCAGTACATGGTAATGCGAAGTAACGCGTGACTTTGCTTTTGACAAAGGTTTGCTAGGTGCATAGTGCTGAGCCTGATAAGTGAATATCGATGCACGGCTCACATGCTGCCATAGCCGCCTGAATTATTTTCAATCCCTCAGATCGGAGTAATGCAGGATCTTGTACTCGCCCAGTATGTCCAAACTTTGATTGTGAAAATGATTTCACAAAATCTATTGTTTAATCGATTAGATCAATTTGCCAATTAGCAGCCTGAATTTTTACGTTTAAGTCACGTAGTTTCGCACTGATATCATCCGCCTGCTTTTGTAAGTTAGAAACAGGAATGACTTTCTTCCACTTAATTTCACGTGAGCTATAACGATCAGGTTCTCGATGTGTATTAGCAATTGCATCGATTAAAATCTTATGCTGTTCAGCATAATTATCGCGCAAGCTTAATAGAGACAATAATACTTTGCCATCTTCCAGTTTTGCTTGTGCATTGGTCAAATGAATACGACAAATCAATTGATTGCTTTCCTGAGTTAAAGCGAATACTTGTTTGATTAGCTCATTTGGATCTTCACTAGGTTCATCGCCTTCTTGTACCAATACATTGGCATTGATTCGTTGTTTTAACGAAGCGAGCTTTTTTTGTTGATCGCTTCGAAGTAAAAGTGCTTCTGCGAGTTTCATTTTTTATATTCTTCTTCAGTAATGAAACAATTCTCAGAATTATGTAGAATTTTAAAAAAATCGTATTGTAATATCACTTCATCAGTAACATTTTTATCAATTTGATTAGAGAAAAATCTTCCTTTATTTTGATCTAAAATAATCATCTCTTTAGTGATTTCTTTAAATATATCTACACTTGATAATGCCCAATTTTTTTGGAGCTCTCCAAGTCCCATACAATCATTTGCTAAAGTTAAATCATTAAGATCATATTTTAGATTTTTATTAAATTCAAAAATAATAAAATCAAAAAAATCTTTTAAGTAACAATACAAAGCATGAGTGTGAAATGCAAAGTAGTTGTCGCTAAAATTGATAGAATTATTATAAAAATTTGTATAGCAATAATTTGGAATGGTCAAGTCATCTAAGTCTAAATTATATGCTTGGAAACATAGCCTTTTTCCAAATAAAGGATTTTCACTTATATAAAAAGGTGTAACTTTAATTCCTCCATGTGTAATCTTATTGCGAATGAGATTAATATTTTTATACCATTGTATATTAAGGTGATTAAGGTTGTTCGAGTATTCGATAAATTTATTTTCTAAATATTGATACCTATTTTTTTGCTTCTTATTGTTAGGAAACACTAATATATCTGCTATTTGATAAGCAATATCAAAAATAGTACTAATTTTATAATAGCAATATTCTACATTTTGGATACCGATAAGACCTGTTTTATTGTAGTTCTTCATAAATTCTTCATTTTTTTGAATTTCATGAATAAAACCAATAGTATAGAATAACTTGTTGAAGTGGGTTTGTAAGTTGCCAAAAAGCAACACTACTTTTTTAGTAATCTTATCTTCACAATATTTCTTCATATACATAATTAAGTTGTATGTTGGATTTTTAACGAATTTTGCATCTACATCAATCATGATTTTTTCTCTCGTAAAAATAAAAATTAACCCTTAACACACACCACTTGTCTTAATGTATAAACCACTTCAACCAAATCGCTTTGTGCTTTCATTACATCTTCAATCGGTTTATATGCCGATGGAATTTCATCAATTACAGCAGCATCTTTACGGCATTCCACACCTTCAGTTTGGGCAATTTGATCTTCTACAGTAAAACGTCGTTTTGCTTCAGTACGGCTCATAACACGGCCTGCACCATGCGAACATGAACAGAAAGATTCCTGATTTCCAAGTCCACGTACAATAAATGATTTCGCACCCATTGAACCTGGAATAATTCCGTATTCACCTAGACGCGCACGGACTGCACCTTTACGAGTGACCATTACTTCTTCACCGTAGTGTTCTTCCTTTTCCACATAGTTATGGTGACAATTCACTGCTTCCAAACGTGCCTGAAAAGGCTTTGGTACAATAGTAGCCAAGGCTTTAATCGCAGATTGCATCATGATTTCTCGGTTCTTCATCGCAAAGCGTTGAGCCCAACCTACAGCAAACCAGTAATCATCAAAGTGTTCAGTTCCTTCTACTAGGTATGCTAAATCTTTATTTGGCAAATTAATGAAATGCTTCTGCATGTCTTTACGGGCAAGTTCGATAAAATGATTACCGATAGCATTTCCTACACCACGAGAACCTGAGTGCAACATAATCCAAACATGATCATGCTCATCTAAACAGATTTCAACAAAGTGGTTTCCAGTACCTAAAGTTCCCAAGTGCTTGCGGTTATTGGTGTTTTTCAAGCGTGGATGTTTTGCACAAATGTATTCAAAATCTGCAACCAGATCGGTCCAAGCTTGATCTACCATTTCTGGTGGAGTTTCCCATGAACCACGATCACGTCCGCGCTTAGTCATTCCATGGGGAATTAATCGCTCAAGTTCAGTACGTAGAGCATGTAAGTTATCTGGTAAATCTGAAGCAGTTAAGCTTGTACGGGTTGCCATCATTCCACAACCAATATCTACACCCACAGCAGCAGGAATAATTGCCCCTTTGGTTGGAATCACGCTACCAATAGTTGCTCCTAAACCGAAGTGTACATCTGGCATTACAGCCATCCATTTATAAATAAAAGGCATTTGTGCTGTTTGTAATAATTGTTGTTTTGAGTTGTCATCAACAAGCACGCCTTTAGTCCACATTTTGACTGGCATACTTTTTTCATTTTGCAGAACTTCATAAGAACGTTGTTGCTGCTTTTGTTCAAACTGAGCTTGTTGTTTAATTTCTTCAATGACAGACATTTTCTTTTCCTTTCAAAGCCTGCCTGCCAAGCGTTTGCAGGCAGGTGTTATTCACAATATCCGAATGATGTTGTGTGCTTTTTACTATTGCACTGAGTGTGCCAACTTTTAAAAATATACTTAATTAAAAATATAAGTTATTGAAAATAATATATAAAAATAATTATTCTTTCTGCGTAACTAATTTCTGTTGGAAATTTTAATATTTAAAAGATATCTAAAAATATATTTAAATATCTTTTTGGATATGTGTATTTAATGGTATTTATGATTTCTATCGACTTTTAAAAGCTGTCCAGCTTCATTTAAAGTAAATTCATCAAAATCATTGGCTAAATAAAAATGACCTTTATAAAACTGGAGAACTTCTTCAGTAATAGCTTGCTGCCCAACTTTATCCTGATGTCGGGGGCTAAAATGCGTCAGAATTAAATTGCTTAAAGATTGCTCTTCTGCAAATTCAGCCACCATTTTTGCTGAGCTATGCATTGGACCTTTGCCGACTTTATCTAAAACGGTTTGTAAGTATGTGGACTCATGAATAAGGAGTTGAGCATCTTTGCAAGCGTCAGCTAATAGTTCTGGTTGATCATTATCACCACCTATAATTGCATGAACTTGTTGATTTTGAATTTTGATAAAGTCTTCAGCTTTTAAGGTTTGTCCTTTAAATTCAATATTGTAGCCTCGTTTCAAATGGCCCCACATATCGCCTTGAGGTACGCCAAGCTGAGTTAGAGCTTGGGTATCTAACTTCTTCTGAATAGATTTGATATAAATGCTAAAAGCAAAACTTGGAACACGATGGCTTAGTGGATGTGCTTGAACAATGAATTCGTCAGTGATTTGTTGTGGCTGCGTTGCTTCATTTACATCAATGAATTGAAGGGAATAGGGTAAATGTAAATCTGTAAGTTGGGCAGTGATTTCAAACCATTGCTGAATTTCTTTCGGTGCAATCACGATTAAGGGTTTGCTACGGGCATTCATGCCTGCACTTGCTAATAAACCAACTAGACCATAACAATGGTCGCCGTGAACATGTGTAATACAAATGGCAACTAGGTTTTGTAGTGAAAGTTTAGCTTGTTGAATACGGTGCTGTGTCCCTTCGCCAGCATCAATTAAAATCCAGTCCTTATTTTTGCTGTTACGAACTGCTAATCCTGAAACATTACGTGTCAGGGTCGGTACACCTGAAGATGTGCCTAAAAAAGTAAAATGAAGCATATTCTTGGAATTTTTTAGTCAAATGCGTATTGTATATTATAGACACTTATAAAATTTTATAGAAATTATGGCGGATGCAAAGAAAACAGTTGTTATTGGCTTTGTCGGTTCTACACTTGATCAGGGGAGAAGGCCAGATCGCTGGCAGCGTTGGCGTCCTACACTTAGCCTGTTAATGCATGAAGATTTGCTTGTAGATGAATTGGTATTGTTACATGATCGACAACATCATAGTTTAGTTAAATCTATAGCAGCAGATGCTCAAGAAATCTCTCCACAAACTGAGGTTTCTGGACATAAGGTAAGTATTAAAGATCCTTGGGATTTTGCTGAAGTTTATGGTGCACTCTATGACTTTGTAAAAACCTATCCGTTTGATGTCGAAAAAAATAACTATTTACTGCATATCACGACAGGAACGCATGTTGCTCAAATTTGTTGGTATTTATTGGTAGATGCACATTATTTGCCAGCTCAACTCATTCAAAGTTCACCTAACCAACACAAGACATCAGAAGGTGAATATAGAATTATTGATCTGGACTTATCTCGATACGATGTTTTAAAACAGCGCTTCGATGATGAGCAAAAGCAAAATTGGCAACAACTTAAAGCCAATATTTCTACTCATAATAAAGCGTTTAATCAGCTTATTGAGGAAGTTGAATTAGTTGCAACCCGCTCTAGTGCACCTATTTTAATTATGGGGGCAACAGGGGTTGGTAAGTCTCATTTGGCAAAACAAATTTTTCAGTTAAAGAAAGATAAATTTCAATTAAGCGGCCGTTTTATCGATGTTAACTGTGCAACCTTACGTGGTGATAGTGCCATGTCGACCTTATTTGGTCATATAAAAGGTGCATTTACAGGCGCAGCTGCATCTCGTGCTGGTTTATTAAAAAGTGCTGACCAAGGCATTTTATTTTTAGATGAAATTGGTGAATTGGGACTTGATGAACAAGCTATGCTGCTAAAAGCACTAGAAGACAAAAGCTTTTTTCCTGTTGGAAGTGATAAGGAAATTCAGGCCGATTTTCAGCTAATAGCGGGTACTAACCGTGATTTGCGTAATGAAGTTCAAGCTGGCCGATTTCGTGAAGATTTATGGGCTCGTTTGAATACGTGGACATTCTTTTTACCTAATTTAAAAGATCGTGTAGAGGATATTGCACCCAATATTGATTTTGAGTTACAGCGTTTTGCTGCAATTCATCAAAGACAATTACGTTTTCAACGTGATGCATTAGAAACATATTTAAAGTTTGCTAAATCGGCAGATGCATCATGGCAAGGAAATTTTAGAGATTTAGCAGCGAGCGTAACTCGTTTGGCAACTTTATCTCAAGGTGAGTTAATTCGTCGTGAGGCTGTAGAAAAAGAAATTGAGCGCCTAAAGCAACTTTGGCTTATTCAGGGTGAATCTTACAATGATAAAAATATAGATATTTTGTTGAACTATTTGGATTCTAAACAAATAGAGCAAATAGATGAATTTGATCAGATTCAATTACGAGGTGTGCTCAAAGTCTGTGAAAATTCAAAATCAATGGCAGAGGCGGGAAGACAACTCTTTTCGGTATCTCGCCAACAACGTAATACAACAAATGATAGCGACCGAGTAAAAAAATATTTAGCGCGTTTTGGGTTAAGTTGGAATAATTTTTAGCAGTTACTGTGCTTATGAAATGATGGACATAGACTCAATCTATGCCCATCAAATACACTTTATTTCATGATAATAAAGCGTGTAATGATTTGACGAAGCTGTTTTAAATAACCTGTAAAGAAGTGGTTAGCGCCAGGTAAAATCGTAATTGGATGCTTCTGTGGTTTTGCCCATGCAATTGCATCTGAAAGTAAGGTAATGTCATCTTGCTCACCATGAATGAGTAGAATATCACCTTGAATTTCTGGAGTTTTATAGTGACGTAAGCCCACTACAGTCGCTGTTGGTAAGCCGCACAAAATTAACTGTACTGGTTGTAATTCTGGACTAAGCTGCGCATAACATTTTGCCAAAACATGTGAGCCGAAGCTAAAACCGCCTGCATAGAACGGCAAGCCTTCATGAAGCTTACGAACGTGTTCAATGACACCTAAAATATCTTCGGTTTCACCATGACCTTCATCATGAATGCCTTCACTACCACCTAAACCACGGAAACTTGGGCGGTAAACAATACAACCATATTCATTAAAGATTTGGGTTAAAAGAGCAGGGACTTTATGTTGAGGAGTTCCACCTTGCAATGGATGCGGATGGCAAACAACCGCAAAGCCTTTGATTTCACCTTCAGGGCGGTCTACAAAAAGTTCAATTTTACCAACTGGACCCTGAATGAAAATTTGCTCAGACATATAAGAATCGATAAATAACAATACGTATTCCTATTTTACCGATAGTCGTCATTGAAAACACGAGTTAGCATTAAAAAATATCTACTGTTATAGTTGGTATTAAGAATAATTTTTTCAGGTTGTCTATGCTTGCTTTAATTTCTCCTGCAAAAACTTTAGATTATGAAACAGCGTTACCTACAGATGAGTTTACTCAGCCGCGCTTATTAGAAAACTCAGCACAATTAATTGATGTTTGCCGCAAACTTTCCGCTTCGGAAATTGCGACTTTAATGAGTGTTAGTGAAAAAATTGCCACACTCAATGCAGATCGTTTTAGAGATTGGAATCCCGAATTTAATTTCTCAAATGCTCGCCAAGCAATCTATGCATTTAAAGGTGATGTTTATACTGGTTTAGATGCTTATCATTTAAATGACAAAGATATTGATTTTGCACAGCAGCATTTGCGTATGCTCTCTGGTCTATATGGTTTATTGCGTCCTTTAGATTTAATGATGCCTTATCGTTTAGAGATGGGCACTAAATTAAAAAATACGCGTGGCCATAATTTGTATGAATTTTGGGGTGATATCATCACTAACCAGATTAATGAAGACTTGGCCGCAATTAAATCTGAATTGTTGGTAAATCTAGCTTCAGATGAATATTACAAGTCTGTCAATGAAAAGAAAATTAAGGCTGAAATTGTGAAGCCCGTTTTCCTTGATCAGAAAAATGGCAAATATAAAGTCATTAGTTTCTATGCGAAAAAAGCACGCGGTTTAATGGCTCGTTTTATTGTTGAAAACCAATTAAATAAAGCTGAAGACATCAAAGCATTTAATACAGAGGGTTACTACTTTGATGCTGATAACTCATCTGCAAAAGAGTTGGTATTTAAACGTGATGAACAAGTGGCTTAGCCTTACTTAAGTTAAACTTTCGTAAGCGGTAACTATCGTGAGGTGGCATGGATGCCACCGTTTCGCTGTATTACATGGATGTAATATCAGCGAAACAAAAGATTTTTGTTACTTTTCATCTTTGAAAAGTAACATGCCTATACAAGTTGCATTAAAGTTACAACGGCAATTAAGGCTGTATTCTCACAAGAAATAGATTATTTAAAGAAATAACCAGTCTCTGGTGAGCTTGCATTTGCCATGCGTTTACGTGACATACGACCAGCTAAAAATGCTTCACGTCCTGCTTCAACAGCTTTTTTCATGGCAGAAGCCATTAAAATAGGGTTTTGCGCAGCTGCAATCGCTGTATTCATGAGCACGCCGTCACAACCGAGTTCCATTGCAATAGCGGCATCACTTGCTGTACCAACGCCTGCATCGACTAGGACAGGTACTTTCGCATTTTCTTTAATAATTGAAATAGTGTGCGGATTTAAGATACCTAAACCTGAACCAATCAAGCTACCTAAAGGCATAATTGCGACACAGCCCATACTTTCAAGTTCTTGAGCAATGATTGGGTCATCAGACGTGTAGACCATAATCTCAAAACCGTCATCAATCAAAGTACGAGCGGCTTTTAAAGTCTCGGTTACATTTGGATATAAGGTTTTTTCATCACCTAAAACTTCGAGTTTTACCAAGTTGTGACCATCTAGAAGTTCACGCGCTAACATACATGTGCGTACTGCGCTATCAGCATCAAAACAACCTGCGGTATTTGGCAAAATTGTATATTTTTCTGGTGGGATGACTGAAAGTAAATTCGGTTGATCTGGATTTTGTCCAATATTCACACGACGAATTGCGACAGTTACAATTTCTGCACCACTGGCTTGAATAGCTAAATCCGTTTCATTTAAGTCTTTATATTTGCCAGTTCCTACCAATAAACGAGATTGAAAAGAACGTGAACCAATAATGAGAGGGGTGTCTTGCATGGATAACTCCGACTTAGCCGCCGCCAACAGCGTGAATAATTTCGATACGGTCATGTTGAGCAATCGTAATTTGCTCTAATTTGCTTTTAGAAACGATTTGCTGATTGTGTTCAACAGCAAAACGTTTTCCTTCAAGTGCCAGTTCTTGAACGAGCTGCAACAGGTTTTGGCTAGGCGTGTCCGTTAATTCGCCATTTAAATAAATTTGCATGATCACATTCCGACTATTTAGCGTATTTGAAAGCATTCCAAGCCAAGATCAGCCATCCAGAAATCATTAAGGCTCCACCGATTGGTGTAATTGCGCCTAATATTCGTGGTAAACCTAGTGCCATGATATAAAGCGAACCACAGAAAAATAGAATACCAATTTGGATAAGCAAGAAAGATAACTTGATTGGAAAGAGAGGAAGAACCTTACTTAAAATACCAAGTGCTAGTAGGCCTAAAGCATGATAAAAAAAGTAATCGGTTGCAGTCTGCCACCAAGCAAGTTGCTCAGGACCCGCGTGAGCTTTAAGACCATGTGCTCCAAAAGCACCCAACATGACTGCAAAAGCAAGATTAAGGGCTGAAATGGCAATCCACATAACAAAAAACGCTACTGAATAATGAAAGGCAACGTTACCATAGAATAGGTTGGCTAAACATAGCTAGATAAAACAAAAGGGCTTATCGCCCTTTTATTTTTTTCATTTAATTTAGCTAGCTGACATTGCGACTTTAATTTTTTCCATCGCATTTTTTTCAAGCTGACGAATACGTTCCGCAGAAACATTATATTCAGCAGCAAGCTCGTGTAGGGTAGATTTATCATCATCTAACCAACGACGTTGCAAAATATTCCGCGAACGATCATCTAACTGATTCATGGCATCATGTAAAGCAGATGTGCTTTGCTCTTCCCAGTCTTCATTTTCAACTAAACGAGCAGGGTCGTAGCGGTTATCTTCAAGATACAACGCAGGCGCTGTGTGTGGTGTGTCATCGTCGTCATCGCCTTGTGCCTCAAAGGCAGCATCATAAGCAGTTAAACGACCTTCCATTTCCAGAACTTGTTCTGGAGTTACATTTAAGTCATTAGCAATCGATTGAGCTTCTTCGAGTGTTAATTTTTTGCTCGATTTTTTTAGGCTACGTAAATTGAAAAATAATTTACGTTGAGCTTTTGTCGTTGCAATTTTGACAATACGCCAGTTGCGAATAACGTATTCGTGAATTTCTGCCTTAATCCAGTGGACGGCAAAAGAGACAAGACGTACGCCCATATTTGGGTCGAAACGTTTTACGGCTTTCATTAAGCCTAAGTTACCTTCTTGAATAAGGTCGCCTTGTGGTAGGCCATAACCTGCATAGCTGCGCGCAATATGAACGACAAAACGTAAATGCGACATTACCAGCATTTTTGCGGCATCAAGATCTTGGTCATAATAATAACGTTCAGCAAGTTCTTTTTCTTGCTCGGCCGTTAAAATAGGAATCTGATTGACAGTACTGATATATGCACCAAGGTTTACACCGGGCGCAGACAATGACAGGGGCATCAATTGATTGCTGCTGTCACTCATGAGTTCTCCTTATAGGATAGGATGGATTAACCAATAAATTCATCTTAATTTGAATTGTCTTCATAATTAAGGAAAATTGGGTAGAAAAATGTAAAATTTTATGCAGTTTCTAATCTTTTATTTTATCAAAGAATCATTGAGTTTCAATTAAATAGTGAAATTCTCTTTCCGAAATCTGCATGGTTTGACACATAAAATGATGTAAATTGCAGTAACGGGTTACATCAATTTCACTATGTGGGTCAGATGACTTTAATAAAAACAGTTGCTTTCCAGATACTTTTTTAAGCTCACGTTTTAACATTAATAAAGGCATTGGACATGGTTGACCAAGCGCATTAATTTCAATGGGGGTAATAGCAGAAGAGGTAGTGCTCATTCATCATAAAAACAACTAAAAAAAATATTCTAACAAATTTTCTTATGAACTCTAGCTGTTTTATAAAATTATGAGGTCACGGATTCTTATAAAAATTCTAGTCATAAGGTGTTTAAAAAAAGAGCTAAAAAATAGGGGAAATATTTGAAAAAAATTCTATTAATTGTCATAAACCCGTGTTAAGCTCGAACCGTTTTAGGGATTACCACACAGTTAAATTGTTTTAATAACCTATAACAAATGGATGTAACCGGAAATTGTTGATAGTTTTACAGAATGATTACAAGCTTTAAGATTATAAAAATTTTAAATCCTTGTTTACTCTGCTGTTTGCAACACCGGAAGGTCCTTTTTTCATCATCTGAGGATTGACTTATGACAGCTCGTGAACAAGGCGTAGTAAAGTGGTTTAATGACACTAAAGGCTTTGGTTTTATTCAACGTAACGGCGGCGACGATGTATTCGTTCACTTCCGTGCAATCGTAGGTGACGGTCACCGTTCTCTACGTGACGGTCAACGCGTAGAGTTTAGCGTTGTACAAGGTCAAAAAGGTTTTCAAGCTGAAAACGTTCAGCCTTTAGACTAAGACTAAATTCATCTTTTTGATGAATCATGGACGCTCCAATTTTTGAATTGGAGCGTTTTTGTTTATAATGATCTTCTCATTCGAGAGATTGTTTGTTAGAGCACGTATTTATGACATCTGGTTTTGAAACCTTGAATTTACATCCGCAACTTAAAAAGGCGATTGATGCTTTAGGGTTTACTCAAATGACCCCAATTCAGCAAAAGGTTTTAAAATATACATTAGCCGGGCATGATGCAATTGGGCGAGCACAAACAGGAACAGGTAAGACAGCTGCCTTTCTGATTAGTGTAATCAATGATTTACTCAATAATCCAATTAAAGAGCAACGTTTCCGTGGTGAGCCTCGTGCTTTAATCTTGGCACCTACTCGTGAGTTGGCATTGCAAATTGAAAGTGATGCGAAATTTCTCACAAAATTCTCTAATTTACATGTCGTGACCCTATTGGGTGGTGTCGATTTTGATAAGCAGAAGAAGCAACTTGATGCTAATTTTGTTGATATCATTGTTGCTACACCTGGCCGTTTAATTGATTTCGTAGAACAAAAAGAAGTCTGGCTCGATCAAATTGAATTTTTAGTGATTGATGAAGCTGACCGTTTATTAGATATGGGCTTTATTCCTTCGGTAAAACGTATTGTTCGTTATTCACCGCGTAAAGAACAACGACAAACCCTCATGTTTTCAGCGACATTTAGCTACGACGTCTTAAATTTGGCAAGACAGTGGTTATTTGAACCTGTAACAGTTGAAATTGAACCTGAACAAAAGACCAATAACGATGTCGAACAACGTGTTTATGTTGTAGCTAAACAAGATAAATATCGTCTTTTACAAGATATTTTGCGCGAAGAACCGATTGATAAGGTCATGATCTTTGCAAATCGCCGTGATCAAGTGCGCCGCCTATATGACCATTTGAAAAAAGATGGATATAAAGTGGGAATGCTCTCGGGTGAAATTGCTCAAGACAAACGTATGAAAATGTTAGAGCAGTTTAAGCAAGGTAAACATAACATCATGATTGCAACCGATGTTGCTGGTCGTGGTATTCATGTGGATGGCGTATCGCATGTAATCAACTTTACTTTGCCTGAACAGTCTGATGATTATGTACACCGTATTGGCCGTACTGGTCGTGCAGGGGCACAAGGTGTAAGTATTAGTTTCTTGTCTGAAGATGATGCTTTCTATTTACCAGAAATTGAAAAAGCAATTGGTAAAAAACTACCGCTCACCCGATTGGATGGGTATTGTTAATAAAAAAATCCCAATCAACTGATTGGGATTTTTTTCACTTAATTAATTTTACAGTAAAAAGTAAGAGTGGTTTGGTAATCATCATCTTTTGCTAAAGACGCATTTTTACCAGTTAAACTACCAATGACACCTGCAGCAGCTTCTACCATTTGACCAGTTTTTTCACTGACTACATCTTTTAATACACCATGATAAGTAGTTTTTTCATCAACAATAACTGGGGTTGTGCTCTTAGAGCAGGTTTTTTGTGCGGCAGTCACTGCATTGTTTTTTGCAATTAAATTGGTTTTACCAATACCAGTTACTTCAAACTGATTATTTTCTTTTTGAATTGCTAAAGTGTTTTTAGGAGTAGTTGCACAAGCACCTAGTAATAAAATAACGCTACTCATTGCACTCGCTAAAATTATTTTTTTCATGATTCACCTAAGTTAACCGCCAAAAGATAGGGTTATTTGAACATAAGTTTTCTAATTGATTTTGAAGACGTTGTATGAGTTTTGAAGTTTTGTATTAAAAAATGTCAAACTATGAGTTCGCTAAGTTTATAAGCTAGATTCCATGGTGGATTAACGGTAGATTATGCTAATCTATTTCGAATTTTTGAGTTAGATCAATATTAATGACGGATTCAGCAATACAAATAATTCACCAAAATATTCATCAGCGTCAGTCTATTGGCCAATTAATTGAACCCGCTCCAAACTCAGATCAATTAGAGTTGGCTTTTCAGGCTGCTTTAACAGCTCCGGATCATCATAGACTTAAGCCAACACGTTTTGTAATTGTTTCTGGCGAACAACGTGGAGCTTTTGGTGAGGTTCTAGCAAAAGCTTTGGCGGATTTAGGTGAAACTGATCCTGCTCAACTTGAACGCGTTAAGCAACATCCTTTTCGCGCTCCGCTACTTATTTTAGCGCTTACTCAGTTGCAAGATCATCCCAAAGTGCCACATTTTGAGCAAATCTTAAGTACAGGTGCGGCAGTACAAAATCTTTTGTTATCTTTGCAAGCTCAAGGGTTTTCAACCATGTGGCGTAGTGGTGCTGTTGTCGAATCAAATTGGTTAAAACAGCATTTAGGTTTGCAACCCCATGATTTAATATCAGGTATTATTTACGTTGGCACAGCAGCTAAAGCAATTGCACCACGTGCAGATATTGAAAGTAAAGAATTCGTAAAAGTTTGGCAGGCTTAAACGTCTGTAAAAGTAAGAAATAGGATAATAAAGCATGGCTGAATTTAAGTTTACAGATTTGGTGGAACCTGTTGCGGTCGATAAAAAAACGGCATTACGCATTACTGTTTTAGGCGGTGGTAGCTTTGGTACGGCCATGGCTAATTTGGCTGCTCGTAATGGCTGCGATACCATGATCTGGATTCGTGATGCCGAAACAGCAGAAGAAATTAATAAAACCCATATTAATAAGCGTTATTTGCCAGACTTCACTTTAGAATCTTCATTGCGCGCTGTTTCGGATTTGGAACAAGCTGTATGTGATCGAGATATTATTTTGGTCGCAATTCCTAGTCATTCTTTCCGCGATGTTTTAAAACAAATCGCGCCTTATATTACTGCACAAGCGGTTGTTTCTTTAACCAAAGGTGTTGAAGCTAAAACGTTTAGTTTCATGAGTGATATTATTCGTGAAGAATTACCTGAAGTTCCATACGGTGTATTGTCGGGTCCAAACCTTGCCAAAGAAATTATGGCAGGTATGCCATCTGGTACGGTGATTGCAAGTGATTCGGAACTTGTTCGTTATGCTGTACAACATGCACTGCATAGTGCGTTATTCCGTGTTTTTGGTAGTGATGATGTTCATGGCGTTGAATTAGGCGGTGCGCTTAAGAATATTTATGCAGTGGCAATGGGGATTGGGGCAGCATATAAAATTGGTGAAAATACCAAGAGTATGATCTTAACGCGTGCTTTGGCTGAAATGAGCCGTTTTGCGGTAAAGCAGGGTGCAAATCCACTTACGTTCTTAGGTTTATCTGGTGTTGGTGACTTATTTGCGACTTGTAATAGTCCATTGAGTCGTAATTATCAAATCGGTTATGCATTAGGTTCTGGTAAGACACTTGATCAGGCAAGTAAAGAGTTGGGTCAAACTGCAGAAGGTATTAATACAATTGTTCAAGTGCGTGGTAAAGCAGAAGAACTGGATGTGTATATGCCAATCACCAATGCCTTATATGAAGTAATTTTTGAGGGTGCTCCACCATTAAATATTGCGCTTTCACTTATGAAAAATGGGCACCGTAGTGATGTTGAGTTTGTTTTACCTCATCATGAAGTCTGACGAATAAATGTCATAAATTGTGGTTATAATGCAGGAATTATTAACAAGGAAATTTTATGCAACTGACATTAGTTCGTCATGGGGAAGCTGCTCCGCCAGTAAATGGTAATGATATTAAACGTCCACTTACTGCGCGTGGACATGCACAGGCTGAGCAAACAGCAACATTTTTAAAAGATATTGTTAAGCCAGATATTTTTGTTGTAAGCCCTTTACTGCGTGCTCAAGAAACATTAGCGCATATCCAGACATATTTTAAAGATGTGCCTGTATTGTTATGCGATAAAATTAAGCCAGATGATGATGCAAGAGAAGCGGTTGAGTGGTTGTCTCAAATTCCTTATGAGTCGATTGTGGTGGTTTGCCATATGAATGTTGTCGGTCATATTGCAGAGTTACTTACTCATGAGAACTTCAATCCATTTGCCCTTGCTGAAGCTAGAATTTATGATCAAGCTGTTATTGCAAATGGTTTATCAACACAAAAGAATAGTTTTATACCCACAATATAATTAAAAAGGTTATTTAGCCGACATGCTGTATATAAGGATGCCTGAAACCAATGGAACATGGCATTGGTCTAACGGAGAGAACTGGTTGCAGGCTACAAGTCTCGATCAATTAATACAAGACTTGCAAATACACCAAGGAAAAGAAGCTACAGTCTTTTTTCCGAGTCGTCATGCTCAAATGCTTCAGCAAACTATGGCAAAGTCCCACTATAAACAGCTTGGGGCTGATGGGGTTAAATATCTACTGGAAGAGTTTGTGACTTTGCCGATTGATCATATGAAAGTGGTTCATCATTTTCATGGCGATCAGTTAACTATCTTGGGTGTTGCTCAGGGGATGGTCGAGACATGGCAACATTCTTTAGCATTGTTACCAACTAAACTTGCGGCCTTACTACCAGATTTTCTGATTTTACCTGAACCACAAGCTCAGCAAGTTATTCTGTGTAATATTGATCATCAGCTCTTGGTACGTGAAAATAAGTGGTTGGGCAATTCAGTTGATGATTTGGGGCTTTTTTTAGAATTTCAGGCAGCCGAAACGCATTATCAATATAGCGGTTTAACCGTAGAGCAGCTCGAAAGTTTAGAGGCGGCTTCAAGTGCTGACGAACGTTCTGAGTTTATTTATCAATTCCAGCCTTTAGATAAAACTAAACAACATCCTTTTAATGTTTTGCCAAAGTCAAAAGGCCAAGAGCGTACTTTTTCTAACTATTGGAAAGCTTGTGCGGCTATTGTTTTAGCAATTATTGTGGTGCAATTTAGCTATGATTTATTGCGTTGGGTTAAATTGAAAAAAGTGGCGAACCAAACCTCTGATCAAACAATTGAACAATATAAATACTGGTTTGGGCCATCTAGTCGCGTAACCGAACAAAATATTAAAGGTCAGTTTGAAAGCCATTTAAGAATGAGCCAGCAGGGTGATACTCAAGCGCTTTCTTTGTTAAGTCGTGTTGGGCCTATTTTAATGCAAAGACAGATTTTGGCTCAGCAACTTAATTATGATGCTTCAATCCTAACAATGGCATTAAAAGCAAAATCGGCAGATGATTTACAAGCTTTGACACAACAATTGAATCAGCAAGGATTTAAGGCTGAGCTCGGTAACGTCCAAGCAAATGGTAGTGGTGCAATTGGGGTGGTGAAAATACAATAATGAAAATGTTAGCTCAATTGCAAAATCGCTTTGATCAGTGGATTGAACAAGTTGTTCAATATTTGGATCGTTTAACGGTCCGTGAACGTATTATGGTCATCTTTACTACAATTTTTGTGGTGGTGGCGATCATTGGCTCTTCGCTTTGGAAAATGCATTCTTTGGCAGAGCAACAGCAAAAGCGCTTAAATGATTTAAAAGATCTGATGGTGTGGATGCAAAGTAATGCTGTTACTATGAAGCCTGCAAATGAGCTTGAGCTTGATAAGTCTGGAAAAATTCAAAGAGTCGCTCAACAACAAGGCTTGACTGTGACTTCTCAGCAAAATGGAGAGCAGTTACAAATTGTTGTAACACATCAAAATTATGCAATTTTAGCTAACTTTTTAACACAACTTGCACAGATGGGTCTTAGTATTCAGAAGATGGAAATGGTTTCCAGTGAAGGTCAGATTAAATTAACAGCGACAGTTCAATAACATATCAAAATATGCTTATGTCAAGCATGGTGTTTTGTGCTACCTGTGCCTATAATATGCGTACCTAAAATCAGTAGATTGTGATTGGTATGTTATATTCACTTGCTCGCCCGATGTTGTTTAGTTTAGCACCAGAGCGTGCCCATGAATTAACATTATCCATGCTCGATAAAGCACATAAGCTAGGCATGATGCGTCAGGCTGTACAAGCAAAGCCGACCAAATGTATGGGAATCGAGTTCCCTAATCCTGTGGGGTTGGCTGCTGGGCTAGATAAAAATGGTGCTCATATTGATGCCTTAGCCGGATTAGGTTTCGGTTTTATTGAAATTGGTACAATTACACCTCGCCCACAATCAGGCAATCCAAAACCACGGTTATTCCGTATTCCTGAAGCTAAAGCCATTATTAACCGTATGGGTTTTAATAATGATGGTGTTGATAAGCTTATTGAAAATGTTAAAGCTTCAAAATTTAGAGGCATTTTAGGAATCAATATTGGTAAAAATGCCGATACGCCTGTTGAAAAGGCGGTTGATGATTACTTAATTTGTCTTGAGAAAGTTTATAATTACGCGTCATATATTACAGTTAATATTTCATCACCAAATACTAAAAACTTGCGTAGTTTACAAAGTGGTGATGCATTAACTGAATTGTTGCAAACATTAAAAGCACGTCAACTTGAGTTGGCTGAGCAATATAATCACTATGTTCCTTTAGTTTTAAAAGTCGCTCCTGACCTTACGGCTGAAGATGTTGAATTTATCTCTGCACAATTACTTGATTTTAAAATTGATGGTCTTATTGTGACTAATACGACTTTATCGAGAGAAGGGGTTGAAAACCTGCCTTACGGTAATGAGGCAGGTGGCTTGTCAGGCGCTCCTGTATTTGAAAAAAGTACAGAATGTTTGCGTTTATTTGCTCAATCATTAAAAGGACAAATTCCTTTGATTGGTGTGGGTGGTATCTTGTCTGGTGAGCAGGCTTTAGCGAAACAACAAGCTGGCGCAACACTTGTTCAAATTTATAGTGGTCTAATCTATACGGGACCAACACTTGTAAAGCAATGTGTTGAAGCTATGACCTAATTGAACATGAACACTATTGATATCATCATTCTAATACTTTTGCTCATTGGGGGGCTAAACGGTTTGCGACAAGGATTTATAAAAGCCTTTGCGAACTTGGTAGGATGGATTTTTGCATTAATTATGGGTGCAAAATATGCTGTTCTTCTAGCTCCGTCAATGTCGGGTTTAAGTCAGGATCCGGTGGTTCAAAAGATTGCGGCTTTTGCATTTATTGCACTCATTATTATTGTTTTAACTTGGATCGTCACTGCAATTTTAAATGGCCTCTTGAAAAGTTTGAAATTGGGGCCATTAAATCGTTTAGCAGGTGGTGCTTTTGGTTCCTTAAAAGGTTTACTAGTTGTTCTTGTGACCATGCAAGGCGTAGGACCTTGGGTTGAAAGTTCAGCAAACTGGAAACAGTCCATACTTATACAGTTTTTATTGCCTTATGCGCCTTTAGCAACAGAGTTGTCTAAAGATGCAGCAAGTGAGGCGTATCATCAGATAACATCTGGAGGTAGTGCATCAAGCACTCCTTCAAAAACAATGGACGAATCGGATGAATCAGAAACCCGATCCGACCATTCAACAAAGAATCCTTTTTATTAATTCCTAGCTTGTCTGCGAGGTTGCTATGTGTGGAGTTGTTGGTATAGCCGGTAAATCGCCAGTGAACCAAATGTTGTTTGATGCATTAACGATGTTGCAGCATCGTGGGCAAGATGCAGCTGGAATAGTAACCTGCCATGAAGGCCGTCTTTTCCTTCGTAAGGATAACGGTATGGTGCGTGATGTCTTTCATACTCGTCATATGAGAGCATTACTTGGTAATTATGGTATTGGCCATGTACGCTACCCAACTGCTGGCTCTGCTAGCAGTGCTGAAGCTCAACCATTTTATGTGAACTCACCTTATGGGATTACACTTGCACATAATGGTAACTTAACCAATGCAGAAGAAATTCATGATGACCTGTTTAAAACAGATTTACGTCACATGAACACTGATTCTGACTCAGAAGTTCTTTTAAACGTTTTCGCACATGAGTTGCAAAAGAAAGGAACGCTAAACCCTACAGCTGAAGATATTTTTCATACAGTTTCTCGTGTGCATGAGCGCTGTCAAGGTGCTTATGGCGTTGTAGCTATGATCACTGGTCATGGTTTGGTTGGTTTCCGTGATCCAAATGGTATTCGTCCACTTATTTATGGTTCGCGTGAGACTGAACAAGGTGAGATGGAATATATCATTGCATCAGAGTCTGTAGCGATTACTGCACTTGGTTTTAAAATCGAGCGTGATATTGCACCAGGTGAAGCAATTTTCATTGATTCAGAAGGTCAATTATTCACTAAACAATGTGCGGCAGAACCAAAATACCGTCCATGTATTTTTGAATATGTTTATTTTGCTCGTCCAGATGCAATTATTGATGGTATTTCAGTTTATAAAGCCCGTTTAAAAATGGGTGAAAAATTAGCGCATAAAATTTTGCGTGACTGGGGTGAAGACCATGATATTGATGTGGTTATCCCAATTCCAGATACCAGCCGTACTTCTGCACTAGAACTTGCAAATATTCTTGGTGTGAAGTTCCGTGAAGGCTTTATGAAAAACCGTTATATCGGTCGTACCTTCATTATGCCGGGCCAACAACAGCGTAAAAAATCTGTACGTCAAAAATTAAACCCTGTTGAGTTAGAGTTTAAAGGTAAGAACGTCTTATTGGTGGATGACTCTATTGTACGTGGTACTACGTGTAATGAGATTATTCAAATGGCGCGTGACTCAGGTGCGAAAAAAGTATACTTTGCTTCAGCAGCACCAAAAGTGATGTATCCAAACGTTTATGGTATCGATATGCCTGCTAAGACTGAGCTTATCGCTTCGGAACGCAGTGTAGAAGAAATCCAAGAAATTATTGGTGCTGACCGTTTAGTATTCCAAGATTTGGAAGACTTGAAGAACGCCGTACGTACAAGTAAGGTTCCTACATTGACTGAGTTTGATTGCTCTGTTTTTGATGGAATTTATGTAACTGGCGGTATCGATGCAGACTATCTGAATAATTTGGAGCAGAAGCGTAATGACTCTGCGAAAAAGAAAAAAGATGGTTATATTGATGTCAATATTGATGCAGCGTCAGTAGATTTGACGGGTATTAAAGAAGAATAGAAATAGCCGAAAAAAGCGGGTGTTTCCCGCTTTTTTCTTTTATGATGAAACTTAACAATGTAATTGGGATTATTTACATTGAAAGAAGTAAGCCACTATTTAATCGAAAATAAGAATATGGCATGGTCCATCACTATGTGTTTGGTCGCTGTGCTTTTAACTATTTTTATTTTAAATCTCATTTTGGGTTTACTTGTTCATTTCTTTGATTATAGCCAGCCAATTTGGTGGCATGCCTTAAGTCCATATTTTGTTGCTCTTTTGCTTTTTATTATGGTTTGGTCTGTAGTGACCGAGCTTTATATTTTGCGTAAGGGAGGGCATTCTCTTGCTAAACAGCTTAAAGCGCGTCGTTTGGTAAAAGGTGAGAGTACACCGGAAGAACATGCGGCATTAAAAATTACAGAACATTTGGCGCAAACATTTTCTCTGAATATTCCGACACTTTATGTTTTGCCTGACGAAGTAGGAGTGAATGCATTAACTGCAGGTTTTCACTCAAACGATATTGTCATTATTTTGACTTGGGGAGCTTTACAGAATCTAGATGAACTAGAACTGTATGGTCTATTGGGTCACGAGTTTAACCAGATTTTATCCGGTGAAGCTGTAGAAAATACTAAATTAAAAATTTTATACAGTGGTTTAACAACCTTTAGTCAATGGGGTAGTAAGCTCGCCAAGCAGGGTTTTAAACGTTACAGTCCTGGTTATAAGCATAAATTTGAAACAGTCTTTGTGGCTGTCGGTGGTGTAATCTGGCTAGCAGGAAGCTTGGGTGTATTAATCACACGTTTTATTAAATATTTAACATTAAGTGGTCGTACGTTCCGCAACGACCAAAAAACCATGCGGTTGCTAAAAAATAGTACGAACACCCAAACTTTATTGCGTATTTATGTTCACCATTCAGGTTCGCAAATTCATAGTGCTTATTCTGAATCTATTGCACATATGTGTTTTGCAAACTCACTTAGTCCTCAAAGTTGGATGAACATTCACCCAAGTATTCGTGAGCGTATTTACGAACTTAATCCAACTCTATTGCAAGATTTACAATTAGAAAATTTAAAGAAACTTCGGAATAGACCGTTATTTAGTCTTTTTCGTTCATTAGAAGAATCTGAAACAGAAATTTATATTCCGTGGTCATCACCACAGCCTTTGCCTTTGTTGCGCCTTTCTCCAATTAGTTTTGCATTAAATGATGCGATTAAACCTTTAAGTAATGATATTCGACGTAATAAAAAACGGCCGGAGCTCATTCAGCGCGCATTGCAAACCGCTACTGGTTCACGTGAGGTGATGGTTGCAATTTTAATGATTCGCCAATATCGAGAATTTATTCCACAAGAAGCTCCGGTAAGTCATTCTATTGTTGATGCTTTGCTTAATTTAGATGGTCGTATTCATATTCAGATATTTCACGACGCATGTAAAAATATTGGCCATATGCCTGCAAGTATTGCGCGTCAATTTTTGACCAAACTGGCTCTCATTATTCAGGAAGATGGCGAAATAGGACTGCTTGATGCCTTGTTATTAGAGCGGGTAAAATATGAGTTGAACCTGATGCCACTTCATTTACCTACGGCATTTGAAGAAGTAAAGCCTCAAATAGTGCGTTTAATTGATGCACTACTTCATGTGCAGCAAATTAATAGTCCAAACCAGTTGGAAGTCCGTGAACGTATTTTACGTTCATTGCTAAACCCAGATGAAATGAATATTTATGATGAAATTTCGGATGAGCCTTTGGACTTGGCTGAAATTTTAAATGACATTGCTGGGCTTTTACTTCGTGATCGTTTAAGCATTTTGGCAATTGCTGAAATGTGCTTATGGAGTGACCGAATTATTACTCAAGATGAACTGGATGTGCTTGAGTTGCTCTATTGGCGATTTGGTTTTGAGTCCGATGAAATTGTAGAGCAAATGCAGAAGAAAAATAGCGTTATGATTATTTAAGAAACATATGTGGTTTTGAAAAGAGATCATTTAAAGAAAACGCTGAAAAAAAATCAGAAGCCCGTTAGAATGTGAGTAGATTAGAGGTACTGATTTAAACATGATTGGGCAGCAAAGAAATATACTGGCAACTTTAGGAATCGATGTGTGGATTCCTAGAACACAAGTGTGCCAAAAAAATAATGCTCATACTTTATGGCGTGATCAGGTTGTTGAACCTCATATTCCAATTAATATACCTGTTGCTGTAGATATTCCTGCATTTGAACAGGCACCATCTAATCCTGAACTGCTTGAAGTTGCTAAAGTGGTTGAGGAGCCTTCAATAGCCATTGTAGATATTCCACAGCCTGAAATGGTTGTAGAAAAACCTATCGTTGTTGAGCGAGAGGCAATTGCTCCATTTGAGTTGCAGGCTTATTGTCTTGAAAAGTGTGTAATCTTTGTTGATGTAACTGCATTAGAGAAAGAGGAAAAGCAACTTTGGACAAATATACAAAAGGCCAAAGTGGGGCATTATGCTGAATTAAGGTGGCCTTTTCCGTTAGCAGCTTATCAAGATCAACGCGGTGTCGGTTCATATATTCAAGGTTTTTTAGATGCTGTAGCGGCAGAAAAAAAGATTTTGTGTTTAGGTAAATGTGCCTATATTCAACATACAAATATTATTCATTTAGCTAGTTTAAAAGAAATGTTAGATAAGCCTCTCCTTAAAAAAAGGCTGTGGCAACTTATGCAAGATAACAATGAGTAGTAGGGATATACATGAAAAAGGTTGTGGTTTTTAGCCAAATTGATGAAGAAATTTTATCACGGTTGCAGCAGGATTATCATGTTGTCGTATTAAACCCTAAACTGGGTGATATTAATGAACAGATAAGAAAAGAAGTCGTAGATGCTGATGGAATGATTGGCGCGGGGCGCTTGCTCAATGAAAGTAATCTTGCTCCAGCACAAAAACTAAAAATTATTTCATCTGTGACAGTTGGTTATGATAATTATGATGTTGCTTATTTGAATCAAAAGAAAATTTGGTTATCAAATACACCGCATGTTTTGACTGAAACTACGGCAGATCTTGCTTTTACACTATTATTAAGTGCAGCTAGAAAAGTACCATTTCTAGACCATTGGACTAAACAAGGTGAATGGAAAAGAACAGTTGGGCCACAGCAGTTTGGACTAGATGTGTTTGGGAAGACGCTAGGAATTATTGGACTCGGTAATATTGGTGCTGCAATTGCACGTCGTGGTTTTTATGGCTTTAACATGAATATTGTTTACCACAATCGACGAGAAAAGCCTGAATTGGCCGAGCCATTGAATGCTCAATATTTAGGTTTGGATGAGTTGCTACAACAGTCTGATTTTGTAGTGACAGCAGTTGATTTAAATACAGAATCTAAAGCTTTAATGGGTAAAGCTCAATTTGAACTTATGCAAAAGCATGCTATTTTTGTCAATATTGCGCGTGGTTCAGTGGTCGATGAGCAGGCGCTTATTGAAGCTTTGCAGAATGAAGTTATTTTTGCTGCTGGTCTTGATGTATATGAAAAAGAGCCTTTGCAAGATTCGGCACTTTTCAAATTACCAAATGTTGTTACCTTGCCTCATGTGGGTTCTGCTACAGCTGAAACTCGCAAAAAAATGGCAAATTTAGCTTATAAAAACTTAGTGGAAGCACTGGAAGATAAAACTCCAAGATATTTGGTGAACCCTAATTTTGCATAAAAATTGAATAACACTTCATTGCAAATATAGTCTATTTTCAATGTTATAGTGAAAGCCTATTGATATGATGCAAGATAATTCAAGCATTGTATGAATGGGCTTTTTTGTTGGTCTAATTTTTAATAGAGAAGAACTTTTGAAATTTTTGCCAGTTATTTTAAGTTTGGCTTTTATAACAAATGCCTCTTATGCCGATCCTTTTGATTCCAAACCAGCTTCTGGGCAAGTTGAAATTCCGAATATTGGTAGTGGAATAGGATTGCTTGACCAACAGAAAGAAAAATTTATTGGTGAAAAAGTTTTTCGTGAAGTTCATAAGCAAATGCCAGTCATACAGGATGTATGGCTGGAAGATCAGTTTTTTCAAGTCTTCTCTAATATTTTGGGTCAAACCCAGCTTGGGCAACCAATTGGTTTAGTTGTAATTAAAGACCCTCAAATTAACGCATTTGCTGTCCCAGGTGGGCTATTTGCATTAAATACTGGCCTTATTTCATCTGCTCGCAATATTGATGAGATTGCTGGTGTGATGGCACACGAAATTGCTCACGTTTCTCAAAGGCACTTTAGTCGTTCAGAAGAAGCCTTTAAAGGGCAAGCGCTCTTAAGTTTGGCTGGTTTGCTGGCAGGCGTAGCTTTGGCTGCTCAGGCGGGTGGAGATGCAGGGGCGGCAGTCATGTTGGGTACGCAAGCTGCACTTTTGGATAAGCAGCTTACCTATAGCCGTAATCAAGAGCGTGAAGCTGATCGGATTGGAATGCAATACATGTATGCCGCGGGTTATAACCCGCAAAGTATGGCAGATTATTTTGAAACAATGCATAGGGCAACTAGCCATGTAAGTTTTCTGCCGGATTTTTGGCTTACCCATCCTTTAACGACTGAGCGTATGAGTGAGGCTCGTCTAAGAGCTAATCAAATGCCTCGTGTTAAAAGTCGAATATATGATGCCGATTTTGAAATTTTAAAATGGTATACCATGGTGGTTGCTGGAGAAGCTACAGAAAATCAGCTTCAAAGTTTAGCCTCGCAAAAAAATCTGGCAGGGTTATTAGCGTTGTCTGCATTTTATTTAAAACAAGGTGATTATACGCAAGCTCAAACAACCTTAGATCAAGTGAAATCTAGTGGTAAGCCACTTGTTTCTTTAATTCAAACAGATATTTATTTGGGTCAGAATAAACTTGATCAGGCCTATAATTCTATTGCACCATTACAAATGACCATGCCTGAAAATAAAGCGTTTAGCTATAAGTTAGCTGAGGTTTTATTACGTCAGGGGAAATATGCGCAAGTACAGACACTTGTTCAGCGTTTTATTAATAAAAATGCCCGAGATATTCAAGGCTGGCAACTATTACAGCAAGCCGCTAATTTGGATAAAGAGTCGCCTTTAAGGGCGGTGAATGTATTGCGCTATCGAGCAGAGGCACAATTTTGGTCTGGTAGTGAAGAAAATGCAATTAAATCGATGTTACATGCACAGCGACTTGCAAAAGACAATCATGCAATGTCTGCTAAAATAGATAGCCGCTTAAAGCAAATGCAAGATGAACGACGAATGAAAATTTAGGACGTGTAGAGTATCTTGTGATTTTCGCAGACACGAATTTACTTAAACTCACAAGTAACTGAAAGCTTGGTCTAAGAATGTATAAGGAAAGAGGAGGGAATTAAGCTAACTTAGCTTTAATTTTTGCTGAAACTTGAGCAGGATCGGCACGCCCGGCTATGATCGGACGTAGAGAATTCATCACCTTACCCATATCTTTCATGCTAGTTGCTTCTTGAGCAGCAATCGTTTGCTCAATGATAGAATCAAGCTCTTCCTCAGTCATAGCTTCTGGTAGAAACTGGGAAATAATCTCAGCTTCGGCTTGTTCTTTACTAGCTAAATCATCACGACCAGCACCTTCAAAGGCTTTGATCGATTCTTTACGTTGTTTAATTTGCTTTTCAATGACCGCAAGAACCTGAGCGTCGCCAAGCTCTATGCGCTCATCAACTTCGATTTGCTTAATTGCTGCTTGTAGACTACGCAAAACCGTCACTGTTGCCATATCTTTGGCACGCATAGAAGTTTTTAATGCATCAGTAATTTGGTCTTTTAAAGTAGTCATAATTTCAGCAGTCAATCACAAATTAATTAGTAAAGGCGAGTAGTACGTACAGATTCGCGAGCCAATTTCTTTTGGTAGCGTTTAACTGCAGCAGCTTTTTTGCGCTTACGTTCTTGAGTTGGTTTTTCGTAGAATTCGCGCTTACGAACGTCAGCTAAAACACCAGCTTTTTCGCATGAACGTTTGAAACGACGGATAGCTACGTCAACTGGTTCGCCTTCTTTCAACTTAACTTGTGGCATGTAAAATCCTCTAGATTATGGATAAGATCAGGCACACCATTGCGCCGGATCACAAGTGAAGGTCAGTATTTTACTCATTTACAACTCATATCACAAGTCTATAATAGCGATTGCAATATTTTGACTCATATAAAAGGCAGTTTTGATGATTGTTTTAGGCTTAGAAACTTCTTGTGATGAAACAGGGTTGGCACTTTATGATAGCGAACTCGGCTTGCGGGGACAGGTTCTTTATAGCCAGATAAAACTTCATGCTGAATATGGTGGGGTGGTTCCAGAGTTGGCTTCTCGTGACCATGTTCGTAAGCTTATTCCTTTAATGAATCAATTGCTTGAACAAAGTGGTGTAACGAAACAAGAGATTGATGCAGTTGCTTATACGCGTGGCCCAGGTTTAATGGGAGCATTAATGACAGGTGCATTATTTGGAAGAGCTTTAGCTTTTTCTTTGAATAAGCCTGCGATTGGTGTTCACCATATGGAAGGTCATATGTTGGCTCCATTACTTTCAAGTCAGCCACCCGAATTTCCATTTGTAGCATTGCTTGTTTCAGGTGGTCATACACAATTGATGGCTGCCCATGCAATTGGTCAATATGAACTCTTAGGTGAGTCTATTGATGATGCTGCTGGTGAAGCTTTCGATAAAGTTGCGAAAATGATGAGCTTGCCATATCCGGGTGGGCCAAATATCGCAAAACTTGCGCTATCTGGTGATCCTTTAGCATTTGAATTTCCACGACCAATGCTTCATCAAGGCCTAGACTTTTCTTTTAGTGGTTTAAAAACAGCCGTTTCTGTGCAATTGAAAAAATTGAATGGTGAAAACAGAGATGCTGATATAGCTGCTTCATTCCAAGAAGCAATTGTAGATACCTTGGTGAAAAAATCGGTAAAAGCTTTAAAGCAAACTGGGCTTAAGCGTTTAGTGATTGCTGGTGGGGTAAGTGCAAATTTACGATTACGCGAACAGTTAGAAACTTCCTTAGCGAAAATTAAAGCGCAGGTTTACTATGCAGAACCTGCTTTATGTACAGATAATGGTGCAATGATTGCATTTGCAGGATATCAGCGCTTAAAAGCAGGCCAACATGATGGCTTGGCTGTTACGACTACACCACGTTGGCCAATGACTGAACTTACTATTCCTGAATAAAATTATTTATCTGCAAAGGCTTGTTGGTTTTCAATATCTATATATTCGATATAACCACGGCCTTGCACTTCATTGCCAAAATAATGACCAGTAAATATATAACTACTTGCATAACCTTGCCCATGACCATAGCGGAATGGGCAGTCAATTTCTGCCTGAATATTTAAAATAATTTGCTTTGCTTCATTTCTAGCAATCCAAGAAAAGTATTTGGGAAGTCGCATGTTCTTGCCCGTTGGAGAAATGAAGTCATCAATTTGATATGAAATAATATCAAAGCTGACATCTGTATAAATTTCAGGTGGCCGATCAAGATGTCTAATATGCAATGTATAAGTTACTGTTTGACCCGCAATATCTGCTTTGGTTAGCAGAAGTTGAGTATTTTCATTCAAATTAATGATTTGATAAGTGAAAAAATCAAGCGGTAATTTATGGTTTTCAGGGATAAGTTGATTTGTGAATGAGTGGGGGCCAACTGCTCGGGCATATTCGTAAGTGCAAAGTCCTTCGCTTTCAATGTATTTATCTTGATAGTTTAAAAAACCTTTAAATTTGGCTAATAAACTCAAATGATCATAAACAGGCGTTTTTACAAACCATGAAACATGTGAGGTCACATCAATATCAAAGTCAAAATCTAGACCTTCATAATGTCCATTAATATGAATTTTAGGGAATTTTCCTTGAATTGAAATTTCCTGACCAAGTTCGATTAAGCTTCCATTTTCATTAATTTTTGTATCTTTAGGAATGATATAAGCCTTAAGCAAAGCTTTCTCTAAAGCCGCTGTACTTGAAAAGAAAGTCGCTGTTTTTCTGGGATTGCCAACAATAATGTCATCGTGATCAAAAGCAAGTGCACCAGGTGTGCCTAATAAAATCATAATATTTAAATAGCGATGCGGTTCTGGCAAAAGGGGAAAAAAGATGCCGTAATGAGTCCAGCTATAATATTTTTCGTCAACACGTGGGCGAATGATATGAGATTGAGTAAAAGGAAGCGTTGAATATTTTTTTGCTTGGTCTAAAAAGCCTTGTGCGAATAACAAACTTTTAGTAATAGTTTTGCTTGCGATAGAAAATTTTGGCAATTGTTTTTTCATATATAAACCTGAAAGAGGGCGATCTTGGTTTTAGGTTATGAAAAACAACTGCCAAAGCTAAGCGGTTTACAGGCCAAAGCTAAGGCTTTGTGGGACATTTTATTTAACTGTTAGACAACTCTTTTAAAGCATTTAAACCAATCCAATGCTTAGAAAATTGATAAGCTGCACGACCAGAGCGCTGACCACGCATTTGACACCAACGTAAACTCTCAGCACGAACTTCATCATTAAAAGGCATGTTTGCTTTATCAAGATAATGTTCTACGATTTCTAAATATAAATTTTGATCCATTGGATAAAAAGATAACCATAAGCCAAAACGGTCTGATAGAGAGATCTTTTCTTCAATCGCTTCTTGCGGATGTAGTTCGGTATATTGAGGTACATCAACCTTAGTTACAGGTGTGTTTTCGTGCATGAACTCAGGTAACAAGTGACGGCGGTTACTGGTCGCATAAATAATAAAATTTGTTGAACCAGATTGTAATGAACCATCTAATACACTTTTTAGACTACGATAATTTTCATCTTCAGCATTAAAAGCTAAGTCATCACAGTAGACAATATACTTTTCAGAGCGGTTTTGAATGATTTTTTGAATTTTAGGTAGGTCTGCTAAATCATCACGCTCAATTTCAATTAAACGTAGTCCTTGAGGCGCATATTCAGTGAGTAAAGCGCGCACTATAGAGGATTTACCTGTACCGCGTGATCCCGTTAACAGTACATCATTTGCAGGTAAGCCATTTAAAAACTGCAAAGTATTTTGAATGATTTTTTCTTTTTGACGTTCGATGCCTTTTAAGTCATCAAGATAAATATTCTTAGGCGTATAAATGGCTTTAAGTTGCTGGTTTTCCCATCTAAAAGCTGGTGCAGTGAAATCAGTTTCTTGTTTCGGTTCTGGTAAAACCTGCTGTAACTGATTTAATACAAGTGATAAGGTTTGAACTAAATTGTCGGGTAAATCAATGGTAGCCATGGTTAATCAATCATGTTAAACAGTAATTTACTAGGATACTAACACCGAAATTTGCAAGCTGACAAAAAAGATACTGCCAATCTAGTTTATCTGTTTTGCAATTGATTGAAATGTTCAGACCGCGCATAGTGTTGTCATGTCTATTCAGTAAAATCATCTGTGAAGATGAGGACGAAATATGTTTGAAAAAATACGAAGTGATATGAATCCGCATCAGGCTTACCGTATCAAAAAATTACAACGTCAATTAGACATGGCTGAATCTTATGAAGAGTGGAAGTCTTTTGCATTAAAACTGGATGAAGAAACAGGTGCACAAGAGTGGAAATTCGATAATAGTTCACCTTATTTTGACGCTGAGCTGATTTCTTATCGTTACACTTTACTGAAAAGATATCGTCAACAACATCGTACCTTAGATTTGATTTATCTTTTAAAAGAAGGGCTAACCTACGATATTGCAAATATTGGTCACCCTATGTTGTTTGCTGCAACGCATGTAGGTACAAAAAAATTAATTGAAGATTATATTGAAGAAGTCAGCCAAAGCTTGGCTTACATTGCTTCTAGCGAATGTATTACCTTTCAAAGAAAAGAAAAAATCGAGTTTTTTGAAAATTGTGAAAAAGCCTATGGACAGCCCGCACTCATGTTTTCGGGTGGAGCGACCTTAGGTCTTTTTCATACAGGCGTATGTAAGGCTTTAATTGAACAAGACTTAATGCCGAAAGTGCTATCTGGCTCAAGTGCTGGCGCTATTATGACAGGCATGCTAGGAACTTCTGCCAGTGAAGACGTTCAAAACTTATTAAATGGCGAGCAATTTTTTAGTGATGCGTTTCATTTTAGAAAGCTTCGCGAACTTATAAAAGGGAATGGGGGCATTGCGGATGTCCACTATTTGAAAAAATTCCTAATCGAAAACTTAGGCGATTTGACTTTTGAAGAGGCATTTAAAAAATCGGGCTTAAATATTAATGTCGCGGTTGCTCCGTACGATGCAACAGAAAACCCGCGAATTATGAATGCAATTATGACACCCAACGTTTTGGTTTGGAGTGCTGTATTGGCTTCTTGTGCTGTGCCAGTTTTATTTCCCCCTGTGCGTTTAACCAGTAAGCGCTATGATGGTGAACATACACCTTATATGGCAAATACAAAATGGGTAGATGGCAGTGTGCGCAGTGACTTTCCACAAGAAAGAATGGCTAGGCTTTATAATTTAAACTATACCATTGCCAGCCAAGTAAATCCGCATGTTGTGCCATTTATGCAAGATGATGCACACCGTTTCCGTAAAGATCTTTTAAGTTGGCCAGAACGAATTTTAAGACGCCAAGGTAAAGTCCTGTCTATGGGAGTAATGGACTTTACCCGTCAAAGACTCGGTGCTATTTCTCCAGTAAGAAGGTTGCTTGATCATGGGTATGGGGTAATAGGGCAGCGCTACTATGGCGATGTCAATATTATTGCTAAATATGGCCTAAAACATTATGCCTATACATTGCAAAACCCTCGTCCGCATTTATTTAAGCGTTTACAACGAGAAGGTGAACGTGCGACTTGGCCGAAAATTTCCTCTATTGAAACGCATGCACGTATTGGTAAAACTATTCAGCATTGTTTAGAAGTTCTACGTTTTGAAGAAAAGAGACAACAACCAGAGTCTTATTATGCTGAAGCATGATTTTGCTTCTCATATAGAAAATCTAAAAAGTGTGACAAAACCTAAAAGTGCAGATTTAGGACGGCATCTATGGACATGTACTATAGATGCCCATCACTACTGGCTAAAATATCAAGTGCCGCACGTATATGCTCAAAATGAGCAAGATTTTTTGCATGAATTGCAATTTTATGAAGATATTCAGCATAAAAACGCAAATTGGCTTTTACCATTTAAAATAGTTGATGCCGACATTGTTTCCCAACTACAACAACATGAAGGGAAAATATTAATTTTGCCGGATACAGATGACTGGTTTGATCGTTACATCGCAAAGCAAAACTTAAAAGATATTTATGAGACAGTCTTTAGCGCACTTAAGGCTTTAACAGCGCTTCATGAGCTGGGCTGGATTCATGGAGATATAAAAAGGGAACACTTTCGAAAGTTTGAGCAGCAACTCTATTTAATTGATTTTGAAAAAACACGGCTTATATCGAGTCCTGATTCAATCATTGATGCTACCCCAAGATACATGGCTCCTGAACTGTTTCATGGAGCAAGTAAGAGTATACAAAGCGATTTATATGCTTTTGGAATTGTTTTGTATGAATGGTTAAGCCAAATGCGTTTACAAGCAAATAGTTATCATGGTTGGGCTGTATTGCATTGCCAAAATTTAGACATTCAGTTGCCTGATTCAGTTCAAATTTTTTACCCTTTACTGGCGGGATTATTGCAAAAACAACAGAAAAATCGGTTTTCAAATGCATTTGAAGCGATAAATTGTTTAAAAGTACATTCAAACTTATAAAAATCATTGATCTAGTATCTGTATACAATTTACACGGTCAGTTTTTTTTAGAAAAAAAACACTTGTCACTGTTAGATCTTATCGCTAATATACACAGCCATCGGGGGCGTGGCGAAATTGGTAGACGCACTGGATTTAGGTTCCAGCGCCGCAAGGTGTAAGAGTTCGAGTCTCTTCGCCCCCACCACTTTAAGTTAAAACTTAAAGTTGATTTGAATGTTAAGTCATTTAAATCTTGGAAGAGGATTGGTGTAATGGTAGCATGACGGTCTCCAAAACCGTTCGTCAAGGTTCGAATCCTTGATCCTCTGCCACATTTATTTTAAATAAATGTCCCAGATGGGGGCGTGGCGAAATTGGTAGACGCACTGGATTTAGGTTCCAGCGCCGCAAGGTGTAAGAGTTCGAGTCTCTTCGCCCCCACCATTGAAAAAAGCAAGACGACGATCTTGCTTTTTTTATGATTAAATCTAAAGGGTTTAATTGTACATATAGAGGATTGGTGTAATGGTAGCATGACGGTCTCCAAAACCGTTCGTCAAGGTTCGAGTCCTTGATCCTCTGCCAAGATTCAAAAAAAGCTCCTGTTATGGAGCTTTTTTTATTTTTAGCCGATTTTTATAAAGTTGGTTTTTAGCTTTATGCTATTTATTGAAAAACAATAAACTCTACTGGTACATGTTTAACTAACCAGACTCCATTTTCAGCTTGGAAAAATTCAAATCCATTCTTATGCATTTCCAAAGCATGAATCACTAAAATATGTGGTTTGCCATAACGTGTTCCCACGAATAGGGCGGTGTCTTTATTTTCTGTTAGATGGACATATTGACGATCTTTTGAGATTAAACCTTGTTCTTTTATAGAGCCTATAAACCTTTGGGCTGTACCGTGATAAAGAGAAACTGGCGGAACAAGCTTCTTAAGTGTGATATCGACACTTGTAGTTGAGTGGCCTTGTACCGCACGAATATATTTTCCATCGTCAGAAATTTGGAAGCGCTTTTTATCGCTATTGCTCACAATATTCTTAATAATTTCTTCATCTAAAGCTACATTCTTGACTGGTTGTGACTTGGAAATTAAGTCTTCAACATTTGCCCAACCTTCACGATCTAATGTCAGATCAATTTCTTCTGGTTTGTGCCTTAAAATAAAACTTAAATATTGGCTAATTGCTTTTTCGTTCATAGATATAAGAGTATTAGAGTTTGTTTTTAGTGATTTTACTAACTTATGGGAATATTAGAAATAATGTACCTATAATGAATATCGTTGGAGTAACATCGCAACAGTTAAGATTGACCCTAAAATAGGAAAAGCTTTTATCGCTTTCCCAATTTTGAAATTAGTAACAGCACAATCAAGCCCGCTGACCAAGCGTTTGGCAAGCGTACTAGCAAGTTTAGGTAAAGTTAAAGCAGCTAACGTATGCACTGATTTTAAATCAATAACTATGGATAAAACATGAATTCAATAAATCGCAGTAGTAAGTTCTTTCTTGCAGTTTTTCTGATGATGAGTTTTTCAAATACATATGCAGCAAAGACACAAGTTGAAGAGGTTGATGCAATGGAAGCTGCTGGAGCAGAAGTGGCAGAAGCGGGTGGAGCTGATGTTAGTGGAGTAGAGGTTGAATGTGGTGCTGATGGAGCTTGTTATGGTGTAACTTCTGTAGCTCCCGTTTCTGATGATGAAAGGTACGGTGGTATTGAACAGGAATATGTTGTAAAAGGCTGTAAAGTAACGGTCTACAATGATGGGCCAGTGAAAATGGTCGATGTAAAGACGGATCAACCATGTGATGCTCCACTTCCTAAAGGTCATAAATTCTCTAAAAAGAACCATTAATTATTTTATTTGGCATCTTTAAAACGGGTGCTATTAAAATGAATTTACCAAGCCTCAAGCCAACTACGAGTAAGAGGCTGATTTTTCATATCCATTCTCATTAGGTACTACATAAGTTAGCCCAATCTATTTATTGCTGAACGCAATTATTTTTTAAAAAACCTATAAAAATAACGATATCTGATTTTACCCATAGATTTTGTAGTTCATCTTAAAACCCACTGATTTATCAAATACTTTGTCTGTTTTATTTTAAAACAGTTGTCACTTTTTGTGCTTGACGATAAATAGAGTGACTATTATCCTTTGCGTGCTGGCCTACATCGCCAGTCGGTTTTGACGGACCGTATCATAGAAGCATTAAAGGTTTTACTTTTAATGCTTAGCCCCTCGTGCCCCCTCTGCGGCGGAACGGGAGGGGGACACCTTCGGGTGTGCTGGCTCTATGACCAGTCCGTCAACCCCTTTTCGTTCTGCCACCATAATTTTAATGTCTGGCAGAACTCCCAATAAAAAGGAGTCGGCTTTGCACATCCATTATTTCTTGGCAGCCTTTGCCAAAAGCTATAACAACACAACTTAGTTTGTTAACAAGTTTGATCGCCATTAGGTTTGTCAAGCTTTAAATCATCACGACCAAAACTTAGCAACTATAAAACTCGAGATGTGCCAAGCACAGTCTTCATGGGTTTTGCTGTGCCTTTTTTTCTCCCAGAAAGGGCACAGATTTTTTTAACTCATTTATATACAACAAAAATTTATTTTATAACGGTAAAACTATGCCAAATTTAACATTCCCACCACGTGCTTTAAATGTTGTAAAAAAAGGGATTCATCTTTTCCATCACGGTGGATTCCACACTGTTGGCGTCGACAAAATTGTGAGAGAAACAGAAGTCACAAAAATGACCTTTTATAACTATTTTCACTCTAAAGAGCGCTTCATTGAAATCTGTTTAATTGTGCAAAAAGAACGTCTTCAAGAACAAGTGATTGAAATGGTCGAATATGACCACGCTACAAGTACACTAGATAAACTTAAGAAGCTGTACTTTTTACATAGCGATATAGAAGGGCCATATTACATATTATTTAAGGCCATTTTTGAAACAAAAATTAGCTATCCAAACGCTTTTCAGACCGCAGCGAGATATAGAATGTGGCTTATCAATGAAATTTATAGCCATCTCAGACAGTTAAAAACCGATGCAACATTTAATGAGGCCAGACTCTTTCTATATGTGATTGAAGGCACGATTATTCAATTGTTAGATAACTGCAATGTGGCTGAAACAGAGAAGGTACTGGATTACTTTTTACTAAAGCTTGGTTTGGTTTATTCTTGAGATTATAAATGTAACTATATGCATAAAGTGAGGCTTAAGCTGATATTAATTTAGCTTTAGTCTCTTATGAAACTAAAGCTAATAAATTATAAATTTAGGTCATCAAAAAATTACTAAAGGCTTTCTAAAAAACAATATTGTAAATAAAACTTTATTCAATATTTTCATATTCTGGTAGTTCTCCCCACTGCCAACGTTTTTTAGTAGTTAGAACTAAAATGATAATACCCAAAATTGTACCGATCGGGAATCCAAGCAATAGTAATACTCCAACACCCTGTGATAAATTTTTGCCCGATTCAGTCCCTTTAGATACTTCATTTGAAGCTCTAAAGTGTAAAGCACCTAAGCCAGCATAAATGGCAAGAACAAAAACAGAAAAAATTAAGTTTTCTTTTTTTACTCCATAATTTGCCAGTAGGAAAATTGCTATGATCAACATTAAAATATAAAAGCCTGTTACACAGCGATGAACGTAAAATAAATTTTTATTTAAATGCATATTTACTTACTTTTCTAACTATTTATGTGATTTTATCAAATTGTTAAGTAAAATTGTCATGCCTAAATATTTTTAATCACTGCTGATTCTTTTCTCAAGCATATCTACAAATGTTTTTAAAATATTATTGTGGTTCTTACCCTTATGAGTAATTAAGCATATCGGGGTACTGTAGTGCATTTTATCTTTTAAAACAGGTTGCATCACACCGTCTTCAACCCATTTTTTTGCATAGTGGTCAGGTAAAAAACCTAAAAATTTGCCAGTTAAAATCAAAAAGGCAATCCCTTCACGGTCACTTGCTGTCGCTTTACAATCTAAAAGCTGATGTAACTTTACCGCTTCCGAGGTAATCGCATAATTAGGAAGAATAGCTTGCCATTTTTTTAATTCATTTAAATTGATGTTGCTACAGTGGTTAAATAAGGGATGATTTTTGCCGCAGTATAAAAATGAACTTTCACTATATAAGTCGAAATAGTCTAAACCAGACAAAGGCGTCACAAGGGGAATAACACCTGCATGTAAACGGTTATCGAGTACGCGGCATTCAATATCTGAAAGAGTGCTCATACTAATATTAATAATAACTTCGGCATGCTCTTCGGCAAGTTGAGTCAAGGTGTTGGTGATATAGCCTCTAGGCATAGTCACAAGGTTGTTAATAATGCCGATATTAAACTCACCCTTAAGGCGGTTATGCATTTGGTTGACTTTAGAGCGGAAGTCTTCAATCGCTGCTGTGAGTACTTCAATATATTCTAAAATTTCCCGTCCTTCATCGGTCAGGGCAAACCCAGCACGGCCTCGCTGACATAGTCGAATGCCCAAACGATTTTCTAAATCACTCATATGCAAACTAATTGCAGAGCGGCTAATACCTAAAATACTTTCGGCAGATGTAAAGCTATGACAGTCGCAAACTGTTTTAAATATTTTGAGAAGTTTTATATCAAAATCAGTGACTTGATTTAATTTTTTAGGTTTCATTTAGTTTTGTTTTTTTAAATCTAAACTCAAGATAATTTGAATTTATCAAACTTATCTCGCTATGTACACTCAAACCATAATTTGAAAATAAACAGGAATGGTTATGTTTGATACGGATAAATTTAGCGACTCTGAGCATACTTTGGATGCGGTTCAACCTAATAATAATATGCACATAAATTATCAGGCACATTGGATGCCTTTCTCTGCAAACCGAAACTTTGCTAAAGACCCACGCATGATTGTGGGTGCCAAAGGATCGTACCTAATTGATGATTCGGGCCGTGAAATTTATGACTCACTTTCAGGCCTATGGACGTGTGGTGCAGGCCATACCTTACCTGAAATTCAACAAGCGGTGAGCGCCCAATTAGGTCAGCTCGATTACTCACCTGCGTTCCAGTTTGGTCATCCATTGTCTTTTAAGTTGGCAGATAAAATTGTTCAGCATATGCCTGAAAAATTACAACACGTTTTCTTTACCAACTCGGGGTCAGAGTCGGCAGACACGTCAATTAAAATGGCACGTGCGTATTGGCGTATTAAAGGTAAACCAAGCAAGACTAAATTGATTGGTCGTGCCCGTGGCTACCATGGCGTAAACGTTGCGGGAACAAGTCTAGGTGGGATTGGCGGCAACCGTAAAATGTTTGGTCAGCTTATGGATGTTGACCATTTACCACATACTTTGCAGCCGAATTTAACTTTTACCAAAGGCTGTGCAGAAACAGGTGGGGTAGAACTTGCCAATGAAATGCTTAAATTAATTGAGCTACACGATGCTTCAAATATTGCAGCCGTCATTGTAGAGCCTATTTCTGGTTCGGCAGGTTGTATTGTGCCGCCAACGGGTTATTTACAACGTTTAAGAGAGATCTGTGATCAGCATGACATCTTGTTAATTTTTGATGAGGTGATTACAGGTTTTGGCCGTTTAGGAACGTGGACGGGGGCGGAATATTTTGGTGTAACACCAGATATTTTGAACTTTGCGAAACAAGTCACTAATGGTGCCATTCCTTTAGGTGGTGTGGTGGCAAGCCATGAAATTTATTCTGCCTTTATGCAGCAAGACTTACCAGAGCATGCCATTGAATTTACTCACGGCTATACCTATTCGGCACATCCGGTTGCTTGTGCGGCTGCTTTAGCTGCGCTTGAAGTTTTAGAAAAGAAAAACCTGTTAGCTCAATCTGCGGCGTTGGCTCCAAGTTTTGAAAAAATGCTACACGGTTTAAAAGGCGCACCGCACATTTTAGACATACGTAACTGTGGCTTGATTGGAGCTTTGCAGTTAGCTCCGCGTGATGGCGATGCCACCATTCGAGGTTTTGAGCTTGGTATGAAACTCTGGAAAGAAGGTTTCTATGTTCGCTTTGGGGGTGACACGCTTCAGTTCGGTCCAATGTTTAACAGCACTGAGGCTGATATTGACCGCTTAATGAATGCCGTGGGCGATGCGCTTTATCAAGTGAAATAAGGCTTAGAGACATTTCATGAGCATCTATAACGGTAATAGATGCTCTTTAGAAACCAAATGAAAAATACAGTTTGATCTGAAAATTAATTGTAGTAAGGAGTAACAACAATGACAAATGGCCTAGAAGATTTTAGCTATGACGAAGTTTCAACTGAAAATAGTACGCATAGTGAACAAGCCAAAAAAGTGCTAGGGCATTTCATTCAAGGAAGAATTGTATCTAAAACGGCAAGAAAACAGCCAGTTTACAATCCTGCGACGGGTGAAATTAGTAAAGAAGTCGAAATTGCAGATGCTCAAACGGTAAATGAAGCCGTTCAGGCGGCCGAGCAAGCATTTCCTGCATGGCGTGATACACCAGTCATTAAACGTGCACGTGTCATGTTCAAGTTCAAACAATTATTAGAGCAAAATGCCGAAAAGATTTGCGCTTTGATTGGGCAAGAGCACGGCAAAATTTCTCATGATGCTCAAGGCGAATTGCAACGCGGTATAGAAAACGTTGAATATGCTTGCGGCGCACCAGAGCTTTTAAAAGGGGAGTTTTCAAAAAATGTCGGTCCAGATATCGACTCATGGAGCGAGTTCCAACCGTTAGGCGTTGTAGCTGGCATTACGCCATTTAACTTCCCAGCCATGGTGGCTTTATGGATGTTCCCAATGGCACTGGTTTGCGGTAACTGCTTTATTTTAAAACCTTCTGAAAAAGCGCCTTCTGTGGTTTTATACCTTGCAGAACTATTAAAACAAGCGGGTTTACCTGACGGCGTGTTTAACGTGGTGAATGGTGATAAAGAAGCGGTAGATGCCTTATTGCATCATCCTCGCATTCAGGCAGTCAGTTTTGTGGGTTCGACGCCAATTGCTGAATATATTTACCGCACAGCAACTTCAACAGGTAAACGTTGCCAAGCATTAGGCGGTGCAAAAAATCATGCGATCATTATGCCTGATGCTGATATTGATAACGTAGTCACTTCATTGTTAGGTGCAGCTTTTGGTTCTTCGGGCGAACGTTGTATGGCACTTTCGGTTGCGGTTGCCATTGGCGATGAAGTTGCCGATGTTGTGATTGATAAGCTGACTCAAGAAATGAAAAAATTGAAGTTCGGCAACTATGCAGATGCAAGCAATGACTTTGGGCCGCTTATTACCCAAGCACATAAAGACAAAGTACAAGCCTATATTCAAAGTGCAGAGCAGCAAGGCGCAAAAATTGTGGTAGATGGTCGTGATGCAAAACCGACAGGTTACGAAAAAGGTTTCTTTGTTGGGCCAACTTTAATTGATCAAGTCACACCAAACATGACCAGCTACCAACAAGAAATTTTTGGTCCTGTACTGCAAGTTATGCGTGTGAATAGCATGCAAGAAGCCATGCAACTCATTAATGACCATGAATATGGCAATGGTACTTGTATCTATACCCGTGACGGTGAGGCAGCTCGCTATTTTAGCAGTCACATTCAAGTTGGTATGGTGGGTATTAATGTACCTTTACCAGTACCTGTGGCTTACCATAGCTTTGGTGGTTGGAAACGTTCGTTGTTTGGTGATTTACATGCGTATGGTCCAGATGGTGTCCGTTTCTACACACGCCGTAAAACCATTACTCAACGTTGGCCATCGGCTCAAGTCCGTGAAGCAAAACAGTTCTCAATGCCAACTTTAAATTAATTTTTACTATCAGGGAAAACAGCAGTTTTCCCTTTTTTCATAACTGTAGGATTTTGACATGTAATAGATTGTTTTTATGGATATATTTTTAAGGAATGAAATATGAATAATGATACAACAAAAAAATTAGGCGAAGGACTTTCAAATCGCCATATCACAATGATTAGTATTGGCGGTGTTATTGGCGCAGGTTTATTTGTCGGTTCATCTTCGGCAATTGCCAAAGCAGGCCCTGCGGTCATTCTTGCATACCTGATTACCAGCATTATGGTATTTCTGGTGATGCGCATGTTAGGTGAAATGGCCGTTTTAGAGCCAGACACTGGTTCATTTTCTACCTATGCCCGTAAAGCAATTGGCCCGTGGGCAGGCTTTACAATAGGTTGGTTATATTGGTGGTTTTGGGTACTTGCGATTCCTGTAGAAGCCATTGCAGGTGCTGAAATTTTACATTCGTGGTTTCCGGGCGTTTCAGTTTCTATTTATGCATTTTGCTTTATTGTGTTCTTAAGCTTGGCCAACTTTTTTAGTACCAAAAGTTTTGGCGAGTTTGAGTTCTGGTTTTCTTTAGTCAAAGTCGTTGCCATTATTGGCTTCATTATTATTGGTATTTTGGCAATTTCTGGCATTTGGCCTTTAGCTAAAAATGTTAGCGGTGTTGCCAATTTATATAACAATGCTGGTTTTATGCCGCACGGTATGGGAGGTATTTTATCTGCCATCTTAATTACGGCGTTTTCATTTTTTGGGGTGGAAATTGTCTCGATTGCCGCGGCAGAGTCATCCAACCCTAAACAGAAAATTAGACGTGCCACCAATTTGGTGCTGTACCGTATTATTCTTTTCTTTGTGGTCTCAATGTTTATTGCCGTTTCACTTGTCGATTGGCGTTCACCGGACTTACAGAAGTACGGGACATTCCAATACGTTTTAATGAGCTTAAACGTACCGGGTACTAAACTTATTATTGATACGGTTGTGTTTATCGCCGTGGCAAGCTGTATGAATGCTGCAATTTATACGTCTTCTCGTATGTTATTCCGCTTAGGAACACGCAATGAAGCACCGCAGGCAGTCACTAAAGTGAATTATGCGGGTGTACCAGCAATTGCGGTGTTTTCCTCAACTTTTATTGGTTTAGTGTGCTGTGTTATTAACTATGTATTTCCAGGAAAAGTATTTAGCTTATTGCTCTCAAGTACAGGGTCAATTGCGTTGCTGGTGTACTTGGTTATTGCGTTCTCACAGTTACGTTTAAGATATAAGCTAGAGACAGTTGGAGCGGAAGTTCCATTTAAAATGTGGTTATTTCCATGGCTGACTTGGTTTGTGATTATCATTATTTTAAGTGTGCTCGCTTATATGTTCTTATCACCTGCATATAGTTATGAAACAACTTTATCTTTAGGTGTGACTTTGGCTGTGGTGGTTTGCGGATTGGTTGTGACCCGAAAGCGTAAAGTAACTAGCTCGGTTGCCATAAATCAGAGTAATTTATAAAAATATTAAATAAAATTTTAATGCTATAAATAAAAAGCTCCTTAATGAAAAAGGAGCTTTTTATTTTTTAAGTCTGATATTTTTATTTTAGTTGTTATTTATATTTTAAATAGGCGGCAGAGTTATAAAATAACTCTGCCAAAGACTTAAATCGCTTGCCAGTTTTCTTTAACTTCTTGTGAATTTTTATTTAAAATCACTTGATCATCTTTTACCTCACCAATCCAAGATGTTGGAATAAGGTGGTGTTGATCGTTTTCATCACGAGTAAGTTTTAACTGGTTTTCACCTTCAAGGTGATCGACAGTTCCTACTTTTGTGCCACAAGAAGCAATAACGTCGGCATGTTTTTTAATATCATTAATATTTAAAGTATTCATTTTTTGACCTCTTCTTTGGAAATAGAAAAACCGTAGAAACTAAATTACTGGATAAAATCGGAGAAATCTTTGTTTTTTAATAAACCTTACATGATTATTTTATATTTTCACTTAAGCGATATAGTTAAATAACAATGAAATAAAAAGAAATATTCATTTAATAAAGATTGTATAAAATATCTTTTTATTACATTTTATATCTTTAAATAAACAGAATTATTTCGATATGTTTAAGTGAATACTTTTGAATAATTATTTGTAATGAATATTAAAATATCTATAAATATGAAAATCTTGAGTATGTTGAATGAGTTTGAAGATACTCATGCTGAAAACAAAAGTCAGCTACGCCAAGATTTACTCTACAAATTGGTAGATTTGGCTAAAAATTTACCCTATCCCGCATCAGGTCAAACCTATCAGCGGTGGCAAATGTTTGCTCAAATTGCAGGGTACGACTTAAGTCTTGCTAAATTATTTGAGTCGCATTGTGATGCTTTAAGTATTTTAAATGAACTGGGTTATCAAGCTGAAATAGACAACCAGACTTGGGCAGTATGGGCAGCAGAGGGTGGGCCTGTACCCATACAAGTAGAGAACAATCACTGTAGCGGTATCAAAACTTGGTGTTCAGGTGCTGAGTTTATTCAAAAAGCCTTAATGAGCTATAGGGACAAACAAGGTCAAGCACAGCTTTGTATTGTTGAATTGGCTCATCCTTCGGTTCAGGTTGACCTCAGCCACTGGCAAGCAGTCGGCATGCGGGGAACTCAAACAGCCCAAGTACATTTTGACAATACTCCCGTTACGGTTATAAGTCAGCCAAATCGCTATTTGGAACGCCCCGGATTTTGGCATGGTGCCGCTGGTGTCGCTGCGTGTTGGTATGGTGCGGCGGTACGTTTAGTTAGCTTTCTACATGAAAGCTGCAAACTTAATCCAAACGCATTTAAAAAAATGTATTTAGGAGAGCTAGCTCAACAGCTTTCTGTAACCAAACAGTATTTTCAATATATTGCCAAGCTTATAGATGATGAGCCTATGCTCAGCCATGAGCGTGAAATCCGTATATTACGTGCCCAAACAGAACAATGCTGCCAGAGTGTTATTCAAATCGTTGGTAAAGCTTTAGGCGCAAGGCCTTATTGTGAAGAAGCTATATTTTCTCAGCTCATTGCTGATTTGCCCGTCTTTATTCGACAGAGCCATGCAGCTTTTGACTATGAGTCTATTGCAGAACTCTGTTTGTCGGAGAAAAGCTTATGGGAACTGTAAAGCATCCCTTGGTCGAGGACCGCGTGATTTCAGGTGAAGGGACACCGAAGTTCAGATGGCTAGAGGCATTTAAAAAGCAGCCTTTAGATGGGCTGAATTTACAGTTATTTCAATCTAAACGAGTTGTGATTGTTGCGCCGCATCCTGATGACGAAGTGCTGGGTTGTGGTGGTTTAATGCAACAGCTAGTCAAAGAAAACTGCCACATTATTATTGTGGCGGTCAGTAATGGCACGCAAAGCCATCCGCACTCAACAAAATACAGCCCAGACCAATTAAACAATTTACGACCACAAGAAACTTTAGCTGCTTTGGATAGTCTAGGTGTGTCAGATCATTCTGAACGAATAGCTTTAAATCTTATGGATGGTCAGATTCATTTGCAGACTCGTCAGTTGAATCAAGCGCTCAGCAGAATCGTTCAGCCCGAAGATATTTTAGTTTGTAGCTATGAATTTGATGGTCATCCCGACCACGAAGCCGTCGGAAAAACGGTACAGGCCTTTGCAAAAGCTCATCAGTTACTCTGTCTACATGTATTGATTTGGGCATGGCATTGGGCAGAGCCTTTAGACCCACGGATTGATTGGTCCAAAGCAAAAGCTTATGCCCTAACGGAAAATCAGTTAATTAAAAAACATCAAGCGCTTATGCAATTTAAAACCCAAATTGAAGCCGATGAAAGCACAGGCAATTCCGCCGTTTTATCTTCAAGTGCAATTAGCCGGCTTTTAATGCCTTATGAGGTATATCTGAGTGACTCATTCTCGTATGTATTTTGAGGAGTTGTATCGTACTAATAATGATCCGTGGGGCTATGATTATCACTGGTATGAAGCCCGTAAAAGACAAATCTGTCTTGCATTATTAACACGACCACACTATCAAAATGTTTTAGAAATTGGCTGTTCAAATGGGCATTTAAGTGTTCATTTGGCAAAACGTGCGGCTCATCTTTTATGTATTGATGTATCTGAACACGCCGTTCATTTAGCGACTCAGCGCTTACAATCATTTGAACATGTAACTGTAGAAAATAGAAAAATCCCTGAAGAGTTGTACGAACAAAAGTTTGACCTGATCGTGATTAGTGAAGTGGCGTATTACCTCACATGTGATGAGTTAGATGAGTTTATTAAAAAATTAAAGCATGCACTAAAGCCAGAAGGGGAAATTTTGTGTTGCCATTGGCGACACGATATTCAAGATTTTGAATTGAATGCTCAGCAAGTTCACCAAAGCTTTCAGCAATATTTTCCATTTCATCACTATTTAAGCCTAAACGATCCAGATTTTATGGTTGATGTTTGGACGGTTAGCACATCATCCATAGCTCAGCGAGAACAATTACGATGAAAATAGGTGTGGTAGTTCCAGCGCATAACGAAGAGCAATATTTATCTGCCTGTTTACACTCGATTCAGGTTGCCATCGAAAGAGTTCCACATGAACAAATCGAGGTCATGGTTGTACTAGATAGCTGTACAGATATGTCGCGTTTAATTGTACAGCGTTACGGAGTAAATTGGATTGAATGTGATTATGAATGCGTTGGCAAGGCCCGGGATTTGGGTATTCGCCAACTTATTCAAAATGGAGCAAGCTGGATTGCCTGTACAGATGCCGACACTATAGTTAGTTCAGACTGGTTAAGTTGTCAAATTCGACATCAACCTACCGATGCAATTTGCGGTATTGTCACTTTAGATGATTTGAGTCATTTATCGGCTCAAAAACAAAAAAAGTATTTGTCACATTATCAAGATTGTATGGATCATCATCATATTCATGGTGCAAATTTAAGTTTTAGTGCTGCTGCTTATATGCAAGTGGGTGGTTTTGAGTCGATCCCATGTCATGAGGATGTTTCACTGATTGAGAAACTGACCAGACATTGCTGCAATATTACTTGGAGTAATTTAGTGCGTGTAACGACCAGCAGTCGCTTGGAAGGCAGGGCACCTCAAGGTTTATCAATTTTTTTAGAAAATCTTTAATTATGATAATTTTATTAAGTTTATTTTAATAATTGCTTTTTATTCTTAATATATATCCTCTGTTACACCGATTGTTTTAGTGTTCATTGCGTTACATCTTTTGCCACATCACCCGATGTGGTTTTTTTTATTAAAAAATAACCAAACTGCGACTTGTAATGTTCAAACAACTCAACAACCGTACTCTATATTTAGCACGAAAAACAAAAAATCTAGTACTAGGGATTTAATACATTTTTTAGTCTTGGGAGTTTGAGCGAAATTTGGGCTTTTTATAAAAATACCTAAGATTATGATTTTTATAAGAAAAAAATATAAAGTAATTCTAAGAAAGGTGTGTTAATTTGAAAATTCAATTAGTAATGAAATTTTATATTTCACGGAAGTCTTATGAACGTTCGACTGTGTTATGCCAGCCAACGAAACGAAAAAAATGAAGATTTGCTACAAGATTTGCGTGATATCCTGACTGAAGCTCGTGATTTCAATGATTTAAACGAGATTTGTGGGGTACTTTATTATGCCGATAATGCATTTTTTCAATGTTTAGAAGGCGAACAAGAGGTGGTAGAGCAATTATTTGAAAAGATCCAAAAAGATGAAAGACACTACAATGTTAAATGGTTATGCACATATTCCATCGACCAAAACGCTTTTCAACGTTGGTCAATGAAATATGTACAACGTAATACAAATATTGAGGCTTTCTTTCTTAAGATGGGAGAAAATACCTTTAACCCAATTTCGCTAGACCAACAAAATCTCAAAAACTTTTTAAATGAATTGTTAGTTGCAGAGCAAACTAAGGTTAATACAGATAAGAAAGTTGGAATGGTCAATCGGGGAGTAAACCCATTTTAACTATTAGATGCGATACCGATATGAATGTTCTTGAGCTTAGGTACTAGTTTCGTCATTACGAGATAAACAATAACCGAAGTCGCGAGCATCCATATCACTTCTAAACTTTGACTAATCACAAACATTGCCCAATAGAAAAAACTAAATAGAGCAATACATAGACCGCTACCTTTGTAATACCACGTAATAAATATTCCAAACAGAGCCGAAGAAATGAGTAGGTTTAAGGTTTCATTCATTCCGAGATAGTTAAAAAGAATAATCATTAAGCATAAAGCCAACATTGATAGTAAATATACAAATATATTTTTTGCGATAAACATTTTCTATATCCTATCTGAAGAATTAAAAGGTATCTTTCCTCTGTTTCCAGAGGAAAGATAGTACATATTAATTTTTGAGATTCTTTTTCTATTATTGAGAGTTTTTATATTAATAAAGATGACTTTATCATTTTCTCCAGATCTCTTTATTAATATTCAGCTTTCTATTTAATAGTAAAGAGTGCTTATATGTACTGAAATTAATTATAGGAAAAACAATCGCTTGTGTTGTAAGCTTTAGCTTACATGTTTGTGAGACATTGCCTACATTTGTTTAAATAATGATCAAATTTTACAAAGCTTAATTTTTTTAAATACTTTTTTTTCAAATATTTATTGCAAAATTTTATTGATGTAAGCTTTACAAAAATAACAAAAAGTAACATCCCCTTTAAGAAGGTAATCATTCTAAAAGAAAAGCATTAACTTGCTGTGTGGTTTTTTGATTAATTATTTTTTAACGTTTGATAAAATATTTTATTTTTAAAATAAAATTTTTATAAATAAATTTTATGATTTTTGTGTTTGTGATAACTTTATGACACTAAGTAATATTATCTTTTTTTAGATTTATATATTTAAAATATAAAGGTGGTTTAAAATTTTGGAATAAAATATATTGAAATATAAATGTGATTAAAAAGATTAATTTTGCAAAATTTGATATTCACCAGTGTAGATTTGATTGACTACACCGGTGTTGATGTACGGATAAATTAATTTGAACGTGTAGCTAACCAGCTATTTATTTCTGGCCAAACAGAAGTAGGTGCTTGGCTGCCGGAAACTATACCCATATGACCACCTGAGACAACTTTAAACGTTTTATCTTGGCTGCTAATTAAATCCATAAGTGGCTTCACAGCATCACTGGTCACAATAATATCGGTACTACCACCCACAGCTAACACAGAGCATTCAATATCTTTAAGATTGGCAGTGAGTTCACCAAATTTAACTACGCCCGTTGAAAGTTCATTATCTATCCAGAAACGAAGAATAATGTCTCGCATAACGCCGCCTGGATAAGCCAGCATGTTATCTATAAATGAACTCGAGGTAGCGTGGTCTACTATAAATTCTCGGTTATCTAAATTTTTAAAAAGTTGCCAATAGGTTTTTAAGTTGCCAATCGGGTCAGTTAATTTAAAACCTAGAGTGTTTTGCCAGCCATGTATATGGAACACTTTACTTGGTACATGTTGGCGAATACGAAAAGGTGTGTGTTTGCGAATCCATTCGGCAGGTTTGGTTAGGCTTCCATAGAGTTTGCCCATATAGCCTGCTTTGTGAGTGTCGATCGGTGAAGCAAGAATAATCAGATTTTTAATATCTTTATCTTTAAATAACGCGGTATAGCAGAGTGAAAGTGCCCCGCCCAAACTCCAGCCATGTAATGAAAGCTGCTGTTGTCCACTATGTGCACGAACTTGCTTTAAAAGTTCAGGCATAAAAACTTTTACATAAGTACCAAAATTATATTTTGCCTGATGTAGTGTTGGTACACCCCAGTCTATTAAATAAACATCAAAACCTTGAGCCAAAAAGTAACGAATAAGGCTGCGTGTAGGGAATAAATCGTAAATGAGCATGTTGACTGCCAATGGCGGAACAATCACTAAGGGGACGCGGTGTTTATGCGTAGGAACTTCAGCCTCATTTCTATAGTGACGTAAGCTCATAATTTCATGCTTATAAATCACATCAAAAGGTGTTTTTCCTGACAAGGCAATTTGCTGGCCTCTAAAAAACAGATCTGATGCATTGGCTAGCATGTGCGGTAGTTTCTGACCAGCATGTTTTTTAAGAGATGTTTTAAGCGATTGCACCTGCGGCACATTCTGACGAACTTTAAGCAATAAACTCATTGAATATAAAACCTGTAAAGATGTTGCCCAGAGCAATAACGAGCTGGTTTTGAGGCATATTAACGATAAAAATAGGGGAGTTCAGTGACTTAAAAGACAGTATTTTTTGCTTAAGATATCAAGTCACAAATACTATAAAAATATGAATTTTTTAATATAAGTTTTTGATATTAATAAATTAATAATAATTTTCAGATAAATTTTTCTAAATTATTAAAAATTTTAAGCTATTTTTAAGAATAGTGAAAAACACATTGCTAGGGTAATTTTGTAAAGTTTATTTGTGTTTTTTTTACATATGAAAAAATAAAATATAATTATTTTACAATCGATTAGAAATGTAATTAGAAAGTAGTATATATGGAATTTGTTTTTAATGGTTTTTATACACTAATTTCGGCGGTCATCGTTCTACTGTTGGGCCGCTTTCTTGTCAATCGGATTGATTTTTTAAAACGTTACAATATCCCCGAACCTGTAGCTGGTGGTTTGGTTGCTGCTGTAGTGTCTTTACTTGTCCACACATTGTGGGGATATAGCGTTGTTTTTAGTAGTGAGTTGCAAACCAGCTTTATGCTCGTGTTCTTTGCTTCAATTGGTTTAAGTGCCAATTTCATGAAGCTTAAAGAGGGCGGTACTGCTTTAGTTATCTTCTTAATATGTGTCGCTTCATTTATTGTTGTACAAGATGCTGTTGGTATGAGCCTCGCCACCTTGTTGGGTTTAGACCCACTTATTGGTTTGATTGCAGGTTCAATTACTTTAACGGGTGGTCACGGTACAGCAGGTGCATGGGGTGAAATTTTAGAAACTCAGCATGGTATACAAGGTGCATTAGCGCTAGGTATGGCGAGCGCTACTTTTGGTTTGATCATTGGTGGCGTGATTGGTGGTCCACTAGCTAAATTGCTGATTAATCGTTATGGCTTAGCTCAAGCAAAAACCAATGCGGAAATTCAAAATCGTGATACGCATGTTGAACAAAATTCGGATGATCTCGCGCCGTTTGAAAATCCGCATCAAGTTCGTTTAATTACAGCCGATAATGCAATTACTACATTGGGTATGTTTGCAGCCTGTTTAGCGTTTGCTGAATTTATGACAGGCTTTAGTAAGGGAACATGGTTTGAGTTGCCAACCTTCGTTTGGGCACTTGGTGGCGGCGTAATTTTAAGAAACATTTTAGAAAGCGTGTTGAAAATTGATATTTTCGACCGTGCGATTGATGTTTTTGGTAATGCTTCTTTATCTCTTTATTTAGCAATGGCATTGCTTTCATTAAAGCTTTGGCAACTTGCCGACTTAGCTGGTCCGCTTGTGGTTATTTTAGGTGCACAAACACTGACCATGGCTTTATATGCAGCTTTCGTGACTTTCCGAGTAATGGGTAAAAACTATGATGCGGCAGTTTTAGCAGCAGGCCATTGTGGTTTTGGTATGGGTGCAACGCCAACTGCTGTTGCAAACATGCAAGCTATTACTAACATGTATGGTCCTTCGCATAAGGCATTTTTGATTGTTCCACTATGTGGTGCTTTCTTTGTCGACTTAATTAATGCAACAGTGATTCAGCTTATGTTGAAATTTATTGCTTAATTAGAAAAGCCCGTAAGGGCTTTTTTTTATGGGTACGTTTTCTCATCACTAAGCATCGCCCCTAAACCTCTTTTTCACATAGAATGAATTGCAAATAAATAAAATGAGAAATGTATGAGCGAAGAAGCACATTCAATGAGTCTGGTTGCCCCAGTGGTTTTATTGGCAGCGGCTGTAATCGCAGTCCCTATTTTCAAACGTATTGGTTTGGGTTCGGTATTAGGTTATTTAATTGCGGGCTTAATTATTGGTCCATTTGGTTTTGCTTTTTTTCAAGATTCCACTGCAATTCTGCATATTGCCGAGTTAGGAATTGTGATGTACCTGTTTGTGATTGGTTTGGAAATGCAGCCATCACATTTGTGGAGCTTAAGGCGCGAAATTTTTGGTCTTGGTACGCTACAGATCATCATTTGTGCACTGGCTTTGACTGGGGTAGGACTATTATTTGGTTTTACGTGGCAAGTGGCATTTATTGGTGCAGCAGGGTTTGTATTAACGTCGACTGCCATAGTCATGCAGTTATTGGGCGATCGAGGTGACTTGACGCAACCCCGCGGTCAAAAAATTGTAGCCATATTATTATTTGAAGACTTATTGATTGTGCCATTGCTGGCTATTGTTGCTTTTATGGCACCAAATCATGTGGTCGAAAGTACATCGGCACGTTTAGAAAACATTGGAATTGGTTTATTAGCAATTGCGGGACTTATTGCGGCAGGCTATTGGTTACTTAATCCATTATTTAGACTCTTGGCTGCTGCAAAAGCCCGAGAAGTCATGACAGCCGCTGCATTATTGGTTGTGTTGGGTGCCGCATTGCTCATGCAAGTCAGTGGTTTGACAATGGCAATGGGCGCTTTCTTAGCGGGTGTACTTCTATCTGAATCAACGTTTAGACATCAAATTGAAGCCGATATTGAACCATTCCGAGGAATTTTACTGGGTCTGTTTTTCCTTGGGGTTGGTATGTCACTGGACTTATCCGTAGTTGCTCAAAACTGGCAGCTCATTGTGAGTGGTGTAATTGCCCTAATGTTTGCCAAAGCACTCATGATTTATATAGTCGCTCGATTAACGAAAAGCCCTCATACTGAAGCCTTAGATCGCGCTTTACTTATGGCACAAGGTGGCGAGTTTGCTTTTGTACTTTTCTCTGCTGCATTAAGTGCTCAAGTTATTGATAGTACCGTTAAATCTAACCTTACTGCTATTGTTGTACTTTCAATGGTATTAACTCCAATAGTGGGTATTATTTTTAAACGGTTTACTCAAGCTAAAGAAACGGTTTCATTGGAAAACATTAATATTGCGGATGGGCTAAGCGGTAGTGTTTTAATGATTGGTTTCGGGCGCTTTGGGCAGGTAACTAGTCAATTACTGTTGGCAAGAGGCGTAGATGTCACCATTATTGATAATAATACTGACATGATTCGAAACGCCGAAAAGTTTGGTTTTAAAATTTATTATGGCGATGGTTGCCGCCTCGATATTTTACATGCTTCTGGCGCTGCAACTGCACAAGCGATAGTGGTTTGTGTAGATAGTAAGGACACAACCAATAGAATCGTAGAACTCGTGACCCACGAATTTCCTTTGGCGAAATTATTAGTACGCTCATATGACCGTGAGCATTCATTGCATTTAGTCAAACAAAAAGTGGACTTTATGATCCGTGAAACGTTCGAGTCAGCAATTAAGTTTGGTGGCGTTATTTTGCAAGAGCTTGGTGTAGATGAAGACGAAGTAGAAAGAATTACCGAAGAAATTCGAGATTTGGATAATGAGCGTTTTGAAACTGAAATTGCAGCAGATGATGTAAATGCGGGAGTGGGTATGCAATACACCCATACTCATCACCCTAGACCAACTGCACCATTGATTCGACCAAAACGAGAAGGACAGATTTTAAATAAAGATAATGTCTCAGAGAATGAAAGTATTGATTAATTATAAGCCTCAGTAATAAGTCTTCTTAGAAGTACTTTTACTGAGGCTTTTCTAGAGGAAAGAGTAGCTAACTGCTAAATTCTCTGGGTTTACCAATCAAACCATCATTTAATCAAGTGAGTTGGTTAATCATATTAAACCCATCTAGAGATGTTCTAACGCCGTGCCTTTAACCGGGTTTCTGCGCCAGTAATACGGCTGTAAAAATCTAAGGAAAAGCTTCCAAGGCGTCATCCATGCGATGCGTCGGTTGGTTTTTTTGTTTTGAAGAATTTGTTTTGCTAAATACGCACAAACCACCTCAGGTGGGTCAATCACAAAGAAAAATAAGCGTTTCATCTTTTTCCAGTTTTGTACGTTACCATTTGTCCAAGACGAAACTAACAAGTCGGTTGCCACCATGCCTGGGCTGAGAGTACCAGTTAAAATAGAGGTCGACTTAGTCTCTTTATAAAGTGCTTTACTAAAATAACTTACCGCTCTTTTAGTTGTAGCGTAGGCAGTCATGCCAGCACTCCATTCGCCGTTGCTTCCCCAACCTTCCATATTGAAGATTTGACCATGACCTTGTTTGAGCATGCCTTTTAAAGCGACTTGAGAACCAAGCATTGTGCCTAAAATATTGGTAGAAATGGCTGCGTTTAATTCATCGGATTGAAGGTCAACAAAGTCCTTGGTAGGGTGGCAGCTTCCTGCATTATTAATCCATACATTTACTTGAGCAAAATGCTGTATGGCAACATCCCATAGGTTTTGTAAATCTGATATTTGTGTGACATCACAGCATAGGCCAGTGAACTTTTCTTTATTGAAATGAGTTTTTAAATAACTAAGTGCATGGTTAAGAGACTCTAAGTTGCGGCCAGCGATCACAACCGAACATCCAAGCTCTAAAAACGCGTGGGCGAGTGCTAAACCAATACCCTTAGTGCCTCCAGTAATCACCACACATCCAACTTCACGGTTTGATAAACTCATTGAAATCTCTATATAATTTTAAAAAATTTAGGCCGTTATTGAGCAGTTTTATGCAAATAAGTCGTTTGCTCTTTTAATAAAAGCAGATAGATGACGGATAAACTTATCATCGAAATATTCATGACGATAGGGTTGTAAGGTGAGATCAGCGTTGAAGGTATGAGAAAACCAATTAAAAGCAATAGACCCAACAACCCCAAAATACTTAAATAGTGAATATATTTTTGGTTTATAAATACAAACAATAAACCAAAAATAATTTCGCCTAAACCACTTGCACGGCCTGCAAGTTTTGCATATTCAAAAGAAAGACCTATTGATTGCCACACAAAAATTTCATCAGCATTAATAAAAATTATTTTAGGGACAAGTCCCTGATATATCCACAGGAAGGCTAACACAAAGTTTATAAGTTTTAATGCTTTAGCATTATTCATTAAAGTTCTCTAAAATTTAAAAAAGTTAAATTTTCATTACTAAAGTTATTATCTTTCTATTTAATTTATTGTTCAACTAAAAATAATTATAGTCTGTTTTTTAATCATTTTTATTGTTTTTTTTAAGTAACGTAGCAAGTGATCGAAATATTATATTCTGATTTTATATTAAAAACATAGGAGAAATGACTCCTATGTTTTTAATCTTATGGTTCACTCACTAATCTTGATATATTTTTTAAAACTATATTTCTTAGAAATTCTTTATAACATTCATCTGTATTCTTGTTCGAATGCTGAACTAAATATCCATTGAGTTGTGTAATTATAATAATGGCTCTTTCTTTATATTCTTCTGATGATATTTCATTATGAATGGGTAGAATAATCTTATATATAAGTTCAAGATTATACTTTTGTATAGTTGACAATGATTCATATACATAAGGTAAATGATCTGAAATTGAAAAAAACTCCTTAAATGTATTGGTAATAATCGGTTGTTCTATTTCATATATTATATTGGTAATAATATTCATAAACCGATGTAAAGGTGGTTCATTCGCATTTAAGTTGATTAAAATTTCAATTCTTTGTATGTAGTCACAAGTGAGTTTATTAAGTAAAGCCTGTAATAAAATATCTTTATTGGGAAAATAATGTTGCAAGGTACTTAAACTAATATTTGATTGTGTGGCAACTCCTCTCATACTAAAGCCAGAATAACCTTTGGTTAGAAAAACTATTTCAGCATTTTTTAAGATTTGCTTTATTCTTTCTTGTCCTTTTAGTGTGGTAAAGGACTTCTTAATTTGTATAGTATCAAAGGTATCAATTTTGATCATTATCCAGCCTGTAAGTACTATTTAAAAAAAGGCATTCTAAACCATGAAATTAGAAAAATATAAATAAAATATTTAAATTCTATTAAACTAAAATTAGGTCATATGACCTATTGTTTTTTTAATATAGGTCAATTGACTTAATTAAAACCAAAAAAATAGGTCGGGTGACTTATTTTATTTTGTTTAGTTCTGGTTTAAGTAGGTCAACTGACCTATTTAAATGGTGGGGGTTAAATGTGGAATTTGGATGAATTATAAATAATTGTATTTGAATAAATATTGACTAATTTTTATATGATTGTTGATATTAATTTTATAGATATTTCCCTTGATTTTATAAAGTAGGGGTGGGTATTTAATTGGCTATTTTTAGAGACAATAAGAAATGTAGTTTAAATAAATCAACATAGTCTTTTTGTAATATGTGTATACAAGTTAAATAATTGTTATTAAATTGTGAAAAGAATCACACAATAGTAAAGGGTAGTTTGTTTTATATGTAAAACAAATTGTTCGCATTTTATTTATCGAGTTTGATTCATTTTGTTCTACAAATCTAATCATTATATATGTAGGTTATGAATATGAAAAACATTCAGAAATCACTTCTTGCAGCATTAATAGTTGCTGGTTATGCAGTAAATACTCAAGCGGCTGTTACTGGACAAGTTGATGTTAAATTAAATATCTCAACAGGCTGTACTGTAGGTGGTAGTCAAACTGAAGGGAATATGAACAAGTTTGGTACTTTAGATTTTGGTAAAACTTCTGGCACTTGGAACAACGTATTAACAGCTGAGGTTGCTTCAGCAGCAACAGGTGGCAACATTTCTGTGACTTGTGATGGCACAGATCCTGTTGATTTTACAGTTGCAATTGATGGTGGTGAGCGTACTGATCGTACTTTGAAAAATACAGCTTCTGCCGATGTAGTTGCATATAACGTTTACCGTGATGCTGCACGTACTAACCTTTATGTTGTGAATCAACCACAACAATTTAGCACTGTAAGCGGTCAAGCAACAGCCGTTCCAATTTTCGGTGCAATTGCTCCAAATACTGGCACAGCAAAAGCGCAAGGTGATTATAAAGATACTCTATTAGTCACAGTAAATTTCTAAAAATAAAAAAGAAATAATTAATTGAGTAGCAGGTTTACTTCAATATAAGTAAACCTGTTTAAGATGGAGGGGAAATGATATTTAATCGTAGTTCAGTATTTATAATTTTATACTCATTATTTACTTCAGTAAATGCTGGACAAATTGGAGCAAAACTAACAACGCAAATTGAACTTTTACCTTCTTGTTCTATTAATAATAAAATTGTTGAAAATAATTCTACAAACTTGGACTTAGGAACTATTGATTTTGGAGATGCTACGACCGGTTTTAATGGAATATTAGAGTCAAGCTTAATTAATAATGGAAACTCAGGTCTACAGATTGAATGCTCTGGTATTTCAACTTTAAAAATAACTTTTGGAGCTGGAAATAATGACAGTCAAGTTCCCACTAATTTTTCACAAAATTATTATCATGCTCTAAGTAATGGTAGAGATTTTATTGCTTATAACTTGCTCTATGGTTTAAACAAGCAAGTTGTTAGAGCAAACGATGTTTTTATTCTTAATGATTTGAATACTAAGAAAAATATCGATATTTATGGCCAAGCCACCCATGATGGTAGTCGTATATCTAAGGGTGAATATACAGATATAGTGCCGATTACGATTGAGTTTTAAGAAAATGAAATACTTTTGTTTGAAAGCAATATTATTGCTGTCAGTTAGTCAGTGTATCTACGCAGCAGATCCTCAATTAAGTTCAAGCTTCAAAGTTCAAGCTAAAATTGAAAATGGATGTTCAATAGATAATATTGAGCAAAGTATTAATTTTGGTCAATACTCAGCTTTATCAAAAGATAAAGTAGTTTCAAATATTATAAATAGTAAAGACTCATGGAATATACGTTGTACTGAAAATTTACCGGTGAGTATTTCTATTGATGGTGGTGAAAATCTTGATAGCAATATTAGACGTATGAAAAACTCATCATCTAATTATTTATCTTATAAGTTATATAACTCAAGTAATTTAACAACTGAATATATTGTAGGTAATAAATATTTATTACCTACAACTACTCCAACAAACCGTCTTGTAAATTTTGAAATATATGGTGTGGTTGATTTGGGAAATAATAATGAATCACATCCTGCCGGAATTTATAAAGATACTGTTTCAATAATGATTACATGGTGATTTGTATGAATAACTCTGCATTTATTAAAAATAGCATTTTAAAATCTTTTTTATTTGCAAGTACATTATCACTTGTGACACCTGTGATGGCGCAAGCGACTTTTTTAATTTGGCCCATTTATCCAAAAATAGAAGCCAATGAAAAAGCGACCGCAGTTTGGCTTCAAAACACAGGCAAGACCGATGCGATGGTGCAAATTCGGGTATTCAAATGGAATCAAGATGGCTTAAAAGATAATTATAGTGAGCAATCAGACATTATACCCAGCCCGCCTGTAGCTAAAATTAAAGCAGGCGAGAAGCATATGCTTCGTTTAACTAAAAGCACTAATTTGCCAGATGGCAAAGAACAGTCATATCGTTTGATTGTAGATGAATTGCCGATTCGTCTTGCTGATGGAAACGAGCAAGACGCTTCTAAAGTGAGTTTCCAAATGCGTTACTCAATTCCATTATTTGCCTATGGAAAGGGTATTGGTAGTGGTTTAACTGAAGAAAGCCAAAAAGCCAATGCAAAAAATCCTTTGGCTAAACCCGTTTTACAGTGGTCAGTCCGCAATAATGACCAAGGCCAGTCTGAGCTATATCTGAAAAACAATGGCCAAAAATTTGCACGTCTTTCGGCGCTTAAAACTTCAAAAACTGGCAATGATATTTCTTTAGGGAAAGCTGCTTTTGGCTATGTTTTATCGAATAGTACCGTAAAGTTTGCTATCGATAAGTCGACTGCAAATGAGTTATTAAAAACTTCTAAAATTTATGGTGTTGATAGCTCAGGCATAAAACAAGAGTTGATCGAAATCACTAAAATGGAGGATCCAACATGATCCTTCGGCATAATAATTTATGCAAAAGTATTTTACTAATTTTGTTGTCGGGTGGATGCTTAAATATTCCAAATATTGCTTTGGCTGGCGATTTACCTCCACCACCAAAAGATATTAACGAAATTAATCAACTGTTTAAACTGTATCTAGATTTGGTGGTAAACCAATATTCAGTTCAGCAAGTTGTGCCCGTTATTGTTAAAAATGATGAGTACTTTATACAAAAAAGCAAGCTAATAAATGATTTGGAAATTCAAATTCCTCAAGAGCTATTAAACAACAATGAGACTACTTTAACTAATCAAGATGTTTTAACTTTGGGGTTTAGTGGCGATGCGAATGACTGGATATCTTTAGATAAGTTGAAAGATGTAAGCTACGAATATCAATCATCAAACCAATATTTTAAGCTTAACTTTCCACCTGCTTGGATGCCGACTCAAGTTTTGGGTAAAGACTCATGGTATAAACCTGTCGTTGCTCAGTCGGGTATAGGGCTGCTCAATAACTATGATTTTTATACTTATAGGCCGCATCAGGGTGGCTCAACTAGCAGTTTATTTACAGAACAGCGCTTTTTCTCTCCGTTAGGAGTGATTAAAAACTCTGGTGTGTATGTCAAAAACCAATATAAAAATGAAGGTAATGCTGAGTCTCTAGACAATGACGGTTACCGTCGTTATGACACGTCTTGGCAATTTGATAACCAGAATAACGCCACGTCTTTTGTGCTAGGTGACATTATTACGGGTAGTAAAACGACTTGGGGAAGTTCAGTTCGTCTGGGCGGTTTTCAGGTACAAAGAAACTATTCAACTCGACCAGATTTAATTACCTATCCTTTACCGCAGTTTATTGGACAAGCTGCTTTACCAAGCACAGTCGATTTAATTATTAATGGACAAAAGACCAGCTCAACTGAAGTACAGTCTGGCCCATTCATATTAAACAACGTTCCCTTTATTAATGGTAAAGGTGAAGCCGTTGTCGTCACAACCGATGCAGTCGGGCGACAGGTCGCAACAGCCGTTCCTTTTTATATTTCCAATACATTGTTAAAACCCGGCTTATTTGACTACTCATTGTCTTTAGGGAAAATTCGTGAAGACTACGGACTGAAGAATTTTTCCTATGGAAAGTTTGCAAGTGCAGCCGATGCCCGTTATGGGGTAAATGACTGGTTTACCTTAGAAGGGCGTACTGAGCTTTCTTCAGATCTACAGTTATTCGGTGCTGGGTCTGTACTCAAGCTTGCAAACTTAGGTGTGTTGAGTGCCTCTTTTAGCCAAAGTAAAGCCGATAAGTCTATGTCTGAAGATCGAGCCAAAGACTTAGAGGGTAAGCAATATACAGTCGGGTACAGCTATAACCGTAATAGGTTTGGTTTTAGCATTAACCATAACCAGCGTGATGATGAATATACCGATCTTTCACGGCTGCAATATAGCAATTTAATTTCGGTCAATAGCAATAAAAGTTTAACGGCCAATACTTACTTTGCCACTAAAAACTCAGGAACCTTTGGTGTGGGTTATATTGATACCAAAGCAAATGACTTTAAAAACCGCTTTTTAAACTTGTCATGGGCGCCTGTTTTACCGACCTATATGAATGGCGTGACCGTTTCACTCAGTGCTAACCGTGACTTTATCGAAAAAGAGTGGAGTGCTGCATTTCAGCTTTCGATACCACTGTTCCAACGAAACGCGACTGTAAACTCAGGTTATACATTTAATAAACAGGGCGATACGGGCTATGTTAATTTCAACCGTTCTGTACCTTCTGAAGGTGGTTTCGGTGTCGATTTAACCCGACGTTATAATGAAAATAGTGAAGATTTAAATCAGGCACGCGTCAATTACCGTAACGGTTATATCAATACCGACTTTGGTATGTCTGGAAACCATGACTATAACTACTGGTTTGGTTTATCAGGATCTCTCATTTATATGGCAGGAGAAGTATTTGCTTCAAACCGTTTAGGTGATTCGTTTGCCTTGATTGATACCAACCAAGTACCAGATGTGTTGGTCAGATACGAAAACAGTTTAATTGGTCGTAGTAATAAAAAAGGCCATATTTTTGTGCCATCGGTGACGCCTTATTATTCGGGTAAATACAGCGTCGACCCAATCGACTTACCTTCAAACTTCACCATCACACAAGTTGAACAACGCATTGCTGCTAAACGCGGCTCGGGTGTTGTGATTAAGTTCCCAGTTCATCAGTCTATTGCTGCCAATGTTTATTTAACTCAAGCGGACGGCAAACCTATGCCTGTTGGTTCTGTGGTACATAGAGCTGACCAAGAGTCTTCTTATGTGGGAATGGATGGCATTGTCTATTTAGAAAACTTAAAACCGAACAATACCGTGACGGTTCAACGTTCGGATCAAAGCATTTGTAAAGCAGACTTTTCTGTAGATGTAGAACAAGCCAAGCAACAGATTGTGGTGGTTAAGCCTGTTACGTGTCATGAGGTATCTTTACCATGAATATAAAAACAAAAAAATTACTTCGCCATTTAGGCATGTTTTCTGGACTAATGCTGGCTGGAAATTTGACTCATGCTGCTTGTAGCGTGAGTGCCTCGGGTTCATCCTCTATTTCGGTTCCGTCAATCTATTTAACAGAAAACGGTGAAAACTCTTCACAGTTTAACTCGGGTTTGTCATGTACAGGTTTTAGCTTGGCTTTGGCGAACATGACTTATTTAAAATATCGGGTTGAGCAAATGTCGAATTCATTTACCAATGCTCAAACTGGAGAAAAACTGAATGCTGTTATTTTAGATAGTAATAATGAAATCATTAGCTTAGGCCAAGAAAAAGACATGAGTAGCTTTACGCTGGTCAATCTTTTTAGTGGGCCAGATGGCAATTTGCCTTTTTATATCCGCCTTCCGGCTGGGCAAAGTGTGTCTCCGGGTGTGTATCAGGCTGACTCACCATTGAAAGTAAAATGGTTCTATTCTGTACCGGCAGTTGCAATTATTGGAATTGGGGTCTTCTTTGAAAGCCCTGGGTTTAGACGTGGGGCATTAGGAATTGGTTTTAACTGGGGAAGTGGAGCGGACTCGCTTGGTTCACTTTCTATTACTGTGCTTCCAGACTGCCGAATTTTAACGCAAGACGTAAACTTTGGAACGGCAGCTTTTGCTTCTAAGCTTGAGCCTGTGCAGTCATCTATGGGAATACGTTGCTCTGTAAATACACCATATTATGTAAGTTTAAATAATGGACTTTCTCCGCAAAACGGTAACCAGCGTGCTATGAAGTCACAAACGGGAAATACTTATTTAAAATACGATATTTTCAAAAACTCATCGAATGACCGATGGGGAAGTGGTAACGAGCGTTGGTCGAGTTTAAATGCGACTCTTAATCCCGGTGTACATAACGGGGTGACGCAGCAGAGCTATGTGTTTACCACAAAAATTGTAGATGAAAATGCAGACACCACACCAGCGGGAACTTATCAAGATACGGTTACGGTACAAGTCGAATTTTAAAAGCTGTTTTGTATAAAAGATAAAAGCTCAGTTCATGGGCTTTTGTCTTTAAATGAAGTCATTATTTTTTAAAAATTTACTCAAGCTCTAATTGATCATCATCTTTGGTAATTTTAATCTTTATCTTTTTATATTTACGTTTATTTGGATCTAGTGCCGAGTTCATTACTTCATCCGCAAAGGGCGGGCACTGCATGAGTTTTGCATATGCTCTATAGCCGATGCGTATTCGCGTAGGGGGGCAATCAGTTCTTTTTGAATAGTATTCAATGAGAGAATTCAGTTCTTGTAATAAAGTTTGCTGTTCCATCATACATATTTAACAATTCATTAATTCAAGCATAATAGACTTACAGGCTTAGTGGAATATGTACTCAAAATACTAATTTGTTTGAAGTGTGATATAGTTTTCACTTTTAATTAAATATATGAATTTTTTCATTTTTAGATAGAATGTTTGAGTCTTAGTTTTGCTTTACTAAGACCAAAAAACTATAAAAAGTTAGATTTTTTTTTGAATCATTTAGATTTACATTTAAATGATTAAATTAAAAAAATAAAATTTATCTAATTGATTTTATTAATAAAAAATAATTTAAATAAAGATGGTGCAAGAAATAGAAAATTATTGGAAATATATATTAACTTAAAATAAACAATACTTACATGATGTTTCATATATTTACAAGTTGTTACACAACTTAAAGCATACTTACCTAAAAAGCGCTCCAAATACCACTTAGTAAATAAGGATACTTTAATGCCTCAATATCTGATGATTGCAGAAAGTGTGTATAGGAAAGTTAAAGACAATGATCTCTTCACAGAAGATACCATTGAAAATCTTAATCATCTGATGACATTTATCCGCAAAGAAATCGTTGGGACTGTATTTAAACTTAAGTACAACTATATTGATTTTAATGAACTATTTAGCAAACCACTTAACGAGTGTAATGTAAAAATAGATGTAAGCCTAATTCCGCATTTCAATCATGAAAATGAGTATGTTTTATGGCTGGCGGGATTTATTGAAAAAATTACTGAAGGCGGACCTAAAACTCCACCTCCAATTAAGAAGTTTATTCCTGAGTTTATTAGTTTAAGACTAGAGTTTGATTCAGTGGCTTTGCCAGATGAAAAAACTGAAAATCAGGGTGAAGAAATAACCGAATACTTTAACTCTCAAGCTTTTACAAAAAAGATGGGAAAGTAAAATTGTTTTAATAGGTACAATTTTTCAATAATCGCCTTCGGGCGATTTTTTTTTAATCATCTTGTCATAATGAACAGCTAATTTAAGCTTATAAAAAGAAAAGATGAAGATTGTTGCGAACAACAAAATCAAAAAGCAATTTTCAAGTAAAGCTGGTCTGTTGTAATTAAGCTAATTCGAAAGAATTGGCTTTTTTGTTTTAAGCAAGTTTTGCTTCTAAAAGTGTAGTGATTTGAATTGTTTAAGTCATGTTTTGATAGCCATTTTTAACATGTAGTTATGGAATGGAGAAAGATAAGACAGCCATTAATTGAAGTTTCTAGTTAAGAATTTGAAGTTTCTCATGACTTAAACTTTTAATTATTCTTTATATAAATTTGACTTAATCATGATTGGTAAGCCCAGTCTAGACAATAAACTTGTCCTTGAATTAGGGATATGTTTTCTTTCTAGATTAATAAGTTCAATAAATTCTTTATTAAATTGCTTTCTAGGGTATTTTTCTAAGATTTCATTTCTAAATGATAAGGGCAGTCTATATTGATTGTCACTGATCACATCACAAGATGCTCCTTGCTGTAATAGAATAACCTCCGCTGGATCAGATTCATCTATATATCCATTCATGTGAAGACATATAGCATCTTTAATCACTTCGCTTTTCTTCTCATCAAAGTTATATTCTTTTGCCTTTTTCTCAAATTGTTTAGCACTTTCATACGTAAAACATTGACAACCTTTATCATGAATATGTTGTTCAGTTAGACCAATATCATGAAAAAGAGAAGCTATTAGGAGTGATTCATGATCAAAATGTCTTTTTTGTAAATTACCTAGCGCGGCTCCCCAAAAGTATGTTCGCCATGAATGATTGTAGATAGATATACTTGCTTTTGATTCTAGTTCTTCAAGTGCGATTTTAATCATTTGAGTATCTGGTATTACAATTTTTCCCATATCAAAATCATTGCTAGTTTGAAATCTATAATAATTTATTTTTATAGAATTCAGGATGCTAGGCATCATAATTTTTTGAATTAATTTAATTTTTTCTTTGAAATTGAGTTGACCATTAGTAGCTTGCATCCATTGATATGAACCAATTTTTATACTTTTCATTATTAAATCTCATTTTAGAGTAATTGCTCTAAAATATTACCTTAGCTGCTTTTTTGCAAGTTCATATTTGAATAAGTCTACATAGATAAAGATAGGAGAAAATAATGTCTTACGCATGCCCTTGCTGTGGTTATCTTACATTTGATGCGTTGCCGTATGGTTCGTTCGATATCTGTGCAGTTTGTTTTTGGGAAGATGACAATGTTCAGAACGAAGATCCTGATTATATGGGAGGAGCAAATGGTATTAGTTTAAATATGGCTAAGCAAAATTTTCAATTATTTGGAGCAATCAAAAAAGAATTTATACCATATACCCGTAAACCACTTGAAGAAGAAATGCCCTGATAAACTTACATATTTACCTCACCAGTGATGTGTTTTTATTAATTTATTATTTATGTAGTTATTTGAATTTACTAATATAATTTATGATTTTTATAAAATTTTAATTATTTATCTTTATTTTTTAATGCTCTAATTTAAAACAAATATTATTTTATCTAATTGATTGTTATAAGGTTGAGTAATTTCTTGCTTGCAGGCACTTGTCAGTGACGGTGTGTAATGAATGAAATATGGGGATATCAATTAAAATAGACGGATTCATCAGCTTAATTTTATACCATTTACCTCAATCACAATACATGTGGTTGCACAGACAATTTAAAATTCGTCCTTTCAGTGAGGCAAAGTTCTATTGATAGATTTTGCTTTCATTATTCAAGATCGAGTTGGTTATCATCTTTGGTGACTTTGATTTTTAACTTTTTATATTTTCGTTTGTTTGGATCAATTGCGGAGTTCATAACTTCATCTGAGAAAGATGAGCATAGCATGAGTTTTGCATAGGCCCGGTAACCAATCAAAATTCTACGTAAGGGATAGTCTGTTCTTGTAGAGTAATATTCAATTCGGGCGTTTAGCTCTTGTAGCAGGGTCTGCTGGGCCATTGGAATAATTTTCTATAAGTGGTTCATTACAGCATATAGAGATTTACACTCTCTAAGAAGAAATATTTTAAAAAATTAATATTATTCATAGTTAATTTATTAAAAATCATATGCTATAAATTTTTATTCCTTTTAAATTTAACTAGATATAACAAATTTTTAAATATTTTGGTTAACGTTTAATTATCAAAAATAACAACTCTTTTAAAACAATAAGCGTATGTGTGTTATAGTCAATTTTAAATAATTTTTGGTATAAAATGGATATTTGTATTGGTGGCCTACTAAATGGTCAGAAAAGACATGATAATCAAAGCTTTTTTAAAGTAGAGAATCACTATTGTGATAGTTTCTCCGAATATACTAAAGAGTATTTTCATTTAAATGGTCAAATTTTTTCATTTTGGATTAGTAAAGAAATAGACTTTTTTGAAGCTCAAAAGAAAATTGAATTATATTTGATAAATATTAAAATTAAACATGCATGATAGAAACTAAACTGACTAATATAAAAATATTTTTTAAATTTCTCTATATATGAAATTTAATGAATTTGTCTTTTTGGGATTGTAATATAAAAAATAAAGTAGGTTGCAGGTATGGGTATGAGTGATCAATTAATTGAAAGAGATAAACTTTTAAAATATCTAACTCAAAAAAATGCTGAGAAGGAATTAGAGTGTGAATGGCTTAGAAATATTATTATTCGGTTGCTTGATGAAATTGAAGATAGTCGATTACAGGCTCTGCTGATTAGACAAGTCAATGAAGAGCTGATTTTACTAATCCAAACACATATAGAGCCAGAGTTTAATTTAAAGGATTTAACTCAGTTTCCAAATTAAATAAGTAATAAATATTGCTAAAAATAATCATTTATTTTGAAATGGATTTAAAAGAAATAAAATATTAACTTAAAATATTCAATTAAATTATAATATTATATCTTTGTAAAAATAGTTGATAGATTTTAGATGAGTGAAAAAAATTGTGAAAAATGATAATGAATCAATGAATTTTTAAATGTTTAATATAAAAGCCCTATATTAAATAGGGCTTTTATATTAATTAAAGAGTGTATTTAATTAATTTTAATGTTTATTTTCCTTCTCGTTATTTTCTGGTGAAGGATTTTCAACTTCAGGAGATTGAACGGGTTTCTCAATTTTTTCCTCAGTTGATTTAGGGTTGAAATTATTTTGCTCTTGAGTTGCTTTTTTGGAAAAATCTTTAAAATCAGACATTTTAGACTTCTTTAATAATAGTAGTAAGGAAGCTTTATACTAGACCTTTAATTTAGTTACATTACGGTAGTTGTGAGAGCACTATGTAGTGATATGTTCTAAAAATAGACTAGTTATCGACATAATATTTCTATAAATTGATTTGAGTGTTGATATATATGTAAAAAAACCATTTAGTTAAATACAGGATGTAACATATAAATTAATATTTTCATTTTTAGAAACCCTGAACATAAATTGCTTTTGAAAATGTATTTAAATGTGTAGGTTTTTAATTTCTTTAATGATATAAATTATAAGGTTAAAAGTTTTGAAGTGTAAAAGTCTTTAACTACTTACTTGTAAATATATTTGAACAACTTAAAGATACATTTTTAGATAAATAATGCATACTTAGTTAGATTAAATTTAAAAAGAGAAATAATATGGATACTGAAGTAAAAAAATATTTTGATGTTGCTGAATGTGTTTATAGGAATATTAGTTTTAAAAATCAGACTAATAAGGGCAGAGTCGACTATCTTAATAAGCTATTAGTAGAGATAAAAAAAGAAGCTGCTATCCATCAATTAAGGTTAATGTATAGTAATATTGATTTCGAAAACTGCTTAAATAGACCAATGAAAGAACGTGTTATCAAAATAGATTTAAGTCTGCTGCCTAGTTTAGATAGCAAACATGAATATATTATGTGGTTGGCGAGTTTTATAAAAAGTATTTCTGCCGAAAGAAAATAAAATATATAGCCATGAGAATTTTAATTTAGAGTTTTTTATCTAAAATTTTATTAATTTTGTAGATTGTTGAAAATTAAAATGAAAAAATATAATTATTAATTATCTTAATAATAAACAAGGTGATGACATTTAGATACATTTGTATAGTATCTAAGTTTGCATAAAGGGAATATTGTCAGTAAGTGCTAGATAATCATCTGCACATCATTAAATAGGAGAGACTCTAATGTCTCAACATGACCAAGTTAAAAATGATCAAGAAAAATCAAAACAGCAACAACAGCAGCAGCAAGATGGTAAAGAGTTTGTTCCTAAAAGTCCTGATCAGAATGATTTAGAAAAATTAAATCAAAATGATGAAAATCAGAAAAAATAATATTATTATAAAATTTATTTTTTCTTAAAATATTAATTGGTAGAAAGAGTTTCTATTCTTTTTGCCAATTTCTAAGATTAAGAGGAATATTTTGAAATGTTTTTTATTATAGTAATTGTTTTTTTAGTTATTGGTGCTTATTTTTTAATTAAGTTTTTTTCAAAAGTTTATTTAGAGTTGCCTGAGAAAACTATAAAAATAGCTGGAAAAATATTTACTGAAAATAAAAATTTTTTTGAGCATGAAATAGTTGTAACTTTGTATCAGGAAGAGTTAATAACTTTGGTTGGTGAGCAAGATGGCGATAGAGTTACTGTTTTTAAAAATGCTGTAATATGTCTAGAAAAAGAAACAAATAAAATAGCAGTATATATTGATACTTTAAGAGTAGGATATCTTAATAAAATAAATGCTCATAGTTTTTCTGATTTTTTGAAAATAAAAGGTTTTAATAAAAGGGATGCTTTTGAAGTTGATGCGGTTATAATTAGTGAAAATTTAAGCCTGTGGAGTGTGAGGCTAGATATACCATATGACATGAAAAAATTTAGGTTTGATAAATATTAGATTTATAATAAATATTTAAGTGGTATTTCTGTAATGTATCTTAGAGCTTTTTTTGAATTTAAAATAAAAAGAGATCATAATAATTTTATTGATAATAAAAAAGGAGAACGGTTATGGAACGTAGAGCTGTTAAAGTCCATAAAATGTTTAGAGAGTTTCATGAAGAAAAGGATCGTGGTTATATAGGAGAATATGATGAAAAACATAACCTTATAGCGATATATGATATTTTTAAAGAAAAAATGAAGAAAATAGAAGGAACTTATCAATGGATTTTACCTTCTTCGGGTGAGATCTTTTTTGTTGAAGAAGATCCCATCTATATTCGGTAATTAATAAAGAAATCATATTTGTTAATACACTAACTTTCAAAGATAACAATAAGGCGTTATCTAATCTGGCTTTAAATGATCTATTTTATATTGTTTAAATTTTAGACTGAGTATCTCCTTGCTGGCAGCATTTAAATTCCCGTACAGATCATCACTTTATAAACCCCAATTTAACAATAAATTTTAATTATTTAGCTTACTTTTTTAATGCTCTAAATTAAAACAAATGTCATTTTGTATGCTTGACTGTAATAGGGTAGAGCACTATTCTTTGCCTGCTGGCCTACATTGCCAGCCGACTTTGACAGGTCGGATACCCAAAGCACACGAAAAAGAATTTCTTTTTTGTGGGCATCCCTGCGTGCCCCCTCTGCGGCGGAACGGGAGGGGGACACCTTCGGGTGTGCTGATCTTTTGGGTATCAGTCTGTCAACCTTCTCTCGTTTCGCCACCATTATTTGACAGTAATATGGTGAAACTTCTTTATTACCCAAAGGAGTTCGCACATGCGTACTAATTCTTCTTCATTGGCCTTTGCCAAATTCTCTCTGCCCATACCGCTTAAGAAGTCTATAAAACGGTTTAATCGACTCTAGGTTTTCTACGCCTTAAGAATCGTTACGACCAAAAATCATAGCCACAATAAAACCGAGATAGGCGAGCACACCATTATTGTGCGGCTTTCTTATGCCTGTATTTAGCACTCATTTTAAGAGTGAAGGTATTTATATCTCTTTTTTTATACAACAAAAAATTATTTTAAGCGGTAAAACTATGCGAAATTTAGAAACATCTTCCAAAAAACTACATGTAATTCAAACTACCATTCAACTTATGACGATACATGGGTTCCATAATGTAGGCGTAGATTTGATTGCTAAAGAAACCAAAATTGCAAAAGGTACGCTTTACAACTATTTTCACTCAAAAGCAGGCCTTATTGAAATATGCCTGTTACTGCAAAAAGAAACGCTCATGGAAAAAGTAAGAGAGGTACTAGAAACAACCCAATATTCCACTTTGACGAATAAACTCAGACAAATTTATCTTTTACATGCCGACTTAAATAGCGCTTATTACCTACTGTTTAAAGCGGTTTTTGAAACTAAATTACTTTATCCTCATGCTTACCAAAGTGCTGTGCGTTATAGACGTTGGTTAAAAAATGAGATTTTCTGCCTTATAGCAGAAACTAAAAAAATGGCTTCATATACAGAAGCTGAGTTGTTGGTATTTATGATAGACGGAGCAATTTTGAGGCTTTTAATTTCAGATAAAATTGAAGAACAAACTAAGTTGTTAGATTACTATTTGATGAGGGTAATCTAACAACTCATTGCCGCCCAAGCTATTGAGCTTGGGTTGCTAAATACCTATTACGGTAATGCCATCATATTTGTTTTCGACTCTCTCAAGAAATTTGGTAATTTCTATGATCATGTTGAGAGCTTGTGGTTTAAAAAAATTGAAGTGATTTGCAAACCATTTTGTTTCTTTTTCGAAAATGAGCTTTAACGTCTTATCGTATTTATCTAACTGATTTATAAATGAATGAAGCTTATACAAATCTTTTATAATTTCTTTGATATTTTCAGAGTCTATAAAAGTATTTCCCCAATGAAAAAACTTTTCTTTATCTCGGTTAAATAAATTTTCAACGAGTGAAAAAGCAATTTCATCAACAACTATAGAGTCGATACAATTTTCATTTCTATCGAGGTCCATAGGTATCACTTGAATATTTAATGATCCTACTAAACCAGAAACAAATTTAACGTCAAAATTAATTTTCATATTAAATAGCTGAATAAATTAAATTTTATATTTATGAGATTAAGTTTTCACTTAAATTCAATTCTTTAGAAAATACAGGGTTAGATTTTCAGTTAAGTTGTCTCTAGCTCAATTAATGTATTGATATAGTTCCACGTTTTCTCTGGTTCAATTGGATTTTCTTCGCAAACAGACGCATTAATCAAGCCATCGAGGAGAGAGAGGAATAAATGAGTGAGCGTAATAGGATCCTTTATTTCTAATTCCTTAAAAATAGAACTGGTAGTGTCAAATAACCAATTTCGATATTCATCTAGCACGACATGAATAGTTGGATATAAGCTTCCTACATCCATTCGTGCTTTATGAAATGGGCATCCTCTGGCACCATTTTGATTTACCCAATTGATATACCACATATAGAGTTGTTCTAATTTTTCCAAAGGAACTGATCGTGTAGATATTTGCTCTTCTACCGCAATCTGGATATCAAGTTTTAGTTCCTGTAGGCAAGCGGCCACCAGTTCTTCTTTAGATGGAAAATGTTTATAAAAGGTCGCTTTGGCAATATCAGATTCAGCAATAATTCGGTCTATACCGACAGCAATATAACTTTCCTGAATAAAGAGCTGAGTTGCTGTTCTTAGAATAATTTCTCGTTTTGATGGTTTTTTTAATTTTATTTGTGCATTCATAAGGGCTTATTGCATTTTGTTGAAGAGTTAAGCTTGGTATTTTAGTTGATAGAAGGACTGTTAGACTAGTCGATATGGTTGAAATTTAAACAAAAGAAAGACAGAACTGTATGTATTTAATCGCATATCTTGGATTATCATCTAATCTATAAAAATGTAATGTTTAATTTAATGAGATTTATCAAATTTTAGAGATTTTTGCTTCATTTGGCACATCGTTCGGTATGTCTCTATTTTCCAGATAAATTCTTAAATAGTTATTTTTTCTTAAAGTTTAAATGAGCAAGATATATTATTTTTTTATATTAAATAACTGAATAATTTAAATTTTATATATCTGAAACCAGAAAGATTTACCTTAAAAAAATCTACTCAATTAGATGAACATAAATGAGCCGAATAATTAACGATATAAAACTATTGGAGAAAGCTGTGGATGAACACAAGTTAAAAACAAAAGTCGGCACACTTGAAATGGTCGTAGCTATGCTGCTTTCAGGGAGTATTGGCCTATTTGTGATTAAATCAGGTCAATCACCAATAAACATCGTATTTTTCCGCTGCCTTATATCAGCCTTATGCTTAATACCCATCTGTTTGTTTTACGGTCATTTTAAAAAAGTATATTTTGGCAAAAAAGAACTATTTTTAATGGTGACTTCGGGCTTACTTATTATTTTTAACTGGGTTCTGCTGTTTGCTGCTTTCCCTAAAACCTCTATCTCTTTAGCTACGATTGTTTATCACGTAAACCCGTTTGTGATTTTATTTTTAGGGGCTTTGGTCTTTCATGAAAAGTTAAATAAAAATGATGTGCTATGGACCCTAGTTGCTTTTGCTGGGCTAATTGTAATTATTGGTTTAGGTAGTGCCTCGGTCAACTCCAGTGAGTTAGCAGGTTTAGGCTTGGTTCTTATAGCTACTACACTGTATTCAATATCGGTTCTAATGACTAAAAAACTAACTAACACGCCGCCTTTATTAATTGTGCTTATACAAACCTTAAGTGGAGCGATTGTTATGACTCCGTTTATTTCGGTTTTTGCAAATCCACCGATAGGTCAACAATGGTTGTTTGTACTTGGGTTAGGGGTTTTACACACAGCATTTCTTTACTATTTAATGTACTCGGCAATTAAGAAAATACCTTTAAATAACATTGCGATCTTATCTTTTATCTATCCTATATCGACCATAGTAATTGATTATTTCTTTTTTGATCATGTGCTGACCCATACTCAAATTTTAGGTGCAGGTTTAATTTTATTGGGTGTGCTTGGAGTAAAGTTGCATTGGAATGTTTTTGGGTTGAAAAGATTAAAATAGCAATACCAAGAGTTTTGCTTATCAACAAAGTTGCGAAAATAAGTCATTAAATATTAAATTGCAATTGAGGTGAGCAAAATGAAAAATCAGTGGATAACAGACGAAGATAGATGGCAAGCAATTGTTGATCGTAATGCAGAAGCTGATGCATATTTTGTTTATGGCGTGAAAACCTCAGGTATGTACTGTCTGCCATCGAGTACAAAAAGGCTGCCTAAAAAAGAAAATGTAGTTTTCTTTGAGAGTGCCGCGCAAGCCGAGAAAAATGGTTATCGAGCAAGCCAAAAAATACAAAACAGACTCTCAAATGCGCACGATCCAAAGCTTATAGAGAAAATCGAGAAAGCATGTAGATACATCGAACTACATGAAGAAAACTTGTCTTTATCCGATGTTGCAGATCATGTAGGAATGAGTGCATATCATTTTCACCGAGTTTTTAAGCAAATTACTGGCCTAACACCTAAAGGCTATGCCGATGCCCATAAAAGTAAAAAGCTAAGAGAAAACCTAGACGAAAATATTAGTGTGACTGATGCAATATTTAATGCAGGTTTTAATTCAAATAGTCAGTTCTATGAAAATTCAAATTCGCTATTAGGTATGACAGCGAAAGAATGGAAATCTGGCGGTAAGGGTGTACGCATTTTTTTCGCCATAGGAGCGTGCTCTTTAGGAGACATTTTAGTTGCCCAAAGCCAGAAAGGCATTTGTGCAATTTTGCTAGGCGATGACCCTGAAAAGCTTTTAAATGATTTGCAAGATAAATTTCCAGAAGCCGATTTAATTGGCTGTGATGATGAGTTTGAGCAACTGATTGCGCATATTGTCGGGTTTATTGAAGCGCCACAAATCGGATTAGATTTACCGCTAGATATTCAAGGGACTGCATTTCAACAAAGAGTATGGCAAGCCTTGAAAGAAATTCCTGCGGGGCAGACGGCTAGTTATTCCGATATAGCCCAAAAAATAGGTTCACCTAAAGCGGTTCGGGCCGTTGCAGGAGCGTGTGCAGCAAACATGTTAGCTGTTGCTATTCCATGCCATCGTGTTGTTCGAAATGACGGTTTTATTTCTGGTTATCGTTGGGGCGTGGAGCGTAAACGTGCATTGTTAGAGAAAGAAGCAGAATTGGCACGAAACTAAACTTGTTTTAGTTGGCTGTTTTTATAGAGTTAATTTTTTCAAAACAGCAAGAATCAGAGAGTCTATTTTCTTCGGGTTACTCAAAATATATCCATCAGTTTAATAAAGATGGAATTGTGAGTATGTGCAGATTAAAAGACAAAGTGGCTATTATTACGGGGGCAAGTTCAGGTATAGGTTTAAGTGCGGCGTCGCTATTTGTAGCCGAAGGTGCGAAAGTTATTTTGGTTGCACGCCGTGAGCGTGTTTTAAAAGAGCTTTGCGATAGTTTGAATCGAGACGGCGCCGTTGCGCACTTTATTGCAGGGGATCTTAATGACCCCACAACCATGCAAAAAGCAATTGATATGGCTACGCAATATTATGGAAGGTTAGATATTGCGTTTAATAACGCAGGCCTGTTGGGAGAGTATCAACTGACTCACGACACAACCGATGAAAATTGGAATCATGTGATTCAGAGTAATTTAACCAGTGCGTTTCAGTCAGCCAGAGAACAGCTTAAAGTCATGTTAAAGCAGGGCTATGGCTCAATACTGTTTACATCATCTTTTGTTGGTCATCATATCGGGTTTCCTCAAATGGCGGCTTATGCTGCAAGCAAAGCGGGACTTATTGGTCTAACCAAAGTGATGGCAGCAGAATATGCAACCTCAGGTATTCGAGTAAATGCACTTTTACCCGGTGGAACAAATACTTCAATGGGTCAAGAGGCCGCTTCTTCTCCAGAAATTCTAGAGTTTGTAAAAAGCATACATGCCATGAAACGTTTAGCAGAACCCGATGAAATTGCAAAAGTGGCGCTCTTTTTAGTAAGTGATGATGCAAGCTTTATTACAGGCAGTGCTGTACTCGCCGATGGTGGAGTGACTATTTGTAAAACCTAAATAAACAATGAATAGATAGGTCGTAAAAAAGTGAGGCTGCTAGAGCCTCACTTTTTATATGTACTTATTTTCCTTTTTTGGTTTTTAAATACTCGGCATAAGCTTCATCTGCGAAGCGTCTTAAAGAGTCACCAATAGCAGCATATTGGTATTCATTTAGGTTAGCCAATGATGCACGGGCAGAAGGGTGCTGCACACCGAAGCCAGAACCCGGCAATAAAACCACACCTGTTTCATCTGCTACTCTAAATAATAGCTCGGTCGGATTTTTATTTTTCATCACCCAGTCGGCAAACTCATCACCATAGAGAGTGCGTGAGGTGTTTTCAAGGTTAACAAGGGTGTAGTAGTCCACAGCATTTGGATCTGTTGGAACCTCGACACCAAGCTGTCTATAAAGTGCTGCATCGCGTTCACGTACAACAGATTTAACTGCTTTTTTATAGCTTTGGCGTGAGTCCATCATATTAAAGAGTGCGAATAAAACCATTTGCACTTGCTGTGGGGTAGACAGACCAGCGGTATGGTTTAAAGCAACATTACGGCTGTCTGCAACTAAACGGTCAATAAACTTAATACTTGATGGGTCTGTAGTTAAAGATGAATAGCGCTCTTCAAGCTCTTTCTTCTCTTTTTTCGATAAGTTCGCAATTTGTTTATCAAGCACATTGTTATTTGAAAGTGCAATAACACCAAGTCGCCAACCAGTTGCGCCAAAGTATTTAGAGAACGAGTAAACCAAAATGGTGTTATCAGGACAGATCGCAAATAGTGATTTGAAGTTATCCGCAAACGTACCATAAACGTCATCGGTCAAAATAATTAGATCAGGGCGTTTTTTGACAATATCCGCCAAAATCGCAAGACCTTCATCACTCATTTTTACCGATGGCGGGTTACTTGGGTTGACTAAGAAGAACGCTTTAATAGACGGATCTTCTAACTTTCTAAGCTCTGACTCTGGATATTGCCAGCCAAGTTTAGGGTCTGCCTCAATGAGCACTTCTTCAAGTTGGTAGTCATTAAGTTTCGGAATTTCCAGATATGGCGTAAAAATAGGGCTACCAATGGCAATACGGTCGCCATTTTTAATAATTTTATTTTCTTTTAATGAGTTAAAAATGTAGGCCATTGCGGCTGTTCCGCCTTCAACAGCAAACAAATCTAAGTCTCTTTTTTGCATGCCTTGTACGCCCATTTCTCGTAAGACGTACTCTTTAATAATCGTTTCACTTACTCGGAGCATACGGTCTGGTACGGGATAGTTACAGCCTAAAATCCCTTCAACCATTTCAAGTAAAAAAAGATCAGGGTCTAAGCCTAATTGGTCACGTACATAAGATACGGCTTTACCTAAAAAGACAACGCCCGGTTTATCGCGGTTTTCCAAAATGAAGCTGTCAAAACGTGATTGAAGTCCAACAGGGCGAGGGAAGCCACCTAGACCTTCTGGCATATAAGAAAATGAAAATTCGGATTCGGTTGCCGAAAACAGACCTAGTTGAAAGAATGCTCGGCGTGGGATAGTCGCAAGAAAGTTCGGATTGCCTCGGCCAGCATTTAACATCATGCGGTCAGTTCGGCTTTGAGCTAATTCTATTAAATTATCTTTCAGTTCAAATGGACTGAGTTTTGCGTATTTAGAATAATCGACTTTCCCCATGGGACGTCTCCTTAATTATAGTGGGATGAATAAAATTTCTAATTCAATGTATAAAATCAGGCTAAGCCTACGATTAGTGGTCCGAGTAAGGTCAAGAACACATTTGCGAGGGCATAGGTGATTGCGAAAGGAACAGTCGGAATTGAGTTGCCTGCTTTGTCTAAGATGGCACCAAAAGCAGGGTTTGCACTACGTGAACCAGAGAGCGCTCCAGCCATTACCGCAACGTTGCTATAACGCAGAACATAACGAGCAAACAGCATGGAAAGCAGCAACGGAACCAGTGTTACAACTACTCCAATCATAAAGAGTGAAAGACCACTTTCTTTAATGGTTTGAATGGCCTGTAAACCTGATTGTAAGCCAACCGCTGCAACAAAACCTGCCAAACCTAAGTCTTTAAGAAGCTGTGAAGCCGCTAACGGCATATTGCCATGTACCTGATTTCTACTACGAATCCAACCAAATAGAAGACCCGATAGTAAAGCACCACCGCCAGCGCCAAGCGTTAATGGCACATCGCCCAAACGAATCACAAAAAGACCAATCACTAAACCAACAACAAGACCTGCACCATGAAAAATCCAGTCTGTTTTTAGGCTTTCAGGTAAGGCTTTACCAGCTTCTTTCACTAAACGATCGAGGTCACTTTTTGTACCATAGACAGTCACGACATCACCTTGCTTTAGAACGGTGTCGTCACTTAAAGGTTGAGTTTCATCGTTACGTTTAATCGCAAGTACATAAATACCGTGCTTCAAATAAGCTGGAGTATTGGCCTTAATATCACCTAAGGTGCGGTTAATGTATTTGGAATTTCTTAAGATGACATCGCTGGTATCCATAATCATTTCCATACCCTGCGATGATTGCAATTCGGGTCCGATTTGCTCGGCTACGGAAACTACACTGGCACGGCGACCGACCAGCAATACCACATCGTCTGTTTGTAAGGTTAGTTCAGGAGCAACATCAATAAACTGATCTTTACGTTTTAACCGTTCAATCGTAATGCTTGCTTCTTTTGCTTCAAGTTCCGCAATAGTGTGCCCATTGGCTTGTTTAACTTTATAAATACGTCCAACAATTTCCGGCATTGCCAGTTCCTGACCCGGTGCGAGTTCAAAAGCACCTTTAAGTCGTTCACTTTGAGCTTTTAGAGCATCGTCGTGAATCTCTTTACCCATAAATTTAGGCAAGATATTTACACATACAATGATTGCGCCCAAAGAACCGAAAATGTAAGTCACCGCATAGCCAATCGCGACATTTGCTTGAAGTCTTTGAATCTCAGCCAGAGGCAGATCGAGTCTAGAAATGGCATCTCCGGCAGTACCAATAATCGCAGATTGAGTCATACCACCAGCAGCGAGTCCGGCCGCCAAGCCTTTATCGAGATGGAAAATTTTAGCCATAACTAAAACGGTGACTAAACCACACACGGCCATAAATACGGCTAAAAGAATTTCTTTTATAGACTGTGGCCCGAGTGATTTAAAAAACTGGGGTCCACTTTCAAAGCCTACCGCGTAAATGAAGAGTGCAAATAAAATTGCTTTAACGCCGTTATCAACAGGTACACCGATAAGACTTAGAACGACTGCTACAAGTAGGGAGCCTGCGACTCCACCAAACTGAAATTTTCCAAACTGGAACTGTCCAATCCAGAAGCCAATTGCGAGTGATAAGAACAATAATATTTCGGGGCTATGTTTTAAAACACCTTGTAACCATTCAATCATTTTGATCTCACTTTTATTATTAGATCTATCTTTAATATATAAATTTATTTATTTTTCATTTTTAAAATACTATATGAAAATTACTTAAGCAAACCTTCAAGTCTAATGATTTTCTTAAGTTTAGTTATAGAAAATAAGTCGTTTAAAGTGCTTGTGATGTATGTATGTCACTAATTCTGAGTGATTAAATCAGCTTTGGTTTTGAATGCAAGGTAAAATTTTTTTACAATAATATAAAGAATATTTTATGAAATAAAATTGTCTTTGAATTAATTTTTTTTGCATATTTTTTTTGTAATTTATTGATATATAGTAATTTAATATTTTTTACTGTCGTTTAAGTAATGGTTTTTATTCAAATTAAAAAATAATCTACTTAAAAATGAGTTTCTGTTAACTAGATAGCATAATTTAAAGTTTAATATATTTGGAATACATTTAAATAAATCTTCATAATAAGACTTATTTTAAAGAAACAATATAAACTCAACTTGAGGGATTTTCATTTTTAAATAAAAAGCTTCGTGTTATGGAAGCTTGATATTTAAAAATATTTATTACCTTAAAAATAGTGGCTTATAGCGATTTAAAACTTTGAAATTACTGTTTCGAAGCTAACATTTTTAAGTAAATATCTGCTCGTAGCGCATGACCAAAGCACCAATCTTCTGGGCTATTTTGCACAATCACAAACATGACATCTTGCTCTGGAATCTTAAATTTTTGATGGAGCTGTGCTGTTACATGCTGCATTAAATCTGATTTTTGCTGAGCTGTTCTGGCTTTACCGGAAGTGATGTATAGCAGCATGAATTTTTCAGTGCGGGAAGACTCCACCCAGTAATCAGGATCAACATATATATTGCCTTGAGCCAAGTGCTCAAAGAAATGAAAGCAATCATTTGGGGGAGTATCAAAATAACTTTCCATACAAGTCTGCACAATTTTTGATATCTGAGCTTTTTCATGATCTGTATATGCATAACTGGTTGTAAAGCGAATCATGGGCATGACCATATCTCCTCTGGCATATGTTCAAGTGCTGAAATTGCCGTAGGTAAGCCTGCATAAAAAGCAATATGGGTAATAGCTTCAATAATTTGTTCTTTCGTGATGCCTTCAGTTAAGGCATTTTTTATATGCCATTCAAGCTGCGAATAACGCCCTTGTAAAACAAGCGCAGTGATCGTAATAAAACAACGTGTTTGAGTATCAAGCATCTGTCTTTGCCAGATATCCGCAAATAAATAGTCTTTGCCGAACTCATAAAGTTTGGGCGAAATCATTTCCAAATTATGAATATCAATTTTTCTGAACATTTTAGATCTCAACATTGATGCTGTTGTTGCTAATATGGCAGTTTGGTATAGTTAAAAAAATCAAAACTTTTCTAACTAATAATTCGGTTTTTATGAATGATTATACTAAACCCCCAACCAATCTTGATTTAGATGCCTTACGTGCATTCGTTAAAGGAATCGAGCTTGGGAGTTATCAGCTAGCAGCACAACACTTATGTCGTTCACCGGCCGCAATTAGTGCGCAATTAAAAAAGCTAGAGCAACAAACAGGTTGCCAGCTTCTTAGAAAACAGGGGCGGCTATTAGAATTAACCCCAAGTGGTGAATTATTGTTGAGCCATGCAAAAAACATGTTGGCTTTGAACGATACTGTGCTTTTAAAGCTGCATCAGACTCAAGCGAGTGGAGTCATTCGTTTTGGTTTACAAGAAGATTTTGCTGAAGGAACCTTACAGCAACTTATCGCTCAGTTTATGTTTCAGCATCCAAACGTACAGTTTCAAATTCGGGTTGACCGCAACCTTAACTTGATTGATAAAGTACAAAAGCAAGAGCTTGATTTAGCACTTATATGGCAGCAAAAACCAGTAATTGAAAACTTTCATGAGCTTAAAAGTGTAGAGACAAAATGGTTATTCTGTCCTCATCCCCATATCTTGCAAATCATTGAAAATAGAGCCTCCATACCACTTGTGGTATTACAGCAACCTTGTATTTTAAGGCAAATGGCGATTGAGGTACTTGAGAAAAAGGGTATTGCTTGGCATATTGCTTATGAGTGTAACTCAGTCCAAGGGCTATGGCCTGCTATACGGGCGGGGATTGGCATTAGTCTAAGATCATGTTTTCAAATTCCACTAGATATTCAGACCATAGAAACTGATGTACTGCCTGAACTGGAGACTTTAAACTTTGGTCTTTATTTCAATTCCACCACACAATCAGTACATATTATTCAGCAGTTTCAACAATATATTGAACAGCATCTGCGGTAATTTTTTATTCTCAAATTTGTATTGCCCAGTATAGTTTTTAGATTGCTTTATATTTTAATTTAACTTAGTAATAAAAGAGTTTGTGTAAAACAGTTAAATAATAGCCCTTAGAGTATGCCTATGAAGCTTAAAGAATTAGCAGGTTGCGAGGAGTGCGATACCGTCTATCGTAGAGTTCCGCTTGCTTATGGAAAAAGAGCTTATTGTGTTTGCTGTGGTGCAGAGCTTTATCGGTATACTAAGCCATTTACGACTTTATTGGCCCTCATTTTAACGGCCTTAATCGTATTTGTTATTGCCAATAGCTTTCCGATTGTAAAGATTGAACTGCAAGGGAATATATCTGAAACCACTTTATTGGGTGCCGTATGGGTCATGTTTCATTATGATCGAGCTTTTGTCGGTGTCTTAATTTTAATTACCACGTTTATTGTGCCACTTTCATATTTGTTATTAATGACCTATGTACTGGGTACGGTCAGTATATTTAAAAGACGACCAAAGTTTTTAGTAGTTGCCTTACGAACGCTTTATTTTATGAGAGTGTGGGGAATGGTTGAGGTATTCCTGATTGGAATTTTGGTCACCCTTGTAAAGTTAATGGGTATGGTGCTTGTTATTCCAGAAATTGCCTTGTGGGCATTTGCGGTTTTGAGCCTATTGATGGTTTATATTACGTCCATAAAGGTGAGCGATATATGGAACGAAATTGATAGGTCACAACTATGAAAACGATAAAAAAAGTGACTGCACTCAAGGCCGAAAATACCGATATGGTTCTAAAGCAATATCCACGAGCCAAAGATCTATCGCTGATATTGTGTCACTGCTGTGGGTTATTAAACTCATCAAAAATAGATAAAGTAGTCGCTGCTAAAAAGAATAAAGTTTTACGCTGCGTTAGATGTCGTAGTGTATTGCATGAGCGCAAACAGGGAAGTCTAAACCGTACCTTTGCTCTAGTTGTTGCTGCAACTATTTTGTATATACCGGCTAATGTACTGCCGATGACAATAACCGATTCACTTTTAGGCAGCCAGAAAGACACCATCATGAGTGGTGTGATTTATTTTTGGCAAAATGGAGACTATTTAGTGTCGGTGGTCATTTTCATGGCCAGTATTTTTATTCCGATGCTTAAGCTATTTATTTTGTATTTCCTATTATTGGTTGTATATATACAGTCATCGGCAGCTTGGAAATTTTCACCAGAGCAATGTATCAAACTTTACCGAATTGTAGAGTTTGTCGGACGTTGGTCTATGATTGACGTCTTTGTGGTCGCTTTATTAACTGCACTTATTCAGATTCAATCGCTTGCGACTATTTTGGCAGGGCCAGGTTCAATTGCTTTTGGTGCAGTTGTAGTCTTAACCATGTTTGCATCTTTAAGTTTTGACCCACGTATTATTTGGGATAATTTTTACGCATCCCAAAACACCAATAAACCCAATGATTTTTCTTCGGAAAAAACCACAGTTATTCAGGCAGAGCATTCGTCCTTGAATAATGATTCCATTAATCCCAGTCAATAAAAGAAAAATGAGTATGTCTGAAAACAAAACAAACGGCGGTACATCAGATCATCATGAGACTGATGTTGAACTGGAAAACATGAATGATTTACCAGAACCGCAAGAAAAGAAAAATCGGTGGAAACCTCTATTAATTTGGATAGTTCCATTGGTTGCACTTTTAATTGCACTTTCACTCGCAGTGAAAGCGTTGCTTTCTAATGGGCCAACAATTGAAGTATCTTTTCGTACAGCAGAAGGCTTAGTTGCAGGTAAAACAACTGTGCGCTACAAGCAGGTTGATATTGGTGTTGTACGGCAAATTGATCTAGCCGATGACCGCTCACATATTATTGCGCGAATTGATTTACGTAAAAATGCCAGCAACTTTGCCGCGCAAGATTCACGTTTTTGGGTAGTACGACCACGTATTGGGACAGGTGGCGTTTCAGGCATAGACACCTTATTGTCAGGTTCATATATTGAAGTAGATGGCGGTAAGTCACCCGAGAAAAAACTTGAATTTACGGGTTTAGAAATACCACCAGTGATTACTTCCGATGTACCGGGTAAAGAATTCTTTTTGAAAGCCGATGACTTGGGATCTTTAGATATCGGGTCGCCGATTTATTACCGCCGAATTAACGTCGGGCAAATTACTGCTTATAAGCTAGCTGATGACGGTAAAAGTGTGCAGCTTCAGACTTTTATTCGTGCACCGTATGATAAGTTTGTGACTACAGATGCACGCTTTTGGCAAGCAAGTGGTATAGATGTGAGTTTGAATGCTTCAGGCTTTAATTTAGATACTCAGTCGCTTGCAAGTATTGTTGCTGGCGGTATTGCTTTTGGTTTCCCTGAAAACTCAAATGCGACTGTAGCGGCCAATAAGAGCAGCTTTAATCTTTGGGACTCAAAATCCGATGCGCTCAAAGAACCAGATGGTCAGCCACGTGGCGTGATTATGTACTTCGATCATTCACTTCGCGGTTTAGCTGCTGGTGCGCCAATTGATTTCATGGGTATTGAAATTGGTAATGTTAAATCGATTAATGCGGAGTTCTATAATAACTATAAGCAAATTCGTATGCGGGTTGAGGCTGTCATTTATCCGTCACGTGTTGAAAATGGACAGGCACTCAATCCAAATAGCAACATTTTCAAAGATTTTGTTGAGCATGGATGGCGTGCGCAGATGAGAACGGGCAACCTCTTAACAGGCCAAAACTATATTGCCTTAGATAAGTTCCCTAAAGCGAAACCAGCTAGTTTACAAATTTTGAGTGATAACCGTGTAGTGATTCCAACCACTCCAACAGAGTTGAGTGGCTTACAGGCACAGGTTTCTCAAATTGCTGATAAGTTAACTAAATTCCCATTAGTTGAAATTGGGCAAGATGTTCGTAAAACGCTTAAGAATATGAATACAGCTATTGAGTCTACCGACAAGCTGGTTAAACAGTTAGATGGTAAAGTTGCACCTGGTTTACAAGCAACTTTGGATGATGTTCGCAAAACTGTAAGATCATCTGAGTCTATCTTGTCAAGCGATGCGCCGTTACAACAAGACGTACGTAAAGCATTGCAGCAAATGACACGTGCAGCAGCTTCATTACAGCTCATGGCAGATTATATTGAGCAACATCCTGAATCAATTATTCGTGGTAAGACACCAGAGGCCGATGATGAAAAATAAAAACACTCTATCTTTTCAACATCCTAAAGCAGCCAAATGGCTGCTTGGGAGCGGCCTGTTTTTTATGGCAGTTGCTATGACGGCCTGTTCGAGTTCACCAACACCGAACTACTATACGATTAGTCCTAAAATAACTCCGGCAGTTAGCTCAAGTATTCGAGTCATTGAAGTTCTACCTGTTGGACTGCCAGACCGTTTAGACCGTGCGCCTTTGGTGCTGCAAGACAGTAGTGGCAAGTCTACAGTGTTAAACAATGAGCGCTGGACGTCGACTATGAGTACACAATTACGCGATACTCTATCGGCAGGTTTACAGCAAAAATTAGGCGCAATTGACAGTTATAGCAGTGGGCTTGCTGGAAACAATCAGCCTTTATATCGAGTTTCTACAGACTTTTCTCATTTTGATATTGTTGATAAAAGTTATATTAATATTGCGGTGTCTTGGGTCGTGAAGCGTCAAATACCCCCAACTCAATTAGAGTCATCTAATCCAAAAGTCATTACCAATGCAGGATCTCAGCTCAATTGTCGAATTGCGTTTAAACAGCCAATTGATCAGAAAGCTAAGAAAATGGATGCAATTGTAAGTGCTTCAAGTGAGGCGATGGGCCAGATTATTAATTCGGTTTCTTCTTCAATTGTGGCATTAGATTCAAACAAAAAAGTAGTGATCACGAATGGTGTTTGTTCGTAGTAAAATTTTCTAACACAAGCCTTTATCTGTTTAAAAACAGATAAAGGCTTTTTTATTTTAGTTGCCTCTGTAGGTTGAGTAACCGTAAGGGCTGAGCAGTAATGGAATATGGTAGTGGTTTACGCTGCCGTCCACTTTAAAAATCACAGGTACTTCACTAAAGAACGTTTGCTGTTTGTTCTTTTTAAACCAGTCTTCAGTTTTAAAGGTAACTTTATAAACGCCTTGCTCAAGTTTCTTATTTTCTGGATAGAGTGCAGTAATACGACCATTTGAATCGGTCACTTGCTGGTTGAGTTTTACCCACTGATTATTGGTGTTTTTTTCTAAAACGACTTCAACCTGAGAAGAGGGTAAACCCGTTTCTAAATTTAACACATGCACACTCAGCGGATTAGTTTGTGCAAATGTAGCCGAAGCTATAAATAACGAAGATAAAGCAATAAATGATTTTGTCATGTTGAACTAACTCCTTATGAATTAAAAACGGTTTCAATGGCTTTGCTTGCACATTGATTGTCATTTTGTGCACCGCCAGCACCCGCAACGCCAATTGCTCCGATTACTTGGTTCTCAAAACGAACAGGTACGCCACCGCCTAACAAAAGTAAATTCGCTACGGTGGTTAAATTTTTTGCATCGGGGTTTTGGTTACTGTTTTGGATTAAAACTAAGGTCGATGTTTTGGTAGATAACGCGGTATAGGCTTTTTTCTCGGCAGCCATTAAATTATGTGGACCCACCAGCTCATGCCGTTCGGCAGTTAAAGGATTACCGCCGCGATCTACAACAACAACCGCGATGTTTTGATTTAATTTTTTGCATGCCTCTTTAGCACTGTCAGCTAAAAGGTGGGCGGTTTTTAGATCTAACGAATAAACTTGATTCAAAGCAGGGGGCTGTGCAAAAGTACTATTACCGAATAGCACGGCTGTTAACATCAGCCAGTTCAATTTTTTCATGTTGATTGCCTCTATGTCGCTTTGAAAATCTTAAACAAATTGCTTAATTTCAAGCATGACAATCACATTACAAAGTTGTCATCTTTCAAATGAGTCTCTACAAAATGCGTATCCTTATTATTGAAGACGAGATCAAGATCGCCACTTATTTGGTCAAAGGATTAAAAGAATCCGGCTATCAAGCAGAGTGTGTTCACTTAGGGCTTCAAGGTTTGGAAATGCTAAAAAGAGATCAATATGATTTGCTTATTCTTGATGTGATGTTGCCGGACATAGACGGCTGGAGCGTATTACAAGTACTCCGCCAGTTTTCAAAAATTCCGGTGATTTTCTTAACGGCAAAAGATCAGGTCATAGATAGAGTGAAAGGATTAGAGTTGGGTGCGGATGATTATCTGGCTAAACCGTTTTCCTATATTGAACTATTGGCACGCATTAAAAGTTTGTTAAGAAGACAGCAATATCTGCAAGAAAATGAGCTGTCTATTAGCGATTTAAAAATGGATTTGGTTGGTCATAAAGTATGGCGTAGTGGCAACTTAATCGAACTGAGTAAAACCGAATTTAACTTATTACGTTATTTATTGGTCAATAAAGAGCAAATCGTGACGCGTAGACAAATTGGTTCTGAGGTTTGGAATATTAACTTTGACACCGATACCAACTTTATTGACGTCGCGGTACGCCGTTTACGAAGCAAAATTGATGAAGGCTATGAGTTAAAACTCATTCATACCATACGTGGCTTGGGCTATAAAATTTCGGTTAGCTTATGAACTTTAAATTACTACGTTCGCTCGAAGTCCGTATTACATTACTGGTCACGCTTTGTTCTGCTTTAATTTTATGTTCCGTCGGCTTTATGACCTATTTAGGTATTAACCAGATTTTATTAAAGCAGCAAGATAAAGCTTTAGCAGAGCGAATTAACCGTTTGGAAATTTTGCTACAAGACAGCGAAAATGTAGAGCAAATTATTGCGCGGCCTAAACTATATCAAAACATGCTTGGCAACCAAGACAACTTGTTTCTGCTCATCCATAAACACAAAGCTTTAATTAATATCAATCCGCTTCATATTCAGTTACCTGAGTTTGCAGAAAAAAACACTCTTCAATTTCAAGATTTAGCCAATAACCCATATCCAACCCGAATTGCTTGGAAAACCATAACGATTAATCAAGAGCCTTATTTGCTCATTGCAGGTAAACAGTGGTCGGAACGCATCAATATTCTTTTACCTTTTCAAGAAAGTCTTTTGATGTATGTGGTCGGGGGCGTGTTTGCAATCTTTTTGCTTTGCATTTTAGCGTGCCATTTAGGTTTACGGTCGCTACAACAGCTTCGCAAGCAAACTCACTCTATTAACGTAAACCAGCTACAGAAACGGTTAAATCTCTCAAATTCTCCTTTAGAAGTTGAGCTGCTTTCAAAAGATATAAACCACATGCTTGAGCGTATTGAAAAAGGCTATACGCAGCTCAACCGTTTTTCTGAAGATATCGCTCATGAGTTCCGTACGCCTTTAAATAATTTGATTGGGCAAACCGAGATTGCTTTAACTGGTGAACGTTCGGTTGAGCAATATGAAGATTTGCTGGTGTCTCATTTAGACGACTACCACAGATTAAAACGCATGATTGATAGCATGCTTTTCTTGGCAAGAGCCGATCAGAGAATGGTTCTTGTAAACAAACAAGATATAAATATCCAAGACGTTATAGATAACCTATGCCAAATTTTTGAATATCAAGCCGAGGAACAACACTGCCATTTTAGTTTAAATTTAGAAGCCCAAAAGTTATTTGCAGATCCTGAGCTATTTCAAAGAGCAGTTTATAACTTGATTTTAAATGCACTGGTTCATGGTGGGAATAAGCGAACTATTTTTATTAAAAGTAAATATAAGACACTTGATCACAAGAAAGTGGTGAGCCTAAGTGTGATAACCAGTGGTATTTCAATTGCTGAACATCAACTTGAGCATCTTTTTGAAAGATTCTACCAATGCCACTCAAGTCGAAGTGATGAGAACCAGTCAGGTGGATTAGGTTTATCAATTGTCGCTTCAATTATGGATTTACATGAGGGTCTTTACTGGGTTTATAACACGGTTGAAGGTGTGTGCTTTGAGCTTGATTTTCCAGTTCTAGACACTTCAAAAATATTAAATTAAATACTTAATAGCGCTCATTAATTTTTAAAATTCACACTTTGTTCACAGCACTTTGGAGTATGGTTAAGCATATTAAATAAATATAGGAGGATCATTGTGAAATTATCATTTAAATCACTTGTTGTGAGCACTGGCCTTGCTATGGTTAGTGTAGCGCTTCCTTTTAGTACGTATGCAGACAACAACACCAAACCTGTCGCGGTTGAGTCTATTGATATTAATAAATATGCAGGTAAGTGGTATGAAATTGCGCATTTACCTATGTTTTTTCAGCGTAATTGTGTAGCCAATACGACAGCAAACTATTCTATTAACGCGGACAAAACCGTAGGTGTATTAAATAGCTGTACCAATAAAAAAGGTGAAATGATTTCATCTGAAGGTGTGGCTTATCCGCAAAATGAAGGTAACAGTAAATTAAAGGTGAGCTTTTTACCTTCTGGTCTCAGATGGATTCCTTTTACCAAGGGTGATTATTGGGTTCTAAGAGTAGATCAGGACTATAAGGTTGCTTTAGTGGGTGGCCCTAGCCATAAATATTTATGGATTCTTTCTCGTAGCTCTCAACTTGATGAAGCGACATACCAGTCTTATCTGCAAACTGCGAAACAGTATGGTTATGATGTTTCTAAACTTGTTAAAACTACACAGTCTAAATAGAAAATAACTGATGAAGAAGATCTTAAATTTTATTCGTAATTTTAAGATCTTCACATAAAATTCATTGCGCATTTTCTAAATTGAAAACAGAAAAGAAATGCTTTAGATCAGGAAGAATCAATGTCTAAATTTTTTCTACGCTGGATCGATAGCTGGTCAGATCCAGAAAATGCGCAAATGGATACGTCTAGCGAATATGTCATTGAGAAGAAAATTCAATGGTTAAGAATTATTCCTTTTATTTTATTACATATCGCTTGTTTGGCTGCATTTTGGGTCGGCGTGTCTTGGTTCGCTGTGATCTTTATGCTCGGTTTTTATTTTATACGTATGTTTGCGATTACCGCTTTTTTTCACCGTTATCTTTCGCATAAAACTTTTCAAACCTCACGTATTGTTCAATTCATATTTGTACTCATTGGAACCATGAGCGCGCAGCGCGGACCATTATGGTGGGCAGCGCATCACCGTTATCATCATCATTTTACCGACACCGATCAAGATCCTCATTCAGCAAAAGCAGGCTTTTGGTATTCACATGTTGGTTGGTTTTTAAATGAGCAAAATTTTGCCACTCGAAAAAAAGTCATTAAAGACTGGTTGAAATATCCAGAACTAATTTTGCTTGATCGATTTTGTCTGCCTATTGTGATTTTGACGGCTTTGGCAATTTATGGTTTAGGTTCATGGTTAGGACAACATCATCCCGAACTAGGGACAAATGGCTTACAACTTTTAGTGTGGGGATTTGTGATTTCTACTGTTCTTCTAATTCATGCAACTTTATGTATTAACTCGCTTGCTCATCGCTATGGTTCACGTGAGTTTAATACCCCAGATGATAGCCGTAATAACTTTCTACTTTCTCTAATTACGCTAGGTGAAGGCTGGCACAACAACCATCACTTTTACGCGGGCAGTGTGCGACAAGGTTTTCATTGGTGGCAGATTGATATCACCTTTTATATTCTCAAAGTCATGTCTTTATTTGGTTTGGTATGGGGGTTAAAACCCGTACCGAATAAAGTTTACCAATATAAAAAAATTAAAGATCTACCAATAGAAAAAATTGAAAATGGGGAAGTGTTATGAAGATTGCCATTATTGGTTCAGGTATATCGGGGCTTTATACCGCTTGGAAATTGTCAAAACAACATCAGGTTACGGTATATGAAAAAAATAACTATTTTGGTGGTCATACTGACACGCATGAGCTGAATATTGACGGTGCTAAAGTCGCGGTAGATAGTGGTTTTATTGTGTTTAATGATTATAACTATCCGTTATTTACCGATATGCTAAAAAAATTAGGTGTAGAAACTCAAAGCAGCGATATGAGTTTTTCGGTAAATAATCTGGTGAGTGGGCTTCAATATAACCCTTCCAAAAAATGGTCGCTGTTTGCGCGTCCGCAAAACTTTTTAAACCGAAAGTTTCTGCAAATGTTGTCAGACTTGCTGCGTTTTTATGATGACAATAAGAATATTGATGTGGCAGATATTGAGCCTACTTTAACCATAGAAGAATATTTAGACCAACACAAATATAGTCATGAGTTCCGTTATGAGCATCTTTATCCGATGTGCGGTGCCTTATGGTCGGCTCCGGTTGAGCAAGTAGGTCAAATTCCATATCGATTTGTGGTGAGCTTTTTTCAGCATCATCGCATGTTACAGCTAAAAGAACGTCCGCAATGGCAAACAGTCAAACACGGTTCGGCAAGTTATATTCGTGCGATTCAAAAGAACTGCCCATCTCTTGAATGGAAGTTTGCTGAAGTAAAAGCTGTGAGCCGTTCGCAAGAAAAGGTGTTGATTGAAACCGTTGAAGGACAATCACAATATGACTGGGTCATTTTTGCAAGCCACGCTGACGATAGCCTAAGTTTATTAAAAGATGCGTCATCTCTGGAACAAGAAATATTAAGCCAATTTGGTTATCAAGATAATCGAATGGTAGTTCACCGTGATCTTTCGATTATGCCTAAAAGCCGTTTGCAGTGGGCAAGTTGGCATGTACATGTAACGCCAACATCACAAGTTGAAAATGATACGTCCGCTATACATTACGGGTTTACATATTGGATGAATAATTTGCAGAACTTATCCTGCAAAACTCAAATTTTCTCTACCTTAAATCCAAATATGAAAATTAAACCCGAGGATATTTTGGTGGAACGTCAGTATCGTCATCCGGTATTTGATGCAAAAGCAATTCAAGCCCAATCACGCTGGCAAGAGATTAATGGACAAAATCGTACTTCATTTTGTGGAGCGTATTGGGGGTGGGGCTTTCATGAAGATGGGGCCCGTAGTGCAGCTCGTGTTGTAGAGCAAATCTTAGCGTTATAAATTTTAAAAGCAGGAGGCTTCTCAAATGTTATTAAATAAACTTGCTATAGCTCCTGCACTTATTCGTCATAGACGTTATAGCCCTAAAGAGCACCAATTCACTTCGACTTTAAATTATTTATGGTTCGATCCAGATCAATTAAATGAAATTTCAAAAGATTGCTCACTTTGGTCTACCGATCATTGGAATGTACTAAAACTATCTGAAAATGATTTTTTAAATATGTATCGTGGCTCTATAAGGGATAAAGTAGAGAAAGCAATACTTCAAAATAACAACTCACATTTCCGACCAGACTGGCAAATCAGAGTATTGGCTTTACCTCGATGTTTAGGTTTTCGTTTTAACTCGGTCGTATTTTATTTTGTTCTAACTAAAACTGGAAAACCTGTATTTATTGTTAGTGAAATTACCAACACCCCTTGGAATGAACGAAAAGTTTATGTTCATGATTGTACAAACCAATACAGTCACATAAAGGATTATGAAAGTTTTGATTTTAAATTTGAAAAATCATTTCATGTTTCGCCGTTTATGCCTATGCAGTTGACTTACCGTTGGCGGTTTAGTTTTTCAGATCAACAAAATGTCATTCATATGCAGCTCTTTGAAGAACAAAATCAAGTCTTTGACGCCACTATGCGCTTTGAACTTATACCCATCACATTTCCTTCACAACAATATCGATATGCTGTTAATAACAGCTTGGCGCCTTTTAAAATGCTGTTTTCAATATATTTAGAGGCATTTAAGTTGTGGCGAAAAAAAGTGCCATTTTATCGTCACCCTAAAAAGATCAAGGTAGATAAGACATGATAAAAACATTTCTGTATGGTGAAGATGACTCACTACCATTACTACTCAAAAGCCTTCTCAAATTACGTCATGGGCAGATTACTTTTCAGGGTGCATGGAATGGTACGGTGGGTGAAGTATCAGACTTGCATGCTGTGGTTGAAGTACATAATCCTTTATTGATGGAACTCATTTTAAAAAATGGCGTTTTAGGTGCAGCAGAAGGTTATATCCGTGGAGATTGGAGCAGCCAGCAACTTGTCGAGTTGATTCAGATCTTGGCGCGTAATCGAGATGTATTAGACCAGCTTAATCAAAATATGTTTGCCCAAGCGAGCCAGTTTTTTCTTAAAGCTTGGTATAAAAATAGAAAGAATTCTATAAGTGGTAGCCGTAAAAATATTGCCGAGCACTACGACTTAAGTAATGATTTTTTTAAATTATTTTTAGATCCATCTTTAATGTATTCGAGCGCCGTTTTTGAAAATGAAAATATGACACTCGAAGAAGCATCAGATTTAAAAAAAGAAATTATCTGTAAAAAGTTGGATTTAAAACCATTAGATCACTTGGTGGAAATCGGAAGTGGTTGGGGTGGTTTTGCAATTTATGCCGCTCAGCATTATGGCTGCCGAGTGACTACCATTACCATTTCGCAAGCCCAATACGATGAAGCGATTACCCGCGTAAATGAAGCAGGTTTAGCACATCGTATTGATGTGCAATTAAAAGACTACCGTTTGCTCGAAGGTAAGTTTGATAAGCTGGTTTCAATTGAAATGGTTGAAGCAGTTGGTGCACAGTATCTATCGACATATTTTGATCAATGTAGAGCACTTTTAAAACCTAAAGGTTTGGCTCTTATTCAAGCCATCACCATTGAAGATTTTCGCTATAAAAAAGCACTCAATACTGTTGACTACATTAAACGCTATATTTTTCCCGGTAGCTTCATTCCGAGTGTGAGTGTATTAACTCAAACCGCGTCTGAGAGTGGTTTAAGGCTAAAGTATTTAAATGACATTGGTCTAAGTTATGCGGAAACACTTCATCATTGGCGAGAGCGTTTTTTAGCTGCAAGGGAAGAGGTATTGGCTCTAGGTTTCGATGAAAACTTCATTCGCATGTGGGATTTCTATTTATGTTATTGCGAGGGCGGTTTTAAAGAAGGCGTGATAAGCAATGTTCACTTGTTGTTTGAAAGTACCAGTTACTAGTTCAAACACCTTTAGCAAGGAGACAGCTCATGTTATGGAATTTGCTCATTCTGGACTTACTTATCATGTTGATAAGCTGGTTACTTGCAACTCTAAATGGTCGTGCTGGAATAGTAGATGCTGCTTGGAGCTTCTGTCTGGCAATTAATATTATTGTGTCTTCTTTACTCATTTCAGTTGCTCCAGTTGAAGTAAGGCTATTTATCGGCGTGTTTAGCGGTCTATGGTTTTTAAGACTATTTTGGCACCTGTTAAGACGTTATCAGTCTGAACAAAAAGAAGATGGTCGATATGCAAATATGCGTCAGGCTATGGGTAAGTTCCAGCATTTTGGCTTTTTATTATTCTTTATATTTCAAACACTTTTAGTGCTTTTGTTCTTCTTGCCAATGTGGACACTGCTTAACGTAGAAGTAGGCCTATGGAGTAGTGAATATAAAATCGCTTTAGTGATTGCAGCTGTAGTTATGGCAATTGCTTTCATAGGTGAGCAGCTTGCCGATCAGCAGTTATACAGATTTAAGTTAAATCCGGAAAACCATGGCAAAACCATGGATCAAGGATTATGGCGTTATTCACGACACCCAAATTACTTTTTTGAATGGTTACATTGGTTTGCCTATCCCATTATTGGTTTAGCTGCAGACGAATATTTATTGTGGATTTATCCTGTGTTGATGTGGCTATTTTTATACTACGTTACGGGTATTCCATTTAGTGAAAAACAAGCAATCAAAAGCCGCGGTCAAAATTATCTTGATTATCAACAAAGAACTTCAATGTTTATTCCGCGAAGACCAAAAAAATAGGTGCTCATATGGATTTTATTGTTCATCAGTCTCTAAAAATTGTTGAAAGTGGTGTGATTCCAGATCATGCAATTAGAGCTGCAATTCGTGCTTTAAGTAAAAAGCGCTTAATTCAAGAAGGCCGTTATGACCCTGAGCAAGGGGCACAGCGCTATATGGACGTTCTTAATTTACTCAAAAAGAGTGAAATTGCTGTAGAAACAGATAAAGCAAATGAACAGCACTATGAGTTACCGACCGAGTTTTTTCAGACAGTACTTGGAAAAAGGCTTAAATACAGTGCATGTTACTTTCCAACCAAAACAACAACTTTAGATCAGGCAGAAGAGTTCGCACTTCAGCTTTACTGTGAAAGAGCACAACTTAAAAATGGTCAACACATTTTAGAGTTAGGTTGCGGTTGGGGTTCTTTAACCTTATGGATGGCGGAAAATTATCCACGCTCACAAATTACGGCTGTTTCAAACTCCGCGACTCAGAAAAAACATATTCTCGGGCAAGCAAAGTTGAGAGGGCTTACCAATGTTGAAGTACTCACTTGTGATGTAAATGTACTCGAATTAGACAAGGGCCAATTTGATCGTGTTGTATCGGTCGAAATGTTTGAACATGTGCGGAACTATCAACGTCTATTTGAAAAAATTCAGGGATGGTTAAAGCCAGATGGGTTACTCTGGTGTCATATTTTTTGTCATCGCTTTTTGCATTATCCTTTTGAAGTAAAATCAGACTATGATTGGATGTCCAAGTATTTCTTTACTGGCGGTTTAATGCCTTCAACTTCCACTTTTCTACATTTTCAAGAGCATTTAGAACTGGCTCAACACTGGCAGTGGTCAGGTGAGCATTATATGAGAACAGCGAATGCTTGGCTTGATAATATGGATAATCAAGAGGAAGAACTTAAACCGTTATTTAAAAAAATCTATGGAAAAGATGCCAATATTTGGTGGCAACGCTGGCGTATTTTTTTCATGGCTTGTGCTGAACTTTTTGGGTTTGAGCAAGGACAAGAATGGGTCATTGGTCACTTTCTATTTAAAAAGAGACCTTTGTAATTTCTACAGCCTATTCCGGCGATAACGATATGATAAGAACTCGACGCGATGGCAAATCTAGCCATCCATTAGCAAAAATGTTCAATCGATATTATTGGTTGCAGATTGCTCTAATCGCATTATCGATTGTAGTCGGGTTGGCTTGTAGTGCTTGGGTAATTAAGGGTTCTTTGCTTAAAACCGCTCTAGAACAGGAAATGGAACATTACTGGTTACGTATAGATCGTAACCCAAATGCAGATTTGCCAGATACTAAAAATTTATATGGATATCGGTGGAATACCCAGATAGCACCTCAACCTTTTAAAGATATGCATTTAGAGAGTGGGGTACATCGAATCTTTATTGATGGTAAAGAACGTATGACCGTATACGGTGAGCGTAATGGACAGCATGTACTTTTGGTATTTGGCGAGAGTAACGTCAATAAGCTGATTTGGTTATTTGGACTTGCTCCACTGATGTTCAGTTTATCTGTTTTATATAGTTTTTTGTGGTGGTCAAACCGAAGAGCAAGACGCTATTTTTCCCCAATTACCCGTTTGGCAAATGCATTAGAAAATATTGATTGGGCACATCAAGACACACAAGCTTCACCTTTTAAAGATATAAATACCAATGGCAATATGGAAGCAGAGTATCTGAAACAAGCCTTGGAAAAATATCATCAGGTCTTAAGTGAGTTTATTCGACGCGAGCGAGAGTTCACTGGAGATGTGAGTCACGAACTTCGTACTCCACTTACGATTTTAAAGGGTAATGTTCAGCTTTGTCAGGCTAGATACGGTGATGATAAAGCCTTAGTTCGACTTCATAATACGATTGAAGATATGCAATTATTAGTCGACACTTTACTCGCAATTGCACGTAATACAGTAAAAAGCCTACCATCGGAAAAAAATTTCCTATCACAAATTGTGCGAGACTTAGTCGAAAGCTTGCAAGTCATGAGTGAGAGTAAGGGTATACATATTCATATTCACCCAGACTCAGCAGAACAACCGCGCTGGTTATATCCTTCTATGACCAAAATGGTTTTAGGTAATATTTTGCGCAATGCCCTCAATTACTCTCAAGGCTCACAAATTGATATTATTCAGCAAAAAAACAGTTTGATTATTGCTGATAATGGTATAGGAATTTCTTTACCTAATGATGTGAAGGTGCAAGAGCTTAGCGATTCACAGCTTTCTTTAAAAGTTAAAGGTCATGGCATTGGGTTGCAACTGGTACAGAAGCTTTGCAAACAATTAGGATGGCGAGTCGAACTGTTTGATCGGCAATACTATTTAGCTACACATCCTGAATTAGACTTAGAGCAAGCAACAGGTTTAATTGTTGTGGTATATCTAAGTTAATCGGCCGAATTTTCCAAAGCAATCTTTAAACCGACACCTGCTACTGTGTGTAATAGTTTAGGGTCAAATGGTTTATCTACCATTTTTCTTAAGTTATAAATATGACTGCGTAAAGCATCACTTTCAGGTTCTTCGTCTCCCCACAGCTCCATCATAAGCTCTTGCTTGGTAACCACTTTCGGAGACTGGCGCATCAAAATTTTTAATAGTTTAAATTGAATAGGTGGCAATTCAATATTGTTTCCAGCGCGAACTACGGTTTGAGTTGCGCTATCAAGAATTAAATCATGAATCTGAATTTTATGATTCGCGACTTCACCCGCAGCTCTCTTAATTAAGGCACGAATACGCATCACTAATTCATTAAAATCAAATGGCTTAACTAAATAATCATCTGTGCCAGCAGTAAATCCTTTAAGTTTGTCGTCTAACGTATCTCTGGCTGTCAGCATCAGCACTGGAATATCAACCCCTTGTTCAGTACGTAACCAATTACAGAGGTCATAACCAGAACCATCGGGTAAATTTATATCAAGAAGTAAAAGATGATAGTGCTGTGATTTTAGAAAAGAACGGGCTGCATCTAAATTACGTGCATGATCGATGACATAACCATGCACTTCAAGAAATTCACAGACTGTTGCCGCCAGTTCAAAATGGTCCTCAACCATGAGGATAAAGTGATTACCCATAAGATTTTATTAAGCCATTAATTTAATAGTTGTTGTTTTAATTTAGCATTAAATGGTTCGCTACCAAACCAGATTTTAAAATATTGATTTGCATTTGGATTATTTATAGAACCTAGTAGTTTTTGATTTAATTTTAACTCCAGTTTTTGATTTTCATGTTGGTAATAAAGACTATATAAATCTCCGCTCTTAATTGGTCTATAAAGCTCATTAATATGATTAAGTGGAGATTTTGCATCAAATCCACTAATATTTTTCTTCAAATAGTGTGCTGCCGCCCGCTTAAATGCCCATTCGGGAATATCTCGGTTATAGCTAAAATCCATTTTTATGCTTTGGTTTTGCCAGCTTTTTAAGCAATCCTCAGCAAAGTAACTGACATTTCCTACTTTTTGACTCGTTACCGTTAAAGGTGCTGAACTACATTTTTTCAGTTCAGCCGCATTTGCGTGAGATGCAATTAAAATACCCAGAACTATTAAGATTCGGTTTTTTTGAACGGTAATATCCATTTATAAACTCCTCCAAATACAGGTAAAGAACGATAAAGACCGTTTGCTGGGTCCCAGAAATCTTGTTGGAAAATGATTTTCTGTTGATCATTAATTTTGATTTGGCTAATTCCGTAAGAAGCCATGGTTTTCGAGCGTCCTAGCATTTTAAAGTCATAGGTCATGTACCAATGGATATAAGCGCTATCTTGATGATGTGTTGCACTAATGAGTTTGACTGTGACGTTACTGACGCGTGTGTTCATACCCTCAAAGTGTTTAATCAAATCTTTTTTCTGAGAGAACTGTGAGAGTGTATCGTTGATATAGAGCTGATCTGCATAAAGATTACTTGCATTACTTACAAAGGATGGTGTGCCCAAAGTATTAAACGCAGCAACAAAGTGATTACCAATCTCTAGTGCTTGTTCGTCATTTAATGTAACACCAGTAATTTGTTGTTCGGCTTTACCATAATCACCTGAATAACTAGGCACACTTTTGCATGCTGTTAGACCTACTAAGGTAATCAGCCCTAAGGCAGTAGTTATAATTTTCATGAATGAATCCTAGCCAACTTTATAAGATTAAATTAAAGAGGCTGTCGTGAAATTTGCGTGAATTCTTATATTTTTTGATGTGCGTTTAATGGTGGCTTCTTTGAAGTAAATAGATCTTCATTAACTTAAAGTTTTCTATAAGAATAATAGTTATGAAAAAAATAATAGATCTTTTTTGAAGAAGATAACATCCATATCCATATAACTAGATGAGTTGGTTTTTTCAAAACCAAGCTTATTTAATAGGTTGTGAGCAGGTAAATTATCTTTTTCTGAAAAAGCGATCACATGCTTAAAATTTCGATTTTTCATGTCATCTAGTAACTTAAGTGAAGCTTCAACAATATAGCCTTTATTTCGTTGAGTTTTAATAAGTCTAAAACCTAGTTCAGCTTCTGTTTTGCCATCAACTTCACAAGTTTCAAACCCACAATAACCAATAATTTGATGAGTATCTTTTAAGACCACAGCCATTTTGCCAAAATTATACTTTTTATAATGCTCTAATATTTCAAAAAAACGAGTCGTTGCAGCTTCAAGTGTTAAGTGACTATAAGGTGAAAAAGCCATAAAATCTTTGTCTTGTAACATCTCAATGACTGTAGATAAATCTTCTTGAACAAATGGTTTTAAGAATAAGCGGTCTGTTTCTAACATAAAGTTTTTATTAATTAGTTTTAAAAAATATATTTTATAAAACAGTTTATAGATTTAATAAAGAGAGCAATTTCCTTCTAGTCATGTTTAGCTTTTTATGGCTATAAAGAATAGATCAAATAAAAGGACTGAAACGAATGAAAACGATTGGCTTGATAGGCGGAATGAGCTGGGAGTCTACATCGCTTTATTATCAACAAATGAATAGAACAGTTCAGAACAAATTAGGCAAGTTACATTCGGCTAAAGTCATTTTAAATAGTGTCGATTTTGAAGAAATAGCCGCTTTACAAGCAAAAGGTTTATGGCAAAAGGCAGGCGAATACTTAGCTCAGCAAGCAATGAATTTAGAGAAAGCTGGGGTAGATTGTATACTGTTATGTACCAATACCATGCATAAAGTAGCTCCTCAAATTGAAGAGGCGATTACGGTTCCCTTTATACATATTGCTGATACCACAGCAAAAGAAATTTTAAGTCAAAATATCCGAAAAGTTGCACTGTTGGGAACAGCTTTCACTATGGAGCAAGACTTTTATAAAGCCAGATTACAAAACCATGGAATTGAGGTGATTATTCCAAATGAAACCAGTCGCAAAACAGTACATCGCATTATCTATGACGAATTATGCTTAGGCGTGATTAACCCAGATTCACAACAAAAGTATATGACCGTGGTAGAGGAGCTGATTGCGGAAGGCGCCGAAGGTATTATTTTAGGCTGTACTGAAATTTGTATGTTGATTGGTGATGTTAAATTTTCTGTACCGTTATTTGACACCACCACCATTCATGCAAAAGAAGCTGTCAATTTTGCTTTAGAGTAAAAAACTAATGCTGGTTCTGTTACTCATCATTACTTTTAATCCTTTTTAAAATAAGAACGGATAACTGTCCAATTCGTTGAAAGCCAGCAGATGAGTGAACCTGCTGTAACCATAGCCGTTCCTTGCCAAAAGCTGATTGATAACTCTGTTTGTAAAACCAACATGGCAAGCAGAGAAGAGATGATGGGCGTAAAGTAAGAAGCAACTACTAGCATGGTGGTGTTGCCATGAATAATGCCAATATTCCATGCTGCATAACCTAGCCCAATTGCTGTGGAGGCGAATACTAGAGATAAAGTCGTATTTAAATCGAGTGATGGCAAAACAGCTTGGCCACTAAACAATAGCTTTAACCATAATGTTAGAGCGACGCCAATAAAGAAAATAGAAATAGGGTTTTGTCCTTTACCTATTTTCTTAGTCAACACGCAGTAAAAAGCCCAAATAATGGCACCTATAAATGCCAAAATATAACTTAGAGGATTGCTATAAAAGTTATCGATAACTCGACTTAGACTAAAATCTCCATTTCCGGTCTGTATAAAAATAATGCCAAAAATTGAAATGATTAAGCCTAAAATAATAAATACATTAAATTTTAGCTCTTTAAAAATGACAAAAGCTAAAACCGTCAAGCTTGGCCAAAGGTAGTTCACAATGCTTACTTCAATCGCTTGTTGTGCTGTCTTGGAATAGGCAAGTGCAAACGAAAAACATAGCTCATAAGCGATAAATAAAATTGCACCTAAAATTAAATATTTTTTAGAAATTAACTTAAAATTTGGCGCTCTAAAAATAATAAGGAGTAGCAACGCACTTAAGGAGTAAATCAGTGTAATTCCAATATCTGGGCCGATGACGGTCGTGATATGTTTTACAAAACCTACCATAGAGGCCCACATCAGGATGGCACTTAAACCAATCAGTGTTGCTAAATTTTTTGACATAAGAAATAAATGAACTTAATTAAACGCCTGAGCTACCGTGAAAGTTAAAAATAGTTAAAGTAGGTCAGGGTAAAGGAATTTTTAATTAAAAAATAGTACATTTAAAAAGCTAACTTAAAAAAACAAATCGTAAATATTTAGAATTATTTTAATTTTTCATAGGTATGAACTTAATCCTTATTTCGTTAGATAAATATAAAACCAACTTTAGTAAAGTTCGGCTGTCATTAAAGGTTAAGCTTGTGTCGTCAAATGTAAAGTGGCCCATATCCTAACTGTTGTAATTTTGGTTATTGCTTTTATAGGCACTCAATAAAAAACCAAAATATGGAATAGGACATGACGTTGACGAAAGCTATACGTTTCTATGGAACAGGAACACCAGAAGTAATGCGCTATGAGGATGTAGAAGTAGGAGATCCTAAAGCAGGGGAAGTACGCCTACGTCATGTGGCAGTCGGTTTAAATTATGCCGATACATATTTTCGTAATGGAACCTATCAAATTCCAATGCCTAATGGTATGGGCGTTGAAGCATCTGGTGTTATCGAAGCTTTAGGTGAAGGAGTAACTCAGCTTAAAGTCGGTGATCGAGTTACGTATACAGGTTTTTTAAATACGTTAGGTGCATATAGCACCCACCGTCTAATTCCAGCAAATGCTTTAATTAAATTACCCGAAGAAATTTCTTGTGAAACAGCGGCAGCCATGACCATGCGAGGGTTGACCGCTGCTTATCTGATGCGCCGCATTTATGACTTTAAAGCGGGCGATTCAATTTTATTACATGCAGCCGCAGGTGGTGTTGGGCTGATCGTTTCTCAATGGGCTAAATTACTTGGCTTGACTGTTATCGGTACCACATCTTCAGAAGAAAAGGCTGCCGTAGCGCGAGCTCATGGTTGTGATCATGTCATTAACTACAGTCATGAAAATGTTGCTGAGCGTGTACGTGAGTTAACAGGTGGCGTTGGTGTAAATGTCGTTTTCGATAGTGTTGGCCAAGCCACTTTTATGAGTTCATTAGACTCTCTCAAACGCCGTGGTTTGTTGGTTTGTGTAGGAACAGCTTCTGGTCCAATCCCTGCTTTTGACCCAGTATTACTCGCCGTGAAAGGTTCCTTGTTTGTTACACGTCCAGCTTTGGCAGATTACATTGCAGATCCTGCCGAGAAGAAAGAACTGGCAAATGAATTATTTGATCATGTTCGGCATGGACGAATCAAAATTGAAATTAATCAGCGCTATGAGCTAAAGGATGCCGTGCAGGCTCATCGTGATTTGGAAGCACGTAAAACAATAGGTTCATCAATCTTTGTAATTTGAAGGGATTTCTTATGCAAATTGAACAGTTAACTTGCAATATTGGTGCAGAGCTCAGTGGCGTCAAACTTGCTGATGCGATTTATGATGATGGATTATTTGCTGAAATTCGCACACAACTACTTAAACATCGTGTGTTGTTCTTGCGAGATCAGCACTTGACTCGTCAAGATCATGTCGCATTTGCAGAAAAATTTGGACAGTTAGAAGATCATCCTGCGGTAGGTAGCCATCCTGATCATCCGGGTTTGGTACAGATTTATAAACATCCCGAAAGTCCTGTCGATCGTTATGAAAATGCTTGGCACAGCGATGCAAGCTGGCGCAAGGTTCCACCGATGGGATGCGTGTTGCACTGTGTTGAATGCCCACCTGTAGGTGGTGACACCATGTGGACCAATATGGTCATGGCCTATCAGTCTTTACCTGACGATATTAAAGATAAGATTGCAGACTTACGTGCTTATCACAGCATAGAAGCAAGTTTTGGTGCGGCTATGCCGCTTGAAAAACGCTTGGACCTAAAAGCAAAGTTCCCTGATGCTGAGCACCCAGTGGTACGTACCCATCCTGAAACGGGCGAGAAAATTTTATACGTCAACGCGTTCACAACCCACTTTAGTAACTATCACACCAAAGAGCGCGTCAGATTTGGACAAGATGCTAATCCGGGCGCAGCCGAACTACTGCGTTACTTAATTTCTCAAGCCTATATTCCTGAGTTTCAAGTGCGTTGGCGTTGGAAGCCTAACAGCATTGCCATCTGGGATAACCGTAGCACACAACATTACGCAGTCATGGATTATCCGCCTTGCCACCGAAAAATGGAACGGGCCGGCATTATTGGTGACGCAACCTATTAAATCTATAGGCTAAATAATTTTATCTAATTGAAAATTCTAAAAAATATATGGAGATGCACATGCAATTCTTTGACGACTCATTGCACCCGGAAAATATGGAAAAAGTGGTAATCACGGTTGCGCCGTATGGACCCGAATGGATGCCAGAAGACTTTCCTGAAGATATTCCAGTAACCATGGATGAGCAAATACAAAAAGCGGTTGAGTGCTATGAAGCGGGCGCGACAGTGCTGCATTTACATGTGCGCGAACTTGATGGCAAAGGCTCTAAACGCTTGTCAAAGTTTAATGAGCTTATCGCAGGTGTTCGTGAAGCTGTGCCTGACATGATTATTCAGGTAGGCGGTTCGATTTCATTTGCACCAGAGAGTGAAGGTGAGGCAGCTCTATGGTTAAGTGATGACACCCGTCATATGTTGGCTGAACTTACACCAAAGCCCGATCAAGTTACGGTAGCAATTAACACCACACAAATGAATATTATGGAATTGCTCTATCCTGAATATTTAGAAGGGACTTCATTGGCACATCCAGCGACTCAGGCAGCATATGCAGAGATGACTGTGCCAGCAGGGCCTGCATGGGTCACTGAACACATCAAGCGCTTATGTAAAAACAATATTCAACCGCACTTTCAGTTAACCGGTATGCATGGTCTTGAGACGCTAGAACGTATGGTGCGTAAAGGATTGTATATGGGGCCGTTAAACTTAACTTGGATTGGAATTGGCGGTGGTTTCGATGGCCCAAATCCATTTAATTTCTTTAATTTTATTCATCGCGTACCTGATGGATGTACTTTGACATCAGAATCTCTGCTCAAAAATGTGTTGCCTTTTAACACCATGTCGATGGCAATGGGTTTACATGCCCGTGTTGGTAATGAAGACACGATCATTGATCATCACGGACGTCGTTTTTCATCTGTAGAGCAAATTAAGCAAACCGTTCGGATTGCCCATGAACTAGGCCGTGAAATTGCCTCAGGAAAAGAAGCCCGTGAAATTTATCGTATTGGGGTGCAATACAACAGTATTGAAGAAACCCTAATCGCAAATGGTATGGCACCCAACCGTAAAGCAGGGCAAAAGGGTGTGCCGCAGCGTAACTAATGTGACAAGGTCTAACGGAATTTAGACCTCAAATGTAGTGCAGCTTATTCGCTTTGTTTTTAAAAGTGCGTTGCTGCACTAGCTAAATAGAAATTATAAAAAATACAAGGAGGTCGTATGAATGCACATCAGTATTCAGATCAGATGAGCGATGTTGATACGTCAATCAGTATACCTCGTCGTTATGCATGGCTTGTTTTTGCTTTGACATTTGGTTTGCTCATTTCAGATTACATGTCACGACAAGTCTTAAACGCAGTTTTTCCTTTACTTAAAAATGAGTGGTTACTCAGCGACAGTCAGTTAGGTTTGCTCAGTGGCATTGTCGCTTTAATGGTGGGTTTATTGACTCTGCCGTTGTCTTTAATGGCAGACCGTTTTGGGCGAGTGAAAAGCTTAGCCATTATGGCGACGTTATGGAGTTTGGCGACTTTAGGATGTGCACTGGCTGAAAATTATGAGCAAATGTTTATTGCTCGTTTTATGGTTGGTGTGGGTGAAGCTGCTTATGGCAGCGTTGGAATCGCGGTAGTGGTAGCTGTTTTTCCACGAGAAATGCGTGCAACACTCGCCAGTGCTTTTATGGCGGGCGGCGTATTTGGCTCGTTTTTGGGTGTGGCTTTAGGTGGTGTACTCGCACAGCATTTCGGTTGGCGTTGGGCTTTTGGTGGTATTGCTTTATTTGGTCTCATTTTGGCCTTTCTATATCCAATTTTAGTGAAAGAAAACAGAATAAACGCAGCACCTCAAAATAAAATTCGTAGTAAAACCCAGCACATTAAAAGCCCTTTAAAAACTTTATATTCAAGTCGTTCAGTTATTGCCACTTACATTGGTAGTGGTCTGCAATTATTTGTTGGTGGCACAGTGATTGTCTGGATGCCGAGTTATCTCAATCGCTATTACGGCATGAGTACCGACAAGGCAGGTGTAATGGCAGCGGTCATTTTGCTATGTAGTGCAGTAGGCACAATTCTATGCGGCATGTTGTGTGATTATTTGGGCCGTAACTGTCCAAATCGTAAGGTCAGTTTAGCGATTACATACTGCTTGCTCGGTTGTGTTCTTTTATTCATTGCTTTTGCTATGCCTGCGGGACGTAACCAGTTACTTCTCATCTGCCTCGGAATGTTTATTGCCCTAGGAACCAATGGGCCATCTAGTGCCATGGTGGCCAATCTCACACATAACTCAGTTCATGGTTCTGCGTTTGCAACGCTTACTCTGGCTAATAATTTTCTTGGTTTGGCGCTTGGTCCTTTAGTGGTTGGCAAAGTATCTGATGTGATTGGTTTACATAGCGCATTTCAACTCATGCCCTTGGTCAGTATTGCAGCCGCAGCCATATTTTTTTATGCCAAACGCCATTATCACAAAGATATTGCACGCTTTGAGCAGCAAGGAATAACTGAGCTTAAAAATCATTCAGGTAACCAAATACAAAAATGCGGGATGAATAACAAATGATGATTCGGCAATTACACATTGATGTATTTTTTGACTTTATTTGTCCTTGGTGTTTGATCGGAAAACGTCAGTTACTGATCGCTATAAATAGATTTTATCAGCTTTACCCTAAAGTCAAAGTTGTCGTGCACTGGCGAGGTGTTCAGCTCATACCTGATTTAGCTGTTGAAGGTGTACCGTTTCAAACGTTTTATTTGAAACGGTTAGGTAGCTTGACAGCAGTTCGTATGAGACAAGAACAAGTCAATAAAGCTGCAAATAAAGTTGGGCTCAAGATCGATTTTGAACAAATTAAACGCATGCCAAATACGGCCAAAGCTCATCGCTTATTTGATAAAGCTTTAAAGATAGGAACTCCTGAGCAGTGTAATGCATTGTTAGAACAACTCTTTGCTGCATATTTTTATGATGGGTTAGACATCGGAAATACCACCACTTTATACAAAATCGCGAAACGTTGTGGCTTCACACCTGAGCTTATCAAAGATTTACTTATTCAAGATCATCAAGATTTTATCTCTGCAAGTACAGGAGGTAATGGCGTGCCTTACTTTATTTTTGATCGGGCTTCAGCCTTAGTGGGTGCGCAATCAGCAGAGGCTCTTTATCAAGCAATGCAAGAGGCGCTAGCGGGGCAGGGAGAGTTGATATGAGCAACCGATTTGAAGTGCCTTTTGAGAAAATACCGAATTCAGGTGAGCGGGCTTTTTTTAAAATTGGAGATAAAACTCTCGCATTATTTAACGTTGCGGCTCAATTTTATGCAATCGATGACAGTTGTCCTCATCAGGGCGCATCGCTATTTAGTGGACGTCTAGAAGGACGAGTGATTCAGTGTTGTGCCCATGGTCTACGCTTTGATTTAACAAATGGCTGTTTAGTTAATTCTGCTCAACTCAAAGTTGCAACCTATCCCGTAGAAGTGATCGAGGACAAGGTATTTATTGTGATGGGCTGTGGGGAAAATCATGAGTAGTTTAGTTTTGAAAAATTTTTCCCAGCGTATAAGAGAATTAGCGCCAGGCTTTGTGGTCAGTTCGGTCGTTGCTGCGGCTGCCTGTTTTTTATCAGAGCACTATGGCGCGCCAGTCATGCTATTTGCACTATTACTCGGCATGAGCGTGAATTTTTTAGCTGCTGAAAGTAAATGTAAGGCAGGTATCGAGTTTACCGCACGTAGTGTGCTGCGGATGGGCATAGCATTACTAGGAATGCGTATAACTTTGGGTCAAATCACCGCACTAGGTTGGCAGCCTGTTGCGTTAGTTGTCACTTTGGTTATTGTCACAATCACCGTTTCTGTTATTGCCGCTAAAATTTTAGGTTTCCAAAAACTATTTGGCATGCTCACTGGTGGATCAACGGCAATCTGTGGTGCTTCAGCCGCATTGGCATTATCGGCTGCTTTTCCAAATCATCCGCAAAAAGAAAAAGCGACCTTATTTACCGTGATTGGCGTGTCGGCACTTTCAACATTTGCAATGATTGTCTATCCGATGATTGCGAAGTGGTTAGAGTTATCGCCACAAGCTGCAGGTGTGTTTCTTGGTGCTACGATTCATGATGTGGCGCAAGTGGTCGGCGCTGGTTATAGCATGTCTACTCAAACGGGGGATACGGCGACTGTAGTTAAACTGATGCGTGTGGCGATGTTGCTTCCAGTAATCGTTTGTGCAGCCATGATTACCCGTATGCAAGGAGCAGATTCAACGGGGGAGCGACCGCCATTACTGCCTTGGTTTGCTGTCGGTTTTCTATTACTCGCTTGTATTAACAGTACAGGATGGGTGCCAACGATAGTTCAAAATGGAATTAATGATTTATCACGCTGGTTTTTAGTCATTGCAATTAGTGCTTTAGGAATGAAAACTCAGTTAAAAGAATTAGCATCGGTCGGCATTAAACCGATTCTTTTAATGATCGGCGAAAGCATCTTTTTAGTGGTATTGGTTCTTGGACTTATGCGCTTGTGGTTTTAATTTTAAAAATTAGATTTTTAAGGAAGTTATGGAATAGTTCTCCAGCTTCCTTATATTTTAAATGACTTCATTGGGCTTCACATAAAGAGAAATTAATTGAGCAGGGCTTTATTGTGACTACGCCACATATTTGGTGACATACCAAATTGGCTAATGAACCAACGCGTAAAAGAACTCGGCATTGAGTAACCTAAAATATCAGACACTTGAGCAAGTGAATAATTTAGATTTTTTAAATAACGAAATACGAGATCTTTGCGTACTTCATTCATTAAATCACTAAAACTCGTCTGAGCTTCTTCTAATCGACGCTGTAAAGTCCGTACATGAATACCATGTGTTTGAGCGACTTGATCAATCGTAGCGCGTCCCATTGGCAAGAGAAGATAAATACTTTTACGAATATCAAAAATCATGGTCGATTCATTGCTATTTTGCAAAATATCTAAATAACGTTGTGCATGGTTGGCCATAGCCAGATTTGCTTGAGGGTTTGTTGTATCAAGTTCGGCCGCCGTACAAACAATACCATTAAAGTCACTACCGAACTCTAGTGCACAGCCAAAAATCCGCCGATGCAAAGTTAAATCACTAGGCGGGTTATGAGTGAAGTGTACACTTAATGGTCGCCATTTTTGCATCATGAGTGCTGCACAAAAACGATGGGTAATTCCTAAAGCAAGTTCCGTCGCTTGGCGACTATATCCGCAAGTTGTGGTTATAACTTCTTCTCGAATAACTACTGTATCGTCAATTTCTTCTATATATATTTCAAGTGAGTTATTGAGTAAATTCCTATAACGAACAATCGTTTGCAGCGCTTCTCTCAAAGTATATTGGTAACTTAATAATAAGCTCAGTTCACCAAAATCCGCGATTTCACGTTGCTCTGCCATATGTAAACCGAAAACATCGCAATTACTCATTTGGGCTGAGTCTTCAAGCAAGGTAATGGCTTTATCTACAGGAATACGTTGTTTAAGATCATTCAATTGAGTTTGGCTAAGCCCAACACGTGATAATAAATGGTAGGGATTTAGATCTAATTGCTGAGCAACTGCCAAATAATTTTTTAAAGAGGCGGTATGCGCAAGAGGCACCATTTTATTATCTCCTGTTCTTAATCAGCCATATTCCTTACAGCTGATATCTAGTTATAACTAAAATATCCACATTACAAAAGCTTTTATTTAAGCGCCTAATCGTGATGTCAAATCAATTTTAAACCTGTTCTTTTAATTCATTTGTAATTACAAAAACTATTTTAATTAATTTACGAAATTTTAAAAAGATGTGTCGTCAAATGAAAAGTCCGTGACGTCTTATGTACACCATTAACTGAAATGAGCCTTTATTGTGAATGGAGTTTTATAAAAATTCTTAAGCCTCCTAGATGGCAAAATTCACAGGCGTCGAAATGGAAAAAATACAAACCAAAGCAACAATTTTAATTATTCCGGGGTTACGCGATCATGTTCCCGAGCATTGGCAAACGATCTTAGAAACAAAGCTAGCAAAGGTTCGCTCTGTACCACCTGTAGAAACTAATAAACTCAATTGTGAAAATAGAGTTGCCGCCATACAAGCACAACTCGAACAAATACAAGGGCCTGTCATTTTAGTTGCACACAGCGCAGGTGTGCTGATGACAATACACTGGGCTGCAAAATATCAAAGACCAATTCAAGGTGCTTTGCTTGTGGCGCCACCTGACTTAAACGAAAGCTGGCCAGAAAATTATCCAAGCCCAACCGTACTTCATCAAGAAGGATGGAGTCCTTTACCTAATCAAACACTACCTTTCCCCAGCATTTTGGTTGCAAGCACCAATGACCATTTAGCTCGTTATGAAGCTGTAAGTGAAATGGCAGGAAAGTGGGGTAGTCAACTCGTAAATCTGGGGGAAGTGGGACATTTAAACCCTGCATCTGGCTTTGGCTATTGGCCTTTAGCTGAACAATTTATTCAACAGTTAGATCAGGTCGAACAACCAGCCTAGTGCAAAAAATACCTGTTTAGGTAAACCATTTAAAAGCCAATGGATGGCTTTGAGTAATAAGCAATAAATAAGAAAAATCATATTGATAGGGAGATAATATGATGGGTCATTACGTCTATTTAAATCAAAGAAATAATCACGTTTTATATATTCAAAAAATAGGTGTTTCATTAAGCCTAATTTTATTTATGTCTAAAGCAAATGCAGCCAGTTTTGATATTGATAAAGACTGGAAGGTCGATACAAAAACGACATTAAGCTTAGGAGCCAGTTGGAGTACCCAAGATCCATCCGTTTCATTACTTTATCGGCCTGACGCAAACAAAATAGGCAAACAAGGCGCTAGCATTGATGTGAATGGTGATGATGGGCGTATGAATTTTAATAAATATGATGCTATTTCACAGATCATCAGAGGCATAACCGAAGTTAAGCTAAATGGAAAACAGCAGGGTGCAGTCATTAGCACTAAATACTGGTATGACCATGCCTATGAGACAGGGCACGGAGACTTTAAACCCTTTAATGATTCAGCGTGGCCAAGGCTTGCAAAATTCAAAGGTATCGATTTATGGAATGCCTATATATGGAAAGATTTTGAACTAGGCAGTGGAAAAAGCATCAATTTAAAATTAGGCAAACAGACATTAAGTTGGGGGAAATCTCAGTTTTTTCAAAACGGTTTAAATTCGGTGAGTGCATTTGATTTTGCTGCAATTAACCGACCGGGTGGTGATGCAAAAGAAAGAATCATTCCAACCGAAATGTTTTCATTCGACACAAGCATTAATAAAAATTTGAAAATAGAAGGGTTCTATCAATTTAAATTTAGACCTTCAGTTGTTGATGGTAACGGAACTTTTTTTGAGATTTCAGACTTTGTCCCCGAAAACGCAGGTCCAGTTCTGATTGCTGGAGGTGGAGATAAATTATCAGATACCGCAATTCGTTTACGTACCTATATTCCACGTGCAGAAAGTAGAAAAGCAAAGGATAATGGCCAATATGGCATTGCTTTAAAACAGACATTACCCAGTTTAAATAATGCTGAGTTAGGTATTTACTATGCGAACTACCATAGCCGTAATGCAAACTTTGATGGAACGGCTGTAACAGCAGCAGGACCTGAACATTTTAATACCGCAAGTTATTTTTCTATCTACCCTGAAAATATCAAAATGTTTGGATTAAGTCTGACTGGTAAAGTTGGAACAACAACAGTTTTTAGTGAGTTAACCCACAAACCTAATCAACCTTTGCAATTAAATGGCACAGACATTGTCTATGCTCAAGTGCTATCGGAAGGAACACCATTTGCGCCGCCGGGGAAAACTGTTGAATTAGGTCAATATATTCAAGGATATGTACGCTTACCCGTAACACAATTGTCAGTTGGAGCATCTGACAGCATATTCAATATTTGGGGTGCAAATTCGATGACATGGTCTACAGAGTTTGCCTTAAACCATATTGCAGATATTGGTAATCATCGGTTTGGCCGGACAGGCGCATTTGGCCGTAGTGAGCTGTCAACAGGTGCTTATAATCCTGAAACAGGCGAGTTTAAATGTACGCCGTATGGTACAGCTCATCTTACCAATGCAGAAATAGACAATTTAAATGAACGCTTTTGTAATAAAAACGGATTTTTTAATGAATGGTCATTTGGCTACCGATTACGTGGCGTATTAAATTATCAAGATATTTTACCCTCTACAGTGATTACGCCAAGTCTTAGTTTTAGACATGATGTTTATGGATATAGCCAAAACTTTCAAGAAGGGCAAATGAGTGTAAGTGCAGCGTTATCTATGACGTATCAGCAAAAATATACAACAGAGATTGCCTATAATAACTTTTTTGGTTCTAATGAATTTAGCACGATAGATGATCGAGATTTTGTATCATTAACATTTAAAGCTAATTTTTAGTTCAATTATTTTATAAAAAATATATAGAAATACTCGTTATAAATGAGATTTAGACGTGGAGGATAACTTTTGAAATTTAGATCAAAAATTGATTGGTGGCTTTTATTAATATTTGTTGTTATCACTGCCAATATCCTTATGAAGATTTATGAAGCAAATCATCATTATTCTTTAGCTTCAAATTTTCCACATCTCATCATTTATAGTTTAATCATTTTTCTTATTTGGCTTCCCATTTTTAATACTTATTATGTGGTAGAAAACAACACTTTAATGATTAAGAGTTTGGTATTCCGATGGAAAATTAATATTGATGATATTACCCAAATAGAGCCTACTCATAATCCACTTTCATCTCCAGCACTCTCATTAGATCGACTCAAAATTTATTATATGAAAAATGGAGAAATTAGTTCAGTGATGATTTCACCAAAAGATAAAGAACGTTTTTTTCAAGCCATAAACAAAAGACTCTATTAAAGTTGCTTGTTTAATTGCAAACATAAATTACGCTATTTCCATGACGACAAAAAATAAATGGAGATAACCCATGGCGACACGTTTTTTACTGCCAATTTTGGGCACTACGGTTTTAATTACATTAGCTGGATGTGCTTCATCCTCTCAATATCCAATTACCGACAGTTATGGGCCAGACCCAAAACTTCCTGAACCTAAATCAAGCCTATTACCAACTGTTAATATAGCTCCAGCAGAAGGCTGGCCGAGTGGGGTAATGCCAAAACCAGCAGAAGGTTTAAAGGTCAAAGCATTTGCCAAAGGACTTGAACACCCACGTTGGCTCTATGTATTACCAAATGGTGATGTATTGGTTGCCGAAACGGATGCTCCCCCTAAACCAGAAGACAGTAAAGGCATTAAAGGTAAAATCATGACGTTTGTGATGAGACGGGCAGGGTCATCTCATCCGAGTGCTAACCGTATTACTTTACTCCGTGACACTAATGGAGACGGAGTTGCCGATCAGAAAACGGTATTTCTTCAAAATTTAAACTCACCATTTGGTATGGCGCTAGTCGGTAATAATTTGTATGTTGCCAATACGGATGCACTTGTGCGTTTCCCTTATCAAGAAGGCGAGACAAGAATTACTGCGAGTGGTACTAAAGTATTGGACTTACCTGGTGGCCCTTTAAACCACCATTGGACCAAAAATGTTATTGCTAATCGTGATGGGACAAAGCTCTATATTACCGTCGGTTCTAATAGTAATGTTGCCGAAAATGGTCTAGATCAAGAAAAAGGCCGTGCACAAATTATGGAGTTTGACATCGCAAGCGGGCAGTCACGTCCATTTGCAACTGGACTGCGTAATCCCAATGGTATGGCGTGGCAACCTCAAAGCGGTAAACTCTGGACGGTTGTTAATGAGCGCGATGAAATTGGTAGTGACCTAGTACCCGATTATATGACCTCAGTTCAAGATGGCGCTTTTTACGGCTGGCCTTATAGCTACTATGGTCAACATGTAGATGTGCGAGTCAAACCACAAAATCCAGAAATGGTCGCTCGTGCAATTAAACCTGACTATGCACTAGGCAACCATACTGCTTCTTTAGGTCTTACATTTTATGCAGCCGAGCTGATGCCACAATTTAGAGGTGGGGCATTGATCGGTCAGCATGGTTCATGGAACCGCAAGCCTCATAGTGGTTATAAAGTCATTTTTGTACCATTTAGAAGTGGTCAACCTTCTGGTCCACCGCAAGATATTTTGACTGGATTCCTCAGTGATAAAGGAAAGGCTTATGGACGTCCAGTTGGGGTGGCAATAGATTTTTCGGGTGCTGTGTTAGTTGCAGATGATGTAGGCAATACAATTTGGCGTGTTTCACCAGTTGCAGAGACAACTTATGAGACCCCATATAAAAATAAATAGCTTTTACTCGGTTGATGACTTCATTATTTTGATTTTATTTTAATATTTTAAAATAACTAACTAATTTATCCTTATTTTAGATTGATTGGTTAGTTTTATTTATCTATCTATCTTTTAGTTTGAGTTAAATGGGGTTCTTTTTACAATTAATAATTAAATTTTGTTAGCATGCGCCGTATAGATAAAAAGAATTGTTGATATGAATTATGACCGATCAATTAAGAGCAAGATTTGAAAATTTAGAGCTTAATGCAGGTTTAGGAAAAATTAGTGCTTTTATTTCAATGGCATTAAGCCTACTTTGCCTTTTCGGTGCTTTATGTTTTTTGTTTCCCAGTGTGCTGACAACTCCTGAGTTACGTCCACTTTATGCAAAGCACTATAGTCTTTTTTATTATGGCCTCATTACAGGCATAATCATTAGCGCAGGTTTTGGAGCATTTAGTGCAATCATCCGACAAAATCGATATGGTTTTTATGGTTTATGCTTTGCACTCATAGCAGCAGTATTAGGCTGTGGTGTTATTCATGCTCCAGTCATTCCAAGCGTGCCATTTTATGCAGGCATTGATTATTTTGTACTTACCCTAGTCATCTTGGCTTTTATTTTTATACCCCTTGAAGGCTTTTTTGCTAAAAACCCTGAACAAAAGATCTTAAGAGTGGGCTGGGTGACCGATATGAAATATTTCATGGTCAGCCATATTGGTATTCAACTATTTAGCTTCTTAACGGTTATGCCAATTCAGTATTGGATTACGCATTTGCCTGATAATCCAATTGTGCCATATGTTCAAGCTCAGCCAATTTGGCTGCAATTCATTGAATTGCTCATTGTGGTTGATTTTACGGTGTATTGGTTACATCGAGCCATGCATGAAGTTAACTTTTTATGGCGTTTTCATGCGATTCATCATTCGACTGAATATATGGATTGGTTAGCATCTTCCCGTTTACACGTTGTTGAAGTTTTAATGACTCGCTTTATTGCCACTTTACCGATTTTTCTTTTAGGGTTTCATACTTCTGCTGTTTTTGCCTATTTAATCTTTATTTCGTTTCACGCGATTTTTATTCATTCCAATGTACGTTTTCGCTTTCCATATCTACGTTGGTTTATCGCAACACCAGAATTCCACCATTGGCATCATTCCTCTGAAAAACCTGCGATTGATAAAAATTACGCTGCTTTTATTCCACTCTATGACGTCATTTTTAAAACCGTATATATGCCAAATCACTTGGCGAGCGTGTATGGTACGGTAGGTTATAAAATTCCAAATAGTTTTATAAAACAGTTTACTTGGCCATTTAAAAAGTATGTAAAACGTTTTTTAAAACGCTGGCGTGACCAGTAAATGTTAAAAAAAAGCCTCAGTTCGAGGCTTTTTTATATAGTTATTTATTTTTAAAATTTTTAAAAATCATGAAAAGGGCAACAAGTGATAGTAAGACAATAAAACAGATGTAGCTATTTGCTGTATGCATCAGTCCAATCTTACCCACAAAATAGCCAGCTAAAATTGCAGGAATACTAAAAGCCAAATAACTTTCAACGAAAAATGCTGCCATAAGTCCAGCACGTTCTTCTGGAAGAGCCAGCGGCATTACACTACGAATGGCTCCCATAAAAGCCGTACCAAAACCAACGCCAGTAATAATAGAACCCAAAAATAAAACTACAGCATTGGTTAGGTTAATGGCGATGAATAAGACAATGGCACCAATAGCAATCGAGAGAGTACCGGTTAATAAAATACGAAAATTTGTCGACTTTCTAAGCGTTAATATACCTGCCGCACCAGAAAGGGCGAGCGCCATAAACATAATACCGTTTAGCCATGCCGATGAAGTATGGAAAATTTTTGCTAGTAAAGATGGCATGAGTGACAAGAAGAAACCACTGACCATCCAAAGTGCAATATTAATTGGGCTAATACTTAATAAAGCACTTTTGGTTTGCGGAGGAATAGCCATCGTTGGTTTTAAAGAAGCAAGCGCACCAGCTCTTTTTTGTGCAGTCTCTGGGGTAAGAAAACTTAAAATGAGTTCACAAATAAGAAGAAAACATAAGAATTCAAAAACAAGCTGTAACGGGTGAGCGGAGAGCTGCAAAATAGAACAAGTCAGAAAAATCCCAACAGCCATACCTATCATTGGTGCAATACTATTAATCAGTGAGCCATGAAGCTTACTAAAATCTAAAATGGCTGCTCCTATAGCTGAAACAGCAAGCCCTGTTGCGATTCCTTGTAAGCCTCGTGCGATAAATAGCATCGAAACATCTGAAGCAAATAAAAAGAAGCTCATTGAAATAATTTGTAGAGAAATGGCAGCAATAATGACTGGTCGACGCCCAATATAGTCAGACAGAGAACCAATAATCAGTAATGATCCCAGCAGGGTAAAAGCATAAGTTGCAAAAATTAAAGTTAATGTGACCGGTGAAAATTGCCATATCTGTTGGTATAGACGGTAGAGCGGCGTTGGTGCACTAGATGCAGCCATAAATGTCATAAGCGTAATTGTGTTGAGTGTCAAAGCGCTTGCAGCATCTAATTGAAAAACAGCTCTTGACCGTTTTGAACTTGAATTGTTCATAGAACATGAATAACATAAAAGCGAATATTTAGCTTTTATACATTATTTTGACACTAAAGCAAATCCTTAGCTTTAGTGTATTTTGTATATAGATATAAATATTTATAAATTTTTTGATCCCTTTACAGAGTTTATAAATGGCAAAAGTTGTTACTGGATTACGCCCTGGTGGTCGCAGCGAGAGAATACAAACTGCAGTACATAATGCTGTAAAAGAATTACAAAAAGATTTCGAGCAAAGCCAAATTACAATTCCAATGATTGCAGCACAAGCAGGGGTAACGCCTTCAACCATTTACCGTCGATGGGGTGATATCAACCAACTGTTTTCAGATGTAGCTTTAAATGAACTCAAACCAGACATGGAACCTAAAGATTTAGGTTCATTTAAACGAGATATCACAGCTTGGGTTGAACAATATTTTGAAGAGTATTCTTCCGAAGTCGGTCAAGATTTATTGCGAGATGTGCTCTATACATCAAATTCTGATTCTAATGCCCGTATGTGTGAAAGTTTAATTATTCAACAACTCGATATTATTCAAAATCGTGCAAAATTAAGAAATGAGTTCACTATACCAAACCAAGAAATTATCGAGACTGTAATCGCACCTATGCTATTTCGGATTCTATTTACCAATCAGGAACTAAATTTGGATTACGTACATGGTCTTCTAAAACGCCTATTCGTTTAAGCATATAAGCCTCTTCGTTTTTTTTAGATGAAAATGGCTAATTTAAATAGCGGAATATATAGGCTTTTGTTTTTATTAAATAATTATATATCAATTTTTCTTATTATTTAAAAATTAAATTCTCATAATTTAAAATAAACATGAAGTTACTTTAATCATTTATTATTGAAATGTGTGTTCGGTTAGTTCCAAAATTAGATTTAAAAGTCTTTAGCTAAATCAGTAATAGAATAAATTTAATAATAAACATATTTTTATGAGATTTAACAATAATTTTTATCAAATTTAATTGTTAAATAGTGCAGTAAAATATGAACTTTATATACAATAAATTACATGATTTTTGGTTTTAACATTTTTTAAATTTATGACAAATGGTGTTTTTTATTCTTTACAATGGCTTCACTTCCTTTAAAGCAGCTTGTGGTGCCCGCTTTATATTTTATTTTTTTATCCCCATCGAACAGGTATTTAGATAATGGATTTCAATACCCTTGACCAAGAAACGGTACAGAAAAAACAGAAATTTCACCAAATTTTGTATGTACAGGTCATATTTGCAATTATTTTAGGCGTTTTAATTGGTCATTTTTACCCTGAACTTGGACAGAGCTTAAAACCGCTTGGTGATGCATTCATCAAAATCGTTAAAATGATTATTGCTCCCGTAATCTTTTTGACTGTGGTCACTGGTATTGCCAGCATGACGAACATGAGTCGTGTCGGGCGTGTGACTGGTAAAGCAATGCTGTATTTCATTACTTTCTCAAGTCTTGCACTTGTGGTTGGTATGATTGTGGCAAACATCATTCAACCGGGTAAAGGTCTAAACATTGACCCAGCAACCTTAGTCAGCGATAAGGTAAATACTTACGTTGAGAAGGCTCATGCCACCAATATTACTGACTTCTTTATGAATATTATCCCGCAAACACTGGTAAGTCCGCTTGCTGGTGGTGAAATTTTGCAGGTTCTATTTGTGGCAGTACTATTTGGTATTTCTTTAGCTGCTTTAGGCGATCGTGCACGTCCAATCACTGATTTCCTAAATAACTTAACGGCACCAGTTTTCTACTTGGTTGGAATGTTAATGAAACTTGCGCCAATTGGTGCTTTTGGAGCTATGGCATTTACTATTGGTGCTTATGGAATCGAATCAATCGGTAATTTATTACTATTGATTATGACTTTCTATATCACGGCTGTACTGTTTGTACTAATCATTTTAGGTGCAGTGGCACGTTACAATGGCTTTTCAATTATTGCTTTAATTCGCTATATCAAAGATGAACTCTGGTTGGTTTTAGGTACAAGTTCATCTGAAGCAGCTTTACCGTCTTTAATGGATAAAATGCAAAAAGCGGGATGTGAAAAATCTGTAGTGGGCTTAGTTATTCCTACAGGTTATTCATTTAACCTTGATGGTACTAACATTTATATGACTATGGCTGCTTTATTTATTGCACAGGCTTGTAATGTAGATTTATCAATTAGTGAACAGCTCGCATTGTTGTTAGTTGCGATGGTGAGTTCTAAAGGTGCAGCAGGGGTAACGGGTGCAGGCTTTATTACACTCGCTGCTACTTTGTCAGTTGTCCCATCTGTACCTGTGGCAGGTATGGCGCTCATTTTAGGTATCGACCGTTTTATGTCTGAGTGTCGCGCATTAACTAACTTAATTGGTAATGCATGCGCAACAATTGTTGTTGCTCGTTGGGACAAAGCTCTGGACAAGGACGTTCTAGATAAAGCATTAGGTAAATCTAAAACGAATTAATTATTTAAAATTTTAATTCGAAATAAAAAACCTGTAGCAATTGGCAATTTGGGAGAGGCGCCATGCTACAGGTTTTATTATATCTAGTCGAAAATTTAATTTAAAAAAACTATCTTGTATGTAAATGCTTAATTATGGAAGGCCAATATAAAATTTTCACAAACTCTCATATAGATCTACTTTGAAAGCAGGACTTTTAAGTTGCCTATACTGAAAATAGTATATACAAAACAGCTCAAGCTTACGCTTTTAAGTGATCCTCAAATTCTTCACCTAATTGCATCGCTAAGGCGTTACCAGCCAAATCACACGTGACTAAGCCATACTCTTTTTTAAAACTGAAAGTGAAACCTTTTCCATCGGCCAAGTTTTTAACCGAATACCCTAATTTTTCTAACCAAATACGGAACGCAATTAAATTTTTAGCTTTAACAACCTTTTTCACGTGAGAACTCCTTCTTCTATCCGTGTCTTACACCTTATTTATTAATAGGGATTTACCTAGATTTTTTAAAGGGGGAAAACTTTGTTTTATTTTGCAACTTGTAAAAAAAGTAAAAGAGATAAAGTAATCTTCTTCATTTTATAAATTTATTCAGTTTTTATGTAATCAATTTTTGTACTAATAAATTGTAAGTATTTAATTTTTATTGTTATTTTTAAATAAAAAGATTAGAGTGAAATTTAATCAAATTAAGTTAATTTAAAATCAATAAATGTAAAAAATAATTTCATGAAACATGCCTTATTCAAAAAGATACAGTTCTTAAAATGAAACTGTATCTTTCTATAAATCCGATTAACTTAGAAATTATCTTTTAAACTACGTAAATGAGCGAACTCTTCTACACTTTCAGCACGTAAAAATGGATTAGTTGCCAATTCAAGTTCAATACTACTTGGTAAGGTAATTTTACCTTCCGTGCGAAGCTTACGAACTTGTTCTGCACGTTCTTGTAATGCGTGGTTTTCAGGTTCAACACTTAAGGCAAATTCAGCGTTAGAAAGAGTATATTCATGTGTACAATATACTTTGGTTGTGGTTGGAAGAGCTGCGAGTCGATTTAAAGAGTGATACATCTGTTCTGCTGTACCTTCAAATAATCGGCCACATCCCATTGCAAACAAAGTATCTCCACAAAAGAGGGCATTCAGTTCCTCAATAAAATACACAATATGTCCTAGGGTATGACCTGGTGTGGCAATAATCTCTGCCTTTAAATCATTAAATTTTAAATGGTCGTCGTGTTGAAGGGGATGGGTAATACCAGGAATTTTGCTTAGCTCATCTCTTGGGCCATATACAGCCAAATTAGAGTTAGCCGTTAAATCTGCAACGCCGCCGATATGATCTTTATGCCAGTGAGTAAGCCAAATTTGCTTTAAGGTTAAATGATGGTCATTGCAAAATTGAGTGACTAACTCAGCTTCTGTTGGATCCACAGCAACAGCTTCATGAGTTTCAGTATCTTCTAAAATCCAGATATAGTTTTGTAGGGCATTTTGCACATCAATAAAATGAATTCTATAACGCATTGTTTTATCCTGAAACCAAATCCAAAGAGTAACCACTAATTTTGATGATAACAGAAAATGGTGTTAAGCCACGCACTCAACTTTTTACTCACAGGAGACTATAAAAACAAAAAGCCCCCGTTTAGGGAGCTTTCTATATAAATGACTTAGCGTATCTTAGAGAGCCAGTTGCCTAAAGTCTGTACAATCTGTACCAAAAGCAAGAGGATAATCACTGTTAAAATCACAACGCTTGTATCAAAACGTTGATAGCCATAAGAAATGGCTAAGTCACCAATACCACCAGCACCAACTGCACCAGCCATAGCGGTCGCACCAATAAGGCTAATCGTAGCAGTTGTTAAGTTCAAAATAAGAGAACTACGAGCTTCAGGTAAAATAAAGCGTGAAATAATCTGCCAAGGTGTTGCGCCCATTGCTTGAGCAGATTCGATAATTCCTTCATTTACTTCAAGTAGGGAAGTTTCAATAAGTCGGCCCATATATGGTCCAACATAAATCGTTAAAGGAACGATTGCCGCCCATGTACCAATCGAAGTACCTACCAAGAACTTTGTAAGTGGAATAACTGCAATAAGTAAAATAATAAATGGCAGAGAACGCAATGCATTTACAATTGGGTTAAGCAAATGATAAATGAATCTGTTTGGTAAGATCCCTTCTGGACGAGTTACAAGCAGAATAATGCCTTGGATGAAGCCCCAAATACCACCAAATATAAGCGCAAAGAACACCATATTAAAGGTTTCTTGTAATGCAGTTACAAACTGGTCCATAGAAAGGGAACTTTGCCAGAAAGGCTGAGTAAGTTCAGTTAACCATTGTACGATTAAATCTCTCATACTTGATCTCCTGATTGAACTACGCTCACTTCATTTTTCTCTAAAAACTCAATCGCTTGACTGATCAACTGCGGGTCACCTAAAAGCTGTACAAACATTTGACCAATCACTGTGCCATTAATTTCAGTCATATTGGCAAATAAGATATTTAAACTAATATCATATTGTTTAATAAGTGACTGAATCACAGGTTCTTGAGCCGAACGCCCTAAGAATTGTAGGCAATAGATGCTGTGGTGATGTTGATTTTCTAATTGATTTAGAATGTTAACTGGCAACTGCTGATGTAAGACAGTTTGTATAAAGTTTTTAGTTGTTGGATGCTGAGGATTACTAAAAATATCAATAGTTGAGCCTTGCTCAATCACTTTACCAGCTTCCATAACTGCAACATGGTCACAAATAGATTCAATGACATCCATTTCATGAGTAACCATAACAATTGTGATTTTCTGTTCTTGATTGATTTTCTTTAAAAGCTCTAGAACTGATTGAGTGGTTTGCGGATCTAGTGCAGATGTGGCTTCATCACATAATAAAATTTTAGGATGATTTGCCAAAGCACGAGCAATACCAACACGTTGCTTTTGACCGCCAGACAGTTCATCTGGATAGGCATCTTTTTTATGCTTAAGATCAATAAACTCTAATAATTCATTTAAACGCTTTTCACGTTCTGCTTTTTTGTAATTTAGCAGGCGCATTGGCATTTCGATATTTTCAGCAACTGTTTTGGTTTGAAGCAAATTGAAATGCTGAAAAATCATACCAATATTTGCACGCTCCTGACGTAATGAACGTGCATCTAAAGCAGTGAAGTCCTTTTGATTAATAATAATCTGACCTTCATTTGGTCGTTCGAGTAAATTAATCAGGCGAATTAAAGTACTTTTACCTGCACCACTATAGCCAATAATGCCGAAAATACTGCCCTCTGGAATCTCTAAATTGATTTGATCGAGTGCGCGTATGGTTTGGCTTTTGAGCTGATAGTGCTTTGAAATGTTTTTAAATTGAATCATATCGTCAGAAACTATGCTTGAAAGAAAAAACAGGCAAAGATAATTTGCCTGTTTCACGTTTGGGCTATTATATTACTATTTAGCTTCTGAGAGATAGCTGATTGGTTTGTCTACGTCAACTTTTGTTCCACCAAAGTGTTCTTCAATGTATTTTTTAACAGCTGCAGTGTGGTAAAGCTTACCAACTTTTTGCAAGACAGGATCATTTTTACGTGATTCAGCAGTTGCTAGAACGTTTACACTAATTTTTGAGATTTGATCAATAGGTTCATAGAACATAGAATCTTTGAGTACGTTTAAACCTCCCTCGAGTGCTATGGTATTATTTAATACAACTGCATCAAATTCATTTTTAAGACGTAATGCAGTTTCCATTTTGATTGGTTTGATGTTGATCTTTTTAGGATTTTCGATAACATCAATTGGACTGCCCTGAACAGGATTATAGTCAGCTTTAAGCTTGATTAAGCCAGCAGTTTGTAACAAGAGTAGCGCACGAGATTCGCTGGCAGCATCATCCGGGATTGAAATAATTGCACCTTCAGGAAGTTCTTCAATTTTTTTGTATTTACTTGAATAAATCCCCATTGGCTCAATATAAGTGGTAGAAACCGCTGCAATCTTATCCGGGTTTGAATTATTAAATACAGTAAGATAAGAATAAGCTTGGAATGCGTTCAAATCTACTTCTTTATTTGCAACTGCTGTATTCATTGAAACGGAGTCTGAGAAGTTTTTTACTTCTAACTTCAGTCCAGCAGCTTGGGTTTCAGGTAAAGATGCGATATAACGCCAAATGTCAGCATCCGAACCTGTAGAGGCAATTACTACCGTTTGTACTTTGGTACTATCATTGTTTTGTTCGGCTTGTTGAGCATTTTCTTGTTTGCTACATGCTGTCAATAATACTACTGACATGCTTAAAAAGAGGCTGATCAGCTTTTTCATTTAAAAAAGTCCTGATTAAGATATAGAACAATAACGATTGATCTATATCAATATGAAAAGAGAGGAGTTGGAATTACAACTAGTCTAAACTCTGTGATCTTTTTCTGGGGTTCCATAATTTGCTTGCATATTTTGGCTATAACAGAGGGTAATTGTTTAATAAACAAAAACTGTTTCCCCAAACAGTTCATCCCCAACAGTAGCCAAACGAGCATTCATAAATTTAGAATATTAAAAAACTCTCTACAGGCATAATTTGTAGAGCAAGTCTTTATGGAAATTATTAAAACAGCAGTGTCTGATGACAGTTACAACTATGTACTAATGATAGCAATAAAAATGTAGTTGATATAGAGGGCTTTTTTCTATTTGTTGATATCTTAATAAATCTTCTAAAAATTTATATCATTTTCTTCTATTGGTGCACAAAATAAAAAAAGCTTCCTAAATAGGAAGCTTTTTTTTGCTAACTTTTATTCAGCTTTTTCACGAGCAATCGCGCGGTAACCGATGTCACTACGGTATTGCATACCTGTGAAAGTTACTTGGCCGCATACTTCTAAAGCATTAATTTGTGCTTCAAGAACGCTGTCACCTAAAGCAGTTACGCAAAGCACACGTCCACCAGAAGTCACAATGTGACCATCTTCACGAGTTGCAGTACCTGCGTGGAAGATTTTAGTATCTTCAGGTGATTGGCCGATACCAGAAATCACATCGCCTTTACGTACGCTATCTGGGTATCCTTCTGCTGCAAGTACAACACCGATTGACTTACGCTCATCCCACTCAGCTTCTTTTGGTAAATTACCTGCAATACCTGCTTCAACCAAATCAACAAGAGATGACTTTAAGCGCATCATGATTGGTTGAGTTTCAGGGTCACCAAAACGGCAGTTAAATTCAATTACGCGTGGTTGACCTTGTTCATCAATCATTAAACCCGCATATAAGAATCCAGTGTAAACATGTCCGTCAGCAGCCATACCATCAACAGTTGGACGCATAATTTCAGTCATTACACGTTCAAAAACATCTGGAGTTACAACTGGAGCAGGAGAGTAAGCACCCATACCACCAGTGTTTGGACCTTGATCACCTTCAAAAATACGTTTGTGATCTTGTGAAGTTGCCATTGGTAAAATATTTGTACCATCAATCATACAAATGAAAGAAGCTTCTTCACCAGCGAGGAACTGTTCAATTACAACGCGTGAACCAGCATCACCAAATTTGTTGCCTGCAAGCATGTCATCAATCGCTGCAAAAGCTTCTTCGTTGGTCATTGCAACGATTACACCTTTACCAGCAGCAAGGCCGTCAGCTTTAATAACGATTGGTGCACCATTTTTTTCAACGTAAGCTTTCGCTGCATCAACTTCAGTAAATACATCGTAAAAAGCAGTTGGAATGTTATGGCGTTTTAAAAAGTGCTTAGCAAATGCTTTTGAGCCTTCAAGTTGTGCTGCATATTGAGTCGGTCCCCAAATTTTTACACCAGCTTCACGTGCAGCATCTACTACACCATTTACTAATGGTGCTTCTGGACCAACAACAACGAGTTCAACATTATTTTCTTTAGCAAAAGCAATAATTGCTGGGTTGTCTAAAATATCAAGTTGAACGTTAACGCATTTTTCTTCTGTTGCAGTACCAGCATTACCAGGTGCAACAAAAACTTGAGTAACTTTGGTATCTTGCGCGATTTTCCATGCTAAAGCATGTTCACGGCCACCACTACCTAAAACTAAAATATTCATTTTTAATTTGTTCCTTAACTTTAATCCTTTTTCATCCCCCTCTATTTCTCAAAGTGGAGAGATAGTTCCATTATTGTGGAAAACCCTCCTGAATAAAAGGAGGGTTAGGGAGGACTAAATTTAAATTAGTGGCGGAAATGGCGCATACCAGTGAAGACCATTGCAATGCCAGCTTCATCAGCTGCTGCAATGACTTCTTCATCACGCATAGAACCACCTGGTTGAATAATGCACTTAATACCAGCTTTAGCTGCATTATCGATACCGTCACGGAACGGGAAGAATGCATCAGAAGCCATAACAGCGCCTTCAACAACCAAACCAGCATGTTCCGCTTTAATTGCAGCAATACGCGCTGAGTTAACACGGCTCATTTGACCCGCGCCTACACCAATAGTTTGACGGTTTTTTGCATAAACAATAGCGTTTGATTTTACATATTTCGCAACTTTCCATGCGAAAATAAGGTCATCAATTTCTTGTTCAGTTGGAGCGATTTTAGTAACAACTTTAAGATCATCTTTCGTGATCATGCCCAAGTCTTGGTCTTGAACAAGTAAGCCGCCATTAACGCGTTTATAGTCAAGTTGTGGAGCACGTGCATCAATTGCAGGTAATTCACCACATACTAAAACACGAACATTTTTCTTCGCACCAGTCACTTCAAGTACGCCATCAGCAATACTTGGAGCAATAATAACCTCAACGAATTGACGGTCAACAATTGCTTGAGCAGTTGCAACGTCTAACTCGCGGTTAAATGCAATAATGCCACCAAAAGCAGATTCTGGATCTGTTGCATAAGCTAAATCATAAGCAGCTTTGATGCCGTCTAAAGAAACCGCAACACCACAAGGGTTAGCATGTTTTACAATTACACAAGCTGGTTTAGCAAATGATTTAACACATTCAAGTGCAGCATCTGTGTCAGCAATGTTGTTATAAGACAATTCTTTGCCTTGTAATTGTTTTGCTGTAGAAACAGATGCTTCTTTTGCGGTTGCTTCAACATAGAAAGCAGCAGATTGGTGTGGGTTTTCACCGTAACGTAAATCTTGTGCTTTATTCAATTGAGTGTTGAACGTACGAGGGAATAAATCAGCTTCACCTTCGGTCTTACCAACGCGAGCGCCTAAGTAAGAAGCGATCATGCCGTCATATTGAGCAGTATGTTCAAATGCTTTAACAGCTAAATCGAAGCGTGTTTCATAAGAAAGTGAACCAGCAGCTTTTAATTCGTTAATCACTGTATCGTAATCTGAAGCATTTACAACAATACCCACAGAAGCGTGGTTTTTAGCAGCAGCACGAACCATTGTTGGACCGCCGATGTCGATATTTTCGATAGCGTCAGCAAGTGAACAATTTGGTTTAGCAACTGTTGCTGCAAATGGATAAAGGTTGACTACAACTAGATCGATTGGATCAATGTTGTGTTCTTGCATAACTGCTTCGTCTAGACCACGACGAGCTAAAATGCCGCCATGAATTTTTGGATGTAATGTTTTTACACGGCCATCCATCATTTCTGGGAAACCAGTATGTTCAGATACTTCAACAACAGCAATGTTATTATCTTTAAGCAACTTATATGTGCCGCCTGTAGATAATAATTCTACCCCTAAAGCTGCAAGGTTTTGAGCAAATTCGACAATTCCTGTTTTGTCTGATACAGAAATCAAAGCACGTTTAATAGTCATGATGTTCAAGTCAACAATTTCAAGTCTACGGATTAAAACCAATTAGAAGCATAAAAAAATGCCCACGACGTCGTGAGCATTTTATCATTTATTCACTCATTAAACCGTGAGCTTTTAACTTTTTGCGTAAAGTGCCGCGGTTTAGTCCAAGAATTTCTGCGGCACGTGTTTGATTGCCACGAGTATATTCAAGAACTACAGATAAAAGAGGTTTCTCCATTTCTGCTAGCACCATGTCATATACCTGAGATGGTTGCTCACCTTGCAATTGTGCAAAATAATGACGAACTGCGCGATCCACGTGGATGCGAAGAGCAACATCAGATTGTGCAGTAAAAATAGGAGATTTGCTATTCATGCGAGTTAATCCGAAAATCAAATACTAGCTTGGGTAAAGTAGTATATAAATGTGGTCTAAAATACGGAGTCCTGTTTTAGATCCTAAAACAGTGACTCTAAAACATAAGAACAATTAGCTTGCCATAAATCTTCGTATTGAGTAAAAAATAAGCGTAACAATAGTTAAATATTTGTTACAGCCCCCTCAAAAACAAAAAAAGTTAGGCTATGCGCTTAATTTAGAAAAGCACACATGCTTAACAGTATATTTTTTGAATTGAGAGCGAGGAGTATATGAGTCAAAGCTTTCGTGGCGCGTATCATACCATTGTCTAGGAAAAAGTGAGCAAATTAACTGCATTTTTTTTTATTTTTTTTTCACTTTTTTTACAATTTAGGGGTGGACAATTTCTAATCGATAATTTAGTAAGCTCTTTTTGCTTTTATTTAAGACAAATTGGAATCTAAAAGGTGTATTGGTTGGAATACGTTGAATTCCACGTAAATTTTCTACCAAGTACTGATTAGGTGTAAAAATGATTTGTTCTTGATCAGTTTGTGAACCAAAACTGAGTTTTAGGCTTGGTAGCTCAATACTTTTATTATTTTGATTGACCAAAACACCTGAAACTTGTGTATGTTCTGAATCAATTCTACGTAGTTTCACTTTCTCTATATTAAGAAGTTCGTATTGTTCAGCTGACTTACTGCAATGCAAAATTTCGCATACATAATTAAATGCATGACTAATGGCAGGACTCTGTTGCATGAGTTTTGGGTTAAACCAGAGAATCTGAAAAGTGAAAACCAAAAGCAGAATCAGATTTGCCGAACTCCAAAGCGTATAATATAACCAACTATGTTTTTTACCATGATCTTGTTCGGGGGAGGTTGCTTGCTCTGCTAAGTTGAGATTCGGTAGTGCATTGATTGGTTCATTATGAAAATAATTTAAATTATTTAAATATGTCAGAAGATCAATATTAGAGTTTTCAACTTTTTGATCAAAGATATCTAACACATGAGAGTGAGTCATATATCGTGTTTGAATAGAACCATTGGCTAAAACAGATGAGTTTGTTGGTTCTGGCAGTTCAATACTAACCAAGTTGGTAAGAGCATTAAAATTTAAATTACATTTAGGGCAACAAACCATACCCTGAGCGACAGTTAACTGGGTAAGAGAAACTTTATAAACTGTTAAACACTTAGGGCAGCGGGTTTGTTTTTCATTCATGAGTTAAATAGTCTCAGTTTATTGTTTTGCGTTTTCCTGAAATGCGACACCAATTTTCTTCGCGCTTTTCGATATCTAATATATCAAAAAATTCAGAATAAACACCTGAAACATCAGCAACTTGCTCTTCAATTACACCAGCAAGTGCGAACTCACCATCAGATTTAACTAATTTTGCAAACTCTGGCGCAAGTGCCATTAATGGTCCCGCTAAAATATTTGCAACTAAAACATCTGCTTGTTGAGGTTTGAATTCTTGATCAAACTCTTCAGGGAGGCCAACATATAAACCATCTAGAACCCCATTGAGTTCAGCATTTTGTTTTGTTGCTAAAACAGCTTGTGGGTCAATATCTGTCGCATAGACTTTTTTAGCACCTAATAATAAAGCTGCAACACCTAAAATACCTGAACCACAACCATAATCAATTACGATTTTATCTTTAACATCAGTTTTGCCTAACCATTGTAAGCATAAGAATGTACTTGCATGGTTACCTGTGCCGAAAGCTAGACCTGGATCAAGTTTAATATTGGTCGCGTCTGCTTCTGGTGGCTCTAACCATTCAGGTACGATCCAGAATTTTTCCCCAATTTGAATAGGTTCATAATAATCCATCCATGCGCGTTCCCAAACTTGGTCTTCAAGTTCTTCATGACGCATTGGCACATCTGGAAGTTGAGCTTTTAAGAAAGCTTCTAATGTATCGACATCAATTGGGTCTTGTTCGTCTTGTTGATAGATACCTGTAACAATGACTTTATTCCATAAAGGTGTTTCGCCTGGTAATGGTTCAAGTAGAGCCTGATCTTCGGCATCATCCAGAGTTACGCTTACCGCACCTAGAGACATTAAAAGTGTTTCCGTGAATTCAACTTGTTCTTGATCAACGGTAATGTGTATTTGTAACCACTTCACGAAAAGGACCTAAAATTTTATTTAAAGGCCTATTGTAGCCGACTAGAGTACTTTAAAAAAGAAAACGGCCCATCTTTAATGGACCGCTTTTGAAAATGATGATGTGGTATAGAAGAAAATAAAGTGATTTCTTTATACCTTAAGTCAAAACTATATTAAGGAGCAGGGGCTTTAAATTGTAATTTGCCATTTTCATTTGGTTGGCAAGTACCATTAAAGGTTACCCCATTATGGCTGTAAGACACCCATTCGCCCTGACGTTTTTTCGCACAAGCTCTCAGTTCTTTTTGCATCACTGATTTGCTTGAGTCGGCAGAATGATGAGTTGTTTTGCTGGATTTAGCCATATGAGTCGACTTTGCAGTATGATTGGTCGCAGCGTGGGTCAACGTTACGCCTGAAAAACAAAGGAGAGATGCAGTTAAGATTTTTAACATGGTGCTTTTCATTTTGTGTTCCTTCTAGTTACGTTAGTTTTAAAGTCATATAAGTGCTGTACAATTTTTATTCTAAAATGAAATATTTCAAAAAACATTCACTTTGTATTGAATTCATGCAACAAAATGTCAAAACATGTGGTGTAGCGTAAATCATGTGATGACAATTTTGTAATTATGTACATCAATAAGCAGATAATTTTGCTATAATGTTCCGTCTTTTTTTTCTGGTGTTTTTGTACTCATGCACTATCCTAAAGTTTATGATGTTATCGTTATCGGTGGCGGTCACGCAGGTACGGAAGCGGCACTTGCTGCGGCGCGTATGGGACGACAGACTTTGCTTTTGACCCATAACATTGAGACTTTGGGTCAGATGAGCTGTAACCCAGCAATTGGTGGTATTGGTAAATCACATTTAGTACGTGAAATTGATGCACTTGGCGGTGCGATGGCTTTGGCTGCCGATAAAGGTGGTATTCAATTCCGTATTTTAAACTCACGTAAAGGTGCGGCAGTGCGTGCAACGCGTGCTCAGGCTGACCGTGTTCGCTATAAAGCTGCAATTCGTGAGACTTTAGAAAACCAAGCAAATCTTGATATTTTCCAACAAGCGGCCGATGACCTGATTGTTGAAGGCGATACCGTTAAGGGTGTTGTTACCCAAATGGGTATTCGTTTTGACACCAAAACTGTTGTGTTGACTACAGGTACATTCTTGGGTGGTGTAATCCACGTTGGTTTAGAAAAATCAAGCGGTGGCCGTGCAGGAGATCCTCCTTCTATTGCTCTTGCTCAGCGTCTTCGTGAATTAAAACTACCAGTAGGTCGTTTAAAAACTGGTACACCACCACGTATTGATGCGCGCTCAGTTGATTTCTCTGTTATGACACCACAACCGGGTGACTTTCCGTCTCCAGTGATGTCATTCATGGGTGATGCTTCGATGCATCCTGAACAAGTGAACTGCTATATTACGCATACGAACGAAAAAACGCATGACATTATTCGTGGTGGTTTAGATCGTTCACCAATGTATACCGGTGTCATTGAAGGTGTAGGTCCACGTTACTGTCCTTCAATTGAAGACAAGATTCATCGTTTTTCTGATAAAGACTCGCATCAGGTATTTTTAGAGCCAGAAGGTCTCGATACTCATGAGCTTTATCCAAATGGTATTTCGACTTCATTACCATTTGATGTTCAGTTTGAGCTTGTACGTTCAATTCGTGGTATGGAAAATGCTCATATCCTACGTCCGGGTTATGCAATCGAATATGATTATTTCAATCCGCAAGCTTTGAAATTTACTCTTGAAACTAAAGCAATTAACGGCTTGTATTTTGCAGGGCAAATTAACGGTACTACCGGTTATGAAGAAGCGGGTGCCCAAGGTTTACTTGCTGGTTTAAATGCTGCACGTCGTGCTTGGGAACAAGAAGAGTGGACACCTAAACGTGACCAAGCTTATATGGGCGTATTGGTTGATGACTTGATTACTTTGGGTACAAAAGAACCATACCGTATGTTCACTTCCCGTGCGGAATATCGTTTGATGTTACGTGAAGATAATGCCGATCAACGTTTAACAACAATTGGTCGTGAACTTGGTTTGGTTGATGATGTTCGTTGGGCTGCTTATTGTGAAAAAATGGAAGCAGTTGAGCGCGAAACATCGCGTTTACAACATTTGTGGGCGGCGCCTAACAATCCAATGGGTAAGAAATTTGTCGAAATGACTGGTGCTGACTTGAGTAAAGAATGTAGTGCGATTGATTTACTCAAACGTCCTAATATTAATTTTGCTCAAATTGCAGAGCTTACAGGTTCGGAAGTTTCTGAACAAGTTGGTGATCAAATTGAAATTGCTGTTAAATACGAAGGTTATATTAACCGTCAGCATGAAGATGTCGCTCAATTAAAGCGTCTTGAAGAAACCAAAATTCCAGCCGATTTCGATTATGATATTGTTTCTGGTCTATCGCGTGAAATTACTCAGAAATTGAAAACTGTTCTTCCAGAAACGTTAGCTCAAGCGAGTCGTATTCCTGGTGTTACCCCAGCTGCTGTTCAGCTTGTAATGATCACGATTCGTAAAAATAACATGATGAGAAAAACAGCTTAATTATTTTAGTATGTAAAAAAGCTCAGTTTATACTGGGCTTTTTTATTTTCTGATCAAAAAATATATGGAAATTTCCTAAGGAAGAAAATAGATTTCACTTCCTTTTTTTCTTATTTCACAGGTTTCAAAACGAAGGTTATATTAAATTCACGTTCAAACAAGAGGGCTTTAAATATGACAATGAAATCGATTCGTTACAATAGAGATGAAATGGCATGCCAATGCTCATGTTCAAAATAGCGCAAAACAAGACAAGAGGCAGATCAGTTTTGGCGGGGGAGAACATACTGATCTGAACATAACTAAAAATATAAATGCCAATATAAAATTAAGAAAATGATAATTCAAAATCTAAAGAGAACCTTATGGTTCTCTTTTTTATATCTATTTATTCTCAGAATCAATTTCTCGTACAGCATTGTTTACTTGAATAGGTTCTATACGTAGTAGTTTTTTCCCAAAACTTCGTAGCCACCACACCAGTTGAGATGTAAATGGAACAGTCGCAGTAACTTCGACAATGTTTTCTTCAATTGGAGTAATTGTTTGATCTTTACTTAACTGGCTTTCATAAAAAGTTTTAGCGGTTTGCTCAGTCATTGTTAATGTGAGTTGAATAGACTCTGTAGGTTGGTTGTAATCTACTCTAAAACCTAAAGCACCTGACTCAATATAGTGATCAATATCAAAGTTGACGGGGTGAAGCGCACGACTTTCTAAAACTTTTGCTGATCTGAAACGGTGCAAAGCAAATGTTTGTACTTCAGTTTTGTCATGTCGGGTGCAAATTAAATAAATGACAGCACCTTTTTGGACCAAAGCAAGTGGATTTAAAATATAAGTTTTGTCTTCTCCTTGGTTTACACGAGCTTGATATACACATTCAATTTGTTTGTCTTGTAGCAAGCCTTCGTATATAGCTTGTTGAGCAGCACGATCGACCACAGGTGGAATAAGTGGCTGACTTGCTGGCACAATGCGTACACGATTAATCCATTGCCTTACATTATTCTGTGTAGATAGACTCCGTTTTGCCAAGTCAAACCAAGGTCCCATTTCATCTAGTAGGCTAGGTGGAAGCAAATGTTTGAGATGTTCTTCAACCATCATAAAGGTCACCGCTTGAGAGCTTGTCATATGCGGTAAGCTTTGAATTGGAGCATCTGATTGCCAACGCCAGCCTTGAGGTACGGCTTTATTGCTTTCAATTGGAAAACGCTGAGCAATTTGATTTAAATCACGCTGAATTGTCCTTAAACTGATTTCAATACCTTCACGCTCAAGCATTTCTTGTAATTCTCGAGTTCCGATCCATTTACCAGTAGGGAGGCGAGATAAAATCTGCCATTGGCGATATAAACTATTTGAAGTTTCTTTTTCTATTACAGACATAAGCGTAATAAATCTATATCCAATTGCTTTGGTGTCACCACAATAAAAAAACTTTACACATTTAGCAAGTTTGTCAGATTCAGTTTGTGGTTGCCGTTACAATCAATGCTAAAATTTCGAAGAAAGTTATAACAATGAAAGCCAATAAGTATTATAGATATATAAGTGGCACTGAAATTGCTTATTTAAAAATGAAATATAGATAAATGATAAGACGAGGTTGCTATGTCAGAACAAGAGAAAGACCTACAAGCCGATATTGAATATTTTTTACAAGAGCAGGCGACCAACGCAGCATTACTTAACCAGAGTCCATCGTTTATAGAAAATCTTTCTGTACAGACGAATTTATTTGAACAACTAAAATCGCAGTTTTTCAATGAGATGTTAGATGATGTAACGTTTAATGGAGCAGCTTCTAAAAAAATTGAGCAATGGTTGAGTATTCGTACCTTAGATGAACTTAAGCAATTAAATGCTCAGGCCAAACAGCATTTTCTCTATCAAGGGATTACTTTTAATGTATATGGTGATAAAGAGGGCGCAGAACGGACGATTCCTTTTGATTTAATTCCAAGAGTTATTGAAAAAAAACAATGGGAAAAAATTGCAGCAGGCTGTGCGCAGCGAGTTAAAGCTTTAAATTATTTTTTAGATGATATTTATCATGGACAACATATTTTGAAGGAGAAATTAATTCCAGAGAACCAGATTGTTTGTCATGAAGCCTTTCAGCCACATATGCTCAAGCATTCACTAAAAGGTAAAATTTATTCTCAAATTAGTGGAATAGATATTATTCGTGATGGCGATGGGGAGTTCTTTGTATTAGAAGATAACCTAAGAACACCTTCAGGGGTGTCATATATGATTGAAAGTAGAAATATTAGTCAACAACTTATGCCTGAGCTTTGTGCTGCCAATAATTTACAAGGAATTGAACATTATCCAAGTTTATTAAAAGAAATACTTCAGGAAAATTCAGAAGTTGATCAACCCTTTATTGTGGTCTTAACTCCAGGGCGTTTTAACAGTGCTTATTATGAGCATGCTTTTTTAGCGCGTGAAATGGATGTACCACTGGTTACTAACCGAGATTTATTTGTAGAAAATGATCAAGTTTTTGTTAAAACAATTCGCGGGCGCCAAAAAGTTGATGTGATTTATCGACGTTTAGATGACGATTTCTTAGATCCACTTGCATTTCGACCTGATAGTGCTCTTGGGGTAGCGGGGCTTATGTCTGCTTATTTACAGAAAAATGTAGTTATTGCCAACGCACCTGGTACAGGGGTTGCTGACGATAAATCAATTTATCCATATGTTGATCAGATGATTCAATATTATTTGGGAGAAACACCAATTTTAAAGAATGTACCTACTTATCAATGTCGAGAAAAAGAACATTTAGATTATGTACTCACTCATATTGACCAATTAGTAATTAAAGAAGCTCAAGGTTCTGGTGGTTATGGCATGTTAATTGGACCTAAAGCGAGCTCATGTGAAATTGATGAATTTAGAAAAAAACTGATTGCTACACCGCATGAATATATTGCGCAGCCAACATTAGCTTTATCTGTTGCACCGACTTTAACAACATCAGGGGTGGCTGAACGTCACATTGACCTACGACCGTTTGTATTGAGTTCTCCATATCGTACTGAAATTGTACCCGGAGGCTTAACACGAGTAGCCATGCAGGCAGGATCTTTAGTCGTAAATTCCTCACAAGGAGGAGGTATTAAAGATACATGGGTCGTTGAGACATTACATTCCTAATCGTTGGTTAAAGAGGAAATTTATGGTTTTACTCAATTCGAGTGCACACCACATTTATTGGTTGGGCCGTTATTTAATGCGGATTAAATTTGCTGTATCACACTTGCCATTTACAAATGATGAAAAAGCAAGTCAATTTGCATCAGCATTTGGGTTGGTTATTGAGCAAGCGGAATTACTGAATTGCTATATGTTAGATACTCAACAAACATATTCATTACTGAACCAGTTCGCTATTGCCAAAGATAATATCCATGAATTAAGAGGAATATTATCTTCTAGTGCGTATGCAGAATTGAATCATGCGATTAAGTCTATTCAAGCTAATCCTGATTCATTAAATCAGGCTTTGGATAAATGTAATCAAATACTTAGTGCTGAACATGAGGATATTGCCCTTTTTCTGCAATTGGGCCAAAAGATTGAACAATTCGATATACAACTACGTTTTCAACAAGACCTTACAGTGCTTTTACAAGATTTGGAAAAATTACTCAAACGACTTAATGACTTTGGGTGGGATAAATTAAATGAAGTGTGGACATTGTTGAAAGATCATCCAAATTGGGAGGGTTACTATAATTTCACACAGCAGTTGGAATATATGTTCGAGGCATAATTATGAAACTGATGATCAATCATCAAACACATTATCACTATACGGAAACTGCTAAAAACAGTATTCAGTATATTAAAATGATGCCTCAAACATCATTACATCAGCATGTCTTGAATTGGGCAATCAGTGTACCTGGAGATAAAACTCTCAAAAGGGATATCTTTAATAATATTTGGTTAACGGCTACTCAGCGCTATGAGTATCAGCATTTAACTTTTATGGCGCAAGGGATTGTTGAGCTTCTTAATACAGAAATAGGTGGAGTAGATGTATCTATACCTATGAGCCTATTTCTTCAAAATACGGAAGCCACAAAATATGATTCCGAAATGTTGGATTTTGCTCGGAGAATTGTTACGGTAAAAGATCGAAAACATATTACTTTACTCAGTGAAAATATTTTGCAAAGGATGCCTTATCAACCAGATAGTACCTCTGTTCATACGATTGCTACAGAGGGTTTTCATGCAGGACAGGGGGTATGCCAAGATCATGCACATGTTTTAATTGCTATGTGCCGTGCGTTACAATTACCAGCACGTTATGTTTCTGGTTATTTATTTGATCAAAATTCCCCCCACCTTGCCAGTCACGCTTGGGCGGAAGTATTTTTAGATAATCAGTGGTATTGTTTTGATGTAAGCAATCAATTGTTTACACCAATGCATCATATTTATCTTGCGGTTGGTCGAGACTATCTAGATGTTGCGCCCATTAGAGGTGTGAGAGAAAAAGGTGGAGTCGAAAATATGATGTCTGTGGTTCAAGTGTTGGCCTGTTGAATGTGAAGAGAGCGAAATGACCTATTGTTGTGCACTGAGATTAGAGCAGGGTTTGGTGTTTATAAGTGATACTCGAACTAATGCAGGGGTCGATCATATTTCTGTGTTTCGTAAACTTCATACTTTTGGTGTGACGGGTGAGCGATTTATTGCTTTGCAAACAGCAGGTAATTTAGCAACAACACAAGCGGTTATCGGGCATTTGCAAAATGCCCTTACTTTGCAACAAGAGCCTAATCTATATAGCATTAACACAATGTTTGAAGTGGCTGATCTAGTTGGTAAGACTTTAAAAAATGTTTTAGAGGATATTAGCTCGGATACTCAAGAACAAATGAATTACGCCTGTAGTATTTTAGTGGGTGGGCAAATTAAAGGCGGCGATATGCAGCTTTATAATGTTTATCCACAAGGTAATTTTATTTGTGCAACGACAGATACGCCTTACTTTCAAATTGGTGAAAGTAAATACGGGAAGCCTATTTTAGATCGTGCTTTATATTATGCTATGCCGTTGGATGATGCGCTGCGCTGTAGCTTAATCTCGTTTGACTCGACGTTGCGTTCTAATGTTTCAGTAGGTTTACCTTTAGATGCGCTAGTCTATACTAAAGATAGTTTTGTAATCCCTATGGGGAAGCGAATTAGTGAAGATGATCCTTATTTTTCACAAATAAGTCATCAGTGGTCGGATACTTTACGCCGTGGACTGCAAGAAATGCCAAAACCTACCGATGATTATTGGCGTTAAAAATGACTTTAAATAAAAAATCCAAGCAGAGCTTGGATTTTTTATTGATTAAATTATTAAGTGCTTTGGCGGACTGGTCGAGTACTTAAGCGACAAAGTAATTCATAACCAATTGTGCCATTTGCATCAGCAACATCATCAACTAAACGATGTTTACCCCAAAGTTCAACTTGAGTACCGAGTTTTACTTGGGTATTTGTGACATCAATTGCAATCATATCCATACTAACTCGCCCTACAACTGGGCAAAGTTTGCCATCAACAGCGACAAAATTTTGCTTTATATAAGCTCGTGGATAACCATCACCATAACCAATAGAAACTATTGCGATATCCATAGCCTTTTGAGCGCAAAAAGTAGAACCATAACCAACATGTTCACCAGCTTGAATATGATTTACCGCGATAACTTCTGCTGTGAAAGACATGACTGGTTTTAAATCAAGCTCATGTACTGTTTTATCTGCAAAAGGTGAAGCACCGTAGAGCATGATACCAGGACGTACGTAGTCGAAATTTAGTTCTGGCCATTTAAAAATAGCAGCTGAATTACAGCAAGATGCTAAAACTGGATCACAAGCTTGTTTTACGTGCAAAAATTGTTGTTTTTGCTGCTCGTTAAGTGGGTGGTCTACATCTGCATTGGCAAAATGCATCGTAAGTACACAAGTAAATCCTTCAGATTTTAAAGTTTTAATAACTTCAATAATTTCCGGATTTTTAAAACCTAAGCGGTTCATACCGCTGTTCAGCTTAACCCATACTTTTAGACCTTGGGCGATATAGGCTTGTTTATATTTAATTAACCACTCAAACTGTTGTTGATGGTGAATTATACATTCAAATTTTTCTTCAATTGCGATAGGCATTTCATCTTCAGAAAATACCCCTTCAATTAAAGTTACAGGTTGCTTAAATCCGAGTTGTCGAATTTCTAAGCCTTCTTGTAAGCAAGCGACACCAAAGGCATCTGAGGCATTTAAGGCTGCTAAACAGTCTTTGACTCCATGTCCGTAAGCATTGGCTTTGACCATACTTACGATTTTTGAATTTGCTGCGAGTTGTTTGACACGGTTTAAATTATATTGAAGCGCTTTGTGATCAATATAAACTGTTGCTTGACGCACCCTCATTTACTCCTTTGGGCTAGAGATAGAGTTTATTCTTCATCATCATATTGGCTGTAATACTCAGGAGAGAGATTACTAAAACGAGTATATTGACCTTCAAAGGCAAGACGAACAGTACCAATTGGACCATTACGCTGTTTACCAATGATAATTTCTGCGGTGCCTGCTTCTTTAGATTCTTTGTTATAGACTTCATCACGATAAATAAACATGATTAAGTCGGCATCCTGCTCAATCGCACCCGATTCACGTAAGTCAGACATTACTGGGCGCTTGTTTGGTCGGTTTTCCAGACTTCGGTTAAGCTGAGAAAGCGCGATAACAGGACATTGCATTTCTTTCGCTAATGCTTTTAAGCTACGTGAAATTTCCGAGATCTCGCCTACACGGTTATCACCCATACCTGGAACTTTCATAAGCTGTAAATAGTCGACCATGATACAGCCGATTTTGCCATCATGCATTTTGGCAACGCGCCGAGCACGAGCACGGAGTTCAGTTGGGGGTAGGGCTGATGAGTCATCAATATACAAATGCATTTGTTGAAGTTGCAGAATAGTGCCTGTAACTTTAGTCCATTCATCGGCATCTAAGTTACCTGAACGCAAATGCCCTTGATGAACTTTACCCATTGCCGAAATTAGACGCATAGCAATTGAGTCTGCTGGCATCTCCATCGAAAATACCAAAGCTGGAAGTTGGTTGTATTGCAAGACGCTTTCAACCAAGTTCATTGCAAAGGTGGTTTTACCCATAGATGGACGTGCTGCGACAATAATTAAATCTCCCGGTTGCATACCAGAAGTTTTATTATCAAGTTCTAAGAAGCCTGTGGTTAAGCCTGTAATATTGCCATCGAGTTTTGAGAGCTCATCAAGTTTGCTAATCACATCAGCAGTTACAGAGCTAATTGCTTTAGGGCCAGAATCTTTTTTGTTGTTATTATGCTGTTCTGCTAAAGAGAAAATACTGGTTTCGGCCAAATCTAAAATTTCACTTACACCTCGACCTTTTGTGTCATAAGCATTTTGCAAAATTTCAGTACTGACTTTAATCATGCTACGTAGCGTAGAGAATTCTTTAATTTTGGTCGCATAAGTTTCAAGGTTATAGAAACTCGAAGGCGAGTCAGCCATAAGCTGCATCAAATATTCTTCACCACCGATTGCACTAAGTAAATTTTGTTTTAAAAGCCAGTCATTGACTAAGACGGCATCGTATGGGGAATTTTCCTGCGCCAATTTTTCAATCGCACGATAAATGTACTTGTGACGAGTTGCATAAAAATCATTTTCTTTGAGTAGATCACTCACTTGTTCAAAAGATTCAGCAACAGTCATCAGCGCAGCAAGCACAGCTTGCTCGATGGCTAAATTGTGTGGGGGAGTGCGAAACTCTTTAAGTTGGCCTGATTCACTCGTCTTATTTTCTGTTGGAGATGAAAGCGTTAAAGAAGTGGCATTCGCCTGAGACATAATTAGACCTGATGATAAAATGTGTGCACAAAAAAGGGTTTTAAGCCGAGAACTATCTTAAAACAAAAATAAATAAACTACCTAATTAAAAAACCAATTAAACTGAAGAACTGATCAGGAATTAATATATCTAATTTTATTGCATAAATTTAAGAGATAAAAAAAGAGCATGCGTGAGCATGCTCTTTTTTTGATGAGAAATTACTCAGATACGATAGTAACGAGAACTTCTGCAACAACATCATGATGCAATTGGATTGCGATGTTGAATTCACCAGTGTGACGAAGCGCACCGTTTGGTAAACGAACTTCTGCACGGTCAACTGTAAGACCAGCATTCGTTAACGCGTCAGCGATGTCACGAGTACCGATAGAACCGAAGAGTTTACCTTCGTCACCAGCTTTAGCAGTGATAACGATGTTAACTTCGTTCAATTGTTCAGCACGTGCTTGAGCAGCAGCTAAAATTTCAGCTTCTTGCTTCTCAAGTTCAGCACGACGAGCTTCAAAAGCAGCAGTGTTAGCTTCAGTAGCTGCAACTGCTTTACCTTGAGGGATAAGGAAGTTACGGCCGTAACCAGCTTTAACTGATACTTTATCGCCTAATTTACCAAGGTTCTTAATGCGTTGTAATAAGATAACGTCCACAGATCACCTCACTTATGGTTGTCAGTGTACGGAATCAAAGACAAATAGCGAGCTTGTTTGATAGCAAGTGCTAATTGACGTTGATAACGAGCTTTAGTACCAGTGATACGGCTAGGAACAATCTTGCCGTTTTCAGTGATGTACTGTTTTAAAGTGTCGATATCTTTGTAGTCGATGTACGCAACATTCTCAGCTGTAAAGCGGCAGAACTTGCGACGACGGTAAAAACGTGCCATTGATGTTCTCCTTATTCAGCTTCTTGAGCAACTTGCTGTGCTTCTTCACGTTGAGCTTTACGCGCACGCTTTTCTTCAGCACTCTTAGCAAGCAATGACTCTTCAGTGATTGCGTGTTCACGACGGATGATAAGGTTACGAATGATTGCGTCGTTATAACGGAATAATTCTTCTAACTCATCAAGCGTAGCTTGACCACATTCAACATTCATAAGAATGTAGTGCGCTTTGTGAATTTTGTTAATTGGGTAAGCCAATTGGCGACGGCCCCAATCTTCTAAACGGTGAATTTGACCTTCAGCTTCTTTGATCTGAGAGATATAGCGTTCAACCATACCTACAACTTGATCGCTTTGGTCTGGGTGTACCAAAAGTACGATTTCGTAATGACGCATTGTCAGCTCCTTACGGTTTAAACAGCCCCTAAAAAAATAGAAGCAAGGAGTCATAGCTAAAATATAATATAAATAGCTACGTCGCATAAAATGCGAAGGCTGAATTATAGGTAAAAATTAGACTAAAAACAAATCTTTTGATAAGAAATATGAAAACTTGTTTTAGAGGAGGAAATCCTCCCTTAATTAAAAGAGAGGAAGATTTGGAGCGGGGGATTGATAGGTAAAGCTAAAACTTAAACTTAACAAAGTAATTAAGATTACTGAGTAAAGAAAAAAGCGCTTAGCCCAAAGTTGGTCGTTTTCGGCTTTAAATCCAATAATTGATAAGTAGAACCAATATGCGGTCAACGCATTAAAGGTAATTAAAAAGAATATATTGGTATAGCCAAAACAATATAACCCATTCAAAACAGCTGCAAATAACAGGATATATATTACACATTCAATTTTCGTGCGATAAATTGAACGCGCTACAGGCAAAATTGGAATTCCTGCATTTTTGTAATCATCAAAACGATAAATTGCAATTGCCCAAGAGTGAGGCATTTGCCATAAACCATATGCTAAAAACAAAAGCAGGGCTGCCACATCAAATTGATGAGTTACTGCTGTATAACCAATAACAGGAGGGCTCGCTCCGGAGATACTACCAATAACGGTTTGATGGATTGAGGTACGTTTAGTCCACAAGCTATAAAAACCGACATAGACAACAAAACCAATGACTGCAAATAAAAATGCGTAACCGTTTACACCAAACCATAAAATGCTAAAACCAATTAATCCAAGTACAAATGCATATACAAATGCAACAGTAGGAGAGATGGTTTTTTTAACAAGTGCACGGTTTTGTGTGCGCTGCATCTTTATATCAATATCTTGATCTATAACATTATTAACAACACAGCCAGAAGCAACAACTAACGTTGTTCCAATAAGGGTGAGTAATAATAATAAGATGTCTATAGAGCCTTGGGCGGCTAAGAAGAAGCCGCCCAAGGTGGTAATGAAATTACCGAAGAGAATTCCTGGTTTAGTCAGGAATAGATACTTTCTCAACATGACAATCAGTTTAGATCATCATATTGTAGTGAAGGTAATTCATAATCCACACAGAACCAATTAAAAGTACAGCGATACATAGAATTGTGTAGATAAATGCAATCATATTCCAACGTTGCTCAGATGATGTATTCATGTGTAAGAAGTACACAAGTTGTACAAGAACCTGAGCAACAGCAGTAATAGCAATTACTGTAACTAAAAGACCGCGGCTAAAACCACCTGCCATCACCATCCCGAATGGGATGATGGTAAGAATAACAGATAGAATAAAACCTACAGTGTATTGCTTAAAGTTACCGTGTGACGCACCAGCAGCATTATGCTCATGACTACTCATTAGAGAACTCCCAGTAAGTAAACGACGCTGAATACACAGATCCAAACGATGTCAAGGAAGTGCCAGAACAAGCTTAAACAAGCAAGACGACGTGTATTCGGTAAAGTCAAACCTTTAGTTTTGATTTGATACATCAATACTAACATCCACACTAAACCAGAAGTTACGTGGATACCGTGCGTACCAACCAAAGTAAAGAAAGACGACAAGAATGCACTATGAGTTGGACCGTGACCTTCTTCAACAAGGTGATGGAATTCATACAGCTCCATACCGATGAAGGTTGCACCAAAAAGGAATGTAATAAATAACCAAGTGATCACTTGATTTACATTCTTTTTATAAGATGCAAGTACAGCAAAACCAAATGTTACCGATGAAATCAATAAGGCAAATGTTTCAGTTAACACGTAGCTTAATGAGTTATGGAACAAGTCATATGCACTTGGAGTTCCTGCTGGAACATGACTGCTTAATACAGCGAACGCAATGAAGAGTGATCCGAAAAGAATCAAGTCACTCATCAAATATGTCCAGAAACCAAAAACGGTTAAGTCAGTATCATCATGTTCATGATGACCATCATGGCCGTGGTTGTCGTGATGAAGTACTTCAGCCATTTCCTTAGTCCTTCTTCAAGTGTTTTTCAAGTAAAGCATAGCGTTCGTTTTCAATACGCTCAACTTCAGCAGCTGGAACATAGTAATCAACATTCTTAGTGAATGAGCTTACGATCAAGCTAATAACAGCTGAAGCGAATGAAACAACAACGAGCCACCAAATATGCCAGATGAGTGCAAAGCCAAGAAGAGTAATGAACATTGCAATAACAAAACCAGCAGCACGATCAGTCGGCATGTGGATGTCTTCATATTTAGTATTACGTGCGTATGCTACACCATTTTCTTTGTCAGTCCAGAAACGGTCAACACCGCTTGCATCTGGTTCATGCGCAAAGTTATAGAATGGAGCAGGGGAAGAAGTTGCCCACTCAAGCGTACGAGCATCCCATGGATCGCCTGTAAGGTCCATGTTGTCTTTGCGTTGTAAGAAACCAACGATGATTTGCATTAAGAAACACGCAATACCAATAGCAACAAGAACAGCACCAAATAATGCAATCGCAAGGTATGGGTCCCATTCAGGGTTGTCATATGTATTCAAACGACGAGTCATACCCATGAAACCAAGGATATAAAGTGGCATGAATGCAAAATAGAAACCAAAGAACCAGAACCAGAACGCAGCTTTACCCCATGCTTCATTGAGCTTCCAACCAAACATTTTCGGCCAGTAGTAAATGATGCCGGCAAACATACCAAACACCACACCACCGATAATTACGTTATGGAAGTGAGCGATCAAGAATAATGAGTTGTGTACTAAGAAGTCCGCAGGTGGAACAGCCATAAGTACACCAGTTAAACCACCGATACCAAATGTTACAAGGAAGCCAAGCGTCCATAACATTGGAGTAGTAAAGGTGATGCGACCTTTATACATGGTGAATAACCAAGAGAAGATTTTCACACCAGTAGGAATCGCAATAACCATGGTCATGATACCGAAGAACGCGTTAACGTTCGCACCAGCACCCATGGTGAAGAAGTGGTGAAGCCATACAACGAACGCAAGAACTGTAATCGCGATAGTTGCATACACCATAGACTTGTAACCGAACAACGCTTTACGAGAGAAGGTTGCAACGATTTCTGAGTATAGACCAAATGCTGGTAATACCAAGATATATACTTCAGGGTGACCCCATGTCCAGATCAAGTTCACGTAAAGCATTGGGCTACCGCCAAGCTCATTTGTGAAGAAATGGAAGCCGAAGTAACGGTCTAGAGTAAGCATTGCAAGTGTACCTGTTAATACAGGGAATGATGCAATGATTAATACAGCCGTACAAAGTGAAGTCCACGTAAAAATAGGCATGTCCATTAATTTCATGCCAGGTGCGCGCATTTTAATGATGGTAACGAAGAAGTTAACACCAGATAAAAGCGTTCCTAGACCAGAAACCTGAAGTGCCCAGATATAGTAGTCAACACCTACACCAGGAGAATATTGAATGCCAGATAGAGGAGGGTAAGCCATCCAACCAGTCGCAGCAAATTCACCTAATACAAGTGAAAGCATCATTAAACCAGCAGCACCAGCGAATAACCAGAAGCTTAAAGAGTTTAATAATGGGAAAGCAACGTCACGAGCACCAATCTGTAAAGGTACAGAGATGTTCATCATACCTACAACGAGACCCATTGCTACGAAGAAGATCATAATTACACCGTGTGCGGTGAAGATCTGGTCGTAGTGGTCAGGATGTAAATAACCTTCGCCGCCGCCTTTAGCGAGGAAAAGTTGTAAACGCATCATGATCGCATCGGCGAAACCACGCAAAAGCATGACAACAGATACGATGATATACATGATACCAATTTTCTTATGGTCTACTGTAATAAACCACTCATTCCACAAATATCCCCATTTTTTGAAATAGGTGATACCGCCAAGCACTGCAATTGCACCAATTGCCATAAGGACCATGGTGACAAGTACGATTGGCTCTGTCGGGATAGAGTCCCAACCCAGTTTACCAAAAATCATATCCATGTCTTATTCCCCTTGAGCAGCGTGTTCAGCTGCAGCATGAGTGTCAGCTGTTGCATGTTCAGCAGAGTGGTCAACACCATGATAGTTACTCATATAATGGTTGATAACTGTTTCAAACAGTTTTGGTTCAACTGAAGAGTAATAAGTCACAGGGTGCGGCTTAGTCGGGAACGGTTTCATCGCTTCTGCTTTAGCAAGCGCTTCTTGATCACCAGCAGCTTTAGCACGATTTACTAAATGCTCGATTTGGTGCTTAGAACGATCGCCATCACGTAAGGTTGCCAATTCAGCTTGGTCAAGCGTAGCTTTTTGAATTGCTTCTGGATTAATGGTTGAACCATTACCAGCTTTAACAGCTGCTACCCATTCGTTGAATTGTTGCTCTGTAACGCTATGCGCTTTGAAACGCATTTGAGAGAAACCATAGCCTGAGTAGTTAGAAGAGAAACCACGATATACACCAGTTTCATTTGCTAACAAATGAAGGTGAGTTTGCATACCTGCCATTGCGTAAATCTGACCGCCTAACTGTGGAATGAAGAATGAGTTCATTGTGAAGTTAGAAGTGATTTTGAAGCTTAACGGAGTTTTTTCTGGGAAACGTACTTCGTTAACAGTCGCAATGTTTTGTTCAGGATAAATAAAAATCCACTTAAACTGTTCAGCAATAACCTGAATAGTTAAAGGCGCTTTATCTGATTCTAAAGGACGGTATGGGTCATACTTGTGGGAACCCCACCAAGTTAACCAAGCTAAAATACCAATAATAATGACAGGGATACCCCATACTACAACTTCAATTGCAGTTGAGTGTGCCCATGTAGGTTTATAGTCTGCATCTTTATTTGACGCACGATATTTCCAACCAAACCATAATGCCATGATGATTGAAGGAATCACCACAAGTAACATTAAATAGATCGCAGTCATCATAAGGTCACTTTGACCTTGACCAACTGGACCTTTAGAGTTTAGAAGTACCATATCACCACCACACCCAGTCAAAAGTGCGGCAAGCGTTGATAAAGACAATACAGCTAAAATCGTTTGTCTCATTTTACAACCTCGGTGAAGAGTCCCATTCCCTAATTAAATATGGGATAGCGATTAAAGTGTCGCATGATTGAGAATGCTAGTCTTAAAAATTTAGACTTCTCAATGATGCGACACCGCTACGTTGTAGGGCATTATGCCTCATATCGACAAACTAAGCTACACATAAAGCAGCTTGAAATAATTGTTTTAAAACCCGATTTTTTTTGTAGGGTATCGAATCTTGATAGAGCTTTTATTTAAATATCAATTCTCTATAGAAAAAAGGAGGTGGGGTTCCTCCTTTTTTTTAGACTTTAAATGAATGAGTCATTCACACTCATTTGATCACTTTTGTTCTTGCAATTTTGTCATGTAGAGCCTGTCGTTTTTGGCCCAATGCAAAAGCATAGTCAATAATTGTGCTAATAGGCATAAACAGTAAGTTTAATATAATGAAAACAATACTTCTGAGTAAGAACACACGCGTTAAATTAACTTTACCATTAGTTTCAGCATCGACAATCTTAATTCCGACAATTTTCTTGCCAATACTTTGACCAAATTTAGTTAAAAGAAAAGCTTGGATAGCGAGCATGATGACGACATAAACTAACATTGTATGCCATGCTTCAATCGGAATAAGCGTAAAAAGCTGTTGTTGAAGTTCTGCTGCTTTAGTTGAGGCAACTTCTGCAGATTGCATCTGTTTTTGTAACTCAAAAAGTTGCTTATATTGAGCTTCGTTAAAGAAGAAAGAGGGAATGGCTGCAATAGGTAACCAAAGTAATAAGTCAATAATTTTTGCAAGAGCACGAGATGAAATTGAAGCAAGTTCATGTGCTTTAGTTTCTACACGGATGTGCTGAATTGTCTCATTATGAGTCGTATTTGTATTTGCTGAAAAAGCAGAATAACCCGTAGGTTGATATACAAGTTTACCTTGGGTTAATTCTCCTAAAGCTTTCCACTCTGTCATGCCTTCATGCCAAGCTAAATCAGTGAGTAAAACCTGTTGGCTTGCCAACATCTGATTTAGTTGTTCTAAGGTATAAGGCCCAGCTTGTTGATTATTACGTGCCAAGTAAATTTGCATAAGTAAAAATTCTCTATTCTAAAGATGAAAAAAGACCCACGGATGGGTCTTTTTCTATAACAAATTAGATTTGCTTGATTTTTTCTTCAGCAAGGAAGAACCATGTATCTAAAACTGAGTCCGGGTTAAGAGACACTGACTCAATACCTTGTTCCATTAACCATTTTGCAAGGTCAGGGTGATCAGATGGTCCTTGACCACAGATACCTACATATTTGCCAGCTTTACGACAAGCATGAATTGCCATAGAAAGAAGTGCTTTAACAGCAGCATCACGTTCGTCAAATAAGTGAGAAACAATACCTGAGTCACGGTCTAGACCAAGTGTTAATTGAGTCAAGTCGTTAGAACCGATAGAGAAACCATCAAAGTGTTCAAGGAATTGTTCAGCTAACAATGCGTTAGTTGGTAATTCACACATCATGATTACTTTTAAGCCGTTCTCACCACGTTTCAAGCCATTTTGAGCAAGTAGCTCAATTACACGTTTCGCTTCAGATACTGTACGCACGAATGGAATCATGATTTGGATATTGGTTAGACCCATTTCATCACGAACTTTTTTAAGTGCACGGCATTCGAGTTCAAAACAGTCACGGAAGTTATCTGAAACATAACGGCTTGCACCACGGAAGCCAAGCATTGGGTTTTCTTCTTCCGGTTCGTATAACTTACCACCAATAAGGTTTGCGTACTCATTTGACTTAAAGTCAGACATACGAACGATTACTGGTTTGTCAGCAAACGCTGCAGCAAGTGTTGCAATACCTTCAACTAGTTTTTCAACATAGAATTCTACAGGTGATGCATAGCCAGCTGTGCGTGTCATTACAGCAGCACGAGTTTCACGAGGTAAGCTTTCAATATTAAGAAGCGCTTTAGGGTGAACACCGATCATGCGGTTAATAATGAATTCTAAACGAGCAAGACCAATACCTTCGTTTGGAATTTGAGCAAAGTCAAAAGCACGGTCAGGGTTACCTACGTTCATCATGATTTTGAATGAAAGTTTAGGCATAGACTCAACAGAGTTACGTTGAACTTCAAAATCTAATGCACCTTCGTAGATGAAACCAGTGTCACCCTCAGCGCAAGAAACAGTAACTTCTTGGCCGTCAGTCAATACTTCAGTTGCGTTACCACAACCTACGATTGCCGGTACGCCAAGTTCACGAGCAATAATTGCCGCGTGACACGTACGACCACCACGGTTAGTGATAATCGCGGCAGCACGTTTCATTACTGGTTCCCAATCTGGATCAGTCATGTCAGATACAAGTACGTCACCGTCTTGTACTTTATCCATTTCTTTAATTGAGCTAACAATACGAACTTTACCAGAACCGATACGTTGACCAATTGAACGACCTTCACAAAGAACAGTACCTCTTTGTTTGAGTAGGTAGCGCTCCATTGTGCCGACATTTTGACGGCTCTTAACGGTTTCAGGACGAGCTTGGACAATATAGATTTGACCATCGTCACCATCTTTTGCCCATTCAATATCCATTGGTGCACCGTAGTGCTGCTCAATAATAAGCGCTTGTTTTGCTAATTCTTGTAATTCGTGATCATTTAATGCGAATTGTTGACGCTCTTGTTTTTCAACATCAACAACAACAACTGATTTGCCAGCTGAACCTTCTTCACCATAAATCATTTTTTGGTGCTTAGAGCCTAAGTTACGGCGTAATACCGCATGTTTGCCAGCATTTAATAATGGTTTAGAGAGGTAAAATTCGTCAGGGTTAACTGCACCTTGTACAACCATTTCACCTAAGCCATAAGATGCAGTAATAAATACAACATCACGGAAACCAGACTCAGTATCGAGTGTAAACATTACACCCGCAGCGCCAGTTTCAGAACGAACCATACGCTGAACGCCCGCAGATAATGCGACAACATCATGATCGAAGCCTTGGTGTACACGGTAAGAAATAGCACGGTCATTATATAAAGAAGCAAATACTTCTTTGATGGCGATAAGTACGTTATCAATACCACGAATATTCAAGAAAGTTTCTTGTTGACCTGCGAAAGATGCATCTGGTAAATCTTCAGCAGTTGCAGATGAACGAACGGCAACCGCGATATCAGGGTTGCCGTTAGAGAGTTCTGTAAAAGCGGCGCGAATTTCTTGTTCTAAGGTTGCAGTGAGTGGAGTCTCTACAATCCATTGACGAATTTTAGCGCCTGTTTCTGCAAGTGCATTTACATCATCGACGTTAAGTTGTGCAAGTTCTGCTTGAATTCGAGCGTTAAGACCGCTTTGGTCTAAGAACTCACGATAGGCCTCAGCAGTTGTTGCAAAACCACCAGGTACCGATACACCAGCATTTGATAAATGGCTGATCATTTCACCCAAAGATGAGTTTTTCCCACCTACGAGTTCGACATCGTGTTTCCCTAATTTTTCTAGACCGATTACGCGCGCTTCCAAAGTTTTCACTCCACTTTTGCAGTATTAATGTCTATCTTGGCATGAAATTAAAAAAATAAAGTGCTTAGTTGAGAATTTTACTAAGCGACAGTCATGTAAGATCAGTTTACTATAAAGATTATATAGCACTAAGACAAATGTTTAAGGAGAATTTTAATGTCAGAAAGTAAACAGTATAAGCGGAGTGTTTTTTTTATTTCTGATGGAACTGCAATTACTGCCGAGACTCTTGGACATTCGTTATTAGCACAATTCCCTAATGTAGATTTTGACATTCACATCATGCCTTATATCACAACTGAAGAGGCAGCAATGGCTATTGTGGTTGAGATTAATAAATGTCAAACCCGTGATGGATGCTTACCATTAGTATTTGATACTTTAGTTGATCCGCATGTCCGTGAAATTATTAATACTGCAAAAGCGGTTAATTTAGATGTATTTGAAGGACTAATCAGTAAACTTGAGCAGGAGCTTGGAACGCCGCCAACAACATTAGTTGGGCAAACACATGCAGTTACTGATTCTGAGTATTATAAAGCACGTATTGATGCAGTGCATTTCGCACTTGATAACGACGATGGGGCGCGTACCCGTCATTACGATAAAGCAGATTTGATTTTAATTGGTGTGTCTCGCTCAGGTAAGACCCCAACTTCTATTTATCTTTCACTACAGTTTGGTATTCGTGTAGCTAACTATCCTTTGACAGAAGAAGATTTGGACGATAACCGTCTACCAGCAGTATTAAGAGAGCATCGTAGCAAATTGTTTGGTTTAATGATTGATGCAGAACGGTTGGTTGCTATTCGAAGCGAGCGCAAAGCAAATAGCCGATATGCAAGTTTTAGTCAGTGTCAAATGGAATTAAGAGCGATTGAAGGTATTTATATTTCAGAAGGTATTAAATATTTAAATGTCACTGAAATGTCAATTGAAGAAATCTCTACTCGTATTTTACAAATGACTGGTTTAAAACGACGTATCGGTTAATTAAATCAATTGTTTATTTTGGCCATTCAATTTGAATACTATTAATGTAATCGGATTGAATGGTTTTAAATTTATATACATATTAAAAATAAAAGTTTTAAATATAAAACGTCAAGTTAATGAATCGTTTCTGATTAGTTATCAGCGAGTAAACTCTTACACTACAGTTTGTGAGTTAAAATAAGTTTTTTGAAAAGAAATGTATACAAACTAATAATCTATATTTTTATAAACATTTGTTTTTAGTTATTTTTTTAAAATACAAATACTTTTTTTATTCATATTTTACATTTGTTGTAAATATCATGCGCATTTTGATTATTGTGATGAAGTTCACATTTTTAACTATAATTTCCCATCTCGATATGGGACTATCCGATTATCAAAATGCTAAAAAAATGTGTTTTTTCATTGGTATATCTCTTGCCAATTCAATTGTACGCCGCTCAAGTGGATGTCTTGCGTGAGCAGGCTATTCAAGATTATAGAGCAGGGCAAACCCAACACGCTGTTTATCAGCTAGATCAATTGTTAAAACAGTATCCACATGATCAAAAATTGTTAGCTGATTATTTAATTGTTATGTCTAATGAAAAAAAGGATCTAACTAAATTTACAGATTTATTGGTAAATATTAATTATGTGAATTTTCCGGAATATCCAAAGCTACCTTTAATTCAAAATTTTCGAGATTTTAAACATTTTAAAATAGCGATTGAATGGGCAAATAAGCTTAATATTCAAAAAACGATTGATGGGCGCATTTTATTATCTGTTTTATATGCTGAATCGCAAGAAACAGGGAATGCTAAGACTCTGTTATCTAAAATCAATATTAAAAATTTAAATGCTGATCAATTGGTACGTATTGCATATGCTTACCGTCTAATTAATTTGCCTGTAGATGCTTTAGCTACAATTGAGCATGCTTATCAGCAACAACCTAAGTCTTCATCCGTTTTACAAGAATATGTCTACGACTTGATTGCTATTGGTGCATATCAAAAAGCTCAGCAATTACTTCAAACAAGCGAGAAAAATCAGCAAACTGCGCAATTACAGCAAACTTTACAAGTGAGTGAATTTTCTCAGCAGGTCAATAATGCAATTACCCGTTATAAATATTTAAATCGTCAAGGCTTATCAGATACAGAAAGTTTTGCTGAATTAGATAGCGTGTTAGAAAAAGGGCAAAAGTTACAACAGCAAATAAAACCAGAAGATCCTAACTATTTAAGGTTTCACTACGATTATTTATATGCATTAGATTTCAGAGGACGAGCGAAAGCAGTTTTAGATAATTTTACTCAATTAAATATTCCGCTTGAGAAATTACCTGCATATGTACGTCATGCAATTGCTGATAGTTATTTAGCTGAGCAAAAGCCAAAGCAAGCTGAACTTGTTTATAAGACACTTTTAACCGAAAAAAATTATCCGGATATGATCGTCTATAGCGGGTTGTATTATTCTTATATTGAACAAGAAAAATATAAGGAAGCTGAACAGCTTTTGGCAAAAGTTGATCACCTTATTCCGACTTATAAATATAGTCAGGCAAAAGGTGTAGATAAAACGAGCCATCCTGACCGAGACGATTATATTGCTTTAAAAGGGATACATTTAGCTTATGCCAATCATTTAGATCAAGCTGAAAAACACTTTCAAAAAACAGTAGAGCAGGCACCTGCAAATGAGAGTTTGATTAATAACCTTGCCCGTGTGGAGCGGTGGAGGGAAAAGCCTCTAGAAGCAAAAAAAACAATTTCTCGTTTAAATGGTATAGATCCGATTGCTAAAGATACTCGCATTAATGAAATGCAAAATGCTCAGGCTTTAGGTGATATTCAGACATGGCGTAAAACAACGCAAAACCTAGTGCATTTTTATCCTGATGATAGTGGCGTCATTAAAAGCCGTAAAGAGTTGGATGATCGTAATAGAGCTACGATTTCACACTCAACGACTTGGGGCCAAAGTAAAGCTAATAACAGCGATTCTGTAAGTGGACAAAACGGTTTAAAAGACCGTGAGATGGAAACTCGCCTTAATAGTCCGTGGATAAAAGAGAATTATCGTTTATTCGCTTGGCATCAAGATCGTTATGGCGAATACAATTTTGGCGACGTGCATAACCAGCGCTATGGTGTTGGGGCCGAATGGCAAGCCAATCGTAAGGCATTGTCGGCGATCTTGTCGCAAAGTACAGATGGCGGACAAGCTGGTGTTCGTCTTGATTGGTCACAGTGGCTAAATGATCACTGGCAGTATCAATTGCAATATAACAGTCAGGCTGACATTCCTCTACAAGCGATTGATGCAGGAGAAGACGGTCAATCTTATAGAGCTGCGTTGACGTGGCAAAAGGATGAATCTCGTCAAATTGGCGCAAGTTACGGTTTGACTGATATTAGTGATGGCAATAAACAACAAGAATTTTCAACTTTTTGGCGCGAAAGACTATTTGCAGCGCCGCATCACATTACTTATGGCACTGTCCGTGGTTTTTTCGGCAGTAATAGCCAAGATCAAACCGCTTATTTTAGCCCAAGTTCGCATTACAGCGCCGAGTTGAATTTAAGTCATGACTGGGTGACTTGGCGTGAATATGAACGTTCATTTAAACAGCATTTCGAGGCTGGGGTGGGTCTTTATAAACAAGCCGATTATTCCACTAAGCCAACCTATTCTTTGCAGTATCAACATCAATGGCAGCTATCACGTACATGGCAACTCAATTATGGAATTGGCTGGCAATACCATCCTTACGATGGACATGCTGAACAGCATACCTATGGTATTTTCGGATTTGAAGGGCGTTTTTAATGAATAATTTATTTTCGAAAATGTTGGGCTGTGCTTTGGCCTCGACATTGTTACCTCTGCAATTTGCATATGCCCAGATAGAAAAAGATTTACCAAAAAATCATGTGGTTTCTTTAACTTTTCATGACGTCAGAGATGATGTTTTAAAAGAGGGCGATCGGGATATTTATGCAATTCAAACTAAAAATTTAGCGCAGTTCTTTGACTGGCTCAGTCAATCTGAGTGGAAGCCAATACGCTTAAAAGATATTGAAGAGGCTCGTAAGCAAGGCAAAGAGCTACCTCATAATGCCATTTTGTTAACCTTTGATGATGGTGCTTTAAGTAGCTACAGTCGTATATTTCCACTGCTTAAGCAATATCAGATTCCGGCAGTTTTTGCACTCCCAACCAGTTGGCTAAATGGTAATACAAAAGCTGGCTATGAAGCCTATGGACAAGGGAACTTGGTCAATTGGAAGCAAGTACGAGAAATGCAGGCTTCTGGCTTAGCTGAGTTCGCAAGCCATAGTGATGATTTGCATCATGGTGTGCTTGCTAACCCTCAAGGGAATGAACAACCCGCAGCAACTTCTTATATGTATTTAAAATCACAGGCACGTTACGAAACCGACGCGGAATATCAACAACGTATTTTGAAAGATTTAAAAAAATCTCATGATGTCTTAAAAAAAGAATTGGGTGTAGAGCCGAAAGCGATTGTATGGCCGTATGGTGCGGTAAATCAGCAGTTAGAAAAACTAGCTCAACAAGCAGGGTTTACTTTTTCCTTTAGTTTAGGGCGTGATGGGGTGAACCAAATTAATGACGTTACCTTCAAACGCAGTCTTATGGTGGATAACTCTACAGCTGAGCAGCTATCGGAGACGTTGCTTAATATTTTGAACTCTGCAGAGAAGGATTTATATAAGCAGCCAAAACATTTTGTGAGTATGGATTTAAAGCAATTAGCTGCCTCGACCAATAGTCAGTCAGATGAAAAATTAGGGGTATTGTTATCAAAACTTTATAGCTTAAAAAACAATACGCTGATATTGAAGCCTTTAGATGACCAAGATGGAGATGGACAATATGACGTTGCTTATTTCCCAACAGCTCAAATGCCAGTTAAGCAAGATATTTTGAACCGTGGTTTATGGCAGGCACAAACTCGTGCAGGTCAGTCGGTTATTTTAGAACTACCTATTTATCCTCAAAAAAATAAACCGTTTTTGGTAGCAGATTTAGCTAAAGATGTTGCGCGTTTTAATAGCAATTTAAGTGGTATTCAACTTAATGCCGGAACTGCTTTAAATTGTGCAATGCAAAACATAACGCTGAACGAAAGCAACTGTGTTGAACAAGTGAAGCAATTGTCACAACTGATTCAACTGACTCAAAAAGCTGCAAAGCCTTATTTGAATATGAGTAATCAGGCACAGTTTAGTTTGTTGCTTACACCTGACTTAGAGCATATTGAACACTTACCAGCGCTTTTAAAATCACTCTTAACCCAGAATGATTTAGTGAACCTAAAATTTAATATGGTGGGCAAGCAAAAACAATTTAAACAAGCCTTAAGGCTTTTAAACACGCTTGATGCGAAATACAAGCAACGAATTATGCTGACATTAACATTGCCAGAAAATGACCAGAAAAATGCTTGGCAAGAAGTGAAACAAGGTCTTTTTGATATTCAACGTATAGGTATTCAGAAATTTGGTGTTGATGGCTATAGCCCTAAAAACTCAAAAAGTGTTCACGAATATTTATATAACCCAATGAGCTTAAATTCCAGTTCTGTGATGTATCAGCCCTTTGCAGGTCTAGCGAATGAGGGGAAAAAGTAATGAGAGTATTACTCGATATTCTATTTGCTTTTGCCTTTTTATATCCGCTACTTATGGCGTGGACATGGATGGTAGGTGGTCTCTGGTTTTTCTTTAAACGGGAATACCATGAACAGCAATTACCTGAGCCTTCAAATGAAGGTTGCAGCATTATTATTCCTTGTTTTAATGAAGAAGCTCAAGTGCGGCAAACCATTCGTTATGCCTTGCAAACAAAATATCCAAATTTTGAAGTGATTGCTGTAAATGATGGTAGTAGTGACAGAACAGCAAAGATTCTTGATGAGTTAGCAACACAAGATACTCGTCTGAGAGTCGTGCACTTAGCAGAAAACCAAGGTAAGGCAGTTGCTTTAAGATCGGGAGTATTAGTCAGTAAATACGAATATTTAGTTTGTATTGATGGAGATGCTTTATTACATCCTCATGCTGTACTTTGGCTCATGCAGCCGTTTTTAAAATTTCCACGCATTGGGGCTGTCACTGGTAACCCAAGAATTTTAAATCGCTCAAGTATTTTAGGGAAATTACAGGTTGGGGAGTTCTCTTCAATTATTGGATTAATTAAGCGAGCACAGCGCACGTATGGACGTATTTTTACAGTATCAGGAGTAATTGTAGCGTTTAGAAAAACAGCCCTAGCTCGGGTCGGTTTTTGGTCTGACGACAAAATTACCGAAGATATTGATATCTCTTGGAAGCTTCAGATGGACCATTGGGATATTCAATATATTCCTCAAGCACTTTGTTATATCTACATGCCTGAAACTTTTAAAGGTCTTTGGAAACAGCGTTTGCGTTGGGCACAAGGTGGGGTAGAAGTCTTATTGGAATATATTCCAAAAATGCTCAAAGTCCGCTTGCGCCGTATGTGGCCAGTCATGCTTGAAGCTTTAGTCAGTATTGTTTGGTCATATGTGATGATCTTTATTTTCTTACTTTTCTTGATTGGTCTATTTATTGAATTGCCTCAGCAGTGGCAGATCAATTCTCTAATGCCACAGTGGTATGGCGTGATATTGGGTGGAACATGTCTCATCCAATTTTTAGTCAGTTTATGGATCGATCATCGTTATGACCGTGGGCGTCTTTTTAGAAATTACTTTTGGGTAATTTGGTATCCATTATTTTTCTGGCTACTAACGCTATTTACCAGCGTGGTTGCGGTACCTAAAACTATATTTAACACAAAAAAACGTGCCCGCTGGGTTAGTCCTGACCGAGGCTTTCGAGGAGATAACTCATGAAAAATAAAGAAAATAATGATATAGAGGTTTTAGATATACCTGAATATATTGATCAGCCTGAATATGTAAAAAATAAGACCGCGAACTATACTTTGCAAACAATAGGTTGGTTTTGTTTAATGTGGCTGCTTTTTCCACTGGTTTCTTTATTTTTGTGGTTTTTTGAAGGACATCTTATTTATGACTATGTGTGGGTAGATCATATTTCGGAAGTCAAAACTTTACTGCATTTACTTCTTTTAATTTGCTTAAGTGCTTTGGTTCTAATTTTATGGGCAAGTTATAACTGGCTTAGATTTCATGGTGATGATCGACGTAGTAAAGCGCCAAATAGTTCTGATGATTTATTGGCTTTTAAATTTACAGTAAGTACCGCGTCATTATCAGAATTGCAAAAAGCTCAACGTGTCATTCTGCATTATGATGAGCATGGGCATTTGCAAAAATATGATTTGAACTGAATGAAAAAAGCATGGTATTTCAACCATGCTTTTTTTCTTTTCAAGAAGTTGTTCTAATAATGACATCAATGGTTTGCTGAGTGCCATCCATACTGTATATAGCCGTTTGAGTAACTTTCACAATTGGCCAAGTCTGTAATTTACAATTTGGTCTCTGTAGAGCTGCATAATAGTTATCAGATTTAAAAAATGTTTTATGGGCTTTTGCAGTATTAGGAGTTAAAAGACGCTTCAGCCATGTTTCATTTACTTGGGTTTCCAAAAAACGTAGAGCTAAGATACTTTTTACACGGTTGTTAAATAGCCTCCTGTTTTTAGCAATAAGTGGATGGGTAATGAGACGATGTATACCAATTTGACTATGGGGCAAAATAAAGTGTGGTGTGATTTGAAATACAGTTACAAACTTTGCTTGTTGGCAGATTTTGTCTAAGTCTGTGACAGTTTCCTGATCCGTTCCAATAATCGCTACATTTAAATTAGAAAAATCATATGCTTTGATTGTATTTGATAAAAGAATTTGACCATTAAAAGCGTCAAAATCCTGAACTGAATTTTGAAAAGTAGCTGATTTTGCAACACTATTTTTAAGTTCAATACTCATTTTCCAAAAGTCCTTTTGGTTTTCATTTATGATGATTTTTTATCGTTTTAATATAAATAACCAAGCAAGGTAGCTGGGTAAAGTATTTTCAGATGGGTGGTTATCTCAGGCTTGGAACTGAGCCAAGCATGAGACTTTGTTTAGATATTAATGACTTGATTTTAATTGCATTAATTGAGTAAAGCTTTCTAAACGTTTATTTGTATCATAGACGTCACAAGTAAAAATAAACTCATCGACTTCATATGTAGCCAAAAGCTTTTCTAAACCTGAACGTACTGTTTCAGCAGAACCGATTTGTGCCATCTGATAGAAATTTTCAACTGAAAGTTGTTCTGCTGTGTTCCATAGTCCTTGCATTGAATTAACTGGTGGCTTGAGTTTTAAGCTTTCACCACGAATTAATCCTAAAACACGTTGGTATGCGCTTGTTGCTAGGAACTGAGCTTCTTCATCTGTATTGGCAACTACAACAGGTACGCCCATTGAAACATAAGGCTTGTCCAAATATTCAGAAGGTTCGAAATTTTCACGATAAAGTTCGATCGCTTGACCAAGCATGCGTGGCGCAAAATGCGATGCAAATGAATAGGGTAATCCTAGCTTCGCAGCCAATTGTGCGCTAAATAAGCTTGAACCCAATAACCAGACAGGCACATGAGTATTTTGTCCAGGAGTGGCAATAATTCTTTGGCCGGGTTGAGGTGCTTTAAAATATTGCAAAATCTCAACAACGTCTCTAGGAAACTGATCTTCCGTTTCCTGATGCCCACGACGTAAGGCACGCATAGTGAGCTGATCTGTACCCGGAGCACGACCTAAACCTAGCTCAATACGATTTGGATATAAGGTTGCTAATGTACCGAATTGTTCTGCAACCACTAATGGTGCATGGTTTGGTAGCATGATACCACCTGAACCTAAACGAATGCGCTGGGTATGAGCCGCGATAAAGCCAAGTAAAACAGCAGTTGCTGAACTCGCAATTCCATCCATATTATGATGTTCTGCAAGCCAAAAACGGTCATAACCTAATTTTTCTGCATGTTGGGCGAGCTCTAATGCATGACGTAATGAAAACTCGATTGTTTTATCATCACGTATTGGAGCTAGCTCCAAAATTGAAAATTTGGTGTCTTGAAGTGATCGCATGCGATATTCTCAAAAAACGTTATATCGAAATAATACGATATAAATGAGGTGATGTATATCGATTTTTTTCGATATAAATTTCACTCCCAAATAAAAAAAGCACCGCTAGGGTGCTTTTTAATATCTGTATACCAATTAGTGATGTTTATACCATCCACGGTGTAAGCCATTATCATGACGATAATAAGCGCGATCGTTGTAATAACGACGGTCTTCACGATCATAGCGACGATCGTAACGGCGGTCATCTCGATCATAACGACGGTCATAACGGTCATCATAGTTACGGTCTTGACCAACTTTACGACCTAAAGCAGAACCACCAGCGGCACCTACTGCTGCACCGATATATCCACCGTTTGTACCACCCATGTTTTTACCAACGGTATAACCAGCACCACCACCTAAAGCTCCACCAATAGCAGCTTCTGTACGGTTACGACGGTCACTTGCTGCAGCCGCACCACCAGCACCACCTAAAGCAGCACCAATTGTTGCGCCAGATGTACCACCGATACTTTTACCAATTGCTGTACCTACTACACTACCTAGAGCAGAAGTTGCCGCTACACGGGTACCATTATCTGCATGTGCAACTGACACCATAGAGGTTGTTGCGATTAATGCACTTGCTAACCAAATATTCATTTTCATTTTGGAACTCCATGCTCATTTTGCTAAAGAGCAATCTTTATGTCTTGAGCTAAATGTAATTAAAAATTTCGTGAAAATTATGGAGAAGGTTAATGCCGATACAATAGTTTTGTGTCTGCTTTGTATGGTTTATATTAAGATGTGAATAAATCATGAACGATATATCGGGAGCGGACAAAATTTTGACTATAAAAAAACACCCGAAGGTGTTTTTAAATCTATGTCTTCACTATGATTAGTGACGATGACGATGTTTTTTCTTCCAGTGTTTTGAAGATCGATCATAATCGCGGTCTTTAGAAATTTTATTACCTAAAGCACCACCACCTGCCGCACCTAAAGCAGCACCGATGTATCCACCATTTGTACCACCCATGCTTTTACCAACAGTATAGCCAGCACCACCGCCTAAACCACCGCCAATTGCAGATTCTGTACGGTGACGACGATCACTAGCAACTGCTGCACCACCAGCACCACCTAAAGCAGCACCAATTGTTGCGCCAGATGTACCACCCATGCTTTTACCAATTGCAGTACCAGCAACACTACCTAAAGCCGAAGCAGCTGCTACATGAGTTGTATTATCAGCATGTGCTACAGTCACCATAGAAGTAGCCAGAACAGCACTACATAATAAAGTATTTAATTTCATTATTTACTCCATGTCCCAAGTTGCAGGACCATATATCTTTCGTTACGGCAAATGTAACAAAACACTTCTCTTTAAATGTGGAGAACCCTCATTCGATTATTGGAGTTTAGTGTCTCGTTTGTATGCTTTCTATTAAAAACGTATGTAAAACCATCAATCTGACCGAAAAGTTGACCAATACAAATGTTTGAAAATAAGTAGTGAGCGTTTGATAGGGAAAATATCTAATTTAATGTACTTAGGAATGTTGAGAAGCCTATTCTAAAGTTCATGAATTGAAGGATTACATATGTCATTTAATCAGCATAATCTGTAAACTATGCGCTATTTTTATGATTTGGCTTATCTTCTTATATTTATCTAGATAAGTTTTTTGGACTTTTGAGATATTTCCTCTTATGAAAGCGTCACTCCGTTTACGACTTGATCAACTCTGTGATCGTCATGAAGAACTTACCGCATTGCTTGCAGATGCAGAAGTGATTTCCGATAACAAACGTTTCCGTAAACTGTCTCGTGAACATAGTGATTTAAGTGAAATTACCGAAGTTTGGGGCAAATACCGTCAAGCAGAAGAAGACATTGAAACTGCTGAAATGATGAAGTCGGACCCTGACTTTAAAGATATGGCAGAAGAAGAAATTCAAGCAAATAAAGATTTGCTTGTAGAGTTAGAAAGCCAGCTCAATATTTTGATGATTCCAAAAGATCCAAATGACTCTAATGCTGCTTATTTAGAAATTCGTGCTGGAACAGGTGGTGACGAAGCGGCAATTTTCTCAGGTGATTTGTTTCGCATGTATAGCAAATATGCCGAGACACAAGGCTGGCGTATTGAAGTCCTTTCTGAAAATGAAGGCGAACATGGAGGCTTTAAAGAAGTCATTTGCCGTGTAGATGGTGATGGTGTGTATGGCCGCTTGAAGTTTGAAAGTGGTGCGCACCGCGTACAACGTGTGCCAGCGACTGAATCACAAGGTCGTGTACATACTTCAGCTTGTACAGTTGCAATTTTGCCTGAAATTGATGTTGATACTAACGTTGAAATTAACCCAGCAGACTTACGTATTGATACTTACCGTGCGTCAGGTGCGGGTGGTCAGCACATTAACAAAACTGATTCGGCAGTACGTATTACGCATATCCCAACGGGTACAGTTGTTGAATGCCAAGAAGAACGTTCACAGCATAAAAACAAAGCTAAAGCGATGGCCTTGTTAGTATCACGTTTAGAAAATGCAAAACGTGCAGCAGCCGATGCAGCGACTTCTGAAATGCGCCGTGATTTAGTTGGCTCTGGTGACCGTTCTGAACGTATTCGTACGTATAACTACCCGCAAGGTCGTATGACTGACCATCGTATTAACCTAACTTTATATAAGTTAGACGCGATTATGGAAGGTGATTTAACTGAATTGCTCGATAGCTTACATCGTGAATATCAAGCAGATCAACTTGCAATGCTTGCACAGGAAAATGGCGGCTAATGAATATTGCTCAAGCGCTTGCAATTCGTGGTGAGCCTGACAGTTATGAACGACAAGAAAATGCTTGGCTGCTTGAGCATTTTCTAAAAATCAATTCGCTTGAATTAAAGTTTAGACTTGAGCAAGAGTTAACAGCCCAGCAAGAGCAAGACTATGTAGCTGGTCTTGAACGTATCCAAAATGGTGAACCTTTAGCTTATGTGACGGGTTCACAACCATTTTGGACGCTCGATTTAAAAGTAACATCTGATACTTTAGTACCACGTCCGGATACTGAGGTTTTGGTTGAAACTGTTTTAAATCTAAATTTGCCAAATAACGCAAATATTGTGGATTTGGGAACAGGGACAGGGGCAATTGCACTTGCATTAGCAAGTGAACGTCCAGATTGGCAGATAACCGCAACTGATATTTATGCGCCTACTTTAGATGTCGCAAAAGAAAATGCACAAGTTCATAATTTACAACGTGTGAAATTCGCTTGCGGTGCTTGGTTTGAAGCACTCGAACTACAAAAGTTTGATTTAATTGTTTCTAATCCGCCGTATATCGACCCTGAAGATGAACACATGCAAGCTTTGGCAACAGAACCACGCCGTGCATTGGTTGCAGACCATCAAGGATTGGCTGATATTGAAATTATTATTTCTCAAGGGAAAAACTGGTTAAAACCACAAGGCTGGATTGCACTAGAGCATGGTTATGATCATGGGCAGGCAGTTCGAAATATATTTGCTGAACATGGTTTTAGTCAGATTAAAACTATTCAAGATTATGGCCAAAATGATCGCGTCACTTTGGCTTCATTATAAGTAAAATGGAAACTATTTAAGCGGTGGAGCTAAGAGTAGCTTCCCGGTAAGCACCTGGGCTAACACCTGTCCATTTTTTAAAAGCACGGTGAAAAGCACTTGGGTCATGGAAATTTAAGTCTTCACTAATATCTTGTATTGAATCATTGCTTTTACTTAAGCGTTCAATCGCAATATCACAGCGAATTTCATTTTTAATTTGCTGATAACTTACCCCTTCATGTTTGAGACGACGTTGAACAGTAGCTTCAGAAATATTGAGTTGCTGTGCTACATCTTTGAGTTCGGGCCATTGAGCAGGGTGAAGCTTTAATAAATGACGACGAATAAGAACGCTCAAGGCATTTTCATTTTTAAAGCGAACTAAAAGATTTTGTGGAGTTTGCTCTAAAAAATCATAAAGCGCTTTTTTATCTTTTTTAATTTTAATATCTAAGTAGTGGGCATCAAACTCAACCTGATTTATCTCGGCATTAAATTTTATATCTTCACAGAAACGAACTAGATAATCTTGAATATCATTCGGTTTTGGACAGCGTACCGCAATATTGTTTAAGCCAATTCGCTGATCTACTAACCAACACATAAGCCCATGTATCAACATTAGAAAGGTTGCGTAGGTAAACATACGTTTAGGTTGTTCACGATCACGAATGACCAAATAAGCTTTTGCTTGTTCTCGAATTAACTCTCCACGCATATCATCTAAAACAAAGTTAAAAAACTTCAAAATATCATAGAGAGCCTTTTCTAAAGTTTCAGCCGTACTGACGAGTTTTGTAAGTAATTTATAGCTGCCACGGCGCATAGGGTGGCTATCCATCCCAAAAAACTCGTCATTCATGGCATTGGCAAGTTCTATCCATAATTGTGCATACGTTGCTACCGGAACACGCGCTTTAGGTGTCATGAGCAATTCAGCAGGAATGCCAGCTTTATTCAAAATAATTTGAGTATTTAGACCCTTGGCATAAGCCGCACTTAATGCTTCATGTACCAGTGCAATCGAAATAGTTCCTTTACTTAAAGAAGATTGGACAACCATGTCAAAGACTCATTTTTTTACGTATTTCAAGTGAAATATTTCATATTCAAAATTTGGATTGATCAAAAGCTGCAAGCATTTTGAGGTTTTTTGAAATTGTATCGGAAAAAAACAACTTTTACTCTCACTACTAAGGTTAAAGAACATTTCTATAGGACGTTACATAATGAAAATTCAAGGAAAACATTTCGTGATTACAGGTGGTGGCTCTGGTTTAGGGGCTGCAACTGCTGAATATTTGGTAAAGCAGGGTGCCTCAGTCACATTAGTAGACATGAATGTAGAAGCAGGTGAACAGCAAGCAAAACAGCTAGGGCCAAAAGCTGACTTTGTAAAACTTGATGTAACCAATGAAGCTGCTGCTGAGCAGTTCTTTAAAGATGTGTTGGTTAAACATGGTCATTTACATGGTTTGGTGAATTGTGCCGGTATTGGCCCTTCTGCAAAAGTAGTTGGTCGTGAGGGCGTTCATGACTTAGGGTTATTTGCAAAGACTTTAAATATTAATGTCACTGGTACATTTAATATGCTGCGTTTTGCAGCAGATGCAATGAGTAAAAACACGGTTGAAGAAGGTGAAGAGGACCGTGGTGTCATTGTTAACACTGCTTCTGTTGCAGCATTTGACGGTCAAATTGGACAAGCAGCCTATTCTGCATCAAAAGGCGCTATTGTTGCGATGACTTTACCGATTGCTCGTGAGCTTGCACGACATGCCATTCGTATTATGACCATAGCACCGGGGATTATGGAAACTCCAATGCTTAAGGGTATGCCACAAAATGTACAAGATGCTTTGGGCCAAATGGTGCCGTATCCATCGCGTTTAGGAAAACCAGAAGAGTTTGCTCGTTTGGTTGCGCATATTGCTGAAAATTCCTATTTAAATGGTGAAGTCATCCGTTTGGATGGTGCAATTCGTATGGCAGCAAAATAATAAAAATAAGGATGTTGAAATGATTCTAAATGCTGAACAAAGCATGGTTCAGGAGATGATGCGTAACTATGCGCAAAATCAGTTAAAACCAACAGCTGCACATCGCGATAAGACCCATGAATTTCCGGCTCAGGAGTTAAAAGATTTAGGTGCACTAGGCGCTATGGGAATGACTGTGCCCAATGAATGGGGCGGTGCCGGAATGGACTATGTTTCTTTGGTACTTGCGATTGAAGAAATCGCCGCAGGCGACGGTGCTATTTCGACAATCGTAAGTGTTCAAAATTCCTTGATTTGCGGTATTACACTGGCATACGGTTCAGAGCAGCAAAAACAAACCTATTTGCCAAAATTTGCCTCTGGCGAATGGCTAGGGTGCTTTTGTTTAACTGAGCCACATGTTGGTTCCGATGCGAGCGCGATTTTATGTAAAGCCGAGCGAGATGGCGACCATTGGGTATTCAATGGCGTAAAGCAATTTATTACCAGTGGTAAAAATGCTCAAGTGGCTTTGGTATTTGCGGTTACAGATAAACAAGCTGGTAAAAAAGGGATTTCGTGCTTTCTTGTACCCACCAATACACCAGGTTACTTGGTGACTCGTATTGAAGACAAAATGGGTCAACATGCTTCGGACACTGCAACCATTACGCTTGAAGACTGCCGGATTCCTTTAGAAAATTTGGTCGGCCAAGAGGGAGAGGGTTATAAAATTGCGCTATCTAATTTAGCGGCTGGTCGTATTGGTATTGCTGCTCAGTCTGTCGGTATGGCAAGAGCTGCTTTTGATGCAGCTGTGCAATATGCAAACGAGCGTAAGGCCTTCGGTGTAGAGCTGGTCCAGCATCAGGCGGTTGGTTTTCGCTTAGCAGATATGGCAACCCAGATTGAAGCGGCACATCAGCTGGTTTTACATGCTGCGACTTTAAAAGATGCAGAGCTACCTTGTTTAAAAGAAGCCTCAATGGCGAAACTCTTTGCATCAACTATGGCTGAGCGAGTATGTTCGGATGCAATCCAGATTCATGGCGGTTATGGATACGTCAGTGATTTCCCTGTTGAGAGAATTTATCGGGATGTCCGTGTAAGCCAGATTTATGAAGGTGCTTCGGATATTCAACGCTTGGTGATTGCTCGTGAAGTGGCTCAAGTTTAGATCATAAGATATTGAGTTTTTAAACTTAAAACTGCAAGAAGCCGCACACTATGTGCGGTTTCTTGCAATTGAAATGATGTATTTTTGCTATTAGTTTTGTTTGAAATAGATAGGAAAGTTGAAGAAATATTCTTCGAGCTTTAGCTAAAACAATAACAGTCAGGACAGATTTTGTGGCCTTACACAAAATCAATCATCAAACGGAATGAAGGTGAGCATCATGAAAACTTTGGCAGAAGCTTATCAGCAATTTGATCTTGAAAAACTCATTGAAGAGCAAGTTGTTGGGCACCCCCAAGCGATAAATGCTTATGTTGAGTGCTGTGAGCGTTATGTAGGAAAAAATAAAACAGCGCTCATTTGGGAAGGAAAAAACGGACAGGCAGAGCACTATACGTTCGAACAACTTGCTGAACTTTCTGGAAAACTTGCTAACTTCTTTAAAGCACAAGGAATTCAAGCTGGAGATTGTATTGCAGGGCTTTTACCGAGAACGCCTGAGTTATTAATTACAATTTTGGCAACGTGGCGCATAGGTGCTATTTATCAGCCTTTATTTACTGCCTTTGAAGCAAAATCGATTGATCACCGTATTACGACTGCTCAAACTAAATTGATTGTGACCAATGATGAACAGCGCCCTAAACTGAATACTTTAAATGTTCCGGTTATTGTCACTGTTCATCAGACTGGTCCTTTATCTGAACATGACTTCGATTTTTGGCAATCTTTACAACGCTATTCTGAGCAATGTGAACCAGTCAGCCGTAGCTTTGACGATGACTTTTTAATGATGTTTACCTCTGGTACAACTGGACTTGCGAAGTCTGTACCCGTTCCACTAAAAGCAATTTTGGCATTTAAAGGTTATATGACTCATGCTGTCGATTTGCGTGAAGAGGATATGTTCTGGAATTTGGCAGATCCGGGCTGGGCGTATGGTTTGTATTATGGCATTACCGGCCCTTTAAGCTTGGGGCATAGCATTATTATGGATGAGCGTTCGTTTAATGTAGATCAGGCAGTTGAGTTAATTAAAAAATATAAAGTAAGTAATTTAACTGGTTCGCCAACAGCATTTCGAATGTTCTTTGGGTTTAAGGAAAAATTTGACCCTTCAATTAAACAACATTTACGTGTAGTGAGTAGTGCAGGTGAGCCATTAACTCCTGAGGTTGTGAACTGGTTCAAGCAGGATTTAGAGGTCAATATTTTTGATCAATATGGCCAAACTGAGCTAGGTATGGTGATTGCGAACCACCATGCGCTTGAGCACCCATTAAAAGTAGGTTCAGCTGGTTTTGCAATTCCTGGTCATCGTTTTGCGGTGTTAGACCAAAATTATCAAGAATTACCAACAGGTGGTGTTGGTATTTTGGCAATGGACTCGGAGCAATCCCCACTAATGTGGTTTAAAGGTTATGGTGGCAATAATCGCAAATCATTTGTTGGTAAGTATTATTTAACAGGTGACACGGTCACTTTAAATGAACATGGCGGCATTGATTTTGTGGGGCGTGCTGACGATGTCATTACAACATCAGGCTACCGAGTTGGACCATTCGATGTTGAAAGTACTTTGTTAGAGTGCGAAGCGGTATTAGAGTCAGCCGTAATTGGTAAGCCAGATCCGGAACGAACCGAAATAGTAAAAGCTTTTGTGGTACTTAAACCTGCTTATCAAGCATGTGAAACATTAAAAGATAAGCTACAGCAATATGTTCGTAACCGTTTATCTCGGCATGCATACCCAAAAGAAATTGAGTTTGTGGATAGTTTACCGAAAACCACGAGCGGAAAAATTCAAAGAGGATTATTGAAGCAGCAAGAAATTGCAAAAATGCAGCAAGCCTATGCAAGCTAAATTGAACAAAGGGAAATATTTAAATATTTCCCTTTATTTTTTATATTAGAGGTCGGCTTTCACTTCTTCACCAATCAAGTAAAACGTTCCACCTGCAATATAATGCAGGCTTCGAAGTTCTTTCGGTGCATCTTGAAAATGCCAGTGCCCATCTTTAAAAACGCGGCTATCTGCCCATGCACCTACAACAGAACCAATAAATAAATCATGAGCTGACTGATTGTGCGGTTCAGGAATAATTTTACAAACCAGCCATGCGATACAACCTGATACAAGTGGGCTACTCAGGTCTTCTTGATAGAATAGTTCAACTCCGCAGTGCTCAAGTTTTTGTGGGTCATCCAACTTACTAATGGTACCAAGTTGTTTGGTCATATTGAGCTGTGCATAGCAAGGAACTTGTAGTGTGAAATAACCACTTTGCTCGACAAGCTGTCGGGTTTTAGTGCTTTTATCTAAAACTACAGACACTTTGGCAGGTTTAAACTCTAATGCACATGCCCATGCGGCAGCCATTACATTGCGGTCGTCACCATGTTGTGCAGAAACCAGCACAGTTGGACCATGATTTAATAAACGATAAGCTTTTTCTAACTCTACAGGTGCAATATATGATTGGGACATATTTAGCCTAAGTAATACAGAAAATGGATTGTTCTATTGTTGCAGAAAGCGTGTGAGAAGTAATGTAATGGGGAGTTAACTGAATAAAAAAGTTGTTTCCATTTTATAGCTTTCCTAATGACGAACTTAGTCATAAAATCACTTGGCTTCTAAGTGAAAGGATTAACGTGTGACCGAGCTTCAAGATATCGATTTTGTAGAGTTAAGTGATGAAGAAATGCATCTCTATAGCCGTCAGATTTTACTTGATGGATGGGATATTGAAGCTCAGGAAAAACTCAAACTTGCCAATGTGCTGATTGTGGGTGCTGGTGGCATAGGCTGTAGCAGTGCAGAACTACTTGCACGAGCAGGAGTTGGAAAAATTACACTCATTGATGCAGATACCATTGAGATAAGTAATTTACAACGACAAATTGCGTTTGGTCATGAAGATATTGGTCGCTATAAAGCTGAAGTTCTAGCAAAACGGTTACAGAAAATTAACCCTTATATCTGTGTTGAATACTTTAATGAACGTTTAGACGAACATAACATTGATAGACTTGTTGAACACCAAGACGTTGTTTTAGATGGCTGTGATAACTTTACAACTCGCTATTTAGTGAATAGTGCTTGTAAAAAGCATCAGGTCGCATTAATTAGTGCTTCTGCAATTGGCTTTCAGGCGCAAATGTTTATGGTTGAAGGTGATTCAGCTTGTTATGAATGTTTATTTCCAAAAGAACAGCATGACAATGAAGGCCTTCGCTGTGCAGAGTCAGGAGTGCTTGCAACGACTCCTGTAATGATAGCGTCATTACAAGCACATCACACTTTACTTTATTTAGGGCTTAATCGCACTCCTCTGAAACAAAAACTGTTACTTTGGGATGGATTAAATATGTCACAACGTATTGTTAATTTTGATAAAGATATAAATTGTCCACTTTGTCAGGCAAGCTAATCAGCAAATAAGGCAAAATTTGCTACACTTGAGACGAATATTCTGGTTCTAAAGAAATATGAAAAAAAATATTTTATTTGATGGATTGCGCTCAGTTGCCCGTATCGGTGAAACCGCAGTGGTTGCGGCTAAAGCTGGTATTAAGTACGCAACTGATAAGCCAAGTAATGCCAAACTCATGCGTGAGACTTTTGAGTCGCTTGGCTCAACATATATTAAGCTTGGTCAGTTTATCGCGAGTACACCATCGCTATTCCCACGTGAATATGTAGAAGAATTTCAAGGTTGTTTGGATCAGACTCCAACTCTGCCATTTAGCTATATTCAAGGCGTACTTGCCTCTGAATTTGAAGGGCGTGATTTAAGCGAGATTTTTAGTTATATCGATGAAAAACCTTTAGCTTCTGCTTCAATTGCTCAGGTTCACGCAGCTAAACTAACGACAGGTGAAGATGTCGTTATCAAAGTACAAAAACCTGGCGTAGAAACTATTTTATACACTGACTTAAATGTGGTGCATTGGGCTGCAAAGCTGCTTGAACGTGCAGTCCCTAAAATCAAGTTTGCTGCTCTTTCTGACATTGTTGATGAAATTAAAACTCGTATGGTGCGTGAAGTCGATTTCATTGAGGAAGCCCAGAACTTAGATGACTTTGTGGAATATTTAAATATTTCACAAAACCAAGCTGCGACAGCCCCTAAAGTTTATCATCAGTTTTCTACACGCCGTGTTTTGACCATGCAGCGTTTATATGGTGTGTCTTTGACAGATTTTAGTGTCGTGAAACAATATGCTAAAGATCCGTCACAAGTACTCATTACTGCCATGAATACATGGTTTGGTAGTCTTATGCTCTGTAAGAGTTTCCACGCTGACTTACATGCTGGAAATCTAATGTTGCTTGAAGATGGCCGAATTGGTTTTATCGATTTCGGTATTGTGGGTCAGTTAAAACCAGAAGTCTGGACAGCATGTATCGCGTTTATGGATGCTTTGCAAAAGACTGATTATCAGGCTATGGCTGAAAATATGCTCAAAATGGGTATGACCCATAACAAGGTCGATGTTCAGGTTTTAGCTCAAGATTTAGAGCGTTTGTTTAATGGCGTATTAATGGCCGATCCACAGCAGATTCTGTCTACTAATCCTGCCGATTTAAATGACATTATGATGGATATGGTAGGGGTTGGTGAGCGCCACGGTATTAAATTCCCTCGAGATTTTGCCTTATTATTTAAGCAAATGCTTTATTTCGATCGTTTTATGCGCGTACTCGCACCATATACCGATATTTATGCAGACCAACGTTTGAAAATGGTTCAAAATATGGAACCTGCTTCGTTGTTAAAGCACTAAGGTCAGTTTAAATTTATGGATGCCATTATTATTGAAGGCTTGAAGGTTGAAACAGTGATTGGCTGTTTCAACTGGGAAAGACAAATTATTCAACCTTTAATGTTGGATTTAACCATCCATAATGATTTGAGCCGAGCAGCAGAGTCTGACAAACTTGAGGATACACTCAACTATGCCCAGATTTGTGAGTTATCGGCTCAAACCATTCAGAAAGCCAAGCCTGAATTAATCGAGCACGCAGCTCATCTGGTTTTGCAATGTTTATTTGAAACCTTTCCAACAATTGAAAAAATTACCATAACCATCCGTAAGCCAGCCATCATTGCAGAAGCAAACGCTGTAGGAATTCGTCTTGAACGCACCAGAAACAATTTTTGCGCTCGCCCTAGCGAGTAATTTAGACGCAGATCAACACTTTACTTTTGCTTATACGCAATTAGCAACTTTGGGGAAAGTGCAGTTTTCATCTGTTTATCAAATTCCATGCCGAGATGGTATTGGAGATGATTACTGGAATTCAGCATGTCTATTAAGAAGCACTTTAGCCTGTGAACAAATTGAATCTTTTCTCAAAAAACTTGAGACAGATTCTGGACGTGTTCGTCCGTCGCATCATATTTCTTTAGATGTAGATTTGATTGCATGGGGAAGTGATCTCGACCATATGCAATTTAATTCTAAAAAACTACCTTTGGCGCTCGATGTAAAAATTCCTTTATATGAACTTTGGCATTGTGAAAAACTAAAGGCTGATAGTACGCTTTACCCAGTTGTTAATTTTAAATTTTAAGGTCTTTCAAACTAAAATTTACGCAAAATTTACGCGGCCTTTGAGTTCCTCAATAGAGAATTTACGAGCATTTTATCCATACTGAAATCCACTAAATTAGTGTTACTTCAGGACAATAAAGATGCTTATAAATTCTCAAATGCGCATCTTGCATCAGTCTGGCATAGCCTTATGCGGACTCAAAAAAAGTGATATTTCTTCATCTCTCCTTATTTCCAGTTTGGCAAATCAAGCCAAGGGGTATAGAGGAGAATAGCCATGTTAGAACTTATCCTTGTTTTATTTATTGCTATTTTTCTAGCATGGTGCCTCAGTAAATATTTATCCCAAGTAATGGCAAATCAGCCGATGGTTGGCGATGGATTATTTCGTTGGATTGAAAATCCTGTATATCGCTTGTTAGGTATATCTCCACAACAACAAATGAACTGGAAACAATATTCTTTAGCATTTGTTGTTAGCTGTGTTTTTTTAGCTGTAGCCGTTTTTGCTATTTTTATGACGCAAGCATGGCTACCATTAAACCCAAATCACGCACCAAACATGAGCTGGGATTTAGCATTACACACAGTTATTTCATTTTTAACCAACACCAACCAACAGCATTATTCTGGTCAAGCTCAATTGTCTTATTTGTCGCAAATGACAGGTATTGTAGGTTTGCAAGTCATCACACCAATGATGGGGCTAGCTTTAGTTGTTGCGACCTTAAGAGCTTTCTTTTATCAACGTCCTAGCCATATTGCGGCTGATGTTGCGGAACAGCCAGATCAAATTTTAATTGGTAACTATTGGGCAGATGTAATACGCCCTACAGTCCGTTTCTTGCTTCCTCTTTGTTTTGTTTGGTCATTGTTGCTTAACAGCCAAGGCGTACCAGCAACTTTTCAGGGTGGGCCGGAAGTACAGCTTATTGATAAAGCAAATACCGTACAAACCCAAAAAATTCCATTAGGTCCAGTTGCCCCCATGGTTGCTGTTAAGCAATTGGGTAGTAACGGTGGCGGTTGGTATGGTCCAAATAGTTCTGTACCTTTAGAAAATCCAACGCCGCTATCTAATTTATTAGAAATGATTGCGATTCTGCTCATTCCAATTACAGTCGTTTTTATGGTGGGACATTTTACTCGACGTAAAAAATTTGCCTACTTTGTGTTTGGTAGCATGCTTTTAATGTCAGTTATTTCAGGTGCAGCAGCTGTCTGGTCTGAAAGTATGTCATCGACCGCATCACAAATTGCTGTAATGGAAGGTAAAGAGCAACGATTTGGACCAGCAGCATCAGCAGTTTGGGCAGCGCTTACTACACAGGTAAATAACGGCTCGGTCAATATGATGCATGATTCGTCTGCACCGCTTACCGGTTTAGTCGAACTCATTAACATGCTGATTAATGCCATTTGGGGTGGTGTGGGCTGTGGTCTGCAACAGTTTATGATTTATCTGTTACTTGCCGTATTTATTGCAGGTTTAATGACAGGTCGTACTCCTGAATTGTTTGGACGTAAGATTGAAGCGGCAGAAATTAAGTTGCTCGCGATTATTATCTTGATTCAACCTTTAGTCATTCTTGCATTTACCGCATTAAGCCTCAGCATTCCAAGCATATCTGGAATTAGTAATCCGGGACCACATGGTATTAGCCAAGTGTTCTACGAATATGTCTCTGCATTTGCCAACAATGGTTCAGGTTTTGAAGGTCTTGGAGACAACACTGTATGGTGGAATGTAACTTGTAGTATCGCTCTACTGTTAGGACGTTTTCCGACCTTAATTTTGCCATTAATGATTGCGACACGTTTAGCAGCAAAAAGAAAAGCACCCGAAACAACAGGTAGTCTTCAGGTTGAAACTCCAACCTTTGCCTTAACGCTGATTACGATTGTTGTATTGCTTACCTTATTACAATTTATGCCAGTTCTTGTCCTTGGGCCAATTGCCGATCAACTTTTGTTGGTTAAAGGCTAAGGAGGCGAGTGAAAATGAATACACAAACTCATGTAAATAGCCATAAAACGACTGTGGCAGTACCAAGTTTTGAAGTTTGGAAAAATGCTTTTGTAAAATTGCTACCACAGCATGCGATTAAAAACCCTGTGATGGCAATTGTATGGCTTGGAACCGTAATCACTGCTCTAAGTACCTTAATGGGATATGCCACACTGGTGTTTAGTTTGGTCGTTACAGCAATTTTGTTTATTACGATTTTATTTGCTAACTATGCTGAAGCGGTTGCAGAGGCTAGAGGTCGTGGACAGGCATCTTCATTGCGTGCAGCAAGAGAAAACTTGACTGCTCGAAGACTTAATTCTTTGACAGACCGCCAAGCAACTCAAGTTGCAGCCACTGAACTTCATTTAAATGATTATATTGAAGTTCATGCAGGTGAGCTTGTTCCAGCCGACGGTGAAATTGTAGAAGGCTTTGCCACCATTAATGAATCGGCGGTTACAGGTGAGTCAGCACCCGTGTTACGTGAAGCTGGAACTGACCGTTCAGGTGTTATTGGCGGGACTAAAGTTCTTACAGATCGTATTGTTGTGCAAGTGACTGCGGAATCTGGCCAAAGCTTCTTAGACCGTATGATTGCTTTGGTTGAAGGTTCAAATCGTCAAAAAACACCGAATGAGATTGCACTTGGCTTCTTGTTAATGGTGATGACAATTACCTTCTTAATTGTTGTGATTAGCTTGCCGTTTATTGCTCATTATTTGCATATTGAACTTGATCCAGTCGTGCTTGTGGCTCTGCTGGTCTGCTTAATTCCAACAACCATTGGTGGCTTGTTACCTGCGATTGGTATTGCGGGCATGAACCGCGCGCTCAAAGCTAATGTTTTGGCGAAATCAGGTAAAGCGGTAGAAGTTGCGGGTGACATTGATGTACTTTTACTCGATAAAACAGGAACCATTACATATGGTGACCGTCAAGCGACTTCTTTTTATCCTTTAACCTCGGTAACCGAGTCTGAGTTGAGAGCTGCTGCTTGGGTAAGTTCACTTGCCGACCCAACACCAGAAGGTAAGTCGATTGTTAAGTTAGCAAAAGAACAGGGTTTAAAACAGCAAGAACCTGAGCAAGCCGAATTTATCTCTTTTAGTGCGTCAACTCGAATTTCCGGTGTGAATTTACCGAATGGTGAGCAAATTCGTAAAGGCGCTTTAGATGCAATCTTGAAATTTGTAGATGAAGATTATTCGCAAGATCTAGAGTTAAAAGCGCGTGTTGAACAAGTTGCCAAAAAAGGAGCAACACCTTTAGTCGTTGCTAATCAACATCATGTATTGGGTGTGATTGAACTCTCAGATGTGATTAAACACGGTATTAAAGAACGTTTTGCACGCTTAAGAGAAATGGGTATTAAAACTGTCATGGTCACAGGTGATAACCCATTAACTGCTGCCGCGATTGCTGCTGAAGCTGGTGTAGATGACTATATTGCCGAAGCAAAACCAGAAGACAAATTGGCGTGTATTCGCACCGAACAACAACAAGGTCGTTTAGTTGCAATGGTTGGTGACGGAACCAACGATGCACCAGCATTAGCACAAGCGGATATTGGTTTAGCTATGAACTCGGGTACACAAGCCGCGAAAGAAGCTGGCAACATGGTCGATTTAGACTCTGACCCAACCAAATTACTCGCTGTAGTTGAGATTGGGAAACAGCAGTTGATTACCCGCGGTGCTTTGACAACATTTTCGTTAGCAAATGACGTCTCTAAATACTTTGCCATTTTGCCTGCATTGTTCGCTGCTGCGATTCCACAAATGCAAGTATTGAATGTGATGCATTTGGCGAGTCCAAACAGCGCGATTTTATCTGCATTAATTTTTAACGCTATTATTATCCCGTTATTAATTCCAATCGCACTCCGAGGCGTGAAATTTAAACCTTCAACTGCAACTCAGTTACTACGTCGAAATATGTTGATTTATGGGGTGGGCGGTGTGGTTCTACCATTTATTGCCATTAAAGCGATTGATGTTGTGATTGTTCAATTATTTGGTTTGTAATCTGGAGTTTGAAATGAAAACTTATGCACAAAATTCAGAAGCAAATTTGGGTCAGACCTTAAGAGCATCTTTCGGACTTCTAATTTTTACCCTTGTCGGTTGTGGTGCTGTTTATAGTGCGATCGCTACAGGTGCGGGACAGGTGTTATTTAACAATCAAGCCAATGGTAGTTTGATTGAAATAAACCATAAAGTTCTAGGGTCAAAATTAGTCGCTCAGCCATTTGTTGGAGAGGCTTATTTTCATCCACGTCCTTCAGCGGTTGCTTATGACCCAATGTCTATGGGGGCCACAAACTTAGCCCTTACCAATCCAGAGCTTCAAAAACAAATTGATGCTCAGATTCTTGCGGTTAAACAACAAGACCACACAGGTAATGTCCCTATTCCAAGTGATTTAGTGACTAAATCGGGTAGTGGTATCGACCCGCATATTAGCCCTGAATCTGCTCAGTTACAGGTTGCCAAAGTGGCTCAAGCGCGTCATTTAGACCCTAAAGTTGTAGAAGAGTTACTCCAAAAGCATATTGAACCAGCTCAGTTTGGTGTACTAGGGCAAGCTCGTGTTAATGTATTAGAACTAAATATCGCTTTAGATCAATTACAATCTACACATTAACTTGAAAATAAAATTGTTAGTTTACCGGATGATATCAAGTGCAAAGTAATCGCGAAAATCAGGCTGAAGCCTTATTAAATCATGTCAACAGATATCAAGCCGGTCGACTAACGGTCTTTCTCGGTGCGGCACCTGGTGTCGGCAAAACCTATGCCATGCTTGCCCGCGCTAAAGAGTTATATCAACAGGGCACAGATGTTGTTGTGGGTATTGTTGAAACCCACGGAAGAATAGAAACTCTAAAAATTTTGGAAGGCTTGCCTCAAATTGCTAGAAAGGAAATGCAATATCAGGGGCATACTTTAGAAGAAATGGACTTGGATGCTATTTTACTCAGGCATCCGGAAATTGTTTTGGTTGATGAATTGGCTCATCGCAATATACCAAATAGTCGCCATGAACGACGGTGGCAAGATGTCAATGAATTGCTAGACGCTGGTATTGATGTATTTACCACCATTAATATTCAGCATTTAGAAAGCTTAAATGATGTGGTACATCAGATTACGGGCATTCGAGTAAATGAAACTGTGCCAGATCGTGTATTTGATCGTATTCGAGACATTCGTTTAATTGATTTACCTGTTAGTGAACTCATTGAAAGGCTCCATCAAGGAAAAGTTTATGTGCCGGAGCAAGCGAAGCTGGCATTGCAAGGCTTTTTTAGCATTTCAAATTTAACAGCATTGCGTGAACTGGCAATGCAATGCGTTGCTGAGCATGTCGATTTAGATTTAAAACAGAGTTACACCTCTAAGGGTTTGAAGTCTATCTCGTTGCAAAATGAATTGATGATTGCGATAGATGGACAAGGTTCTTCTGAATATTTAGTGCGGGCAGGTTGTCGGTTAGCTGAACGCTATGGGGCAACATGGACTGTAGTGAATGTTGCTAAAAGTTTGGACTTTGGGCAGAGTTCAGGAAATTCATATAAAAAAGCATATATTGAAATTGATCGGGCATTTGAGCTGGCTCGACAACTCGGTGGTCGAACAGAAGTCTTATATGGGCATCGAGTTGCGTCAGTGTTAATGGATGCTGCCGTTGATCGAGGTATTTCCAATTTGGTCATTGGCAAAAGTATTTCGCCGTGGTGGTTAAAGTTATTTAAGAAAAATTTAGCTCAGCAATTATTAAATCAAGAAAATTCGATTGCTTTAACGATTTTGCATCCAGAACAGGGCACTAAAAAGACAACTCAACTTGAAAAGCCATCATTTTTATCATTAAAAGAAAGTATTTTTGTTTTAGCGGTTACTTGTGTCAGTATTTTTATAGCTCACTTTGCTGAAGTTCTATTGGGTATTGAAGACTTTTCTGTCATTTTTATTATTTCAGTTTTAATTGTAGCAACCAAAACTAGAATGCTCGCTGCTGTAGTGGCAGCTCTTATTTGTTTCTTAGCCTATAATTTTTTCTTTATAGCACCACGTTTTACATTTCAAATTTCAGCACACCAAGGCGTAGTGACTGTAGTTGCTTTTTTTGCGGCAGCTTTAATTGCTGGGCGGTTGGCTTCTCAGTTACGTCAGCAGGTTTTGTCTTTAAAAGCTGCCAATGCTTACACCACAGTGATGCAAGACTTGGCACGTAAGCTTTCTAGTGCGGTGAACCTTGAAGAAGTCATGCAGACGGGACGTATGACTTTAGAAACCCAGCTTCAAACTAAAGTGTGGATTTCTATTCAAGATAGAGTTATTTCATCTGATATTGAGTTAAATGATAAAGAAAAAGTAGCTGCAGAATGGTGCTTAAAACATCAACAACCGTGTGGACGTTTTACCGATACCCTTAGTCAATCGAACTGGTGGTTTTTACCACTTTTAGAGCAAAAAAATAGCCTAGGTATAGTGGGAATTTACTTTAAGGATGAAGTGGCTTCTCTAAATTTTGAGCAAAAGAAACTGACGGAAAGTGTAATCGAATATATTGCACAGGCAGCACTTCGAACCCAATTGGTCAATGAACTTGAACAAGCAAAAGTCACCAGTGAAACAGAGCGCTTACGTTCAGCTTTATTATCTTCGGTATCGCATGATTTACGCTCACCACTTGCTTCTATTATTGGAGCAGCGGACACACTTGCGAATTTTAAAGCTGATATGTCAGAACAAGACCAACAAGATTTACTTGAAACGATTCATTTAGAAGGCGAACGGTTAGACCGTTATATTCAAAACCTACTTGATATGACCCGTTTGGGACATGAAGGTTTAACTTTAAAAAGAGACTGGATTGGAGTTGATGAATTAATTGGTTCAGCTACCCGCCGTTTAAAACGTTATAAACCAGATACGCAAGTAGTGGTTCAGTTGCGTGAACACCCTATTAGTTTGTATGTCCACCCAGCATTGGTAGAACAAGCCATTTTTAATGTTTTAGAAAATGCTGCAAACTTTTCACCTCCCGATGAACCAGTCATGGTTCGTGCGAATCTTTCATCAGAAGATGAAGTAAAAATTGAAATTGAAGATAGAGGTGCGGGAATTCCTGAAGATGAAAGACATCGTATTTTTGATATGTTTTATACGATGGAACGAGGAGACCGTGGAAAATTTGGTACTGGTTTAGGACTTACAATCGTAAAAGCGATTATTGGTGCTCATATGGGTACAATAGAAGCATTTTCAGGGCGCCAAAATAAAGGTACTTTAATTCAAATCAGATTACCCATTCACCCAGTAAAAGAATAAGTTGTAAATTCATGATAAGTTCAGAAACATCACCTGTAGAAACACGCATTGTGATTATTGATGATGAGCCTCAAATCCGTAAATTTTTAGACATTGCTTTAAGAACTCAAAAGTATAAAACCACGCTCTGCGAAACGGGTTATAAAGGTCTAGAAGCTTTAGCAACACAAGGGGCTGATTTGGTTATCCTAGATTTGGGCTTACCCGATTTAGATGGGAAAGAAGTCCTTCAAGAGTTACGTAGCTGGTCAAATGTGCCGGTTATTGTGCTATCTGTACGCGCTGATGAATACGAAAAAGTTGCTTTGCTCGATGCTGGCGCAAATGATTACATGACCAAACCTTTTAGTGTCCAAGAGCTTTTGGCACGCATACGTGTCATCTTAAGAAATCAACCGATTCAGCAAGAAGCACATATTTATGACGATGGTTATCTTAAAGTCGATGTCACGCAACGTTTGGTATGGGTCGAGCAACAGCCAATTACTTTAACTCGAAAAGAGTTTCAACTTTTGACGCTATTAATGCGCTATCAAGGGCAGCTTTTAACACAGCCACAACTTTTAAAAGAACTATGGGGGCCAACGCATCAGGAAGATACGCATTATTTACGTATTTTGGTCGGTAAGTTGCGAAGCAAATTGGGGGATAATGCGATTCAGCCACGTTATATTGCTACTGAACCTGGTGTTGGATTACGTTTTTTATCAAAACAGAAAAATCATTAATGAGATATAAAAAAAACCTTAGGGTATTTCTCCCTAAGGGTTTGCAAAGTGGTTTATAGTTTTTTTGCTTTTTTTATTTATATATCCCAATGTCGTTCTGCTTCAGTCATCTGACTATAAATATTTTGATATTCAGCCTGTTTAACTGTGTACCAATGCTCGACAAAGTCAGCTCCTAAATATCCTTTTAAAATAAGACTTCCTTTAAATATTTTTAAGGCTTCCTGTTGATTGTTGGCTAATAAAATGTGCTCGTCTTGAAATTTTAAAAGATGTGCAGGTTTTGGCAGCGGTAACTTATGAGATAAGCCATAAGACACGCCAGCTAAAATAGTGGCTGTAACCAGATAGGGGTTACAGTCGGCTCCAGCAACCCGATACTCTAAACGTTGATTTTGTACGTCTGAGCATGGAATACGGATTGCGACATTACGGTTATTGGTATCCCAATTGGCTTCTAATGGCACATGATGCCCAATTTTAAAGCGTCTATAAGAATTAATATTAGGCGCTAAAATCGCCATAGATGCAGGCATTAACTCAATGAGTCCGCTAATCGCGCTGAGTAATTTGGTAGAAAGCTCATCTTTTTCTTCTTCTGAGCTAAATATATTTTCATGATATTGATTCAGCATACTCATATGAAAATGCATGCCACTACCGGCTTTTGCCAAGTTCGGTTTCGCCATGAAACAAGCAGTTAAGTCATGTTTTCTTGCGACTTGCTTTACAATTCTTTTTAAAGCATTAATTTGATCGCATAGCTTCAAAATGTCATGGCTGTGTTGCAGATTTAATTCATATTGTCCTGGGGATGATTCTGCAACAATAGCGGTAATTTCAATAGATTGTAGTAGGGCAGCTTTTTCAACTTCATCTAGGACTTGTTGGTAGTTATTGGGTGCATCTATATCAAAGCATTGGTTTTCTATACATGTGTCAGCCTGATGCTGAGGTGAGAAAAGATAAAACTCTAGCTCAGCAGCCATGACAGGAAAATAATTATGATCGTGTAACTGATTTAATATTTTTTTTAATATATTGCGTGGTTCATAGCGGCAGTCTGTACCATCTTCTTCTTGCATGGATAGGTAAAGCTGAGCATTTAATTCAGGAGATAAAGCACTAGGTTGTAAACTGCCTAAAATGGGTAGACAAAGTCTATCTGGTTCACCAATATATTTTCCTAGGCCTGTTTCTTCAATCACTTTTCCATCAAGACTCATGGCGTAAACAGAAAGTGGAAAATAACATCCATTCGATAGATTTTTTAGACTCTTAACATCAATACGTTTACCACGAATATGCCCGTTTAAATCGTGTAGACAAATATCAATGTGTTGAGTCTGAGGATATAAACTTAAATATTCATCAACTTCTTTTAAAAAAAGTTCTGAGTTAAAGGTATCGATTTTCGTTTGTGGAATAAGATCATCTGATATTTTAAATGCCTTAAAGTGAGAATCTTTTAAGTTTAAATTGGGGTAAATAAGCGTACTCATTATAAAAAACCTTGGTGGTTATTTAACTCAAATCCTACCTGAGCCTTTGAAGGAAATCGCGTAAAAAAAGAGTAAAGATGGTTGAAGAACATTTCATGAAAAATCTAATTTTTTGTATTTATAATCAATGTATTGGGATTTATTTTGATAATGGATTTTTAAAGTAAAATTAGCGTATATCAATAGTCGGAGAGATATAAAACTTCTACGGATTTCACTTTCTAAAGTTAAATGTGGTTGGAAATTGAACTCTATCATTTGGTCAGATGGTGAAACTGATTTAAACTTAAAATGCTTATCCAGTTAAACATTTATGTATAAGTCTCGAATAAAGTAGGACTTATATAGGTGTGTAATGGAATTTTATTTTTTGCGTTTTTTTAAATTTTATTTTTGAGTTCTCTTAATATGAAAAATATCGGTTTAGCCATTTTAGCAATCAGCCTCTCGGGTTGTGCTGCAATGAGCGTAGAAGAATGTAAGACGGCAAATTGGTCATTAGTGGGTGAGAAAGATGGAGCAAAAGGTTCTTCACCGCGCTTAGATCAATATTACAAAGCATGTGGAAAAGCTAATATTGTTCCAGATCAAAAGTCATATGAACGTGGCTACAAAGAAGGTCTAGGGTATTATTGCCAGCCATCAAACATTTTTTATAACGCTTTAGAGGGGAACGGTAATATTAATGTATGCCCAATCGAGCAGCGTAATCGTTTAAGACCATATTATCGTGCTGCTTCCGACTATTACAATGCAAAAAATGAATATGACCGTTATGACGAAAAGTTTAAGCAGTATTCTGACAGTGCTTATAACGAAAAATTGAAGCCAGAAGAACGTGAACGTTATCGTAAGCTTTTAAGAGAACTACAAATTGATCGTGACCGTATTAATCGTAACTATTGGAACTCAATTCGAGATATTGAACGTTTCAAATATGACCATGGTTTAAAATAATATTTGAGAAAAAGGATTGGTCTCGTTAAGATCAATCCTTTGTTTTTTTTTAAAGGTAATAACTGGTTTTTGTCATTAACTTTGAAATAGCGGTCATACTGATTTTTACCGCATAAGGTAATTCAACACCGCCTGCTTCGAGCGCTGTATGACGATGATGTAATTCATCTTCATTCATTTGCTCTAAAATTTTACGAGAGCGTTCATCTTGAGCAGGTAATTGGTTTAAATGATCTTGCAAATGGATGCTTACCTGACGCTCAGTTTCAGCAACAAAGCCTAAGCTATATTTATCACCAGCAATACCTGCAAGAGCACCCATACCATATGATAACCCGTACCAGATAGGGTTTAATAAACTTGTATGGCTATTCAACTCTTTTAAACGATCTTCGCACCAAGCTAAATGGTCTTGTTCTTCAATTGCTGCTTGTTGCATTTCGCGGCGCACATTCGGTAATTTCGCCGTTAATGCTTGTCCATGATAAAGGGCTTGGGCACACACTTCACCACTATGATTAACACGCATTAAGCCCGCAACATGGCGAGCATCTTCTACTCCAAGTTTTGTTTCAGCTGTTTCAGCCGGATTTTGGCGCTGTGCTGCTGTTGCACCTGGGACAAGACTACGTAATGCCTGATCAAAGGAGTTAATAAGTTGATCAATTCCTGTGTAGTGGCGCATAAATTAGTCCTCCAAAGAAAGATGTGCTGTGGCAAGCATCGGTTTTAGTCGGGCGAGAAGCCAGATACTAAAGATTGCACTAAGTACAGCTGTAATAATAAATAGTATTTTAATATCAATTTTTAAAACACTTAAGATTAAGATTGAGAAAATTGCAGAAGAAACCATGAATACAGCATTTAAAATATTATTCGCTGCAACAACACGGGCACGATGTGAGCGTGGTGAGTAAGCCTGCATCATGGCATATAACGGAACAATATAAAAACCACCACTGATACCTAATAAAGTCACAGCAATCATGACGTGATAGTAAACCCAACCTTGAGTGAAAATATCTTTTAAGGTCAGTAATGCTCCAGTTCTTTCAGGTACAAAAGCTAGACTGGCTGCAAGGTAAAGTGCAAAAACAGTAAGGCCAATTGCACCGATTGGCACCATTTTAATGTTGATTTCTGAACCACCAATTTTACGGCAAAGTAATGAACCAACACCAATTCCGACAGAGAAGAAGGTGAGTAACAGGCTAACTACATTTTCCGATGCATGAAGATTTTGCTGAGTGAGCTGCGGAATTTGCGTTAAATAAGTTGCCCCATAAAACCAGTACCACGAGTTACCTAATAAAATTGTGAACACTAACGGTAAACTTTTGGCATATGTAATAGTTTGGAAGCTTGTACGAATAAAGTTCCAGTCTATATCTAAATCTGGTGCAGCAACTTTTTGAGGCAGAATGAAGCGACTAAACACATAGCCAATGCAAGCAATAGCGACTACAGTCAGACTAATCCACAGTAAATTGCCTTCTGATGATGCAATTACGGCACCACCTAAGATCATTCCGAACAAGATTGCCATCGAAGTACCAGATTGAAATAAGGCATTACCCGACATGAGTTCGTTTGGTTTTAAAATTTCAGGCAAAATGGCATATTTAATTGGGCCGAAGAAAGTTGAATGTGTACCCATTAAAAATAAGGCGAAGAGTAGCAACCATAAATGCCCCAATAAAAAGCCAGCAGAACCAATGAGCATAATAATAATTTCTAAGATTTTTATGCCGCGTACAAGTTGTGATCGTTCGTATTTGTCTGCAATTTGTCCAGCAGTTGCTGAAAAAAAGAAATATGGCAATATAAACAATAATGCTGCTAAATTATTGAGTGTGCTTACCGGGGCAGATTGTTGTTGAATCCAACCATACGTAATGACTAACAATAAAGCTTGCTTAAAAACATTGTCATTTAATGCGCCAAAAAACTGTGTAAAAAACATCGGTACAAACCGACGTGATGTCATCAGGGATTCATCTTGTTTCATCATGTGCAAGCTTCATTGAGTTTTATTAAAAAATGTGACCGAGTGTTAATTTGCATCGAAAACCATGTATGATATTTTTAACGCTTGATTAAATGAAAAATCAATGGTTTCGAGTGAGTTTTATCCTCATATTGGTGCGTTTATTAAAAAATAAGTTTAGAGTTTTCCATGCCTTCTAAAATTAAGTTTAAACAGTCAACTCTTTCTCACTCTATGCATTTAATCTTAAAAATGCAGAGTATACCTAAACTTATTTGTAGCAGCTTATTGTTAAGTTTATGTGTTACTCCTTGTTATGCCGAAAGTTCGGCAGAAACAGTAACACCACCAGCCCAACAGACCGTAGCTGATTTATCACTACAACAAACGAGTACAAATAACCAAAATGATGTTCCAATTACGGATGTTGCGACGCTTGTAACTCAAGCACAGCAGCAACAAGATAGCTTGGCTATATTGCAACAACAAGAACAATTTCCAAATCAGATTGAAGAATTTAAGCCAATCACGCTGGATAACCTTGATGATTTACCTGTTATGCCTGTTGATCAGAGTATGGCAAATGAAATTTATCGGGTTGCAGAAGAGGCAAAAACTGAAGCGCAAAACTTCCAAAATGGAACTCAAAAACATCCAGAAATGGTGGTCAATGATGCATCTCAAGCAGAATTACATGAAATTACTCAAGCACCTGTAAATATTGACCAACTCATGAGTGAGATTCAATCGGATAGTAAGATTGTAGTCGAAGCAAATGAAACGGGAAAAACTTTACCAGAACTTACAGCCGCTACAGAAGAACCACCTGAAGAGAAAGGTTTCTTTAAACGTATTATCAATAAAATTCGTCCGCCGCGTGTGACTCCGATGGAACAAATTCCACGTATCACTGCGGAGGTTAGTGGTGCACCGGATGATCTTGCTAAAAATATCAAAGGTAAGTTATCTACATTTACCCAAGAATCATTTGAAGATTTTAATTCTGCGTTACCACAGCTTAGAAGTTTAAGTAACCAAGCCGCACAAGCTGTAGGTTATTACAATGCCGAATTTCGTTTTGAAAAATTAAGTGCAAGTCGAGTACGCGTAAAAGTCACACCAAATCAACCTGTTCGAATTAATGAACAAAATATTGAATTTAGTGGAGCAGGTGCAAAACAACCACAGTTCCAAGTTATTCGTTTAGTTCCAGATCAAGATGTAGGAGATATTTTTAACCATGGTCTGTATGAAACAACTAAAAGCCGAATTGTAGATGCTGCATCAAATAATGGATACTTTGATGCATTCTGGCGGTTACACGATGTAAAAGTCAGCCAACCTGAAAACAAAGCAGATATTAATCTCAAATATGAAACGGGTGAGCGATACAAGCTTGGTAAGGTTGAGTTTCGTATGAGCGATCCTTCAAAACCATTACCTATCAAATTAAATATTTTGGAAAGTATGGCGCCTTGGAAAGAGGACGATGACTATACATTTTGGCGTGTAAATGCTTTAGCTAATAACCTGACTAACTCGCGTTATTTTAACTACACGCTGGTCGATTCAATTAAACCTGATCCAATTGAAAAGCCGCTTGAGTTACCTCCAGATTTACAAGCACTGGTCGATCAGCAAAATGTCACGATTGATGAATCAAAACTGCTTTCTCCAGAGCAACAACAACTTGCTAAAGCACGTCAATTAGCCTCACCTACTAAAGAGGTTAGTCAAAATGTTGTAGACGAAAAACAATTTGCTGGGACTGAAAATGCACAATTAGCTGCAGCTCCAGCTGCTTTAAAAACTGCAGCAGATCATCAAGAGCAAGAATCGGAACAAGACCGTTTACAAGCTAAAGCACGTGAAGAAAAAAGAATTCCAGTTATTGTGACTCTAAATGCAGACAGATTAAATAGTCTGGAAACTGGTGTGGGTTATGGTACCGATACGGGAGCTCGCTTACGTAGTCAATATCGTCGCTCAATTGTGAACGAATATGGTCATTCATTTGACGCGAACTTTGAGCTTTCTCAAATTCGTCAGTCCATAGATGGCCGTTATAGTATTCCTTATAAACACCCATTAAATGATTACTTTAACATTGTGGGTGGTTATGAACGTGAGACTAGAGATAATATTGGGCCTGATGTCAGTTTATTAACCGAATCTGCCGTGTTTGGTGGAGAGCGCGTTATTAAAAAACCGTTAGGTGATTGGCAACATACCATTGGAGTCCGTTATCGTCTGGATCGTTTAACTCAAAAAGGAAATGTCGATATTTCTGAGTTACCCGATGCTTTTAAAACTGCCGCTTCAGAGCAAGAAGCGTTATTGTTTGGTTATGAAACTTCTAAAACTTCAAGTAATACACGTTTAAACCCAACTAAAGCATTTAAACAAAGTTATAAGTTAGAACTGGGAAGTAGCAGTTTACTTTCCGATGCCAATATGGCAATTGCAACAGCTGGTTGGAGATTTATTTATTCTTTAGGTGAGCATGATGACCATCAGTTTGTGGGCCGATCAGATCTTAGTTATATTTTTACCGATGAGTTTGATAAAGTTCCCTACAATTTAAGATTCTTTACAGGTGGTGACCAAACAATTCGTGGGTTTGACTACAAAAGTCTTTCTCCGGAAGTAGATGGATATAAAATTGGGGGACAAGCTCTAGCGGTAGGCTCTCTGGAATACAACTATCAATTCAAAGAAGGTTGGCGAGCAGCAATTTTTTCTGATTTTGGTAATGCTTACGATAAGAATTTTAGTAACCCGACCGCTTATAGCGTTGGTGTTGGTATTCGTTGGAAGTCACCTATTGGCCCAATTCGTTTGGATGTAGCTTCGGGTATTTCCGATGAAAATCATCCAATTCGTTTGCATTTCTTCATTGGTCCACAACTTTAAAAATAAAATTTTATTAGGTTTATTTTATGGCGGAAGTAGAACAGCAGCCCACTTCGGCACCTGACTCTCCTAAGAAGCGACGCATTTTGCGTAGCTTCTTGCTGACGATATTAATCATACTTTTATTACTTGTTGCTTCTATCATTATTATGATGTCGACTGACCGTGGAAGCCGTTTCTTATTAGATCGTGTTTTACAGGCGCAGCAAGTCATTAAATATGAATATGAAGGGGGTAATTTACTTAAAGGAATTATCCTTAAAAATATTATTGTTCAGTTGGCAGAAGTCGATGTTACTTTAGATAGAGCTGATGTTCGCTTAGGGTGGCGTTCTTTAATATTAGAAAAAGAAGTCCATTTAAGCAACGCAGATGTACGCAACTTAATCATTATTAATAAAGCGCCGCCGTCAGATAAACCATTTGGATTTAAACCTATAAAACTACCATTTGTTTTACGTATAGATAAGGCAGATGTTGATCATTTAGAAATTAAAAATTCGGGTTCTGTTGTAAATTTTCATGATGTCCACTTAAACGATGCGCTGTGGTCAGAGACAAAGCTGAAGTTTGAAAACTCAAGCATGGATATGGGTTATCTTTCTGTACATAACGCAACAGGAAAGATGGATTTTAGTGGGAAATATCCGCTTAATGCGACAGCAGATTTAAGAATTCCTTCTTTAAAAAGCTTAAATATTCAAAATATAAAAGTTGCAGCCAGAGGAAGTTTAGATACATTACAAGCTGGCGTAGCAACTACTACACCAGACCTCTTAACAGGCTGGGTTGTTTTACATCCAGTTCGTCATGAAGTTCCAATGCAAGGGGCTTTGTCACTTAAAAATTATCACTTGCCTTTACTGGTTGATCAAAAATTATTTGCTAAAAATGGTGTTATTAAATTTGAAGGTAATGTTCAAAAGCTCAACTTAGCACTTGATACAGATTTAAAAGGTGCAAACTTACCTGAAGGCCAATACAATGCCTTAATGAATACTGATTTAGTACATCAGTTGAATATTACTGACTTTAATGGCCAGGTCATGAAAGGTGCAATTAACCTTAAAGGATTAGTGAGCTGGAAAGACCATGTTACTTGGGACATAAAAGGTCGTTTAGATCATGTTAATCCTAAAGATAAAGCGATTCCTCAAGTCGTTCAGGACTTCTTACCACCAAGTTTAGATGCAGCAGTTTCTTCCACTGGTTCTTTAGAAAAAGGTACTGAAGTATTAGCGAATGTAGACTTCGACCGTTATGAATCTTGGAAACTTAAATTAAACCAAGCACCTGAAAAGAATAAAAAACCTCAACCAATGTTTATGAATGTGGCTTGGTCAAAAATAGACCGTGCTATGCCATATATAGGTTGGTTAAGCAGTGATAGTGGACAAGTTGATCTGACTTTGCGAGATGGTCAGCAAGATATTAAAGTCGCAACCAAAGTATATCAGCATGAACAGACTCTATTACCAGCAGGACAATATCTCGCAACGTTGAATGTTAAAGATAATATTCTCAATGTTCCTAGTTTTAGTTTTGCTGCTCAAAAAGGCAGTCTTACAGGCCAAGCCAAAGTTTTATTGCCTACTGAAAAACGTCAGCTGGCTTGGAATGCCTTATTAAATGCAAAAGACTTTAACCCGCAGAGTATTCATACAGCAGCACCTGTTAACCTACTTAATGGATCAATCAAAGCAAGTGGTTTTGCAAAGCCAAATCAACAAATTATTCAACTTGAAAAAATTGATTTAAAAGGCCAATTGGCTCAAGCAGGTCAAGAAACGGTCGCGCTAGTAGGGAAAAGTACAGCTGCTTTATTATTTAATGATGTTAAAGCAGGTGGTGGGTTTAAAGGTTTTGCAGTTAATTATAATGGATCTTTGAAAGCACTTAATCAGGCGAATGGATTATTAAAGTTCTCTATTGCGGGTACTCCAGAGTTTATTCGAATTAACCAGTTACAACATGATGGTGTTGCTGGAAAAATCTATGCGACTGGCTCAGTAAACTTAAAAGATCGTATTGCTTGGGATATCAATAGCTCGCTTGTACGTTTTAAACCTCAATATTTTGCTTCAAGTGTAAAAGGCGAAATTTCAGGAAATGTAAAAACGCAAGGCGTTTGGTCTGATAAGTTAAAGCGTATTGATATTCAACAGTTGAATCTTGCAGGATTTTTGAATAACAAACCTGTGAGAGGTAAAGGTAACTTATCTGTACTTATGGATTCGAACCAAAAGGGATTCTTACCTCAACAATTCGAAGCAAATAATTTATTTTTGGTTTATGCACAAAACCAGTTACAAGCAACAGGTAATGCGCAAAATTTAAAAATTAAGCTTAATGCACCTGCACTTTATGAGTTGTATCCTGGTTTGAGTGGGCGTGCCTATGGGGATTTGAGTGTCCAATCTCAACCTCGCCTAAAAGCTACCGCGAATATTGCAGTTGATAACTTTGCGTATACTAATTTAGTGAGTATTAAAAAACTGCGTATACAGGGGGAACTCCCAACATCTGAAACAACTCCAACCCAGCTTACAGCTAAGTTAGATAATTTACGTAGTGGTAGCCGTCTAATTCAGTCTGCTGAAGTTAATTTAACAGGAACACGGAAAGCGCATTTATTAAAAGTGCAGGCAAACAATAATGTTTCTAAATTCTATGTTCAGTTGGCAGGTGGTTTTAACCAAAATAATGATTGGTTAGGCCAAATTCAAAAAGGGAGTTTTGATTCGCGACGAATTCGTTTAGCACAAAATCAAAATGCACCTATTATTTTCTCATCAGCACGTTCTGAATTATTTGTTGGGCAACATTGTTGGCAGAGTAAAAATAGTCAGTTATGTCTTGATCAACCTGTACGTGTAAGTAAAGCACAAGGTAATATTTCATTTGTTACCCAAAATCTGGACTTAGGTGATTTTGCTGCGTTTATGCCAGAAGGGTTGGCAATGACGGGGCAACTCAATGGATATGCGAAAGCTTCTTGGGTAAATGGTGGACATCCTAAACTTGATGCACGTTTAGTGACCCGTAAAGGTGAACTAGGCCTAGCTGCGGAAGATCCTCAAGATCCGCCAACCACTCTGAATTATGATGAGCTCAGTGTAATTGCGAAAAGTATTTCAGATGGTCTATTGTTACGCGTTGACGTGAAAACACCTGATATTGGTACTGGCTATGCAAATGTCATTATTAATCCATACCAACCCTCTATGCCAATGCGTGGTGAGGTGGCCTTTAATGATGTGCAATTAAAAGTTTTGAAACCATTTATTCAAGATGTACGCTCAATGAGTGGTACGTTAGCTTTAGCTGGTAAAGTAAGTGGTACTTTAACCCAACCGCAGTTTACGGGTGAAATGCGTTTGAAAAACGGGGCGATCAGTATGATTTCCCTGCCAGTGAACTTAACCAACGTACAAGTGTATTCATCTATTCGTCAAGATATGGCAACAATTGATGGTGCATTTAACAGTGGACAAGGGGTAGGTTTACTTAAAGGCAGTTTCGACTGGAAAGATTCACCGCGTCTACAGTTGAACTTAAAAGGTGATAACTTACTGGTCCGCCAAGCACCATTAATTACAGCAATTGCAAATCCGAATTTGACACTTGATATGTATCCTTTCGATAAACGTTTAAGTTTGAAAGGGTCTGTAGATGTTCCTCGTGCACGTATTTCAATGCCTGAAACAACGGCACCTGTTATTAATACATCTTCAGATGTGCGTATCGTCCGTCAGGGCCAAGACCCACTAGCAATTTTACGCGCAGCTAAACCTTGGGATATTCGTGCCGATATTTCGGTGAATATTGGTAACCAAGTAATCTTCCAAGGCTTTAACAGTAATATTCCTTTAGTTGGTCGTTTGAACTTGACTCAACGTGGTTATGAAACTGCAATGCGCGCGATGGGTGCTATTGGTGTAAGTCAAAAAGTGAAAATTGAAGCATATGGTCAAAGCTTAGATTTAAATCGTGCAATTGCTCGTTTCAATGGGCCACTGTCAAACCCGACTTTAGATATTGATGCGAATAAAAATGTTCAGGGAAGTATGGTTGGTGTGCGTGTTACAGGTACTGCGTCATCACCAAGTATTCAAGTTTATAATGATGCTGGTTTGTCTGAACAAGAAGCCTTGAATGCATTGGTAACGGGTCGTATTAATGAAGGTTCAAGCGGTTTAAGTAATTCGGAAGGTTTTAAATCTGATGTAAACAATACTATTGCCGCTGCTGGTATTAGTATGGGCTTAGGTGGTACTCGCGCTTTAACGAATCAAATTGGTCGTACTTTTGGCTTAAGTGGACTTGCATTAGATGCCCAAGGTACAGGGGATGATACTCAGGTAAGCTTAACTGGATATATTACACCTGATTTATTTATTCGTTATGGTGTTGGTGTATTTACGCCAGTTAATAAGCTTACCTTACGTTATCAAATGAATCGCCGTTTATATTTAGAAGCAAGTCAGTCTTTAGAAAGAGCGATCGACTTATTCTACAATTGGCGTTTCTAAATGTATGAATTAAGAGCTCACTTTAAGTGGGCTCTTATTTTATTAAGGTTATACCATTTTAAAAAAAATTAATAATTCTCATATAGATCATTAATTTACTTTGAAGTAATCACATATTAAACACGATTCTGGTTAAAGAAACTTCACTTGAAAATTGCTGTTTTATAAATTAATTTTCAAAATCATTAAATGAAATTAGATCGATAAAGCCTTGTTGATAATTACAAATAAGGTGAATTTTTCAAGGAAATGCCGGTGAAAAAAGTTACTTGTGTTGAAATTACAGAGAGCAAGGATAACGATATAAAGCTTAAATATCGTGGATTGATTCAGAAGTTAACAGCAACTTTGTCGTTGACGTTTATATCACTTGGGTGGGGTAACATAGTTAATGCCGCAGACCAACAAATCGCTTTAGTAGGAACATGGACATCTATTCCTAATGCACCACTTGTGCAAAAACCAAAGCAGGCCAGCGAAGGTTTGTACCAGTTTCAAGTTAATAGGGATGGGACTTTAACTCCTATTAAAGTATTAAAAATGAAAAGTCCTTCTTGGATTGTGAAATCGAAAGATGGTCGTTTTGCATATACAACAAATGAAGAAAATTTAGGAGAAGTCACTGCATTATCAGTTCAAAACGGAAAGGTAGAGGTACTAAATACAGTAGATAGCCATGGTGGGCATCCAACACACGCCTCAATCAGTTTAGATGGTAAATTCCTATTCGTGTCGAATTATTCTGCATTTGATAAAGGTCGTGGTGGTGTAGCCGTTTTGCCAATTTTGCCAAATGGACATATAGGTGAAATGGTACAGAATATTGTTTTCGCGGAAGGTTCTGGCCATGTCAAAGGTCGTCAGGAAAGTGGTCATGCACATTCGACAACTTTCAGCCCAGATGGTAAGTATTTATATGCGAGCGATCTAGGAAATGACAAAGTCTATGCCTTTCGTTATAACCCTAACAAACCCCAACCACTTGAAGCAGACAGCAGTCGAGATGTGAAGTTTGTTCATGGTTCTGGGCCGCGCCATATGGTCTTTTCTCCAAATGGCAAACATGCGTACATTACCGCAGAAATGCGAAGTGAAATTGTAGCGTTTAATGTACAAGATGGACATTTGAAAAAAATTGCTGAGCTAAAGTTGGTACACGAAGATAAAACACCTGAATTTAAGAGTGCGAGTGGAATTATTTTGAGTCCCGATGGCAAATATGTCATTGCTGCCAATCGTGGTACAGACAACAAACTTTTGGTATTTAAAATTCAACAAAATGGGTTGTTAGGTCAACCAGTCATTTATAAAGCTAATGGCATTGAACCACGAGCTTTCTCCTTCGATGCAACAGGTAAATATTTATATGTGACGAATGTATATAGTAATAACATCAGTTTGTTCCGCTTTGATGCAAAAAGCGGTGGTTTAAAACCTGCTGGCGATGCTGCAAAAATATCTACACCTACGGATATTAAGTTCTTTAATTAATTTGAGTAAAGCAACCTATATTTTTGACACTTCATATAAAAGACCGTGAGCGAGTATCTCGGTTTTTTTATGGCAGTTTTTGCAAAGTCTGTCAGATTCAGTATGATGTGGGCAGCTTAGTCTGTGTAGAGTAATGATGAAAAAAGTTTTATTTGTCTTGATGGGAATGTTGTTAGTCGGCTGTACAGAGAAAAAACCTTTGACACCTGAAGAACAATGGCATGGCTTTTGTACAAGTGTTGGAAATGCGGCTAGAAGTATTGTGTTTGACCGCCAGCAGTCAATTGAAAAATCTCAAGCGGTTGAGCATGCAAATAAAATTGAAGATGAGATCACCAAAAAATTCATCTTGAATATTATTGAGAAAGTTTATGCTATTCCACAAGATGAGCTAAAAACTAACCCAGAAGCCCTACAAGAAAAAATTAGAAAACAAATGGCAGATGAATGCTTAGTTACACCACATGACAAAATGCCAAACTACAAAAAGTTCTAAGTGTGCAAGACATCGTCAACACTCCACTAAGGTGGAGTGTTCTTTCAATTCAAAATATCGCATGATAAGTCAGTCATTAAGATCATTATTTACACAGGGGTATTTAGTTACAAAATAATGGGCATCACGGAGAAACACCCCGCGCGCATTAACTTTTAGCTTGAACTCTAGTAAAATTTTGTAGTCCATATTACTTGTGAAGCTTTGTGAAAGCTGGAATTTACAAGTAATTTTTTAAAAAAAGAGGAATGAACACCGTGCTAGAAGCTTACCGCCAACACGTTGCTGAACGTGCCGCACTCGGAGTCCCACCGAAGCCACTTGATGATGCTCAAACTGCTCAACTTGTTGAGTTATTAAAAAACCCACCGGCAGGTGAAGAAGCATTCTTGGTTGATTTGCTTGAAAACCGTGTTCCTGCAGGTGTTGACCAAGCAGCTTACGTAAAAGCAGCTTTCTTGGCAGCGATTGCAAAAGGCGAAGCGACATCTCCGCTAGTTTCTAAAGAACGTGCAGTTTATTTACTAGGTACGATGCTTGGTGGCTATAACGTAGCGCCTTTAGTTGAGCTTCTAGATGATGCTGAATTAGGTAGCTTAGCTGCTGAAGCATTGAAAAAAACATTACTTGTATTTGATGCGTTCCATGACGTAGCTGACAAAGCTAAAGCTGGCAATGCAAATGCAAAAGCTGTTTTACAATCTTGGGCTGATGCTGAATGGTTCACTAGCCGTAAAGACGTACCAGAAGAAATCAAACTTACTGTATTCAAAGTAACGGGTGAAACAAATACCGATGACTTGTCTCCAGCTCAAGACGCTTGGAGCCGTCCGGACATCCCATTACACGCAAACGCAATGTTGAAAAACGAGCGTGATGGTATCAATCCTGAAAAACCAGGTGAAGTTGGTCCATTAAATCAAATCAAAGAACTTATTGCTAAAGGCAACCAAGTTGCTTATGTAGGTGACGTTGTCGGTACAGGTTCATCTCGTAAATCTGCAACAAACTCTGTGCTTTGGTTCTTCGGTGACGAAATCGCTCACATTCCAAACAAAAAAGACGGTGGTTTCTGCTTAGGTTCTAAAATCGCTCCGATTTTCTTCAATACTATGGAAGACGCTGGTGCGTTACCTGTAGAAATTGATGTTGCGAATATGAACATGGGTGACGAAATCGTTCTTAAGATTGATCACTCGGCAGCTAAAGTAACTGCGTTCAAAAACGGTGAGCAAATCGCTGAGTCTGAACTTAAAACTCCAGTTCTTTTAGACGAAGTGCGTGCTGGTGGTCGTATTAACTTGATCGTTGGTCGTGGTTTGACTGCTAAAGCGCGTGAAGCTTTAGGTCTTGCACCATCTACATTATTCCGTACTCCAGTACAACCTGCTGCAACTGGCAAAGGCTTCACTTTAGCTCAGAAGATGGTTGGTCGTGCATGTGGTCTTCCAGAAGGTCAAGGTGTAATTCCTGGTACTTACTGCGAACCTAAGATGACTACAGTTGGTTCTCAAGATACAACTGGTCCTATGACTCGTGACGAGTTAAAAGACTTAGCTTGCTTGGGCTTCTCTGCTGACTTAGTTATGCAATCTTTCTGTCACACTGCTGCTTATCCAAAGCCAGTTGACGTACAAATGCAACATACACTTCCAGACTTCATCATGAACCGTGGTGGTGTGTCTTTACGTCCAGGTGACGGTATTATCCACTCTTGGTTAAACCGTATGCTTCTTCCAGATACAGTAGGTACTGGTGGTGACTCGCATACTCGTTTCCCAATTGGTATTTCGTTCCCAGCAGGTTCTGGTCTTGTAGCTTTCGCTGCTGCAACTGGTGTAATGCCACTTGATATGCCTGAATCAGTTCTTGTTAAGTTCAAAGGTAAAATGCAGCCTGGTATCACTTTACGTGACCTTGTACATGCGATTCCTTACTATGCAATCAAAGAAGGCGATCTTACTGTTGAGAAAAAAGGTAAGAAAAACATCTTCTCTGGTCGTATCTTAGAAATCGACTTAACAGAAATGGAAACTGACTTAACAGTTGAGCAGGCATTTGAACTTTCTGATGCTTCTGCTGAACGTTCAGCTGCTGGTTGTGCAATCACACTTTCTGAAGAGAAGGTTGCTGAGTACTTACGTTCTAACATCACAATGCTTAAGTGGATGATTTCACAAGGCTATGGTGATGCTCGTACAATGGCTCGCCGTGTTGAAAACATGGAAAAATGGTTAGCAAACCCAAGCCTACTTAAAGCTGATGCGGATGCTGAATACACTAAAGTGTATGAAATTGATTTGTCAGAAATCAAAGAACCTATTCTTTGCTGCCCGAACGATCCAGATGATGCAAAACTTCTTTCTGACGTTCAAGGTGACAAAATTGATGAAGTATTCATCGGTTCTTGTATGACTAACATTGGTCACTTCCGTGCTGCTGGTCAGTTACTTGAGAAAGTACCAAGTGGTTCATTAACAACTCGTTTATGGTTGGCTCCACCAACCCGTATGGACGAACACCAGTTAATGGAAGAAGGCTTCTATAACACTTATGGCCGTGCTGGTGCACGTACTGAAATGCCTGGTTGTTCATTATGTATGGGTAACCAAGCACGTGTTGCGCCGAACACAACTGTTGTATCTACTTCTACACGTAACTTCCCTAACCGTTTAGGTCAAGGTTCTAACGTTTACTTAGCATCTGCTGAGCTTGCATCTGTTGCTGCTGTACTTGGTAAATTACCAACTCCAGAAGAATATCAACAATATGCAGCTCAAATTGACAGTATGTCTGCTGACATCTACAAATATTTGAATTTCGACCAAATGGGCGAATATACAAATGCTGCTGATAAAGTAGATACTAAGAAAATTGCTGCTGCTCAATTGACTTAATACCTCAATTTAGTACAAAAAAGGAGCTGATTATTCAGCTCCTTTTTTATTTAAAAGAGAATTAATACACAATTTTCAAATTAAAATATTAAATAGATCATATTTTGTATATTTAAAATGTAAAAATAAATATAGCGCTAGATATTAAAGAAGTTTTTGTTTTAAAATGTTTTCATGAACTTAAAAATAATTAAAAAGAACACGGGTATTTTATATATGGAACTTAAAAATGCTAAAGACAATTGTTGAATTTAAATTTGATGATTATCAGTTATATGATCAAAAATTATCAACAGAAGACGGAAATACGTTAGTACAGAAAACTGAAGATATTGCACAATATATTTATAGTATCTTGAAAAATAGATATCACTTAAATATCGAATTAAATCCTGAGCGTTGGGGTTGGGAAATAGAAGTACCTCTACCAGAGATCACGATGTATATTGGTATTAGTGTTTATGAAGAATACAGCAATGGTTTCGCAATATTTATTTCGCCAAATACACCAATTTTGAAAAGATTTCTTTTTAGAAAATTGGATATTACTCATCATATTATGCTGCTTCAAAATTATATCAATGTCATTTTGAAATCACATGGTGGTATTTATGATGTGCAATGGTGGGAAGAAAATGAGTTTAGATATGTTGCTGCCCATTAAAATATAATTAGAAAATATGAAATATTCTTTATGATTGTTTAGCTAATACAATTAATAAAATATTTTATTAAGAGTTATAGTGGTGAATTTACGTGTGTGAGCTTAATATATGTTCAAGATAATGTGGCTCAGATCCGTATGCGAGTTTTAGCTTGGAAGGCATTACGTAAGTTCTTCTATAACAACCTTCATGATCATGATTACGAAACGACAGTAAGTCGATGTATTAACTATTTCTTGGTTTTCTTAATTATAGGTAATGTAATTGCGGTATTGCTAGAAACAGTAAATGATCTGTATTACAGCTATCGTATATGGTTTGACTACTTTGAAAATATCTCTATCACAATTTTCAGTATTGAATATCTCTTGCGCCTCTGGAGTGTAGTCGAACGTGATCCGACACAACCTGCCTGGAAACAGCGTTTTGCTTGGATGAAGAGTGGAGAGGCACTGATTGACCTCATGGCAATTCTGCCTGCATATCTAAATTTCTTTGTACGAATAGACCTTCGTATGCTTAGAATTTTACGTTTACTTCGACTATTAAAATTAACTCGCTATTTTATCTCTTTACAAATATTGCTTTGTGTCATTAAAAGGGAAAAGGGCTCGTTTCAGGCAGTAATTTTCATTTTAATCATTATGATTATTATGACTGCTTCAGGTATTTATGTGGTTGAAAATAAAGCTCAACCAGAAGCTTTTAGCTCTATTCCAAAAGCAATGTGGTGGGCAGTCGTTACCTTAACTACAGTCGGATATGGTGATGTCACACCTGTAACCAGCTTAGGAAAGTTGTTAGGTGCTTTGATTACAATTTTAGGGGTAGGGATTGCTGCTTTGCCTGCTGGTATTTTAGCCTCTGGTTTAGCTAATGAACTGAACCAGCGTAATCAGCGCCTTGAACAAGAGTTCCGAGAGTTACTTCAAGTGCGTGGTATAGATATCATGCACGATGAAATTGAAATAGAACGTATTCGGCAAAAAGTCGGGTTGCCAAAAGAACAAGCGCATAATCTGATTATTCAAATCATGCGCGAAAAGGTATTAGAAGAAAAAGAAGTGGAAAGGGAAAAGAAATGTTATTGCCCACATTGTGGTGGAAAGCTAACAGACTAGTATTTTGGTCAAAAAGTCTGGCGCTAGTCAGGCTTTTTGAGTTGCTTTCTCTACAGCAAATGCAATAAGTAAAATAATAAGACCACCAAGACTTAATACAAACCCTACCCAGATCGGTGCAATCCAGCCCATCTGATGACTGAGTACCCAACCACCTAAAAATGCACCTAATGCATTCGCAAGATTAAAAGCTGAGTGATTAAGCGAAGCTGCTAGTGTTTGTGCATCACCTGCAACATCCATCAGGCGTGTTTGTAATGCTCCACCTAAGCCCATTACAGTTAGTCCGATTAAGAATAAAGAAGCGATAGCCGTATAGATATTACTCATTAGAAAGCTTCCAACAACAAAGGCAATTGCTGAACTAATGAGTACGCCTACAATTGTTTTATTGAGGTTTTTATCTGCCAGCCAGCCAGCTGCTAAGCCTCCAATCACCATCCCGATTCCCCACAGTGCTAGCGCAATAGGAATGATTTGAATATTAACTTTTGTATATTCAGTCAAAATAGGTGAGACATAGCTATATACCGAAAACATACCTCCAAAGCCAATTGCACCGACCGCAAGGGTTAACCACATATTTATATTTTTAAGCCCAGCCAATTCTGTTTTTATACTGGCAGTAGCCTGAACTGGAATATTCGGCACAAAGCAAGCTACAGCAATTAAAGTAAAAAATGCAATCGTTGCTGAAAATTCAAAACCTGCTCTCCAACCAAAATGTTGACCTAACCATGTCGCTAAAGGTACGCCAATAACCGTAGCAACGGTTAAACCCATCATCATTTGTGCAACTGCAGAAGCTCTTCGTGATGGGCCTGCAAGTTCAGCAGCGACTAGAGCACCCACTCCAAAATATGCACCATGGGGTAAACCTGCAATAAAACGAGAAACTAGAACGGTCTCAGGCGTATCTGCTAGGGCTGTACAAGCATTAGCAATACCATAAAACAGCATGAGACAAAGCAATAAAGTCTTTCTAGGAACTTTAGCACCCAAAATAGCAATAATAGGGGCACCAATAACGACACCTAATGCATACGCACTAATAAAATGTCCAGCTTCAGGTACTGTAATATTTAGGTTGTGTGCAATTTCTTGAATAAGGCCCATTGCCACAAATTCTGTGGTGCCAATACAGAAACTACCAACTGCGAGAGAGAAAATTGCTAAGAACAGTGGATAATGTTGAGGTGTGTTGGATGAGGATTGGGGGGACGCCATAATAAATTAAAAAAGGAGACTCAAAAATGAAAGTATAAGGGAAAAGAGGTCAAAATAATAAAAAACTAAAACATTGAGCGTACAGTTACAGGTTTTAAGCAAAAGCATTTTATATTTATTTTAAATAATTTATCGAAATTTTTTAATAAATTATATATGATAATTTCGTAATACTTTAGGCATTACAATAAGTTGGATAAATATTTAAAAAATAGAGAATCTAAATCGTGAGAAAAATTAAGTATTGCCTGCCTTATGGGGTTGGTTATGTTATCTACGTCGGGTTGCTCAGTCTTTATGGCGGGTAATCAACCAAGTAAAAAAAATTTAAACGTGTTAAATCCGGGTAGTTCTCGCAATTATGTCATTGCTGAGCTAGGAGCACCTGTACTTTCTGAATATCGTGATGGTACAAGAGTCGAAATTTATACTTTCCAACAAGGCTATCCAAAATGGGCGAAAGTCAGCCGTGCATTTGGACACGGTATAGCGGATGTTGCGTCATTCGGGCTATGGGAAGTATTTGGAACACCAACTGAGGCGTATTTTAGTGGGAAAGAAACTTCTTATGAAGTAACGTACGGGCAAGATGATTTGGTGAAAAGTTTTAAGCTTATCGACTTTGAGCAGGCATTCCCTGAACCAAAAGCAGAGTGATGAAATGAAAAGGGCCGTTAGGCCTTTTTCTTTGTATATGTTAAAAAATTATATTAAATAAAATCATTGTCTTAAAATTTAATTGGCTTATTTACCTTAAAAATAATCAAGTAAAAAGCAAGTTGAGACACATTAATTAATATTGTGATAAGATGAATACTATTCATTAATAATGATTTATCTAAACTCACTCTATTTTCTTCAAATAAGAGAAAAGTTCCAAAATTTATGGATAAATCTATTTATTCAGGCTTTTGCCCATGTTAGAAATTCGTCATCTTAAAACTTTGGTTGCATTACGTGAACATGGTTCACTTGTTGCGGCAGCTAATGATTTGTGTTTAACACCCTCTGCTATTTCTCACCAATTAAAAGAATTAGATCATTGGTATGGGGTAGAGGTTGTGAATCGTCGAAGCAGACCTGTTAGTTTTTCGAATGTTGGGCAGCGCTTGCTCAAATTGGCTGATGATGTATTGCCACAGATTCAAATTACTCAAAGTGATATTACTCGTATTGTGCATGGGCAAACGGGTAGAATTATTTTTTCTTCTGAATGCCATAGCTGCTTTGACTGGCTAATGCCTTTGCTCAATCAATACCGTCATCAATATCCAGATGTTGATTTAGATTTTGCTTCAGGCTTTGAGTCAAACCCACATGAGCTTTTACAAAATGGTGAGTTTGATTTACTCATTACAGCCGATCCAATTGCATTAAAAGGAATTGAATATTTTCCAATTTTTGAATATGAATCACGTTTAGTTCTATCAAACACTCATCAATTGGTTCGTGCTGAAAATATTACGGTCCAAGACCTTGCAGAAGAAGTTCTTATTACTTATCCCGTTGATAAGCATCGTTTAGACATCATGTCGAAACTGTTTATACCAGCAAATATTCAACCTAAACAAATTCGTACAACAGATTTAACTCAAATGCTTATTCAGCTTGTAGCGAGTGGGCGAGGTATTGCTGCTTTACCAGACTGGGTAGTAAATGAATATGAGCAAAAGGGATGGGTCACTAGCCGCCGTTTAGATTGTGTTTCTCAAAATGGTTTAAGACGTACATTATATGCAGGCTATCGAGTTGAAGAAAAAGAGAAGAGCTATTTTGAGGGATTTTTAAAACAGTTAGAAAAGTTCTCTTTAAAGCGAAATTCTTATTATTCAGGCTAAACATAGGTACTTAGCCCAAGTAGTAATAAAAGGTACTTAGATGTGCCTTTTTTATTTGCCTATAAATAAAGATAATAGCCCTGCTGCAATGAGTGGGCCAACTGGTACTCCGCGAAGTAGTGCAACGCCTGCAACTGTACCAATGAGTAAGCCTGCAACTACATCAGGTTGGCTTGACATAAGTTTTACACCACGTCCACCTAACCAAGCAACAAGTAGACCGATTGCAATGGCAATCAAAGATTTAAAACTAACAAACGATTTTAAAATACTTTCTCCACTAAGCTTGCCACTCGCAATGGGGGTAAGTACGCCAATCGTTAAAATAAGAATTCCTAAATTAAGGCCATGCGCTTGGATATAAGGAAAAAACTCATTTAGCGGGGTAATTCTAATCACAATAAGCACACCTGCTGCAATTGTTACAGCAGCATTTTGGCTCAATAAGCCACAAATCAGCAAAACCAGTAAAACAACTAAATTAACATCGAATTGGGCAAGCATGGAGAGTGGCAAGGAAAGCAAATAATTTGAATTGTATAATAATTGAGAATCAAAATGTGAAAGCATTTAAAAGTTGCAAAGATTAGAGTATGAATTTGTAATCACAATTTTAGTCTATATGATTCAATCATAAAGAGTTTTGCTTTCTGGTTACGATTGGAAACGATGTTATATAAATTAACAAGTTAAAAAAACTTCTTTTGAAATGTTGTGATATAAAAAATAATCATTAGTCATAATTTTAGGATGATTCATATGGACATTGTCGATATTAAAATTAAAGACCAGTTCGAAAAAATTTATGATGCGAAAGCTCAACTAAAGAAGAATTTGGTTGAACATGATAATGAGCCTCTAAAGCTAAGTCAGCGAATTGAACATATTATTGTGGATAATGAAATTATCTTGCCTACGACTGAATTGTTATTTGAAAGTGAACAAAACGAGAAAATTTATCGCGTCATTGAAGAGTAACTTCAAAATGATGAGAGTTAAGTACAAAGTTGATAAAGCAAAAAGGGTAATAAAGTTCTAAAACTGCGTTAAAATAATGGTTTGGTTTTAAAGAGAAAGCTTTATGCTGCTGGAAAAAATTTTGCAATCACAAGGGTTCGGTTCACGTAAATATTGCCAGCAGTTAATAAAAAATGGTTCTGTAAGTATTGATGGAGAGGTTGCGAGTGATCTTAAAAAGCAATTCTCTCCTGAAAATTTTGAATTTTCTGTTTTTGGTCAAAATTATCTGTATCGAGAAAAAATTTATATTGCTCTGAAAAAGCCGCAAGGTTTCGAGTGTTCGCACAATCCTCAGCATCATCAAAGTGTTTTTAGCTTATTGCCTGAAACTATGATTCAACGTGGTGTGCAAGCCATTGGTCGTCTAGATCAAGATACGACTGGCTTATTGTTACTCACTGATGATGGTAAATATCTTCAAGCTTTAACGCATCCTCGTAAACATGTTCCAAAGGTTTATCATGTGACGACTTACGACCCAGTCACACCTGAACAAATTGAAATGCTTACTCAGGGCGTTAATTTACACCAAGAAAAAGGGATATTTGCTGCTACAGATGTAGCACTACTTGGAACTCATCAATTAACGATGACCATTCATCAAGGTGTATATCATCAAGTCAAAAGAATGATTGCTGCTGTTGGCAATAAAGTCGAAAAACTGCATCGATATCAAATAGGCCAACTGGTCTTACCTGAAATTGAGGAAGGGGATTGGGTGTATTTGTCTGAGAAGGAAAAACAACTCGCTCAAAACATTATTTAAGAAAACAATGAAATGTCTGAAATTCACTGTCTCGAATAAATCCCATTTTTTCATAGAGGCGGTGAGATTCATGATTGTTCGTTTGAGTCTCTAGGCTAATACGTAAAGCATTTTCTTGTTTTGCAAATAAAATCGCCGTATCAATAAGCTGTTTTGCTGAGCCCTGACGACGGAACATTGGAGTGACATATACGTCATCTAAGATGTAATAAGTTGAACAAGCAACTGAAGAAAAACCTAAATAAAGAAGGACAAAACCAGTGATTTTTTCATCTTTAATATGAATAAAAAATACACTTTCTTTATTTTCAAAACGTTGTTTTAAAAAATGATGTGATTCATCAAGATTAGAAGATGCACCGTAAAATTGACGGTACTCATCAAATAGGACAGCAAGTTGTGTTAAATCTTCTTTGGTCGCTCGTCTTACAATCATTAGGCGCTCCTTGTATTTATGTTTATGTTTTTACAAAGAGAGCATAACTAAAAAAAAAGCCAATTGACGTTAAAAGTTGTTTAAAAATGCAACACTGTTAAGTGTTGTCACTTTCACCCAATAAGGCATTTAACTCTTCAAATAAATCTTCGTGGTCATCATCTTCATTTAAACTTGAAGGGTTCTGATTTAAGGAAGATGCTTTCGCTTTTCTCAGTTTTAATAATTGTTCCATATTAATGTTCTGATTTTCGATAGCAAAAGGAATAGATTTAGTTAAGACGACTTGTTTAAAGAACAGTCGCACTGCTTGGGCAGGGGTAATCCCCAATTGTTTAAAAACAGCAAAAGCCTGTTTTTTCTCTTGGGAGTCAAGTCGAACCTGATAAACTTCTGTTTTTCGCATGAATAACAAAACCAAATGATTTTTAATTTTTAGGGATTTATTTTAAACCATCGGAATGTAATTTCAATGTCTTTCAGCATAAAAAATAATCTTTTTGTCATTACGATATGATTACAGTGTCAATTCAAAGCGAGAATTGAAAACCATTTCATGTTTTGTCAGTGGGTCTATGAAAGAAATTTGCTTAGCTAATAGCTGTAACGGTTGAGAAAAATCATCATCAGCTTTATGTTGAACTATTGGGTAAAACGGATCATTTTTAATCGGAATTCCCAAATGGCTTAAATGCACACGGAGTTGATGTTGTTTTCCTGTAGTTGGTGTTAAACAGTATTTAGCCCAAGATTGGTTATGCTCAAGTAACTCAATTTTTGTTTCTGTATTGGTTTTAGTATGGGGAATAACGCACATTGTATAAAAGGGCGTACCTTTATCTAAATAGAGTTTTAAAGTCTGAGGAAATTTTAATTCAGCTTTATATTGAGCGATTGCATGATAAATCTTATGAACTTGACGATCTGCAAATAACTGTTGGTAAACCCCGCGTGACTGTGGCCGTTTGCAAAATAAAACGACTCCCGCAGTTTCACGGTCTAATCGATGGATTGGGGTTAAAAACTCATTACCCGTTTGTTTTTTTAATCTGACTAATAGCGTTTCTTGTACATATTGCCCTGTTGGACTAATGGTTAAAAAATGAGGTTTATCTACAACAAGCAAGTCATCATTTTCAAATAAAATTTGATGTTCAAAGGGAACATGGGCTTCATAAGCAAGAAAGCGATAATAAAAAATATGAGTGTTTGCTATATAAGGGCTGTCTAATGTTAATTTTTCGCCATTTACCGCGTAAATAAGCCCATCTTGAAAACGTTGTTGCCACTCAACTGTTTTTATATGAGGAAAATTTTCGCAGAGAAATTGATAGATTGTCTGAGCATTTGTTTGAGTCGGAAGATAGACTTGGCTTGCGCTTACGCCATCAATCATAGGTGGGAAAAATTCAATCGGACTAGACATAAAACTGTGTCAATATTTAATAAATGTGGTGTAAAAAAAGCCATCGTTAAGGACTTAAGTAGGCTTTAAAGCAGGGCAATGGTATCATATCGATTATTTTGAATCATGTTATGTGTGTTATGTCGTATTCATTGAAAATTGTCTTAAATCATGAAGAAGATACCCAGCGTTTAGCTCAGGCATTGGCGCAGCATGTTCAGGCCGGTGTGATTTATTTGATTGGCGATTTGGGTGCCGGTAAAACGACATTAACCCGTTATTTTTTGCAGTCTTTAGGGCATAAAGGCTCGGTTAAAAGTCCTACCTATACACTTGTTGAACCATACAAAATCAATAATAAAGAAATTTTTCATTTTGACTTATATCGTTTAAATGACCCCTACGAACTTGAATTAATGGGAATCCGTGATTATTTAGACATTCAGGATGCACTATTTTTATTTGAATGGCCATCGAAAGGTGGAGACGAAATACCGCAGGCAGATATTGTCATTGATATTCAAAAATCAGATGATGAACTCAATCGTTTCGTCACCTTAACTTTACCAACAGAGCATTTGTACCAGACTTTGCAGGAACAGCTTCATGACTGATGAAAAGCTAGCACAACGTCGTATTCATACATTAGACGCCGCGTTAGCCAACCAGATTGCTGCCGGGGAGGTAATTGAGCGTCCTTCATCGGTTGTAAAAGAATTATTAGAAAACTCAATTGATGCGGGTGCAACTGAACTGATTGTGCGGATTGCACAAGGCGGATCAACACTAATCGAGATCATTGACAATGGGCATGGAATACATTCTGATGATTTACCATTGGCAGTCATGCGTCATGCAACAAGTAAAATTAAAACAGCAGAAGATTTACACGCAATCGTCAGTTTAGGTTTCCGTGGTGAAGCGCTTGCTTCTATTGCTGCGGTTTCACGATTAACTTTAACCAGTAGCCAAGATGAAAGCGGAATTGGTCATCAGGTTGAAGTGAATGGTACAGCCTTTGACCACCAACAAGTACAAGCTGTGGCTGCACAAAAGGGCACTCATATTCGAGTTCAGGATTTATTTTTTAACGTTCCTGCTCGCCGTAAATTTTTAAAAAAGCCCACAACTGAATTTGGTCATATTGAAGAAATTGTACGTCGTCTGGCTTTAACACATTTTGATATACGTTTTGTACTCGAGCATAACGATAATATTCGGATTAATTTACCAATAGCCGATAGCGGTGAATTAAGATTTCAGCGTGTACAGCAATTATTGGGTCAACAGTTTGTTCAAAATGCTTACTGGATAGATGCTGACAGTATCAACATGCGTTTGTCGGGTTGGTTAGGACATCCTTCAGATGCACGTGCTCAAGCAGACTTACAATATGTCTATGTAAATGGCCGAATTGTGAAAGATAAAACCATTTCACATGCTTTAAGAATGGCTTATGACGGTATTTTACATGGTCATCAGCATTCATCTTATTTACTTTTCTTAGAAGTTGATCCTGAAAATATTGATGTTAACGTTCACCCAACCAAACATGAGATTCGTTTTCTAAATCAACGCGAAGTACATGAGTTTGTAAGACATTATGCTAAAGAAACCCTAGCGCAATTTCAGACAGCGAGTGCTGATTTAGCTCAAGCTATGAAGGTGGACGATACTCTGTCTTCATTTGTACAGCCTCAGCCTAAATATCAAGAACAATTCACATTGCATCGTACAGAGCAAGCTGTTGATACAACACTAGACAAGCCGAGTAGTTATCAGCCGTCTACTGAACTTTTAACTGATTTTAATGACAGTCGTCCACAAGCTGTTCACTATGCAGAACAAACCCCAAAATATAATGGTTCTGCGCAGTTAAATAATGCCTTAAAGACTTACTTGGCTCCATTACGTGATCAACCTGCTGCCAATTTTTCAGTTGATGAAAATATTGAGCCTGTTGCTAAAGTCGATGAATTTCCATTAGGTATTGCCATTGCTCAGCTTCATGGAATTTATATTCTGGCGCAAAATACGGAAGGGTTGATTATTGTTGATATGCATGCAGCACATGAACGTATTTTGCTGCAACAAATGAAAAATGCTTGGGATAAACCTGAGTTTTGGACGTCTCAACAGTTGCTTATACCTAAAGTGATCTCAATTAGTCGTATGCAAGCTGTGCGAGTTGAGGATTTAAAACCTCAGCTTGAACGCTTAGGATTAGAGATCGATCTGTATGGCGACGAGCAAGTGATTGTGCGTGGTGTGCCAGCTATCTTGCAAAAAGCGGATTTTGAAAATCTTATTCCAGAACTTCTAAATGATTTAGATCCAAATGATGAAGCACAAGGGTTATTGCAAAAGCGTGATGAACTGTTAGCTGGTATGGCGTGTCATGGGGCAGTGAGAGCGCACAGACAACTCAGCCTTTCTGAGATGAATGCTTTGCTGCGCCAAATGGAACAAACTGAATTTGCGAGTCAGTGTAACCATGGCCGTCCAACTTGGCGTGCATTTCCATTATCTCAACTAGATAAATTATTTGCTCGAGGAGAGTAGTTTTACATGTCAAATCAATTGCCCGTCATCAATTTAATGGGACCGACTGCAAGCGGAAAAACCGCTTTGGCATGTGAACTTTATGAGCGTGGAAATTTTGAGTTAATTTCAGTTGATTCTGCACTTGTTTATAAAGATATGGATATAGGTACAGCTAAACCCACTCGTGAAGAGCAGGAGCTATATCCACATCATTTGATTGATATTATTACCCCACTTGAAGTTTATTCGGCTGCTCAGTTTGTTGAAGATGCATGTGCTTTAATTGATGAAATGCATTCGCGCGGTAAAACTCCTATTTTGGTAGGAGGAACCATGTTGTATTTCAAGGCGCTCTTGGAAGGCTTATCAAGTAATTTACCAAGTGCTGATGCAAATGTTCGTGCAGCAATTGAAGAAAAGGCGGCAAATGAAGGTTGGGAAGCCGTTTATAATGATTTATTGGTAGTAGATCCGATTGCTGCTGGAAAATTTAAAGTTTCTGATAAGCAAAGAATTATCCGAGCGCTTGAAGTTTATCGTATTACAGGTCAACCAATTACTAAATTACAGGCTGAGCAACCAAAAAATGTACCATATCGATACATATTTCATAACTATGCTTTGCTTCCAGATCGGTTAGAATTACATCAACGCATTGAGCAAAGATTGAGCAAAATGTGGGATATCGGTTTTTTGAGTGAAGTCGAGTCTCTAATTGAAAAATACGATTTAGATGAAAATTTACCCTCTATGCGTTCAGTTGGTTATCGACAAGCTCTAGAATTTCTATTAAAAAGTGATATGAGTCTCAAAAAAAAGCAGGAAATGGAGGATAAAGCCTTATTTGCAACACGACAACTTGCCAAACGTCAATATACGTGGTTACGTTCTTTGCAAGAAATACACGATTTTAAAACTTACTTGACGATAAAGCAGGCGAAAGAAGACTTGCGAAACTCTTATGGATAAAGCAAAATTTGCACACTGTCTTTTTATAATTTTTAGTTGAAAAATAAAGATAGTTTTTTTGCGCTGATTTAAAAATTTTTTTTTGGAGTTAAAAATGTCTAAAGGTCAAACTTTACAAGATCCGTTCTTAAATTCTCTCCGTAAAGAACGTATCCCAGTTTCTATTTTCCTTGTTAACGGTATTAAATTACAAGGTCATATTGAATCTTTTGACCAATATGTTGTTTTATTAAAAAATACTGTAAGTCAAATGGTTTACAAACACGCTATTTCTACGGTTGTTCCAGCTCGTAACCCTCGTCCAGCAGGTGCACAAGGTGCAGGTTTCCCAGCTCAGGGTGGTAGTCAAGGTGGCTTCGGTGGTCAAGGTACTGGCTTTGGCGGCGGTCAAGGTGGCGGCTTCGGCGGTCAAGGTGGCTTCGGTGGTCAAGGTGGCTTCGGTGGTCAAGGTGGCGGCTTCGGTGGTCAAGGTGGCTTCGGCGGTCAAGGTGGCTTCGGTGGTCAAGCTGGTGGCTTCGGCGGTCAAGGCGGCTTCGGTGGACACCAAGGTGGTTTTGATGGCGATTCTAAATTTGAAGATGGTCAAGAAGACGAAAATAATCGTTAATTGATTACCATAAAAAACCAGTCATAAACTGACTGGTTTTTTTATGGTTTTAAAAATATAAAAATAAATTAGCCAGCTTTCAGTTCATCTCATTTCTTAAAATTTTGGTTAATTAATAGGTTCTTTGCGAATGATATTAATATTTGCTGCAGCACTGTGCAGTGTTTTGGTTTCCGTGCTGCTAAAAAATTTAAAGAAAAAGGGATACCAGCCCGTGCAGATGATTGCATGGAATTATGCAAGTGCAAGCTTGTTATGCTATTGGTGGTTTAAGCCAGATATACAGCATATATCTACACAAAACACGCCTTGGTGGCTAATTTTTGCATTAGGGATCATTCTACCAAGTATTTTTTTGTGTCTTGCAAAATCATTAGAATATGCTGGTATTGTCAAAACTGAAATCGCTCAGCGGCTATCTGTAGTACTTTCTTTGTTAGCAGCTTATTTCTTTTTTCATGAACAGTTTAGTTCTCTTAAATTATTGGGAATAGGTTTAGGAATTTTTGCTGTTTTTTTAGTTGTATTTGGACAGTTCAATGGTTCTTCAGGCCAGCAGTCAAAAAAAGCAATTTTTGCTTTAATGAGTGTTTGGTTTGGTTATGCAGCAGTAGATATCTTATTAAAATATACGAGTAGTTTAGGATTACAGTTTACGTTAACTTTGAATCTAATTTTTATAACATCTTTTGTCTTATCAATTATTTATTTATTTTTCCAAAAAAAGTCAGCATGGAATTTTAAAAACACACTGGCTGGATTGTTACTTGGAGTTCTGAATTTTTCAAACATAGCTCTATATGTTAAAGCACATATTTTACTTAAAGACTCTCCAGCTATTGTCTTTGCAAGCATGAATATTTTGGTCGTATTGCTTGGCATCGTTTGTGGTGTAGTTTTATATAAAGAAAAATTAAAACTGCCAACCATGTTAGGAACAATTTTAGGAATAAGTGGTCTAGTATGTTTAGCACTTACTATGAAATAGGAGTCCAAAAGAAAGTTCTTTTGAACTCTACTAACTTTTATAAGTGAGTAAAAATCACTTCGTCAGGTAGGCGAGATTTTGGGAGCTTGGCATTAAAATCATTTTCGCTTCTATAGCCAAGTGAGACAATGACTGAACTTCGTAAGCCCTTTTCTTTTAGACCAAATTCTTCATTTAAGATATCTTCGTCAAAACCACCCATGGGTGTTGCGTCAATTCCTTCTAATCCAGCTGCAAAAAGTAGTTGCCCTAAAGCAATAAAGGTTTGATTTTCCATCCAACCAAATAAGTTCTTCTGCTCATTGCGATAAAACTCAACATAGCCATGGCGAGTATCTTTTTGGCCGAGTTTTGCTTTTTCATCTTTGAATCGGCCACTTAAATCATCTTGTTCAAGTAACTGGTTTAAAAACTCAGGTGAAATATCTGTTCTTGTACAAAATACGAGTGTATGTGATGACTCAAGGACTTTTGGCGCATTGTATGCATAGCGACCTGTTAAAGCCTTAGCAATACGTTCTTTAGCCGCAGGATTGTCAGCAACTAAAAAATGCCAAGGTTGGATATTTACTGAAGAGGGTGTAAAGCGTAAGATTTCTAGTAATTTATCGAATTTTTCTTGAGGAATCTTTTTCTCAGGATCATACGCTTTTGTGGTATAGCGACTTTTAACCGTATTTAATATATCCATACTTTACTCCATATCAATCTTGTTACAATGGAAGGGCTTTAATCTTTGGCATCATACGCGATTTTAGAGAAAAACATCTGCATTTTAATGTGATAAATAAATATAATACTTATATAAATTTTTTACTAATTTATTGAAAATGTTTGAATTAATATCAATTAATCGAAAAAGTAAACTGCGAGAAATTAGAACCGTTAAAGCTTTTCTAATTTTTGCATTTGTATTGTGCTTTTTAATTTTATATATCGAATATCAAAAGTACGGACATATAAACTGGAAATTTGTATTCATTACCTGTCTATGTATGATCTGGGATTTTGATTTGAATAAACAAGCTAGACATTTGAAAAATAAAAATAACTAATTATTAATAATACCAATCAGTTAGTTTAATTTGTTTCATATGTGAAGAGGGATCAATTTCTAAAATTTTTGCATGATCTTCACGCCAGTCACCTAGTACAATTCTTTGTTTTTGTTGTATCTCATGAATTGCGGGACGGTGAGTATGACCATGAATAAGTGCATCAACATTTTCTAAAGCAGCAATTACGGCCTGTTCATTCACATCCATAATCTCGTAACTTTTTTGTTGTTTGTCTGAATGACTTCTTTTGCGGAAACCATTGACCAGTTTCGTGCGGAAACTTAGAGGTGTTCGTCGTAAAAAAGCGACTAAAAGCGGGTTTCGAATAATTTTTCTAAATCTTTGGTAAGAAATATCATCTGTACACAACGCATCACCATGTTCTAGGCGATATTGCTGTCCTGAAATATTAAGATAATACGTATCTGGTAATAACACACCATTAAACTTATTCAGGAAAACCTGATTTAGAGCAAAGTCACGATTACCGACTTGAAAGTATACTCGATTACCTTTTTGATTAAATGCTTTTAAAGCTTCGACAATTTCATTGAGCCAAGGGGCTGAATAATCGTCACCAATCCAAGCGTTAAACCAGTCACCTAAAATGTAAAGCTGTGTTTGCTTATTTTGATAATGTATCAACAAATCTAAAAACCCTCGAACGAGTCGAGGGTGTTCAGGTGACAAATGTAAATCTGAAATAAACAGATAGGTCACAGCTTATTCCTAAAATTATTCAGAAATAATTTTAGCAGATTCGATAACAACGTTTTCTAAAGGAACGTCAGCGTGATAACCACGGTTACCTGTACGTACACCTTTGATTGCTTCTACAACGTCCATACCTTCAACAACTTTACCAAATACAGCATAACCCCAACCTTGAGCAGTTTTTGAAGTATGGTTCAAGAAAGAGTTGTTTTTTACATTGATGAAGAATTGTGCAGAAGCAGAGTGAGGCGCTTGAGTACGTGCCATAGCAATTGTACCAACATCATTGCTCAAGCCGTTGTCAGCTTCGTTTTCAATCGCATCGCGAGTTGCTTTTTCTTTGAAGTTTTCATCCATCCCGCCGCCTTGGATCATGAAACCATCAATGACACGGTGGAAAATAACGCCGTCATAAAAACCGTCACGTACGTATTCTAAAAAGTTTGCTACTGTTTTTGGTGCTTTTTCAGTATTTAGTTCAAGAACAATACGACCTTTATTGGTGTTTAATTCGACTTGAGGAAAACTCATTACATTAATCTCCTAAACATGGGCTTATGACCATGGGTTTTTTGGTTGAGAGAAGCATAAGCAAACTGTAAACTACAAGGCAAGTAAAAAACGTTAAAATCTTTGTGAAAAATGAAGATAGCGTTTATTTTTTCGAAATTTTATCTACAAAGAAGTGATTGATACACTATGAAGCCTAATGATGTTGTCTCGAACCTGCCAAACAACCCGACACCGAATACTCATGCCTCTGTCGATTCTGCGCAGCAAGAACAACAGGCTGGATTAGATTTTGTTCGCCAAGTCATTACTGATGATTTGGCTGCCGGACGTGCAAAACAAATCGTAACGCGTTTTCCGCCAGAACCAAATGGTTATTTACATATTGGTCACGTAAAAGCAATCTGTCTAAACTTTGGTGTTGCTGAAGAGTTTAATGGCCTTTGTAATTTACGGTTTGACGACACAAACCCAGATGCAGAAGAACAAGAATATGTTGATGGTATTGCCAATGACGTGAAATGGCTTGGTTTTAACTGGAATGGTGAACCACGCTATGCTTCTGGTTATTTTGATCAGCTTTATGCATGGGCAATTCAGTTAATTGAGCAAGGTGATGCTTATGTTGATTTGCAATCTCCTGAAGAAATTAAGTTAAATCGCGGTAATTTTGTCGAGCCAGGTAAAAATTCTCCATATCGCGATGCTTCTGTAGAAGAGAATCTTGCTCGCTTTGAACAGATGCGCAGTGGTGAACTCAAAGAAGGTGAAGCAGTTCTACGTGCCAAGATTGATATGGCAAGCCCGAACGTGCATATGCGTGACCCGATTTTGTATCGTGTTTTGCATTCAGAGCATCACCAAACTGGTGACAAATGGAAAATCTACCCAATGTATGACTATGCTCATCCATTGTCTGATGCAATTGAAGGAATCACTCATTCACTTTGCACATTGGAGTTCCAAGATCACCGTCCATTTTATGACTGGATTGTTGAAAAGGTTAAATCTAAATCTGTTCCACACCAATATGAATCTTCTCGTTTAAACGTAGACTATACGATTACCTCTAAACGTAAATTGCGTAAGCTGGTTGAAGGTGGTTATGTAAACGGTTGGGATGACCCACGTATGCCAACAGTTGTAGGTATGCGCCGTCGTGGCTTTACGCCAGAGGGCTTACGTGATTTCTGTAAACGTGTAGGTGTGTCTAAAACTGACGGTATTGTTGATGTTGCAATGCTTGAGTTCTGCATTCGTCAATCTTTAGAAAATACTGCTGCGCGCGGCATGGCTGTTTTAAGCCCACTTAAAGTGACTTTGACCAATTTACCAGAAGATATGGATCTTACACATGCTCGCCATCCTAATGTGGATATGGGTGACCGTGTAATTCCTTTAACCAAGGAAATCTATATTGACCGCAAAGACTTTGAAGAAGTACCTCCTAAAGGCTTTAAGCGCTTAACAACTGATGGTGAAGTGCGTTTACGCCATGCATACGTCATCAAGTGTGATGAAGTTATTAAGGATGCAAATGGTGAAGTGGTTGAGTTGAAGTGTTCAATTGACCCTGAAACTTTAGGTAAGAACCCTGAAGGCCGTAAAGTAAAAGGCGTAATTCACTGGGTATCTGCGACAAAAGGTATTCCTGCTGAGGTGCGTATTTATGATCGTTTATTTACTGAAGCAGCACCTGATGCAGATGATGACTTCTTGGCAAACCTTAATCCAGAATCGTTGAAAGTGGTACAGGCTGTGATTGAGCCTGCTTTAGCTCAAGCGAGTCCTGAAGATCGTTTCCAATTTGAACGTGAAGGTTATTTTGTTGCTGATCAACATGATCACACTCCTGAAAAACCAGTCTTTAACCGCGTTCTTGATTTGAAAGACAGCTTCAAACCTGAGAAAAAGTAAGAGATTGATTATCTCTTACTTTTTCGCAAGACGAACAACATGTTGTGAGTAGATAGTCGAGATTAATTATCTCTTACTTTTTCGCAAGACGAACAAGCATGTTTTGAGTAAATAGCATTTATAAAAAAGCCCAACTTAGTTGGGCTTTTTTATAAATGCTTTCTTACAGATATTATGCTTTGGCAAATAAGTTAAGCCGGATTAACCACATAGAAATAAAGAACAATAATTATAAGAAGAAGCGATGCTAGCAATAAATATGTGTTCACTGTATTAAAGCTTTTAATAAATTTCAGGATTTCCATAATAAATCAGCGTTTATTTTATGTTACAAAGTTAATAAATTAATAATACACGGAAATTAATTATAAAGGTTCCCAAAAACAGATTAATAATCCATCTCTGGGTGAAAAATAAGCATTTGGCTTTATGGATATACTTTAACTAATATATTGAATTAAAAATTAGCCACTATATCCAATGCGTTTAAGGAATTTTTGAATAACCTCAAATGCAGCATGTTCAAGTGCAGATGCATATTCTATATTTTGCTCGCGCAATTTAGAAATAGAAATTCCAGCATTACGAAGTTCACATGTATGGCCAATAAGCCATTTTTCAAAATGTTCTTCAGTAGTTTCAATATGGAACTGCAACGCGAGAATATTATTACCAACTTCAAATGCCTGATTGGTATAAATATCTGAGCTAGCCAAAAGGGCAGCATTTTCAGGAAGATCGAAAGTATCACCATGCCAATGTAGGACATGAACATTATTAAGTAAAGGAGATAATACCTGATTAGGGCGTAAACTTAAGCTCAGTGGGCTCCAACCAATTTCTTTTTGATGACCGGCATATACTTTTGCACCAAGTGCATAAGCAATTAGCTGCGCACCTAAACATATCCCAAGTGTAGGTTTATCTGCTGCTAAGCGTTGTTTTAGTAAAGCAATTTCATCTTTTAAAAATGGGTAATCTTCAGTTTCATAAACCCCGATTGGACCACCTAAAATAATAGTTAATCCATCATGTGCAAAAGCAGCAGTTAAATCATCTACACCCGCTTCAAAATAACGGACGCGGAAGCCAAGTTGATAAAAGACATCTTCTAATGAACCTAAGTCTTCGAAAGCAAGATGCTGAATGGCATAAATAGTTTTTGGGAAGGCGTTTGTTGTGCTCATACAAATGATTCATAGAAGATCAATAGGTGGAGTATAGCGATAAATATAAAGAAGAAAATATCTGTATAAATCGTCAATACCTGAAAATTGATATTTTTCGTTAAGATAATGTTGTTATGCAAACGATTACCTATTTTGAGTGAATCTGTTTGCATATTCCATCTTTTAAAATAATAGCTTTTGAGTTGTCTCAAGGCCTATATCTGCAAGTTGATGTTCATCTTTTAAATTAACGCCTGAAAAGCCAAGTTGTTTTGACTTTTTCATGAGTGCGATTAACCTTTGTACTGCAACAGGAATACTTAAGCCTGCTGAGCGGACATTGGAAATACAATTACGTTTGGCATCGAGGCAGCCTGAATATGCATTCCACGTGTAGTAAATTCCCATACTATCAGGAGAGCTTAAACCTGGGCGCTCACCAATGAGCATAACAAGCATGGATACTTTAAAGATTTCAGCAACCTCATCACCTAAAGCAACCCGACTGCCTGTTGCCAGTGCAATGGGTGCAAGAGTCCAGTTTTCTTGCTGAACTTGTTCACTTAGCGCGGTAATGAATGGAATAGCATTCGCTTCAATCGCTCTTGCTGAGAGTCCATCACCGACCACAATACAAACATCATATTGTTGCGGATTTTCTGCATACTTCTTAATTAAGGCTTCTTTTGATAGGTTTGAAAGCTGACGGCCTAAATCTGGACGTTTAAGATAGATTTCCTTATTAGGTGCGTTGCTGTGGACATGAAGACTTTGCAGCTGTCTTTGTGCTAATTGCTCAGATAAATAGGAAACATCCATATCTTGATAAACCGCATCTTTTGCTTGTGCATGAGATAACTGGAACTCAAGTAAGGCTTGTGTAGGGATGCTACAACCTGCACGGCCCAGAGCAATACGGGCATCGGTAAACTGTTTGAGTTTTTCCCACTGGTCTTGATGAGTAGAAGATGGATATTGAATATCACGCTTCAGTTTCATGGCGTTCTCCCTAGTTCATGAGCAGACGAGAGAATTGGTCAGGCATGTGGTCTGCCCAACAAATTTGAGAGTTTTGCTGTTTAAAAATACCTTGTTGTTCAAGCCAAGCTGAAAACTCAGGAGCGGGTTTTAAACCGAGGAGTTGTCTTAAATAGAGGGCATCATGGAACGAGGTCGTTTGATAATTGAGCATGACATCATCTGAACCTGGAATTCCCATAATGAAGTTAATGCCCGCAGCGCCAAACAGAGTAAGTAGAACATCCATATCATTTTGGTCAGCATCGGCATGGTTGGTGTAACAAATGTCGCAGCCCATTGGCACACCAAGTAACTTGCCGCAGAAGTGGTCTTCTAGTCCTGCACGTATAATTTGTTTACCGTTAAAAAGATATTCGGGACCAATAAAGCCAACGACTGTATTCACTAAAAGCGGATTGTATTTACGAGCTACTGCATAAGCACGCGTTTCTAATGTTTGCTGATCAACGCCGTGATGAGCATTGCTGGATATGGCACTGCCTTGACCCGTTTCAAAGTACATAACATTTTGTCCAATGGTTCCGCGCTTGAGTGCGAGTGTGGCTTCATATCCTTCTTGTAGTAAATCGAGTGAAATTCCAAATCCTTCGTTTGCCAGTTGAGTACCAGCGATTGATTGAAACATTAAATCAATCGGCACATTTTTTTCAGCAAGTTGAATGCCTGAGCTGATATGTGTGAGAACACAAGATTGTGTCGGAATTTGATATTCCTGAATGACATGATCAAGTAATTTTAGTAGCTCTGACAAATTATGAAGATTATCTGTGGCGGGGTTAATGCCAATCACAGCATCGCCATTGCCATACATTAAACCATCTAAAATACTGGCAGAAATACCGAGCACATCATCGGTCGGGTGGTTCGGTTGTAAACGGGTAGAAAGATGGCCTTTTAAACCAATCGTGTTGCGAAACTGGGTGACCACTTCACATTTGCTGGCGACATAAATTAAATCTTGATTGCGCATAATTTTGCTGACAGCAGCCACCATTTCTGGAGTTAAACCTGACGCTAAGGCTTTTAAGCTTTGTGCAGTGGCTTCTTCACCAAGTAACCAATTTCGAAAATCACCTACTGTAAAGTGTGAAATAGGGGCAAAGGCTGCCAGATCATGTTCATCAATAATTAGTCGTGTAATTTCATCAGTTTCGTAATCGACCACAACCTCATTCAAAAAAGTTTTAAGTGGTACATCGGCCAAAGTCATTTGTGCCGCAACATGTTCGGTTGCATCTCTGGCCGCTACACCTGCTAATTCATCACCTGAACGTAACGGCGTTGCTTTTGCCATCAAGGTCTTCAAGTCAGCAAAGTGATACTGTTGATTGGCGACAATATTGCGATAACTCATAGTTACATCCTTTTTATAGTTCTTGTTCTGCGGCTTTAATATTTGCAAACTCTTCTTCTGGTGTGCCTTTCACTAAATGATAACGGCTATAGAATAAAAAGTAAGCAATAAATACGACATAAATAGCGGCAGCAATAAACCAAACTTTCGGATTAACAACAAAGCCCGCAACGACAGCAGCGATTGCTAGAACTAAGGCAATACTTGAAGTAACGATTCCTCCAGGAGTTTTATAAGGACGAGGCATATCTGGTTTAGAGAGGCGTAGTTTGATGTGGGATAAAAGAATCAATACATAAGAAATTGTGGCACCAAAAACCGCTATTAAAATCAGTGAATCGCCTTCTTTGGTGAGTGAAAGCAAGAACCCGATAATACCCGGAATAATAATTGCCAGATAAGGCGCTTTATTTTTATTGGTTAAAGAGAGTGACGTTGGTAAGTAGCCAGCACGTGACAGTGCAAAGATTTGACGGGAATAGGCATAGATGATTGAAAAGAAACTCGCGATTAAACCTGCTAAACCGACAAAGTTTACGAAAGTCGCAAGCCAAGTGTTGGTGCCATAAACTTTAACCAGAGCATCTACGAGCGGAGCGCCTGAGTTTTGTAAAGTACTTGCACCTGCTGCGCCCGCACCCAAGAATAAAATGAGCATGGCAAACGCCGTTAATATAAGCATTGCACCGATTAAACCGCGTGGGAGGGATTTGGCTGGATCTTTCGCTTCTTCGGCTGCTAATGGAACACCTTCAACTGCAAGGAAAAACCAGATTGCAAAAGGAACAGCGGCCCAGATGCCTAAATAGCCATGAGGTAGAAAACTGCTTGCGCCAATACCTGTTCCAACTGGAATATCAAATAAATTTTGTGCATTAAAGTGTGGAATCATTGCCCCAATAAACACGACCAGAGCAACTGCTGCGACAAGTGTAATCGCAAACATGATTTTTAAAGCTTCGCCGGCACCTTTCAGATGTATGCCCATAAAAATGGCGTAGCAGGCGAGGTAAATCATCCAGCCATTTATGCCAAATAAAGATTCGCAATAACCACCAATAAATACGGCAATAGCAGCAGGGGCAATTGCGTATTCAATTAAAATGGCTGTTCCTGTTAAATAGCCCCCAAAAGGACCAAAAGCAGCACGTGCAAAACTATAACCGCCACCTGCTGTCGGCATCATGGTGGACATTTCTGACATAGAAAGACATAGACATAGGTACATCAAGGCGGCGAGTGCAGTGGCAATAAACATGCCACCCCAACCACCTTGAGCAATACCAAAGTTCCAGCCGGCAAAATCACCCGATATCACATAAGCTACGCCTAAACCAATCAGGAGTAACCAACCAACCGTGCCTTGTTTGAGTTGACGCTGAGCAAAATATTCTGCTGATGAGACTTCTGTGCCTGAAGAAATGACCGAAGCTGTTTCTGGTTGATTCATACAATACTCCTGCGAGTTAGTTTGTATGAATTAATGCAAAAGCAATGCCTAAATAAATTGCTTTAAATATTAGGTGACGGTTTTTTATTCCACATAGTAAAAACTTGAGAACTAACAGTACAAAATAAAGAAGCCAGTAATCTAAATTACTGGCTTCTTGTATCATGAATGACCTTACTTCTTTCTAGTGTTGATAGTTTGGTATCAACTTGGTGCGAAACTTAGAAGAAGCCCATTGGTTTGGTTGAATAACTCACCAACAAGTTTTTAGTTTGTTGATAATGATCTAGCATCATCTTATGATTTTCACGGCCAATACCAGACTTCTTGTAGCCACCAAATGCAGCATGTGCAGGGTAGATGTTATAGCAGTTTGTCCAAACACGGCCCGCTTCAATAGCACGACCCGCACGATAAGAAATGTGAGCTGAACGTGACCATACACCTGCACCTAAACCATACATGGTGTCATTGGCAATTTTAATTGCATCGTCAAAGTCTTTGAATGTTGTTACAGCAAGTACAGGTCCAAAAATTTCTTCTTGGAAAACTTGCATGCCATTGTGACCTTTAAAAATAGTCGGATCGACATAGTAACCATCGCCTACTTCTTTACGGCCGCTACCACCAAGTAAGAGTTCTGCACCTTCTTCACGACCAGTGTTAATACAACGTAAGATTTTCTCTTGTTGTTGTAGTGATGCTTGAGCACCAATCATCGTTTCAGTATCAAGTGGATGACCAGTTTTAATACGTTTTACACGCTCGACTGCCATTTCCAAGAACTGATCAGCAATACTTTCTTGTACTAAAGCACGAGAAGGGCAAGTACATACTTCACCTTGGTTTAAGGCAAACATCGCAAAACCTTCAAGCGTTTTTTCTAAGAAGTCATCTTCTTTATCCATGATATCTTCAAAGAAAAGGTTTGGGGACTTACCGCCAAGTTCTAAGGTGACTGGAATAATATTTTCAGTCGCATATTGCATCACCATTTGTCCAGTTTGGGTTGAACCTGTGAATGCGATTTTTGCAATACGTGGGTTTGTCGCTAAAGGACGGCCGACTTCTGAACCGAAACCATTGACAATATTAAGTACACCCGGCGGTAAAATGTCTTGGATCAGTTCAGCCACCAACAAAATACCCACTGGCGTTTGCTCAGCTGGCTTAATCACGACACAGTTACCAGCAGCTAAAGCAGGTGCCAGTTTCCATGCTGCCATCAAAATCGGGAAATTCCATGGAATGATTTGACCAACTACACCAAGTGGTTCGTGGAAATGATATGCAATTGTATCTTCATCAATTTCAGAGATACCACCTTCTTGAGCACGAATACATCCAGCGAAATAACGGAAATGGTCAATCGCAAGCGGAAGGTCAGCTGCTAAAGTTTCACGGACTGCTTTACCGTTATCCCAAGTTTCTGCAACAGCAAGCATTTCAAGATTTGCTTCTAAACGATCAGCAATTTTTAAAAGGATATTTGAGCGTACCGTTGGTGATGCTTTATTCCATGTTGCTTTTGCTTTGTGCGCTGCATCTAGAGCGAGCTCAATATCTTCGGCACTTGAGCGTGGAATACGTGTAAAAGCTTTTCCGTCAACAGGAGATACATTGTCAAAATATGCACCCTTTACAGGTGCTACCCATTCACCGCCAATAAAATTTTCATATTGTGATTTAAATTGAACTTTTGAGCCTGGTTGATTTGGATCGATATAGCGCATATAAATATTCCTTTGCTTTTTAGGACTAAAGACTAACAAGAACCCTGTCAGTAGGTACTTTCGTACTTTGTATAATTAGGATATAAAGAAGAAGGTTGGAGAAAGGTTGGAATAGAAATGTGGATATATAAGGAATTTACAAATGTTCACAAAAAAGGATTTATTGCAGCAACGGACGTTGATTGATCAACTGCGCACGCAAAATAGTCTCTCTCCTCAGAATGCTGCCAAACTCGGCCAAAGTATTGCAAGCTCGTGGGAACGATCAGCTTCTGCTGCGATTCCTAAAGAACGTTTTGCTGCTCCATTAGTCGAGAAAAAAACTGCTTCACAAAACGCTTTAGATATGGCTCTAAGCCAATGTGCCGACGACTTACGTCATATTGCAGAGCAATCTTCAATGGTGATTGCTGTCGGTGATATCGGCAGTACGATTATCTGGACGGCAACAAGTGCTCAAATGCAAAGTGCTGCTGAACGTGTGCATTTTGTGCAGGGTGGGCAGTGGCGTGAAGAATTTGTTGGTACGAATGCCTTAGCTTTATCTTTAAAAACTCAACAATCAAGCTGTGTTTTTTCAAACGAACATTACATGGAATCGATTCATGATTGGGTGTGTTATGCAGCACCGATTATCGACCCATACTCAAAACAGACCCTAGGTGTCGTTGATTTATCAACCACTTGGAAGAATCATAATAGTTTAGGAATATTGGCTGCTGAACGTTGTGCATCCATTATTCAATCCGCTTTGCTAGAGCAGCAGCGCCAGCAATTACATATTCGTGCTTTTTCGACACCACAAGTTAAATTTAATGGCAAAAGTCTGTTATTAACACCGCGTCAAATTGAAATTTTAACCATATTGGCACTATGTCCATATGGCTTAACATTAGAGCATCTTTATCAGGCGCTCTATGGTGAACGTAAAGTCAGCATGGGCACACTTAAAGCTGAAATGTCTCAACTACGCGATATTTTGGGTGGTCTGTTAGGTTCACGTCCATATCGATTACTTGTACACGTTGAAGCCGATTTTTTACAAGCTGAACAAGCACTAGATGCGGGATATGCGGCTTCTGCTTTGCAGCTTTACACAGGTGTGTTTCTGGCAAAAACGGAAAGTCCGTTTTTATGTGCATGGCGTGACTGTCTTGAATCACGCTTGAGCGATGCAATTTTTAAAACACAAGAAACAGATTTATTACTTAAGCATTTAGCTCATTTTCCTGAAGCAATTGATGCGGTAGAACGCCTTATGGAATTAGTACCGAGTGAACATCCTGCGCATCAACTGCTGGTGAAATACCTTGACTCACCTAAACTCAGTTAGGTGATTTTTTGATCTAGCCACTGGAACAATTGTTGATAGACTTGTTCCCGTACTGGCTGGCCTGAAAGCACTAAGTCATGTAATCCATTGTGAATAGAAACTACAGAGACATCGCCTTTCATTTTTTTACCAAATTTGGCAATGTCTTTAACATCTAAAATGATATCGCTTTGAGTCGCATCTGGTCCCCATTTTTTAGGGTTTTTAGTTTGGTGCGAGTGCATAATCAGTGCAGGAACGTTTAGCTTAACTCCGCGATGAATCTCTTTTTGAGCCGTATGAATGGCGTGAATAAAGCTGAGTTGAACTGTAGAAACAGATGCAGGTTTCCAGTCGAGGTTGAAGTCCCATTCACCTTGATATTTTTTATGAAGACTGGTGGCGTACCATTTGTTCAGTTGGCTTGGAAATTTAACTTTTGGCAGATATTTTCCTACTCGACTGAGCATTGGAATACCAAATTTCTTTTCGACGAGACTTAAATTGAAGTCGTAAAACGGACTATTTGCCCATAGTGCTTTAATTAGAGGGTGATTCGGGTGATGGGTTGCATAAAGCGTTGCTGTCAAACCGCCAGTCGAATGCCCAGCAAGTAAGACTTGGGTGTGCTGTTCTTCGCCAATGATCTCTAATGCTTGAGTAATTTCGGCGTCGTATTCATTTAAATCATGCACATTATAGAAAATTTGATGAGGCAGTTTTGAACGCCCATATTTTCTTAAATCAAGTGCGTAGAAGTCATAACCATAAGCATTAAATTGCTCAGCCATTTCGGTTTGAAAGAAATAATCTAAAAAACCATGAATATACAGTACGGCTTTTTGAGTCGGTTGAGCGGCTTTTTTACGGACTAAGGTGGCTACAACTTTACCTTCATAATCATCAGGAAAGTTGAGGGTAAGCTGTTCGTAGCCAGTACCTAAAATATCTGGAACATAAGTTTGAGTAGCTAAAGGTGTATTCATTGTTATCGGGCTATTGTAATTAAGACATGCAGAGTATCCTTCAATGAAATGGGTAAATTGTCAATCAGGTTTGGAGAAGGTTGGAGTATAGGTTCTAAAAAAAGGGAATACCGCTGGAGCTAAGTATTCCCCAAAAAAGTAAGTCAACGGTCGGAGGGATTTGACTTACTAGAGGGACATGCCATTACATCAGGATTAAAGTGCTGCTTTAAAAATCTCCACAACTTGAGCATGATTAGCTTTACGAGGGTTGGTCAGCATACATGCATCTTTTTGAGCATTATCTGCCATCACTGCAAGGTCTTCGGTTTTCACACCTAACTCTGTTAAGCCAGATGGAATACCAATCGATGCAGACAGTTTACGAATGGCGTCAATTGCAGCATAGGCAGCTTCCATCACTGTTAACCCGTGAGTTCTTACACCCATTAACTCGGCGATTTTTGCGTAACGATCTGGGCAAGCAATTAAGTTAAATTCACATACGTGTGGTAATAAGATTGCGTTACATACGCCGTGAGGTAGGTTATAGAAACCGCCCAACTGGTGTGCCATGGCATGAACATAGCCTAATGACGCGTTGTTAAATGCCATACCAGCCAAGTATTGTGCGTAGCTCATCGCATCTCGTGCTTCGATATTTTCGCCGTTTGCGACAGCAGGTTGGAGCCACTGGCTAATCATCGTAATTGCTTTTTCTGCACACGCATCGGTAATTGGGTTTGCTGCCGTAGAAACATATGCTTCAACTGCATGGGTTAACGCATCCATACCTGTCGCAGCGGTTAAACCAGCCGGTTTTGCAATCATGAGTTTCGGGTCGTCAATTGCAATGAGAGGGGTACAACGCCAGTCAACAATTGCCATTTTTACATGAGTGTCTGTATTGGTAATAATACAGAAACGAGTCATTTCAGATGCAGTACCAGCCGTTGTATTTACTGCAATCAGTGGTGTCATTGGCACTTTGCTTTTATCAATGCCCTCATAGTCACGAATATGACCACCGCCTGCAGTAACTAGGCCAATACCTTTGGCACAGTCGTGAGATGAACCGCCACCTAAAGACACAATAAAGTCACAGCCATTGTCGTTATAGGCTTTCACGCCATTGTGAACATTAATATCGGTTGGGTTAGGTTCTGCACCCGGGAAAATATGGCTCGAAACGCCTGCTTCAGTTAAATAGTTTGCGATAAGGTCTGCAACGCCAAATTTAAATAAGCCTTCATCGGTCACAATTAATGCTTTTTTTGCGCCGAGGTTTTGCGCCTTCGTACCAATTTCTTTAGCACATCCTGGTCCAAAGAGTGATACGCAAGGAATATAAAAACCGTTTGTTTGATCTGCAATATTTTTAAAAGCCATGGAGTGATTCCTTTTTCCATAAATCCATTGTTTGTTATTACAGGTGAGCCTCACCATGGGCTTAGTATTGTGATCTGAAGATTATTTTCCTACCTACCAAAAACCTACCAAATATTGCTTAGGATTTAATTATTGATTTTTAATGACTTTATATAAAATTTGGCGCATTCATTTAATTTTTTCGGGAAAATCGTTAAGCTATGGGCTGTTGAAGATGTACATATGAGATTATGAAACAGGAAACTGCGCTTAAACTGCTCAAAGCAGGTGAAAATGTTTTTTTAACCGGTTCGGCTGGTGCAGGGAAAACCTATACACTCAATCAGTACATCCAATATCTAAAAGCACGTAAAGTACCTGTGGCTATTACAGCATCTACAGGTATTGCGGCAACGCATATGAATGGCATGACCATTCATACGTGGGCGGGCATCGGTATTAAAGATCAGTTAACTGACGATGACCTAAAACGTATGAAAGAGCGTAAATATCTCAAGGAACACCTTGAAAATGCGCAAGTTCTCGTTATCGATGAAATTTCGATGCTACATGCCAAGCAGCTTAATCTGGTCAATCAAGTCCTAAAATTTTTTAAAGAAAGTGATGAGGCATTTGGTGGCATTCAAGTCATTGTGGCTGGAGATTTCTTCCAGTTGCCGCCTGTAGGACGTAACGGTGAAGCCAACCGTGACAAGTTCTGCTTTATGTCAGATGCATGGGTCGAAGCCAAATTCCGTGTATGTTATTTAACAGAGCAACACCGTCAAGACGATGAAATTCTTAACCAGATTTTAAATGCCATCCGTGCGCAAAATATTCAAGCAGATCATTTACACGCATTACGTCAATCGCGTTCGCATGATATTGGTGAGACCTTTACTCGTCTTTATACGCACAATATGGATGTCGACAATATCAATTATCAGCATTTAAATGAAATTGATAATGAAGGGCATCAATTTAATGCCGTTTTAGATGGTAATGAGAAACTGGTAGAAACTTTAAAATCCTCGGTACGCGCACCAGAAGAACTCACACTGAAAAAGCATGCCAAAGTTATGTTTGTCAAAAACAACTTTGATATGGGATATATCAATGGAAGCTTGGGTGAAGTTATCGGCTTTGAAGAAGATGACGAAAATGGCTTACTGCCGAAAGTAAAACTAACCGATGGCACGACATTGCTCGTTGCCCCTGAAACATGGTCAGTTGAAAATGAAGCAGGCAAAGTGATTGCAAGTTTTCAGCAAATTCCACTTCGTTTAGCGTGGGCGATTACTATTCATAAAAGTCAGGGTATGACTTTAGAAGCTGCAGAAATTAACCTCATGAACACCTTCGAAAAGGGTCAGGGTTATGTAGCATTGTCGCGCTTAAAATCTTTAACTGGATTAAAGTTATTAGGTATTAATGAACAAGCTTTAGAGTTAGATAGTTTAGCGGTCAAAGCGGATCGCCGTTTTCAGGAGTTATCGGCTGAAGCCGAAGATAACTTTGCAGATGTAGATTTAACGGCTCAGCATAAAGCCTTTATTCGTCATTGTGGCGGCACCTTAAACGAAACTGAGATTTCTCGTAATGAGAAGAAACTCTCAAAAGGTGGCAAGCAAAATTACGCTACGGCAACGCTAGATGAAACGCGTGCATTGTTTGAAGAAGGCTATGAAATTGAAGACATCGCGCATGAACGTGGCCTGACACCAGCGACGATTATTAATCACTTGGCTCGACTTCATAAAGAACAAAAGCTGGATATTTCGGTTGCTCATCCTGGTGAAGAAGTGGTTGAAGAAGTCCGTAAAATTTATAAGAAATTGAAAAAACGTCAGAATCCAGATCATTTTTCTGATGATGGTTCGATCAAACTAAGACCAATTGTTGAAGCAACCAGTCCTCGAATGGGATATGATCAGGTTCGATTAGCTTTATTATTTATTGAATAAAGTTTGATTGGCTTAATTACTTATTACATAAATTGAGGTGGCTATGCCGCACGTAGTAGTCGATTATTCAGAAAACTTAACTGGATTAAACGCAAAACAATTACTTGAAGAAATTAATAGCACACTGATTGAGACAGAGTTATTTAGTCCAGAAGACATTAAAAGCCGTGCACGTAAAGATGATGTTTTCCTCATTGGCTTAGGAACTGATCAAGCCTATATTCATGCAAAGGTCTATATTTTGTCGGGAAGAACGGCTGAACAAAAACAGCTTATGGGTGAGCAGTTATTAGCGGTGCTTAGCAACAAAAAATATTTACAACAAGAGTTTAATAAAGAAATTCAATTGTGCGTTGAGCTTGTTGACATGCCAAGAGAAGATTATTTCAAGCAAGTTGTATAACTATAAAAAGCGCAATTTCGATCAAGAATAGCGATTAGCACTATGTAAAAGTAGTGCTATCGAATGAACAGACATGAATGTATGGCTGTATATACACAAAAGCTGCAACTGGTTTGCGACTATATTCAAAGACATTTAGATGAAGATTTAGATGTTGATCGATTGAGCCAGATTGCGGCCTTATCTAAGTTTCATTTTCATCGTATTTTTGCCATTCATATTGGCTTAAATGTGATGAAGTTTATTCAACTTTCTCGTTTAAAGCGGGCCTCTTTTCAACTGGCTTTTGAACCCGATCTCAAGATTATTGAGATTGCATTACAAGCAGGGTTTGACAGTCCCGAGGCATTTACTCGTGCATTTAAACGTTCATTTGATCAAACTCCTCGCGCTTTTAGAGATAAACCGGACTGGGAATCTTGGCACCAGAAGTTTGTTTTTACGATTCCAAAAAGTGAGCTAAAAATGAATGTAAATATTGTTGAGCGTCCTGCTGAAAAGATTGCCTATCTATCGCATTTAGGAAGTCCAGATAAAGTCTTGGAAACAGCTGCGCGTTTTATTGCTTGGCGCAAAGAAACAGGTTTATCGCCTGTAACCAAGTCTAGAACTTATGGTATTCCTTTTGCTGACCCAGATCAGACACCATCTGATGAATTTCGGTTTGATATTGCAGGTTCAATTGAAAAAACTGTACCTGAAAATAGTTACGGCGTGCAGACAGGTGAAATTCCTGCGGGGCGCTATGCAACCGTAAGACATTTGGGTAGCCATGACCAGATTAAAGATAGCGTGTATTACATCTTTAGAAACTGGTTACCTGAGCAACCAGAAGAAGCAGGGGATTTTCCAGTTTTCTTTCACTATCACAACTTTGTGCACGAAGTGAACGAGTGCGACCTTGTTACCGACATTTACTTACTTCTAAAGTGAGTCTAATCTGATACAGGCATAGCTTAGGTTATGCCTGTATGTTTAAAAGTTTGATATCTGCGTATTGTTCAATCAGGTTGTCATCTAGCATATGGATATAATCCATAAAGATGCTACTAAAGCTTCCCATGGTTTGCGCTTGATTTGCTGCAAGTTTACCTGCAATTGCAAAATGAACATGAGCTGAAAGAGCAGCAATGGTTGGTGTTGTCACAGCGCTATATGCGGCAATTAACGCACCTAAAGCACAGCCTGTTGCGGTAATTTTAGGTTGTAAAGGACTTCCGCCGTTTACTTGAATCACTGCATCTATTTCATGAGACAGGATATAGTCTGACTCGCCAGAAATAGCGATACAGCTTGCATGTGTTAAGAGAGAAACAGCTTGTTGATAGGCTTGATCACTACTTAAAGTGCTGTCTACACCTTTAGATTGAACCTGATTGCCTGCAAGCGTACTGATTTCTGAAGCATTACCACGAATAACGCTTGGTTTGAACTGTAAAAGCTCGTCTGTCATTTGACTACGCCAAGCTAAAATTGGACCGTAGCCTACCGGATCAAGTACCCAAGGAATATTGTTAAGTTGTGCTGTTTTAGCAGAGATTTGCATGGCTTGCATTTGCTCTGAAGTCGGCGTCCCCAAATTAATGCTTAAAGCCGATGAAATTTTGGTAAAACTTTCTGCTTCATAAGGATTATCAATCATTGCCGGTGAGGCACCAGAAGCCAGTAACACATTGGCTGTATAGTTGGCTGCAACGCTATTGGTAATGCATTGAACAAGAGGCGTTTGTGCCTGCATGTTTTGCCAAGCTTCAATCACCTGTTCAATGAGGTTTGATGTTGAAGTCATCTGATCATCCTTATTAAGCCAGAAGTAACATTTAACGGGTAAAATAGTGATCTTGATGCTTACATCTTTCGCAAATCAAAGAAACATAATCTGCTGCATCATAATCAACACTTAAATCATTTGAACCACAATGCATACAACGTTTAACTGAGTAAAAGTTTAACCGAGGTTCAATTTTTCGCCATGCTTTCCATACAGGTTGTACAAAAATGTGTTCGTCATAACCTAAAAAGCGGTTAAACAAAATGTGGCTCATTTTACTGTAGGGGATATTGTAAGGGCGTGGCAACATTGAAGTTTCCCACTTTTCAGCTAAAGCCCGTTCCCGATATTGCTCTAAAGTTTTCTTTAATAAATTGGTATTAATAAACTTTTCATTACGTGGCTGTAGAGCTTTTTGCTTATAAAGATATTCGAGTGCAGTTTGAATCAAATAATAAATTTGACCAATCGCCAATGAGTCCATTAAACGGTAGCAAAAAGTTTGAAAGTTAGAGCTACCCGCAATTTGAATACCCCATGTTCGGCAGTAGAACTGCATAAACTGGATAATTTCTTGATAGAGCACCTGAAAAAGGACATCTTTCACTTCATCGGCACTACGAAATGGAATACCAAGACTTAAGTTTTCATAAAACCAGAGACGTAGTTGTTGGGCTACACTGTATAAACTTGGGTCACTATAGCCGTCTAGGCGAATGTTTAAATAAAAGCACTGTGGTTCGTCAGATTGATCCTGTGCATTTAAAATCCCATCTTTATGAAGCTGTTTAATGAGATGGTTTTGGAACATCCAGTTGGGTGTAATAGGCTGATATTTTATTTGGTCCCAGTGAATATATTCGTCATGCGCAACATCGTCACGTGCATAATCATCGAGCAGGCTAAGCAGAAAAAGTTTATTTAAAAAACTAAGTTGCTCCAGACTACGTTGAGGTTGATCTTTTGACTTAAACTGGCGTTGTTCTTGTAAGCGGGTTTGCTGTAAAAGTTTCTTTCTTTGTTTAGTGCATTGGTCACAGTGACACGTCATTTTTGTGTCTTTAAATACACGATGCTGGCAATGACTGCATTCATGAAACTGAATGTCTTGCTCAAATTGTTCGGCATCTACCCAATACATTGAAGCTTGGCAGAGTGGGCAATGGCTACTTTCATCTAGCTGTTTCTGTAGAATTTGTAAGGCCATTTCGCTCCGAACACTTAAATCAATCATGATTGACCTATTATACACAGCCGCATTGCCGATAGCTGAGATTGTATTTTTGTTTGGTGCAAAAATAGAAAACCTAAAATCTTTATTTTGACTTTAGGTTTTCATAAGAGATTAAAAGTTAAGATTAAACAGGGCACGGCAAGCTCTCATCATGTTGTCCAAGTTTTTTAGCATTAATAAGCGCCTGTACTTTTTTACTTGGTAATTTCACTTTACCTAATGCGTCATAAGTATTAACGATAGTTGTTACCTCCTGAGCAGTCATTGAAATACCTTCAGCAGTTAAAAACACGGCAATCACGTGATGGTCGAGTCCCGCTGCATCTAGATCATGAATAGCTTTAATATTTTCTAAACGATGTAAATAAGTTTTTAATTCCATAGTAGCTACCTCTTGTTCTGATCGAAATACTTATACTGGTATATTCAATAAGGCAAGAACCATGCCTAAAATGTAAGCAGCTCCTAAAAAATGTTAAAAGCGAAAGGAGTTTTATTTTTATTGTATAGATTGATTATATAAACAACGATTATCGTAATTTTGGTCTAATCTGTGCTAATAAAACCAGATTCTAATTTGAAATGTATAAATCAAGTCCCATTAATTTTATTAAGGTAAGCAAACATAGTATGTATGAATGTGTATGATCAAGTTCATAAAATTCGTACTACGGTTTTCGAAAAGTATATAAGGAATAAAGATGAATATTGCGGCACAGCCTCCCGTTCAGGCGGATCAAACAGTTTATTTAAAAGATTATCAAAAACCTTCGTTCTTGGTTGAATCCATTAATCTTGATATTCAAGTTTATGACGATAAAACAATTGTTGATTCAACTTTAGTCATGAAGCGTCAAACTGCTGGAGACTTGGTGCTGTTGGGCCGTGACCTTGAGTTGCAATCTATTCAGCTCAATGGTCAAACGCTTACTCCTGCACAATATTTACTCGATAGTGAGCAACTGGTGATCACTAACGCACCAGATGAAGCCATTTTACAGACTCAAGTGATTATTCATCCTGAAACCAATACTCAGCTTGAAGGCTTATATAAAGCTGGCGATTTGTTTGTTACGCAAAACGAGCCTGAAGGCTTCCGCAAGATTACCTTCTATCCAGACCGTCCAGACGTACTTTCAGTCTTTACGACTCGTGTAGAAGCAGACAAAAAATACCCAGTATTACTTGCGAATGGTAACTTGCTTGAAACAGGTGAAGCGGGTGAAAACCGTCACTTTGCGATTTGGCAAGACCCAACTAAAAAGCCAAGCTATTTATTCGCCTGCGTTATTGGTGATTTAGCTGTACTTAAAGATCGCTATACGACTTCGGAAGGACGTGATGTTGCCTTAGAAATCTATGCCATTGAGAAAGACATTCCAAAATGCCATATCGCAATGGAAGCTTTAAAGCATTCAATGCGTTGGGATGAAGAACACTACGGCCGTGCCTATGACCTAGACAACTATATGATTGTTGCGGTAAGCCAGTTCAATATGGGTGCAATGGAAAATAAAGGTTTAAATATCTTTAATACTTCATGTGTACTTGCCGATGAAGAATACACAACTGACGCAGCGATTATGCGTGTGCAGTCAGTAATTGCCCATGAATATTTCCATAACTGGACAGGTAACCGTATTACATGCCGTGACTGGTTCCAACTGTGTTTAAAAGAAGGTTTAACGGTATTCCGTGATCAGTCTTTCTCGGAAGACTTACAATCTGCTGCGGTTCAACGTATTGATGACGTTGCTGTACTTAAATCACACCAATTTCCTGAAGATGCAGGTCCATTATCGCATCCACCACGTCCAGACCACTTTGTAGAAATTAATAACTTCTATACTGCGACAGTCTATGAAAAAGGTGCGGAAATTAACCGCATGATGTCGACCTTACTTGGTAAAGAAAAATACCGTAAGGGAACAGACGAATACTTCCGCCGTCATGACGGACAAGCCGTAACTGTAGAAGACTGGGTTGCTGCATTATCAGCAGGTTCGGGTGTCGATTTATCTGCATTTTTAACTTGGTATAACCAACCGGGTACACCAAAGCTTGAAGCAAAAGGTGAGTACGATGCAGCAGCACAAACTTATCGTTTAAGCTTTAAACAAAGTCTGAAAGCTCATCCTAAATATCCAAATTTAAAAGCTGTTCCAATTCCTGTAGCTTTAGCGCTATTTAATGCTAAAACAGGCGAGCAATATACACTCCAAAGCGAAAGCCTCTTTGTAAATGGTGTTAAAGATGGCGTGTATTTGTTTGACCAAGATGAAGCAACTATTGAGTTTACAGGGGTAACAGAGCAACCTGTTGTTTCACTACTACGTAATTTCTCTGCACCTGTAAATCTGATATTCGATTACAGTGATGAAGAATTAGCATTCTTGATTCAGCATGAAACAAATGGTTTTAACCAATGGCAAGCAACACAAACCTTGCTTGAACGTATTTTGTTAGAAGATCACTCTGCGGATACTTATATTCAAGCTATTCAAAGCACTTTGCCTGAGTTAGTTGGCCGTGACCCACTTTTAGCATCTCGTTTGTTTGATGTACCTAGTGAAGGTTATTTGGGTAGCCGTATTGATCAGGACTATGCACCAGCCGATGTTCATGTAAAACGTGAGGCCTTGCTGAATCGATTAGCACAAGAGTTAGGTTCATTCTGGAAAGATACTTACCTTACCCTTGACCCAGACCAGCAAAAAGAATTTTCTTTAGCGATGGGTGTACGTGCATTAAAAAATATCATGCTGATGATGATGGCTCGTCAGGGCGACCAAACTGTATTTGAATTAGCACATGTGCAATATCAAAACACAGGCAATATGTCTGAACGTTTAGGTGCTTTACGTGTATTAGTTTGGCAAAATGCGCCTCAAGCTCAAAATGCCCTAGCTGATTTCTATGACCGCTTTAAAGATGAAGCATTATCTTTAGACCAATGGTTTATGATTCAGGCAGCCAATCCAAAGGCGACAGCAGAAACAATCGAGTATTTAACTCAACATCCTGATTATGACCTAACGACGCCAAACCGTATTCGTGCTGTAAGTGGTGGCTTGTCAAATAACCCTGAAAATACTTGGGGCTTTGGTGTAGCGCACTTTATTAATCTTGCGCAATATCTTGACGAGAAAAATCCAATTTTAGGTTCACGTTTATTACAGGTATTGTCACGCTGGTATACGCTTGCAGAGCCTCAACGTACGCAAGTGCAACAAGCTTTGCAGGCATTACAGCCTAAAGTGAAATCTAAAAACGTTTCTGAAACTTTAAATAGTATGTTAAGCGTTTAATTATTTAATAATACTTAATAAAGGTCTCGTATGAGGCCTTTATTTTGACCATTATTTTGTATTTTTAAACTATAAAGTTTTTTAATTAATATTAAATGTATTATTTAAATATATTAAAAAATAAAATACTTTAATTTTAAGTGAATTATTTGGTTAAAAAATTGATTTATGTGACCAAATTCAATAAAAATATAGATTGAAATATTTGGTTAAATTTTTACAGGTAAATATTGTTGAATCTCTTTTAAATTAATATAAATCAATTATTTGTAATTTTGTCACGTCTTTTTTTATAATTGGAAATTAAGTTTTATTAACAGTATTTTGTTAGTTGGAAATTAAAATAATAACAAACTCATGCATTTTAATTATTTTTATGTATGATATTTAAAAATAGGAATAAAAAATAAGCTTTAAAAGAGCAGTCAAATAAAATGATTGTAAGGATAAGAGTTAATTTTTTTATATCTATTAATTCGACAATTTCATTCAAAAGGTTTTGACCATGAAAAAGACTTTTTTTTATTTATCAGCACTTGCTATAGCATTAATTTCTGTTAATGCAGCAAATGCCGCTACAGCAACGGGGACATTAACTGTTAAGGCGACAGTAACAAATAGTTGTGTCCTTAATACCTCTGCAACAGGTACCACAACAAATGCGGTTTTGGACTTTGGTACTTTAAGTTCTCTGACTAGTAATGTTGATGCAGATACCACAACGACAGGCGGTACAGCAATTAAAGTCCTTTGTAACAACACTGTGCCATGGACTTTGTCATTTGATGGTGGTCAAAATGTTTTATCCACTCAACGACGAATGATCGGTGGGGCAACAAGTAACGAATATATCCCTTATAACTTGTATTCAGATACAGGCCGCGGTACCGCGATTGGAATTGCTACAACAGCTTATAGTGGAACTGGTAGTGGTGCAGTACAAACAGTGAACGTGTATGGCCGTCTTCCTGCTGGTTCAGCTTTGCCAAGCGCTGGTAGCTATGTTGACACAGTAACTGTGACTGTGACTTATTAATTTTTTAAATAAGTTCTGTTCATTGTTGTTGCTAGCTCTTTTGTAAGAGCTAGCTCTAGCTTAATTTGAGAAAAGTAATTCTGGGCAAGTTATGAAAAAAAATATCTTTGTTGCTACTTTATTGTTATTTTTGCCTAGTATGTTAAATGCTGCCTCAATACGTCTTTCTCCTGTGAATGTTGAAATATTGAGTGATCAATCTGCGTCCTCAATTAGTTTATATAATCAGTCGAACGAAAGTGCTGACTTACAAATACGTATATTTGAATGGACTCAGAATGCTGGACAAGATCAATTAATTCCAACAGATGATATTGCAATTAGTCCACCTTTCTTAAAATTAAAACCGAATGATTCTTATAATTTGCGTGTAGTCCGTATTAAGCCAGAACCAATTTCTGGTGAAAAAACTTATCGTATTATTCTTGATGAATTACCAAAACCTATCGATAGTCGTAAAGCATCTCAAGGTGTAAATGTATTACTTCGCTCATCATTACCTGTATTTGTAGTAAATAAAGATGCGATTACCCAACTGAACTGGAAAATTGATGCGAAGCAAAATGATACTTCCTTGAATATTAGTAATATTGGTAACAGACATGCACTTTTAAATGACTTAATTCTTGTAGATAACACAGAGAATAAAAGTTATCCGATTAAAGTAAATACCGTAAATGGTTATATTCTTTCCGGAAAATCAAAAAATTACTCAATTAATAATTTTACATATCAGCCAAATCACAAATACAGTATTTCTCTAACAGTTAATGGTAAAAAAACCACACTTTAAGAGGCTTATATGAAATATATTATAGGTGTCTTATGTGTCGCATATTTTCCAGCACATTTATTTGCTGAACAACTTTTAGATCATACAAACACTGCGGTTCCCAGTGTTCCTAAGTCTATAAGTAACGATAATAAATATATGCACGAAAAGACGGATGGACAAGAGCAAGAACATACTTTTACTCAGCTATTTTTAAATATTTCTATTAATTCAAATACCTCTGAAGACTTGTTTTCTGTAAAACAATCTAAAGATGAAAAACTATATATTCGTTCTAGTGACTTAAAAGCCTTAAGACTGAAAATGGATGAGCATATCCCTGATAGCCAATGGGTATGTATTAATGAACTGAAAGGAATCCAGTTTAAGTATCTGGAAAATGAGCAGTCTCTAAACTTACAAGTTCCTGCGAGTATGTTGAGTGACTATTCTGTTGACTTAACTGGTCAACCGACTACAAACACCAACTTACTAAAAATGAAACCTTTAAATGCTGCAATTCTGAATTACAGCATGTATCACACCATTACTAATAATGAGAGTATTTTCTCAGGTTCGGCAGAAGGGATTTTCAACAGCGCGCTTGGTAATTTTTCATCAGGCGTTTTATATAACGGTAGTAATGAAAATAGTTATAGCCATGAGAAGTGGGTGCGCTTAGAGAGCAAGTGGCAATATGTAGATCCTGAAAAAGTCAGGATATATACCCTAGGGGACTTTATTTCCAACAGTTCTGACTGGGGCAGTAGTGTACGTCTTGCCGGTTTGCAGTGGTCGAGTGCCTATACCCAACGTGGGGATATTATTACTTCTGCGCTGCCACAGTTTTCCGGTTCAGCGGCGCTACCTTCTACACTGGACTTATACGTTAACCAGCAAAAAATTTATTCAGGTCTCGTGCCTTCAGGTCCATTTGATGTTAAGCAGCTCCCGTTTATTTCAGGAAATGAAGTTACATTGGTAACAACTGATGCAACAGGTCAGCAAACCATTACTAAAAAACCTTATTAC